>JBCDCY010000017.1:0-3008 GCA_039180875.1 Pseudomonadota bacterium | reverse complement strand
GACGGTGCGCAGTCCGGCGCCCGCGCAGCCTATGCCGCAACCGGGGGACGGATGGCGGGTGGCGCCCTGCCCGCCCCGGCCAATGACGGCCCACCGGACTGGGCGCGCCGGATGAAGCGCCAGCAATCCCTTCAACACGGCCTCTCGACCGCCGCCCATGTCGTCCGCTCCGGCGATCATGGCGGCGGCGGCACGGTCGTCAGCCTCTCCGAAAGGTCCTCCTGATGTTCCGACGACCCAGCGTCCGCTACGGCACCACACCCGAACCCGTCACCCCCTACCAGAAGGCCGCCCAGGTCTGGGACGAGCGCATCGGCTCGGCCCGCGTTCAGGCCCGCAACTGGCGCCTCATGGCAATGGGCTGCCTTGCCCTGTCCGCCGGGCTCAGCGCAGCGCTCGCCTGGCAATCGACGCGCAGCAGCGTCGTCCCCTACGTAGTCGAGGTCGACAATCTCGGTGCGGCACAGGCCGTCGCGCCGGCGCTCGCCGAGTATCGCCCGACCGATCCGCAGATCGCCTGGCACCTCGCCCGCTTCGTCGAGCATGTCCGGCAGGTCCCGGCCGATCCGATCGTGCTGCGCCAGAACTGGCTTCGTGCCTACGATTTCGCCACGGATCGCGGCGCTGTCGCGCTGAATGACCATGCCCGGGTGAACGATCCCTTCGCGCAGGTCGGCGACACGCAGATTTCCATCGAGGTCTCGAGTGTTATTCGCGCCTCGGACACAAGCTTCCGGGTCGCCTGGATCGAGCGACGCTACGAAAACGGTCAGCTCGCCACCACCGAACGCTGGACTGCCATCCTGACCGTCGTGATCCAGCCGCCGCGCGATGCGGAGCGCCTGCGGGCAAATCCGCTCGGCGTCTATGTCCATGCCATCAACTGGTCGAGGGAGAATGCCCAATGAGACGACTTCGCCCCATCCCCGTTCTTCTCCTCGCGGCCACGGCGCTGACCGCCTGCACGGGACAGCGCCCGCCCGAAATCGCCTATGATGATCACGTTCCGGCCCTCGCGCCGCCGCCGGCACCACCCCCGGCCGAGGGGCCGCCCCGCCCGGTTCACACGCCGCCAGCCTGGACGCCCTCCCGCGGCGGCGATCCCGAAGCGGATACGCCGGAGGCGCGCATCATCGCTGCCAATGCCGCCGCCCGGGTCGAACCCCGCCAGCAGGGCTACTACAACGCCATGCAGGTTTTTCCGTGGAGCGAAGGCGCGCTCTACCAGATCTATGCCGCCCCCGGGCAGATCACCAATATCGCGCTCGAACCCGGCGAACGCCTGACCGGCCCCGGCCCGATCGCGGCGGGCGACACCGCGCGCTGGATCATCGGCGACACCATCAGCGGCGCAGGCCGCACCGAGCGCGTCCATATCCTCGTGAAACCCACCCGCCCCGACATCACCAGCAATCTCATCGTCAACACCGACCGGCGCACCTACCACATCGAGTTGCGTGCGAATGAGGAAGCTTGGATGCCCAGCGTCGCTTGGGCCTATCCAGAGGTGCGAAGCACGCCCCGCACCCCGACAATTCGCCGCCCGGCGATCCCGCACGTGGCCGAACGGCACTACCGCTATGGCCTGCAGGGCGATGCCCCACCCTGGCGGCCGGTCTCGGTCTTCGACGATGGGCGGCGTGTCTATGTCGTCTTCCCGCCCGGCATCGCCCAAGGCGAGATGCCCCCGCTCTTCGTGATCGGCCCGGATGGGCGTGGCCAGATCGTCAACACCCGCGTGCTCGGCAACGTGCTGATCGTGGACCGGCTCTTCGGTGCGGCGGAACTGCGTCTCGGCGAAAGACAACAGCAGGTCGTGCGGATCGTGCGGACAGATGGCGATCAGCGCCCACCGCGCGCGCCCCAGCCGGAGGCGGAGCGATGACACAAAACCCTGATATCCAAGAGCCGCCACGGACCGAGGAAGACATCGCCCAGGAGCTTCGCCTCAGGCCCGATCCGCCCCGTGTCATGCGCCTGTCCCGCCGGGCCATCGCCCTTGCCACCGCCATCGGCGGTCTGGGTCTGGGCGCGATCCTGATCGTGGCTTTGCAGAACAACCGGCAGGAGGGCACCCAGACCGAGCTCTTTTCCACCGAACGCATTCAGGCGGCTGAAGGGCTGTCCACATTGCCTCGGGATTACGCCGATGTCCCGCGTCTCGGCCCACCCTTGCCCGGTGAACTGAGCCGCGCCATCCTTGGGGCGCAAGATCGCGGCCAGCCGGTCCCGGCACCGCCCCTTTCCGGTCCATTGGCCCCCACAGTTGATCCGGAGGAACAACGCCGCCTTCAGGAACTCGACGCCGCCCGGCTGAGCGCCCTTTTCGCGGAGGCGCAAACCGTGCCGCGCGGCGGAGCCCAGGCCACACCGACGCCCACCGCGACCGGTACACTCTTCCCCTCCACATTGGGCAGCCCGACGGCAAACGATCCGGTCTCAAACCGGGAGACGTTCCTCACCCGTCCCGGAGACACGGACACCGTCAGTGCGCAGCGCATGGTGCCGCCGCCCAGCCCCTACATCCTGCAGGCCGGAACCGTGATCCCGGCCGCCCTGATCACCGGCCTGCGCTCCGACCTACCTGGCCAGATCTCGGCCCAGGTGACTTCGAATGTCTATGACAGCCCCTCAGGACGATACCTGCTGATCCCGCAAGGCGCTCGGCTTCTGGGAGAATATGACAGCCGCATCGCGTCCGGGCAAAGCCGCCTGCTCCTCGTCTGGACCCGCCTCATCCTTCCGGATGGTCGCTCCATTGTGCTGGAACGCGCGCCCGGCACTGACGGAACAGGCGCGTCCGGCCTGCAGGACCGGGTCAACTATCATTGGGGTCGCGTCTTTCTCGCCGCAGGCCTCGCCACGATCCTGAACCTCGGCCTGGAAAGCGGGGACGACAGCGAGGATGACGTCGCCCGCGCCATCCGCGAGGCCGCGCAAGACACGATCGGACGGACCGGAGACGAGATCGTCCGGCAGCAGCTCGCCGTCCCGCCGACACTGACCAT
>JBCDCY010000016.1:0-62124 GCA_039180875.1 Pseudomonadota bacterium | reverse complement strand
GTGCAGCGCCCTCCGCGCGATGTGCGTGCGCCGCCCCCCCTCCTCTGCCACACGGCGGCGCGCCGCCGGCGCGCCCGGGGGACCCCCCCCCCCCCCCCCCCCCCCCCCGGCCCCCCCCGGGGGGGGGGCCCCCCCCCCCCCCCCCCGGCCCCGCGGGCGGGGGGGGTGGGGGTGGCGGGCGGGTGCTTTGCGTGACGCTGGCGTTGTGGAGGGTTCGCTCCGATGACGACCAGCCCGCGCCGCATCGTGATCTCCGGCTGCTCCGGCGGCGGTAAGTCGACGCTGATCGCGGCGATGGCGGCACGCGGCTTTCCGACGATGGCCGAGCCGGGGCGGGAGGTCGTGCGGGCCGAGCGTGCCCGGGGCGGCGGAGCCTTGCCCTGGACCGCGCCCGCGGCGTTCGCCGAGACTTGCCTCGTCCGCGCCACGCGCGACTTCGACGCGGCGCGCGCCGGCCCCCGTCCCACGCTCTACGACCGCTCCCTGGTCGATGCGGTCGCGGCGTTGGAGCGGGCGGGCGGCCAGGCGGGGCCCGAGGTCCTGACCGCCCGCCGCTACGACCGGACCGTCTTTCTGGCGCCGCCCTGGCCCGATATCTTCGCGGCCGACGCCGAACGCCGGCACGACTTCCCAGCGGCGGAGGCCGAGTACCACCACCTGCTCCGTCGCTATCCGGAGGCGGGGTATGAGGTCGTCCTCCTTCCCAAGGCCCCGGTGCCCGAGCGGGTGGCGTTCCTCGACGCGGCGCTCGCGGAGCATTGCGCGTGATCCCGGTGCGCGGCTATCGCGGGCAGCGCGTCGGGGTGCTGGGCCTCGGCCGATCCGGCCTTGCCGCGGCTCAGGCCCTGGCGGCGGGCGGGGCGGAGCCGCTCTGCTGGGACGACAACGAAGCGCCCCGGGCGGCGGCGGAGGATCTCGGCCTCACCATCGCCGACCTCACGCGCGACAGTGCCTGGGAGGATGTGGTCTGTCTGATCGCCTCCCCCGGCATCCCCCACCTCTACCCCGCGCCGCATCCGGCGGTGGCCCAGGCCTGGGCCCACGGTGCGGTGGTCGACAACGACATCGGCCTCTTCTTCCGCTCCTTCGCGACGGAGGCCTGGGCGGCCTTCGCGCGGCAGCCGCGGGTGGTGGCCGTCACCGGATCGAACGGCAAGTCGACGACCACGGCGCTGCTCCACCACATCCTCGAGAGCTGCGATGTGCCGTCCCAGATGGGTGGCAATATCGGCCGGGGCGTGCTGGATCTCGATCCGGCGGAGGACGGGCAGGTCGTGGTGCTCGAGCTCTCATCCTACCAGATCGAGCTTGCCCGGGCGCTCGCGCCGGACATCGCGATCTTCCTCAACCTCTCCGACGACCATCTCGACCGCCATGGCGGGCGGGGCGGCTATTTCGCGGCCAAGCGGCGGCTCTTTGCCGAGGGCGGGCCGGAGACCTGCGTGATCGGCGTCGATGAGGTGGAGGGCCGGTTCCTCGCCGCCCAGATGCGGGAGGAGGTGGGCGGCCGGCCGGTCATCCGCATCTCCTCCGGCCAGAAGCTCACGGGCGACGACTGGTCCGTCACCGCCCGCAAGGGGTTTCTGGCGGAGCGGCGCCAGGGCCGGCAGGTCGCCTCGATCGATTTGCGGGAGGTGCGCAGCCTGCCCGGCGCGCACAACCACCAGAACGCCGCGGCGGCCTATGCGGCGGCCCGGGCGCTTGGCCTGCCACCCCGGCGGATCGAGGCGGCGCTCGCGAGCTTTGCCGGCCTGCCCCACCGCTCGGCCCTGGTGGCGGAGGCGGGGGGTGTCGCCTACGTCAACGACAGCAAAGCCACCAATGCCGATGCGGCGGAGAAGGCATTGCTCGCCTTTCCCCGCATTCGGTGGATCGCCGGCGGGCGAGCGAAGGAGGGGGGCATTTCCACCCTCGCACCGCATTTCGACCGGATCGCCGGCGCCTACTTGATCGGCGAGGCGGCGGAGGACTTCGCCGCCACCCTCGGCCCCGTACCGCACCAGATCTGCGGCACGCTGGAGGCTGCGGTTCAGGCCGCCATGCGCGACGCAGAGGCCGGGGACACTGTCCTCCTCTCCCCCGCCTGCGCCAGCTTCGATCAGTTCGAGAGCTTCGAGGCCCGGGGTGAGGCGTTCGAAGCGCTGGTGAAAGCGGCGCTGAACGCGTAAGCTGCCGTCAGAGCCCCGGTAGAGGGCATGAGGCACATGGTGCAGGCGTGAAATCGGATCGGGGGGACCTCACCCGATGACGGAGATGGTGCATGGCGGGGCGGCCGCGAAGCCGGCGGAGCCGCTCGTGCCGCTGTGGTGGCGGACGGTCGATCGCTGGAGCGTGACGGCCGTGCTGATCCTGTTCGTGCTCGGCCTGCTCCTCGGCCTCGCCGCCTCACCCCCATTGGCGGCGCGGAATGAGTTGCCGCCGTTCTACTACGTGATCCGGCAGGCGATCTTCGGCGGCGCGGCGCTCGCGGTGATGATCGTTGTGTCGATGTTGTCGCCGACGCAGATCCGGCGCTACGCCGTGCTGGGATTTGGCGCGGCGGCGCTCTCCGTGGCGCTCTTACCCCTGCTGGGGACCGACTTCGGCAAGGGGGCCGTGCGCTGGTACTCCCTCGGCTTCATCTCGGTGCAGCCGTCGGAATTCCTGAAGCCCGCCTTCGCGGTCTTCGCCGCCTGGCTGATGGCGGCGAGCTTCGACCGATCCGGGCCGCCGGGGCAGCTCCTTTCCTTCGCGGTGGCAGTGCTGATGGCCTTGCTCCTGGTGCTGCAGCCAGATTTCGGCCAGGCGAGCCTGCTCCTGGCGGTCTGGGGCATCATGTACTTCATCGCCGGCGCGCCGATGGTGCTGCTGATCGGGCTCGCGGGCGCCGTGCTCGGCGTCGGCGTCTTCGCCTATGGCGCGTCGGAGCATTTCGCCCGGCGCATCGACGGCTTTCTCAGCCCCGATGTCGATCCCCGCACCCAGCTCGCCTACGCCACCAACGCGATACGGGAGGGCGGCTTCCTCGGCGTCGGCGTCGGCGAGGGCAATGTGAAGTGGCGCCTGCCCGACGCCCATACCGACTTCATCATCGCGGTGGCGGCGGAGGAATATGGCCTGGTCCTCGTCCTTTTCATCATCCTCCTCTTCCTCTCCATCGTGCTGCGCGCCTTTGCCCGGCTGATGCGGGAGCGTGATCCGTTCATTCGCTTGGCCGGCGCGGGGCTCGCCGCTCTTCTCGGGCTGCAGGCGATCATCAACATGGGGGTCGCCGTCCGGCTGTTGCCGGCTAAGGGGATGACGCTGCCGTTCATCAGCTATGGCGGGTCGTCTGCGCTGGCGGCCGGGCTGGGGCTCGGCATGCTCCTGGCCCTCACCCAGCGGCGGCCGCAGGATGCGCTTCGCGACGCGCTCTCTGGCGAATTGCGGGGGTGACCGCGCCGCACCTCATCCTGGCGGCCGGGGGCACCGGTGGGCACATGTTCCCGGCCCAGGCCCTGGCGGAGGAGATGCTGGCCCGCGGCTGGCGCGTGAGCCTCTCCACCGACAAGCGGGGCGCGCGCTATGCGGATGGCTTTCCCGATGCGGTGACGCGGCGCGTCGTCTCCTCCGGCACCTTCGGGCGGTCGGGGTTGTGGGCGAAGATCGCCGCACCGTTTCAGATCGCCGCCGGGGTGCTGGGGGCAGTGGTCCAGATGCGCCGCGACCCGCCGGGGGTCGTGGTGGGCTTCGGCGGCTATCCGGCCCTGCCGGCGCTGGCTGCCGCGGTGCTGCGCCGGACGCCACGGATGCTGCATGAGCAGAACGGCGTGCTCGGCCGGGTCAACCGATTGTTCGCCCGCCATGTGGACCGGGTGGCCTGCGCGGTCTGGCCGACGGATCTGCCGGCGGGTGCGGAGGGTGTGCACACCGGCAACCCGGTCCGCGCCGCGATCCGGGAGAGGGCGGGCGCGCCCTACGACCCGCCGCTCGACGAGGGGGCGCTTTCCGTCCTGGTCTTCGGCGGCTCCCAGGGCGCGCGCATCCTGTCGGAGACGGTGCCGCCGGCGCTGGCGGAGATACCGGGGGCGCTGCGCGGACGGCTTCGGGTCGTGCAGCAGGCCCGGGCCGAGGAGGTTGGCGCGGTGGAGGAGGCCTATCGCGCGGCCGACATCGCCGCCGAGGTTATGCCGTTCATCCACGACATGGCCGACCGTCTGGCCGCGGCGCAGCTGGTGATCTGCCGCGCAGGCGCCTCCTCCGTCGCTGACATCGCGGCCATCGGGCGGCCGGCGATCTTCGTGCCCCTCGCCATCGCCATCCGCGACGAGCAGACCGCCAATGCCCGCCCGCTCACCGAGGCCGGCGCCGCTCTGACAGTGGCGGAGCGAGACTTGACGCCCACCGCCCTGGCGGGGCAGATCACCGCAATCCTGACCGATCCCGGCCGCGCCGCCCAGATGGCCGAAGCCGCCCGCCGCCTCGGCCGCCCGAACGCCGCCCACGACCTGGCCGATCTGGTCGAGACACTGAGAGAGAGAGGGACCTAAGCATGTCGCCCGCCACCCGACTGCCCCAGGATATCGGCCCCATCCATTTCATCGGCATCGGCGGGATCGGCATGTCGGGCATTGCCGAGGTGATGCTGAACCTCGGCTACCGGGTTCAGGGCTCCGACCTGAAGGAGGGGCCGATCGTCGCCCGGCTCCGCGCCTTGGGCGCCGAGATCACCATCGGCCAGGCGGCGGAGAACCTGAACGGCGCGGCGGTCGTGACGATCTCCTCCGCCATCCGCCCCGACAATCCCGAATTGCTGGCCGCCCGTACCGCCGGCCTGCCGATCGTGCGCCGGGCCGAGATGCTGGCCGAGCTCATGCGCCTTCGCTCCAACGTCGCGGTGGCCGGCACCCACGGCAAGACGACGACGACATCGCTGGTCGCCGCCGTCCTCGACGCCGGCGGGGTCGATCCGACGGTGATCAACGGCGGCATCATCCACGCCTACGGCTCCAACGCCCGGAAGGGGGAGGGCGACTGGATGGTCGTCGAGGCGGATGAGAGCGACGGCACCTTCGTCAAGCTGCCCGCGACGCTGGCCGTCGTCACCAACATCGACCCTGAGCACATGGACCATTACGGCGATTTCGAAAGCCTGCGCCACGCCTTCGATCAGTTCGTCGGCAACATCCCGTTCTACGGCGCCGCCATCTGCTGCCTCGACCATCCCGAGGTGCAGGCCCTGGTGGGTCGCATCGACGACCGGCGGATCGTGACCTACGGCTTCTCCCTGCAATCCGATGTCTGCGGTGTGAACCTGCGCTACGCGGCCGGCGCCGCGCGGTTCGACGTCATCGCTCGCGGCCGGTTCGGCGAGCGGCGGATCGAGGGCCTGTCCTTGCCGATGCCGGGCGAGCACAACGTGCAGAACGCGCTCGCCGCCATCGCCGTGGCGCTGGAGCTGAAACTGCCGGACGAGGCGATCCGCACCGCGCTCGCCGCCTTCGGGGGCGTCAACCGCCGCTTCACCCGGGTGGGCAGCGTGGACGGCATCACCATCATCGACGATTACGGCCACCATCCAGTGGAGATCGCCGCGGTGCTGCGCGCCGCCCGCCAGTCGACCGAGGGGCGGGTGATCGCCGTCCACCAACCCCACCGCTACAGCAGGCTCTCGAGCCTGTTCGAGGATTTCTGCACCTGCTTCAACGATGCCGATACGGTCGTCATCAGCGAGGTTTTCGCCGCCGGCGAGGACCCGATCGAGGGCGTCGACCGCGACGCCCTGGTTGAAGGATTGCAGGCTCACGGCCACCGCCGGGCCCTGGCGCTCGAGGCGCCGGAGATGCTGGCCGATCTGATCCGGGAGGAGGCGGAGGCCGGCGACATGGTCGTCTGCCTCGGCGCCGGCTCCATCACCACCTGGGCCCACGACTTGCCAGCTGCGCTCGGCCCCGCCAAGGCCGTGGCGGCGGGCGGCAGCTGATCGGTCGCCGCAGCGGGGCTTGGGTCGGAAGGGGTGATGGTGCCGTGACCGCCATCTCGCTCCCCCTCCTGCTGGCGCTCGGCTGGGTGATCGTCGCCTCCGTCTCGGCCTTCTTCTCGGTCCGCTGGCACTGGCGGTTCTTCTACGTGCTGATCCCGACGGCGGCCGTGGTCGCCCTGCTGCTCGGCCGGGAATACGGGATCGAGGCGGCGCTGGCCTTCGTCGCGGTCGTCGCCTTCAAGTATCGCCTGGCCATCCGCTACTTCGCCCGCCGCGCCTGGGCGCGCTGGCGGGGCGGGGGAACGGGGCAATGAGCTGGCCGGAGGTGCGGGGCAGCCTGCGGCCCGGCTTTGCCATGGGACGCCTCTCCTGGCTGCGGGTCGGCGGGCCGGCCGAGATGCTGTTCCAGCCCGCTGACCGCCAGGACCTGTGCGACTTCCTCGCCGCGCTGCCAGCAGACGTGCCGATGCTGCCGGTCGGGGTCTGCTCCAACCTGGTCATCCGCGACGGCGGGCTGGCGGGCGTGGTGATCCGCCTTGGCCGCGGTTTCAACGGTATCGCGGTAGAGGGGGAGCATCGCGTGCGCGCCGGTGCCGCGGCGCTCGATGCCCATGTCGCGCTCCGCGCGGCGGAGGCGGGGGTGGCGGGGCTCGAGTTCCTGCGCACCATCCCCGGCGCCCTTGGGGGGGCCGTGAAGATGAACGCCGGCTGCTACGGCAGCTACCTCGCCGACGTCTTTGCCGGCGCCACGGCCGTCGACCGCCAGGGCCGGGTGCAGGAGATCGGCCCCGGCGATCTCCGCTTCGAATACCGGCAAAGCGACCTGCCCGACGACTGGATCCTGACCGAGGTCGTGCTGCAGGGGCGCCCGGGGAAGACGGAGGAGATCGCCGCGCGGATGGAGGCGGCGCTCGCCCACCGGGCCGAGACCCAACCGGTGGAGGCCCGCTCCTGCGGCTCGACCTTCCGCAATCCCGCCGGTTTCAGCTCTACGGGGCGAGACGACGACGTCCACGACCTAAAGGCCTGGTCGCTGATCGACCGGGCCGGTTGCCGGGGGCTGCGGATGGGCGATGCCCAGATGTCGGAGAAGCACGCGAACTTCCTCATCAACCTCGACGAGGCCACGGCGGCCGACATTGAGTCCCTGGGCGAAGAGGTCCGAAAAAGAGTTTGGGAGAACTCCGGAATCTGGCTAGAGTGGGAAGTGATGCGGATCGGCCGCAAGGCGTGATCCATCCAGGCCCCGGAAGAGGGCCGAGCGGTTGAGGGCGGCTCCGACAGAAGCGCCAAGCGCGCCGGCGGAGCGGGACGAGTGGTGAGGCGTGCATGTCGGGCAGCTCAAGCGCCCGCATCGCAGTGTTGAAAGGCGGACTGTCGGCGGAACGTGAGGTTTCGCTGGTCTCCGGCCGCGAATGCGCGGCGGCACTGCGGGCGGCAGGGTTCGAGACGGTGGAGGTCGATGCCGGCGCGACGCTCGCCGCCGATCTTGCCGACGCGCGCCCGGATGTCGTCTTCAATGCCCTGCACGGCCGCTGGGGGGAGGATGGCTGCGTCCAGGGCCTGCTGGAATGGCTGGGCCTGCCCTACACCCATTCCGGCGTCCTCGCCTCCGCCCTTGCCATGGACAAGATCCGGGCGAAGCAGGTCTACGCCGAGGCGGGCCTGCCCGTCGCCGAAAGCCTGGTGACCAGCGCTGCGGCCGCCCGGGCCGCCCATCCGATGGAGCCGCCCTATGTGGTGAAGCCGGTGAACGAGGGCTCCTCCGTCGGCATCTACATCGTGGCGGAGGGGGCGAACGGCCCGGCCCAGCTGGACGCTGAGATGCCCGAGCGGGTGATGGTCGAGCGCTATGTGCCGGGGCGGGAGCTCACGGTGACGGTCCTCGGCGACCGGGCGCTGGCGGTCACCGACATCGTCTCCCGCACCGGCTGGTACGACTATCAGGCGAAATATGCCGCCGGCGGCTCGGACCACATCCTGCCGGCCGAGGTGCCGGATGAGGTGGCGGAGCGGTGCCTCGACATCGCGCTCCGCGCTCACATCGCGCTGGGCTGCCGCGGCGTGACGCGAAGCGATCTGCGCTGGGACGAGGCGCGGGGCGCGGGCGGCCTCTTCTTGCTCGAGACCAACACCCAGCCCGGCATGACCCCAACCTCGTTGGTGCCGGAGCAGGCCCAGCATTGCGGCATGTCCTTCGAGGCGCTGGTGACCTGGATGGTGGAGGACGCCTCATGCCTGCGCTAGGGCGACGCCGGCGGAAGGATCCGGCGCCGTCGCTCTGGCGCTATCGGCTGGAGCGTCTGTTCATGCGCCGCTGGGTGCGCTTTGGCCTGCGCATCGTGGTGCCCGCGGCGCTCTGCCTCGGCCTGCTCGCCTCGCTCGCCGCCGACCCGGCCGTGCGGGCCAAGCTCGCCGAGACGATACAGGCCACCCGCGATGCGGTGGTCACGAGGCCGGAGTTGCAGATCACCCGGATCGAGATCTCCGGCCTTCAGGAATTGCCGGAGGCTCTGGTGCGGGAGGTGGTGCCGCTCCACCTGCCGGCGCCGGCGCTCACGCTCGACCTCGACCGTCTTCGCCACCGGCTCGAGGGATTGGACGCAGTGGTCAGCGCCACGGTGCGGGCGGAGGCCGACGGCACGCTCAGCATTGCCATCGTCGAGCGCATGCCGGTAGCGATCTGGCGCCATGCCGGCCGATTGACCCTGATCGACCGGGACGGGATCGGCGTGGCCAAGCTCGCCTCCCGCCGCGACCGGCCCGATCTGCCGCTGCTGGTGGGTGAAGGCGCGGGCGATGCGGTGCCCGAGGCGGCGCGCATCCTCGCCGCCACTGGCCCGCTCACGCCCCGAGTGCGCGGCCTGGTCCGCCTCGGCGCGCGGCGCTGGGACCTGGTGCTCGACCGCGGCCAGCGCATCCTGTTGCCGGAGGAGGCGCCGGTCGCCGCGCTCCGCCACGTGATCGCGCTCCATCATGCAGAAGAGATCCTGGATCGCGACATCCTGCATGTCGACATGCGCATGCCCGCCACCCCGGTGCTGCGCCTGAGCGATCACGCGCGCCGCGAATTGCTGCGCATCCGCCGCCAAGACGTCGCCGGACAAGAGACCTGAGGGGGGCTCGCCATGACCATTCCGCTGTTTGAGGGCCAGCGCCTGATGCGAGAGAAGCGCGAGGCTGCGCTGCGTCGCGGCGTCGTCGCCGTCCTCGACATCGGCTCCGACAAGGTCTCCTGCCTGATCCTCCGCGTCGATCCGGCGGTGCTGCGGGCGGAGAAGCTGAGCGGCGTCGGCCGGCTCGGCGGCCATGGCGGCATCCGGGTGATCGGCGCCAACGCCACCCGCTCCCGCGGCATCGAACTGGGCGAGATCGCGGCGATGGACGAGGCAGAGCGGGCGATCCGCACCACCGTTCAGGCCGCGCAAAAGATGGCGGGAGAGCGGGTGGACCACGTCGTCGCCTGCTTCTCCGGCGGGCGGGCGCGGTCCTACGGCCTCTCGGGCGAGGCGGCGGTCGAGGCGGGCGAGGTGAGCGAAGTCGACATCGGCTACGCCCTCGCCGGCGCCGCGGTGCCCGACACCGGCGCGGGGCGGGAGATCATCCACGCCCTGCCGGTCAACTTCTCACTCGACCATCGCACCGGACTGACCGATCCCCGGGGGCTGACGGGTATGCACATCTCGGCCGACATCCACATGCTGACCGCCGCCTCGGCCCCGGTGCAGAACCTGCTGCAATGCGTGCATCGCTGCGATCTGGAGCTCTCGGGCCTGATGATCTCCTCCTACGCCAGCGGGCTTTCGGTGATGGTGGAGGATGAGCTGGAGCTTGGCGGCGCCTGCATCGACCTCGGCGCCCAGTCGACGGGCATCGCCCTCTTCCTCCGCCGGCAGTTGATGCACGTCGACACCGTGCGGCTTGGCGGCGACCACATCACCCACGACATCTGCCATGGCCTGAACGTGCCGCTCGCGACGGCCGAGCGGATCAAGGCGTTCCACGGTGGTCTGATCGCCACGGGGGCGGACGACCGCGACATGATCGAGATCCCGCGAACGGAGCAGGACGCCGTCTCCGAACGCCGCCAGATCAGCCGGACCGAACTGATCGGCGTCATCCGCCCGCGCATGGAGGAGATCCTGGAGGATGTGCGCGCCCGCCTCGATGTCGCGGGCTTTGACCTGATGCCGGGCCAGCGCATCGTGCTGACCGGCGGGTCGAGCCAGATGCCCGGGACGGAGGAGCTCGCCACTCGCATTCTCGGCCGCCAGGTGCGCCTTGGCCGGCCGCTCCGCATTCCCGGCCTGCCCCAGGCGGCGGCGTCGGCCCAGTTCGCGGCCGCCGTGGGCCTGGCGCTGCACATCGCCCATCCCCAGGACGAGTGCTGGGATTTCGAGATGCCGGTCGACCGCACCGGCACCCGCCGCATCCGCCGGGCGCTGCGCTGGTTCCGGGAAAACTGGTAAGGCGGCGACCCGGCGCACACCCGCCCGGTTCCCAGTGAATTCCGCCGTGACGGACTCCTGTTCTTCGGTTACTCTCTCGAATCAGCAGCAGGGCAGCAAAGCCCACCCAAAAAAAGCTGCGTTGAAGGCGAGCAGAGCAGAATACAGGCGGGCCATCTCATGAGTTTGAATCTCCGCATGCCGGAGCAGTCCGAGCTGCAGCCGCGGATCACTGTCTTTGGTGTCGGCGGTGCAGGCGGCAATGCAGTCAACAACATGATCGACAAGCAGCTCGAAGGGGCGGAGTTCGTGGTCGCGAACACCGACGCCCAAGCGCTGCAGCAGACAGAAGCATCGCGCCGCATCCAGCTGGGCGTCCGGGTGACGGAGGGACTGGGCGCTGGCGCCAAGCCAGAGGTCGGGCGGGCCGCGGCGGAGGAGTCGATCGAGGAGATCGTCGACCACCTCGCGGGCTCCCACATGTGCTTCATCACCGCCGGCATGGGCGGCGGCACCGGCACGGGCGCCGCTCCGGTGGTGGCTCAGGCAGCGCGGGAGATGGGGATCCTGACCGTCGGCGTCGTCACCAAGCCCTTTCAGTTCGAGGGCGGCAAGCGCATGCGCCTGGCTGAGGACGGCGTGACCGAGCTGCAGAAGGTCGTCGACACCCTCATCATCATCCCGAACCAGAACCTGTTCCGCCTGGCCAACGAGAAGACGACCTTCACCGAGGCCTTCATGATGGCCGACGACGTGCTCTACCAGGGCGTGAAGGGCGTGACCGATCTGATGGTCCGGCCCGGCATCATCAACCTGGACTTCGCCGACGTCCGCTCCGTCATGGACGAGATGGGCAAGGCGATGATGGGCACGGGTGAGGCCGACGGCGAGGATCGCGCGGTGCAGGCCGCCGAGAAGGCGATCGCCAATCCGCTTCTCGATGAAATCAGCCTGAAGGGCGCCAAGGGCGTGCTGATCAACATCACCGGCGGGCCCGACCTGACGCTCTTCGAGCTGGACGAGGCCGCGAACCGCATCCGCTCAGAGGTGGACCCGGACGCCAACATCATCGTGGGTTCGACCCTCGATCCGCTCTGCGACGGCGTGATGCGGGTCTCGGTCGTGGCCACCGGCATCGATGCGGTAGAGGGGGAAGAGGCGACGCCGATCCGCAGCCAGCCGGTGGAGGTGCCGACCCCCGCCGCCGAGCCCGAGCCGGAGCTGCCGGAGGAGGAGCTGGTGGCCGAGATCGTCGTGCCCGTCGAGGAGACGGCCGAGGTCGCGGAGGAGCCTGCGCCGGTCCCCGCGGCGGTCGCCGCCTCCCAGCCCCGCCAGCCGGGGGAGCCCTCGCCCGAGACGCTGCAGCGCCTGCGCGCCGCCGTGGCCAAGGTGCCTGAGGCGACGGCCCCTGCCGCCCCGGCGCCGGTCGCCGTCGCGGCGCCGCCGGCCGCCAGCCTCGCCGCGCCGACGGATCTGGCCGAGCGCTCCGGCCGGTCGGCCATCAACAGCCTGATCCACCGCATGACCACCCGCCAGACCGGCGAGGACGGGCGGGAGGAGCGGCGCGATCCCACCCTCAGCACCCCTGAACCCGCATCTGAGGAGAGCGGCGCGGAGGCCGAGGACGAGGATCGCACCCGGTTGGAGATCCCCGCCTTCCTGCGGCGCCAGGCCAACTGAGCGCCCGCACCGATCTCTGAACCAAGAGATCGACGCTGATGAGCGAAAAACCGCCAAGTAAAAGGGGCCGCAAAACGCGGCCCCTCGGCGCTTTTTAGCCAGTATTCGGCCAATGAAGCAATCGGTCACAATCGTTGATTTGAACTACTAGAGGCCGCCCGATACCGCCAGTGTTGTGTTGGGGGCGACGCGCGTGACGCAAGCGTGGCCAAAAAAATGAAACATACCGGCAGGTGCGCGGCGAGTATTCGCGACCCTCTGAACGGTTTTGAGGTAAGAGCATGATCGAGCAGGGACAGATGGTGCCGCGCGGCACCCAGACGACGCTCCGAAGACCGGTGGCGTTTTCGGGCATCGGCTTGCATTCCGGCCGGCCGGTACGGCTCCGCATCTTGCCGGCCTCGGCCGAATACGGGATCTGGTTCAAGCGCCGGGATCTGGTTGCTGGCGATCCTTTGATCGCGGCGTGTTACGACAACGTGGCCGACACCACGCTCAACACCAGCATCGCCAACGCCGACGGTGTCGCTGTCGGCACGGTGGAGCATCTGATGTCGGCGCTCTCGGGTCTCGGCGTGAACAACGCCCTGATCGAGGTAGACGGGCCGGAGGTGCCGATCCTCGACGGCAGCGCTGCGCCCTTCGTGCAGGCGTTCCTCGGGGCGGGCCTCACCTCGCTGGCCGCCCCGGCGCGCCATCTGAGGATCCTCGCACCCGTCGAGGTCCAGGACGGCGCCGCCCGGGCGCGGTTGGAGCCGGCGGCGGCGTTCGAGCTCAGCTTCAGCATCGACTTTCCGGAGGCGGCGATCGGCGCCCAACATCGCCGCGTGCGGGTCACCCCGACGCGCTATCGGGCAGAGATCGCCGACAGCCGGACGTTCTGCCGGGCCTGGGAGGTCGACGCGCTGCGGACCCGTGGCCTCGCTTTGGGCGGCGGGCTGGAGAACGCGGTGGTGGTTGACGGCGCGCGGGTGCTGAACGCCGATGGCTTTCGCCATGGCGACGAGTGCGTGCGCCACAAGATCCTGGACGCCATCGGCGATCTGGCCCTGGCCGGTGCGCCGCTGCTCGGCCGCTATGTCGGGGTGCGGGCCGGCCATGCGCTGAACAACCGCCTGCTGCACGCGGTGTTCGCGACGCCGGGAGCCTGGGTGATGGAGACGGCCGACGCCGCGCAGGAGGCCTGGATCGCCGCCTGAGGCACCGGCCCTCTCGGCACCGTTGGGGCCTTCGCGGGCGATCAAATCTCGGCCAGCGCCGGCGCCGGCTCTTCCGGGTCGGCGCTGGTCATGCTAGAGCCCGCGCTGGGTAGTAAACGGCAACTCGCCGCAGATGCTTGGGGGACAGGCATGATCCGCGCACGGACCGCATCGCGTTACGCACTCCTTTCCGCCGTCACGTTGCTGGCGGCCTGTTCGGGCGACGACCGCGATCCGGTGGCCGAAGAACGGCCGCCGTCGGAGATCTTCCAGTCGGCCGAGGCGATGATCGAGCGTGGCGGCGCCGAAGAGGCGGCCTTCATGTTCGAGGAGGTCGAGCGGCTCTACCCCTATTCCCAATGGGCCAAGCGCGCGATCATCATGTCGGCCTACGCCAACTACCAGGCGGCGCAGTACGAGGAGAGCCGCTCGGCCGCCCAGCGCTATATCGAGTTCTATCCCTCCGACGAAGACGCGCCCTACGCGCAATATCTGATCGCGCTCAGCTGGTACGATCAGATCTCCGATGTTGGGCGGGACCAGGGCAACACGATCGAGGCGCTGCAGGCGCTCCGCCAGATGATCGAGCTCTATCCCAACAGCCCCTACACGCGGGAGGCGGAGCTCAAGTTCGACCTGACCCTCGACCACCTTGCGGGCAAGGAGATGGAGATCGGCCGCTATTACCTGAAGCGGGGCCATTTCTCCGCCGCGATCGCGCGCTTCCGCGCGGTGGTGGAGGAGTATCAGACGACCTCCCACACGCCTGAGGCGCTGCACCGGCTTGTCGAGTCCTACCTCTCCCTCGGCCTGACGGACGAGGCGCAGACGGCGGGTGCGATCCTCGGCTACAACTTCCAGGGCTCGGAGTGGTACGAGTTCAGCTATACCCGCCTGAACGGCGAGAACCTGTCGCCTGCGGTCGTCGGTACCGGCTGGCTGACGCGGCTCTACCGCCAGGTCATTCGCGGCGAGTGGTTGTAAGCCTGGGCTGCGGCGTGCCGGCCCATGCTGCGCAGTCTCGCCGTTCGCGACATTCTGCTGATTGATGCGCTCGAGCTGGAGTTCGCCCCCGGCCTGAACGTGCTGACCGGGGAGACCGGGGCGGGCAAGTCGATCCTGCTCGACTCCCTCGGCTTCGCCCTCGGCTGGCGCCGGCGGGGCGAGATGCTGCGCGCCGGCGCCGAGGACGGCGAGGTCGTGGCGGTCTTCGAGATCGGTGCCGAGCATGCCGCCCGCGCCCTGCTTGCGGAGGCGGAGATC
Organism: Pseudomonadota bacterium; assembly: GCA_039180875.1. GTDB lineage: Bacteria > Pseudomonadota > Alphaproteobacteria > Rhodobacterales > Rhodobacteraceae > JBCDCY01. The sequence continues at coordinate 47,593 of JBCDCY010000016.1, read as the reverse complement.
GCGGTCGATGAGGATGAGATCATCCTCCGCCGCGTCCTCGATGCCGGCGGGCGGAGCCGCACCTACCTAAACGACCGCCGGGCCTCGGGCGATCTGGTACGGGCGGTGGCCGAGACCCTGGTCGAGGTGCACGGCCAACACGACGACCGCGGGCTCCTCAACCCCCGGGGCCACCGTCTATTGCTCGACACCTTCGCCGGCAACGCTGCGGCGCTCGGCGTCGTACGCCAGGCCTGGGCCGAGCGGCAGCGGGCCGAGGCGGCGCTGGCCGCGGCCCGAGCTGCGGCGGAGGAGGCCGCCCGTGACGCCGATTGGCTGACCCACGCCGTCGATGAGTTGACCGAGTTCGCGCCGGAGCCCGGGGAGGACGCAGCGCTCGACACACGCCGCCGCCAGATGCAGGCCGCCGTCAAGATCCGGGAGGATGTGGAGCGGGCCGCCGCGGCCCTGGGCGGGGAGGGGGCGGGCGGCCGCCTTGGCGATGCGCTCCGCTGGCTGGAGGGCGCGGCTGACCGGGCAGAGGGCGCGCTCGACGGCCCGATCCAGGCGGTCGCCGACGCCTTTGCCGCCCTCGACGAGGCGGAGCGGGGCGTCGAGGGGGCGCTCGAAACCCTCACCCATGATCCGTTGGAGCTCGAGCGGGTGGAGGAGCGCCTCTTCGCCCTCCGCGCCCTTGCCCGCAAGCACAACGTGGCGCCGGACGACCTCGCGACGCTCACCGAAGGCCTCGTCGCCCGGCGTGCCGCGCTGGAGGGCGGGGCGGAGCAGATCGCCGCCCTGGAAACGGCCTTGGCGGAGGCTGAGGCGGCCTACGACCGGGCCGCCGCCGATCTCGGCAAGAAACGCCGAGCCGCCGCGACCCGCCTCGACGCCGCGATGGCCGAAGAACTGCCGCCGCTCAAGCTCGAGCGTGCCCGGTTCCACACCGCGATCGAGGCCGCATCGCCGGGGCCGGAGGGCTGTGATAGCGTGGCCTTTACCGTTGCCACCAATCCCGGCGCGCCGGCGGGTCCGATCGACCGGATCGCGTCCGGTGGCGAACTCTCCCGCTTTCTCCTCGCCCTCAAGGTCTGCCTGACCACCCGGGCAGGCGACCTGACGCTGATCTTCGACGAGATCGACCGGGGTGTCGGCGGCGCGACGGCCGATGCGGTCGGCCGGCGGCTCGCAGCGATCGCGGCGGACGCCCAGGTGCTGGTCGTCACCCACTCCCCCCAAGTGGCGGCCGCGGGCGCCGCCCACTGGCGCATCGCCAAGTCCGCCGCGGCCGAGAACACCCGCACCGACGTCGCCCGCCTCAGCGAGGACGCGCGGGTAGACGAGATCGCCCGCATGCTCGCTGGTGCCGAGATCACCGAGGCGGCGCGGGAGGCGGCAAAGGCGCTGCTGGAGAGCTGACGGGCTCGGCGAAGCCTCCAACGGCGGCGACGAGGTCCCGGATCAAGTCCGGGACGGCGTGTTTGGGAGCGACCGTCTCGACGAACGAGGCGCCGCAGCTCGCCATCGCGCCGCCCCGGCCCCCGAGCCGGGGCCTCTCCCCCTCGGGTCGAGGTCCCGGATCAAGTCCGGGACGGCGTTGAGAGGATGCGGCGCGCGCAGCCTTTGAAGATAGGCGCGGCGTTGCAACCCGCGCCGCCCCGGCCCCCGAGCCGGGGCCTCGCTCCCCTCGGGTCGAGGTCCCGGATCAAGCCCGGGACGGTCCGGCTTTGGGGCCGGTGTCAGTTCTCGGCGGTGTCGGTGTCGGCCACGTGGTCGCGGATGGCGCGGAAGAGGGCGATCTGGCCGTCAAGGTTGCCCGGTTCGGCGAAGCCGCGGTTGGCGGAGTTCATGGCGACCACCACCCGGGACTGGCGGTCGATGTAGACGAACTGGTCGTAGATCCCGACCGCGAAAACCTCGCCTGGCCGCGCGCCGTCGGGGATCCACCATTGAAAGCCGTAGCGGGGTGCACCGGACCGCGCCGTCCTGGCCGGACGCGGTGGCGCGGAGGGCGCGATGCTCTCTGCGATCCAGGCCTCCGAGACGATGCGCCCGCCCGGCGCCACGCCGCCGTCCAGCACCATCTGGCCGAAGCGCGCGTAGTCCCGGGTCATCATGTTGAGGCCGCCGAGGACGAAAGCAACGCCGTAGCCGTCGGTGACGTAGTAGGGTTCGCTCTCCATCCCGAGGGGCGCGATCACTCGCTCGGCCATCAGCTCCGTCGCCGAGCGCCCGGTGGCGCCGCGGATTACCATGCCGAGGACGTGGGTGTCGATGGAGACATAGGCCCAGGCCTCCCCCGGCGGCCGCACCGTCTCCGTCAGGCCCGCGGCAAAGTCGTCCATCGAGAAGCCGAGCGCCAGCACCCGGCCCATGCGATTGATGTCGGAGTTAAAGTCCAGGTAGTCCTCGTTGAAGGCCACGCCGCTCGCCATCTGGGCGACGTTGCGCACTGTCGCGTCTTGGTAGGCGGAGCCCTCGAGCTCCGGCACGTACTGCACCACCGGATCGTCGAGGGAGGCGATCGCTCCCTCCTCCACCACCGTGCCGAGCAGGACGGAGAGGAAGCTCTTGGCCACCGACCAGCTGATCCGGCGATCCTCGGCGGTCGTGCCTTGTAGATAGTCCTCATAGATCAGGGCGCCGTCGTGCAGCACCACGATGGAGGTCGTGGCGTGGCTGGCCATCCAATCGGCGATGTCGTGGCTCTCTCCCCCATGCTCGAAGGAGGTGGGCAGGCTGCCCGGGGCCATCGGCAGCGCCGCCATCGGACCGTCGCCGCGGGGGAGCGCGGCGGTCTCGAAGAGCTGGTTCATGTTGGAGTGGTTGGTGACGATGCGGTCGGGCTCGAACAGGCTCATCACGGCGGAGAGGCGCTCGACCCGCGACCAGTTGAGTGCGAGCGCGATGGCGGCCACCAGCACCAGAAGGCCGAGGATCCGGCCGCCCCATTTCAGAACTCCGCCCATCGGTTCCTCCGCTCGTTGTCCTAGCCCGTACAGGCGTTTTGTAGCGCGACCCAGGCCTGGTCGGGAAGCGCCGGCTCGAAGGCGTTGCCGCCGACGCGGTCGCCGCTCCGCAGCGCCGCCACCGGGCCGGGGGCGGCGCCCTGGCGGGCCAGGAGGTTGGCGAGGGGGCCGGTCGGCAGATCGGCGGCGGCCAGGATCGGGATCGTGGCGGTAACGGCCGGTCCATCGGCCAGGTCGGCGAGGCGACCGTTGGTGAGCATCCGGGCCCGCCGCCTCAGCATCCCCTCCGGCAGGGGCGCGCCCGAGAGCTGGCGGAGGCTGCCGAAGAGGCCGAGCTCGCGGGCCAACGCCGCCTCCTCCCGCGCGCGGGCCGGGCCGGCGTCGAGCAACGTGAGGAGGCCCGCCACCTCCTCCGGCCCCCCGGCGCGACGGATCAGGCCGGCGCCGAGCACCAGGCCGCCGCCGGGCAGCACCGCCGCGACCTCGTCGGGCTGACGGAGCAGGTGGAGCCGTGCCGCGTCGCTCAGCCCGAGGCGCTGGCGGATCCGGGCGAGACCGGCCGCGGCGGCAGGTTCCAGCCGACAGGCTTCAGCCCCAGCATCGGCGTAGGCGCGGGCCAGGATCGCCTCATCGAGGCGGGTGAGTGCATCCTCGGGCAGGGCGGCGATCAGGCCCTCGGCGATCACGTCCTGCTGGCTCCAGACCGCCACGGCCCCGCCGATCAGCAGGATCAGCAGCAGGACCGTGCCCCAGCCGAGGCCGCGGCCCCGGCGCACCGGGGGGACGCTCGCCCGCCGCACCGCGTCGAGGGCGGCGAGCATCGTCGGATCGCCGAGCGTCAGGCGCTCCGCCGCATCCACGTCCGGCGCATAGGTGCGCCCGTGGTCATCGCGGGAGATCTCGACCAGCCCGGCGATGGAGAGGTGGATGAGCGGCGCATCGTCCAGCGCGACCAGGGTGAGGGTGGCGGTGCCGAGCTTGACCACCACCTCCTCCGCCGGCGCCTCCGGCCCCTCGACCCAGGTGCCGACCGCCTCCAGCCGGGCATATTCGGGCAGCGCCGTCTGGCTCACCGGACGGGCCCGAGGGGGGTGAGGCGACTAGGTCGGCAGGGCGTAGCCCTGATCCTTCAATTGCTGGCGGAGCGTGACCTTGGAGATCTTGCCGGTCGCTGTATGCGGGATCTCCGCCATGAAGACGATATCGTCGGGCACCTGCCATTTGGCGAACTTTTTGGCCACCAGAGCCAGGATCGACTGCTTGTCCGGGTCCTTGCCGTCGGCTGGCACGACCACCAGGATCGGCCGCTCGTCCCATTTCGGGTGGGGCATGCCGAGGGCTGCGGCCTCCGCCACCTCTGGATGGCCGACGGCGGCGTTCTCGAGCTCGATGGAGGAAATCCACTCGCCCCCCGACTTGATCACGTCCTTCGAGCGGTCGGTGATGCGGACATAGCCGTGGGCGTCCATCGTGGCGACGTCGCCGGTGTCGAACCACTGGTCGTCTTCCGTCGCCGGGCCGTTGCCCTTGAGGTACTGCCGCACGACGGCCGGCCCCCGGGTCCAGAGCCGCCCCTGGCTGGTGCCGTCCCAGGGCAGGTCGTGGCCCCCATCGTCGGTGATGCGCAGATCTACGGTGAAGGGCGGATGGCCCACCGTCTCCTGTACGTCCGTCTGCTCACTCAGGGGCAGGTCGGCGACCTCCGGCTTGAAGGTGCAGACGGTGCCGAGCGGCGACATCTCCGTCATGCCCCAGGCGTGCAGGACGCGCACGCCGTAGTCGTTTTGGAAGGTCTCGATCACCGAGCGGGGGCAGGAGGCGCCGCCGATCACCACCCGGTTGAGGGTGGAGAAGCTGAGGTTGTTGGCTTGGATATGTTGCAGCAGCAGCATCCAGATCGTCGGCACGGCGGCGGTGATGGTCACGCCGCGCTCCAACAGCTCATAGAGAGCGGCGGGCGTCAGGTCGCGCCCCGGCATCACCATGCGCGCGCCCGCCATCGGTGCGGCATAGGCCGCTGCCCAGCCGTTGGCGTGGAAGAGCGGCACGACCGGCATCAGCACGTCCCGCGACGACAGGCCGAGGGTGTCGGCCTGGAGCGAGGCCAGCGCATGAATGACGTTGGAGCGGTGGGTGTAGACCACCCCCTTCGGATTGCCCGTGGTGCCCGAGGTGTAGCAGATGCCGCAGGCGTCGCGCTCCTCCCCCTCATGCCAGCGATGGTCGCCGTCCTCCGCCGCGACGAGCTCCTCGTAGCAGAGGACGTCGAGCGCCGTCTCCGGCATATGCGCCCGGTCGGTCATCACGATCAGCTGGCGGATGCCGTCGAGCCGTTCCCAGATCCCCTCGATGATCGGCAGGAGGTCGGGATCGACCATCAGGATCCGATCCTCGGCATGGTTGATGATGTAGACGAGCTGGTCGGCGAAGAGGCGCGGGTTGAGCGTGTGGATGATCCCGCCGGCCCCGGGGATGCCGTACCAGGCCTCCATATGCCGGCCGGTGTTCCAGGCCATCACGCCCACAACCTCTCCGGGCTTCAAGCCGAGGCGGAGGAGCGCCTGGCTGACCTTCAGCGCCTGGGTGCGGACATCGGCCCAGGTGGTGGTGACCATCGGCCCCTCGACCGAGCGGCTCTCCAACGTGCGACCGGCGTGGAAGCGGGCGGCGTGGTCGATGATGGCTGAGACGCGAAGCGGCCAGTCCTGCATGAGGTTGTGCACGGCGCTCCCTCCCTGTTTTTGTTTGTGGTGTTTTGGCGAACTTATCACGCGGCGCCGGGCTGAAAAGCCCGGGGCGCTGGCTTAAGCCCTGGGAACCAGATGTCCGTCCTCCAGCGCGATGGTGCGGTCCATCCGGGCGGCGAGATCGGCGTTATGGGTGGCGACAAGGGCGGCGAGGCCGGTTTGGCGGACCAGGGTCATCAAGGCCTCGAACACCTGGTCGGACGTGCCGGGGTCGAGATTTCCCGTGGGCTCATCGGCCAGAAGGATCCGGGGGCCGTTGGCCAGGGCGCGGCAGATCGCGACGCGCTGCTGCTCGCCGCCCGACAGTTCCCCCGGGCGGTGCTTGGCGCGGGCGCTCAGGCCGACGGTGGCGAGCAGCTCCTGCGCTCGGGTGGCAGCCGCGGCGGCGGAGTGCCCGGCGGCGCGCTGGGGCAGGCTGATGTTCTCCTCCGCCGTGAACTCCGGCAGCAGGTGATGGAACTGGTAGACGAAGCCGATGGCGTCGCGGCGGAGGGCTGTGCGCCCGCGGTCGCTGAGGCTTGCGACATCGGTGCCGTCCACCTCCACCACGCCGCCGTCCGCAGTGTCGAGCAAACCGGCGATATGCAGCAGCGTCGACTTGCCGGAGCCCGAGGGGGCGGTGAGCGCCACCACCTCGCCGGGGTGGAGGGCCAGGTCCGCGCCCCTCAGCACCGCCACTTCGTTGGCTTGGCCCTGGTTGAATGTCCGCTCGATGCCCGACAAGCGCAGCACCGGCGCCTCATTCATAGCGCAGCGCCTCGACCGGGTTGAGCCGCGCCGCGCGCCGCGCCGGGAAGATCGTCACCACGAAGGAGAGGATCAGCGCCAGCCCCACCGCGAAGAGCACGTCGCCCAGCTCCAGCCGGGCGGGCAGGCGGCTCAGATACCGCACCGAGGGATCCCAGACGCCGCCCCCCATGATCCAATCGACGAAGCCGAAGATCGGGTCGATGTAGATCGCGAAGAGACAGCCGACGATCACGCCGATCATCGTGCCGAGCAGGCCGATCAGCGCGCCGCAGAGGAAGAAGACGCGCAGGACCGAGCCCTCGTTCAAGCCCATGGTCCGCAGGATCCCCACATCGCGGCCCTTGTTCTTCACCAGCATGATCAGCCCGCTGGTGATGTTCATGGTGGCGATCAGCACCAGGACCGACATCAGGACCGACATCACCCGGTCCTCCATCTCCAATGCCCTGAGATATCCGCCGGAGGCATCGCGCCAGGTCCAGACGAGATGCGGTCTATCGGCCGCCCGCTGGATCGCCGCCGCGGCCTCGTCGATCGCGTCGGGGTCGCGCACCATCACCTCGAGCTCGTCGACCACGTCGAGGCGGTTGAAGAAGCGCTGCGCCTCGGCGAGCGGCATGTAGATCCGCGTCTGGTCGATGTCGTAGCGCCCGACCTGGAAGATATAGACGACCTCGTAGTGCGAGATCCGCGGCGTGCGGCCGAAGGCGGTCTGCACCCCGTCGGGGGAGATCAGGGTGATCTGGTCGCCGAGGCGGAGGTTCAATTCCCGCGCGATGCCGCTGCCGATGGCCACGCCGGTGTCGTAGTCGTCGAGGGAGCCTGCGGCCTCCTCCGGCTCGGCGATCCGGGGGATGTCGAGCACATCTTCCCGCCGCTGGCCGTAGACCTGCACGCCCACATTGCGGCTGTTGGCCGAGGCCATGACCTGGCCCTTTACCATGGGTGCGACGCGCACCACGTCCGGGGTGGTCCGGACCCGCTCCACCACCGTGTCGAAGTCGGCGATCACCCGGGTCGCCCGGCCGAACTCGTCGCCGTAGACCTCTGAGTAGACCGTGACATGGGCGTTGGCGCCGAGGATCGTGTCGACGAACTCCGTGCGAAAGCCCGAGCGGACGGCCAGCACAGCGATTAGGGCGAAAACGGCGAGGGCGATGCCGATGACCGAGATCCAGGTCATGGTGCCGATCCCGCCCTCTCGCCGGCTGGCCCGCAGATAGCGCAGCGCAATGGCCCACTCAAAGGCCGCGAAGGGCGGGGTGCGGGTGGGATTAGAGCCCGGCATAGATCTCGCCCAGTCGGGCCAGGGCGGCGTCCGGCGTCAGCTCCTCGCTTTCGCCGGTGCGGCGGCAGGTGAGCTCCACCTTGCCGGCGGCGACGCCCCGGGGCCCGACGGTCAGGCGCCAGGGGCAGCCGATCAGGTCCATGGTGGCGAATTTGGCGCCGGCCCGCTCCTCCCGATCGTCGTAGAGGGGGGTGAGGCCGGCCTGCTCCAGCCCCGCGTGCAGGCTGTCGGCCACACCGTCGGTGGCGCTGTCGCCCTGCTTGAGGTTGACGATGCCGACGCGGAACGGCGCGACGCCCTCCGGCCAAATGATGCCGGCCTCGTCGTGGTTGGCCTCGATCAAGGCGCCCACCAGGCGGGAGACGCCGATGCCGTGGCTCCCCATATGCACCGGCACCTGCCCGCCGTCGGGGGTGGAGACCGTGGCGCCGAGCGGTTCGGAATACTTGGTGCCGAAGTAGAAGATCTGGCCGACCTCGATGCCGCGGCCGTTGACGCGCCGCGCCTCGGGCACCTCATCGAACTTGGCGGCATCGTGGGTCTCGTCGGTGCGGGCATAGGGCGTCGTCCATTCCTTGACGATCGCGGCCAAACCCTCCCGATCGGCGAAGTCGATCTCGCGATCGCCGAGGGTGAGGTCGGTGACGGCGCTGTCGTAGAACACCTCCGACTCCCCGGTCTCCGCCAACACCAGGAACTCATGGGTGTTCTCACCGCCGATGGGGCCGCTGTCGGCCCGCATCGGGATCGCCTTCAAACCCATCCGTTCATAGGTGCGCAGATAGCTAACCATATGGCGGTTATAGGCGTGGAAGGCGTCGTCCTGGGTCAAATCGAAGTTATAGCCGTCCTTCATCAGGAACTCGCGCCCCCGCATCACGCCGAAGCGCGGACGGATCTCGTCCCGGAACTTCCACTGGATGTGGTAGAGCGTCAGCGGCAGGTCGCGGTAGGAGTGGATGGCGCTGCGAAAGATCTCGGTGATCAGCTCCTCGTTTGTCGGGCCGTAGAGCATGTCGCGGTCGTGGCGGTCGCGGATCCGCAGCATCTCAGGCCCGTAGGCGTCGTAGCGCCCGCTCTCGCGCCAGAGATCGGCCGACTGGATCGTCGGCATCAGCATCGGGATATGGCCGGCGCGCTGCTGTTCCTCGTGCACGATCTGCTCGATCCGCCGCAGCACCCGGTAGCCGAGGGGAAGCCAGGAGTAGATGCCGGCGGAGGCCTGGCGGATCATGCCAGCCCGCAGCATCAGCCGGTGCGAGGTGATCTGCGCCTCGGCCGGCGTCTCCTTCAAGACAGGCAGGAAGTAACGGGTGAGGCGCATGCGGTGCCAACTCCGACCACGACGCGGGGCCCGAGATGGGCGCCGCGACCGCCTCGTCTAAGCCATGGTCTGGGGCCGCGCAATGCCGCGACGCGGTCGCGAATCGGAACGGTCGGACGCGCGCGAAGGCCCGCTCAGGCCGTTGTGCATCGCAGCAACTCTTCGCAAGTGCGAAGAAATGGCGGGAAATCGCCCCGCTTTTCGCCGTGCAGAACGCTGTTTCGGTCCGACTCGGCCATATTTCTAATGACGGCCGCCAAGCGCTCGACTAGCTTAGCGCCATAACGAGAACGGTCCGAGTCTGGGGAGGAATGCGGCGCGCCAATCGGTGCGTCGCTTTCTATTTGGGCCGCCCGCATGAGCGCGCTGCCAGTACTTGCATCCGGCAAGATCCGCCGTCCTCACGCCGACCGGAGCTCTGGCGATAGGCCGTGGACCCGGGCCAGGGCAGCGAGGCGCTTTTCCACCACCTCGCCGGCCAGATCCCGTGCCTCGCCCATCAACGTCAGCACCAGGGCGTCGTCGGTGCGTTCGAGCCGCGTCTCCTCCAGCCCCTCGATCCGGGCGCCGGCGAGCATCGCGCCGAGGCGAAGCGCCCGGCCCAGTGCTTCCGCCGTGGCCACCTCCTCCTCCGGCAGCAAAGCGACGATGTCGCGGGCGATCTGGGCCCGCTTGCTCGACTTGTAGCGGTGGAGGAGGGCGAGGCCGAGGAACACCCGCTCCTGATGCGAGAGGCCGCTCAGATTGGCCCGGGTGACCGTCTCGAAACAGATCTCCGCGCGGTAGTCCGGATGGGCCCGCCAATTGACGTCGTGCAGCAAGCAGGCGGCCGTCACCAGGCGGGCAAGGCGCGGTTCGGCGTCGGCATAGAGTGGTGCCAGCCAGCGGTCGAGGGCGAGGCCGAAGCCCGGGAAGCGGGCCATCGCCCGCTCCATCTGGCTCGCCGCCTCGATCAGCGGATCGCGACGGCGGAGCGCCTCCGGCATCGCCTCATAGAGCAGGCCCTCGCGCAGGCCGTAGCTCGAGACCCGGATCGCCGCCGGCGTGAAGTCCTCGATCAGCGGGATCAGCACCTGGGCGGCCAAGGGCGCGAGGGAGAGGCGAGCGAGGGAGCTGCCGGTGAGCTCGCGCAGCGCCTCGGGCTCTTCCGTGGTGATCCACTTTGCGGTCTCGAGCGCGTCCTCGGGCTGCATGACGTAGTCGTGCAGCACCGAGAGCGGATAGGATCGGCGGGCCATGTCGACCCGGGCGATGGCGCGCCAGGAGCCGCCGACGAGATAGAGGGTCTCCATCGCGTCCGGCAATCGTTCGCGGAGGCGGCGGAGCTCTCCCTTGATCTCCCGCGTCAGGCTGCGCCCGCTTTCCCTTTCGCGCAGGGCCAGGGGGCCGAGCGGCGCCGTCAGGCCGTCGAGGACGCGGCCCCGGCCGACCGTGGCCAGCTCCATCGAGGCGCCGCCCATGTCGGCCACCAATCCCTCCGCCGCCGGCCAGCCGAGCAGAACGCCCTGGGCCGCCATTCGTGCCTCCTCCGCGCCGTCAAGGACGCGGAGGCGCAGGCCGGTCTCGCGCAACACCATCTCGCAGAAGGCCGGGCCGTCGCGCGCCTCCCGCACCGCGGCGGTGGCGACACCCGAGAGACCGCCGAGCGACATGCGCTCGGCCAGTACGGTGAAGCGGCGGAGTGCGGCGCGGGCCCGCTCCCACCCCTCAGGGTTCAGCCGGCCGCTTTCGCGGAGGCCGGCGCCGAGGCCGCAGAGCACCTTCTCGTTGTAGAAATACGCCGGGCTCCGCGCCGCGCCGTCGAAGACCACCAGGCGCACGGAGTTCGAGCCGACGTCGATGACGCCGAGCCGCCGCACCTGTTCGGCGACCGCGAGGTTGGCCCGCATCGCCGCAAAGGACCGGATCTGGTCAAAGAAACGACCCTGCTGGACCGCCACCCTCTCAGTCCTTGTCACCCATGCGGCAGGATCGCTGCGGCGTCAGGCCGTTGGTGCCAGCATGGCCCGCCCCGGTCAAGCGAGAGCTGCGGGCAGATTTCGATCTGATGGGGTCAGTCGGATCGAGATCCAAGCGAGGCCATCCGCCCTAGGAGGCGGCGGCGTTGACGAGACGCGGCGCGTCCTCCGTCCCCGCCCGACCGCGCCCCGACATCGACGGATTTTCGAGAAAGAAGGTGTGGCAGCTGAAGGGATTGTTGTGACCCGCGAGGTCGGGGCGCACATAGCTGCCGTCGGGCCGCAGGATCCAGCTTTGCGCCTCGTCCGCCAGGTTGGCCGCCATCACTTGCTCGATGATCTGGGCGTGCACGGTGGGGTTGGTGATCTCCACCAGCGTCTCGATCCGGCGGTTGAGGTTGCGCCCCATCCAGTCGGCCGAGGAGATGTAGACCCGCGCGCCCTTGGACGGCAGGCCGTGGCCATTTCCGAAGCAGACGATGCGGCTGTGCTCCAGAAAGCGCCCGACGATGGACTTCACCCGGATGGTCTCCGACAAGCCGCGCACGCCCGGGCGCACGCCGCAAATGCCGCGCACCACCAGGTCGATCCGCACCCCCGCCTGGCTGGCGGCGTAAAGCGCGTCGATCACCTCGGGGTCGATGATGGAGTTCATCTTCGCCCAGACCATCGCCGGCCGGCCGGCATGGGCATGGGCGCTTTCGGCCGCCAGGCTCTCGAGCAGCCGCTGCTTCAGCGTCAGCGGCGCGATGCAGAGCGTCTCCATCCCCTCGGGCCGGGCATAGCCGGTGACGAAGTTGAAGACCCGCGCCGCATCCCGGCCCAGGGGGCGGTCGCAGGTAAAGAGGCTGAGATCCGTGTAGAAGTTCGCGGTGATCGGATGGTAGTTGCCTGTGCCGAAATGGGTGTAGGTGACGAGGCCCGCATCCTCCCGCCGTACGACGGTGGAGATCTTGGCATGGGTCTTCCAGTCCATGAAGCCGTAGACCACCTGCACCCCGGCCCGCTCCAGCTGGCGGGACTGGCGGATGTTGGCGGCCTCGTCGAAGCGGGCGCGCAGCTCCACCAGGGCGGTGACGGATTTGCCGTTCTCCGCCGCCTCGCAAAGCGCCGCGACCACCGGGCTTTCGGCCGAAGTGCGGTAGAGCGTCTGCTTGATGGCGACCACGTTGGGATCGGCCGCCGCCTGCTCCAGAAACCGCACGACGATGGAGAATGCCTCGTAGGGGTGGTGGAGCAGCATGTCCTTCTGGCGGATGGCGGCGAAGATGTCGCCCTCATGGTCCTGCACCCGCTCGGGCAGGCGCTGGCGGAAGGCGGGCCAGAGCAGATCGGGCCATTCCGACAGCACCAGCTCCGACAGGCGGGCGACGCCGATGATGCCGTCGAGCTCGATCACCTCGTCGTCCGCGACGCCCAGTTCCTCGACGATCAGGGCGCGAAGCGCAGGCGGCGCGCCGGGCGACATGGTAAGGCGGATGACGCTGCCCCGGCGACGGCGCTTCAGGGCCGTCTCGAACTCCCTGACCAGATCCTCGGCCTCTTCCTCGAGCTCCAGATCGCTGTCGCGGAGCACGCGGAACTGGCAGGAGCCGATGATCCGGTAGCCGGGGAAGAGCCGGGCGAAGAACACCTCCAGCAGATCCTCGAGCGGCAGGAAGCGGGTGCGGCCCCGCCGGCCACCCTCCACCCGGATAAAGCGCGGTACCTGGGCCGGGATCGGCAGGAGCGCGTTCAGCCGCTCCCCATCGCTTTCGCGGCTGAGCTCGAGGGCCAGTGCAAAGCCGGTGTTGGGGATGAAGGGGAAGGGATGGGCCGGGTCGATCGCCAGCGGCGTCAGCACCTGAAAGACCTGGTCCATGAAGACGTCTTCCAGCCGCTCCCGGTCAGCCGCTGTCAGATCCTCCGGCCGCACGATGTCGATCGCCGCCTCGCCGAGCGCCCGGCGAAGGTCGCCCCAAACCTCCTGCTGGCGCCGCATCAGGGCCCGGGCGTCGGCGTCGATCCGGCGAAGCTGCTCGGCCGGCGTAAGCCCATCCGCGCTCCGCCGGGTGATGCCGGAGCGGGTGAGACCGCGCAGGCCCGCGACCCGGACGGTGTAGAACTCGTCGAGGTTGGAGCCGGAGATCGAGAGAAATCGCACCCGCTCCAGCAGCGGCACATGGGGGTTCTCCGCCTCCTCCAGGACCCGCCAGTTGAAGGCGAGCCAGGAGAGCTCCCGGTTGAAGAAGCGCTCTGGCCCCGTGTGGTCGACCTCAGGCAGCGCGACCGGCGCGGGCAGCTCTGCGCGCAGAAAGTCGGCCTCCGTCATGCCTTAGGCTCCTCCATTGCCCACCATAAGCCCCGTGGGGGATGTCAGCTTCGTGACGCCGGATCGTCCCGCCAGCCCAGCACCCGGCCGGCGAAGCGCGCGGTCAGGCGCTTGTGGCCGCGCATCGCGGCCTCATCCAACATGTCGACCGTCCGGCTCGCCGCTGCAAGGGTGCGCTCCATGCGCGTCGCGAGATAGGGGATCACACCGTCGTCCGCGGTGAGCTGGCGGTCGCGAAAAAGCTTGGCGAGCACCGCCTGCAGCAGGGCGTCGTCCGGCGGCTGCAGGGCCACCATAGTGCTGGCGGCAAGGCGGGAGGCGAGATCGGGCAAGTGCCAGCGTGCCTGGGCGGGCGGGGTGCGTGCGGTCAGCAGCAGCGCCTCGCCTTCCGCGGCCACCAGGTTGATCATGTGGAACAGCGCCTCTTCCGCCGGCGCCCGCCCGTCGATGGCATCGAGCCCTTCGACCACCACCCGTCCGTTGGCCTGTAGGGCCGGCACGTCGTCGGGCGTCAGATCCCGGGCCGCGACGATCCGGGCCCCGGTGTCGGCCGCCCAGACGGCGGCGAGGTGGGACTTGCCCGACCCCTCCGCCCCGACCAGCGCCAGGCGCCGCTCCGGCCAGTGCGGCCAGCGGTCGATCAGGCCGAGGGCATCGCGGTTGGCGTCGCTCACGAAGAATTCGGCGCGACCCTGGGCGGTCCGCCGCGGCAGATCGAAGAGGAGCTGTTCGACGCTCATCCCGCCGGCCCGCTACCGATCGCCGGTGCCGGTGACGCGCTGCTCCGCACCTTCGTCGTCGGGGACCGCCTGCGGCCCCTGGTAGAAGCGCCCTTCCTTGTACCGGCGCAGCCCATAGCGGGCGAGCACGCCGATGCTCGCCGCCAGCGGTACAGCGATCAGCATGCCAGTAAAGCCGAAGAGCGTGCCGAAGGCGGCAAGGGCGAACATAAGCATGACCGGATGCAGCTTCACCGAGCGCCCGACCAGGCGGGGGGTCAGCACGTTCCCCTCGACCATCTGGCCGACCACGAAGATCGCCGCCACCGCCACGACCCAGACCGGGTCGTTCCAATACTGAAAGAGCGCGACACCGAGGGAGGTCGCACCGCCCACGATCGATCCAACGAAGGGAATAAAGGAGATCAGCCCCGCGAAGAGCCCGATCAGCAGGCCGAACTGCAGGCCGATGGTCATCAGCGCAAAAGCATAGAACGTGCCGAGGATCACGCAGACGGTGAGCTGTCCGCGCACGAACCCCGCCAGCACCCGGTCGATATCACCGGCGATCTGGCGGATCTCGCCCACATGCTCCCGCGGCAGCCAGCCGTCGATCTGGGCGATCAGCCGGTCCCAGTCGAGCAGCAGATAGAAGGCCACCACCGGCGCCACGACGAGGAGCAGCAGGAAATCGAAGAGTGCGAGGCCGGAGGCGAGGACGCTGTTCAGCAGCGACCCCGCCTGGTCCCGCAACCGCTCCCCGGCCGCGGCGATGGCCTCGCGAATGGCGGAGCCCTCCTCGAACATCTCAGGAAAGCGGGCTTGGGCCTCGGCAATCACCCGCCGTGCGAAATCCGGCGCCGAGAGGGCGAGTTGCTCAAGCTGGTTGAAGATCTGCGGGATCAGGAAGACGCCGACCCCGACGGTCACCACCAGCGCGGCCAAGGTGATCGCCACCGTGGCCATGGTCCGGCTCAGCCCCGCCTCCTCCAACCGATCGGCCAGGGGGTCGAGGAAATAGGCGATGGCCGCGCCCAGCAGAAACGGAAAGACCGTGTCGCCGATCACCCAAAGGAGGAGGCCGAGGAGCAGGAAGCCCAAGGCCGCATAGCGCAATTGATCTCGTGTGCTGAGGCCCATCGTTCCCGTCCGTTGCGTTTTTCTTTACGTGGTCCGTGCCGCCCGCCCTGGCAAGCCCGACGGGGCCTAGACGAACTGCTCTCGCGTCAGCCGCTCCTCCAGCCCGTGGCCGGGATCGAAGAGCAATCGGTGGGCCACACTGTCTTCGGAGCGGATGTCGACGCGGATCACGTCGCGCACTTCCCGGCTGTCGGCCACGGCGGAGACCGGGCGTTTCTTCGGATCCAGCACCTCGATGCGCACCTGCGCCGATTTCGGCAGGATGGCGCCGCGCCAGCGCCGGGGACGAAAGGCCGACATGGGCGTCAGTGCCAGCGCCTGGGCCTCGATCGGCAGGATCGGGCCGTGGGCCGAGTAGTTGTAGGCGGTGGAGCCGGCGGGCGTCGCCACGAGGATGCCGTCGCTCACCAACTCCGCCATGCGCACCCGGTCGTCGACCGTGACGCGCAGCTTCGCCGCCTGGGGTCCGGCGCGCAGCAGCGAGACCTCGTTGATCGCGAGCGCAACCTCTTCCGACCCATCGGCCTTGGTCGCGGTCATGCGGAGGGGATTGACGATCGCCTCCTCCGCCGCCTCCAGCCGCTCGCGCAGGCCGTCTTCGGCGTACTCGTTCATCAGGAAGCCGATGGTGCCGCAATTCATGCCGTAGACGGGTGCCGGCAAATGCTCCGCCCCATGCAGGATGGAGAGCATGAAGCCGTCGCCGCCGAGCGCCACGATGACTGCGGCCTCGTCCAGCGCAACGTCGCCATATTGCGCGAGAAGGCGCGCATAGGCGCCCTCCGCCTCCTCCGTCTCGCTTGCCAGAAAGGCGATCCTGCTGCCGTTCCGTCCCGCCATCGCCGCGACCTTCAGCCCCGTTCCGCGGCGCGGAGCCTTTCACGGAACCTCGCCGCGGGGCAACGTTAAACCGCATTGACGCCTTCCGCCCCTTCCCCTACGCCAACCGTCCTCAGCCGATCGGGAGGATGCCATGACCGCCACAGCCAAGCTCTCTGAGCGCCGCGACGAGACCGGGTTCTTCTCCACCAGCGTGGCCGACGGCGATCCGGCGGTGCATGCGGCGTTGGAGGCCGAGCTCGGCCGCCAGCGCGATGAGATCGAGCTGATCGCGTCGGAGAACATCGTGAGCCGCGCGGTGCTGGAGGCCCATGGCTCCGTCCTCACCAACAAATACGCCGAGGGCTATTCGGGCCGGCGCTACTACGGCGGCTGCCAGCATGTCGACGTGGCGGAAGATCTGGCGATCGAGCGGGTTTGCCAGCTCTTCAACTGCCGCTTCGCCAATGTGCAGCCTCATTCCGGCGCCCAGGCCAACCAGGCGGTGATGCTTGCGCTTCTGAAGCCCGGCGACACGATCCTCGGCATGGACCTCGCCTCCGGCGGGCACCTCACCCACGGCGCGAAGCCCAACCTCTCCGGCAAGTGGTTCAACGCCGTGCAGTACGGGGTGCTCGAGGAGACCGGGGCGATCGACTACGACCGCGTGGCGGCCCTGGCGATGGAGCATAAGCCGGCGCTGATCTATGCCGGCGGCTCCGCCGTGCCCCGCCAGATCGACTTCGCGCGGTTCCGCGAGATTGCCGACAGCGTCGGCGCGATCCTGCAGGTCGATATGGCCCACTTCGCCGGGCTGGTGGCGGGGGGGCATCACCCCAATCCGCTCGACCACGCCCATGTGGCGACCTCGACCACCCACAAGACGCTCCGCGGTCCCCGCGGCGGCATCATCCTCACCAACGACGAGGCCTTGGCGAAGAAGATCAACTCCGCCGTCTTCCCGGGCCTCCAGGGCGGGCCGCTGATGCACGTGATCGCGGCCAAGGCTGTGGCCTTCGGCGAGGCCCTGCGGCCGGAGTTCCGGGACTACACCGCCCAGGTGATCCACAACGCCCAGGCCCTCGGCACGGCATTGGTCGAGGGCGGGCTCGACCTGGTGACCGGCGGCACCGACACTCACCTGGTGCTGGTCGACCTGCGGCCGAAGGGTGTGACCGGCAAGGCGGCGGAGGCTGCCCTCGGCCGGGCGCACATCACCTGCAACAAGAACGGCATCCCGTTCGATCCGGCACCGCCCATGGTGACGTCGGGCATCCGCCTCGGCTCCCCCGCCGGCACCACCCGCGGCTTCGGCGAGGCCGAGTTCGCCGAGATCGGCCGCCTGATCGTCGAGGTCCTCGACGGCCTCGCCGCCAACGGCGAGGAGAACGCGGAGGTCGAAGCCTCCGTCAAATCCCGCGCCACCGCCCTCTGCCACCGCTTCCCGATTTATTGACCGGACGATGCGACTGGCGCGAGGCTTGACGGATCGTCGCTCATTTTCAATAGCTGGCGCCCAGGATAGCCGAGCCAAGGCAGCGTTATGGCAGAGAAGCTAAAGACCGTTAGAGTGAAGGGCGGATGGGTAAAGCGGGACGCCGCGACCGGTCGTTTCATCAGTGTCGGGAGCGAAACGTCTGTGGCACGCGCGAGCCACAAGTCTCGGACGGTATTGAGCGAGATCTCCAAGAGGCGAAGCTCCGCATTGAAGCGCTTGGCAAATCGCTAAGCGTCACTATCGGTTGACGCTCGCCGACGCCTTGCTGGCGCATGGCGAAGCGATGCGATACGGCGGTCGGGCAGGCATCAGCAGCCTGCACTTGGTCGAGTCGGCGTTGGCGCGACCGTATTCCGGATATCACCGGTCGATTGAACGAAAGGCCGCTGCGATCTTGCACGGCATGGTTAGCAATCACGGCTTCGTGGACGGGAACAAGCGGACGGCGTGGTTGCTGACTGAGGTCTTGATTTTTCGGAGCGGCTACGAGCTGACCATCTCACCCGATGAACCTATCGATGAACTGGTTGTTCTCGTCGCCACTGGAAAGATCGGGTTCGATGACCTTGTCGGTTGGTTCAAGGGTCGACTTGCGCGGTTGTAGCAGCGCTACGCCAACGCAGGCGCTCGCAGCCCCACAGCGCCGCGGGCCATCGCTAGGTAGGTCTCAGCGATCTCGTCGATGTCGAGGGGGCCGTCGCGGCGGAACCAGGTGGTGACGCCGGTTAGCATGGCGATCAGGCCGCGGGTGGCGATGCGAGGTTCCGGCACGTCGAACGTGCCCGCCGCGGCGCCGTCGCGGAGGATGTCGCAGAGGATGTCCTCATAGGCCCGGCGCTGGGCCTCGATCGTGCGGAAGTTCTCGGGCGTGAGATTGCGGAGCTCCATGTAGGCGATCGCCACCTCGTCGCGCCGGTCGATGTGGTAGCGCACGTGGAAGCGCACGAAGGCCTCGAGCCGCTCTTCCGGCGAGGCCCCCGACGGCGCCACCGCGTCCCAGGCAGCGAGCAGCCGCTCCAGGTGATCCTCCATGATGTCGCGGAGCAGGCTCTGCTTGTCCGGCGTGTAGAGGTAGAGCGCGCCGGCCTGCACGCCGATCTCTGCTGCGATCTGGCGCATGGAGACGGCGGCGAAGCCGTAGCGCGCGATCAACTGGATGGCGGCGCGCCGCACCGCGCCCGCCGTCCGTTCACCATTTGATCCGATCTTGCGCGCCATCACCTGCCGCCTCGTCGCGCGCAGGGTAAATGAACGATCATTTAGCCGGCAACCCCGGAGGTGCGGTGATCGCTGGAAGTGCCGCCGCGTCCCGGCCCTGAGCCGGGACCTCTCCCCCCGGACAGACGGCGCTAAAGCTGACCGCGCACGATCTTTTCGTAGTCCTCGGCGATCTGACGGGTGAGCGCCCCGACCTCGAAACTGTAGTCGCCGATCTGGCCGACGGGGGTGACTTCGGCCGCCGTGCCGGTCAGCCAGCACTGCTCGAACCCTTCGAGCTCCGCCGGTTCGATATGGCGCTCGATCACCTTGACCTGACGCTCCTTCAGACGCGCGATCACGGTCTGGCGCGTCAGTCCATCCAGGAAGCAGTCCGGCGTCGGCGTGTGCACCGCCCCGTCCTTCACGAAAAAGACGTTGGCCCCCGTCGCCTCGGCCACGTAGCCGCGATAGTCGAACATCAGGCTGTCCGAACATCCCTTGGCCTCGGCCGCGTGTTTCGACATCGTGCAGATCATGTAGAGCCCGGCCGCCTTGGCAAAGCAGGGGATGGTCTCGGGGCTCGGCCGCTTCCACTGGGAGATGTCGAGCTTCGCGCCCTTCAGCTTCGCATCGCCGTAATACGCCCCCCACTCCCAGGCAGCGATCGCCATGCGCACGGGGTTGCGGGCGGAGGCGACGCCCATGTCCTGGCCCGATCCGCGCCAGGCGACGGCGCGGACATAGGCATCGGAATAGCCGCCGGCCCTCAGCACCTCGTCCTTCGCCGCGTCGATCTGATCGGCGGAGTAGGGGATCGGGATGTCCATCATCTCACCCGAACGCAGCAGCCGTTCGGAGTGCTCGCGCCCGCGGAAGATCACCCCGCCATAGGCCCGCTCTCCCTCGAAGACGGAGGAGCCGTAGTGCATCGCGTGGGTGAGGATATGGACGTTGGCCTCCCGCCAGGGCACGAGCGCGCCATCCATCCAGATGACCCCGTCGCGGTCGTCATAAGCCTCACTCATCGCTCGCTCCCTTTCGCGTGCCGATCGGCGACCCGATCGGCGACATCGCGCCGCAGAATTTCACTTGTTTCGTTTGGGGACGCACCCAGGACATATTCTTTCCCAAACACCCGGCTGGGGTAGCAGTGGCATCTTGGAAAGTCAACAGACCTGACATAATATGGAAGGGCCAGCAGCCGGTCGGATGGGGCGATGCAAAAGACGGGATCAGGCGTGACGTCGCACGGAGAGGAGCTTCGGGTGCTGACGGACGACCAGCTCCGTCAGGGCATCGAATTGATGTTCTTCGCCTATCGCGGTTTCACCGCCGACCCCGACCGCATCCTTGCTGAGATCGGTTATGGCCGGGCGCACCATCGGGCGATCCACTTCATCAACCGCCGCCCCGGGCTGACGGTGAACGCGCTGCTGGCTATCCTCGGCGTCACCAAGCAGTCGCTCAACCGGGTGCTGCGCCAGCTCACCACCGACGGCATGGTCGACAGCCGGGTCGGGCGCACCGACCGGCGGGAGCGCAATCTGTTCCTGACCGAGCGGGGGGCGGAACTCGAGGCGCGGCTGTCGGAGGCCCAGCGCGCCCGGATGCGCCGGGCTTACCGCGAGGCGGGGCCTGAGGCGGTGCTCGGCTTTCGCATGGTGCTGGAGCGGTTGATCGACGCCGATCTCCGCCCGTTGGCCCTTGATCTGGTGCGCGCCGGTCGGCAATGAACGAGGCCATGGCCGATATCCAGCAGACCGATGCCCACATCCTGATCGTCGACGACGACGAACGGATCCGGACCCTGCTGCGCAAGTTCCTGGCGCGGAACGGCTTTTGGGTGAGCCTGGCGCGCGACGCGGCCCATGCTCGCCGATTGCTCGACGGCTTGGAGTTCGATCTGATCGTCGTCGATGTGATGATGCCGGGAGAAGACGGCTTCAGCCTGGTGCGCGGCCTGCGGGAGACCATCGCCACGCCGATCCTGCTGCTCACCGCCCGGGGGGAGGCTGACGACCGGATCCGCGGGCTGGAGGTCGGGGCCGACGACTATCTGGCCAAGCCCTTCGAGCCGCGG
The DNA here is from genome assembly GCA_039180875.1 of Pseudomonadota bacterium. Taxonomy (GTDB): domain Bacteria; phylum Pseudomonadota; class Alphaproteobacteria; order Rhodobacterales; family Rhodobacteraceae; genus JBCDCY01. The sequence continues at coordinate 26,811 of JBCDCY010000016.1, read as the reverse complement.
GAGCTGCTGCTGCGCATCAACGCCATCCTCCGGCGCATGCCGAAGCCCGAGGCACCAGTGGCGCCGCCCAAGACCCTGCAGCTCGGCCCGGTGCGCTACGACATTGTGCGCGGCGAGCTTTGGCGTGGGCAGGAGCAGGTGCGCCTCACCTCCACCGAAAGCGTGCTGATGCGCATCCTGGCCGAGACTCCGCACGAGCCGGTTGGCCGCCAACGCCTGGTCGAAGAGCTCCGCCGCGATAACGGCATGACCCAGGAACGCGCCATCGACGTCCAGGTCACCCGCCTCCGCCGCAAGATCGAAAGCGACCCCAAGGCCCCCCGCTACCTGCAAACCGTCCGCGGCGCAGGCTACATGCTGGCACCGGATTAGGCGGCGAACGCTGTCGTCTCGGGCCAGTGGCGACGCTGGTGGGTCATCCGCCTAGCGGACAACGTGAGCTTGCGCGGCGACCCCACCAAGGTCCGCTATTCTGTTATGGTTGCGCCATCTTTCAGTGCGCGCACATCCTCTGGAGACAACTCCGAGTAGCTGAGGACGCTGCGTAGGTCGCTGAAGAGCGCGGCCAGAAACGACGCCGCATATGCGAGAATGACGAAGAGCAGTCCGGTTTGTGGCCCGAAGCTGCCTGCCACAACCCCGCCGGCCAGCGCGCCAAGAGGGCGGATGCCGTATATCGCCGTCTGAATGACGGCATTGACCCGACCCAAGCGCTCAGATGGCGTGATCAGTTGGCGGACGGAGTTTTGGGTCACCAGCCACATCGAGGGACCGAAGCCGAGCAGGAAGGCGCAGGCATAGAAGAGCAAAGGGGAGCTGCCGGCTGGGATCATTGCCATCCCAAGCGCTGCGAGAACGCTGCTTCCAGGGCCGAAAAGCAGGATCAGGTTCGGTGCGATCCGGTCCGAGAACCGTCCCATGACCCAGGTGCCGAGGATCGACGCCAGACCGAAGGCAGAGAGGCCGATGCCGAACGCACCGGGATCTATCATGTAGACCTGCCGAATGACCGGAACGAGAACGACGAGCAAGGCCGCGAAGGCAAGGTTCCAGAAGATGGCACAGAGGGAAATCGGCAGCAGAAGCCGGTGGCGCAGAACGTAGGTACCTCCTTCGACGATCCGCTTGAAGACAGGGGACCTGGCAGGCGGCTGCATCCCGACCGCCGGGAGCGTGCTCGTGAAACCCAACGCGATCAGTGACGCGATCACCGCAACCGTAATGATCAGGACCGGCGACACGGCGGTAAAATAGAGGCCGATCAGAAGTGGCACGACGAAGGACGCGATCGCCCGCGGGATCTCTATCGCCGCATTTGCCTTGGCGAGGCCTTCCCGCACAGAAATCTTCGGCAGGATGGAGAGGGCGGAGAGTACAAAGAGAACCACGCCAAAACCCGCGATGGTCACGGACGCGCCGAAGACCACGATGCTGCCGAGCATGATGGCGACAAGGGCCCCAGTGAACCCAGTCAGGGACACTAGGCTCGCTGCGATGATGAGGTTTCGCTGCTGGACGCTATCGACCAGTATCCCGAAAGGGATGGACCCGACCAGATGGGCCATCGACTGGCACGCCACGAGGATGCCGATCACCTCCGGGGAGGCGTCGAAGACAAGCGCCGCGATCAACGGGACCGACACGAGCGCGACCTGATCTGACAGATGCACACCATAGGCGGCCCCGGTCAGGCGGGAAATCGTCTGCAAGTCACTACTCCGTCGAAGCTCTCTTTGGCTCCGAGGTAGCGTTGCTCAACCGCGTCGGACGACCCGGTTCATGCGGAGTTACTGAGGAAAGCTGGCTTTCATGCGGCGTGCAGCATCGGTCAGATGGGCTCCACGCCGACGTCCTCCGCGCGGCGCTTTGTTCGTGTGGACTACTGCCGCTGTCTCGGGGCCGGCGATGTGGACGGCGCGGCGGATGCCGCAGCTGCGTTCCCGATAGCGGCCACGCGCGGCCGGCACCACACCAAGCCACCGCCCAAACACCCGGCCGCTTATGACCTATCCACCCGGCGCTATCGGTGCCGCGAACTCGATGACGTTTCCTTCAGGATCCATGATGAAGGCCACGCGCCGCTCGGCACCGACGGGAAAGCTGGTCGCTGGCACGAAAGCCTCGACACCCCGCGACGCAAGCGCGGCCATCGTCTCGTCGACGTCTTCGACCGCGAATGCGACATGACCATATCCACCGCGCTGGAAGTGGGCGTTGAAGTCGCCGGGCGGATCCGCGAACGGCCCCGTGCCCCCTTCGATCAGTTCGATGCGCCAGCCATGACCGACGAGATAGGCCAGACGAACGCCGTCCAGACCCTCCACCGTCCAGATCTTCTCCACCGTGAAGTCCAGCTTGTCGCGGTACCAAATGGCGACGCGCTCGAGATCGCGGACGCCAATAGAGATATGATCGACCCGCATCAGTCGGATCGAGGCGCTTTCGTCGACGCTCAGCGTCTGCGCGGGGGCGGGCGGCGTAACCGCCATCGCCAGCAGGACCAAGGCGGTGCGCGGAATGAAGAACGGTCTCATCTCAAACCTCATCGAAGCGATATTTCATGAACGGCATGACCGCATAGACCATCACCGGGACCATGATGGCGGACATGACGAAGGTGCGAAGGGCGGTGGAGGCGTCACCAAGCAGAGGCTCCACCACCAGCGCCAGCAGGGTGAGGACCGGATAGACGCCTACCCAGGTCAGAAGCGGAAGCCGGTGCCGGGCCGGAAGCCGGGCGAGCACGCGGCGGAGCGCGAGCTCACCGGGCAGGTCGCCGGCGAAGACGGCCGTCAGCCTTCCCATTTGACGATCTCCACGTCGTTGCCCTCCGGATCCTTGATGTGAATGAAGGTCCGGTTGAGGGTCGTGTTCGTGTTGGGGCCGAGGAAGATCGGGATGCCCGCGCTCTGCAGCGCTTCGATGGTTGCGTCCATATCGTCCACGCGGACGCAGAAGTGCTGAAATCCGGTATAGGCGATGGTCTCGGGAAAGCTCATCGGTTCTGGCCGGCCCTCGGCGGCATCGGGGTTGCCGAAGATCTCGAGCTGCAGGTTGCCGAGGCGCAGATAGGCGAGCGTCGCCGGCACCCCCACATAGTCCGGCAATGCGAAGCGATGCGTCTCCACGAAGCCGAAGACGCGCTTGTACCAGTCGGCCACGCGGTCGAGATCGGTCGCCGACAGGCAGACGTGGTCGAAGGTCTGGCTCTGCACCAGCGCGCCCTCGACGCCGCCCGCCGGCGCGGTCGACAGGCTCGCGGCACGGGCCGCGGCGACGTCCGCGTCCTGCGCGCGCGCCGTCCCTGTCGGGAGGGCTGCGCCGGTGGTGGCCATGGCAGCGCCGTAAAGGAAGCTGCGGCGATGGGTTGGATATGTCATCTCCTGTCCTCCTTTCCGCTCAGACCAGATCCCAAGTGCGCCAGTTCTCCTCGAGATGCGCGATGGAGGTCGTGCCGGGAATGACCACGATGTTGGGCGAGCGCTTGAGCAGCCAGGCGAGCGCCGCCTTGGGCTCCAGCTTCGCACCGCGTTCCATCGGGTTTGCCCCCAGCGGACCATAGGGGATGAAGGCGATGCCCTTCTCCGCCGTATAGTCGACCAGATCGCCACTCTCCGTGTCTTCCTGGTTGAAGCGGTTCTGCACGCTTGCGATCGGGGCGACGGCAAGCGCTCTGTCCAGATCTTGCCGGCTGACGTTCGAGAGCCCGATGGCGCCGATACGGCCATCTTCCCGGGCCTCGTTCAGCGCCGCGACGGACACCTCGAGCGGCGTCTCGGGATCGACTCGGTGAAGTTGGAAAAGGTCGATCCGGTCCCGGCGCAAATTGACCAGCGCGCGGTCGATCTGATTCAGCAGCGTATCGCGCGAGCCGTCGACGACGATGCTGCTCGGTCCCGGCTTGTCGACGCCGCCCTTGGTGGCGATGAAGACATCGCGCCCTTCCAGCGCCTCTCCGACGATCCGGTCGGCGGTCTCGGGCCCATAGGACCAGGCACTGTCGAAGAAGGTCACGCCAAGATCGGCGGCACGGCGCAGCAATGCGACGCCTGCCTCCCAGTCCTCATAGGGACCGAAATTGCGCGGTTGTCCGGTCAGGCGCATTGCGCCGTAGCCAAGACGGTCGACCGCCGTGCCGTCCGGGAACTGGAAGGTGCGGGTGACGGTGGGTAGGTCATCGAACATGTCTTTGTCTCCTCTCGACTGCTGAAGGGAGACTTAGCCGAGCGTGCCCTTCCCCTGTAGACGCCTAGGCATGATGTTGTTTATGCGTGATACGCATGAGCCGATTTGACCGCCTGACGCTTCTGGAGACGTTTGTCCGTATCGCGGAGCGCGGATCCATGACGTCCGCTGCCGCCGATCTCGGCCTTTCGCAGCCCGCCGTGTCCCGCCAGCTCATCGAGCTTGAGCGCCAGCTCGGCACCGAATTGATGCGCAGGACCACCCATGCGCTCGCGCTGACGGAAGAGGGCGAGGCCCTGATGGGCGAGGCCCGCGCGCTTCTGCGGGGTTGGGAGAAGATCGGGGAGCGGATCGCCGGCGACGAGGCCCTGGCCGGGCCCATTCGTGCCGTGGCCCCAATCGCGCTCGGTCAGAGACACGCCATTCGCGGCGCAATTGCGTTCCAGCACGCACATCCGGACGTCACAGTCTCCTGGACGCTGACCGACGCGCCGATCCGGTTCGACGAAGAAGGCTGTGACTGCTGGATCAGGGTGGGCGACGTACCGGACGACCGTCTCGTCGTGCGCACGATCGGCCATGTGGAGCGGATCGTCGTCGCCTCCCCCGCCTTTGCCGATCACGTGGACGGCGATCTGACGGCGTTGCCCTGGGTGACGCTCAGCCCGTTCGAGGGCGAGCGGATCGCGCTCTGGAACAGTCAGGGTGACGAGCACGCATTCCGCGCGACATCACGGCTGGTGACAAACAACATCCACGCCCAGACGGCCGCGGTTCTCTCCGACATCGGGGCGGCGATCGTCCCGCGCTGGTTCATTCTCGAAGAGCTCCGGGACGGACGGTTGATCGAACTCTCGACGACGCTTGCGGCGCGAAGCCTGCCGATCTCGATCGCGACGGCGGCGACGCGGTCGCGTCCAAGACGCGTCGATGCCTTCGTGCAGGCGATGACGGCTTGGTTGGAGACGAATATCCCGCTCAAGACCGATAGCCGAGGCTGACGCCGATGGACGGTGGTCGACGGACGACGTCGCCACGCGACCGCCGGTTGGCGCTGGCGGCCCCCTCCAAGGGCCACCGCCATCTGCTGGTCAGTGATAGTGCGAGCTCTCACGCTCGCCGATGGCGCCAAGGGCCGGTTTGGGAAGCATCGCAAGCTGCAGGTTGGCGCGCCCGCCATGGCCGCCGTCGATCATCAGGAGGCGGATGACGTCGCCAAGGGCCTCCGCCGCCCGGAGCGCCGCCGGACCGTCGCCCAAGCCGACCGACCGAAAGCCGAGATCCCGCGCGAACGCTTCGACAAGGCGTTTCGCCTCGGCGTCTCCGCCGGCCAAAAATACCTGCGCGCCCGCTTCGCGCAACGCCTTCGGCGCGGTGTCGAAGGTCTCCATGGCGATCGTGTTGAAGGCTTTCACGACCCTGGCCTCGGGCGCAGCGGCCTGAAGGCGCTCGGCGATCGCGGCGTCGAACCACACGCCGTTCTGCACGTCGTTCGCATAGTCGCGATTGTTGAGGTCGACGACGATCTTGCCGACCAGCGCCGCCGGGTTGGCGAGGACCTTGGCCGGATCCGGCTCACGCATGGTCCAGATGAGCATCTCCCCGAAGGCGACGGCGTCGTCCGTGCTTCCTGCCTCGGCGCCGCCTCCAGCCTGCCGCGCGGCGGCCTCCGCTTGCTCCGCGCGGCGCGCCCCGAAAAAGACGTCGTAGCCGGCCCGTGCTGCGGCGACGCCGAGGGCGCGGCCCATATTGCCCGATCCAATGACTCCGATCTTCATATCCGTGCCTCCTCACGGGGTGCGTCCCCTGGAAGGAAGACATGGCGTGGGCATACAAATCATGCCAATTGATTGTGATGGAAGAGTCATTCAGTGAAATTGAGCTACGTCGTCTGGACCTCAATCTGCTGCTGGTCTTCTCGGCGATGATGCGGGAGGGGTCGGTCAATCGCGCAGCGGGCAAGCTCTATCTCGGCCCGTCCGCGGTCAGTATGGCACTGTCCCGGCTGCGTGAAGCGCTGAACGATCCGCTCTTCGTTCGCGAGGCGAACCGGATGGTTCCGACACCGCGGGCCGAGGCGTTCTGGGCCAGGGTCGAGCCCGCGCTCGATGCGATCGCGGCCGCCGCGCGCGCCGACCGCTTCGATCCGGCGACGGCGGAGATGACGATCCGCTTCGCCGCGCCGGACGATCTGGAGGGTGCTCTGCTCCCGGCCCTGCTGGCGCGCCTCGACGCCGCTGCGCCCGGTATTCGGCTGACCGCCCGCCCCGCCGACCATCTGGGACTGCCAGGGCGGCTCGACGCGGGCGACGCCGATCTTGGGCTCTCGGCCCTGCCGCCCCGATTGGAGGCGCGGCATCGGGCCCGTATCCTGAGGCGCGAGACCTTCAGCGTGCTCTACGATGCGGCGCAAATGGGCGTCACAGGGCCGCTCGATATCGACACCTATCTCGACGCACCGCATCTGCTGCGTTCGGTGTCCGGCAATGCGACGGGGCCGATCGACGAGGTGCTGCGGAGCCTTGGCCGCAGTCGGCGCGTGCTCGCCGCCCTGTCGCAATTCTCGACTATGCCCCATGTCCTGAAGGCCCGCCGTTCGGTCGCGAACGTCCCCGCACTGGTCGCCGGCTGGTTCGCAAGACGCTTTGAACTGGAATGCGCGCCGCTGCCCTTTCCCTCGCCGTCCTTCGATCTGGCGCTGGTCTGGTCCGCGCGGCTCGACGCCGACCCGGCCCATATTTGGTTTCGGGACCTGGTCGCAGAGATGGTGGCGGAGCTGGATCGGCCGGCCGAGGCGCGTTGAAAACCTCAACCGTCTCGCAGGCGACCGGGCCCCGCCGCCATCCTGAGCGGATGGCGATCGGATTGATCCAAGGGGACGACGCGCAGCGCGACGTGATCGCCGCGATACTGGAGGCCGATGGACGTCTCCGCTTGGGTGGGCGGCGATCCTGCGACCGCTGGTGCGGCATGGGTCGTGAGCGCGGCGGCCGGCGGCGCCGCCGCGAGGTAGGTTCTGCGCGCCATCGTCTTCACTCGCTCAGCCCGGCGGCCTTCTCGAAGACGTACCAGTTGCCCTCGTTCCAGGTGATGTGCTGGACCATCTTGTGGATCTTCCAGCCATCCTCCGTCCGCACCAGCCAGTTTTCGTAGTAGCCCACCATCGTCTGCACCGATACGCCACGATCATTCGGCAGGTGATGCGAGGCGTTCAGGAGCGAGCGGACATAGGCCTCGTCGCCGTCGATCTCGATGCTGAGCGGCATGGCTACGTGCTGGGTGCCGTCGAGCGCCTCGAAGAACGGCCGGACCGCCGCAACCCAGTCGTCGGCGGAGATTGCGACGAGCCCGTCGCCGATGGACGCCGAGAAATCCATCTCGATCTCGTCGGTGAAGACAGAGCGGTGCAGCGCCCAATCCCGCATGTCGAAGGCGAGGCCGTAGTTCACGATCACCTGCCTGACTTCCTCGCGGTCGAGCAGCACCTGCAGCTTGGTCTCAACGGTCGCATCAGGTGCGGTCAGCGGAGCCGCCGGCCCGGCGGCGGGCACCGCGGCCAGCGCGGCGGCGAGAGCGATCGCAATCGGTTTCATCGGATCCTCTCCTCACTCGGTGGGCGCGAGAAGTTCGCGCGTGGTTTCAGCATCGGGAAAGGGAACGCTGCTCGAACCGTGCTCATGCAGGATCAACCAGGTGCCGTCGTCTTGCCGCTCGAAGATCAGCGTGACGCGGGACTCCGGCAGATCGATCGGATCGCCGTTCGGCATTTCGCCTGAGGCGACGAGCGACAGGGTCGTCCAGGCGATGTCGCCGCGGACGGTGACCCGAAGGTCGTCGCCCGGCGTCAACGTCCAGCGCGCGGGGATCGCCATGAACCTCTCGTAGTAGCGCGCGGCCGACGCCCAGCCTTCGACGCCGTCGTGCGGACGTCCAAAGTCATAGGAGAAAAGCCGATCGTCCTGCACGTAGAGATGGGCGATCTGCTCGATGGTGAAGCGCGCCTCGGGGCTGGTGCGCCAGCCCGCGACCCAGGCGAGGGTGCTGGCTTCGAGCGCCGCGCGCTCTTCTGCCGTTTGCGCCGTTGCGGGCGTCGCGGCGAGCGCGCCGCCGAAGGCTGCCGCGATGGCGATGGTGGCGAGTCTATTCATATCTCATTCTCCTTATTCGCAGAGCGGCCGGCGGCGTCAGGCGCCGCCCGGTCGGATCCTCATGCGGTCGTTTCGCTGTAGCGGACCGAGGCGGCGACGTTCCGCCAGCGCTCGATCTCGCCGCTCACCTGGTCGATTTTCCTGGTCATCACCTCGACGGCGTCGACCCCAAGCGGCAGATGCAGCGGCGGGTCTTCGGCCTCGACGATCTTCAGGATGGCTTCGGCGGCCTTCTCCGGATCGTTCGGTTGCTTGCCGTCGAGCCCGCCGATGAAGCCGCGGAACTTGCCCGCGGGCGTCTCGGCATAGTCGGGCATCTCTGCCTCGGTGAAGCTGAGCGAGCCGGCTGCGAACTTCGTGCGGAAGATGCCGAGCGTCAGGATCGTCGTCTTGATCCCGAAGCCTGCGACCTCCTGCGCCAACGCCTCCGACATCACGTCGGCCGCCGCCTTGGCCGCAGAGTAGACGCCAAGGCCCGGAAACCCGGTGAAGCCGCCGACGGCGGAGAAGGTCAGCATATGGCCCGCTTGCTGGCGCCGCAGGATCGGCAATGCCGCCTGGATCACGTTGAACTGCCCGAAGAAGTTCAGATCGAAGAGTGCGCGCGCCTCGGCCTCGCTCGTCTCCTCGACGGCACCCACCGTTCCGGCCCCCGCGTTGTTGGCGACAACGTCGATCCGGCCGAAGGCGTCGACCGCCTTCGCAACGGCGGCATCGACGGCGGCGCGGTCGGTGACGTCGGCGATCAGCGCCAGCGCGCGTCCCGGCGCCAGGGCCTCGAATTCCGCTGCCTGCTCCGGCTTCCTCAGCGTCCCGGCGACACGGCCGCCTGCGCTGAGCACGGCCTCCGCCAATGCCCGGCCGATCCCGCTGGATACGCCGGTGATGAAAAAGGTCTTGGTGGTCATCGCCTTGCTCCTTGCTCGAGAGACGGCCATCCGTCTCGTCGATCGAGAGGTAGGAGATGACACTGAAATCATGTATGGATTGATCTGACATCTCATGAATGCGAAAATCGCATCTATGAGGATGAACTTCGACGATCTGCATCTCTTCCTCCGGATCGTGGAGACGGGCAGCCTGCGCGCGGCGGCGGAGGAGATCGGCACCGATCCGTCGAACGTGTCGCGCCGCCGCGGCGGCGTCGAGGACCGGCTCGGCGTCAAATTGATCGCGCGATCCCGGGTCCGATCCTCTCCGACGGACGCCGGTCAGACCTACTACGACCGTCTGAAGCCGCTCCTGGAAAAGATGGAGGCGGTGGAGGACGAGGTGGCCGGCGCCGCGGACGAGCCGCGCGGCACCCTGCGCGTGTCGGCTCCAATCGACTTCGGCGTACACCATGTCGGGCTGTGGTTGCACGAGCTCTCTGCGCAGGCACCGCGGCTTTCCATCGAGCTTCGGGTCAGCGATCGATTTGTCGACTTCGAGGGCGCGGGACTGGACGTCGCGATCCGCATCGGCGAGCTCGCCGACAGCGCTCTAAAGGCCAGGCGCATCGGCGCAATGCCGCTCGCCGTCATCGGATCTCGGGCATATGTCGAGGAATGGGGCATGCCCGAGCGGCCGGAGGACCTCTCCACCCACCGGTTCGTTCTCTATTCCGGGCTCCAGGCCGGCGCCGAGCTGGACCTGACCAACAGACGCGGCAGGCGCGTGCGGGTGCGCGCCACGTCCAGGTTCAGCATCGACAATCTGGGCGGGGTCGGGCGGATCGTGGAGGAGGGCGGCGGTCTGCACGCCGGGCCGCTATGGTTCTTCGCCGAAGCGCTTGCGACGGGGCGCCTCGTACGCGTCCTGCCCGATTGGTCACCGCCGAGCTATCCAGTGAATGCGCTCTACGCGCCGGGGAGTTACGTCCCCGCCAAAGTGCGCCGCTTCATTGACCTTGCCGCGACCCGGATGCGGGCAACTCCTGGCATCGTGTCATGATCGGGCGAACTCGCTCCGAAGCCGCCGCTCGCACAGATCCCTGAATGCTGCGCGCGCTAAAGGTGGCTGCTGTTCGCAGTTCCCTCAGTCCGGCGCACCGCTGCCGAGTCACTCCGCGGACAAACCTGTTTTTCACATCATCAGATTGAACGTCCGCTTGCGGAATCACATTTGAACCGTCGGAACCGTTTTCCCTTTCTCTTTCTGTTCCCATTCGGAGATCAGGGTTTCCCCACGACCTTCAAAACCCTCAGCAAGAATTCGGTGGCTATTCACGCGATCCAACCTGAAGTGCCGGATGCCTCGTCGCAACTCGCACCAGGCCGCAATCATAGCAGCGTCCAGATAGTAGATCAGTACGAGCGGCCAGATCACACGCTGAGTTTTGCGGTTTTCGGCATCGCGATAAACGATCCGAACCTTCTTCTCAGTACGGATTGCTTTGCGAAGTTCTGATAGCTCGACATTTGGCGTGGAGTCCATTGACCAGGACGAGGTGACAAGTCGGCGTATACCTGGTGCAGTTTCATGCAGCTTGCGCGCAGCACGTTTGGCTGCCCGCCAGAGCCCTAGGTCGCCGGTGCGGGCAATCATGCCGAGGCCGACCGAAATCGCCTCCGCTTCCTCTACGTCAAAGTTGATTGGCGGGAGATCATAACCCTTTCGCATGACATAGCCGATGCCGGGCTCACCCAGGATCGGAGTTTGCATCGCTTGGAGCGCGGCGATGTCTCGATAGACCGTTCGTATCGACACCTCCAATGCGCTTGCCAAGTCACGCGCCAAGAGCGGTTCGCTCGCCGATCTCAGCAACTGAATGACCTCAAAAAGCCGCGCAGATCTGGACATCGTTCCTCCTCCCGATCTCACACATATACCAGATCACTACTGCCACACAGATGGCAGTAGCGATTTGGTATCAAGACCCGAGTTGATAGATTTGCAGCACGGGAGGGGTGGTCGATGGCGGCACCTGCTACGGGAAACCAAATCTGGCCAGGGACCGTTTATGTTATTGCTGCTGCGTTTCTTTTCGCCGTCGCACCTGCAGTTGCAAGATACGCAGCCAACGATTTGAACGTCCTAATCCTCGTGTTCTGGACCAATGTCTGGATGTTCATCCTCATGTGCCTATGGGTCATGGTTCGACCACCGGTCGGCGGACTTCGCACCGACAAGCTCGGGAAGCACTTTCTGAGATCCGTCTTCACCTACAGCGCCATTGTGGCCTACTTCTTTGCAGTGGTGCACATCCCCTTCGCCAACGCCGTCATCCTGCAATCCATGGGGCCGCTCTTCGTACCGATATTGGCACTGTTAATCTTCCGCAGACTGTCAGATCGGTACGTTTGGCTTGGCGTTCTGATCAGCTTTGTTGGTGTAGTGCTAATTGTCCGCCCTGACCGCGTTGGGGTTTCCGTCGGTGAGGTTTCTGCCCTGCTGGCAGCTTTGGGAGGTGCGGCGGCAGCGCTGGTGATCTGGTCCCTGGGGACTACGGAGCCTCCGGACAGGCAGATGTTCTACTTCGCGCTCTTTGCGCTTTTGCTGTCCACTCTATTACTTCCTTGGGTGTGGCAATGGCCGACAACAGGCCAGATGATCCAAGTGTTCTTCATCGCCCTATTCACGATTATCGGGCAGTTCTTCTACGCAAAGGCCTTCTCAATCGCGCCGGGCGACAAGGTGAACACGTGGGTTTACATGTCGCTCGTCTTTGCCTCAATCATTGGCTTTGTCTTGTGGGGCGAACCAATTCTCGCATTCACAGTGGTTGGCGCCGTTCTTGTAGTAGGCGGTGCGTATCTTGCGACGCGGGAGAATGGCGCAAACACCCCTCAGGCCCGATGAGGCTTTGGTTTGTGGTTGATTAGCATGGTGCTCGCATTGCCGCCGTCCATTCGCTGCGAAGCATCTGTCACTCTGGGCTCCAAGCCGACATCGGGCACGTACCGCTGCCGCCGCTTCCGGTCGAGCGAAAGCCGATGGCTCTCCCGGGGCCGAGTGGGTCGCTACGGCGCGCAGACCGAAGCGGCTGTTTGTGCGGGGTGGGGCATCGACTGGCGGAGCGCCTAGCGCAGCCGGCGAAGACACAGCGTCGCTCATCTTCCCAGCCTATTCAAAGCCGTGGATCGACCGGCTCGCTTTCCAGTGCCAGGACGCCAAGGGCGCATTGGTGGACCTTGGCGAGCGGGGCCTTCTCGACGAAGCGCGACAGTCCTTCGTGGCCGAGGCGAAACTCGCGCTCCGCCAGCGAGAACTTGCGCCCGAGGCCGCGCTCTCGGAGCCGCTCGATGTTCTCGTCCAGGTCGTAGTCCGGACCGTAGATGATGCGCAGATAATCGCGCCCCCGGACCTTCATCGCCGGTTGCGCCAGCCCCTTCTTGCCGCGGGCCAGGAAAGTGGCCGGCTTCAGCACAATGCCCTCGCCGCCCGCGCCGGTGTGCTCGAGCCACCAGGCGACGAGCGCGTCTCGGTCGGCCGTGCTGGCGGCGTCGAACCGTCGCCATGCGGTCGCCTGCAGGATCGGGTCATGCTCGGCGATGCGGGCGATCGTCTCCATGTGCCAGGGGTGGTCGCGATCGGTTAAGACCTGCCCCTCGACCGCCAACAGATGGAACGGCGCGATCCGGAGCGCGTTGATGGTCTCGGCGCTCCAGCAGTAGCCGGCGATCGTCTTCTCCATGCGCAGTGCGTTCGCGCGTTTGCGTTCGGCGGAGGCGGCGAGCCGGGCGAGCTCCGCCCTCGCCCCGACCGCGGCCGTCCGCTCCAACAACGCCTCGGCCGAGTGGCGCGCTGCGGCGACGGTCGGCAGATATTGCCGGCGGAGCAGCTCCTGCGCCTTGGCCGACCATGGCATGAGCTCGGCGTCGAGCAGCACCCAGTCCGTGGAAAGCGCCTCCCAGAGGCCGGCGGCCCCAATTGCGGCGGCGACCCGGGCGATGACGGCGGCCTCGTCGGTTTCGTCCCGGAAGAACGGCCGACCGGTGCGCGTGTAGACGACACCCTGCTTGTCGTCCTCGACGCCGAAACGGGCCGCCGCCGCCGCGGCGTCGCGGGCGACCACCATCAGCGCGCGGGAGCCCATGTGCTTTTCCTCCGCCACCAGGTCGGTCACGCCAAGCCGGACGTAGTGGTCCAGCGCGTAAGTCGGATGCTCGAGGAAAGGTCCCTCCGCCGCGGTCGGGCAGGCCGCCATCGTCGGCGGCAGGTGGATCAGCCAGCGCGGGTCGACGGCGAAACGGCTCATGACTTCGAGGGCGGCGAGCGCATGCTCCTGCGAGATCATGACGGAGCCGCCGAGGCGGGTCTCGATCCGCTGCTTGGTGGCGAAATCGTCGAAATAGAGCAGCCGGTCATGGTCCTGCTGCGCCGTTCGCGGCCCGGCGTCGTCGAGCGGCCTGGCGGGCTCCGCATATTGGCGCGCAGCCGGCGTCGACACCGTCTCGCGCTCCGGCCAGCGGAGCGCGGTCAGCTTGCCGCCAAAGACGCAGCCCGTGTCGATGTCGAGGGTCGCGTTCAGCCACTCGGCCTCGCGCACGGGGACGTGGCCGAACACGACGTCGGCGCGCCCGCGATACGCGCGTGCCCAGTCCTGCCGGACGGGGAGACCGAACGCGTCGATCTCGCCGGTGGTCTCCCCGAACATGGCGAAGCTCCGCACTGCGCCAGAGCCGCGCCCGTGCATCTCTTCCTTCAGGCCGGCATGGGCGACGACGAGATCGCCGCCGGCCAGCCACTGGTGGGAGCGCAGGTTGTAGGTGAACTCGGTCACCTGCTTTCGGAACGCCTCGGAGCATGCCTCGAGCTCAGCCGCCGTCACCTCGAGCCCGTGGTTGAGCTGCACCTTCCGGCCCTTCAGCCACTTGTTGAGCTTGAAGTCGTGGTTGCCCATGACGCACCGCGCCGATCCTTCCTCGCACATGCCCATGACCAGGCGGAGGACATCGACGTTTCGCGGCCCGCGGTCGGTCAGGTCGCCGACGAAGAAGGCGATCCGACCCGCCGGGTGGCGCGCGCTCATCAGATCTTCGCCGGGAACGAACGGGTCCATCTCGTAGCCCAGCGCCCCAAGCAACGTCGTCAACTCATCGAAACACCCATGCACGTCGCCGATGATGTCGAAGGGGCCATGATCCTGCCGGCGATCGGTCCAGAGCGGCTCGCGCACAACCTCCAACGCCTCGATCTGCTCGGGCGCGCGCAGGATGTGGACCTGCCGGAAGCCCTCCCTCTCCAGCCCGCGAAGCCCGCGGCGCAGGGCCTTGGCGTGGTTGCGCGCGACATGGGCCCCGAAGTCGCGATTTTCGCGCTGCTTGTTGCGCTCGTGGCAAAGTGCTGGGTCGATGTCGAGGACCAGCGCCACCGGCAGCGCATGGTACTGACGGGCGAGGGCGATGAGCGCCGCCCGATCCTCGCGCTTGACCGAGGTGGCGTCGATCACGGTCAGCTTCCGGCGCTTCAGCCGGATGCCGGCGGCGTAGTGCAAGAGGTCGAAGGCGTCGCCGGTCGCGGACTGGTCGGTCTCGTCGTCCGAGACCAGCGCACGGCAGCGGTCCGACGAGACGATCTCGGTCTCGAGGAAGTGTCGGCGCGCCAGGCTGGATTTGCCGGAGCCTGTGGCGCCGATGAGGACGACGAGCGCGAAGTCGGGAAGCGTGATCCTCATGCCCGCTCCTCCGCCGCGCCCCGGGAGAAGACGGCCATCTGCGAGGGCGCCCCGTGCGTCTCATCCTCCGGGCCTATCGGCTGGAAAGCGACCGCATAGCTGTGGGCGGCGGCGACGCGGGCGCCCCACGCCTCGAACTCGGCCCTCGTCCATTCGAAGCGATGATCGGGATGGCGCAAGGCGCCGTCCTCCAACCCCTCGAACAGCGCGTTGTACTCGCGGTTGGGCGTGGTCACGACGACGGTCTGCGGGCGCGCGGCGGCGAAGAGCGAGAGCTCGAGCGCCGACAGGCGCGGGGGATCGATATGCTCGATCACCTCTACCAGTGTCGCCGCGTCGAAGCCCCTCCATCGTCGGTCGCCATAGGTGAGGCTGCCCATCTGCAGCCCGACGCGTTCCCGCATCCGCTCGCCCGCGGTGTCGAGCCGCAGCCGCCGCGTCGCGCGCTCGAGCGTTCGCACCGATGGGTCGACGCCGAGGATCCGCGCGACCCAGCTTTCCTTGATCAATCGCTGGATCAGCTTGCCCTCGCCGCAGCCAAGGTCCAGCACCGTGCCGGCGCCGGCCTCCCGCAAAACGGCCGACACTGTGTCGAGGCGCAGGTCGTGCAGTCTGATCGGCGTCTCAAGCGGCGCCTCGGGCTCGGGCTGGGGGGCGTCGTCCTCGCCCTCGTCTGTCTCCAACGCCGTCTCCGACAGCCTGTCCAGCGCCTGGTGGATGAGCGCGCGGCGATGCTTCAGCGCGCGGCGCGCGATCAGCTCGCGCGCGGGATGATCGGCGAGCCAGCCTTCGCCCTTGGCCAGCAGCTTTTCGATCTCGTCACCGTCGATCCACCAGTGCTTGGCGTTGTCGAGCACCGGCACGAGGACGTAGAGGTGGTTCAGAAGCGCGGCGAGGCGGATGTCGGCCTTGAGACGCAGGTCGACGATCTCGCGCGGGCCGCTGGCGTCCAGCACGATGACCTCGACCTCATAGCCGAGCGGCGCGAACACCTCCCGGACGATCTCCGCGCCGCCTGCGACGGCGACCGGCACGATCCGCGCCTCAAATGGCAGCGCGCGGTCGGCGAGCGTCTGGCGCTCCTTCGACTTGCCCGAAAGGGTCTGCCCGAAGGCGCGGGCGATGGCGACGGAGAGGAAGGAGTTCGCAACGTACGGCCGGTCGTTCACGTACTGGTCAAGCAGCCCATCCGACTGGCGGCTCTTGCCGCGAACCAGGCCGATGGGATCTACGTCGAGATGCAGAACGGCCGTCGTCCGATCGTCGCCGACGTCTGGAAAGAAGATCGTCGCCGTCCCGGCGGAGGTGGCGCGTTCATGGACGTGGTCCGGGTGCTTGTGCAGCAGGAAGCCGAGATCGCGCGCTGAAAGGCCCGCGTCCGCCGCGGCGTTAAGAGAGACCTCAATCTGCATTGTCGCCGGATCCTGAATTCCAGCGCTTCCGCTATCCGCAATGCGCCTGAACTGCAACGCGGGCAGGCCGCCAAACCGCCGGGGTGGACCTTATGGCGAGGACGGACGCCGCAGGGGTGCGTGTCACGCGAAGGGCCCGCAGCATCGCGCGGGCCCGGTATGGCTATCCGGTCTTGGAAGGGGCCCGGGCACGGTGAAGGATCAGGCCGTGCCCGGCCGACGGTCAGGCGACCCGCTCGAGCTCGAAGAGCCGCCAGTCGGCCACCAGGTCGTCCTTGCGGGCGCCAAAGGCCGTCATGTGCTCGGCGGCCATATGGGCCTCCCAAGCCGAACGGTCGGTCCAGACCTCGTGGAAGTGGAAGAGACGGTCGTCCGTGATCGAGCGGTGCATCTCGTAGGCCTCGCAGCCCGGCTCGGCGCGGGTGAGGGGGATGAGGCTGCGCAGGCTTTCGGCAAGTTCGGCGACGGTGCCCGGCTTGGCTTCGATCTGCGCGACGATTGTGAGGGACATGTTGGAGATCTCCTGTCCGGAACGTTGGGGAAAATGGAAGCGCCTGCGGGTCAGGACGCGGCAACCTCGATCACGACCTTACCGATCGTCTGCCCGCTCTCGAGCCGGCGATGGGCGTCGGCGGCCGCGTCCAGGGGAAAGGTCTCGTCGAGGATGGGGCGCAGCGCGCCGCGATCGACCAGGGTGGCGATCGCGCGCAGGATCGCGCCGTGGCGCTCCCGCCCGACCCCGTGCAGCATCGGCATCAGCATGTAGATCACGTGCAGGGTGAGGCCGCGCACATGGGCAAGCGTCAGGTCGAGCTCGCAGAGAGAAACGGTGGTCGCCACCTGCCCGTTCAGCTTGGCGGCCCGGAACGAGGTCTCGATATTGGCCGCGCCGACCGTGTCGAAGACGGCATCGAACCCCCGTCCGTCCGTCAGGCGCTCGACATAGGCCTCGGGCGTCTCGCTCATATAGTCGATGAACGTGGCGCCAAGCCCCTCGATCACGTCGCGTGCCCGGGCCGAACCGGTCGCATAGACCTGTGCCCCAAGGGCGGTGGCGATCTGGATGGCGACGTGACCGACGCCGCCCGCCCCGCCATGGATCAGCACGGTCTGCCCCCGACGCACATCCATCCGGTCGACCAGCGCCTCGTAGGCGGTGATCGCGACCAGGGGGAGCGCTGCGGCCTCGGCCATGGAGAGCGTCTCGGGCTTTCGCGCCAGAAGGCGCGCGTCGGCGACCAGGAACTGGGCCAGGGCGCCGCCATGGCCGCGCACGCCGCCGGCACAGCCGAAGACGGCGTCGCCGACCGCGAAGCCCGTCACGCCCTCGCCCAGCGCCGCGACCCGGCCGGCGACGTCCATGCCGAGCACCGCTGGCAGGTCCGGCACGAAGTCGAGCGCGTGGCCGAGCTCGCGCGCCTTGACGTCGGCGGTGTTGACGCTGGTTGCCGCGACCTCGACCAGCACCTGGCCGGGTCCGGCGATGGGCCGGTCCACTTCCGTCGGTCGCAGAAGGTCCGCGTCCCCGAAGGCTTCGATCATCATCGCCTTCATCGTGTTGTCCTCCATCTTCAATCGGCTGCGGGTCTGTCATTCGAGAGATGGGGCGGCACGCTGGCTGGGGGAATGGCGCGGATCAGGCCACCGGTATATCGTTTGGCGGGATAATCACCCGCCATGGAGCCAATAATGGCCCTCGATCTCGATGACCTCGCGCTCCTCGTCCGCGCCGCCGGGGCCCCGAGCCTCGCGCAAGCCGCCGAACAGCTCGGCATCACGCCCCAGATCGCGAGCCGGCGTCTGGCGCGGTTGGAGGCCGCGCTCGGGGTGCGCCTGATGCAGCGCACGACCCGGTCCCTTGCGCTCACCTTCGAGGGGGAGGCGTTCCTGCCTCATGCCCGCCAGGTGATCGAGGCGGCGGAGGCGGCCCAGGCCGCCGTGGGCGGCGATCGCAGCCCAAGGGGTCATCTTCGGGTGACCGCCCCCGTTTCGTTCGGCCATCAGGTGCTCTCTCCTCTCGCCGCCCAGCTGCTGGCGGAGCACCGCGACCTGCGCCTGGACCTGCATCTCAGCGACGACGTGATCGACCTGGTGGAGCGCGGCATCGACGTCGCGGTGCGTATCGCGCCCGGGCGCAGCGGCCCGCATCCGGCCCGGCGCGTCGCCTCGAACCCCCTGGCGCTGGTGGCCGCACCCGGCTACCTGGCCGACCGCGGCACGCCGCGCCGCCTGGCGGATCTGGCGGACCATTCCTGCCTGCGCCGGACGTCGGCGCCCTCTTGGAGCTTCCTGAGGTCGGACGGCGCGCCGGTCAACGTCACGGTCGAGGGTGCCCTGGTGAGCAACGCCAACGAGGCGCTGCGCGACGGTGTCGTCGCCGGGCTCGGTCTCGGGCTGCACTCGCTCTGGGACGTGGGGGACCTGATTGCGGCCGGCGCGCTTGTGCGGGTGGACCTGAGCGATGCCGCACCCCTGCCGCTCTCCATCTGGCTGGTGCGCCCGACCGGTGCCCGCACCCTCGGCGCGAATGTCGCGGCCTTCTCCGAACTGCTCGCCGCCACCTGCCGGGACCTCGAACAACAGCTTTGACGGCACAGGGCGCCGAGATGGCCGCATCTCGGGGCCGCCAGAGCGAGAAACCCCGCCAGCCCCCGATCGTCCCCGGTCGCGTCATCGGTCAGGATCAGCTCAGCGCGGACGTTGACTCCGCGCCGCTGCCGTCATCCTACGCGATCCGAAAGCCGATTGCCCTTGCGAGGTCCACGGTGTAGCCACGGCGCGCGGCCCGAGTGGCGGAATTGGTAGACGCAGGGGATTCAAAATCCCCCGCCGCAAGGCGTGCCGGTTCGAGTCCGGCCTCGGGCACCAGCGATCCTAGACAAGCGGGCGCAGCGGGGGCGTCGCGCATAGTTCGGCGAGGGGCAGGGCATGGAGCTCAGGAACATCGCGATCATCGCCCATGTCGACCATGGGAAGACGACGCTCGTCGACACGTTGCTCGCCCAATCGGGCACCTTCCGGGCCAATCAGGCGGTGGCGGAGCGGGCGCTCGACTCCAACGATCTGGAGCGGGAACGGGGTATCACCATCCTCGCCAAATGCACCTCCCTCGAATGGCAGGGCACCCGCATCAACATCGTCGACACGCCGGGCCACGCCGATTTCGGTGGGGAGGTGGAGCGCATCCTCTCGATGGTGGACGGCGTGGTGCTGCTGGTGGATGCGGCCGAGGGGCCGATGCCGCAGACCAAGTTCGTGACGGCCAAGGCGCTGGCCCAAGGGCTGCGCCCGATCGTCGTGCTCAACAAGGTCGACAAGGCGGAGGCGGAGCCGGATCGGGCGCTCGACGAGGTGTTCGACCTGTTCGTGGCCCTCGGGGCGACGGACGAGCAGTTGGATTTCCCGACGGTCTACGCCTCCGGCCGCTCCGGCTGGGCGGATCTGACGCTCGACGGGCCCCGGCAGGACCTGGATGCGCTCTTCGACCTGATCGTCTCCCACGTCCCGGCGCCGGGCAAGGCGGCGGCGCTCGAGGCGCCCTTTCGCATGCTGGCGACGACGCTGTCGGCCGATCCCTATCTCGGCCGGTTGCTGACCGGGCGGGTGGAGGCCGGGCGCCTCACGCCGGGCGAAACCATCAAGGCGCTCGCCCGCACGGGGGAGGAGATCGAGCGCTTTCGCGTGACCAAGATCCTCGCCTTCCGCGGCCTCGCCCAGCAATCGATCGAGGTGGCGGAGGCCGGCGACATCGTGGCGCTCGCCGGCATGGCCAAGGCGACGGTCGCCGACACTCTTGCCGCGCCGGCAGTGGCCGAACCCCTGCCGGCCCAGGCGATCGACCCGCCGACGATCTCCGTCACCTTCGGCATCAACGACAGCGCCTTCGCCGGGCGCGACGGTGCCAAGGTGCAGTCCCGGGTGATCCGCGACCGCCTGCTGAAGGAGGCGGAGTCGAAAGTCGCCATCCGCGTTTCCGACACCGAGGGCGGTGAGGCGTTTGAGGTTGCCGGCCGGGGCGAACTGCAGCTCGGCGTGCTGATCGAGAACATGCGGCGGGAGGGCTTCGAGCTCTCCGTCTCCCGCCCCCGCGTCCTCTTCCGGCATGAGGGCGGCCAGCGCCTCGAGCCGGTGGAGGAGGTGACGGTCGACGTCGACGACGAGTTCACCGGCGCCGTCATCGAAAAGCTGACCGGCGCCCGCCGGGGCGAGATGGTGGAGATGCGCCCCGCCGGCGCCGGCAAGACCCGGATCGTCGCCCACGTCCCCTCTCGCGGGTTGATCGGCTATCACGGCGAGTTCCTGACCGACACCCGCGGCACCGGCGTGCTGAACCGGGTCTTTCACGAGTGGGCGCCTTACAAGGGCGCGATCCCTGGGCGGCGGGCCGGCGTTCTGATCTCCATGGAGACCGGCACCTCCGTCGCCTATGCGCTCTTCAACCTCGAGGAGCGCGGTCGCCTCTTCATCGGCCCGCAAGAGCCGGTCTATCAGGGCATGATCATCGGCGAGCACGCCCGCGACAACGATCTCGAGGTCAATCCGCTGAAAGGCAAGAAGCTCACCAATATCCGGGCGGCGGGGAAGGACGACGCGGTGATCCTGACCCCGCCGACGCGCCTCACCCTCGAGCAGGCGATCGCCTATATCGATGACGACGAGTTGGTGGAGGTGACGCCCAAAGTGGTGCGGCTCCGAAAGCGCTTCCTAGACCCGCATGAGAGGAAGCGCGCGGCCCGCCAGGCCGGCTGACGCTCACGATGGGCGGAGAGGGAGCCGTTTGGCTCCGAACGTCCGCAATCCCCCCAATCACTCCCACTCGATTATCCTCACGATCATTACATCGCTGATTTCAATGAGAAAAAATTTCCGCTCAATCTTGCCTCCCGTCAGGAGTATCGACAGATTCTTTCACTGTTGATCTCCTTAGCATTTTTCTGCCTTTTCGCTGGCGACCGTCTTTACGGACATTCGCCACCAATCGGTCGTCAACCTCCGACTATAGGCTCAATCGGGTCATTCTCAGGAAGAGGGCTTGTACCGTCCTACTACTCTACGCTTCTACGCCATTGCGCGCCTGGATACCCCAGAGTTCGCAAATAGGGGCCGCAGCGCACCAAGGGTACAAACGCTGAGCAGCAAAGCGATCGCGTGCAAGGTTTCGATCTGCCTGTCGAGACGATCAGAGAGCCTGCTCTGCCGGAGGAAATTCATCTTAGTCGTCATATCTGACGCCTAAAGCTACGGTAACCGTCGAATATGACGGACAACATACGGCCTATTGGTGAGAGGCTGTCTCTCGGCATCCGTGTTGTAGCGGCGACGTTGGATCGGATCGCGCACATCTTGACGCCATATAGCCGAGCTGGGGATGCTGACTCGAAATCCCTCTGGGACGCTATCTTCAGCGCGAGCATTTTCGGATCGAGACTACGAAGGTCGGCGACCCCTCCGCAGCGAGTTCCACAACTCGGTCCTGTCTGCAGATGTCGCTATCGACTCTTCGCCTCTCGACATACCCGGCACTCCTTATCCGCCGCACATGCGGCGAGCTTAAGGAGAATGATATGACCAGACTTGCCACGAACAATGGGAACCGCCCTCGGTTGCCGGAAGGCCCTCGCGCCATTCGGCGAGATGAGTTGAAAGCGATTGTGCCGCTAGCAGAGACGACAATTTATGAGATGGAGAAGCGGGGCGAGTTTCCCCAACGTTTCTATCTCTCCAAGCGTTGTGTCGTTTGGGACCTGCGGGAAGTCGAAGCCTGGCTGGAAACGCGAAAGCGTGCCTCGAGGTCGGGTCGGATCGAAACCGGTCCGTTCCCTGACGTCCGCTTACGCCCTACCCGTCCGGTGAAATAGCAACCTCCGTGGGCTCGAACAGAGCTTCGAGTCCATGGATCACCACAAAATGGTGACTTTACCTACCCGCCGCGAAGGTTCGGTGCACCTGTGCTTCAGCGCTGTCGGTATGCAGCTCGAAATCATTCCGAATTGCGCCGGGACCGAATTCGTCGAAGATGTCATCGGACTGCGCCAGTTCGAAGCCTGCGGGATCGATCCAGCGCACACGGCCATCGCGTCGCGCGGGAATAACACTGTATCGGTGGCGCCGACCATCAGTGCCGGTAAGCTCAACCAGCTCGGGAAGATCGTCAAATCTGTCACGAACGTCGCGCGCCAGGCTGAGTTGCCAGCGCAGAAAGTGTTGCGGGTCAATCAAATCATCCGATGCAATCTCGTCGAGCTCGTCCTCAAGCCACGCTTCGAATTCGTCGCGCCGCGCTGCCGCCGCCTCACGTGTTTGCACGAGGCCTTGAGACAGCGAGAAGGCGACGAAGGGATCGTGTGTGCCCCAACGAAGCAACTCGCGCGCCCAGAAGCCGAACCATGGCATGCCGGTGGTCTCCTTCCACTCCGCGAGCGTCGGCACCGCGAAAGCGTTAGCTGCGCCTTCGGACCAGGCCTGGGCGACGACGGCGCCGATTGCCACGCCGAGCCGGAATTCGAGATTATCAGCTACGAACCGCTGCCAGCTTCGCAGCGCGGCAGCATCGGGATTGAGACTGTTGGGTTCGTCCATCCACCATCCGAGTACATCGGCCCGGCGGTCGAGCAGCGCCCGGTCCGTATCAGTGCTTCGCACACGGAAGCCGAAGCCGCGGTCGGCGGCGAGCAGATCGCCAATTGCCTCGAACACATTGATGCGCGCCGTCGGCTCGTCTTCGCCATAACTGTCGGCGTCTTCGATGAGCTTGCGAATTTTCGGCACGACCTCTTCGAAGCGCCTTCCAACCAGTGGGGTGAACCCGTACTGGTAGAGACGGCGGCGCTCGGAGGCATCAGAATAGACGGTTTCAATTATACCGCGCCCGCGCTGGATGAAAGCCTCCTCAAGCCAGGCCTCCTGCTCGGCCGCGACGGCGCTGAAGGTGGTACCCCAAAGTTGCGCCAGATGCTCCTCGGCACGGGCCGGCATCATCTCCTGCTCCTCGGCCTTGGCAATTTCCTCGATTGCGGTCAGCAGGATCCCATCCAGCTCGTCTACGGCGTCCGCCAGGCGAGACCTGCGATCGCCGGCGTCTTCCCCTGCGTCATCGCTGATATCGGTCGGCGCGGTGCTTTCGAGCCAGTCGAGAAAATCATCGGGCTCGACTCCAAGGATACGAATGGCGCGCTCGCGGATCGTCCACAATAGCAGGGCCAGCGGACTTTCCACTTCTCTGGCCTCGGCCTCCTCGATCAGGAGCGCTTCGCGCATCCTGTCATAATCACGCTGGAGTTCGACGCGCTGCTGACGTTGGACAGGAATTCTTTTGGGTGCTGTTGCCGCCACGCCCGTCGGGATGGCGACGAGTGTCATGCCTTCGAGGCCCTTGGACGCGCCCGGTCGACCTGCACGCCCGGCAAGGTTGCGGATCTCGGAGGTTGGCAACGGAGTGACGACTTGCTGCTCGGTGACCTGGTCCCAGGACCGCCGCTTGAGCGAGGTCAGAAAAATGAGGTCGAAGGGCAGGTTCACACCTTCAGTCAGTGTGGCAGTCGCGACCGTGATTGGACAGATCCGTCGCTCGATCATCTCGGTCATCAGCCGCCGCAGGCGCTGGGGCATCTGGCCGTGGCTCGAGGCGATACCGCGTTCTAGCAAAAACATCTCAAACGACGCCTCGCCGCAATAATCGCGGCATGCTGCGCGAGCTTCATCAAAACGCTCGCGCAAAAACCCCTCAGGCACCCGGAACTGGGGCGCATTCGCCCAAGCTGGAAGCAGCAGCGCTTCTTGGAACCAGCGCATCGTCTGCTCCGGCTCCTGGGCCACCGAGATCAGAATGCGCTGATCTTCCTCGACGAGATGGAGTGCGGTCCAGAGCACGCTTAAGCAGTTAAAGCGATTGAGGCTGTTGCGCATGCGCGCGGGGATGTCTGGCATCGGAGGCATCCGCAGCGGCAGATAGACGGGCTGCTCCTGACCGCGGACGTAAAGCGTCCGACCGTTCATAATATCGAGGAGGATCCGCCCCTGTGCGCCGGGCGCGGTTTCTAGTACGCCGATCACCTGGCGTGTGCTGCGGTAGCGCACCCCGACAGCGGTTGCATCGGCGCTGCCCTCGATCCATTTGGCGACCGGGCCCGCGGCGCCTCCGGCTACTGCAGTGAGCGCGATACGGACGACATCGGGACGCTGGACCAGAACGCGGGAGACCAGTTGCTCGAGCCGAATGGCGCGATTGATGTGCTCTGAAAAGCTGACGCGGGTGTTCTCATTGGCTTCGGGAACGACCTGATGGGCTTCATCGACAATGATTAGCCGGAGCCGCGCCGTCAGGATCGGTCCAAGATAGCGCATTAAAGCGTCGGCCTTCTCGACTGTCGCGATCAGTACGGTTGGTTGGTCGCCGGTCAACCATGCATCGGTGATACCCCAATCGGCACCGCCGTAGAGCGCGGTCACCGTCATGTCGCTGCCGAGTTCCGAACGGAGCTTGGCCTCCACTTCGCCAGCCAGCGCACGCGACGGGACGAGATACATTGCGAGCGGTGCCGGCCCATCGGCTTCGCGCAGCAGCAGCTCGCGCACTAGGGCGAGATTGGCAATCAGGGTCTTGCCCGAGCCGGTCGGCGTGCAGAGCGCAAAAGAGGATTCCTGTCGAAGGCGATCAATGCCCTGGAGCTGCGATGTCCACAGAACGCCGCGCCTCCGACTGAACTGATCGCGCGCATAAGCGAGCAGCCGACCTTGCCGCTCGGGATTCAGTTCTGCGAGCGCACGAACTGCGCCGTAGATGCTGGCGCTCCTGTAGCTCTCGGCGACCTGATAAAGCAGCGATATTATCAGTGAGGCATCGTCGCTGAGGATGCGCATAGCCATCCTCTCAAGCGCTTGCAGCTTGTCCATCGCCCGGACTAGACGTGCATCGTCACCTCGCCGCAGGCTGTCGGCGACCAGACCGAGGCTTCGGATCAGCTCGATCGTAAAATAGCGGCCAACCCGTTCGATATCCTCGCGGTCCTCCGCCGCGGCGAGGAACTGGCCGGCTCCGGGCACCATCAGCTCAGGCTTGGCGCTCCAAAAGTTGACCGCGCGCCGCAGCACATCGTCGAAGTCGGCGCGCAGGAAGGCTCCATATAGCGCCACTCCATCAAACTCGGTCGGGATTTGTGCCATAAGCCCTGTAGCCATCGCGGGAAGCCCGCCGAGTTGATAGGCACCGGCGGCAAGCAGTTCTATCGGCACTTGGCTGCTAGAGTCGTCGTCGGCGCGCGCCAGCCATTCGAGAATCTCGCCGGCGCGGCGGTAGCAATCGATTCCTCGCCTGGACCCAGGCCCTTCGATTTCGCGGAAGACATGGGCGGCATGCAGCAGGCGCCGCGCGTCAGAGAGCTGCCCGTTGGAATCGCGTTCAGTCCATTGGATCGTCTGGACTTGCCAGCTTGTCTGGAGACATCGGACGAAGGCCCTTGCCTGGGGCCGTGAAAGTTCATTCTCGATGGCGAGTTGACGACGAAGGCCGTCGGCGATTTCGAGCCGTTCGGGATCATATTCAGGCATCGACGCAGGCCTGCCAAAGGCTCGAGTAAATCTGCTCGATCAGATCTGCACCCTCTTCGAGAACCAGCTCGATGACCTGAAGGTCGTGAGGGGCGGTGTATTCCTCGGGCCATTCTTCCCAGGGGATCAGATAATCGCCTTTCTCACGGCGACGCGCCCCATTGCCGCAGATCAAGATGAGGTTCGTCCGCGGCAGCGGCGGTCCGTTCAGCGCGATGGCGCGATCAATCGACAGAATTGCGGCGGCATAGTCATCCGGCGCGCGCAGCTCGAGCAGTCGTTGCAATTGGCGTAGGCCGTGCGGAACCGGCGTGTCGCGATTGATTTCGAACCATACGCCTCGGCCATTTCGCACCCGTTCGCCATCCTCCTCGTTTTCCTCATACTCACCGAGCATCAGCGTATCGACCGAAGACCGTGTCAGGCGGTTACGCCATTTGGCCTCCCCGGCGATGAGCCGGATGACCTCGCGATTATGGTCGAGTGACACGCCGATGAAATCCGATCCAAATCGTCCGAATATCTGCCTCTCGCGATCGGCATCACGCGCGAGCGTCCAGAGATAACTTTCAACGTCGGCATGGAAACGGAACAAGAAAATTGGCACCGTCCAGTGGTGGGTACCGACAAAGTCCTCCTGATAGATTTCGGTCAAAAGACCGGCCATGACCTCGCCAAAGAGTCCGTTCCGCGCCGTCGGTGGTAGGCAGTTTGGATAGCAAGCGTGCGCACCAGGAGCATCGGCGTCAGGATGGAGATCGATCGCGACCTGCGCATGGAAATTGCTCTGTTCCCGCAAAACTGGGCCATCCGCTGCTAGAATTTTCCGCGACCTGAGTCCCTGGCTGAGAGGAGCGGAGACGCATGAAGGCATCGAAGTTCACGGACGCGCAGAAGGCGTTCATCCTGAAGCAGGCTGAGG
>JBCDCY010000015.1:0-89479 GCA_039180875.1 Pseudomonadota bacterium | reverse complement strand
GCCGCAAGCGCGCACCCGCCCCGGACCTGATCCGGGGCCTCCTCCCCGCTCCCTGTAGACATCGCCGACCCGGCGGCTAAAACGCGCCGAGGCGGCGAAGGACGGACCGATGAAATTCACCCTCTCCTGGCTGAAGGAGCATCTTGAGACCGAGGCGAGCCTCGCCGAGATCCTCGAGACTCTCACCGATCTCGGCCTCGAGGTCGAGGACGTCTCGGACCCCGATGCCACCCTCGGCCCTTTCCGCACCTGCCGCGTCATCGAGGCGAGCCAGCACCCCAATGCCGACCGCCTGCGCGTCTGCCGGGTGGAGGTCTGGGCCGGCCCAGACGGGCCGACGGAGGAGGTGCAGGTGATCTGCGGTGCCCCCAATGCCAGGACCGGCATGATCGGCGTCTTCGCCCCGCCCGGCACCCATATCCCGGGTACGGGCGTGGATCTGAAGCCCGGCGTGATCCGGGGGGTCGAGTCGAACGGGATGCTCTGCTCGGAGCGTGAGCTTCAGGTCTCCGACGACCATGAGGGGATAATCGAACTGCCCGCCGACACGCCGCTCGGCGTCAAGTATATCGACCTGATCGGCGCCAACGATCCGATGATCTACATCAAGATCACGCCGAACCGCCCCGATGCCCTCGGCGTCGCGGGGATCGCCCGGGATCTGGCGGCCCGTGGCCTCGGCAGCGTGATCACCCCGGCGACGGAGGCGGTGCCGGGCGCCTATGCGAGCCCCATCGGTGTTCGCTTGATGCCGGATGTGGCCGACAAAGCCTGCCCGGTCTTCTACGGCCGTCACATTCGCGGCGTGAAGAACGGCCCGAGCCCGCGCTGGCTGCAGCAGCGGCTGCAGGCCATCGGCCTCCGCCCGATCTCCGCGCTGGTCGATATGACCAACTATCTGACCTACGACCGCGCCCGCCCGCTCCACGTCTTCGACGCCGACAAGGTGAGCGGTGACATTCACGTCCGCCTGGGCAAGGAGGGGGAGGAGGTGCTGGCCCTCGACGGCAAGACCTATGCGCTGGATGCCGAGATGGTGGCGATCTGCGACGATGCCGGGGTCGAGGGGCTCGGCGGTGTGATGGGGGGCGAGGAGACGGGCTGCACGGAGGAGACGACGAGCGTCTTCATCGAATGCGCCTATTTCGACCAGATCCGCACGGCCACGACAGGGCGGAAGCTGAAGATCAACTCCGACGCCCGCTACCGCTTCGAGCGGGGCGTGGACCCCGAGTTCATCCCCGAAGGTTTGGAGCTCGCCACCCGCATGGTGCTCGACCTTTGCGGCGGCGAGCCGTCGGAGGTGGTGGTCGCCGGCGCGATCCCGGATACGGCGCGGAGCTACCCCCTCGACCCGGTGCGCGTCGAAAGCCTGGTGGGGATGGAGATCGCGCGGCCCGAGCAGGTGCGCATCCTCGAAAGCCTCGGCTTCACGCCGGAGGATGCGGGCGCGCGCCTCAACGTCGGCGTGCCCCCCTGGCGGCCGGATGTGCAGGGCGAGGCCGATCTGGTGGAGGAGATCGCCCGTGTCGCTTCGCTGACGAAGCTCGAGGGCCGGCCGATGACCCGGACGAGCAGCGGCGTCACCCGCCCCGTGCTGACGCCGATGCAGCGCCGGACGGCGACGCTGAGGCGGACCATCGCCGCACTCGGCTTCAACGAATGCGTCACCTATTCCTTCATCGACCGCGCGACCGCGGCGCTCTTCGACGGCGCCGATGACCGGGCGCTGGAGAACCCGATCTCCAGCGAGATGAGTCATATGCGCCCCGATCTGCTGCCCGGGCTGCTGGCGGCCGCGTCGCGAAACCAGGCGCGCGGCTTCGCCGATCTGGCACTCTTCGAGATCGGCCCGGCCTTCGCGGGCGGCGAGCCGGGGGAGCAGGCAGTGCAGGCCACCGGCCTCCGCACTGGTGCGAGCGGGCCGCGCTCGCCCCACGGCACGCACCGGCCGATCGACCTCTATGACGCCAAGGCCGATGTCGAGGCGGCGCTCGCCGCCATTGGCGTCGATACCGGCCGCCTGATGGTGCGGCGGGAGGCGCCCGGCTGGTTCCACCCGGGCCGCTCCGCCATCCTGTCGCTCGGGCCGAAGAACGTGCTGGCGGCCTTCGGCAAACTGCATCCACGCATCCTCGAGGCGATGGAGGTGAAGGGTCCCGCCGTCGCCTTCACCATCCAGGTCGAAGCGCCGCCGATGCCGCGGGCCAAGGGCGCGACCCGCCCGGCGCTCCAGGTCTCGGACTTCCAGGCGGTGGAGCGCGACTTTGCCTTCGTCGTCGATGCCGGGGTGGAGGCGGACAATATCCTTCGCGCCGCCCGGGCCGCCGACAAGGCCCTGATCGCCCGGGCCGACGTCTTCGACCTGTTCGAGGGGGCGAAGGCCGAGGCGCAGCTCGGCGCCGGGCGGAAATCGGTGGCGATCACCGTGCGGCTGGAGCCCCAGACGGCGACGCTGACCGACGCGGAGATCGACGCGGTGGCGGCCAAGGTCGTGGCGGCGGTGGAAAAGGCGACCGGCGCGACGCTGCGATCGTGACACCAACCTGCCGGGCCGGCGGGGTCGCGGCAGCGTCCTTTGCCTCCGGCGGAGATATTTGGGCCGGCAAGAAAGCCCATGGCTTTCGCAGTGGTTCAAATATCCGACGTGCGGCGCCGGGCCCGGGCGCGACGACGCCCTGGCAGGCCAGACCGCTCAGCGGCGGAGGTTGTTGATCCGCTCCACCAGCCATTCGGCTTGATAGCCGAGCTCGAAGGCGCGCATGAAGTCCTGGTTGGCCGGGCCCGTGCGGCCGAGCGCCTCGCGCAGGCGGCCGCGCTCGGCGAAGGCCTCGGCGTATTCCGGCGCCTTGCGGATCGCTGCCGTCATGTCGGAGATCGCCTGTTCCGGGTTGTTGTCGGCCTGGGCGAGGCCGCGGTTCAGCCAGGCCGCCGCGTCCCCGTCGTTGGCCCGGATCGCGGCGCTGAAATCGCGCACCGCCTCGCCGGCGCGGCCGAGCTTGCGGGCCGCAAGGCCGCGGTTGAACCACAGATCCCCGTTGTCGGGATCGGCGGCCAGGGCAAGCTCGAAGTCTTCGATGGCCCGTTCCGGCGCGTCACGTTCCAGGAAGAACACGCCGCGGGCATTGCGGGCGCCGACATGGGCCGGGCGGAGCTGCAGGGCGCTGGCATAGTCCGCGAGCGCTGCCTGATCGTCGCCGAGGCGGGCATGGGCCTTGGCCCGGCCGATGAAGATCTCGACGCGGCTCGGGTCCTCCGCCGCGGCGGCATCGTACATCTCGATCGCCTGGGGCGTGCGGCGGAGCGTGTAGAAGAGATCGCCGAGGCGGAGATGCACCGCGGCACGCTCCGCCCCGTCCAGCCGCTCCATGCGGAGCGCCTGGAGGCAGAAAGCGACGGCGTTCTCGATCTGCCCCTTGTCGTCGCGGCAGCGGTCGGCCATCGGCCCGGCGAAGGCCGGGAGGCCGAGCGCGAGGAGCGCGAGCGTGGCGAGCAGGCGGCGCATGGAGAGGTCCGATCCCTTCGTCGCTGTCAGCCGGCATGTCACCTTAAGCAGCCGGAAAAGGCTAGGGCAGAAAATCGCTTGACCGCGCGGCGATGGGCCGCGATGGGCTCTTCCATGCCCCCCGCCGATCTCCAACCCGCGCCCCTCGATCCGACACCCGAGCGGCCGGCGGTCGACAACATGCGCGGTATTGCCTGGCTCCTGGTCTCGGTCCTGGGGGCGACGGCGATGACGGTGGCGGTGCGTCAGCTCTCGCTCGAGGTAGAGAGCCCGATGATCCTGCTGCTGCGGGCCGGGGTGACGGTGCTGCTGCTTCTGCCGGTGCTGCTGGTGTCGCCCGGGCTGCGCGGGTCGCTGCGCTTCAGCCGGCCGCGCCAGCATCTGCTGCGCGGCGGCTGTATCGGCGTCTCGACCATGCTCGGCTTCTACGCCATCGCCGAGTTGCCGCTGGCGACGGCGGTGGTGCTGTTCTTCACCGCGCCGATCTGGGCGACGCTGCTGGCGGTGCTGCTGCAGGGGGAGCGGGTGGGGCCGCGTCGTGTGGCGGCCATCGTGGCGGGCTTTGCCGGGGCGTTGGTGATCCTGCGCCCCGGGGTCGTGCCGGCCGATCCCGCGATGTTCGCGGCGCTCGCCTCGTCAATGCTGTTCGCCTTCGCCCTGACGATGTCGCGGGCGCTGGCGGTGGCGGACGGGCCGATGTCGACCTTCGTCTCTTCGGTGGTCATCTCGGTCGTGGTGGCGCTGCCCTTCGCGGTGCCGATCTGGCAGCTGCCGGTGGGCCTGCTCGGCGTGCTGACGACGCTGCTGCTGGTGTTCTCGGGCGGTCTGCGCAATGTCGCCGACATACAGGCCTACCGGTTGGGCGAGGCCTCGATCCTCGCCCCAGTCAGCTATCTCAGGCTCGTCTCCATCGGCGCCGCGGCCTATGTGCTGTTCGACGAGACGCCGGATGGCGCGACGCTGCTCGGTGCCGCGATCATCGTCGGCGCCACGCTCTACATCGCGCGGCGCGAGGCTCAGAAGCGGTAGCCGAACTGCATGGTCATGGCCGGCGCGAATCCCTCGGTGCCGAAGACCGCGCGCATGCGCAGCTCCATCTTCTCCTGCATGCGCACGGCGATCTGCGGCCCGGCCATCACCACGATGGCGCCGAAATCGCCGTCGCTGGTGCGGGCGCCCAGGGCCCGGGCCTCCGTCGGGTCCATGCGGGCGGTGTTGGCGATCCCGGCGAAGGCGCCGGCCCAGAGGCCCACACGGTCCGACCGGCCGGCGAGCCGCGTCTCGGCCCAGCCGAGGCCGTAGGCGACGCCGCCGCTGTTGCTCATGTCGGCCCGGGCGCCGAAGGCGACGGTCATGGAGCCCGGCTGCATGTGGTCGCGCGCGCCCCAGAACGAGCGCAGCGCTTCCCCCCGGCCGGCGGTCTCACGAATCTCGATCTCGAAAATCGGCGTGGTGGTGGTCACCTGCGCCGTCGCAGCCGAGGCCATGAATGCCGGTGCCGCCAAAGCAGCCAGAAGCAGTCGTCGCCACGAACCCATGGCCCTCTCCCCTCACAGTTCGTTTTCCCCTCAGGGTGAGAGTGAGCCGTTAAAACCGGGTAAAAGTTGGGCTGAAGAGTGGCGTTTGTGGACTCTTCGCCCAATAGGTTAAAGCCGCCGCCGGGCCCGGAGCGCCGCGCCGATCGTACCGTCGTCGAGATAGTCGAGCTCTCCCCCGATCGGCACGCCCTGCGCGAGGGAGGAGGTGGCGATCCCCAGCCCCTCCATCTGCTCGGCGAGGTAATGTGCGGTCGTCTGACCGTCGACCGTGGCGTTGAGGGCGAGGATGACTTCCCGCACCCCGGCCTCCTGCACTCGTTTGAGTAGGCGCGGCACCCCCAGATCCTCCGGCCCGATGCCGTCGAGCGCGGAAAGCACGCCGCCCAGCACGTGGTAGCGCCCGCCAAAGGCACCTGCCCGCTCGATCGCCCAGAGGTCGGCCACATCCTCGACCACGCACAGCAACGTCCCGTCGCGGGTCTGGTCAAGGCAGATCGTGCATTGCGTCCCGGTCGCGATGTTGCCGCAGGTGACACAGGTGCTGACCGTCGCCGCGACCTCCGCCAGGCTGGCAGCGAGCGGTTCGAGCAGCAGCTGGCGCTTGCGGATCATCTGCAGGACGGCGCGGCGGGCGGAGCGGGGGCCGAGGCCCGGCAGCTTCGCCATCAGTTCGATCAGGCGCTCCACCGCCTCGCCGCCGCCCTCTGCCATGCTGCCGCCCATCCTCGCCAACCGATGCCTGTCATAGGCGGCGCGCGGCCGCTCCGCCAGCGCCGCGGTCTTTCGGGATGCGACAGGCCAGTGCCAGCCTCAGGAGGCCGCCTTGATGATCGGCAGAAAGTCGGCAGCGCGGAGGGAGGCCCCGCCGATCAGGCCACCGTCCACGTCGTCGATGGCGAAGATCTCCGCTGCGTTGGCCGGCTTGACCGATCCGCCGTAGATCAGGCGGATCGCCCCGGCCGCCGCCGGATCGAGCTGGTCGGCCAGATGGCTGCGCATAGCCTGGTGCATCTCGGCGATCTCGGCGAGCGTCGGGGTGCGGCCTGTGCCGATGGCCCAGACGGGCTCGTAGGCGATGACGGTGTTCACCGCCGTCGCCCCGGCCGGCAGGGATTGGCTGAGCTGCAGCGTCACGGTGCCCACTGCCTGGCCGGCGTCGCGCTCCACCTCCGTCTCGCCGACGCAGAGGATGGCGCGGAGATCGGCGCGCCAGGCAGCGGCCACCTTCTCGGCAATCTCGGCCGAGCCCTCCCCATGGTTCTGGCGCCGCTCGGAGTGGCCGAGGATCACCAGGCTCGCGCCGGCATCGGCCAGCATCTCGGCCGCGATATCGCCGGTATGGGCGCCGGAGGCGGCGGCATGGCAATCCTGGCCGCCCACCTCGACCGGCGCATCGGCGAGCCAGGCCGCCATCGGACCGACCAGGGTGGCCGGCGGGCAGATGGCGACCTCGACGCCGTCCGGCACGCCCTCTGCCAGCATGGCGTCAACCTCCGCCACCGCCGAGCGCAGGCCGTTCATCTTCCAATTGCCGGCAACGAACGGACGACGCGCCGCCATGGCTCCCTCCCCCAAGCAGATATCGGTCTGGGTTAGGAGGCGCGGGGCGGCGGCGTCAAGGGCCGAGCGGCCCTAGGCGAACTTTATGGAGACGCCGCAGCCGCAGGTGTCGGTGACGTTGGGATTGCGGAAGTCGAAGCCGGACTCGAGCAGCGAGGTCTTGTAGTCGATCTCCGTCCCGAACAGGAACATCTGCGCCATCGGCGCGATCATCACCCGGGCGCCGTCCTGCTCCACCACCTCGTCATGCGGGTCGATGTCATCGACATAGTCCATGGTGTATTCCATGCCGGCGCAGCCGCCCTTCTTCACGCCGATGCGCAGGCCTTGCTTGGCCCCGCTCTCCATCAGCCGACGGATCTGGGAAACCGCGGAGGGGGTGAGGGTGACGGCCTGCTTGCCGGGGATCGCGAACATCGGTGCCGTTCCTCACATAAAGCCGAGCTCGAGCCGCGCCTCGTCCGAGAGCATGTCCATGCCCCAGGGCGGCTCCCACACCAGCATGACGTCGACGGTCTGCACCCCCGGCACCGGCGCAATGGCATCGGCGACCCAGCCCGGCATCTCTCCAGCCACCGGACAGCCGGGCGCGGTCAAGGTCATCAGCACGCGCACATTCGCCGCCTCGTCGATCTCGATGGTGTAGACCAGGCCGAGATCGTAGATGTTAACCGGGATCTCCGGATCATAGACCGAACGGCAAGCCGCCACCACCTCGTCATAGAGGGGGTGGTCGGTCGACGACGGTTGGATGAGGGGGGCCCCCTCCATCTGCGCCTCGGCATTCATGCGCGCGCCTTCCCGGAGATTTCTGACTGAAGATATAAGAAATGCCTGCCGAGCCGTCCAGGGCGCTAGTGCGGCGGGGGCTCGGCGAAAAGGTCATAGCTCCAGTAGGATCGTGCCGGATCGGTGGGATGCTCGTAGATATCGATCGGATCGCCGTAGTGGTACTTCCTTGACGCGAAAGACCCGCCAGGGGCAGAGCGACCGCGCCGCTCGACGCCATCGGGATCGGTGTAGCGCCAGGCAAGCCGTTCGAGAAGGATCGGAAAGCCCTTTGCGCGGCCCATGTCGAAGATATTGTGGCGGGGCGCCTCGCCGTCCCGGATCATACCGCTGGTCACGATCGCGCGTCTCAGCGTCCCGTCCGTCGTGGCGCGTATTGCCCCAGGCAGCCAGACAAGCGTCCGGACCACGTGCCAAACCACGTATGCCAGCAGGGCAATCGCAAAATAGAGGAGGATGTTGTCCGGCCCGGCGAGGTCGCCCGGCTCGCCGATACGACGCACGCTCGGGTCATCCGGGAGGGTGACGAGCGGACGGCGCTCGCCCAGTTCCGCCGCGGCGAAGACGGATGCGCTCACCGACTGCTCAAACTCGTAGTCGCCTCCGGCCGTGGAATAGCGGTAGATGAGAATATGCGTCTTGTCCGGATCGCGCTGCCGCCCCCCTGCCAGATGGGTCAGCTTGCCATGCAGAACTGCCTCTGCCACGACGCCGGAGGCTTCGAGGGCGGCGATCTCCGCCACCTGGTCAGCGTAGCTCGACCACATCAGATAAGCGGCGAGAAGGGGTATGACGCCGAAGAGGATAAGGCCGTGCCGGATAAACAGTCGCACCCCGATAATAAGAGATCTCATTGCAATCCGGCACCCATCTCGGCCTCGCACTCTAGCTGGAGCCGTCGGTGACGCAACGCTTCGGGTTCGAGGTGCTGGCCACGGACGGCAAGGCGCGGACCGGTGTGGTGCAGACGCCGCGGGGCGAGATCCGCACGCCGGCCTTCATGCCGGTGGGCACCGCCGGCACGGTCAAGGCGATGCTGCCGGAGAGCGTGCGGGCCACCGGCGCCGATATCCTGCTCGGCAACACCTATCACCTGATGCTGCGCCCGGGGGCGGAGCGGGTGGCGCGGCTCGGCGGCCTGCATCGGTTCATGAACTGGGAGCGGCCGATCCTGACTGACTCCGGCGGTTTTCAGGTGATGAGCCTCGCCGATCTCCGCCGCCTGGATGAGGAGGGCGTGCGGTTCCGCTCCCACATCGATGGCTCGGAGCATCACCTGACGCCGGAGCGCTCGATGGAGATCCAGCGCCTCCTGGGTTCCGACATCGTGATGTGCTTCGACGAGTGCCCGGCCCTGCCGGCCTCGCGGGAGCGGATTGCCGAGAGCATGGCGCTGTCGATGCGCTGGGCGGCACGGAGCCGCGATGCCTTCGGCGACCGGCCGGGCCATGCCCTGTTCGGCATCCAGCAGGGCGGGCTGGAGCAGGATCTGCGCGGCCAGTCGGCCGAGGCGCTGAAAAGCATCGGTTTCGACGGCTACGCCATCGGCGGTCTGGCGGTGGGGGAGGGGCAGGACGCAATGTTCGGTGTGCTCGACTATGCGCCCGCGCAATTGCCGGCCGACAAGCCGCGCTACCTGATGGGCGTGGGCAAGCCCGACGACATCGTTGGCGCGGTGCTCCGTGGCATCGATATGTTTGACTGCGTGCTCCCCTCCCGCTCCGGCCGCACCGGTCAGGCCCTTACCCGGCGGGGGGCGATCAACATCAAGAACGCCCGCCACGCCGAGGACCCGCGCCCGCTCGACCCCGATTGCACCTGCCCGGCTTGCACCGGCTACAGCCGTGCCTATCTGCATCATGCCTTCAAGGCCGGCGAGATCATCGCCTCGATGCTGCTGACCTGGCACAATCTCCACTACTATCAGGAGCTTATGGCAGGGCTCCGGGCGGCGATCGCCGCCGGCACACTCTCCGCCTTCGTCCGCGACTTCGAGACCCAGCGGGCCGAAGGCGACTTGCCCCCGCTCTGAGCGCCGTTCAGAGTAGTCGCCAACCCGGGGTGCGGCGCGCTGAGTCCCCAGCTCCGGCCTTGAAGCGTTAGGCGCGGCGCCCCACGTGTTGGTATTCGACACCGCATTTTGGCGTCGCTTTTCGAGGCCGCATTTCCGGGGGCCGACGGTCGCTGCTTGGCAGGGCGGCCGGCCCTGCATGCAAAGGACGAAAAAATGAGCAAATCGAGCAGTAAGACTTACCCCGTTCTGCCGCTCCGCGACGTTGTCGTGTTCCCCCATATGATCGTGCCGCTGTTCGTCGGCCGGACCAAATCGGTTCGGGCGCTCGAAGAGGTGATGAACGAGGATCGCCAGATCCTGTTGTCGAGCCAGCGCGATCCGACGGACGAGGATCCGTCGGCCGAGGGCATCTACGAGGTCGGGGTGCTGGCCAGCGTCCTGCAGCTCCTCAAGCTGCCCGACGGCACGGTCAAGGTGCTGGTCGAGGGCCAGCGCCGAGCCCAGATCGAGGCCTGGGGCGAGAACGAGGAGTTCTTCGAGGCCGAGGTCAGCCTGATCGAGGAGACGGAGAACGATCCCAACGCCATCGCCGCGCTGGCCCGCTCTATCTCCAACGAGTTCGAGGCCTACGCCAAGCTCAACAAGAACGTGCCGGACGAGGCGGTCGCGGCGGTGGCCGAGATCGAGCATCCCGCCACCCTCTCCGACACCGTGGCCGGCCATCTGAACGCGCGCCTGTCCGAGCGCCAGGAAATCCTGGAAATGCCCGATGTCGGCGCGCGGCTCGAAAAGATCTACGGCCTGATGCAGGGCGAGATCTCCGTCCTCAAGGTCGAGAAGAAGATCAAGAGCCGGGTGAAGACACAGATGGAGCGCACCCAGCGCGAGTACTACCTGAACGAGCAGATGAAGGCGATCCAGCGGGAGCTCGGCGACGGCGAGCATTCTCAGGACGATGCCGCCGAGTACGAAGAGCGCATCGAGAACACCAAGCTCTCCAAGGAAGCGCGGGAAAAGGCCCATGGCGAGCTAAAAAAGCTCCGCCAGATGTCGCCGATGTCGGCCGAGGCGACGGTGGTGCGCAACTACCTCGACTGGCTGCTGTCGATCCCCTGGGGCAAACGCTCCCGCGTGAAGAAGGATCTCAGCCGCGCCCAGGAGATCCTGGATGCCGACCATTACGGCCTGGAGAAGGTGAAGGAGCGGATCGTCGAGTATCTGGCGGTGCAATCGCGCTCCTCCAAGCTGCGCGGTCCGATCCTCTGCCTCGTCGGTCCGCCGGGGGTCGGCAAGACCTCCCTCGGCAAGTCGGTGGCGCGGGCCACGGGGCGGGAGTTCATCCGCATCTCATTGGGCGGCGTGCGCGACGAGGCCGAGATCCGCGGCCACCGGCGGACTTACATCGGCTCGATGCCCGGCAAGATCGTGCAGTCGATGAAGAAGGCCAAGACGATCAACCCCCTGATGCTGCTCGATGAGATCGACAAGATGGGCCAGGATTTCCGGGGCGACCCGGCCTCGGCCATGCTTGAGGTGCTCGATCCCGAGCAGAACGCGACGTTCATCGACCACTATCTCGAGGTCGAATACGACCTCTCGAACGTCATGTTCATCACCACTGCCAACACCTACAACATGCCGCGCCCGCTCCTGGATCGGATGGAGGTCATCACCCTCGCCGGCTACACAGAGCAGGAGAAGGCCGAGATCGCCAAGCAGCATCTGCTGGAAAAGCAGATGAAGGGCCACGGGCTGAAGAAGGGCGAGTTCGAGCTGACGGATGCGGCGCTGATCGAGATGATCCGCACCTACACGCGGGAGGCCGGCGTCCGGAACCTAGAGCGCGAGATCGCCAAGCTCTGCCGCAAGGCGGTGACCGAGATCGTGAAGGGCGAGACCAAGAAGGTGGTCGTGACGCCCGAACGCCTCGGCGACATGCTGGGCGTGAAGCGCTTCAAGTACGGTCTGGCCGAGGAGAGCGATCAAGTGGGCGTCACCACCGGCCTCGCCTGGACCGAGGTGGGGGGCGATCTGCTCTCGATCGAGGCGCTGCGCTTGCCCGGCAAGGGTCGGATGAAGACCACGGGCACCCTCGGCGACGTGATGAAGGAATCGATCGACGCGGCCTCCTCCTACGTCCATGCCCGCGCCGTCGACTTCGGCATCCGCCAGAGCCTGTTCGAGAAGACCGACATCCACGTCCATGTGCCCGAGGGGGCGACGCCGAAGGACGGCCCGTCCGCCGGCATCGCCATGGTCACCTCGATCGTGTCGGTTCTGACCGGCGTGCCTGTCCGCCGCGACGTGGCGATGACCGGGGAGGTGACGCTGCGCGGCAACGTGCTCGCCATCGGCGGCTTGAAGGAAAAGCTGCTAGCGGCGCTTCGTGGCGGCATCACCACGGTGATGATCCCGAAGGAGAACGTGAAGGATCTGGCCGAGATCCCGGACACCATCACCTCCGGGCTCGACATCGTGCCCGTCTCCACCGTGGCGGAGGTGCTGCCGAACGCGCTGGTCTCGCCATTGACGCCCCTCGAGCCGGATGAGGCGGAGGCCGAGGCTGCCGATCCGGCCCTGGTGTCGGAGGCCGAGACCGGCCGGCGCAGCGATCCGGATCTGCATCCGCACTGAGCCAGCGCGCTGGGCCCCGCGTCAGAACGGCGGGGCCCGGCCACACCCCCTTGCACCCGGGGCCCAACGTCCTGTAGCGAGTGCGCGAGCAAACGGACCAGCATCGGTTGAGGCTGCGCGCATGAGCACGAAGGCGAAGACGGAAGCGGACGAGGGGCCGGCCGAGGACGCCGGCCCGGTGGAGGGTTCGGTGGACGGTGGCGCCGAGGCGGCGGGCGCACGGATCCTGCGCAAGAAGCAGATCGTGGAGCAGGTGGCGGTCGCCACCGGCCTGAAGCGCCGCGACGTGCGCGAGGCCCTCGACAGCGCCTTCGCCATCACCCGCCAGGCCTTGTCGGACGGTCAGGACGTCGACTATCCCACCCTCGGCAAGATCCGGGTGAAGGCCCAGACCCGGCCCTCGGGTCGGGAGCGGCTGATGTACCGGGTGACCCTGGCCAAGAGCCCGCCAGCCGCCCCGGGCGAGACGCCGCCCGCCGGCGAGGGGACAGACGCCGACACGGCCTAATCCGCGCGATCCGGACGATCTCCGGGCGGTTAGCTCAGTTGGTAGAGCGCCTCGTTTACACCGAGGATGTCGGGAGTTCGAGCCTCTCACCGCCCACCACCTCG
Source organism: Pseudomonadota bacterium (assembly GCA_039180875.1). Taxonomy (GTDB): domain Bacteria; phylum Pseudomonadota; class Alphaproteobacteria; order Rhodobacterales; family Rhodobacteraceae; genus JBCDCY01. The sequence goes on along the minus strand of JBCDCY010000015.1, from coordinate 76,827 downwards.
CCCGGCTGCGGCAGCCGATGCCTCCGGCGGGGATATTTTGGCCACTGCGAAGATGTGGGCCGCGCTCTTCCTAGCGCGGGCGGTGGAGTCCGGCCTCGACCCGAGGGGTGCCAGTGTCGCGACCATGCCGGGCTCGCGCCAGCGCCGATCCCGCTTGACGCCGACCGGGATTGCTTCGTATAGACCGCCGGCGGCCACCCCGGGTGGCCCCATGGCGACTGCGGTTGTAGCTCAGTTGGTTAGAGTGCCGGCCTGTCACGCCGGAGGTCGCGGGTTCGAGCCCCGTCAACCGCGCCATCGCCGAACTGGTATCTGACACTTGGAACCCGCCCCCGCAGCGGCGTCTCGTAGTAAGCGGGACAGTGTCCAGGTCACTTTGCCGCCGCGTTTTTCCTTGAAATTGAACGGCGATGGGATTGACTCTATCCCATGGCGACGCGATGCCCGCAGCGTCGCGATGGGATTGACTCTATCCCATGGCGACGCGATGCCCGCAGCGTCGCGAGTGGGCCACCGAATATCCCGGGCGTTGGCCGCAACTGGCCCGAGGGAGAAGGCAGTACCTAGGCACCCATGGATCAGCTTCTGCTCGATTATCTGCCGATCCTCATCTTCCTTGGCCTGGCCATCGGCCTCGGCCTCGTGCTGCTGCTCGCCGCCGTCGTCCTGGCGGTACGCAATCCCGATCCGGAGAAGGTCTCGGCCTACGAATGCGGCTTCAACGCCTTCGATGATGCGCGGATGAAGTTCGACGTGCGGTTCTACCTGGTCTCGCTCCTCTTCATCATCTTCGATCTGGAGGTGGCGTTCCTCTTCCCCTGGGCCGTCAGTTTCGGCCATCTCGACGACCTCGGCTTCTGGTCGATGCTCATCTTCCTCGGCGTGCTGACCATCGGTTTCGCCTACGAATGGCGGAAGGGGGCGCTCGAATGGGAGTAGAGGGAAAGTCGCAAGCGCTCGCCCGGACGGCGGAGGCGGATCGGGAGGTCGACGTTCGCCGCGTCTCCGACGCTCTGGCCGACAAAGGCTATCTGCTGACGACGACCGAGGACATCATCAACTGGGCGCGCACCGGCTCGCTCCATTGGATGACCTTCGGGCTCGCCTGCTGCGCGGTGGAGATGATGCACACCTCCATGCCGCGCTATGACCTGGAGCGCTTCGGCACCGCCCCCCGCGCCTCCCCCCGGCAATCGGATTTGATGATCGTGGCGGGGACGCTGACCAACAAGATGGCGCCGGCACTCCGCAAGGTCTACGACCAGATGCCGGAGCCGCGCTACGTGATCTCCATGGGCTCCTGCGCCAATGGCGGCGGCTACTACCACTACAGCTACAGCGTCGTGCGGGGCTGCGACCGCATCGTGCCGGTCGACATCTACGTCCCCGGCTGCCCGCCGACGGCAGAGGCCCTGCTCTACGGCATCCTGCAATTGCAGCGAAAGATCCGGCGCACCGGCACCCTGACCCGCTGACGGAGCGATAGCATGAGCGAGATCCTGCGGGACCTGGGCGAGCAGATTGCCACCAAGCAATCCGACATCGTGCTGGCGACCGAGGTCGTGGCCGGTGAACTGACGGTGACGGCGAGCCTCGGTGCGATCCCGGCGCTGGTCGGCTTCCTGAAGGACAATCCGGCCTGCCAGTTCACCACGCTGATCGACATCACCGCGATCGACTGGCCGGAGCGGGAGCGGCGGTTCGACGTCGTCTATCACTTCCTGTCGATGACCTTGAACCAGCGCATCCGGGTGCGGGCGGCGGTGCGGGAGGAGGACATCGTTCCCTCGATCAGCACCCTCCATCCCGGTGCGAACTGGTTCGAGCGGGAGGTCTTCGACATGTACGGCCTCCTGTTCTCCGGTCATCCCGACCTTCGCCGACTGCTCACCGACTACGGCTTTCGCGGCCACCCGCTACGCAAGGACTTCCCCACCACGGGCTATGTCGAAGTGCGCTACGATGAGGTGGAGAAGCGGGTGGTCTACGAGCCCGTCCGCCTCGTCCAGGACTACCGCCAGTTCGACTTCATGAGCCCGTGGGAGGGTGCGGACTACATCCTGCCCGGGGACGACAAGGGGACGGCGCCATGAACCGCCCGATGCGTGACCAGGCGGTGGAGGAGGGTGCCTTTCCAGAGGACGCCACGCTGCTCTATGTCATCGGCGCGCAGAAGGCCGGCACCACGTGGCTCAACCACTATCTGCAAAGCCACCCCGACTGCCATATTCGCAGGGGTGAGGTGCACTATTTCGAGATCACCCATGGGCCGGAGGGGCGCGGCTGGCTCAACAGCCGGCTGCAGCAGATCGCCGATCTGGCGCAGGAGCTGAAGCACCGGCGGGGGGAGAAGTTCGCGCGCACGCGGGCGACGCTGTCGCAGTTCGTCGAACATGCGGAGATTTTCGAGGGGCGGCCGGGGGATCACAGCCGCTATCTCAGCTATCTCAGCCGCGGCTGGCAGGGCGAGCGGGTGATCGCCGACGTCTCGCCGAGCTACATCATCCTCGACCGCACGGCCTTCGGCGCCATGGCGGGGCTCGCGCCCAAGACCAGCTTCGTGCTGATCCTGCGCGATCCGATCGACCGCTTCTGGTCCTCGATCCGGATGATCGAGCGGCGGCGGGGCGTGGCCAAGGATTTCGCCGAGCGCTGCGCCGACCGGGCCTGGTCGGCCCTCGACCGGCGGGTGCAGGAGCATATGCTGCGCTCCGACTACGGCCGGGTGATCGGGGAGCTGGAGGCGGTGGGGCTCGGCCCCCGGGCGCACTATTTCTTCTACGAGGACCTGTTTCAGGCGGCGACGATCAAGCGGCTGTGCGGCGCGCTGGACATCCCCTACGTCGAGGCGAGCTTCACGGTCGAAAAAAACGCCGGCGTTCCGGCGTCGCTCGACGAGCAGCTCGCCCGGCGGATGTACGCGAAATTCGCGCCGATCTATGAGGCGATGGCCGATCGGTTCGGCAACGCTCTGCCCGCCCGCTGGCGCGAGCATATGGCGGCTTACGGCGCGCCCTCACCCGCGGTCGGCTGAGGAGGTGGCGATGGACGGCACGCTGACGGACGTCCAGACGGCGGAACAGAAGATCCGCAACTTCAACATCAATTTCGGCCCGCAACATCCTGCGGCCCACGGCGTTCTGCGGTTGGTGCTGGAGCTCGACGGGGAAATCGTCGAGCGTTGCGATCCGCATATCGGCCTGCTGCATCGCGGCACCGAAAAGCTGATGGAGAGCCGGACCTACCTGCAGAACCTGCCCTATCTCGACCGGCTCGACTACGTGGCGCCGATGAACCAGGAACACGCCTGGTGCCTCGCTATCGAGCGATTGACGGGGACGGAGATCACCCGGCGCGCCTCCCTCATCCGCGTGCTCTACTCCGAGATCGGGCGGATCCTGAACCACCTCCTCAACGTGACGACCCAGGCCATGGACGTCGGCGCGCTCACGCCGCCGCGTTGGGGGTTCGAGGAGCGTGAGAAACTGATGATCTTCTACGAGCGGGCCTGCGGGGCGCGGCTCCACGCCGCCTATTTCCGGCCGGGGGGCGTGCACCAGGATCTGCCGCCGCCACTGCTCGAGGACATCTTCGCCTGGACCGAGACCTTTCCCGAGATGCTCGACGACATCGAGGGTTTGCTGACGGAAAACCGCATCTTCAAGCAGCGCAATGTCGATATCGGGGTGGTCAGCCGCCAGGACGCGCTCGATTGGGGCTTTTCCGGCGTGATGGTGCGCGGCTCCGGCATGGCCTGGGACCTCCGCCGGGCCCAGCCCTACGAATGCTACGACGAGTTCGACTTCAAGATCCCGGTGGGCAAGAACGGCGACTGCTACGACCGCTATCTCTGCCGCATGTGGGAGATGCGCGAGAGCCTGAAGATCGTGCGCCAGGCCGTCGAAAAGCTCGAGGAGACGGCGGGCGAGGACGTCATGGTCCGCGGCAAGCTCACGCCGCCGCCCCGGGCCGAGATGAAGACCTCGATGGAGGCGCTGATCCACCACTTCAAGCTCTACACCGAAGGCTTCCACGTGCCCGAGGGCGAGATCTATGCCGCGGTCGAGGCGCCGAAGGGCGAGTTCGGCGTCTACCTCGTCGCCGACGGCACGAACCGCCCCTACAAGGTCAAACTCCGCGCCCCGGGCTTCGCTCACCTCCAGGCAATGGACCACCTCTGCAAGGGGCATATGCTGGCCGATGTCTCCGCCATCCTCGGCTCCCTGGACATCGTCTTCGGCGAGGTGGATCGGTGAGGCGGCCAGTCGCTGAGCGTGGTGTCGCTGAGCGTGGTGTCGCTGAGCGTGGTGTCGCTGAGCGTGGTGTCGCTGAGCGTGGTGTCGCTGAGCGGGGCGTTGCGGCCGACGGTACGCGCCTTCGGCGAGGTCCAGGGCGCAACCGTCCGGCGCTCCGCGAGGGTGGGAGATGAGTGCGTTCGTCATCGACAATGCGTGGATGGTCTTCGCCCTGCCGATCGCGATCGGCTTGGTAGGCTTTTTCACGTCCGGCGAGATCGTTGACGTGCGCACGGGTGAGAAGACCTCCGTCCGCATTCCGACCTTCGTCCTGTGGATGTGGGGCTCCTTCCTGATCCTCGCCGTCGTGTTCATTGGGGCGATCTTCCTCGCCGCCGCGAATTGCGGTCAGCTCAACGCGGATGGCGATGCGCTCAGCCTCACGCCGTGTGATCAGCCGATCCAAGGTTGGTATGGCGTGTTGAAGGACTGGCAGACGGCGGTGGGCGCTATCCTCGGCCTGTTCGGCATCGCCTGGACGAGCTTTTTCCGCTCCATCTACGGAACCGCCTGATGCTCCGCCGTCTCCATCCCGACCAGCCGGAGAGCTTTGCCTTCACGCCGGGCAATCTCGCCTGGGCAGAGGCGCAGATCGCCAAGTATCCGGCGGGGCGCCAGGCCTCTGCCGTCATCCCGCTCCTCTGGCGGGGGCAGGAGCAGGAGGGCTGGGTCACCCGCCCGATGATCGAGGAGGTGGCTCGGATGCTCGAGATGGAGCCGATCCGGGTGCTCGAGGTCGCCACCTTCTACTTCATGTTCCAACTTCAGCCGGTGGGCTCCGTCGCCCATATCCAGATCTGCGGCACCACCTCCTGCATGATCTGCGGGGCGGAGGATCTGGTGGCCGTCTGCCGCGACAAGATCGCGCCCGATCCCCACGCCCTTTCCTCCGACGGGCGCTTCAGCTGGGAGGAGGTCGAATGCCTCGGCGCCTGCTCGAACGCGCCGATGGCCCAGATCGGCAAGGACTATTACGAGGATCTGTCGGCCGAGAGCTTCGCCGGGCTGCTCGACGACTTCGCCCGGGGGGAGGTGCCGGCGCCGGGCTCCCGCACCGGGCGCTTCGGCTCTGAGCCGGCGGATGGCCTCACCTCGCTGACGGAGGGGGCGCGGACGGAAGGGGCCAACGCCTCCGTCGCGCTTGCCCGGGACCAGGGCGACACCATCGCCCGGATCCTCGGCCCCGAACCCGTCGGAGGAGGTGCCCTGCAACGCATCGCAGGCATCGACGCGGCGCTTGCCGCACGCCTCGGCGCCCTCGGGATCACCCGGCTCGATCAGGTCGCCGCTTGGACCGAGGCCGACGTCGCGCGCATCGAGGCCGCGCTCGATGATGCCGACGGGCGCATTCAGCGCCAACGCTGGGTTGAGCAAGCGCGGACGCTTTGCCAGGGTACGAACTGATTTCTGACGGCATTCGGCGTCGGATCGGGTATACGAACCAGATCAAAAACGGCACGGGGAGGGCTTGAGGATGACACAGACACCTTCACAACCGGGCAGCGGGGGCCTCGGCGTCTTCGGGGTCTCCATGGTCCTGCTCGCGGCCGTGGCGGCAGGGGGCATCACCGGCTACATGACCTCGGAGCTGTTCGGTCGGTCGAGCGCCGTCGGCACCGGCACCGGTGCGATCGTCGCGACCTTCGTGGCCATCCTGTTGTTCGTGCTGATGCGCCCGCCAACGAGCAGTGCGGCGGCCCCGGCCCAGGCGGCCCCGGCCCAGGCAACCACGGCCAAGGCCCCGGCAGCCAGCCTAGGCGCCGCCAACAGCGGCCATTGGTCGGGCGGCGTAGCCGCTGGCTCGGCCGAGGGCGCGACCGCCCCGCCGGGCGGCAGCGGCCCGTCGGAGATCAAGCCGTCCACCGAGCTCGCCGGAGAGGCCACGCTGCGCGAGGACGTCGGCAACTGGAAGTACGGGGAGGACGGCGCGCCGGCCCCAGAATCTGCAGCAGCCGCACCGGCGGCCGGCGGCGGCGCGAAGCCCGAGACGCTTTCGGCCGCCCGTGACGGCAAGGCCGACGATCTGAAGCAGATCAAGGGCGTCGGGCCGAAGCTCGAGCAGCTTCTGAACTCCATGGGCTTCTACCATTTCGACCAGGTCGCCGCCTGGACGTCGGAGGAGGTCGCCTGGGTCGACGAGAACCTTGAGGGCTTCAAGGGCCGGGTGAGCCGCGACAACTGGGTCGCGCAGGCCAAGGTGCTGGCCGAGGGCGGCGCCACCGACTTCTCGAAACGGGTGAAGGAAGGCGACGTCTACTGACGTCGAGGGATCTGGGGAGCCGCGGGTGACGCGAGACGAGGAGGCGAGACGGCAGACCGGGCGATTAGCCGCGATCGTGGTGGCGGCGGCATTCGGTCTTTGGCTGCTCGGCTCCTGGCTCGGCGGGGCTTTGGGCCTGCCGACGCGCTTTGCCTTCCTGCTCGACTTTCTGGCGCTGGCCGCGTTTGCGTGGGCAGCGATCGTGCTCGTGCGCCTCTGGCGCGCCGGGCGGGCTGAGGGGCCAGGCAGCTGATGCTAAAAGACAGCGACCGAATTTTCACCAACCTCTACGGCATGGCCGATCGCAGCCTGGCCGGGGCCCAGGCGCGCGGCCATTGGGACGGCACCGCCGGGCTGATCGCCAAGGGGCGCGACTGGGTGATTGGGGAGATGAAGGACTCAGGGCTCCGCGGCCGGGGCGGGGCGGGCTTTCCCACCGGCCTCAAATGGTCGTTCATGCCGAAGGAGTCCGACGGGCGCCCCGCCTATCTGGTGGTGAATGCCGACGAGTCCGAGCCCGGCACCTGCAAGGACCGGGAGATCATGCGCCACGATCCCCACACCCTGATCGAAGGCTGCCTGATCGCTGCCTTCGCCATGGGGGCGCACACCTGCTACATCTACATCCGCGGCGAGTATATCCGTGAGCGGGAGGCGCTGCAGATCGCCATCGACGAGGCCTATGACGCCGGCCTCGTCGGCCCGAACGCTGCGGGCTCCGGCTGGGACTTCGACATCTACCTGCACCACGGCGCCGGCGCCTATATCTGCGGCGAGGAAACGGCGCTGCTCGAAAGCCTCGAGGGCAAGAAAGGCATGCCGCGCCTGAAGCCGCCCTTTCCGGCCAATACTGGCCTCTATGGCTGCCCGACCACGGTCAACAACGTCGAGTCGATCGCCGTGGTGCCCACCATCCTGCGCCGCGGCGCCAGCTGGTTCGCCGGCATCGGCCGGCCGAACAACACCGGCACCAAGCTCTTCGCCATCTCCGGCCACGTGAACCGGCCCTGCGTGGTGGAGGAGGCGATGTCGATCCCGCTTCGCGAGTTGCTGGAGCGCCATTGCGGCGGCGTCCGCGGCGGCTGGGAGAACCTGAAGGCGGTGATCCCCGGCGGATCCTCCGTCCCTTGCCTGCCGAAGGCGATCTGCGACGACGCGATCATGGATTTCGACTGGCTCCGCGACCAGCGTTCCGGCCTCGGCACTGCCGCGGTCATCGTGATGGACCAGTCCACCGACATCATCAAAGCGATCTGGCGCCTCTCGGCCTTCTATAAGCATGAGAGTTGCGGCCAGTGCACGCCGTGTCGCGAGGGCACCGGCTGGATGATGCGGGTGATGGAGCGTCTGGTGACCGGCGAGGCCGAACCGGAGGAGATCGACATGCTGCTCGACGTCACCAAGCAGGTGGAGGGCCACACGATCTGCGCCCTCGGCGACGCGGCGGCCTGGCCGATCCAGGGCCTGATCCGCCACTTCCGCGACGAGATCGAGGATCGGATCGCCGCCAAGCGCACGGGCCGCCTGACGGCCAGCGCAGCGGCCTAGCGAGAGGAGCGGCACATCGTGGGCTTTCTTACCCTTCTGATCGTCCTGGTTCTGCTCGCCCTCGCCGTCTACGTGCCCTACCGCATCTCGCGCCGGATGGGCTTCGATACCGGGGCGAGCGCCTTGATCGGCGCCTCGGGCCTCTTCGGCCTGCCGCTGCTGATCTGGTGGGTCGCCGACTGGCCGAATGAGGGATCGGGACCGGATCAGACGACCGACATATTTCGCTGATAACCGTCCGAAGCGCCGGACCAAGAGCAAGAACAATGGCAACAATGCAGGAGCGAGGTAGACCCATGTGCCACTCTCAGCTTGAGAGCCATCTTGCGATCCAAGGGGCGGAGGCGCGGCTGCGTGCCCTCTCCTCCAACCGGGCACCGACGGCCGCGTCGGTCCTTGGCGCGCTTGCCCGTTGGGCCGGGGTCTGGCGCCGCGTCCCCTTGCCGGGCCCGACGGTCGTGCGCCACCTCGTGGCCTGCACCTTGCTTCTCGCCCTGATCGGCTGCAGCGCGATCGAACCGATCCGCGGCACCCGCATCCCCGGCATGCCCCATGACGAGCAGCGCTATGTCGCGGTGCTGGGCGATCAGATCTACCTGGTCGATGCTCGCTTCGTCGATTCGATGGAGCAGACGGTGATCGCCGTGCGCTTGCCCGGCTCCGGCTCGGCCGACAACCGGCGAGAGATCGTGATCTCGGGCGCCGTGGTGCCGGAGGGCTCTTTCTTCGACGACGCGATCAAGCCCACCGCGGTGGCCATCGCCGAGCGCGTCGGTATGGAGGGGGTCTGCCCGGACGGCGAACCCTTCAACCTGGCGCACTACGACGACGGCTCGGTGAAGGCATTCTTCTACCAACCGCGCGATGCCTGGACGGTGTTCGCCTATTGCGGGGACGGCGCCCCGACCTCCTGATCGCTTTTGCCGCGGATTGGGCTGGCCGACGGCGCGCTTCGGCGCCGCTATCCGACCGTTTTTCTTGGTTATTTTCACCAGATTGTGACCGTCGCAATCGCCTGTCGGACGGCACCGGATGGTTCCCGATATCGGAGCGCGAAATTCGTCCGCCCAGCACCCATGCCGGCCTTGCGTCCCTGCCGGATGTGTGCATGACCGATAGGGAGAGTGTTTAAGTGCGACGCCCGCCGGGAGACCGGCGCCGCACGCGGCAGGGGATCGGCGTCGTGATGCTAACAGCGCACTACGGGTGGGGGCGATGAGCGGCCGCTGGCTTGCCATGATCGCCGCAATCGCGCTTACGGCCTGTACGCCGGGCGGGGCGGGGCAGAGCGGCCGTACGCTGACAGCGTTGCCTGATGCCTGGTATCCTGACTTCATCGAGCTCGGATCGGCGATTGCCATTGGCCGACGATGCACTGGGCTGACACTGAATGACGATGCGCAGCAGGCGCTGTTCGAGCAGTATGTCGAGGAGTTCCTGGCGCTCGGCTACGTCAACTTCGACTCTGCCGCGCTTCTCCGAAACCTCGACGAGCCACGCGTGAGAGCCTCTTTCGCTGAGTACTTGGCTGCGAACGGTGTTGAGCGGGGCGACACGGCGGCAGTGTGTGGACTCGGCGCCGATGAGGCGCGCAGCGGTACTGGCGTCGGCAAGTATCTCATCGTTCTGAACGGAGCAGCGGCCTCAGCCTCATGACCGAGCTTCGCAAGATCCTGATCGACGACCTCGAGATCGAGGTCGATCCCGCGCTCACCCTCCTGCAGGCGTGTGAGGAGGCGGGCGTGGAGATCCCGCGCTTCTGCTATCACGAGCGCCTGTCGATCGCCGGGAACTGCCGGATGTGCCTGGTGGAGGTCGTGGGCGGTCCGCCGAAACCGGCCGCTTCCTGCGCCATGCAGGTGCGCGACCTGCGCCCGGGGCCCGACGGTCAGCCGCCCGCGGTCAAGACCCGCTCGCCCATGGTGAAGAAGGCCCGCGAGGGCGTGATGGAGTTCCTGCTGATCAACCATCCGCTCGACTGCCCGATCTGCGACCAGGGGGGCGAGTGCGATCTGCAGGACCAGGCGATGGCCTACGGCGTCGACTTCTCCCGCTACCGCGAGCCGAAGCGCGCGGTCGTGGACATGGATCTCGGGCCCCTGGTCGAGACCCATATGACCCGCTGCATCTCATGTACCCGCTGCGTGCGCTTCATCACGGAGGTCGCGGGCGTGCCGGAGATGGGCCAGACCGGCCGGGGCGAGGACGGCGAGATCACCAACTACCTTGGCCGCACGCTTACCTCCGAGCTGCAGGGCAATATCGTCGATCTCTGCCCGGTGGGGGCGCTCACCAACAAGCCCTACGCCTTCACCGCCCGCCCGTGGGAGCTGACAAAGACCGAGTCGATCGACGTGATGGACGCCCTCGGCTCCTCCATCCGCATCGACGCGCGGGGGCGGGAGGTGATGCGCATCCTGCCCCGCAACCACGACGGCACGAACGAGGAGTGGATCTCCGACAAGACCCGCCAGGTGGTGGACGGCCTGAAGCGCCAGCGCCTCGACCGGCCGTTCGTGCGGGTCGACGGCAAGCTGCGTGCCGCGAGCTGGCGGGAGGCGTTCGATGCCTGTCGGGAGGCGATGACGGGCCGCAAGATCGCGGCGCTCGCCGGGGATCTGGCTCCGGTTGAAGCGCTCTATGCCTTGAAGACCCTGGTCGACGGGCTCGGCGGCCAGGTGGAGTGCCGGATCGACGGGGCGAAACTGCCGATCGGCAACCGCTCGGCCTATGTCGGCACGGCGCGGGTCGAGGACATCGACACGGCCGCGCGCATCCTGCTCGTCGGCAGCAATCCCCGGGCCGAGATGCCGGTCTTGAACGCCCGCATCCGCAAGGCCTGGCTCGCCGGTGCCGAGATCGGGCGGATCGGGCCGGCCGTCGATCTGACCTACGACGTGCATGCCGTCGGCGAGGGGCCTGAGGGTCTCGATCGGGCGATCGAGGCGACCGACGACACGATCCGACCGGTGCCGAGCCTGGTGCTGGTGGGGCAGGGCGCGCTCACGCGGCCGGACGGCGCGGCGGTGCTGGCGAGGGCCCAGGCCGCGGCCGAAGCCTCGGAGAGCGAGTTCCTGGTGCTCCACACCGCCGCCTCCCGGGTCGGCGCGATGGATCTCGGCTTCGCGACCGAGGGCGGGATGGACGCGGCCCTCGCCGGGGCCGAGGTGGTCTACAGCCTGGGCGCGGATGCCGCCGATCTGCCCGACGATGCCTTCGTCATCTATCAGGGCAGCCACGGCGACCGCGGCGCCCAGCGGGCCGACGTGATCCTGCCGGGCGCCGCCTACACCGAGGAGGCCGGGATCTTCGTCAACACCGAAGGCCGCCCGCAGGCCGCGAACCGCGCCGGCTTTCCGCCCGGCGAGGCGAAGGAGAACTGGGCGATCCTGCGGGCCCTCTCGGCCGAGCTGGGCGCGACGCTGCCCTTCGACAGCCTGGCCCAGCTGCGCGCCGCGATGTTCGAGGCCCATCCCCATCTGGCGGCCATCGACACGGTGCCGGAGAACCCCTGGCAGCGCGAGCCCGAGGGCGAGATGGACCTCACCCCGTTCGAGCCGGCGATCACCGACTTCTACCTCACCAACCCCATCGCCCGCGCCTCCGCCCTGATGGCCGAGATGTCGCGCCGCGCAGGCGATCGCACGCTTCCCGTGGCGGCGGAGTGAGAGTGCCGATGTCGCTGAATTGCGCGTCTCCCGCAGTAACTACTTTCGACCGGAGGATCGTCTTCCGGTGCACCAGCACCGGATCGCGCCCGACCCGCCCCCAGGGCGGGCGCGATTGCGCCCGCCCTCGGGCCGAGCGCGATCCTATGTTCTGCTGCGAGATGATGCCGATTTTGGGCGGACGGCTGGGATCGCTCATCAAACGAGTTGCCCCCGCAGCCGATCGCAAAGGGGCCTAGGCGCCGCTGATGGATTTCTTCGAAACCAATCTCGGGATCTTCCTGATCATCTTGGCGCAGTGCCTGCTGGTCACCGTGATGGTGCTGATCTCACTCGCCTTTCTGATGTACGCGGATCGCAAGATCTGGGCCGCGGTGATGATGCGGAAGGGGCCGAACGTGGTGGGGGCCTTCGGGCTGCTGCAATCCTTCGCCGATTTCCTGAAGTACATGGTGAAGGAGATCGTCGTCCCCGCGGGCGCCGACAAGGTCGTCTTCTTCATCGCCCCGATGATCGCCTTCGTCCTGGCCGTGATCGGTTGGGCGGTGATCCCGTTCTACGCCTCGGAGGAGACGGTGTGGGTCGTCTCCAACCTCAATGTCGGGATCCTCTACATCTTCGCCATCTCCTCGCTCGAGGTCTATGGTGTGATCATGGGCGGCTGGGCCTCGAACTCGAAGTACCCCTTCCTCGGGTCGCTCCGGTCGGCCGCCCAGATGATCTCCTACGAGGTGTCGATCGGCTTCATCATCATCGGCATCCTGATCTCCACCGGCTCGCTCAACCTCACCAACATCGTGCTGGCCCAGGACGGCGCCTACGGCATGTTCTCCTGGTACTGGCTGCCGCACCTGCCGATGGTGTTCCTGTTCTTCATCTCGGCACTGGCCGAGACCAACCGCCCGCCCTTCGACCTGCCGGAGGCGGAGTCGGAGCTCGTCGCGGGCTACCAGGTCGAATACTCCTCCACCCCCTTCCTGCTCTTCATGATCGGAGAGCTGATGGCGGTGGTGCTGATGTGCGCGCTCATCACCATCCTGTTCTTCGGCGGCTGGCTTTCGCCGGTCCCGGGGCTGCCCGACGGCGTCTTCTGGATGGTGGCGAAGATGCTGTTCCTGTTCTTCCTGTTCTCGATGGTGAAGGCGATCACGCCGCGCTATCGCTACGATCAACTCATGCGCCTCGGCTGGAAGGTGTTCCTGCCGATGTCGCTCGCCTGGGTCGTCCTGGTGGCGATCCTGGCGCGGTACGATCTGTTTTGGGGCGCCTATGCGCGCTGGGCTGGGTGAGCCATGGGAATTCCTCTAGCGAAAGCTGCCCGCTACTTCCTCCTCGCTGACTTCGTGGCGGGCTTCCGGCTGGGCCTCAAATACTTCTTCCGGCCGAAGGTCACGCTGAACTATCCCCATGAGAAGGGGCCGCTCAGCCCGCGGTTTCGCGGCGAGCATGCGCTCCGGCGCTATCCAAATGGGGAGGAGCGCTGCATCGCCTGCAAGCTCTGCGAGGCGATCTGCCCGGCCCAGGCGATCACGATCGAGGCAGAGGCGCGCGACGACGGCTCCCGCCGCACCACGAAATACGATATCGACATGACGAAGTGCATCTACTGCGGCTTCTGTCAGGAAGCCTGCCCGGTGGACGCGATCGTCGAAGGCCCGAATTTCGAGTTTGCAACCGAGACCCGGGAAGAGCTGTACTACGACAAGGACAAACTCCTAGCGAACGGCGAGCGGTGGGAGGCGGAGATCGCCCGCAACCTCGCCATCGACGCCCCGTATCGTTAAGGGCATCGAAGCCAGGAGATCGACCAAACCGCAATGGCTGAGGAACGTCTGGCATGACGGTGGCGGCGCTCGCCTTCTATCTGTTTGCGATCACCGCCGTGGTCTCGGGCCTGCTGGTCGTGCTGGCCCGCAACCCGGTGCATTCGGTGTTGTGGCTGATCCTCGCCTTCTTCTCCGCCGCCGGGCTTTTCGTGCTTCTGGGGGCGGAGTTCGTGGCGATGCTGCTGGTCATCGTCTATGTCGGCGCGGTCGCGGTGCTGTTTCTCTTTGTCGTGATGATGCTGGACGTGGACTTCGCCGAGCTGAAGCAGGGCCTGGCGGAGTATCTGCCGATCGGCCTGTTGATCGGCATGGTCCTGCTCGTGCAGCTCATCCTGGTCTTCGGCGACTGGGATTTCTCCGCCGCCGCCCCGGCGATGCGGGAGGCGGTGGCGCCGGTGCCGAGCGATATCGAGAACACCGACGCCCTCGGCCGCCTGATCTACACCCGCTACGTGCTGCTCTTCCAACTGGCGGGGTTGATCCTGCTGGTGGCGATGATCGGCGCGATCGTGCTGACGCTCCGCCACCGGCCGGGGGTGAAGCGCCAGAGCATCCTCGACCAGATCTACCGCGATCCGGAGGAGGCGGTGGAGCTCAAGGACATCAAACCAGGCCAGGGGCTCTAGGCGATGGGCACGATCGGGCTTGAGCACTATTTGGTCGTCGCGGCGTTCCTGTTCGTCACGGGGATCTTCGGGATCTTCCTCAACCGCAAGAACGTCATCGTCATGCTGATGTCGATCGAGCTCATGCTGCTGGCGGTGAACATCAACCTGGTCGCGTTCTCCAGCCATCTCGGCGATCTGGTGGGGCAGGTCTTCACCCTGTTCGTGCTGACCGTGGCGGCGGCGGAGGCGGCGATCGGCCTCGCGATCCTGGTCTGCTTCTTCCGCAATCGCGGCACCATCGCCGTCGACGACGTCAACGTGATGAAGGGCTAGGGCCGTGATCTACACCATCATCGTCCTCGGCCCGTTGGTCGCGGCGCTTATCGCCGGGTTCTTCCACCGCCTGATCGGTGAGATGGCGGCGATGGTGATCACCACGGGCACGCTCTGCCTCGCCGCGGTGCTTTCCTGGATCGTGTTTCTGGGCCATGACAGCGGCACCGACATCGTGACGCTGGCCCGCTGGATGGAGAGCGGATCGCTCTCGGTCGACTGGTCGATCCGGATCGACACCCTCTCCGCCGTGATGCTGGTGGTGGTGACGACGGTCTCGGCCCTCGTCCACCTCTACAGCTTCGGCTACATGGACCACGACCCGGCGTGGGAGGAGGGGGAGAGCTACAAGCCCCGCTTCTTCGCCTACCTCTCGCTCTTCACCTTCGCCATGCTGATGCTGGTGACGGCGGACAACCTCGCCCAGCTCTTCTTCGGGTGGGAGGGGGTGGGCCTCGCCTCCTATCTGCTGATCGGCTTCTACTACCGCCGGGCCTCGGCCAACGGCGCGGCGATGAAGGCCTTCATCGTCAACCGGGTGGGGGATTTCGGCCTGTCGCTCGGCCTGTTCGCGGCGTTCTTCCTGGTCGACTCTATCGCCTTCGACGATCTCTTCGCCGCGGCGCCGACCTTGGCGGAGACCTCGATCCGCTTCCTCTGGACCGATTGGAACGCGGCGGAACTGGTGGCGTTCCTGCTCTTCATTGGGGCCATGGGGAAGTCGGCGCAATTGCTGCTCCACACCTGGCTGCCCGATGCGATGGAGGGGCCGACGCCGGTCTCTGCCCTGATCCATGCCGCGACCATGGTGACGGCGGGCGTCTTCCTGGTCTGCCGCATGTCGCCAGTCTTCGAGTATGCGCCTGTGGCGCTCGCCTTCGTGACGGTGATCGGCGCGCTCACGGCGTTCTTTGCCGCGACGGTCGGGCTGGTGCAAAACGACATCAAGCGGGTGATCGCCTACTCCACCTGCTCCCAGCTCGGCTACATGTTCGCGGCCGCCGGCGTCGGGGTCTACCAGGCGGCGATGTTCCACCTCTACACCCACGCCTTCTTCAAGGCATTGCTCTTCCTCTGCGCCGGGTCGGTGATCCACGCGATGCACCACCAGCAGGACATGCGCCACTACGGCGGATTGCGCCACAAGATCCCGGTGACGTTCTGGATGATGATGATCGGCACCCTGGCGATCACCGGGGTGGGCATCCCGCTGACCTACTACGGCTTTGCCGGCTTCCTGTCGAAGGACATCGTGATTGAGAGCACCTGGGCCGCGCAATCGGGCGTCGGCGCGTTCGCCTTCTGGGCCCTGGTGCTCGCTGCGGCGATGACCAGCTTCTACTCCTGGCGGCTGATGTTCCTCACCTTCTTCGGCGCGCCGCGGGACGAAAAGCACCATGCCAGCGCCCATGAGAGCCCGTGGGTGATGCTGCTCCCCCTCGGCCTGCTCGCCCTCGGCGCAGTGGTTGCCGGCATGATCTGGTACGAGCCCTTCGTCGGCCATCATCCCGAGGAGTTCTGGACGACCTCCATCTTCCAGGGCGAGGGCAACCATGTGCTGCACGACGCGCATGAGGTCACCTGGCTGATCAAGACCGCCCCGTTCTTTGCCATGCTGTTCGGCCTGCTGCTTGCCATCTGGTTTTACCTGCTGGATCCGGCACTGCCGGGGCAGCTCGCGGCGCGGCATCAGGGGCTTTACCGCTTCCTGCTCAACAAATGGTACTTCGACGAGCTCTATGACCGCGTGCTGGTGCGCCCGGCCATCGGCCTTGGCCGTCTGCTCTGGCGCCGGGGCGACGGGCGATTGATCGACGGCGCGATCAATGCCCTCGCCATGGGCTTGGTGCCCTACCTCACCCGCCTGGCCGGGCGGGCGCAGTCGGGCTTTCTCTACCACTACGCCTTCGCGATGATCATCGGCCTGGTGGCGCTAGTCACTTGGCTCGCGCTCTTTCGCGGGGGCTGAGCGTTGAACAACCTGCTCTCCCTCGTCACCTTCCTACCGCTCATCGGGGCGGCGGTGCTGGCGCTGCTCCTCCGGGGCGACGACCCGCTTGCGCAGCGCAATGCCAAGCTCGTGGCCTTGGTCACCACGCTCGCCACCTTTGCCGTCTCTCTCGGCGTGCTCACCCAGTTCGATCCCAACGAGCCGGGCTTTCAGTTCGTGGAAGAGGGGGCCTGGCTTGGCGGTCTCACCTACAAGATGGGGGTCGACGGCCTCTCCGTCCTGTTCGTGATGCTGACCACGGTGCTGATGCCGATCGTGATTGGCGCCTGCTGGTCGGTCGAGCACCGGGTGAAGGAGTACATGATCGCCTTCCTGGTGCTCGAGACCCTGATGATCGGTGTCTTCTGCGCCCTCGACCTCATCCTCTTCTATCTGTTCTTCGAGGGCGGGCTGATCCCGATGTTCCTGATCATCGGCATCTGGGGCGGGAAGGAACGGATCTACGCCGCCTTCAAGTTCTTCCTCTACACCCTGCTCGGCTCCGTCCTGATGCTGATCGCGATGCTGGTGATGTACTTCGAGGCCGGCACGACCGACATCGAAGCGCTGCTGCAGCACCAGTTCTCCTTCGCACCGATCGAGATCATGGGCTGGCAGATCCTCGGCGGGATGCAGACGCTGCTCTGGCTCGCCTTCTTCGCGAGCTTTGCCGTGAAAATGCCGATGTGGCCGGTCCACACCTGGCTGCCGGACGCCCATGTGCAGGCGCCGACCGCAGGCTCCGTCGTGCTGGCGGCGATCCTGCTGAAGATGGGGGGCTACGGTTTCCTGCGCTTCAGCCTGCCGATGTTCCCCGTGGCCTCGGACCTCTTGGCGAACTTCGTCTTCGCGCTCTCGGTGATCGCCATCATCTACACGTCGCTCGTGGCGCTGGTGCAGGAGGATATGAAGAAGCTGATCGCCTACTCCTCCGTCGCCCATATGGGCTTCGTGACCATGGGGATCTTTGCCGGCAACCAGCAGGGGATCGACGGCGCGATTTTTCAGATGATCTCCCACGGTTTCATCTCGGGCGCACTCTTCCTGGTCGTCGGGGTGATCTACGATCGGATGCACACGCGGGAGATCGACGCCTTCGGCGGCCTGGTGAACCGGATGCCGGTCTATGCGTTGATCTTCATGATGTTCACCATGGGCAATGTCGGCCTGCCGGGCACCAGCGGCTTCGTCGGCGAGTTCCTCACGCTCATCGGCGCGTTCCAGGCCAATACCTGGGTGGCCCTCGGCGCCACCACGGGTGTGATTCTCTCGGCCGGCTACGCGCTTTGGCTCTACCGCCGGGTGAGCCTCGGCGCGCTGATCAAGGAGAGCTTGAAGACCATCGGCGACGTCGACCGGCGGGAGCGGGTGCTGTTCGTGCCGCTGATCGCGGCGATGCTGATCCTCGGTGTCTTCCCCTCGCTCGTGCTGGATATCATCGGCCCCTCCGTCTCCGCCCTGGTCGAGGGCTATGAGACCGCGGTGCTCGAAGCGCGGCCGGCCATCGAGCTGGCCGAGAGCCAATGAGGCGGGCCTGAGCGATGCTGTCGGAAAACCTCACCATCGTCCTGCCCGAGATCGTCCTGGCGCTCTACGCCATGGCCGCCCTCATGTGGGCCGTCTTCCGCGGCCACGATCGGGAGGCGGAGCGGGTGACGATTGCCACCATCGCCGTCTTCCTCGGCCTCGCCGCCTGGATCGCATTGACCGGGGAGGGGCGCGCCATGGCCTTCGACGGTGCCTTCGTCGACGACGGCTTTGCCCGTTTCGCCAAGGTGCTGATCCTCGTCGGCGCCGCGATGATGCTGCTGATCGGTATCGACTACCTGAAGCGCCACGATCTGCTGCGCTTCGAGTTCCCGGTGCTGATCGCGCTCGCCACGCTGGGTATGCTGGTGATGGTGTCGGCGAGCGATCTGATCACGCTCTATATGGGGCTCGAGCTGCAGTCGCTGGCGCTTTACGTCGTGGCGGCGTTTCGGCGGGACTCGCTCAAGTCCACCGAGGCGGGGCTAAAGTACTTCGTCCTCGGCGCGCTCTCCTCGGGGCTCCTGCTTTATGGTGCGAGCCTGGTCTACGGCTATACCGGCACGACGGTCTTCGCCTCGATCCAAAGCGTGGTGGCGGAGGAGGGGATGTCGATCGGCCTGATCGTCGGCCTCGTCTTCATCTGCGCCGCGATGGCCTTCAAGATCTCGGCCGTGCCGTTCCACATGTGGACCCCGGATGTGTACGAGGGTTCGCCCACCCCGGTGACGGCCTTCTTCTCCGCCGCGCCCAAGGTGGCGGCCGCGGTGCTGTTCGCGCGGATCCTGCACGATGCCTTCGGCTTCGCCGTCGCGGATTGGCAGCAGATCCTGGTGCTGCTCGCCGTCGCCTCGATGTTCCTCGGCTCGATCGCTGCCATCGGCCAGACCGATATCAAGCGGCTGATGGCCTATTCCTCCATCGGCCATATGGGCTTCGCGCTGGTCGGCCTGGCGGCGGGAACCGAGGCGGGGGTCGAGGCCCTGCTGATCTACCTCTCGATCTATCTGGTGATGAATGTCGGCGTCTTCGCCTTCATCCTGAATATGGAGCGCGACGGGCGGCCGGTCTCCGACATCGCGGCGCTGGGCATGTTGAGCGCGGTGCAGCCGGCCCGAGCGGCCGCAGTGGCCATCCTGATGTTCAGCCTGGCAGGCATCCCGCCCTTCGTCGGCTTCTTCGGCAAGCTCTACGTCTTCCGCGCGGCGGTCGATGCGGGGCTCGTGCCCCTGGCCATCGCCGGCGTCATCGCCAGCGTGATCGGGGCCTATTATTACCTTCGGATCGTCTATCTGATGTATTTCGGCACGCCGGGCGAGGCGCTGACGGGCCGGATGTCGACCAGCCAGTGGGTGGCTTTGAGCGGCGCCTCCATCGCCATGGTCGCGGGCGTCATCAACCTCTTCGGGGTCGAGGCGGTGGCGAGCAGCGCGGCGGCGACTTTGCTGAACTGACGCGCCATGATCGCGCTCTGGCCTGACGGCGTTGGCCGCATCGAGGTGGAGGAGGTCGACAGCACGATGCTGGAGGCCCCCCGCCAGGCGGCGGCCGGGGCGATCCCGCCCTTTTGGCTGCGCGCCGAGGGGCAGAGCATGGCCCGCGGCCGTCGCGGCCGGGCCTGGGCCGCGCCGCGGGGCAATTTCATGGCGACCCTGATGATGCCGGTGAGCGGCGAGCCCGCGACCGCCGCGCTCCGCTCCTTCGTCGCCGCCCTGGCGCTCCGCGATGCCGTCGCGGGGTTGATCGCCGAACCGGAGCGGCTGACGCTGAAATGGCCGAACGACGTGCTGCTCGACGACCGCAAGCTCGCCGGCATCCTGCTCGAGACGGCGACAACGGCCGCGGGTCCCGCCCTCCTCATCGGCATCGGCGTGAACCTGGTCACCGCCCCGCTGCGTGACGTGCTGGAGGCCGGCGCCCTGCCGCCGATCGCCCTGGCGGACGCAACGCCCGCCCCGCCGGACCCGGGCACCTTCCTCTCCCACCTCGCCCCGGCCTTCGCCACCTGGGAGGGACGCTTTCAGGTCGACGGCTTCGCCCCGGTCCGGGCCGCCTGGCTCGCCTCGGCGAAAGGGGTGGGAGAGACCGTGACCGCCCGCCTGCCGAACCGCGCGATCACCGGCCGCTTCCTCGGCCTCGACCCGACGGGAGCGTTGCTGATCGAAACCCCGACCGGCGCGCTTGCGCTCGCCGCCGCCGACGTTCACTTTCCGGAGAAAGAGGGGGCTTGAGCCGATGCTCCTCGCCGTCGACGTAGGCAATACCAACACCGTCTTCGCGCTGCACGACGGCGAGGGCTTCGTCGCCGACTGGCGCTGCGCGACGGAGCATCAGCGTACGGCCGACGAATACTATGTCTGGCTCTCCTCCCTCATGCGGCTGCAACGGCTGGAGGTGGCGATCACCGAGGTCATCATCTCCTCGGTCGTGCCCCAGGTGGTCTTCAACCTCCGCGTTCTCTGCGCCCGCTATTTCGACTGCCGGCCGGTGGTCGTGGGCAAGCCCGACTGCATCCTAGGCTGCGACGTGCGGGTGGACGAGGGCACCATCGTCGGCGCCGACCGACTGGTGAACACGGTCGCCGGCTTCGACCGCTATGGCGGCGATCTGGTCATCGTCGATTTCGGCACCGCCACGACCTTCGATGTGGTGGACAGCGACGGCGCCTATATCGGCGGGGCGATCGCGCCGGGCGTCAATCTCTCCGTTCGGGCCTTGCACGAGGCTGCTGCGGCGCTCCCCCATGTCGATGTCACCATGCCCCAGGCGGTGGTGGGCACGAACACGGTGGCGTGTATGCAATCGGGCGTCTTTTGGGGCTATATCGGCTTGATCGAGGGGCTTGCGGCCCGTATCCGGGAGGAACGCGAGCGGCCGATGACCGTTATCGCGACGGGGGGACTATCGACGCTGTTTAACCAAGGCACGCAGATCATCGACCATGTCGACAGCGATCTGACGATGCACGGGCTCGTGCTGATCAACGCGCGAAACCGGAAAGAGGGATAATGACCGACACTGCGCGGCTTCACTACGTCGCCCTCGGCGGCGCAGGCGAAGTTGGAATGAACATGTACGCCTACGGCTACGGCACTGACGAGGATCGTCGCTACATCCTGGTCGACGTCGGCGTGACCTTTCCGGATATGGAGAGCACGCCGGGCGTCGACCTGATCATGGCCGATCCGGGCTTCATTGCCGATCAGGCCGACCGGCTCGAGGCGATCTTCATCACCCACGCCCACGAGGACCATGTGGGCGCGCTGCCCCACCTCTGGCCCCGGTTGAAGGCGCCGGTCTACGCGCGCCGCTTCACGGCGGAGATCGCGCGGATGAAGCTCGACCAGGCGGGCCTCGACCCCGAGATCGTGAACCTCGCGCCCCCCTGGCCGGAGCAGATCGCCGCGGGGCCCTTTCGGGTCGGCTTCCTGCCGATCGCCCATTCGATACCTGAGGCCTCGTCGCTGGTGATAGACAGCCCGGCCGGGCGCCTCCTCCACACCGGCGACTACAAGGCCGACACCACACCGCTGGTCGGTGAGCCTTATGCGCCGGAGCTCATTCAGCAGGTGGCGGCGGGCGGGATCCAGGCCCTGGTCTGCGACTCCACCAACGTCTTCGCGCCCCATCCCGGCCGGTCGGAGGCCGATCTGGCCGGACCGATCACCGAGCTGGTGAGAAAGGCCAGCGGCATGGTGGTCGCCACCACCTTCGCCTCCAACATCGCGCGGGTCCGCACCCTGGCCCAGGCGGGAGAGGCGGCGGGCCGCGCCATCGTCGTCATGGGCCGCGCCATGCTGCGCATGCTCGACGCGGCCCGGCGGGCCGACGTGCTGCCCGATTTCCCGACCCTGGCCGGCATCGAGGATCTGGAGCGCATTCCGGGGGACCATCTGATGGTCATCGTCACCGGATCCCAGGGGGAGCGCCGGGCGATGTCGGCCCAGCTGGCCCGCGGCGCCCATGGCCGATTGGAGATCGGGGAAGGCGACACCTTCCTGTTCTCCTCCAAGACCATCCCGGGCAACGAGGTCGCTGTGGCCGCGGTGGAGAACCAGTTGACGGCGCGCGGCGTGCGGGTCTTCGACGGCGAGGACGGCCGCTACCACGTCTCCGGTCACGCCAACCGCCCGGATCTGGAGGCGCTGCACAAGCTCGTGGCGCCGCGCATGCTGGTGCCGATGCATGGCGAGTTCCGCCATCTGGCCGAGCATGCGGCCCTGGCGGAGGCGGGCGGGATCGCGGCGGGCCTGGCGCCAAACGGCACCATCCTCGACCTCAGCGGCGAGCGCCCGGTGATCGCCGGCCAAGCGCCGGTCGGGCGGCTCTACCTCGACGGCTCGGTGCTGGTCGGCGCCCGCGACGGCATCGTGCGGGAGCGGCTGAAACTGGCGCTCCGCGGCCAAGTGATCCTGTCGCTCCTGCTCGACGAGGACGGCAACCTGCTGGACGAGGCCTGGGCCGAGATCCAGGGGCTGCGCAACGAGCTCGATGACGGTCAAACCCTCGGGGCCGAGATCGAGGCGGCGGTGACCCGCGACCTGGAAAACGTGCGCCCCAAGGAGCGCCAATCCGATGACGCGGTGGAGCGCATCGCCAAGAAAAGCACCGGCGATGTCTGTCTGCAGCTGATCGGCCGCAAACCCGCTGTGCTGACGATGATCAACCGGATCACCTGACCCGCGCCGCGAGGCGTCTCTCTCTCAGCACCGGACATGGATCGGCTGGTGCTGCCGGAGAGATTTGAACTCTCGACCTCTCCCTTACCAAGGGAGTGCTCTACCCCTGAGCTACGGCAGCCTGCGCGGCGTCTTTTGGCCGATCCATTGGCCGAGCGCAAGACGGATGGCGCCGCTGGGTCGGGTGTTCTGGACGGTCAGGTCCGGGGGGTTCGTTGGCTGATCGGAGATCGCGCGACGCTCACTGCTAGAGCGAGATCGGGGGTCGATCCGGTGGGGCGCACAGTCTATCTCTCGGAGGGTCAGAACGACGCATCCCTCGACTGGGGCCGCGCCATGCCCGCTCCTCCTCATCGGCCGACGCTCTGCGCTCGCGGGGCTTGCGCGGTGAGCGTTCGCCGGGCCTGATCGGGCGGTTCCGCCAATGAAGTCCCCGCGTCCTGCGGGGCCCACTCCGGGAGGTCCCATGTCCGCTGCAAGCGAACGTACCGTCGATGTCGCCATCCTTGGCGCCGGAACGGGCGGCATGGCCGCCTACCGCGAGGCGGTGAAATATACCCGCTCCGTCGCGCTCATCGACGGCGGGCCCTTGGGCACGACCTGCGCCCGGGTGGGCTGCATGCCGTCCAAGCTGCTGATTGCCGCGGCGGAGGCCAACCACCGGGCGACCAAGCTCGACGCCTTCGGTATCCGCCATGACGGCACGCGCGTCGACGGACAGGCGGTGATGGCCCGGGTGCGGTCCGAGCGCGATCGCTTCGTCGGTTTCGTCGAGGACGCGGTCGCGGGCTTCGATCCCGCGCATCTCATTCGCCAGAACGCCAGCTTCCGCGACGACCGGACCTTGGCGCTCGAGGACGGCTCCCTCCTACACGCCAATGCAGTGGTGATCGCCACCGGCTCCCGCCCGAACCTGCCGCCGCCCTTCGAGGGTTTGGGCGACCGATTGATCGTCAACGACGATGTGTTCGACTGGACCGATCTGCCGCGCTCCGTCGCCGTCTTCGGCGCCGGGGTGATCGGGCTGGAGCTTGGCCAGGCGCTGCATCGGCTGGGCGTGCGGGTCCATCTCTTCGGTCGCGGCGGCGGTGTCGGGCCGCTCAGTGATCCGGTGCTGATCTCCGCCGCGCGGGCGCAGTTCGCCGGAGAGTTCCCGGCCCATTTCGATGCCGAGGCGACGGTCAGCCGCGACGGCGACGAGGTGGTCGTCGCCTGGCGCGAGGGCGATGCGGCGGGGGAGGAGCGTTTCGACTACCTGCTGGCGGCCACCGGGCGTCGCGCCAATCTCGACCGCCTGGGCCTCGAGAACACCTCGGTCAGCCTCGGTCCGCCTGGCATGCCGGCCTACGATCCATTGTCGATGCGCGTGGGCGAGACCTCGATCTTCATCGCCGGCGACGCCACCGTCGATCTGCCGCTGCTGCACGAGGCGGCGGACGAGGGGCGGATCGCGGGGGAGAATGCGGCGCGGCTGCCCGACAGCTACCGGCGGGCGCGGCGGACTGGGCTCGGCATCGTCTTCAGCGACCCGCAGATCATGATCGCCGGCCGCTCCCACGCCGATCTCACCAAGGCCGGCGTCGCTTTCGAGACCGGCGCGGTGGCGTGGGCGGATCAGGGTCGGGCCCGGGTGATCCAGGAGAACCATGGCCTGCTGCACGTCTATGGCGAGCGCGACACGGATCGGCTGGTCGGCGCGGAGATGTTCGGGCCGGCGGCCGAGCATATCGGCCATCTGCTGGCCTGGGCCATCGAGGCGAACCTCACGGTCTCCGAGATCCTGCAGCGTCCGTTCTACCATCCGGTGCTGGAGGAGGGCGTGCGCACCGCGCTCCGCTCCCTCAACGCCACCCTCGGCTTCGGGCCCAACCCGCCGCTCCGCTGCATCGACTGCGGACCCGGCGGCTAGGGTCCGCCGGAGAGGCGATCCGCCGCCGCCGCTTCGGTCACGATCCGGCGCTGGCCGACAGGGTCGTGGCGGCGGCCTTCAGGCGGGGGCCGAACGTGCCGTGCAGGTCCTCGACCGAGACCCGGCTCGCCTGGATCAACATCGCCAGGGCACCGAGCGGCGTGCCGGAGGGGGTGAGGATCGGCACGGCGATGGAGCGCAGACCCTGCTCCATCTCTCCGTCGATGATGGCGAAGCCATCCTGACGCACGGTCTCAAGGATCGCGCGCAGCTCCTCAGGGTCGCGGGCGGCCTTCTCCGTCATCGGTGTGAAGCCGGTGGCGAGCAAGTCCTCCCGCCGCGCCGAGTCGAGATGGGCGGCGATCGCCCGGCCGCCGGCGGTGTTGAGCGCCGGCATCCGCGTGCCGATGCGGACGTTCACCGTCAGCAGCCGCGTCACCGCCTCGACCCGCTGGACGAAGACCACGTCGCTGCCGTCCAGCATCAGGAGCGAGCAGGTTTCGTGCAGATCATTCACCAAGGCCTCCATCGCCCCGCGGGCGGCGTCGATCCAGGAAACCGACGACAGGAAGGCACGGGCGAGGTCCAGCACCTTGGGCGCCGGCCGGAACTGGCGCCCGTCGCGAACCACGAAGCCGAGCGCCTCACAGGTCAGCAAGAGCCGCCGCGCCGCCGCACGGGTGACGCCGATGCGGTTGGCGGCCTCGGCGGAGGTCATCGCCGGAAACGCAGGGCCGAAGGCGGTCAGCAGCGCCAGGCCTTTGGCCAGGGACTGCACGTAGTCGGCCTGGGCCAGGCCATCCGGAATGGCGGCGAACTTCGTCGGGCTTTCCTCGGTCATGCGACATTCCCTTAGCGCAAGGCGATCCGGTCGGCGAACGATCTTGGGTGCACAGCTCCGTGATGTGCGAAATATGAACATTTGACCGTATATCGCACAAATGCTATCTGGCGGCAAGTCAGAAGGCGGAAAGGACCGACATGGCCGAGAACGCTCAGACCGCGACGACACCGCTTCATCGAACGTTCGCCACGCTCGAGCGGGCGGCTACGGCCATCGCCGCCTTCGCCATGCTCACCGTCATGCTGCTGGTCTTCGTCGATGTCGGTCTGCGCTACGGGCTGAACCGGCCGCTGCCCTGGAGCTTCAACCTCATCACCCTCTATCTGCTGCCTTGCCTGTTCTTTCTCGCCCTGGCGGCGAGCTGGCGCGATGGGCGCCATATCCGGATCGACCTGATCTTTCGGGTGATGCCCGATCGGATGCGGGCGGCCTGCGATCTTTTGGCGGTGTTGCTGGCGCTCGGCCTCACCCTCGGCTTTGCCTGGCAGGGGATCCATCTGACGGTGGAGGCCTGGGTCCAGGGTCGGGTAACGCCCGGCGTCTACGAATGGCCGACCTGGGCCTCGGTCGGGCTGATGCCGCTCGGCATGGCGTGCCTCGCCGTGCGCCTGATGGTCGATGCGGTGCGCCACGGGCGCGGCATGCTGGGGCTCATCCCGGTGCCGCCGGTGGCCAGTGCCGCCTCCCGGGCGGAGTAAGGTCCATGCTCTCCATCGTCGTCATCGCCGTCCTGATCGCCCTGCTGCTGATCGGCATCCCCGTCGCCTTCGCCATGGGCATCGCGGGCGTCGTCGGGCTCTACTTCTTCGGCGGTCCCGACTTCGTCATCGGGTTTCTCGAGACGACGCCCTATGCCGCCGTCAACTCCTACGAGTTGCTGACCATCCCGATGTTCCTGCTGATGGCGGAGTTCATCATCATCTCGGGCATCGCCGACGACCTGTTCGAGGCGATGTCGGTCTGGGTCGGGCGGGTGCGCGCCGGGCTCGGCATCTCCACCGCGCTCGCCGGTGCGGGCTTCGGCGCGATCTCCGGCTCCTCCACCGCCTCGGCGGCGACGCTGGCCGGCACCTCGGTCCCGGCCATGCTGCGGCAGGGCTACGATCCCCGGGTGGCGACGGGCGTGGTGGCGATCACCGGCGGGCTGGCCATGCTGATCCCGCCGTCGGTGCCGATCGTGCTCTACGGCCTGATCGCCGAGCAGTCGATCGGCCGGCTGCTGGTCGCGGGCATCGTGCCCGGCCTGCTGGTGATGCTCACCATCATCGCCACCATCGTGGTGATCTCCTTCGTCGCCCCCGCCGCCGCCCCCCGCGGCCAGGCGCGAAGCTGGGCGGACAAGCTCGCCGTCCTGCCCGTCGTCGGACCCATTGCGGTGCTCGTCATGCTGGTGACGGGGATCATCTATCTGGGTGTCGCAACACCGACCGAGGCGGCCTCCATCGGCGCCACCGGCGCAATGGTGATCGCGTTCCTGAAGCGCCGCCTCACCTGGCGCACGGCCTATCAGGCCCTGGTGCGGGCCGGCGGGACCACGGCGATGATCATCATGATCATCGTCGGCGCCCACATCTTCGGCTACTTCTTCACCCTCACCCAGGTGACCCAGAACCTGGTCAGCGCCATCGGCGATCTGGAGATGTCGCGCTGGACCATCATCGTGCTGGTCCTGCTGGTCTACCTGGTCCTCGGCTTCTTCATGGATCAGATCGCCATCCTGTTCCTCACCGTGCCGGTGACCCTGCCGGTGATCGTCGGCCTCGGCTTCGATCCGATCTGGTTCGGCATCATCGTCATCATCACGGCCGAGATCGGCATGGTGACGCCGCCCCTCGGCCTCAACGTCTTCGTCGTCTCGCAGTTCACCAAGCAGCCGCTGGAGCGCATCTTTGCCGGCGTCGCCCCCCATGTCGCGGCTCATATCGGGATCCTGGCGGTGCTGGTGGCCTTTCCGATCCTGACGCTTTGGCTGCCGAGCACCATGGGGAACTGACCCCAAGAAAACCGATGAAAGGGAGAAAACAGATGAAACTCGCCACCGCCCTCGCCACCACCGCGGCCCTGATCGCGCCCGTCGCCCAGGCCGAGACCTTCCGCGTCGCCGACGTGCTGCCGCCGGAGCACCACGTCTCCCAATCCCTCACCCAGTGGTTCATGGCAGAGGTCACGGCCCGCACCGACGGGGCCATCGAGTTCCAGCATTTCCCCTCGAGCCAGCTCGGCAAGCCCCAGGACGTGCCGGCGTTGGTGAAGAATGGCATCGCCGATATCGGCTTCGTCGTGCCGACCTTCGTGCCGGAGACCTTGCCGATGACCGATGTCGCCGCGCTGCCCGGCAATTACGGCACAGCCTGCCAGGGCAGTGCCGCCCTTTGGCAACTGGTCGATGAGGGCGTGCTGGCCCAGGACGAGCTCGCGCCGGCCGGGCTGAAGGCGATCATGGTCTACGTCAATGCGCCCTACGAGATCTTCACGGCCGATGCCCCCGTCACCTCGGTCGCGGATCTGGAGGGGTTGAAGATCCGGACCGCCGGCGGCGCGCTCGACATGACGGCCCGGGCGCTTGGCGCCGTGTCGGTGCGGATGTCGACGCCAGAGATCTACGAATCCCTCAGCCGTGGCACCATCGACGGCCTGTTCTTCGGCTTCGACAGCTTCCAGACCTACGGCTTCGACGAACTGGCCACCCACGCCACCTTGGGCGGCAATTTCGGCACGGTCTTCGCCACCTACCTGATGAAGCAGGAGACCTGGGACGCCCTGTCGGAGGAGCACAAGACCGTCTTCCGGGCCGTCGCGGACGAGGCGATGACCCGCACCTGCGCCTCCGTCGACGACAACCGCGCGGCCACCATCGCGCAGCTCGAGGAGGCTGGGATCACCTTCTCGGAGTTCTCCGGCGACGATCTGGCGACGCTGTCGGATACGCTGGCCGAGGTGAACGTGCAGTGGGCCGATGCGCTGGAGGCGCGCGGCATGCCCGGTGAGAAGGTGCTGGCCGACTTCCGCGCCGCGGCCGACGCAGCGCAGTAACCGCTACAAAAATGCAGCTCACCCGGACCATCGCGACAGCGGACGGCGGCTCGACCTTCGAGGAGGTCGAGCTCGCCCTGCCGCACGCACGGGTGCACGACGAGAAATCCGATCCGATGCCGGCCCGCCATGTCTCCTTCCGCTGGACGCCGGGGGACATGGACTTCGACTTTCACCCCGCGCCGCGCCGGCGGCTGGTGATCGTGATGACCGGGGCCTTGGAGATCACCACCACCGACGGCGCCGTCCGGATCTTCCGTCCGGGCGACCTGCTGGAGGTCACCGACACCACGGGCCGCGGACATCGCAGTCGGGCCCTGTCGGCGGAGGGCTTCCGCTCCGCCTTCATCGCGCTCGACGACGATCTTGTGACGAACCGGCTGAGCGAATTGCCGGCGCCGGCGCCCGGCCCGCAGCTCACCCGCTGCTACAGCGCCGATGGCCGCTCCCACTTCGCCGACGAGCGGCTCGACTATCTCTATGGCGGGCCGAGCGGGATGGTGACGCGAGAGATCCCGATCACCGCCTGGCAGGCCGTGAAGAAGCCCGGCAGCCTGAACCACGATTTCCACCCCGCCCCGCAACGCCAGATCGTCCTGATGCTCACGGGCGGCATGGAGGTCGATTGCGGCGACGGAGAGGTCCGCCGGATCCTGCCCGGCGAGGTCTACCAGGGCGAGGATTTGCACGGGCGCGGGCATATCAGCCGCGCCATCGACGGGGCGGAGCGGATCTGCGTCTTCGCCTGGCTCGCCTGACCCCCCAACCCCGAAAGGACATCGCCATGAAGCTCGTCATCACCGCCGCAAGCCTCGCGCTGGTCGCCGGCACGCTCCGGGCAGAGCCGGATTATGCCGCGCCGCCCGCCTTCTACGACGAGCCGCCGATCGCCGAGTGGCTGATCGAAGAGGACGACATCGACTGGCAGACCAACCCCACCGTGCCGAACGGCATTGCCGCGGCCATGCTGCTCGGCAACCCGGCGGAGGCCGGGCCGTTCCTGATGCGCGTGCGCATCCCCGCCGGCACACGGGTGCCGCCGCACTACCACGACACTGTGCGCTTCGTGCGGGTGCTGCAGGGGGTCTGGCGCATGGGCGAGGGCAAGGAATGGGATGACGACCGCCTCACCCTGGTGCCCCCCGGCACCTCCTATATCTCCGCGGCCTGGAGCCGGCGGTTCCACGTCACCGATGAGGAGGTGGTCCTGGAGATCTCCGGCATGGGGCCGAGCGGCACCTGGTTCGTCGCCGACCGCCCCGAGGCGCAGTAGGGGAGGGCGTGATGAGCGAGCGCTTGATCCTCTGGGGCCGCGGCACCTCCTCGAACGTCCAGCGCGTGATCTGGGCCTGCGCCGAGGCGGGGCTGGCGCCCGAGCGCCGCATCGTCGGCGGGCCCCATGGCGGGCTCGACACGCCCGCCTTCACCGCGCTCAGCCCCGCCGGCACCATCTCGGTGCTGCAGGACGGCGCGGCCGTCGTCTGGCAGGCCCACGCCATCCTCCGCCATCTCGGGCGCCGGCACGCCCTGGCGCTCTATCCGGAAGATCCTGTTCAGCGGGCCGAGGTGGATAGCTGGCTCGACTGGGTCGCGACGGTGTTCTGGCCGCCGGTGCGCGATGTCTTCGTGCGCGGTTGGCTCGGCGGCGAGGCGGATCTCGCGGAGCTCCACGCCAAGATCGCCGACAGCGCCCAGCGCCTCGACGCCGTTCTGGCGCAGCAGCCGTTCCTGGGCGGCGACGAGTTCTCGATGGCCGACATCACCGCCGGCGTCGCGATCAACCGCCACCGGACCATGGGGCTGACGCTGCCTGGCGCGGCGCTTTCCGCCTGGTTCGAGCGGCTCGCCGCCCGCCCCGGCTTCACCGCATTCGCCGGGGAGGAGCAGTTGCCACCCCGGGCGGATAGCCGGCCGCGGGTCGCCGCGATGTGACAGCGCGCGCCGCGACCTGACCCGGCCCGCGCACCCTGACAGCCGTTCCCCGAAGAGCCGTCCCCAACGGCGCCTCCCTCGCGCCGCGTCCACCGATTTTTTCTGAGGAGACCCCCGATGATCACCCGCCGCAGCCTGATGACCTCCGCCCTCGCCGCCGGTGCGTTGACGACCCTGCCGAGGACCGGCCGGGCCGAGGGTGGCGCCTGGAGCAGCGCAGCGGCGATGCCCTATGCCGTGCAGGAGGTCTATCCGGCGCTGCACGACGGCCAGCTCTACATCGCCGGCGGCATCGCCACGGTTGCCAAGAGCCGCGACGGCATCGCGCTCACCCAAGTCTACGATCCCGGCAGGGACGCCTGGACCATCGGCCCCGACCTGCCCGAGCGGCGCCACCACAACAAGCTGATCTCGGCCGAGGGCACGCTTTACTCCATCGGCGGCTATCGCGGCTCGCCACCCCGCGGGGTCTGGCAGATGAAGCCGGCGATCTGGGCGCTCGGCGACGCGCGCTGGCACCCCGCCGGCACCCAGCCCCAGCCCCAGGCAGAGCAGGTGGCCGCGGTCATCGACGGGCGCATCCACTCCGTCGGTGGGCGCAGCCTGACGGGCGACGCCAATCAGGAGCGGGGCGATCATGCCGACATGCAGGCCCACTGGGTCTGGGACGTCTCGTCGAACACCTGGGACAAGGCGGCCCCGGCCAGCGTCGCCCGGAACTCCGCGGCCGGCGGAGTGATCGACGGCCGCCTCTATGTCGCCGGCGGGCGGGAGGAATTCGCGCTGACCGGCCTGACGGAGGTCTACGACCCGGCGGAGGACCGCTGGCGCAGCCTCGCCCCGATGCCCCAGGGCCAGGCGGGCCTGGCCGGTGCAGTGCTGGACGGCAAGCTCTACGTCTTCGGCGGCGAGGCGGTCTTCACCGACAACGACGGCGTCTTTGCCGAGGCCTGGGTCTACGACCCCACCGCCGATGCCTGGTCGGCGCTGCCGGCGATGCCGACGCCCCGCCACGGCACCGACGGTGTGGCGCTCGCCGGCCGCATCCACGTGGTGGGCGGCGCCCGCCAGCCCGGCGGCAACGACCGCTCGCCCGCGCACGAAATCCTGACCCCGGCCTGAGGAGTGACATCATGCTGATGCCCCGCAAGAAGACCCCCGACCTCGACCTGCCGCTCACCAATGGCGATCGCTTCGTGCTGTCGGGCGAGACGGCCGAGCGCGGCACGCTCGTCGTGTTCTACCGCGGCTATCATTGCCCGATCTGCGCCACCTATCTGCGGGAGCTCGAGCGGCTGACCCCCGACTTCGCCGAGCGCGGCGTCGCCACCGTCGCCGTCAGCGCCGACGGGCAGGAGCGGGGTGAGAAGATGGCCGAGACCATCCACGCCGACAAACTGCGCGTCGCCTACGACCTGCCGCTTCAGACGGCGCGGGACTGGGGCCTGTTCATCTCGACGTCGAAGGGCAAGACCTCGATCGACGTGGAGGAGCCGGCACTGTTCTCCGAGCCCGGTGTCTTCATGGTGACCCCGGCCCGCACGCTCTACTACGCCTCCGTCCAGACGATGCCGTTCGTCCGGCCGCATTTCTCCGAGCTTCTGAAGGCGCTCGACGGTGCGATCAGCCGGGACTATCCGGCCCGGGGCGAGTATCAGGGCGCGGTGTGAGGCGACCGGTCCTGATCCGCTGCCGGCGCAGGAAGAGGTGCGCCGCGATCCCAGCGCCGTAAAGCCCGACGACCGCCGTGAAAAGGCCGGCCTCCCCGCCGCCGCGGAGCACCGCCTGGAGCGCGGGCGTGCCGAGCAGATTGCCGATGTTGCCGGTCTGGGCCATCACCCCATGGCTAAGCGCACGATCGGCCAAGTTGCCGTTCAGCTCCGGCACAGCGGCGAAGCTGCCGCTTTGCACCAGGCCGAGGACGGGGAAGAGGGCGAGGCAGACCAGGGTGAGGGAGGCACCGAAGGCCAGGCTGGCGATCGCCGCCGCGGCCAGGGCAAAGCCCGCCACCACGATCGTCGTCCCGCCCATGATCCGCAGGAGGAGCGGTGCAACCAGCAGGGAAACAGCGATGCCGAGGAGCGGCAGCAAAGCGGTGAGCGACTGGCGCTGCCCCTCCGGCAAACGCTCCGGCAGGATCGCCAGCAGCGCCACGAAGGTCATGGTGTAGAACAGCCAGCCGATCCCGGGCGCCGCGATGAAGGGCGAGCGATAGGCCCTCAGATGCGCGGCCAGAAGCGCCGGGCCGGGCCGCGCGGGCTCCTCCGCTCCCCGGCCGTCGAGACGGGCGCGCCGGAGCACGGTCGCCAGCAGCAAGGCGATTGCCAGCATCAGCAAGCCGTGGGCGAGGAATAGCGCCCGCGGACCGAAGGCGGCGACCAGGGGCAGGCCAAGCCAGGCGGCAAGGGCGAAGGAGACGCCGAAGAACGTGCTCCACAGCGCCATCGCAGCTCCCTGCAGACGCGCCGGCGCGATCTGCAGCATCAGGGTGGGTGCAGCGACGACAATGGCGAGATGCGCCCCGCCTTCCAGCAGCCGACTGGCCAGCAGCGTCGGGAACGCCAGCCCCGTCGCCTGCCACAGCGAGATCGCCGCCCCGCCGAGCAGCCCCGCGTACAGCACCCGCGCGGTGCCGAGCCGCCCGACCAGGCGCCCTGCCACGATGCCGAGGAGCGCGCCCACCAGGCTGATCGAGGACAGCAGCCAGCCCTGCCGGCCCGCCGCCTCCGGATAGAGCATCTGCACTTCAGGGAACGGCACGGCGATCTTGGCGAACTGCCCCGCCGCGCCCACGCCAGCGGCCCAAAGCAGCAGTATCGCCAGGACGGAGGGGAGGGCGCGGGCCATGGTCCCTGCCTAGCGGATGCCGGCCGCGCCCTGCCACGCATAAGATATGCGGGGCCTGCGCTGCCTCCTAAGGGGCGGGCCGCCGGCCGCTGACCAGGCGCACCGGCGTGCCGTCGGCGAGGTAAAGGCGCTCCCACGTAATCTCGCCGGCGCTGATCCGGATACGGTCGGAGACGCGCTGCGAGGTGCGGAAGCGCCGGGGCGGCGGGGCGTGCATATCCCACCAGCCGGCGTCGGCGAGGGCATCTTCGGCCGCCGCGATCTCCTCCGTCGCGAATTGCCAGAGCGAGACGCCCAGCATGGCGCGGCGGCTGGTCCGCCAGTCCCGCGCCCTGGGCATGGAGTAGGCGAGGCAGGTATGGCGCGCCTCGTCCACCAGATGCACGCAGTCTCCCGAGCGCTCCACCAGCCGCCGCAGCGCATCGTCGTCGGGCCGCTCCGGCTGCAGGGCAGCGAAGGCGGCGCGTTGCACCCCGTCGGTCGGCACCTGGACCCCGCTCTCCCACCGGGAGACGGTAGTCTGGTCCACGGCCAGAAGGTCGGCCAGCGCCATCTGCTTCACCCCGAGCGACCGCCGCAGCCGGCGAAGCCGCAGGCCGAAGGCAGGCAGGGCAGTCGGCCGCACGGGCAGGGGCCGAGGGGAAGCGGGTTCGCCGGAGCGCATGGTGTCCTGATCGAGACTGCAGCCCCCACTCAGCAGGATCGAGGCTGGATCGCGCAACCCCGGCCGTACGCGACGCGATGTTTTTCTGCAGAGAAGAGGACTGCCCCCCGGATGGGCAGACCCTGCCGCCGTGCCGATATGGCACGAATCCAGAAGAGCGCCCGCCGCACGGAAGATCCTTGCTCGCTGCTAGGTCAAGGTGATGCCATGCCGAGCATATCCAGCGGATAGCCGATGTATCGGCGCGACCATGGCAGCGATGATGGCTTTCGTTTCGACGGCGCGGGCTGGATGCTGGTTGCCCGCCCGCCCGGCGCCTGCCGGATCACGGTGCCGGCGGGCCGCCACTTCCTGGACGTCCATCTCGGGAAATCGGCCGGCAGCTACGAGCTGTCGGGGCACGAGGATCTGGGCTGCGACGCGCCGGCCTCGACATTCGTCTTCCTGCCGGCCGGCCGGGAGCGTGAGATCGCGGCGTCCCGCTCCGGCTGGGGCGTCCAGCTCGCCTTCATGCCCGCGCTGCTCCCCCCGATCGCGCCAGGGGAGCCGGGGCCGGACTTCCGGCCGCGGCTCGTCTGGCACGGCGAGGACGACGCGATGATCGTCATCGCCCAGCAGCTTTGCGGCCTTTGGGAGGCCAGCATGGCTCCGCCGACCGCCGATCAGGTGGGCTCGGTCGCGACGATCCTGATGATGCGCGTCGCCCACCATATGGTGGGGCGCCCCGAGCGCCTGACGCAGCCCTCCTCCGTCTCCAGGCGCGTGCAGACGGTGCTGGATCACATTGAGGACCATCGGGCCGATCCGCTCTCGATCGAGGATCTGGCCTCCGTCGCCGGGGTCAGCACCTACCACTTCGCCCGGCTCTTCAGGCGGGCGACCGGGCGCACGCCGCATCAATACGTGGTGGCGCGCCGGCTGGCGCATGCCAAGCGCCGCCTGCATCTCTCCGACGATCCTATCGTGGCGATCGCGCAGGACTGCGGCTTTGGCTCGCAAAGCCACATGACGGGGGTGTTCAGCAAGGTGCTGGGAACCACCCCGGGGGCGATCCGCCGCCGATCGCAATGAGGCGGCGCCGGCCGCGCAAGCGGGCTTCGCGACCGCCCCCGATCGGAGGAGCAACCATCTCTGCCTCGCCCGGCGCCGACGCACCCCTCGCCTTCGGCTTTGCATTGGCGCGCGCCCTTTGCTTAACTCACGGCGTTGACCGTGTCGGGTGCCGCGATGGGTAAGTTCGTTTTTCTGCTTGTGCTTCTTGCAATTCCCGGGACGCTTCGGGCGCAGGAAATCGACGCCGATGCACTGATCGCCACGATCACCGGGCGGGCGGAGACGGTGGACAAACTCCTCCCCTATCTCGAGAGCGAGGACACCAGCGTTCGGCTTGCCGCCTTCGAGACGATCATCGGCACGGACGATCCTGCGCTGCTGGAGCTCGCGATCTCCATGGGCTTCAACGACGCCGACGAGGTGGTCCGGGCCCGTGCGCTGAAAGAGGTACTGTTTCGCCGGAGCAATATCGCCATCCGCATCGACAGGGCTGCGCTCGAAGAGGACGAGGCGATCACTGCAGCCCTCGACCGGCTGAAGTTCGGGGCGGAGGAGGTCTGGCCGTTCTTCGAGCGTTTCCCGGAGACGAGCTGCATCAACCTCTACACCCGGGCGGACTGCTACGGTCCGGCCCATCTCAACATCAGCGGGCTGACCGTCAGCTTCGCCAACAGCAACAACCAGACCGAAGGCCAGTTCGTGCTCGAGGATGACGGTATCCTGCGCGGGCACGTGAACTACTCGGGCGTCGCCATCCCGGCCGAGATGGTGGTGCGGTGAGGCCCCTCCGCCTGTCGACCGGGGGGTGCTGTGCATGAGGAGCGTGAAGATGAAGCGAGTATGTGTCGCGGCCACGTTGGCCGCCTGCCTCACCGGGCCGGCGATGGCCCAGTCCCTGACGGTGGAGGATCTGCGCCGTCAGGTCGACGAGCGGGTGAGCGAGCGTGACAGCTTCCAGTCCTTGCTGTCCGATCCCGATCCGGCCCGCAGCATCGCCGCCATGCAGATCATGATGAGCTCCGGCGACCCCGATCTGATGCGCATGGCCCGGGAATACGGCCTCTATGCCGATGCCCCGCAGGTCCGCCGCGCCGCGCTCGACGCCTATTTCAGCTCCGGGCCGGTGCTGGAGATCTGGTACGATGCCTCGGGGCTGGAGGACAGCCAGCGCGGCAAGCTCGAGAGCGAGGCGAACTACTACAGCGGCTCATTGGCCGAGGGGCAGCGCGTCTTCTACAGCTTCAAGGTCGGCGACTACAGCGAGGAGAACTCCTGCTGGATGCTGCACAACGACAGCTATAACCGCTGTCTGGTGCGGCTGAGCGAGGACTCCGTCAGCGTCCGGCTCTTCGATGTCTGGGCCAGTCTGGCGTTGGACGAAGCGGCGACGCTGACCGGCATGGCCAAGCATGGCAGCCATCACCTGCCGGTCTCCATCCGGGTGACGCAGTAGGCGCGCGCCTTGGGCGACCGGCCCGCGGGCGCGCAACGGCGGGATCTTGGATATTTGGACCAGCAAGAAAGCCTGGGCCGGTCTCGCAGTGGCAAAGATATCCCCGCCGGAGGCTCTTCTCTCTTTCGGCTCGGCAGCCCCTCAACGCGCCTCGATACGGTCGAGGCGAATGGGCCCGGCGGTCCAGGCCGATCGGATGGTGATGCGCATCCGCCGGGCCTGGGTCGCGGCCCGGGCGCCGGTGTCGAGCACGCCGTCCCGCCCCATGTCCCCCGACCAGAAGCGGCGCCAGCGATAGGGCGGGCGGCGGCTGCTGTCGACCTGGATGAGGACGGTCTGCGGCACCGCCTGACCCTGCTCTGCCGCGCTCTCCATCAGCACCCGGGTGAGGGTCACCGCCTCCTCGCCCTCGAAGCCCAGATCGAGCACCACCGGCCCCCGGGGCTCGGCCACATAGGCGCCAGGGCCGAGCACCCGGTCGGCCGCGAGCTCCGGCGAGATCGGCGGCGTCTGGGCATCCAGCATCCGCATCGCCAGGCCGGGCTGATCGCCGGGCACGGTCGCGGACGGGCCCTGGGCGGCGAAGGCCGTGCTGTCGGAGCGCAACCAGCGCCCGAGGTTCATCGCGATCTCCTCGATCCGCACGAAGCGCGCCCGGCGCGGGTCAAGCGCCTCGACCGCCATGCCCACGGGCATGTCGCCGACGAAAAAGAAGGCACCGCTCGTGCCCTGAAAGACCTCCTTCTCCGGATCGCGGAGCGTGGCAGTGAAGTGGCGGTAGCTCGTCTCCTCCACCGCCATCTCCAGCCGCTCGACCTGGCCGTTGGCGAGCAGGCGGATCAGGGTGCCGCGGTCGTTGGCCACCAGATCCAGCCGGGCGTCGCGCAGGCGGTCGAAGCCGGGGTCGCAGCGCCCCTCCAGCCCGTAGCGCACCAGGGCGACGGCCAGGTCCATCTCCTCCCAGAACGGCAGATAGGCCTCGCCGGCGCCGCTCTGCACCGGCAGGGCGGTGCTGACGGTGACAGGCCCGGGCATCGTCGCGACATGGGCAGGGAAGACCGCGTAGCAGGTGCCGCCGTGGCTGAAGGCGAGGCCCTGGCCATCCTCCGCGCTGAATGCCGAGTTGATCCGAACCGGTTCCAAAGCAATACTGGGCGGTGCGAGTCCAAGTAGCGTGATCGTGGCAAGTATGCAGATGCGTTGGTTTATCACTCTGTCGCTCATCCTCGGCAGCGTTGTTCTCTCCCCCGCGAGCTTTGGCCAGGGCGTCGAACCGATCAAGCTCGGAGAAGACGCTGATTTCGGCGAGACGCTGCACCCGAATGCCCAGATCTCGGGCGGCCATCTGATCGGGCTGGTCGCCGGCAACGTCCTTGCCACCGCGGCAGAGGTGGCGGCGGAGGCGCCTTTGATAGAGGTGAACGTGCCGAGCGGCTGGCAGGGCGAGGTCTGCATCAGCATGTTGTCGGCCGACGGTCTCTATGAGGCGCGCAATCAATATACGCTGGACGCCGGGCAGACCGGCGCGCGGGTGCCGGTCGCCTACGAAGGCGAGCACGATGACCTGCTCAGCGCGCTTGAGCCGGTAGAGATCGGCGTCCTGCTCGCCCAGGGCGGCTGCGGCACCGGGCCGGCCACGACCTACGCGCCCGCCTTTTGGCGCGGCCAGGGGATCGAGGGCGACCAGGTTTCGCTCCTGATCAACAGCCGCCGGGCGGAGCAGGCCTTTCTGTTCGTGGATCAGCAGCCAGTGGCTTGCCGGGCGCTGGAGCATGAGAATCGCACCGCCTACGACATGGCCTGCGTCGTCGACGCCGCCGCGCTAGGAGCGGGGCCGAAGGACGTGCAGCTTTGGTCCTATCGCAACGGCCAGGCGCAGCCGCCAGTGCCCCTGACGGTCGAGATCGGGGATCTGGCGGCAAGCCGATGAGGCCCGTGCTCCTCTGGCTCGCGTTCGTGCGGGCCCGGCGCTACCTCCGCTCGATCATCTGGATGGTGCTGGTGAGCGCCGTCAGCATCGTCGCCTTCCTCATCGCCAGCGCCTATTTTCCCTACGCTAAACCCGTCTACGTCATCGAGGCTGAGACGACAGCGGCGAGCGTGATCTTCGAGGGCAACCAGAATGTCTGGTCCTTCGACTACGCCGTCGCCTGTGTGCCGCTCTCGCAGGAGGATCAGTTCCCGGATCTGGCCGGGAGTGGGCAGGGAGATGCGTCCGCGACACCCGGTGATTGCCCCGCCGGCTTGGCCCGAACCATCGCGGGAGGCCGGGTCGATCTGGTCTGGCCGGAGGACTTTCGCGCCGAGCTTCGGATGGCCAGCCGCGGCCGGGTGGCCATCACGGTGCGGGCACCGGACGACACGGACCCCTGGGCCGTCGGCGATCTCGCCTCGGGCGGCGATGTGCCTGCCCGCCTGACGATGGATCGGCTGCCCGACCGCACGGTCTTCTACCTCACGAGGCGGGACTGGCACGCGGCGGGCCCGTTGACCTTTCGCGGGGAGCTCACCCTCGGCAACGATCTGGCCACCGGCGAGACGGGCTATGTTCTGGGCGGCCGTTACGAAGTTCGCCAGCGGCCGCTTCTCTACGGTCTCGGCACCTCGGAGTTCGCCACCATCAAGTCGGGCCCATTGCTGCGGGGGGAGCGGGCAAGGATCGAGGCGACCGACGCCAGGGATGAGGACGAGGAACAAGAAGAAGAAGAAGAAGAAAAGAGGCAAAGAGAGCTACAGATCGCCGGCAGTTTCAGCCCGGCCGCCGATCCCCAGCTCTACGGCTTTCACGCCAATGCGATCTCGGCCCCCGCTTCGGCCGTGCTCCGCACCAGCTTTCAGGGCGCAAGGGTGCAGTCGCTCATTCAGCCGAACTGGATCGACCGAGTGCTGGCCGATCCGGCGATGCTGGCGGTGATCGCCATCATCGGGCTGTTCGCCAATCTCACGCAGCTCCTCTCGATCTTCGGGCTGCTGCTGAAATCCGATGGGTAGGAGGGGTGCAATGGGGATGCTGAGGGGAGCGTTGAGCCTCGTGGGCGTCTGCCTTGCCGGCCCGGCACTGGCCTGGGACCTGGCCGAGGGACCGCATGGCTGGCAGGCGGAGATCGCCGATGGCGGCCAGGCCCCGGGCGTGACGCTCGCCTGCAGCCGCGGCAACCCGGGCGGCGCGGCCTTTCCCGGCCCAGCGGCGGAGCGGCTGCCGGTCGGCAAGGGGCAATATCTGCTGTTCGTCGCCCTCGACGGCTTCAGCGATCCCGCCGCCATCGAGGTGAACGCCGAGGACGCGCAGCGCCAATACGCCCTCGGCATCGCCGTCGACGACACCGACTTCGGAGCGGCGCCCTCGGTCTACTTCGCCAGCCGCCGGGCGCTCGCCACCCTGATGCCGGCCAACCACCCGCTGATCGCCCAGATGGCGGCCGGGGCCACGCTTACCCTGACAGAGCAGGCGAGCGGCGCCCGGATGACCCGGCCGCTGGCGGGCTTTGCCCCGGCGCTGCAACGCTTCGCCACCTTCTGCGGCGGCGATGTCTCCAACCCCACGGCAAACCAGGCGCCGCCCCCACCCCGGGTGGTGGAGAGGCTGACCCCCGGCGTGCCGGTCCTGAACGGCTCGGCGCTCGACCGGCGCCTGGCGCTTTGGATCCTGAACCGCCGGCCGGCCTTTCTGGACAACGAGAACCTGATCCGAAACTGGTATCGCCAGGACCTGCCCGACCGAGCGGCCTTCCAGAGCTTCTCGCGCCTGCCCCAGGTGGAGCAGCAGACCCGCCTCGCCCAGTTCAAGGCGCTGCTGCGCCAGCAGGCGCAGGTGACCACGGTGCCGCCGCGGGCCGCCCTGCTGTCGCAAACCCAGCTCTCCCGCTTCACGCCGGGCCAGGGCTGGATGCTGTCCGGCCCGTTTCAGGAGGGAACGCGCGAGCTCAGCCTCAACAACCGCTTCCTCAACAGCCAGATCCGGTTGCAACTGCGCAACCGCCCGACGCTGCATCTTCTGCCGATCGATGAGGTAACGGGCCGCACCCTGCAGCAGCAGGCGCGGGGCGGCATGCTGCTCGGCGCGCTGCTGGCGCTGGAGAACCCGGCGATGACCTCTGACCAGTACAGCTCCGGCCAGGGTATCTTGACCATGGAGGCGACCGTGCTCGACGCGGGCTTCTACGTTCGCCCGGACGGCGCCCGCGGCCAGACCGACCTCGTGCCGCCACTCGCTGAGCGCAACTTCACCTGGCAGGTGCCTGAGCCGCTGCCCCGGGTGTGGGAGGGGGAGGCGCCCCGGCTCGCCGACTTCGATCTCGCCACGACCGAGGGCCTGACGGCGCTTTACGGCGCGCCGACCCTCGGCGATCGGGTGCTGAGCGGCGAGCTGCAAGACCGGCCACGGACAGCGCATCTGCCGCGGCCGGGCGATGCAAGAGTGGCTGGCCTGGCGCTCGCGCTGCAGGCGGTGCGGGAGGTCAGCCCGGAGGCCGTGCCGGACAGCACCCTGGCCGAGCAGATCGTCGGCAACCTGCTCTCGCAAGCCGAGCAGGACCAGTTCCTGCCGATCCAGCGCGACCGCTACGGCCAGCTCGCCCTCAACGAATTCGAGCGCCAGTCGGTGTTCGAGGCGATCGGGGAGCCGCTGATCCAGGCCGTGACCGCCCGCGCGCCCACGCTGCCGATCGGTCAGATCGCCGTGCAGTCCGCCAGGCTCGGCGAATACGACATGGCGCGCCAGGGCTTCCCGCTCGAGGCGCGCTACAGCTTTCAGCTTTGGCCGCAATTCGCGCGGGGGGAGCAGCCGGTACTGACCGGCCTGCCGGGCTTCCTGCCGATGCCGCGGGCGGAGGCGGAGGCCCTGGTCAACCGGCTCGGCCCCGCCCAGCGCGGCGGGCGGCAGGTCTGGTTGGGGCTCGAGACGGAGCTGCGCAGCCTGCGCGTCGCCGGCCGGCGGGCGACGCTGATCACGGAAGAGAGCCTCGGCCGGGTGGTGCCCTATCGCGCCGTTCGCGGCCTGACGATCTACGCCGATCCTGGCCTGCAGCGCCAGGTCGCGAGCCTCGACATCGGGCCCTACCTCGCGGTGCCGGCCGGCGCCCCGCTCGAACCCCTGCCGGAAAGCGCGTACCTCAGCACGCCCGATGTCTTCCTCGGCCATCTCGCGCGCCTCGGACAGCATGCGTTGGTCCGCCAGATGGTGGCGCTGCAGCTCGGCGCGACCCAGGCGGATGCGGCGAGCGAGGATGCCATCGCGGAGGAGCTGGCGCGCCTCGACCGCCTGGCCGACGGCCCCCTTTGGGCCGTGGCGACGCTCAGCGTCGGACCCTACGTGGAGGAGACGGGTCTGCTGCCGGTGACCGGCGCGGCCGTGGCCCCCGTGGTCCAGACCGGCGGCGCCCTCGGCCTCGTCCGATTGGAGCCCGCCGACACCGCCCAACTCACACAGATCGAGGTCGGGCGAGAGGCCGCCGATCGCGTCTTGGCCGAGGCCGGCGGGGCAGGGCTCGTCCGGGTGTTGGCCCGGGTCCGCCCGATCTCGGCCGAGGTGCCGGGCGGCGATGTCGGCGCTCAGCCAATCCTGCGCCTGGCCTTGCTGGAGGAGGCCTATCTGCTCACCCGCGACCCGATCACTGGAGAGGATGCGGTGCTCGCCCCGGTGCCGATCGCGCCAACCTCTGCCGTGGCCGTGCCCGGCCTCTCCATGGCGACCAGTGGGGCGACGGGCGAGGGTGCTGCGAAGGCGCCGGATGCGCCACCCTCCGCCCCGCCGCCGGCCGGGTTGAAGGCGGCGGACGTGCTGGGCCTCACCCTCGGCATGCCATTGGCGGAGTTCCAGGCGATGGCCGAGGATCGCTACGACGACGGCGTGCCGCTCACTCGCGCGACGGCCGATCCAACGCAACTGCCGGCCGCGGGGATGCTGTCGGCGGAGGCGGACGAGCTGCTGCTCGCCCTCTCCGACCCGGCCGAGCCCCAGGCGCCGCTGGTCGCGATCTACCGCCGCAAGCTCTTCCCGGCCGATCGGGTAAGCGCCGACGCCCTGGTTGCGGCGCTGGAGCAGAAATACGGCCCCGGGCAGGCAGCGGCCGCGCCCCAGGGCCGGGCGCTTGCCTTCGGCGGACCCTGCGCGCCGGCACTGGCGGAGGCGGGGGACATCGACCTCGCCCCCGATGACATGCCGCCGGTCCTCTGGCCAGTGGAGGGGGCGGCGGGCGAGGGCTGCGGCCCCAGCCTCTCCGTGGTGATCGAGGAGCGGGAGGAGGGTCGGGTCCTGCACACCTGGCTGATCGACCCCCAGGCCTTGGCCGAGGCCCGCGCCGCCCTCACCCCCGAGGAGCCACCCGAAGAGGTCGAGATCGAGCTCTAAGCGCCGGCCCGCCCGGCGATCCGCCCGAGGACGACGGCGCTCAGCAGACCGTTGCCCGACAGGTATCCGGCATCGCCCGCACCCGAAACGCCGCAGGCGGCACCGCCCACGGCATAGAGGTTGGGAAAGCTGCTGCCGTCCGGGCGCCGCACCCGGGCGCCGCCGTCCACCAGAAGGCCCCCTTGGGTGTGGAAAAGCGCTCCGGTGACCCGCACGCCGCAGAAGGGCGGCGCCAGCGGTGTCTCGGGAAAGCGCCGGCCGAACGAGTCGATGCCCCCGGCGGGGAGGCCGGAGATGGTCTCGGCGAGCGTCGCCGCTGGCAGGCCCAAGGCTTTGGCCAAGGCCTCGACGCTGGCGGCGGACTTGATGGCGCCTGCCTCCTCCGCCCGTTGGAAGTCGGCGAATTGCCGGGCGATCCCGGCGATCCGGGCGTCGAAGATCGCGAAGGCCGCGCCGCCCGGTTGGGCGAGGACGGCGCGGGCGGCCTCGGAATAGCCGCGGCTCTCGTCCCAGAAGCGTTTGCCTGCGCGGTTCACCTGCACGCCGCCTTCGGTAGTCACCGCCCAGGTGATCAGGATGCCGTGGGGATGCGCGACGTTGCCGTGGCCCTGATAGGCGCCGAGATGATGGGTCGCGGCCCCAAGCGCCTCGCCCCAGTCGAGCGCCTCGCCCCGGTTGCCGTCATGGCCGAACCAGAGCGCCTGGGCGATCTCCGGCATGTGCCGGGCCACCCGGGCGCGATTGCCGCCGAAGCCGTTGCAGGCGAGGATCAGGCGCCCGCAGCCGATGCGTTCTTCCACCCCGTCCGGGCGTTGCAGGCCGACGCCGGCGATGCGCGGCCCGTCGGTGTAGAGCGTCTCGGCCCTTGCCTCGCAGACGATGTCGATGCTGGCTGCTTCGCAGGCGGCGCGGAGGCGGTCGATCAGCTCCTGGCCCGAGCGGCTCGGAAGGCCGTGCATCCGCCGCCGCGCGTGGCCCGGATAGTCGAAATCGTCGACCAGGCTGAAGGGCAGGGCGTGGGCGTCGGCCAGCCACTCGATCGCCTCCGCCGCGCCGGAGGCGAGCAGGTCGACGAGGGCCGGGTCGTTTTCACCCTCCGCCTTTCGCTGTATATCGGCGGCGAACGTGGCGGGACCGTCTGCGATCCCGGCGGCAACCTGGAACCGGGTACCCGCGGCCGGGATCAACCCGGCGGAGAGGGCGGTGGAGCCGGCGGGCAGTGCATCCCGCTCCAGCACCAGCACCTCCTCCCCCGCCGCATGGGCGCTGAGGGCGGCCACCAGACCCCCCGCGCCGGCGCCGATGATCAGGGTCGCGACCTCGGT
Source organism: Pseudomonadota bacterium (assembly GCA_039180875.1). Taxonomy (GTDB): domain Bacteria; phylum Pseudomonadota; class Alphaproteobacteria; order Rhodobacterales; family Rhodobacteraceae; genus JBCDCY01. The sequence continues at coordinate 32,684 of JBCDCY010000015.1, read as the reverse complement.
CGGGAACCGCTCCGGCGCCGGGGCAACGGCCGCCATCTCAGGTCTTGGAGCCGTCGTAACGCTTGCCGGCGGCCAGCATCTCGTCTGTCCCGATCAGGTCGTTGAGGCCAGCAAAGTCGAACATCCGGTCGGCGAATGGGGTGTTGGAGCCGGCGGCCGCCAGGCTCGCGTAGTAGTCCCGCGCAGCGTACGCGAGCGCCCGGACGATGCCGCCGGGGAAGATCACGATGGAGAAGCCCGCCCGCTGCAGATCCTCGGCGGTCCGCATCGGCGTCGTGCCCCCTTCGACCATGTTGGCGAGGAGGGGGATGCGCCCGCCGAAGGTCGCGGCGATGCGGGCGAGGTCGTCGCCGGAGCGGGGTGCCTCCACGAACAGGGCATCGGCGCCGGCTTCGGCGTAGCGCTCCGCCCGATCGAGCGCCGCCGCGATCCCCTCCACCGCGATGGCGTCGGTGCGGGCGATGATCAGGGTCTCGGCCGAGCGTCGGGCGTCGGCCATGGCCTGGATCTTGCCGACCATCTCCTCAGCCGAGATCAGCGCTTTATCCGCCAAGTGCCCGCAGCGCTTGGGAGAAACCTGATCCTCGATCTGCAGCGCGTTGGCCCCGGCTCGCTCGTAGACCCGCATGGTGCGCTGGGCGTTCAGCGCATTGCCGAAGCCCGTATCGGCGTCGATGATCACCGGCCGGTCCACCCGGTCGCGGATCAAGGCCATGGTTTCCGCCATCTCGCCCATGGTGGAGAGGCCGATATCGGGTCGGCCGAGGCGGGTGTAGGCCACCGCCGCGCCGGAGAGGTAGAGCGCCTCGAACCCCGCCTCCGCCGCGATCAGGGCCGTCAGGCCGTCATAGACCCCGGGGGCGACCAGGATCCGATCCTCGGCAAGGCGCTGGCGGAGGCTCATGGCGCCGCCTCGATCATCGCCAGGGCCTCGGCGCAGGTCATCTGCCGGGTGACGCTGGAGAGGGAGAGGAGGGTGGCGTCGTGCACCTCCGCCCGAAACGCCGCGCAGCCGTCGCTCAGCATCACCGTGGAGATGTCGCGGAGATGGGCGTCGCGGAGGGTGCTGGCCACTCCCCCGTTGCTGACGATGCCGCCGACGATCAGGCTTTCAATGCCGACTGCTTTCATAACGTACTCGAGCTGCGTCTGGTAAAATGCTGAATACGCAACTTTTTCGATGGTGAAATCTGCGGGCGCAAGAGCCTCGACCAGCCCATGGCCGAAGCTGCCTGGCGCGAAGTCGCCGGGGCCGAGGAAGGGGCGGAGGGCCTTCAGGTGCGGCGAGATCAGCGGCATGCCGTCGGGGCGGGGCACCAGGGTAAACTGGGCCGAGATATAGGTCCCGCCCCGGCCGCGGAGGGCGTCGACCAGGGGTCGGATCCGCGCCGGCAGGGCGGTGATCGCCTCCGCCGTCTGACCGGCCCGGCCATAGGCGCCGTCGGGGTGCAGGAAGTCGTTCTGCAGGTCGATGGTCAGCAGCGCGGTTCGAGTGGGGTCGATGCTGTCGCTCATGCTGCCTCCTCCACCGCCGCGATCACCACGTTGCCGAAATCGTCGACGGTGCCGGCGAGACCGGGCTCGATCAGGATCGTCGCATCAGGCTGCTCCAGGATCGCCGGGCCTGGGATCACGGCGCCGACCGGCAGGGCCAGACGGTCGTAGATCGCCGTCTCCTGCCAGGCATCGTCGAAGTGCACCTGGCGGTGACCGCGGAGCGCCTGGTCGACGCTGCCCCCCTCCGCCGGCCCAAGGGTGCGAAGGTCGAATTTCGGCCGGCGCCCGATGACGGCGGTGCGCAGGTTGATGATCCGCCGCGTGCCGCCGGGCAGCAGCCGGCCGTAGGTTTGCCGATAGGTTCGGTCGAAGGCCGCTTCGATCGCCTCCTGCGTCGGCGGGGCGACCGCTTCGTCCCCCACCTCGATGGTGATCGGCACCGCGACCGTGTGGGTCTGGCCGAGATAGGCCATGTCGAGCTCCACCAGCAGATCTCGCCGCGCGAAGGAGGAGCGTGCGGCGTCGAGCAACGCCATCCCCGCCGCCCGGTGGCCCTGAATGAGGTCGGCGAGCGCCGCGCCCTCCACCGCATCGACCGCTGCGTTCACCGTCTGCACGAAATCGTGGCGCATATCGGCGATCACGCATCCCAGGGCCGAGGTGACACCGGGATAGCGCGGCACCAGCGCCCGGGCGAGGCCGACACCCCGCAGCATGGCGCCGGCGTGCAGCGCCCCCCCGCCGCCGAAGGGCATGAAGGCGAAGGCCTTGGGATCGAAGCCCCGCTCGATGGAGACCAGGCGGATGGCGCCGGCCATGCGGGCGTTGGCGACGGCGAGAATGGCCTCGGCCGCCGCTTCGGTCGTGAGGCCGAGGGGCGCGCCCACCTCCGCGTCGATGGCCGCGCGGGCCGCCTCCAGGTCCAGCCGGTCGAGGCCGTCGCCGATTGGGCGGTTTGCGTCGATCCGGCCGAGGGTGACGTTGGCGTCGGTCACCGTCGGCCGGGTATTGCCGCGGCCATAGGCGGCGGGCCCGGGGTTGGAGCCGGCGCTTTCCGGCCCGATGTTGAGCAGCCCGCCCTTGTCGACCCAAGCGATGGAGCCGCCGCCCGCGCCGATCGTCGCGATCTCGATCATCGGGGTGCGGACGACCAGGCCGAAGTCGATGCTGGTCTCGGGGCTCAGCACGCTCTTGCCGTCGGCGATCAGCGCGACGTCGAAGCTGGTGCCGCCCATATCGCCGGTGACCACGTTGGGAAAGCCGGCGCTCGCTGCGATATGGCCCGCGGCGATCACCCCGGCGGCGGGGCCGGAGAGGGCGGTGCGGACGGGCAGGCGCCGTGCGCTCTCAACGCTCATCACCCCGCCATTGGATTGCACAATCAGGAACTCGCCGGTGAAGCCGCCGGTGCTCAGCGCCTCCTCCAGCCGCGCGAGATAGCCGGCGACCTCGGGCTGCAGGTAGGCGTTGAGTGCGGTGGTGGAGAAGCGCTCGAACTCCCGGATCTCGGGCAGGATCTCGGAGGAGGCGGCGACGTGGGCGTTGGGCCAGAGGGCGCGCACGGCCTCCGCCGACCGACGCTCGTTCTCGCCATTGGCGTAGGCGTTGGCGAAGAGGATGGCGACCGCCTCGCAACCGGCCGCCCGCAGCTGTTCGGCGGCGGCGCGGACAGCGTCGAGGTCAACTGGTGTGCGGATGCTGCCGTCGGCGAGCGTCCGCTCCGGCACCTCGAGGCGCAGGTCGCGCCGCGCGATGGGCGCGAAGTTGCCGCGCAGCCCCCAGGTCCGCGGCCGGTCGCGGCGGCGCATCTCCAGCACGTCGCGCAGACCGGCCGTGGTGATGACACCGATCCGGGCGCCCTTCCGCTCCAATAGCGCATTGGTGCCGGCCGTCGTGCCGTGCACCACCACGGCGAGGTCGGAGAGGTCGTCCACCCGCGCGGCGATGCCCGCGAGGAAGCCGGCGGATTGGTCGGGCCGGGTGGTCGGCACCTTGGCGACCTCGGTCCGGCCCGTCGCCTCATCCAGGATGAAGACGTCGGTGAAGGTGCCGCCGACGTCGATGCCCACGACCTTTCGGCTCATTCCACCGCGTCCTTCCAGGCCGCACCGTAGGCTTCTGTTGCCGCCTCCGCGCTCAGATAGCCGAGGGCGACGTCCCGGGCGACCTCTCGCGGCGTCCGTTCGGCCGCGGCGCCGTAGCCGCCCCCGCCGGGGGTCTCCAGCCGCACCGCCTGGCCGCGGTGGAGCTTCATGCCGAGCATTTTCGAGGTAAGCGGCGGCGTCTCCCAGCCCTCCGCCTGTTCAAAGGCGAAGCGGTTGCAAGCGGCTGTATCGCCCCCGGCGACGCCCGCCGGGGGATAAAGGCCCCGCTCGCCGAACAGGAACGCCTGGGCCTCCTCCTCCAGCACCTCGATCTCGTAGACGGCGCCGAGGCCGCCGCGGTGCCGACCCGCCCCGGCGCTGTCGGGGCGAAGCGCCCATTGGCGGAACATCACCGGATAGGCGGCCTCGAGGATCTCCAGCGGCGGGATCGTGGCGGTGGAGATCGGCGCGTTGCCGTGGTTGAGGCCGTCGCCCTCCGGCGTGCCGCCATGGCCGCCGCCGTAGAAGCTGAACATCACCCACGGCGCGCCGTTCGCCCGCCGCCCGGCGATGGAGAGGGCGTTGATCGTGCCGTAGGCGTTGGCCACCGCCCGCTCCGGCGCCGCCTGGGCCATGGCGGAAAAGATGACGTCGATCATCCTGAGGATCGTCTCGGTATAGCCGCCGACCGGGGCCGGGAACTCCGCCGACAAGAGCGTTCCCTCCGGAATGCGGATGTCGACGGGGCGGAGGACGCCGGCATTGGCCGGCAGATCGGGGAAGAGGTGCTTGATCGCCACATAAGCGGTCGCGATCGCTGTCGGCCGGGCGATGTTGACCGGCCCCGCAGTCACCGGGGCGCTGCCAGCGAAGTCGAGCGCCATGGCGCCGTCCCGGATCTCCAAAGCCACACGGATCGGCAGGGGCTCGGGGCTGATGCCGTCGTTGTCGAGGAAGTCCTCCGCCTCCCACCGCCCATCTGGCAGCGTCGCGAGCTCTGCCCGCATCAGGGTCTCGGCCCGGTCGGCGAGAGCGGCGAGGACGGCGCTGACGGTGTCGGCACCGTACTCCCCCAACACCTCGTCCATCCGCCGGACGCCGAGGTCGAGGGCGCCGAGCTGGCCGTTCAGGTCCCCCATCGCCGATTGCGGCAGGCGCGTGTTGCGGAGCACGATGTCGACGATGTCCTGCTGCGTCTCTCCCCGGCGGGCGAGGCGCACGGGGGGCAGCACGAACGCCTCCTGAAAGGCATCCGTCGCCGCCGGGTTGTAGTTCCCGGGCACGGCGCCGCCGACGTCATGCCAGTGCCCGACGGAGGCGAGGTAACAGAAGAGCTCCCCCCGCCAATAGTACGGCCGCACCAGCCGCATGTCGGAAAGGTGGGTGCCGCCGAGATGGGCGTCGTTGAAGATCCAGATGTCGCCGTCCGCTTGATCGCTGGCCTCCGCCGCCTTGGCGATCACCGCCTGCACGGCGAAGGCCATCACGCCGACGAAGATCGGCAGACCGCTCTTGCCCTGGATGAGCGTGTCGCCGGTCGTCGGATGGTAGAGGCCGTGGCTCGCGTCATGGGCCTCAGCGATGATCGGGTTGAAGGCGGCGCGGAACAGCGTCGCGTCCATCTCGTCCGCGATCTGCTCGAGCCGCCCGGCGAGGACGGCGAGGGTGATCGGGTCGATGTCCTGGCTCACGGCGCTACGTCTCCAGCCGGGCGATGCGCCCCGCACACATGTACATTTTGTAAGACAGATTTAGTCCGTAGGATCAGCACGGTTTGATGGTATTTCCTGAGAAAGATCTTGCATAGCAAAAAAACGATCTTAGGCTCCCAAGGCGGAGGAGGGCGGCATTTGGGCGAGATGGCCACGGGGATCCTGCCGGAGGGCGGCAAGGCGCGGCGCGTCTACCTGCTGTTGCGGGACGATATCACCGGCGGGCGCTTCGCCTCCGGCGCGCCTCTGCCGGGCGAGCAGCGCTTGGCGGAGATGCACGGCGTCTCTCGCGTCACGGTGCGCCGGGCGTTGGAGAGCCTGGCGGCCGACGGTCTGATCGAAAAGCGGGCGGGCGCGGGCTCCGTCGTCACCGCCGCCGCCCGGCCCGCGGCGATTGCGGCGGACATGGCGACGCTGATCCCGCAGATCGTGCAGATGGGGCGGGACACGACGGCGCGGCTGCTCTCGTTCTCCTACGGTCCAGCGCCGACAACGGTGGCGAGTGCGCTCGGCCTGGCGGCGGAGGAGAAGGTGCAGACCGCCGTCCGGGTCCGGATGCTGGACGGGCGGCCGTTTTCCCACCTCACGACCCATGTGCCGGAGGCGATTGCGCTCAACTATTCCGAGGCCGATCTCGCCACGACGCCGCTGTTCAGATTGCTGGAGAGGGGCGGCGTGATGGTCGACAATGCCTCCCAAACCGTGACGGCGATCCTCGCCTCGCCCGACGTGGCGGCGGCGCTCGGCGTCTCGGTGGGCTCGGCGCTGCTCTCCCTCACCCGGGTGGTGCGCGATGCGGAGGGGCGTGGTGTCGAGCATCTCTCCGCCCTATACCGCCCCGATATGTTCCGACTGGAGATGCAGCTCGCCCGGGTCGGCGGCGACGAGACCCGCCATTGGGAGCCGGTGATGACCGCCCAAGCGGCGGAGGAGCGGCCGTGACCAGCCCGCCCCGCACCCTGTTCGAGCGCCTCTGGCAGGCGCACGCCATCCATACGCGGGAGGACGGCGCAGCGCTCCTCTGGGTCGACCGGCATCTGGTGCACGAAGGCTCGCACCACGCCTTCCGCAAACTCGCCGGACGCGGGCTATCGGTGATGCGGCCGGAGCTCACCTTCGGCGTCGCCGATCACTACGCGCCGACAAGGGACCGGGTGGCGATCGCCGATCCCGACGTGCGGCGCATGATCGAGACCCTGATCGAGAATACCGCGCAGCACGGCATCACCTGCTTCGACCTCACCGACCCGCGCCAGGGCATCGTGCACGTGATCGGGCCAGAGCAGGGGATCACCCTGCCGGGCCTCGTCATTACCTGCGGCGACAGCCACACCTCGACCCACGGCGCCTTCGGCTCCATCGCCTTCGGCATTGGCGCGACCGAGGTGGCCCATGTGCTCGCCACCCAGGCTATCTGGCAGCAGCGGCCGAAGACCATGCGCATCCGGGTGGACGGGCGCCTCGGCCCGGGCGTCGGGGCAAAGGACGTGGCGCTCGGCTGGATCGCCAAGCTCGGCGCCGACGGGGCGCGGGGCCATGCGGTGGAATATGCCGGGCCCGTCGTCGATGGGCTGTCGATGGAAGGGCGGCTCACCCTCTGCAATCTCACGATCGAGGGCGGCGGCCGCTTCGGCCTGGTGGCGCCGGACGAGACGACATTTCAGTACCTCGCCGGGCGCCCATTCGCGCCGAAAGGCGCGGCAATGGACCAGGCTGTCGCCGCCTGGCGCGGTCTCGCCTCCGATCCCGATGCGGCGTTCGATCGGGAGGTGACGATCGACGCGACGGAGATCGCGCCCATCGTCACCTGGGGCACCTCGCCGGAGGAGGCGGCACCGGTCACCGCCAGCGTCCCCGATCCCACCCGTGTGGGGCCGGAGAAGGCGGACCGGGTCCGCGCCGCGCTCGATTATATGGGCCTGACGCCGGGCCGGCCGCTCGAAGGCACACCGATCGACCAGGTCTTCATCGGCTCGTGCACCAACGCCCGGATCGAGGATCTGCGCATGGCGGCCGCCGTCCTCGCCGGGCGGCGCGCCCGGGTGCCGGGTCTGGTCTCCCCCGGCTCCGCCATGGTGAAGGCCCAGGCGGAGGAGGAGGGGCTCGATCGCATCTTCACCGAGGCCGGGCTGGAATGGGTCGCCTCGGGCTGTTCGATGTGCGTCGGCATGAACGGCGATCTGGTGCTGCCGGGCCAACGCTGCGCATCGACCACCAACCGCAACTTCCGCGGCCGCCAGGGTCGGGGCGCGCGCACCCATCTGATGTCGCCGGCCATGGTCGCCGCGGCCGCCGTCACCGGCGCGCTCGCCGACGTTCGCCCGTTCCTTGCCGGGCGGGAGGTGGCATGAGCGGCTGGCGCCAGCATCAGGGCCAGGCGGTGGCGCTGCCGGCCGCCAATATCGACACGGATCAACTGATCCCGGCCCGCTTCATGGCGACGCCCCGCGGCGCGGGCTATGGCCAATATCTGCTCTACGATGCCCGGTTCGACGAGGCCGGCGCGACCCGGCCCCATGCCCTGAACGACAGCCAGCCGAGCCTGCTGATCGCCGGGCGCAACTTCGGCAGCGGCTCCTCGCGGGAGGCGGCGGTCTACGCCCTCGCTGACTACGGCATCCGCGCGGTCTTCGCCCCGAGCTTTGGCGACATCTTCGCCGCCAACGCTGTCAACAACGGCCTGTTGCCGGGGGTGCTGGCGGAGGAGGACCATGCCGCGCTCCTCGATATGCTGGAGGAAGGGCCGCGGGAGCTGACGGTCGACCTCGACCAACTCACGCTCCGCGTCGGGAACCAAATGCTGCCGATCAGCCTCGACCCGGTCTGGCGGACCAAGCTGATCAACGGCTGGGACGACATCGACCTCACGCGCCAACACGAGGCGGCGATCGCGACCTACGCCACACGGCGTCAGGCCGATGCGCCCTGGGCCTGGCCGGCGCGCTGACGACCCCGCCCCTGAGCTTGGGGCGGCCATAACCAAACGGGGCGACGACCCCGACAACAGGGCGGGGCGAAGACCCCGGAAAGGAGAGTAAAATGAAGCGTACCGTGCTGGGGGGAGTGTTTGCGAGCGCCACCCTGATCGGAGGGGCCGCAGCGGCGCAAGAGACCCTGACCGCCGTCCATGCCTTTCCCGAAACCCTGATCTACACCCAGTCCTTCCTGCAGTTCGTCGACAAGGTGAACAGCGCAGGCGAGGGCGTGGTGCAGATCGAGGTGCGCGGCGGGCCCGAGGCGATCGGCATGTTCCAGCAGCCCGACGCCGTGCGCGACGGCATCGTCGACATGGTCTACACCCCGGGTTCGTTCTACGGCGGCGCGTTGCCGGAGAAGGACGCGCTGGTGGCCTCCAACCTCACCGCGGTCGAGGCCCGCGCCAACGGCGGCATCGAGCTGATCGACCAGATCCATCAGGAGAAAATGGGCCTGAAATATCTCGGCTGGTTTGACAGCGGCGTGACCTACAACCTCTGGACCCGGAACGCGCCGGAGTTCGACGCCGACGGCAACCTGGAGGTCGACGGCCTGAAGCTGCGCGGCAACGCCGTCTACAACGCCTTCTTCACCGAGTATCTCGGCGCCCAGGTGATCGACCTGCCGACCACCGATGTCTACTCGGCGTTGGAGAGCGGGGTGGTGGACGCCACCGGCTGGACCCAGATCGGCCTGATTGATCTGAAGTGGAACGAGTTTCTGAACTACCGGATCGAGCCGAACTTCTTCTCCACCGACCTAGGCGTCATCGTGAACCTGGAGAGCTGGAACGCCCTCTCGGCCGAGGCGCAGGAGATCATCCAGACCGCCGCCATCGAGCATGAGCGGGAGAGCGTCGAGCGCCTCCGGGCCAAGCGCGACGAGGACTTCGCCGCGCTCGAGGCCCAGGGCATGCAGGTGGTGGAGCTGGAGGGCGAGGCCCGCGCCAACTACCTCGCCGCCGCCCGGGAAAAGACCTGGGAGCGGATGCGGGGCCTGATGGAGGAGCACCCCACGGGCCTTGCCAACTACGACACGTTGATCGAGCTCTTCTACGACCCGGCGCTCGACTGACACCGCGCGGGGGGATGGCCTGACCGGGCCATCCCCACGGCCGGCGGTCCCTACCCATGGCGCTCGTCTCCCGCCTCTACACCTTCGTGCTTTACGCCATGGCGTTCGTCGCGGGGGCGACGCTGGTCTGGCTGATGATCTCGGTCGTGATCTCGGTCGCCATGCGCAATCTCGGCCTGCAGCCCTTCGCCTGGCTCTTCACCTCGGCGGAGTACGGCCTTCTCTACATGACCATGCTCGGCGCGCCCTGGCTGGTGCGGGAGCGGGGGCATGTGCATATCGAATTGCTGACGGCGGCCCTGCCATCCGCCTTGCGCATCGCCCTCAGCCGCCTGATCGCGGCGCTCTGCGTCGTCGTCTGTCTGATCCTCACCTGGAAGGGCGTCGACCTGTTCCTCACCAATATCGAGCGCAACGACTATGACGTGCGCGCCTACTTCTTCCCGCGCTGGATCCTCACCCTCTCCTTCCCGATCAGCTTCGGCCTGATGGCGGTGGAGTTCGCCCGCTTCGTCATCGGGCGAGAGGTGATGCATTCAGGCGAGGCGGGGATCCACGAGTGATGGAGTGGTTCGAGGCGCTCGCCCTCCTCCTCGGCACCATAGTCTTTCTCATGGCGCTCGGGATGCCGGTGGCGCTCGCCTTTCTGGCGGCCAATATCGTGGGGGCCTGGGTGTTCATGGGGGGCGACCGCGGCGTTGCGCAGCTTCTGAACAACGGGCTCGGGTCGCTCACGACGTTCGCGCTGGTGCCGATCCCGCTGTTTCTGCTGATGGGGGAGCTGTTCTTTCACACCGGCCTCGGCGGGCGGATGTTCAACGCGATCGACCAGCTTCTCGGCCGATTGCCGGGGCGCCTCTCCTACGTCACGGTCCTGGGGGGCACGGGGTTCTCGACGCTTTCAGGCTCGTCCATGGGCTCCACCGCGCTCCTCGGCTCGCTGATGGTGCCGGAGATGTCGGCCCGCGGCTACAAGAAGCACATGTCGATCGGCCCGATCCTGGGCACCGGGGGGTTGGCGATCATCATCCCGCCCTCGGCCCTCGCGGTGCTGCTTGCCACCCTGGCCCAGATCGACGTGGGCGCCCTGCTGATCGCTGGAGTGATCCCGGGATTGATCCTGGCGGGCTTCTACCTCGGCCTCATCTGGCTGCAGACCCGGCTCGATCCCGGGGCGGCTCCGGCTTATGACGTCACAGCGCGATCCTTCCTGCAGAAGCTCGGGTTGCTCGGCCTCAACGTCGTGCCGATGGTGGGGCTGATGGTGGTGATCGTGCTGATGATGATCAACGGCATCGTCACCCCGTCGGAGGCCGCGGCCTTCGGTGCCCTGGGCGTCCTCATCCTCGCCATTCTCTTCCGCTGCCTGACCTTCGAGGCGGTGAAGAAGTCGATCATCGGGGCGCTGCGGGTGACCCTGATGGCCTATCTGATCGTCTTCGGCTCGGCCACGTTCAGCCAGTTGTTGGCGTTCTCCGGCGCCTCCCGGGGATTGATCGACTGGGCGACGTCGTTTGAGCTCGCGCCGGTTGCCATGCTCCTGGTGATGTTCGGCGTGCTGCTCGTCCTCGGCATGTTCATGGAGCAGATCTCGATGATGCTGCTCACCGTGCCGATCTTCTTTCCCTTGGCCGAAAGCCTGGGCTTCGACCTGATCTGGTTCGGCCTGATCATGCTCCTGGCTCTGGAGATCAGCTTCACCACGCCGCCCTTCGGCCTGCTGCTCTTCGTCATGAAGGGGGTGGCGCCGCCCGAAACCACGATGCGGCAGATCTACCTCGCCGCCATGCCGTTCATCGCCTGCTCGCTGCTGCTGGTCGGTCTGCTGATCGTCTTTCCGGGGCTCGCCACCTGGCTGCCGGGGCTCTGAGGCGAGCGACCGACGCCTCTGGCAGGGATATTTCAGCCAACAAGAAAGCCCCGCCCCTTCGCGGTGGTTCAAATATCCATCGGCGCTTGCCAGAGACCGGTCCGATCGGTCCGGTTCGCGCAGCATTTGCCGTCTTGCGCGGTTCCAGGGCGATCCGTTCAATGCCCAGTGTCCGCCGCTCGAGGAGAGACGACATGGAGATGTTGGCTGCCTGGCAACCGCGCCTCCTGAGCGTTCTGCGCATGGTCTCGGCCCTGATCTTTCTGCTGCACGGCATGCAGAAGCTGATCGGCATCCCGGCGACCGAGCGGGTGACGGAGCTGCTTTCCCTCGGCTGGTTCGCCGGCGTCATCGAGATCGTCTGCGGCCTCGCCCTTTTGGTCGGCTTCCAGATCCGGCTGGCGGCTTTCCTCGCCTCGGGCACCATGGCCTTCGCCTACTGGCTGGCCCACGCGCCGCGGGATCTGTTCCCGACCAACAACGGTGGGGATGCGGCCATCCTCTACTGCTTCGTCTTCCTCTACTTCGTCTTTGCAGGCGGCGGGCCGTGGAGCCTCGACGCCATGCTGAGATCCCGCACCTGAGGCCGGCGCCGGCCGAGTAAATGTTCTTTCTTTGTTCTACTTCTCGTTGTATGGTCTCCGGGCCATGCAGCTTCTCCTGCAGTTCGACGCGCGGCCGCGCCTGCTGGCCGATGTTCACCAGCGGTTGCGGCGCCATTTCGGCACGCCAACGGTAGGACCGTGGCTCGAACCGCTCGACCAACTCGTTCTCAGCCTGATCGGCGGACGGACCCGGTCCGGCGTCGCCCTGGCTGCATTCACCGCTCTGCGCCGGCGCTTCGCCGACTGGGCAACGGTGCGGGATGCACCGCTGGCCGAGGTCGAGGCGACCATCGCCCGCGTCACCTTTGCCGAGGTGAAGGCGCCACAGCTGCAGGCGGCGCTCCACGCCCTCAGCCAGCCCGATGGTAGGGTTGCCCTGGACGATCTCACGCAGCTTTCGGTGCCGGCGGCCCTCAACCGGATGGAGCGGTTGCCCGGGGTCGGGCGCAAGGTCGCGGCGGCGGTGCTCAACTTCAGCACGCTCAGGCGCGCGGCGCTGGTGATCGACAGCCATCACCTGCGCATCCTCCGCCATCTCAGGATCGTCGGCCGCCGCGTGCCGGCCCACGTCGCCTATGACCGGGTCATGCCGCTGCTGCCGCCCGCCTGGGGCGCGGTGGAGATGGAGCGACACCATCTGCTGATGAAGCATCTCGGCCAGACGATCTGCACGGTGACGCAGCCTGACTGCGGGCGCTGCCCGCTCCGGCCGCTTTGTCCCGACGGCAGGATGCGGAGACGCTGGTCTCGACCGCCCAGGCTGGCTTTGGTTGCGAAAGCCACCTGACAGCGAGCGCCCGGTGACCGACCGCGATCGTAGATGGTGCCACAGACGAAACGGGCCGCGGCACCATGCGCCGCGGCCCGATCCAAACCTATCGCGTGCCCCTCAGAACGGGTGCAGACGCGGCCAGTTTTCGTCAGCCTGCATGATGTAGGTCGGGGTGTCTTCCTGCCACAGCTCCTGCGCACGCTCGTGAACCTGCACGTAGAGAACGCCGTCGGTGACCTCCCAGACCAGCGGGTCGCCCGGCGCGGTGTAGCCCTGGCTTGCCGCCCAGGAGCAGTAGCCGTCATAGGCCGGTGCATAGCGCTCGGGGTCCGAGGCGAAAAGATCGCGGTTCTCGGTCGAGGTGAAGTACCAGATGGCGCCGTTCCAGAAATGGTTGATGCGCGCTTCGCCGCGTGCGGGCTCGCCCGAGTGGTACGACACGGTGTCATAACCACCGATAGCGACAGCCAACTGGTTACCGGCAGCAACGGGAAGGGCAGAGAAGGCCAGACCCAGCGACAGCAGGCCGGCGGTGACGGATTTTCTCACGATGCGTCTCCTTGAACGTGAACTGCGAGCGAAGCGTTGGCCAACGCTGTTTGTTACGTATTGCCACTTCTTGCGCTCGGCACCTCAATTTGAAGTCAGCAATTTCTCGCGCGGGTTCACCATTTTTTGTGGGGGTCTAGGCAGCGGGTTGTGTGATGCCTATGCGCATCCTCCGCCGCTTCAGGATCGTCGGCGGCCGCCGCTCCCGATGAAGTGTCTTGGCCAGACGATCTGCCGGGTCACGCAACCGGATGGCGGCCGCTGCCCGCTTCGCGCCTAGCGTCCCGAAAACAGGATGCGGAGACGCTGGTCTCGACCGCATGGGCTGGCTATGGTTGTGAAAGCCACCATGACAGCGAGCCCGCGATGACCGATCCCGCCCTCGTCTCCATCGAAGAGCTGCGCGTCGATTTCGAGACGTCGGAGGGCATGGTGGTCGGCGTCGAGGACGTGTCCTTCGCCATCCGACCCGGCGAGACGGTCTGCGTGGTGGGGGAGTCTGGATCGGGCAAGTCCGTCACCTCTCTCGCCCTCATCCGTCTGGTGGAGTTCGGCGGCGGCACGATCTCCAACGGTCGGCTGATGTTCGACCGGGATGGCGGCTCCATGGACCTCTCGCAGGTCGACGGCCGTTCGATGCGACGGATCCGGGGCAACGAGATCGGCATGATCTTTCAGGAGCCGATGACCTCGCTCAACCCGGTGCTGACGATCGGGCGGCAACTGACCGAAGGGCTGATCGCCCACAAGGGCATCTCGGAGAAGGAGGCGCGCCAGCGCGCGCTCTCACTCCTGCAGCGGGTGCGCATCCCGGATCCGGACAAGCGGTTGGACCAGTACCCGCACGAGCTGTCCGGCGGCATGCGCCAGCGTGTGGTGATCGCCATGGCGTTGGCCTGCGAGCCCCGCCTGCTGATCGCCGATGAGCCGACCACGGCGCTCGACGTCACCATCCAGGCGGAGATCCTGGCGCTGATCAACCGTCTGAAGCGGGAGACGGGGACGGCGGTTCTTTTCATCACCCACGACATGGCGGTGGTCGCCCAGATGGCCGACCGCGTCGTCGTGATGTATCGCGGCAAGAAGGTGGAGGAAGGCCCGGTCGAGCGCATCTTCGCCACGCCGCAGCACGAATACACCCAGGCCCTGCTCGCCGCCGTGCCGAAACTGGGCGCGATGCGGGGCAAGGCACGGCCCGAGGCGATCCCGATCTCCGGCCAGTTCAGCCATTCCACCGCTGTCGATGCCGAAGCCGCGCCTGAGGCGGAGGAGCCGGCGCCCGCCCCTGCCCCCGATCAGCCAAAGTCGCCGGAGCTCGGCGAGGTGGTGCTGGACGTCCGCCATCTCACCACGCGCTTTCCAGTGAAGGGCGGGTTGCTGCGACGGACCCGGGCCCTGGTGCACGCGGTGGAGGATGTGTCCTTCGACCTCCGCGCCGGGGAGACGCTGTCGCTGGTGGGTGAAAGCGGCTGCGGCAAGTCCTCCACCGGGCGCTCGATCATCCAGCTCAACAAACCCCATTCGGGCGAGATCCGGCTTCAGGGCCAGGATGTGATGGCGATGGACGGCCGGGCGCTGCGCGAGGCGCGGGCCAAGATCCAGATGGTCTTCCAGGACCCCTTCGCCTCGCTCAATCCGCGTATGCGGCTGATCGACCAGGTGGCGGAGCCGCTTCGGAACTACGGCCTGGCGGAGGGCGCGGCGCTCGAGAAGCGGGTGGCCCAGCTGTTCGACCGGGTGCGCCTGCCGCAGAACTTCCTGCGCCGTTACCCGCACGAGCTCTCCGGCGGCCAACGCCAGCGGGTGGGCATCGCCCGGGCCATCGCGCTCGAGCCCAAGGTGATCATCGCCGATGAGGCGGTCTCCGCCCTCGACGTGCTGGTGCAGGCGCGGGTGCTGAACCTGTTGATGGAGCTGCAGGCCGATCTCGGCATCGCCATGCTGTTCATCAGCCACGACATGGCGGTGGTGGAGCGGGTCTCTCACCGGGCGGCGGTGATGTATCTCGGCCGGATTGTGGAGATCGGGCCGCGCGCAGCGATCTTCGAGAACCCGCAGCATCCCTACACCCAGGCGCTGCTCTCGGCCGTGCCGATCGCCGACCCGGCGCGCCGGGCCTTCGATCGTGAGGTGAACTTCAAGCCGATCCCGTCACCGGTCTTCCCGCTCGACTATGAGGCGCCGCCGTCGCGCTACCGCGAGGTGGGCGACGGCCATATGGTGTTGGAAGACGCCTGAGCAGGCGTCGCGCGCCGGCTGATCCCTGCACGCTTTGGCAGCATCGTGCCTAGAGGTGCGGCAGAAGAGCCGATACCCGACCATTTCTATCAGAAAAACCTTTTCCCGATGAAATTGCTCTGGTACCCATGAGGTGAGGCAGCCAGCGGCGCTCTGTCCGCGAGCTAGAACCGAAGGCGGAGCCGACACGAGGATGGACCAATGAGCGACACGGACGGATTTTTCGAGCGTCGCGACACCGGCGGCGACACGCAGGCCGTGCTGGATGAGCCCGTGGCCCCCGGCATGATCGACAGCACCTCTCTCCTCGGCGGATCGAAGACGGTCGCGATCCGGCATGGGGCGGAGATCTACACGTTGCGCAAGACGCGCGCCGGCAAGTTGCTCCTCACGAAATGAGGCGGCCGGCGATGGCCGCTCCGCGCGCCGAGAGCGTTCCGAAGAACGCCTGGTTGGCGGAAACACGGCCGGCCGATCAAGTCTTCATCGTCAGCCTGCGCCGCTGGCTGGAAGGACCCGGCGGACAGCGAGCCGTCTGGTTGGGTCTCGCCAGCGAGCTGGGCCAGCATCAGGCCCACGAGGTGCTGGCGGCACTCGAGGCGTTTCTGGCGGCGCTGGCCATGGGTCTGCGCCGCCAACTTCTCCGTCATGCGGCCCATTGCCCCTGTCTGGGCGAGGATGAGGCCCTGCTCGCCGAAATCGTGCGCCACGCGGCGCGCGGCGATCGCGAAACGGCACTTTGCCGCGCCGCCGAGGTTGTGCGCGAGCCCGATCTGATCGTTACTGTGGAGCGTGCAGCGCGACTTGGTTCGCTGTTCGAGGATCTGGCGGTAAGCCCGCCCACGCCAGCCAACACATCGGTGACCCTACATTGAGGCACCGGGACTGACTGACAGAGGAGAAGACTATGCGGATCATTGGTTTGCCCAGGGCCGCGGCCGCCACCTGTGCGCTGCTGGCCCTGGCCGCGCCGGCCCAGGCGGTCGAGAAGTCGGCGGTCGTCGACACCTACATGAACATCGCCGAGGCGAAGTACGCCGACAGCCTGACCACCGCACGCCGGCTGGGTGAGGCGGTGGACGCGTTGATCGCCGATCCCTCCGAGAGAACCCTGGCCGATGCCCGCGCAGCCTGGCTCGCCGCTCGCGTGCCCTATCAGCAGACCGAGGTCTATCGCTTCGGCAATGCCATCGTCGACGATTGGGAGGGCAAGGTGAATGCCTGGCCCCTCGACGAGGGCCTGATCGACTATGTCGAGACTGGCGGGGCGACGGACGAGAACCCGTTCGGTGGGCTTAACATCATCGCCAATGCCACCCTCTCGCTCTCCGGTCGGGAGCTTGATGCCTCGACCATTACGGCCGACTTGATCCAGGAACTGCACGAGCTCGACGAGATCGAGGCCAATGTCAGCACCGGCTACCATGCGGTGGAGTTCCTGCTTTGGGGGCAGGATCTGAACGGCACCGGCCCCGGGGCGGGTGAGCGTCCGGCGACGGACTTCGACACCGCGAACTGCACCGGCGGCAACTGCGATCGCCGCGCGCAGTATCTGAAGGTGGCGACGGAGCTATTGATCAGCGATCTGGAATGGATGGCCGCCGCCGGGGCGCCCGGCGGCGAGGCGCGGGCCGAGCTTACCGGGAAGGGCGAAGACGGCGCCATCATCTCCATGCTCACCGGCATGGGCAGCCTCTCCTACGGCGAGCAGGCGGGGGAGCGGATGAAGCTCGGCCTGCTGCTCAACGATCCGGAGGAGGAGCACGATTGCTTCGCCGACAACACCCACAACAGCCACTACTACGACGGGCTCGGCATCCGGAACATCTACCATGGGCACTACGTGCGGATCGACGGCTCGGTGGTGGAAGGCGCGTCGCTCGCCGATCTGGTGGCCGAAGCGGATGCAGAGACCGACAGCCGCCTGCGCGCCAGCCTCGACCAGACGATGGTCGCCCTCGGCGCCATCAAGACGACGGCTGAGGCGGGCATGGCCTACGACCAGATGCTCGATCCGGCGAACGAGGCGGGTGCGGCGCTGATCCAGACTGCCATCGACGCCCTGGTCGCCCAGACCCGGGATATCGAGCGGGCGGTCTCCGCGCTGGAGATCTCGCCGATTGCCTTCGAGGGCTCCGACAGCCTCGACAATCCCTCGGCCGTCTTCCAGTGACGGTCTCGGATGGCCGCGGGGCGCCCTGCCTCGCGGCTATCCCTGGCGCTGGGGCCAGCGCTGCGGTTTCGGCGCGGCAAGGGGCGGTGCCTGACTGTTTTGCTAGGTTTCGCCGCTGAACGGGCTAGTCTGGCCCCCATGCGAGAGATGTGGGCGTGAGACGACAGATCAAATCCGGAGCATGCCTGGCGCTGGCCGCCGCCGTCCTCGGCGGCGGCGCGGTCGTTGCGGCCGGGCTCGAGATGGACGTTCGCAGCGATCCCCATCTGGCGCTGATCCCGCGCACGGCCGAGGAGGCGGCCCGGATCGCCGCCGTCGTCGCGCCGCCGGAGAGCTTTGCGCGCCCCGAGCCGTTCGAGGATCGCCCGGCCGGCGCCGCCACCTTCTTTGGCCCCGCCGATGCCAACGCCTTCAGCGCCGTCTCGCCCAATCTGCCCTTCGACCAGCGGCTCGAGTTCGAGGTGGGCAACGCGCTTTTCGAGAAGATCTGGGTGTCCTCGCCCGCCTCCACAAAAGCCTCGGACGGGCTCGGCCCGCTCTACAACGCCCGGTCCTGCGCCCAATGCCACCAGCGCGACGGCCGCGGTCATCCGCCGGAGGGGCCGGGGGACAACGCCGTCTCCCTCCTCCTCCGCGTGTCGGTGCCAGGGGGTGAGGTGGGGCCGATCCCCGGCAGCCATCCGATGCGGCCCCATCCGGTCTACGGCACGCAGCTACAGGATTTCTCCGTCGCCGGGGTGCCGGCGGAATACCGGCTGAACGTGACCTGGGAGGAGATCGAGGTGGCTTTGTCGGGCGGAGAGCGCGCGACGCTCCGCCGCCCGATCTGGCGGGCCGAGGATCTCGCTTACGGGCCCATGGGCGAGGACGCCATGCTCTCGCCCCGCGTCGCGCCGCAGATGATCGGCCTCGGCCTGTTGGAGGCGATCCCGGCCGAGGACATCCTGGCCTTGGCCGACCCTGACGATCTCGATGGCGACGGCATCTCCGGCCGGGCCAACATCGTCTGGTCGGCGGAGTACGATCAGCCGATGCTCGGCCGCTTCGGGTTGAAGGCCGGCCTGCCGACGCTTCGGGAGCAGACCGCCGATGCCTTCGCCGGCGATATCGGCATCTCCACCGTTCTGCGGCCCGACAATTGGGGCGAATGCACCGCTGCGCAGCAGGCCTGTCGGGCCGCACCCCACGGCGGCTCTCCGGTCGAGGTGGACGTCGCGGCCCTCGACGTCGTCACCTTCTACACCCGCAACCTCGCGGTTCCGGCCCGGCGCGATCTGGACGATCCCCAGGTCCTCGCCGGGAAGGAGGTGTTCTATGAGACCGGCTGCGCCGCCTGCCACACGCCCAAGCATGTCACCCACCGGTTGAGCGACCGGCCGGAGCAGAGCTTTCAGCTCATCTGGCCCTACACCGACCTGTTGCTCCACGACATGGGCGAGGGCCTGGCCGACCACCGGCCGGAAGGGCGGGCGAACGGTCGGGAATGGCGCACCCCGCCGCTTTGGGGCATCGGCCTGACCGAGACGGTGAGCGGCCACAGCTTCTTCCTGCACGACGGCCGGGCGCGCTCCCTCCTTGAGGCAGTGCTCTGGCATGGGGGAGAGGCCCAGGCCGCTCGCGACCGGGTGGTGGCGATGCCGCCCGGGGACCGCGCCCATCTCATTCGCTTCCTGGAGTCCCTCTGATGCGTGCACTTGGCCTCGCCCTCGCCGTCACCCTCCTCGCCCCGCCGGCCTGGGCCCAGCCCGATCACCGGGCGATCGCCAGCCGGACCCTCGATCAAGTGATCCTGCCCGGCACCACGGCGTTCCATGACGCGGCGGAGGCGTTGGTCGCGGCCGCCCCGGCCGACTGCGCGGCGATCGCGCCGGAGGAACTGCGGGCGACGTTCCAGGCGACCTGGGATGCCTGGATGCGGATCGAGCATCTGCGCTTCGGCCCGCTGGAAGAAGGCGACCGTGCCCTGCAGATCGCCTTCTGGCCCGACAGCCGCGGCACCGTGGGCCGCACGGTGGAGCGCATGCTGGCCGCCGAAGATGCGGTGGTCGACGATCCGGAGACCTTCGCCCAGCAATCCATCGGCGCCCGGGGCCTGCCGGCGATGGAGCGTCTGCTCTATGACGATGACGGCGTCGTGGCGCTCGAAGAACCCTATCGCTGCCGCTACATCGCCGCCGTCGCCCAGGACATCGCGCGCCTGGCGGGCGAGGTGCATTCGGGTTGGCACGGGCCCTGGGCGGAACATGTCCGCACGGCGGGCGAGCCGGATAATCCGGTCTTCCTCGCCCCGGCCGAGGTCAGCCAGCGCCTGTTCGACACGGTGATCGGTGCGCTGGAGCTCACGGCGCGGGGCCGGCTGGAACGCCCGCTCGGCACCTTTCAAAGCCCCCGTCCGCGCCTGGCGGAGGCCTGGCGCGCCGGCCGGGCGCTCCGCCAGATCGAGCTCGTGGTCGAGGCGACCGATGCCACGCTGAGCGCCAGCTTCGTGCCGGAACTGCCCGAAGCCGCCCAGGCGACCCTGGCCGAGGCCTATGCCGGCCTGCGCCAGGATCTGGCGCGGGTGGCCGAGCAGGGCAGCCTGGCCGAGGCGCTGACCGCCAGCCGCATCCGGGTCGAGGTGCTGACGCAGCGCACGGCGGGCCTGGCCAACACCATCGGCTTGACCGTCGGCCCGTCCCTCGGCATCACCCAGGGCTTCAACTCGGCGGACGGGGACTAGCCATGGCGCTTACGCTCCCCCGCCGGGCGTTTCTTGCCACCGCGGGCTCGGCGGCGGTGCTGCCGTCGGTGAGCTGGGCCGAGGTGGGGGCGCCGCACTACCTCGCCGCTGCTCAGGTCGGGGAGCGTTACCGCCTGCTCGGCCTCGGCGCCGACGGGGCGGCGGTCTTCGATCTGCCGCTGCCGGCCCGAGGCCATGCCGCGGCGGTGCATCCGAGCCGGGCCGAGGCCGTGGCCTTCGCCCGCCGGCCCGGGCGCTTCGCCATCGTGGTCGACTGCGCCGACGGGCGGATCAGCGCCACCCTCGATGCGCCGCCGGGGCGGCATTTCTACGGTCACGGCGCCTTCTCCGCTGATGGCCAGCGGCTTTTCACCACCGAGAATGCCTACGCCACCGGCGACGGTCGGATCGGCATCTGGGATGCGGCGGCGGGCTATCGGCGGCTCGGCGACATGCCGTCGGGCGGTGTTGGCCCTCACGATATGCTGCTGCTGCCGGACGGCGAGACACTCGCCGTGGCCAATGGCGGCATCCGCACCCATCCCGAGACGGGGCGGGAGAAACTGAACCTGCCGACGATGCAGCCCAACCTCTCCTACCTCAGGGTCGCCGACGGCACGGTCCATGCCCAGGTGGGGCCTCCCCCGGCGCTGCGGCTGAACTCGATCCGCCATCTTGCGGTCTCGCCGGACGGTCTGGTCGCCGCGGCGCTGCAATGGCAGGGGGAGCCGGAGGACGGCGTGCCGCTCCTCGCCTTTCACCGGCCGCACTGGTCGGAGCTCCGCCTGGCGGAGGCCGAGCCCTACCAGCTCGCCGCCATGCAGGGCTATGCCGGCAGCGTCGCCTTCACCGGCGGCGGGACGCACGCCGCCATCACCTCGCCCCGGGGCGGGCGGATTATGGCCTGGCGGACGGAGGGCGGAGCCCCGGCGATCTGGAGCCGGCCGGATGTCTGCGGCCTCGCCGCCGCCGGCGAGGGCTGGATCGCCACCGACGGGCTCGGTGGCATCGTGGCCCTCGACGAGACCCTGGCGCCCCGGGCCCTGGCCCGCCACGGGCTTGCGTTCGATAATCACCTCATCCCCCGGAGGGCAGCGTGACGGGACGCGCTATCTCTCCCGCCATGGGTGCAGGAAAGGAACGGTTCCGATGACCACAGCCTCGCCAGCTGCCGCTCCGGTCGAGGATCTGACCGCCGCCTATGCCCGGGCGAAGGCAGACGATCCGGGTGCCCGGGCGCGTGACATCGCCGACAAACTGGGCGTGACCGAGGGCAGGTTGGTCGATGCAAGGGCCGGCGATGGGGTGGAGCGCCTGGCGCTACAGGGCCCGGCCTTCGCCCCCTTCCTCGACACAATCCGCGCCGCCGGGCCGATGATGACGCTCACCCGCAACGACGCTGCCGTGCACGAGACGACGGGCGAGATGGGCGAGGTCAAGCACCACGGCCCGATGGGGCAGGTGACGGGCGCCATCGACCTCCGCCTCTTCCTCCGCCACTGGCATGCGGGCTTTGCGGTGCGGGAGGAGACACGCTCCGGCCTCCGCCACTCCATCCAGATCTTCGATGCGACCGGGGTGGCGATCCTCAAGGTCTATGCCGTCGAGGGCACCGATCTGGAGCATTGGTCCCGCATCGCGGCCGATCACGCGGCGCGGCGGGGCGAGAGCGCCGGCTTCCAGATGCCAGAACCACCCATCCCCGATCCGGCGGACGACGAGATCGACCAGCCGGAACTCCGCCGCCGGTGGGAGGGGCTGGAGCACAGCCACGACTTCCCGGCGATGCTGCGCTCCGTCGGCGCCGGCCGACAACAGGCACTGCGCCTAGTGGGAGAGGATCTGGCCCGCCCGGTCGCGGCTGACATCACTGCCCGGATGCTCGAGATGGCGGCCCAGCGTCGGATCCCGATCATGTGCTTCGTCGGCAATCGGGGCTGCATCCAGATCTACTCCGGCCCGGTGGAGCGCATCGTGCCGATGGGGCCCTGGCTCAACATCCTCGATCCTGGCTTCAACCTGCACCTCCGCGCCGACCGGGTGGCGGGCAGTTGGGTGGTGGTGAAGCCGACGGCGATGCGCGGCCGCATCACTTCGCTCGAGCTGTTCGACGCGGATGGGGGTCTGATCTGCCAGTTCTTCGGCGCCCGCCCGCCGGGTGAGGGAGAGCAGGACGGCTGGCGCGGCTTGATGACGGAACTGACGGGAGGGGCGGCGTGATGTGGCGCATGGGTCTCGCGGCGGCACTTGCCCTGACGATCGGGCTCGGCCCGGCGCAGGGTGAAGATGAGGATGCGGCGCGCATCGTGGTGGCCGGCGGCGATTTGACGGAGATCGTCTTCGCCCTCGGCGCCGGGGATCGGATCGTCGGCGTCGACAGCACCTCGAACTGGCCGCCCGAGGCGGCGGAGCGGGCCCAGGTCGGCTATGTCCGGCGCCTCTCAGCCGAGGGGGTGCTGTCGCTTGCACCCGATCTGGTGATCGCCGCTGCGGACGCCGGGCCGCAGGTGGCGCTCGAACAACTGGGCGCCGCCGGCGTCACCATCGCCCAGGCGCCGGAAGCGGCCACGGCCGGCGAGATCCCGGAGAAGATCGCCTTCGTCGGTGAGGCCATCGGCCGGGGTGACGAGGCGGCGGAGCTCGTGAGCGCCTTCGAGGCCGCGATGGCCACCGTTCGGGAGAAGGTCGCCCAGCTCGACGGGAACCCCCGCGTTCTCTTCATCCTCAGCGTCCAGGGCGGCGCGCCTTTGGTCGGCGGCCTCGACACCACGGCGCATGAGATGATCACCCTGGCGGGGGGCGAGAACGCCGCCGCCTCGATCGAGGGCTACAAGCCAATGAACCGGGAGGGGATCCTGGCCGCCGCCCCCGACGTCATCCTGCTGATGGAGCAGCACGCGACCCGCATGGGCGGGGCTGAGACCATCCTCGCCAGGCCGGAGATCGCGCTGACCCCCGCAGGCCAGGACGGCCGGGCCATCACCATGGAGGGAATGCTGCTTCTCGGCTTCGGCCCGCGCACGCCAGAGGCGGTGGCGGCGCTCGCCCGCGCGCTTCATCCCGAAAGTGCCGCGGCGGTCGGTCTCTAGCCCCATGGAGGCCGTCCTGCGGGTGCGTGTCGGCGGCGCCTGGCCGGCGCTGGCCGGGCTGGCGCTGGGCGTCTTCGTGCTGTCGGTCGCGACCCTCGCCCTCGGCCCCGTGGCGATCCCGCCCGAGCGGGTGTTCGCCGCCCTTGCGGGGCAGGGGACGGAGGTGGAGGAGGCCATCATCTGGCAAATCCGCCTGCCGCGGCTGCTGCTCGGCCTCGCGGTTGGGGCGGCTTTGGCCCTGGCCGGCGCATCCTTGCAGGGGGTACTGCGCAATCCGCTTGCCGACCCTGGCTTGATCGGCGTGACTGGCGGCGCCTCGCTCGGCGCGGCGCTCACCATCGTGCTCGGCGATGCCGTGGCGGGCGGCCTGCCGGCAGAGCTTCGCACCTGGCTACTGCCGCTCGCGGCCTTCGCCGGGGCGGGCCTGGTCATCGCCTTCGTCTTCGCCCTGGCGCGGCGGCGCGGCGAGACCTCGGTCGCGACGCTGATCCTCGCAGGCGTCGCGATCAACGCCATCGCCGGCGCGGCGATCGGCGCGCTGATCTACGTGAGCGACGACACCCAGCTCCGCGATCTCACGTTCTGGACCATGGGCACGCTGGGCGGCGCCGGCTGGGCGCTGGTGCTCGCGGCCGCCGGGCTGAGCGTCCTCGCCCTGCCGATGCTGCTGGCGCGGGTGCGGGACCTGGACTTGTTTCAGCTAGGGGAGCGCGCGGCTTTCCATGCCGGGCTGGATGTGGAACGCTCGAAGCTCCGCATCGGTCTCGCCACCGCGGTGGCGGTGGGGGCGGTGACGGCGGCGGCCGGGCCGATCGGTTTCATCGGCCTCGTCGCGCCCCATCTGGCGCGTCTGGCCCTCGGCCCGCGCCACGCGATCCTCCTACCGGCCTCCCTTCTCGTCGGCATCGCTTTGGTGCTTGCGGCCGATCTCGCCGTGCGGCTCGCGGTGCCGCCGGCGGAGCCGCCGATCGGCCTTGCCACGAGCCTCATCGGCGGGCCGTTCTTCCTCTGGCTCCTCCTCCGCGGCCGGGGCGGGCGCCCCCATGTTTGAGGCGGTGGAGATCGACGTGGCGCTCGGCCGCCAGCCGGTGTTGCGGCAGGTGAGCCTGCGGCTCGAGCCCGGCAAGGTGACGGCATTGATCGGGCCGAACGGCGCGGGCAAGTCCACGCTGCTCGCCTGCCTCTCCGGCGCGCTACGACCCCGGGCCGGCCGGGTGCGGATCGACGGCGACGATCCGGCAACGCTTTCGGCGGCAGAGCTCGGCCGGCGCCGGGCGGTGCTGGAGCAGACGCCGTCGGCGAGCGCCCCCTTCGCGCTCGAGGAATTGATCGAGCTCGGCATCCCGCGCGCTGTGCCTCCGGCCGCAACCCGGCAGATCATCCACCGCGCCATGGCCGCCCTCGACCTCTCGCGCTTTCAGGGCCGGCCGATCACCGCGCTCTCGGGCGGAGAGCGCCACCGCGCCCACATGGCCCGGACGCTGGCACAGCTTTGGGCCGGTCAGGCCCTCGGCGCCGGGCGCTGGCTGCTGCTCGATGAGCCGACCGCGAGCCTCGATCTCGCCCACCAGGGTGCGGTGCTGCGCGCCGCCCGGGCCGTGGCGGCCGACGGCGTCGGTGTCCTCGCCGTGCTGCACGACCTCACGCTCGCGGCCGCCATGGCCGATCGCATCGCCCTGATGCAGACGGGCAGCATCGTCGCCCTCGGCCCGCCGGAAGAGGTGCTTGCGCCCGCCACCCTTTCCCCCGTTTATGGGGTCGATCTTGCCGTGACCGAGGCGGCGGGGGCCGTTGCCGTCCTCCCCCTCTTCAACGCTACCGAAGGAGCCAGCCGATGTTCATCGCCATGAACCGCTTCCGCGTCGTCAAGGGCAAGGAGAGCGATTTCGAGGAGGTCTGGCGCGGCCGCGACAGCCGATTGAGCGAGATGGAGGGGTTCAAGGAGTTCCACCTGCTCCGCGGACCCGAAGCGGACGATCACACGCTCTACGCCTCCCACACCATCTGGGCCGACCGCGCCTCGTTCGAGGCCTGGACCCGCTCCCAGCAGTTCCGCGACGCCCACAAGGATGCGGGACAGAACAAGCCGCTCTACCTCGGCCATCCCGATTTCGAGGGTTTCGAGGCGGTGAGCGGCGCCTGAGCCGCGACAGCCGGTCACGATCGGCGTCAGGCGGTTGCAGTTCCGCCGACCGCCTGCAATCCTAGCGCGCATACTGCGGCAGCTCTTCGCGCGATCCGTGTCGCGCCGATCCCGTCTTGTGGGACGCCACCCGGTTCCAGATCAGCGAGCAATGCAGAGCGACGGCGGGAGGCCGGCATGAACGTATTGAGCAGCGAGAACGCCACCGATCTGCGGGCGACGTTCGAGACAATGCGCACCGCCTACACGCAAGACACCAACCCGTCCTACGTTGTGCGCAAGGGCAGGTTGGACCGGCTCGAGCAGGCGGTGGAGGCCTATGCGGACCGCCTGGTCGCAGCGATGCAGGCCGATTTCTCCCACCGCAGCGCAGCCGAGTGCAACAGCTACGACGTGACCCTGCCGATCGGCGAGATCCGCTCGGCCAAGCGTCACTTGCGCGGCTGGATGCGTCGGCGCCGCGTCGGCGTGCCGAAGCACATGCTGCCGGCCCGGGCCCGGCTGGTGCCGCAACCGCTCGGCGTGGTGGGCGTGATCTCCCCCTGGAACTTCCCGGTCTACCTCGCCATCGGCCCGCTCGCCGCCGCGTTGGCCGCCGGCAACCGGGCGATGGTGAAGCCCTCGGAGCTCACGCCCCGCACCTCCGACGCCGTGGCCGAGATGATCGCGGCGCATTTTGCCGAGGATGAGGTCGCGGTGGTGAACGGAGGGCCGATCGTCGCCGCCGCCTTCGCCGACCTGCCGTTCGACCATCTGCTCTTCACCGGCTCCACCGCCATCGGGCGCAAGGTGGCCCAGGCCGCGGCCGCGAACCTCACGCCGGTGACGCTGGAGCTCGGCGGCAAGTCGCCCGCGATCGTCACCCCCTCGGCCGATCTCGAGCTGGCGGCCAAGCGCATCGCCTTCGGAAAGTGCACCAATGCCGGCCAGATCTGCACCTCGCCCGACTACGCGCTCGTCCCCCGCAACAAGGTGGATGCCTTCGTCGAGAAGCTGACGACCGCGATGCAGACCTTCTATCCCGATTTCGGCGGCGGCGAGGACTACTCCGCCATCATCAGCGACCGCCATGTCGAGCGCCTGACCGCCATGGTGGAGGAGGCCGAGGCCGCCGGTGCCAAGGTCGTGCGCCTGCCGATGGGCCAGGATCCGGGCGACGTGCGCAAGATCGCCCCGACTGTAGTGATCGACCCATCCACAGACCTCCGCCTGATGCAGGAGGAAATCTTCGGCCCGATCCTGCCAGTGATCCCCTACGACACCCACGCCGACGCCCTCGCCTTCGTCGCAGAACGCGACCGGCCACTGGCGCTCTACGTCTTCGCCGACAGCACCTACGACCGCGACCTTTGGCTCGAGAAGAGCATCTCGGGCGGCGTCGCGGTGAACGAGACGCTCTTTCATGTGGCCTGTGACACCCTGCCCTTCGGCGGCGTCGGCGCCTCGGGCATCGGGGCCTATCACGGCGATGCGGGGTTCGAGACCTTCAGCCACATGAAGCCGGTCTTTATCCAGCCGAAGCTGAACGGGGCGTTCCTGTTCGATCCGCCGATGACCGAGTTGAAGCAGCGCTTCGCTAGGGTTCTGCGCAAGATCATCTGAGGGCGAGAGGCGCGCCGGTCGCCGGCGGGGGCGCTGGATATTTTAGTCAATGCGAAAGCCATGGGGCTTTCTTGCTGGGCGAAGTATCCCCGCCGGGGGCATGAATCTTTTCGGCCGAGCCCTCAGCGGGCGGGGGCGAGATGCCAGCCCGCCGCGCGGTGGCGTTCGTTCCAGAAAGCGGCGTAGCGGCCGCCGAGCGCCAGCAGATCGTCGTGCCTGCCCTCCTCGACCACGCAGCCCGCGTCGAGCACCACGATCCGGTCGGCCGCCCGCACCGTCTGCAGCCGGTGGGCCACCACCACCAGGGTCTTGTCCCGGGTGAGAGCGCGGAGTGCTGCCTGCACGCCCAGCTCGTTGACCGGGTCGAGGGCCGAGGTTGCCTCGTCCAACAGTACAATGGGTGCGTTCTTCAGGATCGCCCGGGCGATCGAGACCCGCTGACGTTCGCCGCCGGAGAGGATGGCGCCGCCTTCGCCCACCGCGGCCTCGAGCCCGCCCGGCAGCCGGGCGGCGATCTCCTCGACCCGGGCGAGGCGGGCGGCCTCCGCCACCTCGGCCTCAGTCGCCTCGGGGCGGCCGAGGCGGATGTTCTCCGCGATCGTGCCGTCGAACAGGTAGACGTCCTGGAAGACCACCGAGATCCGGGCCATGAGTGCCTCTGTCCCGATATCGCGGACGTCGACGCCGCCGATCCGCACGGCACCCTGGCCGGCGTCCCAGAACCGGGCGATCAGGCGCAGGACCGTGGTCTTGCCCGAGCCCGAGGGGCCGACGATCGCCGTCATCGCTCGCTCGGGCGCCGTGAAGCTCAGATCCTCGAGCACCGGCCGGGTGTCGTAGGCGAAATGCACCCCGTCGAAACGGATCTCGGCGCCCTCCGGCGGCCGGGGCGTGGCCGGCTCTGGCAATGGCGGCGTGGCGAGCAGTGCGTCCATCCGCTCCACACTGTTGCGCGCGATGCGGAGGGCACCGCCGAGCTCCGCCGCGCCCAGAAGTGGCTCGACATAGCGCACGGCGAGGACGAGGAGGGCGACGAACTCGGCCGCGTCGATCTCTCCCCCAAGCGCCAGGTTCGCGCCGAAAAGCAACAGGACGGTGAAGGTGAGCTGCACGACTGCCACCATGCCGACCAGCCCGCTGGCCACTGCCAGCATCTGCGCCCGGGCGGCCGCATGACTGGCGCGAAGCGCGGCGTCCAGGGTGCCGAGGCCGCGCTGGCTTTCGCCGAAAGCGCGCAGGATCGGCTGGGCCTGGGCGAACTCCACCAGCCGCCCGGCCGCCTCCGTCCCGGCGGCGTGCACGCCGTGGTCGGACCGCGCCGTCAGTCGGCCGGTCCAGCGATAGGCGAGCGCAATCAATGGCGTGGTGATCAGCGCCGCCAGGGCCAGGCGCCAATCGAACAGGAACATCAAGAGGATCACCGTCGCCGGCGTGACCAGGGCGCTGATCAGCGGGCGGAGGAGATGGGCCGGCACGCCGATCACGTCGATCACGCCCTGGCTGGTCAGGTGGCCGATCTGGCCCACCCGCTCCACCCCGAACCAACCGAGGGGCAGGCGGGCGATATGGGTGCCGAGCCGCGCGAACAGCGTCCGGCCGAGCGCAATGGCCGCGCGGTAGCCGGCAAGCTGAGTGGCGTAGCGGAGGACGGCGTAGCCGGCCAGCAGCCCGGTCATCACCAGTAGCCAAGTCGTGGCATCGCCGAGGCGATCCTCCATCAGCGCGCGAAGGAAGGGCACCAGCAGGGCGAAGCCGATGCCGAGCAGCACCGAGTCGCCCACAAGTCCCCAAAGGTTGCGCCGCAGCGGCCGCTGCCCTTCCAACCCGCTGACCGACAGCAGCGCGCCGATCATTGCGCCGCCTCGGCGCGGGAGGTGAGCGCCGCCTCGCTGGCCTCCCAAAGCCGGGCGTAGAGCCCGCCGGCGGCCAGCAGCGCGCCATGGCGGCCGCGCTCGACGATCCGGCCCTCGTCCATGACGCAGATCGCGTTGGCCTCAGTCACCGTGTGCAGCCGATGGGCGATCACCAGCACAGTACGCCCGGCCACGAGGTCGGAGAGGGCGGTCTGGATCGCTGCCTCCGCCTCCGGATCGGCGAAGGCCGTCGCCTCGTCCAGCACCAGAACCGGCGCATCGGCCAGGATCGCCCGGGCGATGGAGATCCGCTGGGCCTCGCCGCCGGAGAGCCGCGCGTCCTGCCCAGCGACGGAGGCATAACCGCGGGGCAGCTCGGCGATGCGGTCGTGGATCTGGGCGGCGCGGGCGGCCGCCTCGATCTCCGCCGCCGTGGCGTCGGGCCGGCCGAGGGCGATGTTCTCGCCGATCGTCGTCTGCAAGAGCTGCACGTGCTGGAATACGAAGGCGGCGGAGCGGTAGAGCGTTTCCGGCGTCATCTCCCGAATGTCGACGCCGCCGATGCTGATGCTGCCGGCGCCCACGTCCCAGAACCGGGGCAGCAGCCGGGCGAGGGTTGATTTGCCAGAGCCCGACGGGCCGACGAGGGCGGTGAGCGTCCCGGGCTCCAGCACCAGATCGATCTCGTGCAGCACCTCGGTCCGGTCGTCGTAGGCGAAGGAGACCCGGTCGAAGACGACCCGCGCATCGACCGGCCGGCGCCCCTCGCCAGGATGGGGCAGCGTCTTGGTCGCCAGCAGCTCGGCGATGCGATCCGCCGCCTTGGTCGCCAGCATCAGCTCGTTCTGCGAATAGGCGAGGGTGAGGAACGGCGCGGTCAGGGCCGGCGCGAGCACCGCGAAGGGAATGACGTCGATCGCGGCCATGGCGCCCGCCGAGACCAGGACCAGGCCGCCCGCCAGCGCCGTCAGCAGGGCGGCAAGCGGCGACAGGATCACCTCGGCCGCGGCGGAGATCGCCAGCAGTCCCCGCATCCAGTTCCAGAAGAATTCGACGAAGGCGCTGGTGCGCTCGATGAACCGGCCATAGGCTTGGCGCGCCCGGCCGAAGGTCTTGATCACGGCGATGCCCTGGACGAACTCCACGGCTGCGGCGTTCACGGCGCCGAGCTCGCGCGTGTAGGCGGCCATGTTCTCCCCGTAGCCGCGGTATTGCAGCGCGTAGAGCACCACGCCGCCGAGTACCGGCAAGAGGGCGATCAGGGTGAGGCGCCAGTCGATCCAGAAGAGATAGGCGAGCGCCACGATCGGTGTGGTGGCGGCCGAGATCAGGTTGACGTAGGCGTGCCCGACCAGGTGGTGCAGCGCCTTCACGTCGTCCTGCAGCGCCGTCTTGATCAGCCCGGCGCTGCGGGCATCGAACCAGCCGAGGGGCACTTGGGTGAGGTGCGCCGCCATGCGCCGGCGGAGGTCGAGCTGCAGGTCGACATCGGCGAAATGGGTCAGCGCGCCGGCACCCAGCAGGCAGATGAGCCGCAGCGCAAGCGCGGCGACGGCAAGGCCGGCAATCCACCAGACGCCCAAGCCGCTGCCCGATGTGTCGACCGGATTGTCGGCAAGCAGGGCGCGCCCGATCTCGGCCACCGCGATGAACGGCACGACCCCCGCCACGGCCGCGATCGCCTGTACGACGCAGGCGACGATCAGACGTCGGCGCACGGGGGCGAGAAGCGTGGCTGTGGCCGAGGGTTGGGTTCCGCGCCCTCGCGGATCCGCCTCGATGCTCCGATCCGGCGCGGCCGCCGTCACCACGCAATCCTCCGAGATCGCTTCGGGTTGCGAGGGTAGCCCGAATCCCGCCCGTCCGGGGGCGTAGGATCGCGCCCGGCGAGCGCGATTTGACGCAGGGGCACGCGGTCGGTGGGGTCGAGCGGTGCCTTCCCCGTCAGGGGCCGTGATTTGAATGTCTCGAACTTGCCGACTCGCTCAGCCCCAGCCGGACTGGCCGGCGGGGTCTAGGCCGCCTTGAGCTCCATGGACGGCCGGCCGCGGACCTTCTCGAGCCAGGTGTCGAGGGAGACGGCGTCGTCCGGGATGCCGGTGCGGATCACCCGCATGAAGTCGATGCCCACCACCGCCGTGATGTCGGCAATGGTGAAGCGGTCCCCGGCGACGAAGGGGCTGGTCTGCAGGCGCTTGTCGAGCCAGGCGAGACCGGCCAGCACCCGCGGCCGGTTCGCGTCGGCCCATTCCGGCACCTGGGTCTGCTCCAGCACCTGCATGGCCGGCAGACCGTGGCGCGCGACGAAGGCGATGGGCATCAGCAGCTGGAACTCCACCCGACGCTGCCACATCTCGATCTCCGCCGCCTCGCGCGCATCCCGGCCCATCAGGTTGGGCTCGGGGCTGAGCGCTTCGATATAGCGGCAGATCGCGACAGTCTCGGTGAGGACCGAGCCGTCTTCGAGCTCCAGCGCCGGCACGTGGTGGGTGCCGATCCGGTCGCGATAATCCGCGCCGAAATGGTGGCCGGCCATGATGTCGACCTCCTGACGCGGGATCTCCACCGCCTTCTCGGCCAGAAAGATCTGCACCCGCCGCGGGTTGGGCGCGCGGTGGCTTTCGTAGAGCAGGGTGGGTTGGGGCAGGGACATGGCGGGCTCCTGGTCTCAGGGCTGGGCGGAGCCTAAACGAGCACCCCGCGAAGTGCCATGAAGATGAAGCCGGATCCCGCCAGCACGAAGGCGTGCCAGATGGCGTTCTGATAGGGCAGGCTGCGCCAGACGTGGAAGACGACGCCGATGGTGTAGGTGAGGCCGCCGGCCGCGATCCAGAGCATGGTCGTCGGCGGCGTGCCGGCCAGGAAGCTCTTGGAGCAAAGCAGGACCGACCAGCCCAGCGCGACGTAGAGGCCGAGGGACGCCGCCTCCCACCGCATGGGCAGCCAAAGCTTGGCGGCGACCCCGGCGAAAGCCAGCACCCAGACGGCCACCAGCAGCTCCCAACCGTGGCTGCCGCCGATCATCACCAGGGCGACCGGCGTGTAGGTGCCGGCGATCTTCAGGAAGATCGCCGAATGGTCGAAGCGGCGAAGTTGGAGCTTGAAGCAGGACGGGTGGGTGAGGTTGTAGAGGGCCGAGGCCACGAGCATCGCCACCAGGCCGACGGCATAGACCACCGTGGCCCCCAGCGCAGTGCCGGAGTGGACCAGCGCTGCATCGCGGATCAGCGAGATCCCGGCGGCCAGGCCAAGGGCGACGCCCACCGCGTGGACGATCGCGTCGGCCACAACCTCCCGATCCGAATAGGCGGGGAAGTCGGGGCGGGTGTTTCCACAGACCAGCGTCATGGTTGAGATGTGCGGATCGGTTGCGGAGGACGCCAGGATGTCTCACGCGGAGTTCATGTGCGGTGGCGAAGAGAGGTTCTTGCAGGTGCGAAGGGAGGGGCTTCCGGCTGCCATCGCGTCTGCGACGCGACGGCTTCCTCCAGCGAGGGGGCGCCTCGCTGCGCTCGGCGCCTGCGGGTGGAGGGATGGGTGCTCTTTGGGGAGGGGCGTGCTGGACGTGGAGAAGGGTATTTTGCTGGGGAGGCGCTTGAGGGGCGGGTCTGCCCCTCAAGACGCCATGTCGATTGTGCGTGGCCCTCTGGCGCGGCTGTCAAGGACGAGCGGCCGTTGGCCGTCGCCTGCGGCGATCCTTGACAGCCCCGCCCTCTGGCGCGGCTGTC
>JBCDCY010000014.1:20000-108887 GCA_039180875.1 Pseudomonadota bacterium | reverse complement strand
GCTCCTCCTCACCCGCAAGGACTGGACGACGATCCCGGTCTACATGAACGCGCTCGCCACCGCAGCCTCCGGCCAGCTTTACGGCGCCAAGGCCGCCCTTGGCCTGATCGCGGCGATCCCGCCCATCATCCTTGGCATCGCGATCCAGAAGTTCCTGGTCCGTGGCCTGACCTTCGGAGCGCTGAAACAGTGACCGACACCAGCCTTCCGCAGGAGCATTCGGCGCCGGGCGGCGCGCCGCCGGCCGACACGCTCGAGACCGCGCGCCACCGGCTCGCCGTGCGGCTGCTCATCCCGGCCCAGGTCCTGCTGGTCTTCATCGTCGCCTTCCCGCTGCTCATGCAGGTCTATATCAGCCTCACCTGGTGGAGCCCGCTGGATGGCGAGCCCTGGTACCGCGCCTACGACGCCTGGAGCTGGTTCGACAACTACGTCGAGCTCTTCCGCGATGAGGGGCTCTGGCAGGCGGTCTGGCGCACCCTGCTGTTCGTGGCGATCGCCGTGCCGATCCAGTTCGCCCTCGGCCTGGTGCTGGCCATCCTGTTCTACGAGGGGATCGCCGGGCGGGGTGTATTCTACAGCCTGATCCTGATGCCGATGATGATCGTGCCGGCTGTGGCGGGCTATATCTTCTTCCTGATCTTCCAGCAGACCGGCCCGCTCAACGCCCTGCTGGCGCTGGTCTGGGACGGCGCCTACGGCGTCAACTGGCTGAACGACGTCGATCGGGCCTTCATCGCCGTGATCGTCGCCGATGTCTGGCAGTGGACGCCGCTGATGTTCCTCATCCTGTTCGCCGGCCTGATGAGCGTGCCGGAGGATCAGATGCGCGCCGCCACCATCCTCGGCGCCAGCTGGCCGCAGCGCTTTCGCCGTATCGCGCTGCCGCGCATCAAGGCGGTGGTGATCATCGCCCTCGGCCTGCGCGTCATCGAGTGCTTCAAGATCTTCGACATGCTGTTCGTGATGACCGGCGGCGGCCCCGGGGTGGCGACGGAGAGCCTGTCGCTTTTCCTCTACAAGCAGACCTTCCAAAGCCTGGAATGGTCCTATGTCGCCGCCATCGGCATCACGGTGCTGGTCGTGCTCTCCCTCATCACCGCGGCGATCCTGGCCAGGGCCGGGCGGGAGACGCGCTGATGTCGTCGGTCACGCTCGAGGGCACGACCAAGACCTTCGGCGATTTCACCGCCGTGCGCGCGATGGATCTGCAGATCGCCAACGGTGAGTTCGTGGCGATCCTCGGCCCCTCGGGCTGCGGCAAGACCACGACGATGAACATGATTGCCGGGATCGAGGAGGTGAGCGCCGGCACCATCCGCTTCGACGCCCGCGACGTCACCCGGGTTCCGATGCAGAAGAGGGGCGTCGGCTTCGTCTTTCAGAACTACGCGATCTTCACCCATCTCTCGGTGCGCGAGAACCTGGCCTTCGGCTTGGAGATCCGCGGCCTCGGGCGGGGTGAGATCGACCGCAAGGTGGGCGAGATGGCGGAGTTCATGGCCCTCGGCCACCGCCTGCAAGAGCCCTCCGCCGCGCTCTCGGTCAACGAGATGCAGAAGCTCGCCATCGGCCGCTCGGCCATCGTGGAGCCGGCGATCTTCCTGCTGGACGAGCCGCTCTCCAACCTCGACGCGGCGTTTCGGGAACGGATGCGGGCCGAGCTCCGCCAGCTGCAGCGGGCATTGAAGCAGACAATGGTCTACGTCACCCACGACCAGATCGAGGCGATGGGATTGGCCGACCGGATCGCGGTGATGAACCACGCCGTGCTGCAGCAGTTCGACACGCCGAAGCGGATCTACGACGCCCCGGCCAACGTCTTCGTCGCCCGCTTCATCGGGGCGCCCAGCATGAACATCCTGCCGGTCGAGCTGTCCGGCGACGCGGTGCGCCTGGCCGGCCGCCCGGCCGACAGCCTGCCCTTGCCGGCTGCTTCCCGCGCCGCGCTCGCCGACCGGCAGAGCCGCGACCTGCTGTTCGGCTTCCGGCCCGAGGCCTTACGTATCGCTGACGATGGGGCCGAGGCCAGCTTGAGCGCCGAGATCGTGCTGGTCGAGACCGTCGGCCGGCGCGCCATCGTGCATTTCCAGTCCGGCACCTCGCGCTTCACCGGCGTCTTCGAGCGTGGCTTTCCCGGACGGGCGGGCGAGGCCGTGCCGCTTGCCTTCGACATGGGCCGGGCGCATTTCTTCGATCGGGAGAGCGAGCGACGGATCGAGATCACCCCGGGGCGAGGAGTGCTCGATGGCTGAGATCCGGCTCGAAAACGTCAGCAAGCGCTACGGCGATATCGTGGCGCTCGACGACGTGACGCTGACCATCGAGGACGGCGCCTTCACCTCGATCTTCGGCCCGCCGAGTTCGGGCAAATCCGTGCTGCTCCGCGTGCTGCTGGGGCTCGAGCCGGTGGATGCGGGCCGCATCCTGATCGACGGGCGGGAGGTGACGGCGGCGGCGCCGGATGCCCGCGGCCTCTCCATGGTGTTCCAGAACCTGGCACTCTTCCCCCATCTCTCGGCGCGGGAAAACATCATCTTCCCGCTCCGCCGTCGTGCAGTCGAGACGGCGGAGATCGACCGGCGGCTCGCCCAGGTGGTGGGTGTTCTCAATATCGGCCACATCCTGCACAAGCCCCCTGCGGCGCTGTCGGGGGGCGAGCGCCAGCGCGTCGCCATCGGCCGGGCCCTGATCCGCGACGCCGGCGCCTATCTGATGGACGAGCCGCTGGCCGCCCTCGATGCCCGGCTGCGCGATGCCATGCGGGTGGAGCTGAAACGATTGCAGAGCGAGCTTGGCCGCACCTTCGTCTACGTCACCCACGACTGCGAGGAGGCGATGAGCGTCGCCGACCGCATGGCGATCCTGGAGGCCGGGCGGATTGCCCAGATCGACCAACCGGACGCCGTCTATGTCCGGCCAGCCTCGCAATACGTGGCGGAACTGGTGGGCGCGCCGGGCATCAACCTGTTGGACGGCGAGCGCGACGGGCAGGGGGTGCGCTGCGCCATGGGCCGGATCGCCGCCGCCCCAGGAACGGGCGCGGCCCGCATCGCCCTGCGGCCGGAGGCGCTGCGTCTGCAATCGGCCGATGCGCCGGGGCTGCGCGGCACGGTGAGCGATATCGAGCGGCTCGGCGCCTTCTCCATCGTCACCGTGGCGGGAGAGGGGGTGGCGCTGCGCGCCCTGGCGGACGGCGACGCGCCCCACCGCCTGGGCGACGCTGTCTCGCTCGCCGTCGATCCGGCCGGCCTGCACCTTTTCGATCCCGCCAGCGGCGCGCGCCTTGGCGAGGATGCGGCATGAGCCGGGCCGAGACCATCGCGGTGATCGGCGCCGGCATGATCGGCTGTTCCTGGGCCATCACCTTCGCCCGAGCCGGTCACCCCGTGCAGCTCTTCGACCATGTCGCCGGGGTGGGCGAGACGGCGCGCGACCGGATCGCCGAGATGTGCCGCCCGCTCGATGGCGGCAAGCTCTTGCGGGGCGAGACCGCAGCGCAGGTGACCGGCCGCATCGCCCTTGCCCCGTCGCTCGAGGCTGCCCTCGACGGCGCGGACTATGTGCAGGAGAACACGCCCGAGGATCTGGAGATCAAGCGGGGCATCTTTCGTGAGATCGACGCCCAGGCCGCGCCGGGGGCGACGATCGCCAGCTCCACCTCGGCGCTGCTCCCCTCACAGTTCACCGATGGCCTGGCGGGGGCCTCGCGCTGCATGGTCGCCCATCCCCTCAACCCGCCTCATCTGATCCCGGCGGTGGAGATCGTGCCCTCTCCCCACACCGACCCGGCGCAGCTGGAGCGCACAAGCGCCCTGATGGCCAGCATCGGCCAGAAGCCGGTGGTGGCTCGGACGGAGATCGAGGGCTTCATCATGAACCGATTGCAGGGCGCCGTCCTCGACGAGGCCTTCGCCCTGGTCTCCCGCGGCGTGGCGGGGCCGGAGGATATCGACGCCGCCATGGCCCACGGCCTGGCCCGGCGCTGGTCTTTCATGGGGCCGTTCGAGACCATCGACCTGAACGCACCGGGCGGCATCGCCGGCTTCATCGCGCGCTACGGCGCGGCCTATGGCGAGATCGGGCGGGATCGCCCGACCCGGCCCGACTGGAACGGCGCCCTGGCCGACGGCATCATCGCCGCAAGGCGCGCGGCCCTGCCGCTCGAGGCCCTGGCCGAGCGCCAGCGCTGGCGCGACGCCCGGCTCGGCGCCCTGGCCGAACACATGCTGCGCCAGACCGAGGGGGAGTAGGGGCGATGGCCGAACGCGGCAAGGTGATCATCACCTGCGCTCTCACCGGGGCGATCCATACCCCGTCGATGTCGCCCCATCTGCCGGTCACACCGGACGAGATCGTGGCCGAGGGCGAGCGGGCGGTCGAGGCCGGCGCGGCGATCCTGCACGTCCACGCCCGCGATCCCGACACCGGCCGGCCCGACCAATCGGTGGAGGCCTTTGGCCGTATCCTCCCCCGGCTGAAACCCACCGGCGCCGTGCTCAACGTCACCACCGGCGGCAGCCCCTTCATGCAGGTTGAGGAGCGGGTGGCGCCGGCGGCCCACTTTGCGCCGGAGCTTGCCTCGCTCAACATGGGCTCGATGAACTTCGGGCTCTACCCGATGCTCGCCCGCTACCCCGATCTGGAAGGCTGGGAGCGGGACCATCTCGAGAACTCTCGCGATCTGGTCTTTCGCAATACTTTCAAAGATATCGAGCACGTTCTTGAGACCTGTCGGGCGAACGGCACCCGGTTCGAGTTCGAGTGCTACGACATCGGCCATCTCTACTCGCTGCAGCACATGGCGGCGCGCGGGAAGGTCGAGCCGCCGTTCTTCGTGCAGTCGGTCTTCGGCCTGTTGGGCGGCATCGGCGCCCATCCCGAGGATGTGCAGATGATGCGCCGCACCGCCGATCGCCTGTTCGGCACGGACTATCGCTGGTCGGTCCTCGGCGCCGGGGCGGCGCAGCTGCGGATCGCGGCGATCTCGGCGGCGATGGGCGGGCATCTGCGCGTCGGGCTCGAGGACTCGCTCTGGATCGGACCGGGGGAGCCGGCGACGTCCTCCGCCGATCAGGTGCGGAAGGCGCGCAAGATCCTCGCCGCCCTGGGGCTCGAGGCCGCGACGCCGGATGAGGCGCGGGCGCTTCTGGCGCTGAAGGGCGGCGACGCGGTCGGGTTCTGAGCGATGCGGATCGAGGTGCTGATCGACGTGAAGCCGCTGCTCGGCGAGGGGCCGCTCTGGGATGCGGAGGCGGAGCGGCTCTACTTCATCGACGCCCTCGGCCAGCGGATCTATCGCACCACCGCCGACGGGCGGGAGGTGCGGGCCTGGACCGTCCCCTCCCGCATCGGCTCCTTGGCGCTGCGGGCGCAGGGCGGGGCGGTGGTGGCGCTGCGCGACGGCTTTCACCTGCTGGATTTCGACAGTGGAGCGCTGCAGGCCCTGCACGATCCGGAACCCGATCTGGCCGAGAATGCGCTGAACGACGGCAAGGTCGACCCAGCCGGCCGCTTCGTCTGCGGCTCGATGGACATGGGCGAGGCGGCGCCCACCGGGCGGCTCTGGTCGCTCGCCCCGGATTTCTCGGTGACGGAGCTCGACCGCGATATCATCTGCTCGAACGGACCCTGCTGGTCGCCGGACGGGGCGACGCTATACTTCGCCGACAGCTTCAGCGGTGCGATCTCGGCCTACGACTACGACCTCGCCAGCGGGATGGTCGCGCGCAAACGCCGGTTCGTGGCGGTCGACACCAGCCGCGGCGGCGCGCCGGACGGGGCAACGGTCGATGCTGAGGGCTGCGTCTGGTCGGCCACCGTCTTCGACGGCCGGATCTTTCGCTACACACCTGACGGCGCAGTCGACCGGGTGATCGAGATGCCGGTCTGCAAGGTGACCAGTGTGGCCTTCGGCGGGCCGGCGCTCGACCGCCTCTACGTCACCTCGATGACCGAGCCACCCCTGCCGAAATATCCCGGCGACGGCCCGATGCGCGGCGCGGTCTTCGTCATCGACGGGCTGGGCGTGACCGGCCGGCCCGAGCCCAAGTTCCAGGGATAGGAGGGGCTGATGCCCGCCACCACAGCGATCGTGACCGGCGCCGCCCAGGGGATCGGAGAGGCGGCCGCCCTGCGTCTGGCCCGGGACGGCACGCGCCGCTTCCTGCTGATCGACCGCAACGAGGCGGGTCTCGCCCGAACCCAGGCAACGCTCGCCGAGACGGGGGCGGAGGCGACGGCGCTCCCCCTCGATCTCACGGCCCTCAACCGGGTGCAAAGCGAGGCGCCCGCGGCGATCGCCGCGCTCGGCCCCGTCGATCTTCTGGTGAACGCCGCCGGCACCACGGCGCGGGGCGGTCTGGCCGACACCAGCCCCGAGACTTTCGAGCTGATCTTCGCGCTCAACGTCCGAGCGCCGTTCTTCCTGATGCAGATGGCGGCGCCGGCCATGGGTGCGGGCGGCGTGATCGTCAACATCACCTCGATGCTGGCCTATGGCGGGCCGCCCTTCCTGCTGGCCTACTCCGCCTCGAAGGCCGCGCTGGTCTCGCTCACCCGCGGCACGGCGAACGCGCTCAAGCGCGACGGCATCCGGGTCTTCGGCATCAATCTCGGCTGGACTTGGACCCCGGCGGAGCAGGAGGTGCAGACCCGCGTGCACGGCCTGCCGGAGGCCTGGGCGGAGGAGATCGGCGCGAAGCAACCCTTCGGCCGCCTGCTGATGCCGGAGGATCCGGCCGGCGTCATCGCCTTCCTCGCCTCCGACGACGCGCGGATGATGACCGGCGCCATCATCGACCTCGACCAATACGTCGCCGGCACCGTCGACGACAATCCCGGCGCTTGACTGGGGGGCGGCGCTAGCTCGCCTCGGCCGTGGTCTTGAGGTTGGCAAGGCCGGTCTCGTAGTCGCCACCCAGCATGCCGTCCATGAAGAAGCCGAGATAGGTCGCCACCGGCTGCATCATGGTGGCAGTGCCGTCCCGCATGTTGGTGGCGAACGACCAAACGACCCGCGTGCCCGTGCCCTCGGGCGAAAGCTCGAAGGTCGCCCGCCCCTGGCCCATATCGCCGAAGCTGAGGGCGCTTTCGACCCGGCTGTCGGGGGTGAGCGCGGTGATCTCCTGACTGCCATTGCCGAGCTGGGGGTCGTCGCTCACCCACTCCATGCGGTGGCCCACGCCCTCCCCGGTGATGGTGTACTGCGCCTCCGGGTCGCGTTCGGCCCAGGGCGACCAGCGCTCCCACTGATTGAAGTCGGCGATCAGGGCGTAGACCTGGGCCGGCGGGGCGTCGATGACGACCTCGCGCTCGACCTCCACCCGGTCGGGCAGCACGAAGCCGAGGCCGATGGCGACGATCAGGATGATGACGATGCCGATCAGAACGCGCCGCATGGTGCGGTCCTCCTTCTCACCAGGCGAGAATCATCCTTCTATGCAACCTCTGCGTCAACGATCGGCGCGGCCTGGCGGCGCCTTTGTGCCGATCGCCGGCGCGCGAAACCGGTTGACGACACGACCCTTCTCCCGAACTTGGGGAGAGGGCCGGCCCTGCGCCGCCAAACCGCCCCAGAAGCGGGCCTACTGACAGGAGAGAGAAGATGTACGTCCCCTTCCGCCGTTCCCTCGCCGTGGCGTTTGCCAGCGCGCTCGCCCTGGCGCCGGGTCTCGCCGCCGCGGGCGAAACGCTCGACCGCGTGATGTCGCGGGGCAGCCTGATCATGTCCACCGACCCGGAATATCCGCCGCAATCCTCGCTGAACGCAGAGAACGAGTTCATCGGCTTCGACATCGACGTCGGCACCGAGATCGCCCGGCGCATGGGCGTGGAGATCGAGTTCGTGACCCCCAGCTGGGACGTCATCACCGCCGGCAACTGGTCCGGGCGCTGGGACATGTCGGTCGGCTCGATGACGCCCACCAAGGCACGGGCCGAGGTGCTGAACTTCCCGGCGATCTACTACTACACCCCGGCCGCGCTCGTGGTGCACGAAGAAAACACCGCAATCGACAGCGTCGAGGCGGCGAGCGGCACGTCGATCGGCGTCGGCGTCGCCACCACCTATGAGAACTACCTCAACGCCGCGCTGGAGATCGACGCGGTCGGCGCCCCGAGCTTCGAGTATCGGGTGAGCGATGCAGACATCCGCACCTACGACACCGACACCTTGGCGCTCGACGATCTTCGCCTCGGCGACGGCGTGCGCCTCGATGCCGTGGTGACGGCCCTGCCCACGGCGATGGGGGCGATCGAGGCGGGTTATCCCCTGAAGATCGTCGGCGATCCGCTGTTCCTCGAGCCGCTTTCGGTCGCCACCGACAAGGGCGACGAGGCCTTCGACACGCGCATCGCCGAGATCGTGAAGGAGATGCACGCCGACGGCACCCTCACGGCCCTGTCGGAGAAGTGGTACGGCGCGGATCTCACCCAGTGATCCAGCCCGCCGCTGCGCCCGCCTGGCGTGGCCTGATCCCCTGGGTGGCGGTCTTTGCCGCCGCCCTACTCCTGCTGCTGCCCTTCGACGTCGGTGGCGAGCAGACCCCGGCCATGTTGGCGCGGATCGGCCTGGCCGCGGCGATCACGCTCAACGTCTGGCTGGTCTCGCAGCTGCCCTTCCGCACCCAGATCGCGGTGGCGTGGTTGCAGCTCGTCGCGCTCTTCCTGCTGTTCTTCTGGAGCTTCGGGCTCAGCTACGCCTTCATATGGGAGCGGCTGCCCTCACTCCTCGGCCTCGGGCTCAACCGCGGCTTTCTGATGGGGGGCGCGCTGACGCTCTTCATCTGCATCGTGGCCATCGTGGCCTCGACGCTGATCGCGCTCGGCGCGGCGCTGGCGCGGCTTTCCTCGAACGGTCTCGCGGTGGGGATCGCGACCTTCTACATCTCCTTTTTCCGGGGCACGCCGCTCCTCCTGCAGATCCTGCTGATCTATATCGGCTTGCCCCAGATCGGGATTGTCTTCTCCGCCATCCCGGCCGCGATCATCGCGCTCTCACTCTGCTACGGCGCCTATATGGCGGAGATCTTCCGTGCCGGCATCCAGGCGATCCCGGAGGGCCAGCGGGAGGCGGCGCGAGCCGTCGGCCTCAACGAAGGCCAGATC
Organism: Pseudomonadota bacterium; assembly: GCA_039180875.1. Taxonomy (GTDB): domain Bacteria; phylum Pseudomonadota; class Alphaproteobacteria; order Rhodobacterales; family Rhodobacteraceae; genus JBCDCY01. Next base: position 99,779 of record JBCDCY010000014.1, on the reverse strand, counting down.
ATGCGCCTCGTGGTGCTGCCCCAGGCGATCCGGCTGATCATCCCGCCCACCGGCAACCAGTTCATCGCGATGCTAAAGGACAGCTCGCTCGTCTCCGTCCTCGGCGCCTGGGAGCTAATGTATCTCGCCCGCACTTACGGCCGGTCGGAGTTCAAGGCGATGGAGATGCTGATCACCGCGGCGCTGATCTATTGGGCGCTCTCCATCAGCTTCGAGCGCATCCAGGCCCGGATCGAGCGCCACTACGGCAAGGGCGTGCGGGTAGACTGAGCGCTGGGGCCGCTTCGGTGGAGGGCGAGGTCCCGGGTCGAGCCCGGGACGGTGCGGGGGGTGGGGGCTTCGGCTCTGGCGACCATCACACCGCTGCCCCGGCCCCTGAGCCGGGGCCTCGACGGCTCCTGAAGCGCAGACACCGGCCGAGCTTACGTTCTTCCCTTTCGGGCCGCCGTGTCGCTTCGGCGGAGGACGAGGTCCCGGGCCAAGCCCGGGACGGTGCGGGAGGGTGGAGCTCGGCCCTCGCGGCCACCACGCCGCTGCCCCGGCCCCTGAGCCGGGGCCTCGACGGCTCCTGAAGCGCAGACACCGGCCGAGCTTACGTTCTTCCCTTTCGGGCCGCCGTGTCGCTTCGGCGGAGGACGAGGTCCCGGGTCAAGCCCGGGACGGTGCGGGAGGGTGGAGCTCGGCCCTCGCGGCCACCACGCCGCTGCCTCGGCCCCTGGGCCGGGGCCTCGACCTCTCCCAAAGTGCACGCACCCGGCGAGCCCACTCCCTTCCCTTTCCGGCCGCCTACACCATCCTCTCTACCATCACGTCCGGAGGACCCGCCATGGCCCGTGCCTTTGCCGAGATCGCCTTCACCGAGGCAGTGCGCGAGATGCAGGAGCGGCAGGGCTCGGCCGCCATGAACGACCGGATGCTCGCCGATGATGTCGAGCGGGGCGAGAAGATCGGGCCGGACGAGGCGGCCTTCATCGCCGCCCGCGACGGCTTCTACCAGGCCACGGTGGGCGCGACCGGCTGGTCCTATGTGCAGTTCCACGGCGGCCCCCGCGGCTTCCTCAAGGTGCTGGACGAGCGTCGCCTGGCCTATGCCGACTTTCGCGGCAACCGCCAGTATGTGAGCGCCGGCAACCTTGCGGGCGACGGGCGGGTGGCGCTCTTCCTGATGGATTATCCGAGCCGGGCGCGGCTCAAGATCTGGGGACGGGCCCATCTCGTCCCGGCGGAGGAGGACATCGCCCTGATCGGCGATCTCTACACGCCGAGCTATCGCGCCCATCCCGAGCGCGCCGTGGTGATCGAGGTCGCGGCCTTCGACTGGAACTGCCCCCAGCACATCCCGCAGCGCCTGACGTTGGAGGAGATGGCGCCGCATCTGCAGCCGATGCGCGACGAGATCGCCCGGCTGAAGAAGGAGAATGCCGAGCTGCGCCACGGCCTCTCGACCTGAGCCCACCCGCCCCGGCCTTGAGCCGGGGCCTCGACCAACGGTAGAACAGGTCCCGGGTCGGGCCCGGGACGGCGCGGCGCGGCAGATGGCGGGGAGGAGCGGGCAATGCCCCACGACGATCACCACGACGACCATCGCCACCAGATCCCGCCCGATCCCGCACTCCGCGTGAAGGCGCTCGAGACCCTGCTCAGCGAAAAGGGCCTGATCGACCCGGCCGCGCTCGATGCGATCATCGAGACCTATGCCGAGAAGGTGGGCCCCAAGAACGGCGCTGCCGTGGTCGCCCGTGCCTGGACCGATCCCGCCTATCTCGAAAGGCTGCGCGCCGACGCGACGGCGGCCATCGCCGAGTTCGGCTTCGGCGGGCGCCAGGGCGAGCATATGGTGGCGGTGGAGAACGCGCCGGGCGTCCACAACGTTGTCGTCTGCACCCTTTGCTCCTGCTATCCCTGGCCAGTCCTCGGCCTGCCGCCGGTCTGGTACAAGTCGGAGGCCTACCGCTCCCGCGTCGTTATCGACCCGCGCGGCGTGCTCGGCGATTTCGGGCTCACCCTGCCGGAGGAGACCGAGATCCGCGTCTGGGACTCGACCGCCGAGATCCGCTACCTCGTCATCCCCGAACGCCCGGCCGGGACCGAGGGGATGGATGCCGAGGCGCTCGCCGGCCTGGTCAGCCGCGACGCGATGATCGGCACCGCGGTGGTCGAGGCGCCGGCATGAACGGCCCGCACGACATGGGGGGCGAGCAGAACTACGGCCCCGTGCGGCCCGAACCCGAGGAGCCGATCTTTCATGCCGAATGGGAGGCGCGGGCGCTCGCCATCACGCTGGCTGTCGGCGCCCACGGGCGCTGGAACATCGACATGTCGCGCTTTGCGCGAGAGGCGCTGCCGCCCGCCCTTTATCTCAACTCCACCTATTACGAGCGCTGGATCGCCGCGCTCGAACATCTGATGGTGAAGCACGGATTGCTGACCGCCGAGGAGCTGAGCTCCGGCCGGCCGGACGGGGGCGCCAAGGCCACCCCGCCCCTGGTCGCCGAGCGCGTGCCGGAGGTGCTGGCGACCGGCGGTCCGACCTCCCGCCCCGCCAGGCGGGTGCCGCAATTCGGCGTGGGCGACCGGGTGCGGACGCGGAACCTCCACCCCGCGACCCACACCCGTCTGCCGAAATACGCCCGCGGCAAGACGGGAGAGATCGTTCTGGCCCACGGCCCCCATGTTTTTGCCGACGCCAGCGCCCTCGCCGCCGATGCACCGGCCGAGCCGCTCTATGCCGTGCGCTTCGCGGCCGACGAGCTTTGGGGGCCGGACGCGCGCTTCCGCGGCTCCGTCACCCTCGACCTTTGGGAGCCGCATCTTGAGCGCACCTGAGCCCGAGGCGCCCTTCGCCGAGCCCTGGCAGGCTGAGGCTTTTGCCCTCACCGTCCACCTCCACGCCGCCGGCCATTTCTCCTGGCCCGACTGGTCCGCCGCGCTCGGCGCCGAGCGGGCCCGGCCGGGGCCGGACGACCCCGGCCGCTACTGGCGCGACTGGCTGGCGGCGCTCGAGGGGCTGCTGCGTGCCCGCGGGCTGGCCGGCGAAGACGCCCTCTCTCCCCTCCGCGCCGCCTGGGCCGAGGCCTATGCCACCACGCCCCACGGCGAGCCAGTGACCCCGGAACCGGCGGCCGTCGCTGCCGCCCTCGCCACCGACTGACAGCCCAAGAAGGATCCCACGATGAGCACACCCACCGACGCCCTGGCGCGCCTCGGCATCACCCTTCCCGCGCCCGCGGCGCCCGTCGCGAGCTATGTCGGCTATGTCGTCGTCGGCAAGCTCGTCTATGTCTCGGGCCAGGTGCCGCTCGTGGACGGTAAGATCGCCGTCAGCGGGCTGCTTGGCCGTGACGTCTCGGTCGAGCAGGGGATGGAGGCGGCGCGGATCTGCGCCATTAACCTGCTGGCCCAGGCCCAGGCGGCGGCCGGCGGCTCGCTCGAGGGCATCGGCCGGGTCGTCCGCCTTGGCGGGTTCGTCGCCTCGACGCCGGACTTCACGGACCATCCGAAGGTGGTGAACGGCGCCTCCGACCTGATGAAAGAGGTCTTCGGCGAGGCTGGCGCCCATGCCCGCGCCGCGGTGGGCGTCGCCGCGCTGCCGCTCAACTCGGCGGTGGAGGTCGAGGGTCTGTTCGAGCTCGCCTAGGCGCGGCCTGTGCGCTGGGCGAGCCAGATGCCTCCCAGCACCAGGCAAAGCGCGATCGCGTGGTAGAGCGCGAAGGTCTGGCCGAGGAGCACCACGGCCAGCAGCGGCGCGAAGACCGGCACCAAGTTGACGTAGACCCCGGCCCGCCCCGGTCCGATCAGATCGACACCGCGCAGGAAGAAAAGTTGCGCCAGGCAGGACGGAAAGATCGTGACGAACGCGGCGACCCCCCAGCCCGTCGGCGTCGGCCAGAAAAAGCCCAGGGTCGCCCATTCGATGGCCGCGAGCGGCATCGCCGTCAGCGCCGCGATGGGCGTGAGCATGGTGAAGAACGCGCCCCCCGACATCTCCGGCCGGGCCCGGAGCGCCACGGCGTAGAGCGCGTAGACCGTGGCCGCCGCGAGCATCAGCAGATCGCCGGCGTTGAGCGCCAGGCCGAGCAGCACGCTCAGATCCCCCCGCGCTGCCACCAGGGCGACGCCCACCATGGTGGCCAGCACGCCGAGGCCCTGGGCCGGCGTCACCGGCGTGCGGTAGGCGAGGTAGGCGCCGATCAGCACCACCACGGGGATCGCGCCCTGCAGGATCCCCATATTGACCGCCGAGGTGGAGAGCGCGGCGTAATAAAAGAGCGCGTTGAACCCTGTAAACCCCAGGGTCGCCACCAGGATCATCCAGCCGAGCCGGTGGCGCACCGTCGGCCAGGCCGCTCGCACCTCCGCCCCAAAGAGCGGCCACATGATCGCCGTCACCGCGATCCAGCGCACCAGGATGAGCGTCATCGGAGAGATCTCGCCCTTCGCCACCTGACTGGCGATGGTGTTGCCGGCCCACATCAGCGCCGTCAGCGTCAGGAGGAGCACCGGCGCCGCATAGAGGCGGGCGGTCAGGCTCTGCGGCGTGGAGGGCATGGCGGGGCGACCTTAGGCTGTCGGATCGTCTGGCCCACCGGGTTGGCACGGCTCTGGCCCCTCGCTCAAGTCTAATCAGCCGGGTCGCGCGTTCGCCGCGGCCATGGCCAGCCGGACGCCGACGTACTAGACTGTCGTCGGGCTTCCACACGAACCCTCTCGCAACGCAACGGATGGTGATATGGACGCGACGGCACCGCGCGCCGATGGCACGCTGGCCGGCATTGGCTGGATGCTGCTGACGGGCCTGATGTTCGTCGCGGTGACCGGGGTGGTGCGCTATCTCGGCTCCGACATCCCGGCAGTGCAGGCGGCCTTCATCCGCTATGTCTTCGGCCTGACCATGATCGCGCCGGTGCTCTGGCAGCTGGCCAAGCACCGGCCGAGCCGCGCGGCCCTGCGGCTCTACGGCTGGCGCGGGCTTTTCCACGGCTTCGGTGTGCTGCTCTGGTTCTACGCCATGGCGCGGATCCCGATCGCCGAGGTCACGGCCATCGGCTACACCGCGCCGATCTTTGTGGCGATCGGCGCGGCGGTCTTCTTCGGCGAGCGTCTGTTCGCTCGGCGCATCCTGGCGATCGCTGCCGGTCTGATCGGCGCGCTGGTGATCCTGCGGCCCGGCTTCAACGAGATCAGTATCGGGCAGTTGGCCCAACTCGGCGCCGCACCGCTCTTCGCCGCCTCCTTCCTGATGGCAAAGCGCCTGACGGAGGAGGAGGATCCGGCCCTGATCGTCGGCATGCTGTCGGTGGCGGTCACCCTGGTGCTGCTGCCCTTCGCCATCTGGCACTGGCGCCCGCCGACCTGGGAGGAGCTTGGGTGGCTCGCCGTCACCGCGGCCTTCGCCACGGCCGGGCACTACACCATGACCCGGGCGATCCAGGCGGCACCGATCACCGTCACTCAGCCGATCACCTTCCTGCAGCTCGTCTGGGCGACGCTCCTCGGCATCTACGCCTTCGGGGAGCCGGTCGATCCTTGGGTGCTGCTCGGCGGCGCGATCATCGTCGGCGCGGCCACCTTCATCTCCCATCGGGAGGCGGTGGCGGCAAGGCGGGCTTATACGCCGCCGGCGCCGGCGACGAAGGGCTGAGAGGCGCGCCGATATCTGCGCCCGGCGCAGCGGTGGATGGATATTTGGACCACTGCGAACAGGCCCGGGCGATCCCCCGACCGGCCCGCCCGGGTCGGGGCGAGGCCCCGGCTTTCTTGCTGGCCCAAATGTCCCCGTCGGAGACATACGGCACCCGCCCCGGTCTAGCACCCGGACCGAATCTCGAGCGCCTCGGTCAGGGTGATGCGGGTGCGGCGCGCCGCGTTCGGATCTGGCTCCGGATGGTCGAGCCGGTAGTGCCCGCCCCGGCTTTCGGTGCGGGCGAGGGCTGCGGCGGCGATCAGCGTCGCGGCGGTCGTCATGTTGAGAAAGCCGCGCAACGGCGCGGCCTCGGCCTCCAGCGCCGCGATGCTGCGAAGCGCCCGGCGCAATCCGTCGCCGCTGCGCTCCACCCCGACCTCCGCGGTCATCAGCGCCCGAAGCCTGGCGACGGCATCTGCCGGCGGCGCGTCCGGGGCGCTCTCTCGCTCCGGCAGTGCGGGCGGCACAACATGGCGGGCGGCCTCCTCCGCCCCACCTGCCTTGATGTCGGCAGCGATGCGGGCCCCGAACACCGTCGCCTCGAGGAGAGAGTTCGAGGCGAGCCGGTTGGCACCGTGAAAGCCGGTCGAGGCCGCTTCCCCGCACACCCAGAGACCGGGGAGGGAGGCGCGGCCGTTCAGATCCACCGCGACGCCGCCCATATGATAGTGCTGCGTCGGCCGGATCGGGATTGGCTGGGTCACCGGGTCGATGCCGGCATCGCGGCAATAGGCGGCGATCGTCGGAAAGTCCTCGACAATCGCCGCACCGATCGCCTCTCGGGTGTCGAGGAACACCGCCTCCCCCGCTTGTACCTGGCGATGGATCGCCCGGGCGACGATGTCGCGCGGCGCGAGCTCCGCATCCGGGTGGATGTCGCGGAGGAAGCGATGGCCGGAGGCATCGGTAACGATGGCGCCGTGACCGCGCAGGGCTTCGGTGGCGAGCGGGCAGGGGTCGGTCTCCACCGCCAGCCCGGTCGGGTGAAACTGCACGAACTCCGGATCGGCGATCACCGCGCCTGCCCGGGCGGCGAGGCCGAGGCCCTGGCCGCGCACCCGCGCCGGATTGGTCGTCACCGCATAAAGCCCGCCGATCCCCCCGGTCGCCAGCACCGTGGCGGCGGCGCGAAACAGCAGCGGCTCGGCAAAGGCGTCGTCGCTCCGCCGGGCGAAGGCGCCGACGACGCGCCCCTCGGCCACGGCCAGATCGTCGACCGCCACCCCCTCGATCACCTGGATCGACGGCGTCGTCATGGCCCGGGCGATCAGCGCGTCCATGATCGCCCGTCCGGCCCGGTCGCCGCGCACCCGGACCACCCGGTTGACGGAATGGGCCGCCTCCCGCGAGCAGAGGAAGGCGCCGGTCTTGGGGTCGACGTCGAAGGGCGTGCCCATCGACAGGAGATCGTCGATCCGCGCCGCCGCCTCCTCCGCCACAGCCCGGGCGACGTCGGCATCGACCGTGCCGGCGCCGGCCGCCTCGGTGTCGGCCGCATGGGCCGCGGGGCTATCGCCGGGACCCACCGCCGCGGCGATACCGCCCTGGGCCCAGGCCGAGGAGGCGCCGACCCCCAGGGGTTCGGGCGACAGCACCAGGCAAGGCCGCGGCGCCAGCTTCAATGCCGTGAAGATGCCGGCCAACCCCGCGCCGATGATTAGCGCGCCGTCGGTCTCGAACACCGTGTCGCGGTGGGCCATCTCGTCACTCCAAGCGGGCGGGGAGGGTGGCTGGCAGCGACGCGGCGCGCGGGCTTGCGCAGGCTCAGGCCGTGGCGGCGATCATCCGCTCGACCGCGCGACGGGCCGGGGCGATCAGATGCTCGGGCACCGTCACCTCCTCACCCCCCTTGTGCAGGCTCCAGAGGATGTTCTCGAGGGTGATGCGCTTCATGTGCGGGCAGATGTTGCAGGGCCGCACGAAATCGACCTCCGGCAACTCGGCCGCCACGTTGTCCGACATCGAGCACTCGGTCACCATCAGCACCTTCTCGGGCCGGTGCTTTCTCACCCAGCCGATCATCGCGGCGGTGGAGCCGGAGAAATCGGCCTCCGCCACCACATCGGGCGGGCATTCGGGATGGGCGATGATGCGGATGCCGTCGTTGTCCTCGCGGTAGGCGCGCAGCTCTTCCGGTGTGAACTGCTCATGCACGATGCAGGCGCCTTCCCACCAGACGACGCGCTTGTCGGTGAGCTTGGCGACGTTCTGGGCGAGGTAGCCGTCGGGCGTCATGATCACCGTGTCGCCGGGGCGGGAGTTCACGATTTCCACCGCGTTGGACGAGGTGCAGCAGATGTCGGAGGCTGCCTTCACCTCGGCCGTGGTGTTCACGTAACTCACGACCTCGGCGCCCGGATAGTCGCGGCGCATCCCCTCGATATCGGCCGGGGTGATCGAGGTGGCGAGGGAGCATCCGGCCCGGGCGTCGGGGATCAGCACCGTCTTGGCGGGATTCAGGATCTTCGAGGTCTCGGCCATGAAGTGCACGCCGCATTGCACGATGGTCTGCTGCGGCACCTCGGTCGCCGCGATCGCCAGTTGCAGCGAGTCGCCCGAGACGTCGGAGACGCCGTGAAAGATCTCCGGCGTCATGTAGTTGTGCGCCAGGATCACCGCGTCCTTCTCCCGCTTCAGACGGTTGATGGCGCGGACATACGGGGCGTGGATGGCCCAATCGGGCTCCGGGATGACCGCGCGGACCCGCTCGTAGATCTCCGCCGTCTCCCGCGCTGCGGCGAGGGAAGGGGCGAGGTCGTAGTGCGCATCGAGCTCGGCGCGCGCGGCGTCCGCCTTCGTCATGGTATTCATGAACATCGGCGCTCTCCCGTCTCTTTATGCTCAACATGAGCATAAGTGGGGCCAATTAAAAGCGCGCAGTAGGGGCGCGCTGGAAGCCATCAACATGGTCGGCGCGGCATTTCATGTCAAGTCGGTGACATCGAAACCCGAGGTTGAGCCGACCGCGCGCCGGAACTAGCCTCTCGGACACGGGTCGCAGAGGAGGATGTCATGGTCGCGACGGAGACGCCGAAGATCGAGTTCGGGGCGACGGCGCCGCCCTTTGCGTTGCCCGGTACCGACGGGCGGTCCTGGGACCTGGGGGACATAAGGGGGGTGCGCGGCACCCTCGTCATGTTCATCTGCAACCATTGTCCTTACGTGAAGACAGCGATAGATCGCATTGTTTCTGATGGAAAAAGTCTGCTGGATGAAGGCGTGGGCGTTGTCGCCATCTGCTCGAACGACGCGGTCCACTACCCCGACGACAGCTTCCCGAACATGGTGCGTTTTGCCGAGGCGCACGGCTTTCCCTTCCCGTATCTGCATGACGAGGACCAGTCGGTGGCGCAGAGCTACGGCGCGGTCTGTACGCCGGATTTCTTTGGCTTCAATGCCAAGTTGGAGTTGCAGTATCGCGGCCGCCTCGACGCCGCCCGGATGGGCGCGCCGCCGCCGGATCTGCGCCGGGACCTGTTGGAGGCGATGCGCCAGATCGCCCGCTCCGGCCAGGGGCCGGCGGACCAGATCCCCTCCATCGGCTGCTCGATCAAGTGGAAGGCGGCCTGAGGGGGCGCTGCCCTCGCAGTCTGCCGCTCTGGAGGCATCCGCCGCGCGCCTCTCGCACGGTCTCAGCCCACCGGCGCACCGGCCTTGCGCCAGGCGGCGATCACCGTCTCGGCCGGGACATCGACGATCGTGTCGGGGTCTGGCGCGTCCCACCAGGCGCCGACCATCCGGTAGCCGAGGGTGTAGCCGAGCCAGCGGGGTTTCTGCCCACCGGTGCCGAAAAACCAGGCGGGGTGATCGTAGCTTTCGGCCGCGAGATCCTCGGCGCTTGGCAGGTGGGCCCGCAGCTCCTCGGCCGGCACCGCATCCTCCCAAAGCTCGGGCGGCGTGGCGAAGAGCCAGCGCACGAAATGGCCGGCGAGGCCCTCGCTCACCAGCGCGTCGCCGAGGCTCCAGCCGTTGCCCAGACCGCCCATGCGCAGGCAATGGTGCACCTCATGCGCGACCTGGCGGCGGAGGGTGCCGTTGCCCAGGCTGGGTGCGAAGGCCGTGTTCTCCGGGTCGACGACCAGGGAGAACAGGCTGGCGCGGTGGGCGTAGCCGACCATGCCAATTTCGGGGATCCCGCCGTTTCGCATCCGCTGGATCAGGATATCGAGCCGCGGTGGCGCCATCCGCTCGGCAATCATGTCGCGGGTGGCAAGGATCTCGGCCGCGATCGCCTCGCGCCAGGGGCCGAGATCGCCGGCGGCTTCTAGCCAGTGCAAGGTCCAGGTCGTCATCTCACGCCGGTTCGCTCGAATGTCTGGCGCATGACTTAGCCTGGCAGGCAGCCCTGTTCTAGGCGGTGGCGCTTTGGGCCCGGACGATGCGGCCGTTCACGATGTGGATGCCGCATTCCTCTTTTTCCTCTCCCCGCCAACGGCCTGCGCGGGCATCTTCACCTTCGCCTACGCGGCTGGTGCAGGGCGCGCAGCCGAGCGACGGGTAGCCCTCTGCCACCATCGGATGGAGTGGTAGGGCGTGGGTGTCCATGTAGGTGCGGATCGCAGCGGCGTCCCAACTGGCGAGGGGGTTGAGCTTGATCCGGCTCGCCGCGTCGGTCTCGACCAGGGGCAGGCGGGCCCGGCTCGCCGACTGGTAGCGCTTCCGCCCGGTGATCCAGGCGTCGAAGCCTTCGAGCGCACGCTCGAGCGGTCGGGTCTTGCGCAGATCGCAGCAGGCGTCGGTCGAGGCCTGGTGTAGATCGCCCCGCGGATCCTCGGCGCGCACGTCGCCGGCATCGGGCCGGATCAGCCGGACATCGCTCAGGCCGAGCCGATCCGCGAGGTCCTGCTGATAGGCCAGCGTCGCCGGGAAGAGCATCCCGGTCTCGAGGAACAGCACCGGCGTGGTGCGGTCGATCTCGGCCACCATGTGGAGGAGCGCGGCCGACTCCGCCCCGAAGGAGGAGACCAGCGCGATCCGCCCGGCGAAGTCGCCGGTGATCGCCGTCTCCAGCATCTTCTGCGGCGCCAGCCCGTCGAACAGGCGGTCGAGGGCCTGGGCCACCCGCGGCGCGGGCAGCCGGATCAGCGTCGTCTCAGCCATGGCTCAGCCTCCGCGGGCGGCGCGGCGCGCCTCGAGAATACTCGCCCGCCCGCCATAGCCGCGCTGATAACGGGCGGAAAAACGCTCCAGATCGGCCGACCAGTCCGCCGGGTCCTGGCGCACCTCGATCTCGTCGGGGATCTCGATCGTGTCGAAGCCGCAGGCGAGCAGCATCGCGAACTGGTCGGAGATCACCGGACCCGTTGCGCGCAGCACCCCGTCGAAACCAGCCGCCCGCAGCCGCCGGGCGATGGAGAAGCCCCGCCCGTCGGCGAAGGACGGAAAGTCGACGGCCACCAGGCTCACCTGGGGGAGAACCGGGGCAACCGCGTCGGTGCGCACGTCGTTGGGGATAGCGACGCCAAGCCGGGCCGGGGCGACCCCATCGAAGTCCGGCCCGCCGGACTTGAGCGCGGCCAGCGGCACGATTGTGGGCTGGTTCGGCAGGGGCGCATCGGCATAGGTCCAGCCGTCGTCGATCACACCGGACGCGTCATGCAGCCTCGGCATAGATCGCCTCCTTGAACGGCGCCATGCCGACCCGGCGATAGGTCTGGAGGAAGGTCTCCCCCTCCTCCCGCGCGCCGATATAGGTGTCGACCAGGCGCTCGATCACATCGGGCACCTGGTCATAGCCGAAGCCCGGCCCGGTGCGCTCGCCCAGCGCGGCGGTGTTCGTGGGATCGCCGCCGAGCGTGATCTGGTAGCTCTCGGCCCCCGCCTTATCGAGGCCGAGAATGCCGATATGGCCGACATGGTGATGGCCGCAGGCGTTGATGCAGCCCGAGATCTTGATGGCGAGCGGCCCGATCTGGCGCTGCCGCTCGACGCTGGCAAAGCGCTGGGCGATGTCCTGGGCCACGGGGATCGAGCGCGCGGTGGCCAGGCTGCAATAGTCGAGCCCGGGGCAGGCGATGATGTCGGTCACCAGCCCGCGGTTCGGCGCATCGAGCCCGGCAGCCACCAGGCGGCGCCAGACCTGGTAGAGCGCGTCCTTGCGGATATGGGGCAGCACGACGTTCTGCTCATGGGTGATGCGAAGCTCGTCGAAGCTCAGCGCCTCCGCGATATCGGCCATCGCGTGCATCTGCTCGGCCGTGGCATCGCCCGGGGCGCCGCCGATGGGCTTCAGGCTGATCGTCGCGGCGAGATAGCCGGGTACGCGGTGCGGGAAGGTGTTCTGGTCGACCCAGGTGGCGAAGTCGGGATCCTGGGCGAGGGCGGCGTCGAGCATCTTGCTCTCGTCCGGCAGCTCCGCGAAGTCGGGGGGTGCGAAGTAGGCGGCGATGCGGGCGCGCTCGGCCGGATCCTCGGCGATGATGGCGCGGTCGAGGCTCGCGAACTCGGCCTCTACCTCCTCGCGGAAGGTGTCGATGCCAAGCTCGTGCACCAGGATCTTGATGCGCGCCTTGTACTTGTTGTCGCGCCGTCCATAGAGGTTGTAGATCCGCAGCGCGGCCTCGAGGTAGGGCAGCAGATCCTGGCGCGGCAGGAACTCCCGCAGCACCTTGCCGATCATCGGCGTGCGGCCAAGGCCGCCGCCCACCAGCATGCGGTAGCCGACGTCGCCCGCCTCGTTCCGCACAATCTCGATGCCGATATCGTGCACGCGCACGGCGGCGCGGTCATGGCTCGCGCCGGTCACCGCAATCTTGAACTTGCGCCCGAGGAACGTGAATTCCGGGTGCATCGTCGACCATTGCCGGATGAGCTCGGCGGTCGTTCGCGGATCTTCGATCTCGTCCGTCGCGAGGCCCGCGAAGGGGTCGGAGGTGACGTTGCGGATGCAATTGCCGGAGGTCTGGATGGCGTGCATCTCGACCTCGGCCAGCGCATCGAGAATGTCGGGCACGTCGCGCAGCTTCGGCCAGTTGAGCTGGATGTTCTGGCGCGTGGTGAAGTGGCCATAGCCGCGATCCCAGCGCTCCGCGATCATGGCGAGCTGGCGCATCTGCCGGCTGTTGAGCGTGCCGTAGGGGATGGCGACCCGCAGCATATAGGCGTGGAGTTGCAGGTAGAGGCCGTTCATCAGGCGGAGCGGCTTGAACTCCGCCTCGGTCAGCGCGCCGTCGATGCGGCGGCGGACCTGGTCGCGGAACTCATCCACCCGCTCCCGCACGAGATCGGCGTCGAATTCGTCGTAGCGGTACATGGCCTCTCCTCCGATCCCGGGATGCGGGCGGGTTGCGACCTGTTGGCTGCGTGCGGTGGCTTAGGCCGCTTCGGAGAGCGGTTCGGGCCGGTAGGCGAAGGTCGGGCTCTCCTCCGCCCGGATCTGCTCCCGCCGCACGGTGGGGTAGGGCGCGCCGTCGGCGACGGACACCTCGACGAGGTAGGCGCCCACGGTCTCGGCCGCATGGGCCGGCCCGCTGGCCAGGGCTTCGAGCCGCGCAGCCTCCTCCGCGTCCTCGATGACCTGGGCGCGGGCGATCTCTCGGCTCCAGGCCCGGCCGGTCCACCACAAGACGTCGCCGTCGAGCAGCGATTGCGTGGTCAGGATCGAGGGCTGAAAGCTGCGGGGCATCTCGGATCTCCTGCCATATACGTTGGCGGTGTGTTGGGATAGCAAGATGGGTGCAGTGTGCTGTGATATTCAAGTTTATACATCTCTATGAAACATCACTAAACATTACACGTAAATTGACTGTGAAAATGTGAAACTGCCACCCTCTATTGCCGTCAGCCACCGGTCCATGAGACTGTGCCGGGTGTGAGGGACGGCAGCGGCCGCGTGGGACCGAGGGCAGGATGACGCGCAGATATTTCGGCACGGACGGGATCCGGGGCCGCGCCAACAGCGCGCCGATGACGGCGGAGATGGCGCTGCGGCTCGGCATGGCGGCCGGGCAGTTCTTCCAGAACGGCGGCCATGCCCACCGGGTGGTGATCGGCAAGGACACCCGCCGCTCGGGCTACATGCTGGAATATGCGCTGACGAGCGGCTTCACCGCCGTCGGCATGGACGTCTTCCTGTTCGGCCCGGTGCCGACGCCGGCGGTGGGCTATCTCTCCCGCTCCATGCGGGCGGACCTGGGCGTGATGATCTCCGCCTCTCACAACCCGTTCGAGGACAACGGCATCAAGTTCTTCGGCCCCGACGGCTTCAAGCTGTCGGATGAGGCCGAGGCGGAGATCGAGGCGCTGCTGGACGCGACGCCAGAACTGGCTGAGCCCGCGGAGATTGGCCGGGCCACACGGATTGACGACGGGCGCGGGCGCTATATCGAGTTCGCCAAGACGACGTTTCCGAAGCATCTGCGCCTCGACGGCGTCAAGATCGTGGTGGATTGCGCCAACGGCGCGGCCTATCGCACGGCGCCCGACGTGCTCTGGGAACTCGGGGCGGAGGTCATCGCCCTCGGCGACGCGCCGGACGGCTTCAACATCAACGACGGCGTGGGCTCCATGGCGCCGGCAGCGGTCTGCGCCGCGGTGCGGGAGGCGGGCGCGGATCTCGGCATTGCGCTGGACGGCGACGCCGATCGGGTGCTGCTGATCGACGAGACCGGGCAGATCGCCGACGGCGACCAGATCATGGCCCTGATCGCCACCCGGTGGGCCGAGGCCGGGCGCCTCGCCAACGGCACCCTGGTGGCGACGATCATGTCGAACCTGGGGCTGGAGCGCCATCTCGGCGCCTCCGGCCTGACGCTGGAGCGCACGCGGGTCGGCGACCGCTACGTGGTCGAAGCGATGCGGAGCCAGGGCCACAACCTGGGCGGAGAGCAGTCGGGCCACATCGTGATGACCGACTACGTGACCACCGGCGACGGCCTGATCGCCGCGCTGCAAGTCCTCGCCGCCTTGGTCGAGAGCGACCGGCCGGCCAGCGCCCTGATGCAGGTGTTCGAGCCCTGTCCCCAGCTTCTGCGCAACGTGCGCTACGGCGCCGGGGCCGATCCCCTCTCCGCCGCACCGGTCGTGGCCGCCATCGCCGACGGCGAGGCCCGCTTTGGCGCGGCCGGCCGCCTGGTCATCCGCAAGTCGGGGACCGAGCCCCTGGTCCGCGTGATGGGCGAGTGCGAGGACCCCACCCTGCTCGCCGAAGTCGTCGACGGCATCGCAGCCGAGGTGGAAGCCGCCAGCGCCTGATCGCGGCTCGGGGTAATGGGTTTGCGGGCTTTGCTGCCGTTCGAGGCACGCGCGAATAATCCGAGGACAAGGTTGAAGGCGGATCCGCGTCTCAACTGCAGGTTCTCATGCGATCCCGTTCAGGTTGCCTGGTATCATCAAAGCAGCCATATCTTCCTAAGACGCAACTGGGACCCCAAAAAATGACGGCAAAAAATGTTCGCCTACGTGGATGAGACCGGCAACACCGGTAAAAATATCTTTGACTCAGATCAGCCTGACTTTTTCACGGGCGCATTGATCACGAAGACGAATTTCGACGTTCTTCATGGAAAGACGCTCCAGTCGATTTCCGTGCGAGCGAGCGTCCCGGCCCTACATGCCTCCGTGATGGGAATGGGACCAGTCGAGAACGCTGCGGGTGACATCTTCAAACTACTTAAGAAGATCGATGCCCGCTTCTTCGTATCTCGGGTAGAGAAGCGATATCTACTGGCAACCAAGGTCTACGACGTTTTCTTCGATTCTGGAGAAAACCCAGCTGCCTCTTGGTCCGCGTACAATATCAAACCTCTGAAGATGATCCTTTGCTTCAAGGTTGCTACCTTGATCACTGAGCAGATTGCTCGCGACTTTTGGGACATGCTGATGGCGCGGAACGAAAAGACTGCCCGCCAGAAAATTCCCGGTATCTGCGAAGCTCTTTTGGCGCAGGTGCCGACTTTGGCAGATGCGCGCTCACGTGAAGTAGTAACCGAAACGCTAACATGGTCTCGCGATCATCCAGAAGCACTCGACATCTTCATTGCAGGACGGCAGGCCAAGAATGGCCACATGCCTAACATGGTTGCTTTCGCAAACCTTCTCGATGGCCTTGAGGGTTTCTCGAAGCGCTGGCGTCGGCCCTTGAGGAGAATTGTCCATGATCGACAGTCTCAGTTCGAGGGGTCGCTCGCTGAGTGGCATGAGATGTTCTCTAACGCCTCCGATGAGCCGATCCATCGACCTGGCGAGACCATTGTTTTTCAGAAGGTTGTGGGGTCTACCTTTGAAGTTTCCGCTTCGGACGACAGCGCAGGAATTCAGATCGCCGATCTAGTCTTGTGGTTGTTCCGGCAGCATCTCTCCGGAAAGCACCTCCCGCCCGCATCGGGGCGGCTTCTGAACTATGTTTTCAAGAAGGGCTACCACAGCGACTTTTCTTTCGATGGAGTCGGTCGGCAGGTGGAAGAGCAATATCGCCAATTAATGGCGATGGAACTGACGCCCGAGATGGAGCAGGCGGCGCAAAAAATGATCGCGGGCAATGAACAACAACGCCGCCGAATGATCGCCGCCTACGATGAGGATGGGTTGATGCCGTACCAGAGGCGCCCATTGAAGCTCGCCGGAGAAGATCAGACCTAAGGGTCTTTAAGAGCTCAGTCCCGACGCCCCTAAATCAGGAAGCCCATCACCACCAGGCCGAGGCCGAGGAAGGCCACCGCGACTGCCCCCATATTGACCGCGACCAGGCGGGCGAGGCGGGTGCGGCGGTCGTTGTCGCTCACCTCCGGGCCGCGGATCCGGCGCGCCTCTCGGATGCAGTAGGCAAGCCCGGCGAGGCCGAGGCCGGTCATGGCGATGCCGATGATGGAGAGCAGGCTCATCGGGCGCCGCTCCCCGGCCATTGGCGGGCTGTCCCGTCCCTCGCGACGCAGTCTCTCATCGGCTCCAAGACCCCTCCGTCGACCCTTGCGATGGGCCCGGGCGATCCCTAGGGTCGCGCGCCGATGATGGTCAAGGGGGACGTCGATGGACGATCAGCAGGACGAGACGGGCGCGACGTTCCGGGTGGCCGCGGGAGAGCTCCGCGCCTTCATCGAGCGCTATGAGCGGCTGGAGGCGGAGAAGAAGGACATCGCCGACCAGCAGAAGGAGGTGATGGCCGAGGCCAAGGCTCGCGGCTACGACACCCGCGCGCTCCGCCAGCTCGTCAGCCTGCGCAAGAAAGACCCCCAGAAGCTCTCGGAAGAGGAGGCGGTGCTGCAGGTCTATCGCGACGCCCTCGCCCTCTAAAGTGCCACGACCTGAACGGCTTGCCTCTCTTGGATCTCGACCTGACTGAGCCAGTCGGATCGAAATCCGCCCTAGGTGCCAAGGCTTGCCAGCCGGGCCCGCCGCGCGCTAGGGGACCTGACGATCGACGGGCCGGCATAGCTCAGCTGGTAGAGCAGCGGTTTTGTAAACCGAAGGCCGGGGGTTCGAGTCCCTCTGCCGGCACCATCCCTCCCTGGCTTTCGGCGCCCCGCGGCCCCATATCGAGGGGCTCGGACAACGGATCGAGGTGCCCCGTGCGATATGCGATCCTGGCTTTGGCGCTGATGCTCATGCCGCTTGCTGCGCGTGCCGATGTCGAGGGCTTGTCGGCTGCCCCGCCCAAGATCGTCGCGGCCTTCGAGCCCACCCTGCTGATCGAGACCGACGGGCCGCCGGTGCTGGCGCCGCTCGAGGAGACGCCGGAGATCGCGCGGGTAAGCAACGCCAGCGTGCCGCTTTTCGCCGCCGACGGCGCCTTCTGGGTGCGCGCCGGCGGACGCTGGTTGACGGCGCCGGCGGTGGCGGGCCCCTGGCGCCTGCTGCCAGCCTTGCCCGGCCAACTGCCCCCGCGCCTGGCGGAGGCCGCCGGTCGCGGCCTGCCGGGCGAGGCGCCGGGGCAGGTGCACTACAGCGACACCCCGGCCGAGCTCCTCGCCTTCGACGGCCAGCCGGAGCTTGTGCCGATCCCCGAGACCACATTGTCCCTCGCGACCAATGTCGATGCCGCGGTGCTGCGCGACCGCACGCGCGAGGCCTGGTTCGTGCTGATCTCCGGGCGCTGGTTTCGGGCGGCGACCCTCGACGGACCCTGGCGCTTTGCCACCCCCGACCTGCCCGCCGATTTCGCCCGCCTGCCGGCGACGCCGGATCTGGCGCGGCTCCGGGCCCATGTGCCTGGCACGCCGGAGGCGCGCGCGCTCCGCCGCCTCACCGAGCGGGAGGAGGTCGTGCGCATCGCCCGTGACGCCCCGGGACCGGAGGTGAGCTATCGCGGCGCGCCGGTCTTTGCCCCGGTCGAGGGCACGGCGCTCAGCTACGCGGTGAACAGCGAGGCGCAAATCCTTGCGTTCGACCAGAGCTATTACCTGATGCACGATGGCGCCTGGTACGTGGCGGCGGCGGCGCTCGGCCCCTGGCGGGTGGCGGTGGAGCTGCCGGCCGAGATCTACCGCATTCCACCGACGGCGCCGGTCTACAACCTCACCTATGTCCGCCTGCTCCGACGCGAGGCCGGCGCGGTGCTGTTTGCGCGGAGCGCCGGGGTGCGCTTCGCCTATCTCGGCTGGGGCACCGTGGTGTTCGGCAGCGGTTGGCACGCAAGGCGACCGGCCGGGCTGGGCCTCGGCGTCTTTCTGCACCGCCCGGCGACCTACGGCTTTCAGGCCCGGCGCGCGGCCCTTGGCGTCGGCTTCGGTTCGGGGCGGCGGATCTTCGGCCCGCGCCCGGGGGTCGGGCTGCGCCTCACGCCCAATCCGGCGACCGGGGTGGTGGTGAGCGGTGCGCTTCGGCGCCATCCCGCGGCCTTGCGCCAGCCGCCGGGCCTGCGCACCTGGCGCGAGGGGCTCGGCCCCATCCCGCATCCCCACCGGCACCCCGTGATCGTTCCCCAACCGCAACGGACGCCGGCCCAGGCGGCCCACGACCGGGTGCGCCTGCAAGTCGAGCGCCACCGCGCCCGGGCGCGGATCCTCGCCCGGGGCGGTGCCGTGGGCCTGCCGCCGGCGGCCGTGCGCTCCCGCGCCATCGGCGGACGCTACCGCAGGCCCTAGGGCGACGGGCGGCCGCCCGGCTGACGGATCGCGGCCAGACCCTCGACAACGACGATGCGCGCTCCTCCGACCGGCCGCTTGACGCCACGCGTTCGCAGGCCGCCTATGGCATGGGCGCGCGTCGCGAGCGCTCGCCGGGGTGGACAGGGATGACGAGCATGGAGCCGCGGGCGTTGCTGCAGGCGTTGTTCGAGGCTGCGGTCGCCGCCGCCGATCCGGCCCGGATCGTGGCGCCGCATCTGCCGGCGCGGCCCCGGGGCCGGACGGTGGTGGTTGGCGCGGGCAAGGGCGCGGCCCAGCTTGCCGCGGCCTTCGAGGCCGCCTGGGACGGGCCGCTGGAGGGGCTCGTCGTCACCCGCTACGGCTACGCCGCGCCGACGGAGCGGATCGAGGTGGTGGAGGCGGCGCACCCTGTCCCTGACGCCGCGGGGTTGCGGGCGGCAGAGCGGCTGATGGCCCTCGTCCGCGGTCTCGGCCCGGACGATCTGGTGGTGGCCCTGATCGCCGGCGGCGGCTCGGCCCTGCTGCCGCTCCCCCCTAACGGCCTGACGCTGGACGATGAGGCGGCGGTGGGTGCGTCGCTCCTCACCTCCGGCGCGCCGATCGGCGAGATGAACGTGGTGCGCAAGCACGTGAGCGCGATCAAGGGCGGGCGCCTCGCCGCCGCGGCGCATCCGGCGCGGGTGGTGAGCCTGGTGGTCTCCGACATTCCGGGCGATGACCCGGCCCTGGTCGCCTCCGGCCCCACGGTGCCGGGGCCGGGGAACCGGGCGGAGGCGCAGGCGGTCGTCGCGCGCTACGGCCTGGATCTGCCGCCCTCCGTCTTGCGCCATCTCGAAAGCCCGGCCGCCGATGCGCCGGAGCCCGATGACGCAGTCTATACGAACGACGAGGTCCGCCTCATCGCCTCCGCCCGCCTGTCGCTCGAGGCGGCGGCGGCGCGGGCGGCGGAGCTGGGCGTGGCGGCCGCTATCCTCTCCGACGCGGTGGAGGGGGAGGCGCGGGAGATCGCCAAGATGCACGGCGCCCTGGCCCGCGAGGTGGTGCTCTACGCCCGCCCGTTCGCCGCGCCGGTCGTCCTGCTCTCCGGCGGGGAGACCACGGTGACGGTGCGCGGCAGCGGCCGGGGCGGGCGGAACGCGGAGTTCGCGCTTTCCCTCGCCGCGACCATCGCGGGGCAGGCGGGCATCACCGCGCTCGCCGCCGACACCGACGGCATCGACGGGACCGAGGCGAATGCCGGCGCCTTCGCCGACGGCACGACCTGGGCGCGGCTGCGCGAGATCGGCGCCGATCCCGCCGCGCGCCTTGCCGACAACGACGCCTGGACGGCCTTCGACCGGCTCGGCGATCTGTTCGTCACCGGACCCACGGGGACGAATGTGAACGATTTCCGCGCGATCCTCATTGCCTGAGCATCGTTTTCCGCCCAGTCTCGGCCGGTCCCCGCTGGTCAAGTAACCGAATGGTGCGTTACGCTGCCGGCCTCGCGGGGCTGACGGTTTGACCAACGACACCGGTCCCACCCGGAAAACGGGGACCGAAGGGAGGATAAGATGACGAATTTGCGTGCAACGGTGGCGGCGGCCGCTTTGACCATGGGCCTGGCTTTCCCGGCCGTGGCCGAGGATGTGGAGGTGCTGCACTGGTGGACCTCGGGCGGTGAGGCCGCGGCGCTCAACGTGCTGAAGGACGATCTGGAGGGCCAGGGCATCGGCTGGCAGGACATGCCGGTCGCCGGCGGCGGCGGCAGCGAGGCGATGACGGTGCTGCGGGCCCGCGTCACCTCCGGCAACGCGCCGACCGCGGTGCAGATGCTCGGCTTCGACATCCTGGACTGGGCCGGTGAGGGGGCGCTGGCCGACCTCAACGCCATCGCAGCCGAGGAGGGCTGGGACGACGTGGTGCCGGCCGCGCTCCAGGGCTTTTCCAAGCATGACGGCCAGTGGGTCTCCGCCCCGGTGAACGTCCATTCGACCAACTGGGTCTGGGCCAACAAGGCCGTGCTCGACGAGGTGGGCGTCGGCGTGCCGCAGACCTGGGAGGAGCTTGTCGCGGCGATGGAGGCGGTCGAGGCTGCCGGCAAGGTCGCCCTCGCCCATGGCGGCCAGGCCTGGCAGGACGCCACGATCTTCGACGCCGTCGCCATGTCGACCGGGGGGCCGGAATTCTACCAGGCCGCCTTCATCGACCTCGATGAGGAGGCGCTCGGCTCCGACACCATGGTCGAGACCTTCGCCCGGATGGAGACGCTGCGCGGCTTCGTCGACGACAACTTCTCCGGTCGCGACTGGAACCTGGCGACCGCTATGGTGATCAACGGCGACGCGGCGTTCCAGATGATGGGTGATTGGGCGAAGGGGGAGTTCCTGAACGCGGGCCAGGTGCCGGGGGAGGATTTCCTCTGCTTCCGCTTCCCGGGCACCCAGGCGCAGGTGACCTTCAACGCGGATCAGTTCGCCATGTTCGACCAGGGCGGCACGGTCTCCGATCAGCAGGCAGCGCTCGCCCGCGCGATCATGTCGCCGAACTTCCAGTCGGCCTTCAACGTGGTGAAGGGCTCGGTGCCCGCCCGTACCGACGTCTCCGACGCCGAGTTCGACGCCTGCGGCAAGCAAGGCATCGCCGATCTGCGGGCGGCGGCCGACAGCGGCAACCTTTACGGCTCCATGGCCCATGGCCACGCCAACCCGGCCTCGGTGAAGAACGCGATGTATGACGTCATCACCGCGCACTTCAACGGTGAGTACGATGCCGAGACGGCGGCCGAAGAGATGGTGAGCGCCGTCGAACTCGCCCAATAAAGGGCTTGGGGCGCGGTACCCTCCGCGCCCCACTCAGAATGGCCGAGACCACACGACGGAGCCCCGGGATGGGCGACTGGCTGCGCGAGGCGCTGCCCAAGCTGGTGTTGTCGCCCAGCCTCGCGATCGTGCTGATCTTCGTCTACGGCTTCATCGTCTTCACCTTCTACCTCTCCTTCACCGACAGCCGGATCCTGCCGAGCTATGGTTGGGAGGGGGCGGAGAACTACTCCAAGCTCTTCCAGCTCCGCGCCTGGTCGGTGGCGGTGGAGAACCTGGCGGTCTTCGGCGGGCTCTACATCCTGGTGTCCTGCGCGCTGGGCCTCGGCCTCGCGATCCTCTTGGATCAGAAGATCCGGGCCGAGGGCGCGATCCGCTCGATCTATCTCTATCCCATGGCCCTCTCCTTCATCGTCACGGGGACGGCCTGGAAGTGGTTTCTGGACCCCGGCATCGGGCTCGAGGCGGTGGTCCAGGGCTGGGGCTGGGAGAGCTTCGAGTTCGGCTGGATCAAGGATCGCGACATGGCGATCTACACCATCGTCATCGCCGCGGTCTGGCAGACCTCGGGCTTCGTGATGGCGATGTTTCTGGCGGGGCTCCGCGGCATCGACAACGAGGTAATGAAGGCGGCCCAGATCGACGGGGCGTCCAACTGGGCGCTCTACCGCCGGATCGTCATTCCGCAGCTGCGCCCGGCCTTCATGTCGGCCTTCGTCGTCCTGGCCCACATGGCGATCAAATCCTACGACCTGGTCATCGCCTTGACCGGCGGCGGGCCGGGGCGCGCGACAGAGCTGCCGGCGACCTTCATGTACTCCTACACCTTCACCCGGAACCAGATGGGGATCGGTGCGGCCTCGGCCACCATCATGCTGATGACCATCGCCGCGATCATCGTCCCCTACCTCTGGTCCGAATTGCGCGAGCGCTCCTCATGAGCGGCGGTGGTGCCAACCAGGTGGTGCGGACGGGCGCGGGCACGCGCTTCGTCATCTACACCCTTCTCGCGGTCTTCTGCCTGTTCTACCTGCTGCCGCTCTATGTGATGGTGGTGAACTCGCTGAAGCCGCTGGCCGAGATCCAGGCGGGCGGCATGATGGCGCTGCCCCAGGCATGGACTATCGCACCCTGGCTGAATGCTTGGGGCGAGGCGCAGATCGGGGTCGAGCCGACGGGCCTCCGCCCCTATTTCCTCAACTCCATCGTGATGGTGGTGCCGGCGGTCATCCTCTCGACCCTGCTCGGCGCCTTGAACGGCTACGTGCTGACCAAATGGCGGTTCCGGGGCGACACCATCGTCTTCGGCCTGCTGCTCTTCGGCTGCTTCATCCCCTTCCAGATGGTGCTGATCCCGATGGCGCGGATGCTGGGGCTGATGGGGATGGCGGGCACCGTGCAGGGCCTGGTCTTCGTGCATCTGGTCTACGGCATCGGCTTCTCGACCCTCTATTTCCGCAACTACTACCAGCAGTTCCCGACGGAGCTGGTGCGGGCCGCGATGATCGACGGGGCGGGGTTTTTCGGCATCTTCCGGCGGATCCTGCTGCCGTCCTCGGGCCCGATCATCGTGGTCTGCGTGATCTGGCAGTTCACCAACATCTGGAACGACTTCCTGTTCGGCGCCTCTTTCGCCGACGCCGACAGCCAGCCGATGACCGTGGCATTGAACAACCTGGTGCAGAGCTCGACCGGGGTGAAGGAGTACAACGTCCATTTCGCCGGCGCGATCATGGCGGCCTTGCCGACGCTGCTGGTCTACCTCGTCGCCGGGCGGTTCTTCGTGCGCGGGCTGATGGCGGGTTCGGTCAAGGGGTAGGAGATGGGCTTTCTCGACATCAGCAAGGCCACCAAGTCCTACGGCGCCGTGCAGGTGCTGCACGAGACCGACATCGCGGTGGAGGAGGGGGAGTTCCTGGTGCTCGTCGGCCCCTCCGGCTGCGGCAAGTCCACTCTACTGAACATGATCGCGGGGCTGGAGGAGGTGACCTCGGGCGACATCGCCATCCGGGGGCGCTCAATGAACGGCGTGCGCCCGGCCGACCGCAACATCGCGATGGTGTTCCAATCCTACGCGCTCTACCCCAACATGAACGTGCGCCAGAACATGTCCTTTGGCCTCGAGATGCACGGCACGCCGAAGGCGGAGCGGGACGCGGCGGTGGCGCGGGTGGCCGAGCTGTTGCAGATCACCCAGCTTCTCGACCGCAAGCCCGGCCAGCTCTCCGGCGGGCAGCGCCAGCGGGTGGCGATGGGCCGGGCGCTGGTGCGCGACCCGGATGTGTTCCTGTTCGACGAGCCGCTCTCCAACCTCGATGCCAAGCTCCGCGTCGACATGCGGACCGAAATCAAGAAGCTGCACCAGCGCCTCGGCACCACGATCGTCTACGTCACCCACGACCAGATCGAGGCGATGACGCTCTCGACCCGCATCGCTGTGATGTTCGGCGGCCATGTGCAGCAACTCGGCACCCCGCGGGAGATCTATGATCGCCCGGCCAACATGTTCGTGGCGGGCTTCATGGGCTCGCCGTCGATGAACCTTTTCCCGGCGCGGGTGAGCGTGGAGAACGGAGTGACGGTGGCGGCCTTCGCGCTCGCCGACGGCAGCACGGCCTCGCTTCCCCTGGCGGCCGAGGTGGCGGTCGAGCAGGGGCGCGACGTTATGCTCGGCATCCGGCCGGAGGCGATCACCGACGAAGATGGCGCCGACCGCACCTCCCATGCCATTCATCGGGTGCTGGCGCCGGTGGAGGTGACGGAGCCGGCCGGGGCCGACACCTTCGTCGTCACCCAGTTCGGCGGGCGGGAGGTGACGGGCCGCTTCCGGGCCGACGTCGATGTGCGCCCAGGGGCGACGGTGCCCTTTGCCATCAACATGGAAAAGGCGGTGCTGTTCGACCACACCACCGAGGAGCGCATTGGCTGAGGGGGCGAGCATGTGCATTGGGCGGCGCGCGTCAATGCCAAGCCGGCTGCGCCGGGCGCCCTCGGCGCGCATTGACCCGCGCCGCCCAATGCTTCCCTAGGCGCGGTTGCCGAGGATCAGATCGGCAGCTTTTTCGCCGATCATGATGGCGGTGGCGTTGGTGTTGGAGCTGACCAGGCGCGGCATGATGGAGCTGTCAGCTACTCTCAGGCCGTCGATGCCGTGGACGCGGAGGTCGGGGTCCACCACGGCGTTTGCGTCGCGACCCATGCGGCAGGTGCCGACGGGGTGGTACGAGGTGCGGCCGTATTTGCGGGCATAGGCGCGGAAATCCTCGGCCGTCTGCACGCTGTCGCCGGGGAAGTGTTCCCGGCGGACGAAGCGCTGCATGGCGGGTTGGCTCAGGATCTCCCGGCTGAGGCGCACGCCCTCCGCCGACGTCTTGAGGTCGTAGGGATCGCCGAGGAAGTTGGGGTCGACCAGGGGCTTGGCGGCCGGATCCGTGCTCCGCAACGTCACGCTCCCCCGGGCCCTGGGCTGCAGGGTGTAGGAGTTGAGCGTGCAGCCGGAGCCCGAGGCGATGGTCGGCACGCCGTCCTCCACCCCCGCGCCGACCAGGAAGTGGAACTGCAGGTCCGGCGCGTCCGCCGTCCTGTCGGCGTACCAGAACGCGCCGCCCTCCACGACGTTCGAGGTCACCGGACCGCGGCGGAGGAGCAGATATTCGAGCCCCGCAAGGGCCGCCCAATGCGGCCGCTTGTACTTGTCGAGGCTGGTGTCGCCCTTCAACTCGTAGACGATGTCGATGCCGAAATGGTCGTGCAGGTTCTGCCCGACCCCCGGCAGGTCGGCTGCCACGGCGATCCCGAGATCTCGCAGATGATCGGCCGGGCCGAGGCCCGAGAGCATCAGGAGCTTGGGGGAGCCGATGGCGCCGGCGGTCACGATCACCTCGCGCGCCGCGCGGATCGTGCGCCGGCCGCCGGCACCGGTCACCTCAACTCCTGTCGCCCGGCCGTTCTCGATCAGCAGGCGGAGGACGCGGGCGTCGACCGCGACCTCGAGGTTCGGGCGATGCCGAGCGGGCTTCAGATAGGCCGTGGCGGCGGAGCAGCGCCGCCCTTGGCGGACCGTCACTTGATACGGCCCCGCGCCGGCTTGCCGAGGGCCGTTGAAATCTGGATTGAGCGGCATGCCGAGCTGCTGGCAGGACTGCACGAAGGCCCGGGTGAGCGGCTGGGGCGTCAGGGTCGAGACGCCGAGGGGGCCGTCCGTGCCGTGCCAGTCGCCAGCAAGCAGGTCGTTGCTCTCAGACTTCAGGAAGTAGGGCTGGATCTCACGAAACGACCAGCCGTCGCAGCCGAACTCCTCGGCCCAGGCATCGAAATCGGCGGGCCGGCCCCGGGTGAAGATCTCTGCATTGATCGAGCTTCCTCCGCCGAGAACGCGTGCTTGCGAATACGAGATTTCACGATCGTTCGCATGGATTTGAGGGACCGTCTTCAAGCCCCAGGTGAGCGGTCCAGCAGTCATGCGGGCAAAGCCCACCGGGATGTGGATGAACGGGTTGCGGTCGCGCGGCCCGGCCTCCAGCAGCAGCACTCGGATATCGCGATCGGCGCTCAGCCGCGCGGCGAGGGTGCAGCCGGCCGAGCCGCCGCCGACGATCACATAGTCATATTCGGCCATCGCCTTCCCCCTCGCGGACGGTTTCGCAGACCCGGGCAGAGCGTGTAAGCACGAGCGGTCGGACGGAGGCGCCGCGGATCATGGCGGATGACGGGGAAAGACGGCCACGGGCCCGCGATGCGGGGGCGACCCGCGCCCGCATTCTGGCCGCGGCCAAACACGAGTTCGCCACTGCTGGCCTCGCCGGCGCCCGGGTCGACGCGATCGCGGCGCGGGCCCGGGCCAACAAGCGCATGATCTACCACTATTTCGGGGGGAAGGAGGCGCTCTTCGCCGCGGTGCTCGAGGAGGCCTATCTCGATATCCGAACGGCGGAGCAGGCCCTCGGCCTCGAAGCCATGGAGCCCGAGGCGGCGATGGACGCTCTCGTCACCTTCACCTGGCGCTACTACCTCGACAATCCGGAGTTTCTGCGGCTGGTGAACAGCGAGAACCTGCACAAGGCGCGGCATCTGCAGCATCTCGACCGGGTCCGCGATGCCTTCCCGCCCTTCGTGGCGCTCGTCCAATCCATCCTGGATCGCGGGGTGGCCAAGGGCGTCTTCCGCCCCGGCGTCGATGCCGTGCAGCTCAACATCACCGTTGCGGCCATCGGCTACTACTACCTCACCAACCGCTATACCGGCAGCGTGACCTACGCCCGCGATATGATGGAGCCGGCGGCGCTGGAGGAGCGATTGGCCTTCAACCTCGAGACGGTGCGCCGCCTGCTCAGGGCCTGAGCGGCGGGTCATGCCGGCAGCCTGACGCGCGGTGCGAAGCCCATGCGCGCAAGGACGTCGCGGTCGAGATCGGCGCCGGGCGTGAGCTCCACCAGTTCGACGCCCTCCTCGCTCAGGCGGAAGACGGCGCGCTCCGTCACATAGAGCACCTCCTGCCCACGCCGCCGTGCCTCGGCGCCGGAGAAGGTGATCTGCGCGACCTGGCCCACGAGCTTCGGGATCGCCCCGGGCTGCTGGATCTTGAGCCGACCGTCGCGCATCTCGGCCCTGAGGCCCCTGGCCTCGAACGTGCCGCAGAAGACGACCTTGCGGGCGGTTTGGGTGATGTCGACGAAGCCCCCCGGGCCCACCAGGGTGCCGTCGATCAGGGAGACGTTGACGTTGCCCGCCCCGTCCATCTCCCCCATGCCGAGGAAGGCGATGTCGATGCCGCCGCCGGAGTAGAAGTCGAACTGATCGACCGAGGAGAGAATGGCGTCGGGATCCCGCGCCGCGCCGAACATCGGGCCGTCGAGCATGGCCCCGTTGTGGATGCCCTGCTCGACGCTGCCCCAGTAGGGGACGCCGGCCTCGGCCGCGAGTGCGGGGATGCCGCCGGGGATGCCGAAGCCGAAGTTGACGGAGACGGCGCGGGCTCCACCCGCCGGGATTTCGCGCAGCGCCCGGGCCGCGATGGCATGGCGGAGGCCCGCGGGGATCTCCAGCGCTGCGGTGCCGCTTCCGATCACTGCCTCGCCGCTGATATGGGGGTCGTGGGCCGGGAGGTAGGTCTCGCGTTCCCCCGGCGCGACGTGGATGGCGTCGATCAGGGCACCGGGCAGCCGGACGAGGCGGGCGGGCAGGGCGCGCTGGGCCACCCGCTCCGCCACCTGGGCGAGGACGATGCCGCCGGAGTTTCGGGCGGCGAGCGCCACGGCATAGCCGTCGAGATCGCAGGGCGCGCATTGCGTGGCGATGTTGCCCCTGGTGTCCGCCGTGGTGCCGCGCACGATGGCAACATCGACCTGGAAAGGCTTGTAACGCAACCACTCTTGGCCATCGAGCCGCACGCGCTCGACCAGGCTCTCGGTGGCGCGGGCGTTCATCCGGCCGCCGGAGATCTCCGGATCGGCGAAGGTACCGAGGCCGATGCGGGTGATCAGCCCCGGCCGGCCGGCGCCGATCTCGCGAAACAGGGTCGAGATCACGCCCGCCGGCAAGGCGTAGGCGGCGATCTTCTCCTCCCGCGCCAGGGCCTGCATGGCGGGCGACCAGCTCCAATGCCCGCCGATCACCCGGCGCGTCATCCCCTCATGGGCAAAGCGGCCGAGGCCGGAGCCCTGGCCGTCGCCCAACCCCAAAGCGTGCACCACCGTCAGGTCGCGGGGATGACCCGTCGCCTGAAACCGCCGCTCGAGCGCGGCGAAGATCGCGTCCGCTTCGAGGAAGATGCCGGAGCCGGTCAGCGCCACCGTCGCACCGTCCGGGACGCGCGCCGCAATCTCCTCCGCTGTGCTGTCAGGGATGGTCTGGACCACGTCAGGCTCCGCCGCGATGGTTGACGGATCGCGCCGCCTCCCGCTAAGTAACTGATTAGTTATTTGGCGGCCGTCTGTCGAGCGGCAATTGATCCCGGGAGGGTCGGAAGGCGGTGGAGGCAGCGGGCAAGGCGGCGCTCATCACCGGCGCCAGGCGCGGCATCGGGCGCGGCATCGCGCTGGCCCTGGCGGCGGAGGGTTACGCGGTCGCCGCCAATGCCGAGGTCGACGCATCAGATCTCGCCGCGACGGTCGCGGAGCTGCAGGCGCTCGGCGTGCGCGCCGCGCCGGTGGTGGGCGACGTCGCCGACATCGCGGCGCACGAGGCGATGCTCGATGCGGCGGAGGCGGCGGTCGGCCCCCTCACCACCCTCGTCAACAACGCCGGCGTCGGGGCGATGGCCCGGGGCGATCCGCTCGACGTGTCGGCGGAGAGCTATGACCGCTGCCAGGCGGTGAACGCGCGGGCGGTGTTCTTCCTCAGCCAGGCTTTCGCGCGCCGGCTGCTGGCGCGGCAGGGGGACCCGGCGCAGCACTACGCGATCATCAACGTGACCTCGTCGAACGCCGTAGCAGTGGCGATGAACCGGGCTGAGTATGCGGTATCGAAAGCCGCGGCCTCCATGGTGACGAAGAGCTTCGCTGTGCGGCTGGGTGAAGCCGGCATCAACGTCTACGAAATCCAGCCTGGGGTGATCGCCACCGACATGACGGCCCCGGCCCTGGCGGACTACGAGGCGCGGATCGCCGAGGGCTTTACCGTCACCCGCCGGGTGGGGCAGGTGGAGGATGTGGGCGCCGTCGCCGCTGCCCTCGCCACCGGCCGCATGGCCTACGCCACCGGCCAGGCGATCGCCGTCGATGGCGGTCTGCTCATTCCGCGGTTCTGAGGACGACATGGCACCGACGATTGACTTGCCGGAGGCGGGTGGGGTCCTCACGCCCTACACGATGCAGGCCACGCCGATCGACGCGCCGGTGCCGCCCGCGCCGTTCAACCGCGTGGCCTTCGCCGCCGCCCATGTGGTGGCCGATCCTCTCACCTCGGCGGAGCCGTCGGGCCCCGCTATCCTCGACTGGGAGGCGACGCTCGCCTTTCGCCGCCATCTGCTCGACCTCGGCCTCGGCATTGCCGAGGCGATGGACACCTCCCAGCGCGGCATGGGCCTCGATTGGCCGACGGCGGAGGAACTGATCGCCCGCTCCCTCGATGCCGCGACGGCGGAGGAGCGGGGCCGAATCTTCTCCGGCGTCGGCACGGATCAGCTGGAGCCGGAGCCGACGCTCACCCTCGACGACATCATCGCCGCCTACCTCACCCAGCTCCACGCCGTGCAGCGCCGGGGTGGGCGGGTGATCCTGATGGCGAGCCGGGCGCTGGCCCGCGTGGCGACGGGCCCCGACGACTACGCCCACGTCTATGCCCGCGTCCTGGCAGAGGCCGACGCGCCCGTCATTCTGCATTGGCTGGGGGAGATGTTCGATCCCGCCCTCGCCGGCTATTGGGGCCATGCAGATGTCGACGCGGCCGAAGCGACACTGCTTGCCCTGATCGGCGCCCACGCGGCGAAGATCGACGGGGTGAAGATCTCCCTCCTCGATGCGGCGCGGGAAGTGCGGGTGCGGGCGGCACTCCCCGACGGCGTCCGCATGTACACGGGCGATGACTTCAACTACCCCGCGCTCATCAAGGGCGATGGCGAGCGGGCGAGCGATGCGCTCCTCGGCATCTTCGACCCGATCGCGCCGGCGGCCTCCGTCGCTCTCTCCGCCCTCGCGGCGGGGGACGAGGCGCGCTTCGACGCGGTGCTCGCGCCGACCGTGCCGCTTTCGCGCACGATCTTTCGGGCGCCCACACGGTTCTACAAGACGGGTATCGTCTTCCTCGCCTGGCTGAACGGCTTTCAGGACCATTTCGTGATGGTGGGCGGCGCCCAGGCGATGCGGCCGCTCCCCTACTTCGCCGAGGTCTTTCGCCAGGCCGATCAGGCGGGTCTCCTCCGCAGTCCCGATCTTGCCGCGGCGCGGATGCGGCGGCTGCTGGCGCTCTACGGGGTCGGGGCGTGAGGGATCTGGCCGGGCGGCTCGACCTCTGTTCGATCAACACCGCGACGCTCGGCCACCAGGCACCCATCGGTGCCATGATCGAGGCGGTCGCCAAGATGGGCTTCGGCGGCATCGCCCCCTGGCGCCGGGATCTGGAGGGGGAGGATGTCGCCGCCGTGGCCCGCCAGATCCGAGAGACCGGTTTGCGGGTCTCGGGCCTCTGCCGCTCCACCTACTTCCCGGCAGCGAGCGCGGCAGGGCGCCAGGCCGCCATCGACGACAACCGTCGCGCCGTGGATCAGGCGGCGGAGCTGGGTGCAGCTTGCTTCGTCCTGGTGGTCGGCTCGCTGCCGGAGGAGAGCCGCGATCTGCCCCGTGCCCGTCAGGAGGTTGAGGAGGGGATCGCCGCGCTCCTCCCGCACGCCCGCGCCGCCGGTGTGCGCCTGGCGTTGGAGCCGCTCCACCCGGTCTATGCCGCCGACCGCTCCGCCATCACGACCATCACCGAGGCCCTGGATTTGGCCGAGCGGGTGGAGCCGGTGGCGGAGCATCTCGGCCTCGCCGTCGACGCCTATCACGTCTGGTGGGACCCGGCGCTCGCCCCAGGGATCGCCCGGGCGGGCCGGGACGGCCGCCTCTTCGCCCTCCACATCTGCGACTGGCTCCGCGTCACCCGCGATCCGCTGACCGACCGCGGCATGATGGGTGACGGCGTCATCGACCTCCCGGCCCTGCGCGGCATGGTCGAGGATGCGGGCTACGAAGGCGCCGTCGAGGTCGAGATCTTCTCCAGCCACGACTGGTGGCGCCGCCCGATGGAGGAGACGCTGGCCGTCACCGCCGACCGGCTCCAAACGGTGTGCTGAGCGGGGCCCCGCCGCTCAATCCCAATCCGGTGCCCAGGGGGCGATGTCGCGGGTGACCATGCGGTAGCCGGTCGCCGTCATCGCGTCGATCCGCGCCATATCGACGGAGGAGAGCGAGAAATCCATCACGTCGAAATTCGCCCGCAGGTTCTCGGGCTTGCGCGACATGGTGTTGATGGAGACGCCCTTTTGCAGGATCCAGCGCAGCACGATCTGGCCGGCCGACTTGTCGTAGCTTTCGCCGATCTCGGCAAAGAGCGGGTACTTGAAGACCTCGCCCCGCGCGACGGAGGAGTAGGCGGAGAGCGGGATGCCGACCTCCGCCGCGCCGGCCATCAGCACCGATTGGTCGATCAGGGGATGGAACTCCACCTGGTTCGTGGCGACCGGCGCGCCGATGATCTCGGCGGCCTGGCGCATCATCGCGATGGTGTAGTTCGAGACGCCGACATGGGCGGCGAGGCCCTTCTGCCGCACCTTCTCCAATTCCTCAAGGGATGGGCGCACCTCACCGGAGGCCGGGGGCCAGTGGAGGAGCAGCACGTCGACCTGCTCGACTTGCAGATCGCGCAGGCTCTGCTCGACCGAGGGCAGGAAGCGATCCGCGGCGAAGTTGTCGGGATGCACCTTGGTGGTGATCAGCAGCTCGTCCCGCGCCACGCCGGTGTCGGCGAGGGCTGCGCCGACATCGGCCTCATTCCCGTACATCTGCGCCGTGTCGAAGGCGCGGTAGCCGACCTCGAGCGCGGCGTGGATCGCCGCCGCGCACTCCTTCCCCTGCAACGGATAGGTGCCGAGCGCCCGCTCGAAGCTGCGCCGGAAGTAGATGGTGTTCATATCGCGGTCCTTGCGGGCTTGGGGGGAGATGGTGAGACTGCCTGAAGCACGCTAGTGCAGGGCCCGAGGCCCGGCAACGGGAGGAGAGTGCGGAGTGACGGCAGGATCGGGCATCGAGCTGCAGCGCGCGGACGGCATCGCCACCGTCACGCTTGCCCGCCCGGCCAAGCGCAACGCCCTCGACATGGCAATGATCCGGCGCCTCGGCGAGATCTGCCTGGAGCTCGACCGGGACACCGCCGTCCGCGCCGTCATCCTGACGGGGCAGGAGGGGGCGTTCTCCGCCGGTGGCGACATCGGCGCCTGGGGCGATCTCAGCCCCCAGGATTTCGCCCGGTTCTGGGTGCGGGAGGGGCACCGCGCCTTCGATCTGCTCGCCCGTCTCCGCCAGCCGGTGATCGCCGTGCTGAACGGCCCGGCGCTCGGCGGCGGGCTGGAGTTGGCGGCCTGCGCCGATCTCCGCATCGCGGAGGCCCATGTGCGCATCGGCCAGCCGGAGCCGGCGCTTGGCATCATTCCCGGCTGGTCTGGCACCCAACGCGCGGCGCGCCGTTTCGGACCCCAGGTGCTCCGCCGTATGGCGCTGTTCGGCGAGGTGTTCTCGGCGGAGGAGGCGCTGGCCCTCGGCCTCGTCGACCGGGTGGTGGAGACCGGCGCGGGCCTTACGGCGGCCCGGGATCTGGCGGCGCGCGCGGCCGCCCAGGCGCCGCTTGCCACGGAGCTGACCAAGATGATGCTGAACGCCGCCGAGGGCGAGGAGCGGGAGCGGCCCATGGATGCCCTGGCGGGAGGGTTCGCGGCCGGAACCCGGGACCTACAGGAAGGCCTCGCCGCCTTCGGCGACAAGCGCCGGCCGGACTTCCAGGGTGAGTGAGGCCCAGATCGGGCCGCTTGGGGCCGGGCAGCTTTCGCACATTGGCGCGGGGCTCTGCCGGCCGGAATGCGTGGTGGCGCATGGCTCGGGTCTGCTCTTCACCTCGGACTGGACGCCGCCCGGCGGGGTCTCGGTCATTGCGCCCTCGGGGCGGGTGACGCGGATCCTGGCGACCCGCCCGGGGGCCGGGATCGACCTGCCGGTCCGCCCGAACGGCATCGCGCTGGAGCCCGGCGGCAGCTTCCTGCTCGCCCATCTCGGCGCGGAGCGGGGCGGGATCTATCGCCTTTTCCCCGACGGGCGGTGCGAGGTCGTCACGGACCGGGTGGGCGGCGATCCGATGCCGCCTGCCAATTTCGTGCTGCTGGATGGTGCGCACGTCTGGATCAGTATCTCGACCCGCGCCGTACCCCGCGCCCTCGGATACCGCTCGGATCAGGCGACCGGGTTCCTGGCCGTGCATGCAGGGGGTGAGACCCGGATTGCGGCGGACGATCTCGGCTACACCAACGAATGCCTGATCGCACCGGATTGCCGGACGCTTTGGGTGAACGAGACCTTCGCGCGACGCCTCACGGCCTTCGACCTGGACGGCACGACCCTCCACCGCCGCCGGGTGGTCGCCACGTTCGGTGAAGGCGTGTTCGCCGACGGCATGGCGCTGGCCGCTGACGGCAGTCTGATCGTCACCTCGATCGTCTCAAACCGGCTTCTGCGCGTGGCCGACGGTAGGGTCACCTGCCTGTTCGACGACGGCGCGCCGGACCATGTCGCGGCGGTCGAGGCGGCCTACGCGGCCGAAGAGATGGGCCGGCCCCACCTCGACCGTCAGGCGCCCGGGCGGCTCGGCCATCTCTCCAGCATCGCCTTCGGGGGGGCGGAGATGCGCACGGCCTATCTTGGCTCGCTGCTCGATACCCGGCTCGCTTTCGGCGATATCGGTGTCGCGGGGGCGGTGCCGCCGTGGTGGAGCTACGATCTCGGACCTTTGGCCATGTATGAGGAGGGGTGATGGCCCAGACCTTTCGGATCGCCCTGCTGCCTGGGGACGGCGTCGGGCCGGAGGTGATGGCGCCCACCCGCGCCCTCCTCAACCGGATCGCCGCGTCCTCCGGCGCCTTTGAGTTCGCCTGGCAGACCCGGCCCGCCGGTGCGGCGCACTTTCAGGCGACCGGGGAGGCCTTGCCGGCATCCACCCTCGACGCGGCCCGGGCCGCCGATGCCATCCTGCTCGCCGCGATGGGCGATCCGGCAGTGCGCTACCCCGACGGGCGGGAGATCACGCCGCAGATCACCCTCCGGATGGAGCTTGGCCTTTACGCCGGGGTCCGCCCGGTGCGGCCGATCCCCGGGGCGCGGCCGGTGTTGGCCGACCCGAGGGCCGCGGCGATGGACTTCGTGATCCTGCGGGAATCGACTGAGGGCCTGTTCGCCCCCTCCGCCCCCGGCACGCGGTCGGGTGATGACGAGGCGCGGGAGACCATGGTGATCACCCGCCGCACCAGCGCCCAGCTTTTCGACTTCGCCTTCCGCCTCGCCGGTCGCCGGGCCGGGCAGCGCCGCCGCCAGGGGCGGGTGACCTCGGTCGACAAGGCCAACGTCTTTCAGGCCTTCGCCTTCTGGCGGGAGGTCTTCTGGCAGCGGGCGGAGGGCTTTCCCGAGGTGAGCGCCGACACTGCCTATGTCGACGCGTTCGCCATGCGCATGGTGAACCGCCCGTGGGAGATCGACGTGGCGGTGACGGAGAACATGTTCGGCGACATTCTCTCCGACCTCGGCGCGGCCCTGATGGGCGGCCTCGGCTTCGCGCCGTCGGCCGATATCGGGCGGGACCATGCGGTGTTCCAACCCTGCCACGGCTCCGCCCCCGATATCGCGGGGCAGGGGATCGCCAACCCCACGGCGATGATCCTTTCGGCGGCAATGATGCTGGAGTGGCTGGCCGAGCGCCACGACGTGCCGGCGGCGGAAGAGGCGGGCGGGCGCCTCCGCCGAGCCGTCGATGCCGCGTTCGCCGCCGGCGACGTGGTGCCGCCGGAGCTTGGCGGGACGGACCGGACCGAGGCGGTGGCCGCCGCCGTCGCCACCGCCTTCGACCGGCTTGGATGACGGCCCGGCTGCCCGAGAAGGTCCGCGTCGCGGTCGTCGGCGCCGGCTATTTCGGGCAGTTCCACTACGACGCCTGGTCCAGGATCCCGGGCGCGGAGATCGTCGCGATCGTGGTGCCGGAGCCGGAGGCCGCGGCGGAGACGGCCGAACGTTGGGGCCGTGACGCGCCCCTGCCGATCTTCGCCGATCCGGCGGAGATGGCGGCGGCCGTCGCCCCCGACATCGTCGACATCACCGCGCCGCCGGCTGCTCATCTACCGGTGCTCCGGGCGGTGGCGGATCAGGTGCCCTGGATCATCTGCCAAAAGCCGTTCTGCGGCGGCCTGGACGGCGCGCGGCAGGCCGCGGATCTCGCGGCTGCGGCCGGTGCGCAGCTCGCGGTGCATGAGAATGTGCGCTTCCAGCCCTGGTACCGCGCGCTGGCGGAGCAGCTTGCGGCGGGTGCGGTCGGGGCACCGTTCCAGATCACCTTCCGACTGCGCCCGGGGGACGGGCAGGGGGCCGACGCCTATCTCGGCCGCCAGCCCTATTTCCGGCAGATGCCGCGCTTCCTGGTGCACGAGACCGCGATCCACTGGATCGACACCTTCCGCTTCCTGTTCGGCGAAGTGACCGGCGTCTTCGCCCGGCTCGTCCGGCTCAACGAAGCGATCGCTGGGGAGGACGCGGGCCATATCCTCTTCGACTTTGCCGACGGCACCCGGGGCCTCTTCGACGGCAATCGCCTGGCCGATCATGCGGCTGAGGATCGGCGCCGCACGCTCGGCGAGATGTGGATCGAGGGGGCGGGCGGCACGCTCCGCCTCGACGGCGAGGGTCGGATCTGGCATCGCCGCTTCGGCGCGCGGCAGGAGGCGGAGATCGCCTTCGACTGGACGGACCGGGCCTTCGGCGGCGACTGCGTCTTTCACTGCACCCGCCACATCGTCACGGCCTGGCGGGGCGGCGAGGCGCCGGAGACCGAGGCCCGCGCCTATCTCCGCAATCTCGAGATCGAGGAGGCGGTCTACCGCAGCGCCGCCGAGGCGCGCTGGATCGCTGTCTGACGGTTGCCGGCGCTGCTCCAAAAGAGACGGATGCCTCCGGCGGGGATACTTTCGCCAATGCGAAAAAGTCCCATGCCTTTCGCATTGATCCAAATATCCACGGCACCGCCTCTCGCCCGGCGCAGCCCCCTCCGGCTTCAGTCCGGCCCCAGCACCGCCCGGGCGAGGGTGCGGAGGCCGAGGGCCAGGTCCTCCGGCGCCGTGTCCTCCTCCGGCGAATGGCTGATGCCGCGGATCGAGGCGGCGAACAGCATCGCCGTCGGCAGGCACGTCGCGACGTTGGAGGCGTCGTGTAGGGCGCCCGAGGGCAGACGGCGCCAGCGCCCGGGGCATTCCTGCTCCGCCGCCGCTTCCAGCCGCGCGATCCAGTCCGGGTCGAGCGCTGTTGGCGGCAGGTGGGAGCTGTCGCCCACCTCGAGCGTAATGCCGCGGTCCCGCGCAACCTCCTCCGCCGCCCTCAGCACGGCTTCGCGGAGCGCCAGCAGCCGCTCGGGCTCCGGATCGCGCCACTGCACCGCGATGCGGGCCCTTCCCGGCACGATGGAGGGGGCGTTGGGCTCCAGCATCACCTGGCCGATGGTCCAGACCGTGGTGGGTCCGGCGAGGGCGGCGAGATCGGCGTTCAATCGGCTGGCGAGGGCGACGACGGCCTGGAAGGCGTCGCGGCGGGCGTCCATCGGGGTGGTGCCGGCATGGTTCGCCTCGCCCACCAGATGCAGCGTCACTTGGCGCGATCCGACGATGGAGGTCACGACCCCCACAGCTTCTCCGGCCCGATCCAGCACCGGGCCCTGCTCGATATGCAGTTCGAGAAAGGCGGTGAAGTCGCTCGGCTGGGGCGAGATCAGCGCGGCGATCTCTCCGGCGCGCTGGCGGGCGGCGGCGAAGGGAACGCCGTCGGCATCGCACATGCTGTCGACCTCGGCCAGGCTGCGGAGGCCGGTCCAGACGGCGCTGCCGGTGAGGGCGCCGAACCGGCCCTCCTCATCCTGGAAGGAGACGACGGCGACCCGCGGACCCTGCCGCGCCAGGGCGACCCGCGCCACCTCGAGCGCCGCTGCCACGCCGTAGACGCCGTCGAGCCAGCCCCCCAGCGGCTGGCTGTCGCTGTGGGAGCCGAGGAGGAGGCACGGGCCGTCCCCCGGCGGCAGGCCGAAGACGTTACCGGCGGCGTCGATGCTGGCGATCAGGCCGATGCGCTCTATCTCCGCCACCAGCCAGCGCCGGGCGGCGATGTCGGCGTCGGAAAAGGCGGAGCGGGCGACGCCCGTGCCCTCCGCACCGAAACGGCGGAGCGTCGCCAGATCGGCGAGCATGCGTTCGGGATCGACCTCCTCCATCCTCGCCCGCGCCCTCAGTTCACCTGGACCCAGCGCAGCATCAGGAAGTCGTCGGGGCGCTGGGTGACCTCCACCCCCTCCCGCGCGCCCCAGACCAATGGTTGGACGTAGAGCGGCACATAGGCGACCTCCTGCTGCAGGATCGCCGCGCTCTCATCCAGCATCGCCTGGCGGGCGGTATCGTCGACCTCTGACTGGATCGCCGGCAGCAACTCGTCGATCCGGGCGTTGGAGTAGCCGCCGAAGTTCCAGCTGCCGAGCTTCGCCTCCTCGTTCGGTGTGCTGGCGAGGAAGCGTAGGGGGTGCTCGGCGTCGAAGGTGCCGGGCGACCAGCCGAGGAGGTACATGTCGAACTCCCCGGCGCGGAGGGTGTCCCAGTAGATCCGCACCGGCATGGCGTTGAGCTGCGCTTCGAGCCCGATCTGGGCGAGCATGGAGACCACGGCCTGGCAGACCGCCTCGTCGTTCAGGTAGCGGTCGTTGGGGCAGGCGAGGGTGAAGCGGAAGCCGTCGCTATGCCCCGCCTCGGCCAGCCCTGCGCGGGCGGCCGCGACGTCGAAGCCTGGGCGCGCGGTATGGGCCGTGCTGTAGCCGCGCATGGCGGGGCTGACGAGTTGGGCCACGGGCTCTGCCGCGTCCTCCATGATCACCCGGGTGATCGCCTCCACCTCGATCGCCTGGGCCACGGCCCGGCGCACCGCCTCCTCGCGAAACGGGTTGGGCGTGGTGCCGTCGAGGGAGAGGGTTTCGGCCTGGTGGGCGAAGCCGAGCATGATGACCCGGGCCTCGATCCCCTCGATCACCGCCATGCCGTCGGTCGAACGAATGCGCTCCACGTCCTGGAGCGGCACGGGGTTGATCAGATCGACCTCGCCGGAAAGCAGCGCGGCGATCATCGTGGCGGCGCTGTCCCGGGGCTCGTAGATCGCCCGGGTCACATTGTGCTCTGCGCTGTCCCACCAACCCTCGAAGGGCTCGAGCACGGTGCGCACGCCCGGATCGCGCTCCACCACCCGGAAGGGGCCGGTGCCGTTGGTGAGCGTGGTGGCGCCCGCCTCGGTGTCTCGGGCCGGCAGGATGGCGTTCTGCGCCTCGGCCCAGCCGCGGTCCATGATCAGGAAGTTGGCGATGGAGTCCGGGAAGATCGGGTTGGGGGCATGCGTCAGGAAGTCGATGGTGAAATCGTCGACGACCCGAACCTCCCGCACCGGCGCGAACCAGGCCTTGACGTCGGACGCCTCGCTCGACGCGCGTTCGTAGGAGAACAGGACGTCGTCGGCGTCAAAGCTCTCGCCGCCATGGAACGTCACCCCGCGGCGAAGGTGGAAGCGCCAGCCGTCGGTGCCCAGCGGCTCCCACCGCTCGGCCAGCGAGGGGCCGATGCGCATGTCCCTGCCGCGCCGCACCAAGCCCTCATAGACGTTGTTGAGGAAGCCCAGGACCGGCGCCGTGGCCGCCGCATGGGGGTCGAGGGTCTGGGGGTCGGAGCCGGTGGACCACCGGAACTCGGCCGCCGCTCCCGGTGTGGCGATCAGGCAAAGGGCGAGGAGGCTCGGCAGGCGCATGGCATGTCCTTTCAGCGGGCGCGCTCGGGCGGAGCGTACACCCAAGGCCCTCGCCCGCGCCACCGGAGCTAGGCCCGGGCGAGGGCCGCGATCACCCTTGCCCAGCTCCGCGCGCCCTTCTGGAAGCTGTCGAGATCGTATTTCTCGTTCGGCGAATGCAGGTTGTCGTCATCCCGGCCAAAGCCGATCAGCAGGCTGTCCATGCCGAGGATCTCGCGGAAATGGCCGACGATCGGAATCGAGCCGCCGGAGCCGACATAGGCCGCCGGCATCGGCCACTCGTCCGAAAGCGCGCCGCGCGCCGCCTCGAAGGCCGGGTCGTCGATCGGCATCACCGTGGCCTTGCCCGAGCCGTGGCTGATGTAGTCGACGGTGCAGTCGGCCGGCAGATGGGCCTCCACATGGGCCCGCAGGGCGGCGCGGATCGCGTGGGGGTCCTGGTCGCCCACCAGGCGGCAACTGATCTTGGTCGAGGCTTTGGAGGGCAGCACGGTCTTGAAGCCTTCGCCGGCATAGCCGCCGGCGATGCCGTTGAACTCCAGCGTGGGGCGTGACCAGACCTGCTCGATGATCGAATAGCCCTTCTCGCCCGCCGGAACCGAGAGGCCAACCGCCCCCAGGATCGCCGCCGGATCGACGTTGAGCGCCTGCCATTGCGCCTTCACCGCCGCCGGCAGGTCCGTCACCCCGTCGTAGAACCCCGGCAGCGTCACCCGCCCGTTGCCGTCGTGTAGGCCGGCAAGGATTTGGGCGAGGACGCGGATCGGGTTCTGGGCGGCCCCGCCGTACATGCCGGAGTGCAGATCGCGGTCGGGGCCGGTGATGATCACTTCCTCCCCCATCAGGCCGCGGAGCATGGTGGTGATGGCGGGCGTCTCCCGCCCCAGCATCCCGGTGTCGCAGACCAATGCCAGATCGACGCGAAGCTCGCCCGCATTCTCCTCGAGGAACGGCACGAGGGAGGGGGAGCCCGACTCCTCCTCCCCCTCGAACAGGAACGAGAGGCGGAGGGGCAGGGTGCCCGTGACCGCCTTCCAGGCCCGGCAGGCCTCCACGAAGGTCATCAGCTGGCCCTTGTCGTCGGCCGCCCCACGGGCGCGGATCACCTTGCCGGCCGGCCCGTCCTGCACCTCCGGATCGAAGGGGTCGCGGTCCCAAAGCTCCAGCGGATCGACCGGTTGCACGTCGTAATGGCCGTAGAACAGGCAATGCGGCCCGGCGGTGCCGTTCGGGTCGTGCGCGACGACCATCGGATGGCCGGTGGTGGGTCGCACGCTTGCCTCAAAGCCGAGGTCCGACAGGTCGCGGGCCAGCCAGTCGGCGGCGTCTTTGCAGGCCCCGGCATAGGCGCTGTCGGTGGAGATCGACGGCATCCGCAGAAGCTCGAACAAGCGCCCGGTCGCGGCGTCGATATCGGCGTCGAGATGGGCGAGCACGGCGTCGAGTTGGGCGTCGTGCGCGACGGCGCTGTCGGACATGGTGGGGATCCCCCTGGCTGATCGGCCGGACGCTAGAGGCGGCTCAGCCGGCTGGCAAGTGCTCGGCCAAGAACGCCTCGAGCGCGGCCCAATAAGCGTCCCCGTCGGCCGAGAGCAGCGCGGTCGCGCCGTGGCGACCCGAGCCGTCGGGGCGGAAGGCCACGGTGGGCGCGTCGATCACCTCGGCGATCGGGCCCCATTGCCGCCCCTCATTGCCCGCCCCGGTGATGAACACCGGAACAGCGATCGCCCTGGCGTCGCGCCGCACGAAGTCGCCGCTGCCGAAATACTCGCCCGGAGAGAAGGCCATGACCGCGTCAGCGAAGCCCGCATCGCGCCCCGAGAGCACCAGCACCAAGGCGGCGGAGTAGGAGGAGCCGAGGGCGCCGACCCGCGCCGCGCCCCGGTCGCGCGCGAAGGCGACCGCGGCCTCGAGGTCGGGGATCGCGTCCGCGAACTCCGCCCCGCCGGCCCGGCCGGCCGTTTCGTTCGCCACGCCGCCGAAGGCATTGCCGGCCCGCTGGTCCACAGCCAGCACGGTGTATCCGGCGGCGACCAGCCGCGGCGCGATCTCGCGGTACTCCCCCCGGCTCGCGCCCGCCATGTGGAAGAGCACCAGCGTCACCGGCCCGCCCGGATAGAGATCGGCCGTCACCTCAAGCCCGTCGCCCGCCGGGAACGTCACCCGCTCCTGGGCAGCAACCGGATAGCTGAGAAGGGCGAGGACGGCGGCAAGGATGAGGCGCATCGAAAGGTCTCCCACATCGGATCTCTCGACCTAACATGGGGCGATGCCCGCCCGGGGTCACATCCCGGTCAGCGCAAGGCTACTTCGCGGCGAACATGCCGTAGTCGGAGCAGCGCTGCGCCGCCTGTACCGCGCGGGCCATGGAGACATCGAGGACCAGCAGGAAGAGATCGCGCAACTCCTCCTCAGCCGCGGCGCGTCCCTCCGCCGTGCCGCTGGCCAAGCCTTGATTGACGTTCTTGAAGGTGTCGCGAAACATCGCCTCGACGCTGTCGCCGGCCAGAAGGCGCTGCATCACCCCCGCCTGGTCGCGCTGGAAATAGCGAAGTTCGTTGTCCCAGCCGCCGTCGGCCGAGTCCCTGGCCATCGGCATCGTGCTGCTCCGATGCAGCATAAAGAGCGCCTGGGAGGCGTCGGCCAGGACGCGATTGATGCCCCAGACCCCGTCGAGGCATGTCTCGCCGGCGCTGATCTCGGCCTGCATCTCCTCGAACGAGACGATCTCGCCCGAGCCCTGGAGCGCTGCCTGGAGCGCCTCAAAATCAGCGCGCTTGGCGTAAAGGCGCCCGGCCTCCTCTTCGCTGCGGTCGAGCGCCTCGCCGAGCATCGCGACCACGTCGGTCCGCTTGGGATAGCCGGTCAACTCGGCCCTCAGTTCGGCGATTTCCTCTGCGTTGGCGCCTCGGTCTCCTTCCAGCCCGCCGACGCGATCCGCGATGAGCGCGACCGCATCTTCGAGCTTGCCGACCTGTGCCTCGGCGCGTTCCGCTGTCCTGACCGCGCCGCGCAGATCCTCGATCTGCGCTCTCAGCAGCGCTTGGCTCTCGACCGCCTCGTCGATGCGCCGATCAATGTCGAGGTAGGCGACCGTTACTCCCGCCGTGGCGGCGATGACGCCGCCCAAGACCCAGACTGCAAAACGCAGATGATGCTGAAAATCCTTGAGTGCCATGGCCGCTCTCCCGCGACGGTCCACCGAACAGCGCGCGGAAAGCCTAGATCAGTTGTCCGGCACTGACTGTGAGCATTCAGACACGACGGCTCGAGTGCATCGTCTATACAATCAGTGGGGACCGCACTGCCGAGCTAGGGTGCCCGGGGAGGATGGGGGCATGGTCGACGAGGAACCGAAGGCGCCGGAGCGGGTGACGCTTTGGACGATCATCAGCCGCTGGCAAGTGCTGGTGACCGCCATCGCCGCGGCGACCGCGCTCTGGTTCAGTCTGACCGAGCACGAGAACACCCAGATCGAGATCAACCGAGATGCCGTGACCTACGTGCGGAGCACCGACTTCGCCCCGCGCTACCGCGCCGACCCCTTCAACGCCATCAACGAGTTAGAGGCGACCTTCCCACGACGGGCCTACTGCGCCGCGCTTGGCTATCTGATCGGGGAGCAGGGGATCGGGGAGCGCGCCCAGATCTCCCGCGCCGCAGGGGCGCCGCCGCTCTCTGTCGTCAACGACAGCCGCGACGCGGTGGGCGCCGAGGTGGCCGTGCTGATCGCCGAGGCGGGGTTGCGGCCGCAGGAGGTACTCGCCGCCGCCCGGGACCAGGCC
The DNA here is from genome assembly GCA_039180875.1 of Pseudomonadota bacterium. Classification (GTDB taxonomy): domain Bacteria; phylum Pseudomonadota; class Alphaproteobacteria; order Rhodobacterales; family Rhodobacteraceae; genus JBCDCY01. The sequence goes on along the minus strand of JBCDCY010000014.1, from coordinate 56,948 downwards.
GAGGCGCTGATCGTCGCCCAGACCCAGCCGGCCGGGGAAGGACCAGAGGAAGATCCCACCTGCGCTCGGCTAAAGACCGCGCCCGGTCTCTGGGCGCGCGTGACCACCGCGCGGGAATGCAGGCTGGCCATCGACGTCTTCGCCGAGAACCGCTGCCGTATTGCCCATGCCCGCTGGGTCGAGGAGCAGGCGGCAGAGGATCAGGCCGAGGCCGTCCGGCTCTCCCTCGCCAGCTACATCCCCGATCCCGCGGACCCGCCAACGCCCGCCGAGGAGCCGGATGAGCGGCACGGCGGCGGCAGCACCCCAAGGCCGCTTCGGCCCAACCCGCCGGAGCCGGTCGTCGAGCCCCAGCCGGTCATCGAAATCGCCCCGCCGGAGCCGGTGCGGGCCACCTGTGCGGACATCGTCTATGTCCAGCACGCCGGGCCAGCTCAGGGTGCCCAGTTCGTTGCCCGCCGGCTTGCCAGCTGGAGCTGGCGGGTCACTGCCCTCGACAGCCAGCCGGACGCCAAGACCGCCGGCGATGTCCGCTACTATTACGAAAGCCAGCGCCCCTGTGCCGAGACCTTGGCCAAGGCCGCCTCAGCCGCGCTCGCGGCCGAAGGCGTCGACGTCACGATCCAGGTGATCTCCCTCGTCGGGCGCTATCGCGACCTGCCCGAGGGACGCATGGAGCTCTGGCTACCGGGCTTCTGAGCCGCCTCAGCCCCGGTGGATCCAGCCGCCGCCGAGGACGCGCGTGCCTTCGGCCGCGTAGAAGACGCAGGCCTGGCCGGGCGCCACGCCTTCCTCCGCCGACAAGAGCGTGACCTCGGCCGTCGTAGGGCTGAGCGGGCGCACCCGAGCAGGCCGGGGCGGCCGGGTTGAGCGCACTTTCACCGCCACGTCCCAGCCGTCCGCCGGCGCATCCTCGAACGCCCCGTCGCCGAGCCAGTTGATCTCCCGCACCGGCACGATCCGCGTGGCGAGCGCGTCGCGCGGGCCGACCACGACCTGCCGGCGCTCGGCATCGAGGCGCACGACGTAAAGCGGCTCCGCCGTGCCGCCGATGCCGAGGCCGCGGCGCTGGCCGATGGTGAAATGCAGCACGCCCTCGTGGCGCCCCAGCACCCGGCCCGAGAGATCCACGATCTCGCCCGGCTCGGCCGCCCCGGGCCGCAGTTTCTCGATCACGGCGGAGTAGGAGCCGTTGGGCACGAAGCAGATGTCCTGGCTGTCGGGCTTGTCGGCCACGGCTAGATCGAACTCCGCCGCCAGCGCCCGCGTCGCCTCCTTCGAGGCGAGATCGCCGAGGGGGAAGCGCAGCCGCGCCAATTGCTCCCGCGTGGTGGCGAACAGGAAATAGCTCTGATCCCGCGCCGGGTCGGCGGCCATGTGCAGCTCCGGCCCCGCCGGCCCGTCGAGGCGGCGGATATAGTGTCCGGTCGCCATCCAGTCGGCGCCCAGATCGTCGGCCGTCTCCAAGAGATCGCGGAACTTCACCCGCTCATTGCAGCGGATGCAGGGAATCGGCGTCGCGCCCGCCAGATAGGCATCGGCGAACTCGTCGATCACCGCCTCGCGAAAGCGATTCTCATAGTCGAGGACGTAGTGCGGAAAGCCCATCGTCTCCGCCACCCGCCTCGCATCGTGGATGTCGCGGCCGGCGCAGCAGGCGCCTTTCTTGGCCAGCGCCGCCCCGTGATCGTAGAGCTGCAGGGTGATGCCGACGACGTCATAGCCCTCCCGCGCGAGCAGTGCTGCGACGACCGAGCTGTCGACGCCGCCCGACATGGCCACCACGACACGGGTCTCGGCCGGCGGCCGATCCCCATGCAGCGTGTCCCAGGCGATGGCGTAAGCCGGTGCCATTGTCCTCAAATCCTTCGCGATTTCGCCGGGAGATATCGGCAAATGCCGCGCGCTTGCAAGGCCGGGCTTTACCGCCGCTTAAAGGCCGCCGGGCAGGTTTGTGGCGGAACAAACACAGTACGGGGACGTGCGGCGATGTATGTGCGCAAAAGCCGGGGGGCGATCGCGGTGGCGGGCCCCGATGGGGAGATCGTCACGCGCAGCGACCTGCCGCCCCGCGATATCGGGCGCTGGGTGGCGCGGCGCAAGGCGATCGTAGTCGCCGCGGTCGAGGGCGGCATGCTGACGCGGGAGGAGGCGTGCGAGATGTACGGCCTCAGCGATGAGGAGCTCACGACCTGGGTCGAGGCCGTGCGTAGCCACGGTACGCGGGCCCTCCGCGTGACCTCGATGCAACGTTATCGCAACCAGAAAGCGTAAATCGTTAATCATTTTCCACTTTGAGTAAGGAATGGTAAACCTAATGATCTTTAGCTGGGGCTGAGGGGCTTCGGAAAGCTGCGCTTTAGGAGAGGGATATGCGTGTTCTGCTGATCGAGGACGATCCGGCGATGTCGAAGAGCATCGAAAGAATGCTCGCGAAGGCGGATCTGAATGTCTATGCCACGGATCTCGGCGAAGAGGGCGTCGACCTGGCAAAGCTTTATGATTACGACCTAATTCTGCTCGACCTGAACCTGCCGGATATGCACGGCTACGACGTTCTGCGCCAGCTGCGGGTCGCTCGGGTGAAAACACCGATCCTGATTCTGTCCGGCCTCGGCGACACCGAGATGAAGATTAAGGGATTCGGTTTCGGCGCCGACGACTACATGACCAAGCCCTTCAATCGGGAGGAGTTGGTCGCCCGTATCCACGCCATCGTGCGCCGCAGCCAGGGCCACGCCCAGTCGATCATTCAGACGGGCCCGATCGTGGTGAACCTCGACGCCAAGACGGTGGAGGTCGAGGGCCAGCCAGTGCATCTGACCGGCAAGGAATACCAGATGTTTGAGCTTCTGAGCCTGCGAAAGGGCACGACGCTCACCAAGGAGATGTTCCTCAACCACCTCTACGGCGGGATGGACGAGCCGGAGCTGAAGATCATCGACGTCTTCATCTGCAAGCTGCGCAAGAAGCTGGCCCAGGCCACCGGCGGCAAGACCTATATCGAAACGGTTTGGGGCCGCGGCTACGTCCTGCGCGACCCGCATCCCGATGAGGCTGAGGCGGACGCTGACGCCCTCGCCGCTGTCGGCTGAGAGACCCCCGGGGTGGGGCGCAACCCCGCGCCCGACGCCGCATCGACATCCAATCGCTCAAGCCTTGCGCGTGCAGGATCGGGCTGCTGATCAGCATCGCAACTCGGCGCGTGCGACCCATATCCCACCAAGCAGCCCCCTCGCACTCATACCTTTCTCCTCGGCGCACACATCCAAGAGCCAACAGCGCACCGTCCCGGAAACCGACCTGAGGTCGGTTGTCCGGGACCTCTCCCCTGTGCAGAGCGACTCCCACCCGACGGCGCGCCGAAGCTGCCGCGGCCGAAGGGGCGCTCAAACCCGCCGCGAGACCTCTATTCTCTGCTCTGCTGTCCCTGCCAAAGGAACGGCCAAGCCCGGACGCGCCATCCCGGAAACCGACCAAAGGTCGGTTGTCCGGGACCTCCCCCACGAGCGGAGCGCGCCCCACCTCTCCCGGCCCGTATCCGGCGGGGCCTCGGCTGGACGGCGGGGCGGCGGAGGCCTATCCCTGGGAGCCTCTCGAATGGAGGCCCGCTCCCCGTGTCCGACCCCACCGCCGAGCCCCGCGAGACTGCGCTGACGGACGTCGACGCCCTGGACCCGGCGGCGGCCGAGCATGAGCTTGCGCGGCTGGCTGAAAAGATCGCCGCGGCCGACATCGCCTATCATCAGAACGACGCGCCGGAGATCTCGGACGCCGACTACGACGCCCTCCGCCAGCGCAATGCCGCGATCGAGGCGCGCTTTCCCGATCTCGTCCGCTCCGACAGCCCGAGCGTCCGCGTGGGCGCCGCCCCGTCGGAGACCTTCGCCAAGGTCCGGCACCGCCAGCGCATGCTGTCGCTTTCCAATGCCTTCGACGATGCCTCGGTGACCGAGTTCGATGCCCGCATCCGCCGCTTCCTGAACAGCGCTGAGCCGGTGGCCTATACCGCCGAGCCGAAGATCGACGGCCTCTCCCTCTCGCTCCGCTACGAGGCGGGACGCCTGGTGCTCGCCGCCACAAGAGGCGACGGCGAGACCGGGGAGAACGTGACGGAGAACGCCGCGACCATCGACGACATCCCCCGGCGTCTCGCCCCGGGCGCGCCGGAGGTGCTCGAAGTGCGGGGCGAGGTCTATATGACCCACGAGAACTTCGCCGCCCTGAACACGGCCCAGCAGGCGGCCGGGCAGAAGACCTTCGCCAATCCGCGCAATGCCGCCGCCGGCTCCCTCCGCCAACTCGACGCCGCCATCACCGCCGCCCGCCCGCTCCGGTTCTTCGCCTATGCCTGGGGGGAGCTGTCGGCCCCCTTGGCCGAGACCCAGACGGAGGCCGTCGCCCGGCTCGCCGCCCTCGGCCTGCCGACCAACGACCAGATGCGCCGCTGCGAAAGCGTTGAGGAGATGCTGGCCCACTACGCCCATATCGAGGCGCAGCGCGCCACCCTCGGCTACGACATCGACGGCGTGGTCTACAAGGTCGACCGCCTCGACCTGCAGGGCCGGCTCGGCATGCGCTCCAACAACCCGCGCTGGGCCATCGCCCACAAGTTCCCGGCGGAGATCGCCTCCACCATCCTCGAGGCGATCGAGATCCAGGTGGGCCGCACCGGCGCCCTCTCCCCCGTCGCGCGGCTCCGGCCGGTGACCGTCGGCGGCGTCGTCGTCTCGAACGCCACGCTGCACAATGAGGACTATATCGCCGGGCGCGACAGCCGCGGTGCACCGATCCGGGACGGGCGCGATATTCGGGTGGGTGACACCGTCAGCGTCTACCGCGCCGGCGACGTGATCCCGAAGGTGAAGGACGTCGACCTCTCCCGCCGGCCCGCGGACAGCGTCGCCTATGTGTTTCCGGAGACTTGCCCCGAATGCGGCTCCCTCGCCGTGCGCGAGACGGGCGAGGCCGTGCGCCGCTGCACCGGCGGATTGATCTGCCCGGCCCAGCGGCTCGAGCAATTGAAGCACTTCGTCTCCCGCGCCGCCTTCGACATCGAGGGGTTGGGGGCCAAGCAGGTGGAGGCGTTCCTGGCCGACGAGTGGATCGCCGCGCCGGGCGATATCTTTACGCTGCACGAGCGCCACGGCGCCGGCTCCGACGCGCCCCTCGCCGACCGCATGGGTTGGGGTGAGAAGTCGGCGGAGAACCTGTTCGCCGCGATCGAAGAGAAGCGCACGATCCCGCTCAACCGCCTGATCTTCGCCCTCGGCATCCGCCATGTGGGCGAAAGCTCCGCCATGCTGCTCGCCCGCCACTACGGCACCTGGGCGACCTTTCGCGCGGCGATCGAGGAGGCCGATGACCGCGAGGGCCCGGCCTGGGCCGAGCTCGTCAGCATCGATGGGGTGGGCGCCGTGATGGCAGAGGCGCTGGTCGACTTCTTTCGCGAAGACGCGGCCTCCCGCACCCTCGACGACCTCGTCCGGCACCTGACGGTGGATGACGTCGCCGCCCCCGCGGCCGACGGCAGCCCGATCGCCGGCAAGATCATCGTCTTCACCGGCAAGCTCGAGGAGCTGACCCGGGACGAGGCCAAGGTGCGGGCGGAGGCGTTGGGGGCCAAGGTCTCCGGCTCCGTCTCGGCCAAGACCGATCTGGTGGTGGCGGGCCCCGGCGCCGGCTCCAAGGCCAAGAAGGCGGCGGAGCTCGGCATCGAGACGCTGAGCGAGGCGGAATGGCTCGCCCTGATCAGCTAGCGCCGAAGCGCTTACCATGACGGCGGGCATGACTGCGGGGCGGCCGGAGATCCTCTTCCCCCTCTTCGCCGGGGTCGAGACGTTGGAGGGGGTGGGCCCGCGCACCGCCAAGCTCCTCGAGCGATTGGAGATCCGGCGCCTCCGCGATCTGCTCTTCACGCTGCCGGCGGGCGGGGTCGACCGACGCCTGGTGCCGACGCTCCGCGATCTGACGCTGCCCGCGACGGCCACCGTGGAGGTCGAGGTCGGCCTGCACCAGCCGCCGCGGGCTCGCGGCCGGCCCTACCGGGTTCAGGTCCGCGACAGCGCGCTCGCCTTCCAGCTCGTCTTCTTCCACGCCAAGGAGGAGTGGGTGCGCGGCCTGCTGCCGAGCGGTGAGCGGCGCGTGGTCTCCGGCCGGGTGGAGCTTTACGACGGCCTCGCCCAGATGGTGCATCCCGACCACGTGCTCCGCCCGGCGGAGGCGGAGAGCCTGCCGGCCTTCGAGCCGACCTATCCCCTCACCCAGGGTCTCACCCAGCGGGTGCTGCGCCGGGCCGTGCTGGCCGCGCTCGACCGCGTCGCCCCGCTCGAGGAGTGGATCGACCCGGCCCTGTTGCGGGAGCGGCACTGGCCGCCGCTCGCGGAGGCGTTGACGGCGGCGCATCAGCCCAACCAGGCCAGCGATCTGCAGCCGGGCCAGCCGGCCCGGGCGCGCCTCGCCTATGACGAGTTGCTGGCCCACCAGCTCACCCTGGCGCTCGCCCGCAACCGGGTGCGCAAGGCCGCTGGGCGCCGGATCAGCGGCGACGGCCGGCTCCGCCAGAAGGTGCGCGCCGCGCTGCCGTTCTCCCCCACCGGCGCCCAGGACAGGGCGGTCGAGGAGATCGCCGCCGACATGGCCGCGCCCGAGCGGATGAGCCGCCTGCTGCAGGGCGATGTCGGCGCCGGCAAGACCCTGGTCGCATTGATGGCCATGCTGATCGCGGTGGAGGCCGGCCACCAGGCGGCCTTGATGGCCCCGACGGAGATCCTGGCCCGCCAGCACCTCGCCTCCCTCACGCCGCTCGCGGCCCATGCCGGGGTCGAGATCGCCGTGCTGACCGGCCGCGACAAAGGGGCGGAGCGGGCCGAGAAGCTGCGCCGCCTGGCCGCCGGCGAGATCCAGATCGTGCTCGGCACCCATGCGCTCTTCCAGGCCGATGTTGCGTTCCACGACTTGGCGCTCGCGGTGATCGACGAGCAGCACCGCTTTGGCGTGCGCCAGCGCATGGATCTGGGCGCCAAGGGCCGGGCGGTGGACGTGTTGGTGATGACGGCGACGCCGATCCCGCGCTCCCTGGCCCTGGCGAGCTATGGCGACATGGACCTCTCGGTGCTGGACGAAAAGCCGCCGGGGCGCCAGCCGGTGGAGACGGCGCTGATCGCCTCGGGCCGGATGGAGCAGGTCGTCGCCCGCCTCCGCGCCGCCCTCGACGAGGGGCGCCAGGCCTATTGGGTTTGCCCGCTGGTCGAGGAATCGGAGCATGTCGACATGGCCGCGGCGGAGGATCGCGCCCGCATGCTGCGCGCCGCCCTCGGGGCAGATCGGGTGGGCCTGGTGCACGGCCAGTTGCCGCCGGCCGAAAAGGACGCCGCCATGGCCGACTTCGCCGCCGGGCGGAGCCAGCTTCTGGTGGCGACCACGGTGATCGAGGTGGGTGTGGACGTGCCCAACGCCTCCATCATGGTGATCGAGCAGGCGGAGCGCTTCGGCCTCGCGCAGCTGCATCAGTTGCGCGGACGGGTTGGGCGGGGGGCGGCCTCCTCCACCTGCCTCCTGCTTTACGAGGCGCCGCTTGGCGAGACGGCGGAGGCGCGGCTCAAGGTGCTGCGCGAGACCGAGGACGGCTTTCGCATCGCCGAGGAGGATCTGCGCCTGCGCGGCGCCGGCGACCTGATCGGCGTGCAGCAATCCGGCCTGCCGCGCTTTCGCGTCGCCGATATCGAGCGCCAGGCCGATCTGATGGCCGTGGCGCAGCGCGATGCCCGGGCGGCGCTGGCCCGCGATCCCGACCTCAGCAGCCCCCGGGGTCAGGCGCTGCGCACGCTGCTCTATCTGATGGAGCGGGAGCAGGCGATCCGGCTGATGACGGTCGGCTGACGCCATCCTCGGACGATTCGAGACAAAGAGAGAACATTCGATGGTGGGGCTGACCTAGCGTTAACCTTCTTCGATGTTCGCTTAAAGTTCTTGACCGAATCGCTGAGAATGAGAACATTAGTCGAACAAAAGGTTGATCACCTGCTCCCGCCGCCCCCGACACCGAGGATCGCGCCATGTTGAACGCCTATCTCTCCGCCATGAAGTCCGCGCCGAAGGGTGCGATCGAGGATGCGCTGGGCTTGGCCGGGCTGTGCGTGGCGGTGCTGGGCGGCCTGATGCTGGCCTAAGATGCTGGCCTGAGCCGGGACACGCCCCGCGGCCTGTCTGTTTCGCCTGCGGACTGCTGATCGGAGTCTTCGTCCGGACCGTCCCCTCTCCGGACCTGCCGCGCCCCTCCCTGTCTCTGGCGCGTGCCGACGGGGACCCGGTGCCTGCCCGCCGGGTTCCACTGCCGATCGACGGAACGCATACCTGCACCGCGTCCCCCGGGATGCGGTGCTTTTTTTGTTCAGGCGGCGGGTGTGTTGAGGCGGCGGTTTATTCAGGCAGCGGGGGCGTGGGCCGCGTCGATCGCGGCGAGCGTCGCGTCGAGGGCGAGCAGGATGGAGGCGTGGCGGTTCTTGTACTCCCGGGCCGGGATCAGCACCTCGTAGCCCTCGAAGGGTGCAGCCGGCACCGGGCCGTCGGATTTCAGCATCGCCTTCAACTCGTCCCGGGCCGTGGCGATCTCTGCCTGGGTGCGGCCGATCACCTGGCCGCCGAGCACCGCGGCCGAGGCCTGGCCGAGGGCGCAGGCCTTCACATCCTGGCCGAAGGCGGCGATCCGGCCGTCCTGCAGCTCCAGATCGACGGTGACGGTGGAGCCGCAAAGCGGGGAGCGCTTGGTCGCGGTCGCCCCCGGGGCCGTCAGCCGCTCCCGATGCGGGATGTCGGCGGCGAGGGCCAGAATACGCTCCGAGTAGAGCTTGATCAGATCCTGCGTCTCAGCGCTCATGGCCCGGGGCCCCTGCTTCTCTCGCTTCGCTCGGTAGCGTAGATAAGTCGGGATCCGAAGAAAAGAAGGAGCGGAGATGGCCGGCTTCGATGCAGCGCGCCTCAGCTACGACGCGCGGGGCCTGATCCCGGCGATCGCGCAGGAGGTCGAGACGGGCGAGGTGCTGATGCTCGCCTGGATGAACCGCGAGGCGGTCGAGGCGACGCTGGCGACGGGGCGCGTGACCTACTGGTCGCGCTCGCGCCAGGCGCTTTGGGTGAAGGGCGAGAGCTCGGGCCACACCCAGGCGCTGGTGGAGATGCGCTTCGATTGCGACCGCGACTGCCTGCTGGTGCTGGTCCATCAGACCGGGCCGGCCTGCCACACCAACCGGCCGAATTGCTTCTTCACCGCGATCCGCGAGGGGGCGGAGGTGGAGATCGCCACGCCCGTCTCATAGCCCGACCATCCGGCGGATGTCGGTGGGGTCGGCGCCCTCGGCCCGGAAGCGGGCGAGGGCACGGGCATCGTCGCGCTTGGCGAGGCGCTTGCCCTCCGTATCGCGGATCAGGCGGTGGTGCCGGTAGGTGGGCGTCGGCAGGTCGAGCAGGCGCTGCAACAGCACATGAAGCGGTGTTTCGGCGAACAGATCCTCGCCCCGGGTCACGTGACTGATCCCTTGGGCTGCGTCATCGACGGTGACGGCGAGGTGGTAGGACGTGCCGCTCTCCCGCCCACCGAGCACCAGATCGCCATGGCTTTTGAGCAGATGCTCCGGATCGAGGGCGATCTCGCCAGTTTCACCCGCCGGCCCCGCGCCGATCTCCCGGAAGCGGAGCGGGCCGGTCATGCGGGCCACGGCGCGGTCCATGTGGAGCCTGAGCGCCGGTGGCCGGTTGGCCTGGGCACCGGCCTTGCAGGTGCCGGGATAAAGCGGGGCCGCCGCCCCTTCCTGCGGTGCCGAGGCCGCCCGGATCTCGGCCCGGGAGCAGGTGCAGGGGTAGATCAATCCCTCCGCCGCGAGCCGGTCGAGCGCGGCGCGGTAGGCGGCCCCGCGGCTCGATTGGCGGAGCACCGGCGCCTCCCACCTGAGCCCCAGCCAGCCGAGGTCGTCGAAGATCGCGGCCTCGTATTCCGGCCGGGCGCGGGTGCGGTCGATGTCCTCGATCCGCACCAGCAGGGTGCCGCGAGCTGCCTCCGCCGCATCGAAGGCGGTCAGCGCCGAGAAGGCGTGGCCGAGATGCAGCGGGCCGGTGGGCGAGGGGGCGAAGCGGTCGCGGTAGCCCTCAGCTTTTGCGGAGCACATAGACCCTGGACTTGAGCCCGATCTTCGGCAGGTGCGCGCCGTATTCCGAGTGCATCAGAAAGACGAGCCCGGCATCGCAGAGCTCGCGGAGCTGGTACTCGTAGCTGCCGTCCTCCAGCGCATGATCGTTAAGCGAGAAGACGAAATGCCCGCCCCGGGGCAGCAGGGCCAGCGCGTCGCCCATGGTCTCGGCCGGCGCATGACCCGGGTTGAGCACGCCGACGGCTGCGATGTTAGCGTAGCTCTCCGCCGGGAAGGGCAGGGGATCGTCGAGCGTCACCTGGGTGAGGCTGTTATAGACGCCCGCGCGGGCCCGGGCCGCGGCCAGCATCTCCGCCGACAGGTCGAGGCCGTCGATGGTCTCGAACCCGGCGGCCCGAAACGCCAGGCCGGAGAGCCCGGTGCCGCAGCCGATGTCGAGGAGGGGCGCGGCCTTGTCCTCGGCGAAGGCCGCCAGGGCCTCGGCGCAGCGCGGCGGCGTGGCGTAGCCGTTGGCGCCCACCTCGTCGTCGTAGCTGGCCGCCCATTTGTCGTAAAAGGCGCCCATCTCTGCGGCGTCTTCGATGTCGTAGACTTGGTCCAGGAATTTCTTTTGGGCCATCCGATCCTCCCTCCATCATCATAAAGAGGGGGTCGGGGGGGTCAAATTCAGGCCGGGACGGGCTCCGCGGTGGCGGCGAGCCAGGCTTGCCAGGCGGCCTTGGCACGGTCGGTATAGGCGCGCTGGCGCTCCTTCTTGCCGCGCCGGCCGCGCCGCGCGTCCTCGAGCGGCGGGAAGAGGCCGAAATTCACGTTCATCGGCTGGAAGGTCTCGGCCTCCGCGCCGCCGGTGATATGGTTGAGGAGGGCGCCGATCGCCGTCGTCGGCGGCGGCAGGGGGAGCGTGCGGCCCTGCATCTCCGCCGCCGCGAGCCGCCCCGCCAGAAGCCCCATCGCGGCACTTTCCACATAGCCCTCGACCCCCGTCACCTGCCCGGCGAAGCGCAGCCGCGGCAGGGCGCTGAGGCGCATCCGCTCGTCGAGCACGCGGGGCGAATTGAGGAAGGTGTTGCGGTGAATGCCGCCGAGCCGGGCGAAACGCGCGCCCTCCAGCCCCGGGATTAGGCGCAGGATCTCCGCCTGCGGCCCGTAGCGCATCTTGGTCTGGAAACCCACGATATTGTAGAGCGTTCCGAGGGCGTTATCCCTGCGAAGTTGAACCACTGCGTGAGGTTTGATGTCCGGCTGATGCGGGTTGGTGAGGCCCACCGGCTTCAAGGGGCCGAAGCGCAGGGTCTCGCGGCCGCGGGCAGCCATGACCTCGATCGGCAGGCAGCCCTCGAAATAGGGAGTGTCGGTCTCGCCTTCCTTGAAGGCGGTCTGCTCGGCGGCGAGGAGGGCGTCGAGGAAGCGGTCGTACTCCGCCTGCGTCATCGGGCAGTTGAGGTAGGCTGTCCGCTCCGCCTCCGTCTCGCCTTTGTCGTAGCGGGACTGGAACCAAGCCTTGGACATGTCGACCGAGTCAGCGTGGACGATCGGGGCGATGGCGTCGAAGAAGGCGAGCGCGTCCTCGCCCGTCAGTCCGCGGACCGCCTCGGCCAGCGCCGGCGAGGTAAGCGGGCCGGTCGCGACGATGACGTGGGACCAGTCGGCGGGCGGCAGGTCGGCGATCTCGCCCCGCGCGACGGTGATGCGGGGATGGGCGGCGATGCGGGCGGTGACGGCGGCCGAAAAGCCCTCCCGATCCACGGCGAGCGCGCCGCCGGCGGGCAGCGTGTGGGCGTCTCCGGCCGCCATGATCAGGCCACCCGCCGCGCGCATCTCCCAATGCAGCAGGCCGACGGCATTGTGCTCATGGTCGTCGGAGCGGAAGGAGTTGGAGCAGACGAGCTCCGCCAACCCATCCGTCTTATGGGCGAAGGTGGCGACCTCCGGCCGCATTTCGTGCAGCACGACGGAGACGCCGGCCTCGGCCGCCTGCCAGGCAGCCTCCGATCCCGCAAGGCCGCCGCCGATGACGTGGAGGGGTTCCATGGCGCCCGTGGTAGCGCAGGCCGGGCGCGGGTGAAAGCGCGAGGATGGCGGGACCCGGCAGCCCCGCGTTATTCCTCGCCGTTCTCGCCCGGGTCGGCGATGCGCGCGACGGAGACGACGTGCTCGCCCTCCGCCGTGTCGAAGACCCGGACACCGCCGGCGCCGCGGGAGCGGAAGGAGATCCCGGCCACCGGGCAGCGGATCGATTGGCCGGCGTCGGTGACCAGCATGATCTGGTCGTCGCCCTCGACCGGGAAGGAGGCGACCAGCCGCCCGCCTCGCATCGCCTTGTCCATGGCCTGCACGCCCTGGCCGCCGCGGCCGCGCACCGGGTAGTCGTGGCTTGACGACAGCTTGCCGGCGCCGGCCTCGGTGATGGTCAGGAGCAGATCCTCCGCCGCCGACATCTCGGCGTAGCGCTCGGGCGCCAGGGCCACGTCGGCCACCGCCTCTTCATCCGGGTCGACCTCGACCTCGGTCTGGCCGGCGACGGCGCGGCGCATCTTGAGGTAGGCCGCCCGCTCCTCCGGCGTTGCCTCGAAATGGTTGATGACGGACATGGAGACGACGCGGTCGCCGTCGCCCAGGCGAATGCCGCGCACCCCGGTCGAATCGCGCCCCTTGAAGATCCGCACATCGGTGACCGGGAAGCGGATCGCCTTGCCCGCCGCCGTCACCAGCATCACGTCGTGCACAGAGCCGCAGATCCGGGCGTTCACCAGGCTCACGTCCGGGGGCAGGCGCATGGCGATCTTGCCGTTGCGCATCACGTTGGTGAAGTCGGAGAGGGCGTTGCGCCGCACATCGCCCTCCGACGTGGCGAAGACGATCTGCAGATCGGCCCACTCCGCCTCGTCCCGATCCACCGGCATCGCCGCGGCGATGGAGACGCCCTGGGCGATCGGCAGGATGTTGACCAGCGCCTTGCCACGGGCATTTCGCCCGCCCGGCGGCAGGCGCCAGGTCTTCAGCTTGTAGACCATGCCGTCGGTCGTGAAGAACAGGAGCGGCGTCAAGGTGTTGGCGACGAAGAGCGTGGAGACGAAGTCGGCGTCTTTCATCCCCATGCCCTGGGTGCCTTTGCCGCCGCGACGCTGGGCACGGTATTCGTCGAGGCTGGTGCGCTTGATGTAGCCGCCATGGGTGATGGTGACGACCACGTCCTCCGGCTCGATCAGATCCTCGTCGTCGAAATCCCCCATATCCTCGACGATTTCGGAGCGGCGGGGCACGGCGAAGCGTTCCCGCACGGCGCTCAGCTCATCGGCGATGATCGCAAGGATCCGGCTGCGCGAGCGCAGGATGTCGAGATAGTCGACGATGCGACCGGAGAGCTCCTGCAGCTCGTCCGTCACCTCCTTCACGCCGAGGGCGGTGAGGCGCTGCAGCCGCAGCTCCAGGATCGAGCGGGCCTGCACCTCCGAGAGGTAGTAGGTGCCGTCCTCGTTGATCTTGTGGGTCGGGTCGTCGATCAGGCGGAGGTAGTCGGCGATCGCCTCGGCGGGCCAGGCCCGCTCCATCAACCGGGTGCGGGCGGTCGCCGGATCGGGGGAGGAGCGGATGGTGGCCACCACCTCGTCCACGTTCTCCACCGCCACCGCCAAACCGCAGAGCACATGGGCCCGCTCCCGCGCCTTCTGCAGCTCATGTGCGGTGCGCCTGGCCACCACCTCCTCCCGAAAGCTGAGGAAGGCGGTGAGGAAGCCGCGAAGCGTCAGCTGCTCCGGCCGGCCGGCATTGAGCGCCAGCATGTTGCAGCCGAAGGAGGTCTGCAGCGCGGTGAAGCGGAAGAGCTGGTTCAGCACCACCTCGGGCGTCGCGTCGCGGCGAAGCTCGACCACCACCCGCACGCCGAAGCGGTCGCTTTCGTCCTGCACATGGGCGATGCCCTCGATCTTCTTCTCCCGCGCGGCCTCGGCGATCTTCTCCACCAAGGTCGATTTGTTCACCTGATAGGGGATCTCGGTGACGATGATCGCCTGGCGGTCCTTGCGGATCTCCTCGATCGCGGTGCGGGCCCGCACCAGGACCGAGCCTCGCCCTTCCGTATAGGCCCGCTTGGCGCCGGAGCGGCCGAGGATCAGGCCGCCGGTTGGGAAATCGGGGCCGGGGATGTGCTCCATCAGGGCGAGGGAGTCGAGATCGGGGTTCTCGATCAAGGCCAGCGTCGCGTCGATCACCTCGCCGAGATTGTGCGGCGGGATGTTGGTGGCCATGCCGACCGCGATGCCGCCGGCGCCGTTCACCAAGACGTTGGGGAACTGGGCCGGCAGCACCACCGGCTCCTGATCCTTGCCGTCGTAGTTGTCCTGGAAGTCGACGGTGTCCTTGTCGATGTCGGCCAGCAGGTGCTGGGCCGCCCGCTCCAGCCGCGCCTCGGTATAGCGGCTCGCGGCCGGGGCATCGCCGTCCATCGAGCCGAAATTGCCCTGGCCGTCGATCAGCGGAAGGGACATGGAGAAGTCCTGGGCCATGCGCACCAGCGCATCGTAGACCGCGACCTCGCCGTGGGGATGGAAGACGCCGGTGACCGCGCCGAGCGTCCGCTGCGCCTTGGCGTAGGCCTTGTCGTGGGTGTAGCCGGCGAGCTGCATGGCGTAGAGGATGCGCCGATGCACCGGCTTCAGCCCGTCGCGCACATCGGGAATGGCGCGGCTGACGATGACGCTCATGGCGTAATCGACAAAGCTGCGCTTCATCTCGTCTTCGACGGAGATCGAGGGGCCGGAATGGTCCGGTGCCGGGGCCGGCAATCCGTCCTCCGGCGGGGTCTCGGGCGTGTCGGTCAAGGGTGGCTCATACGCAAGATGTTGTGAGCGCCAGCTTACAAGGTGGCCAGCAGAGGTGCAATGGAGCGTGGCCCCTCAGACCATGCGCCGGGACCTCAGCGACAGGGCGACCGTGCCGGTCAGGATCAGCGCCGCGCCGAGCGCCGCGACCCGGTCCGGCACCGCCCCGAAGGCCCAGAAGTCGTAGAGCGTGGCGAAGAGCAGCGTGGTGTAGAAGACCGGCATCACCCCGCTCGCGCTGCTCGATCGCATGGCCTGGATGAACAGCGTCTGGGCCAGCAGCATGGTGAGGCCGAGGGTGGCGAGCAAGGCCCATTGCTCCGGCGTCGGCCAGCGCCAGACCAGGCTCGCCGCACTGACGGCGACCAGGGCGCCGATGGTGTTGTTGATCAGCAGGATGCGGATCGTCGGCTCCCGATCGCTCAATCGCTTGATGAAGATCGCCTCGAGCCCCATCAGCGCCGCGGCGGCGAGGGCGATCAGCGCGGCGGGCTGAAACGCCTCCGTCCCAGGGCGGATCAGGACCATCGCGCCGCTGGCCGAGATCAGTGCCGCGAGCCATTTGCGCGGCCCCACCTCCTCCCGCAGCAGGAGGAGCGCCAACACCATGGTGAAGAGCGGCCCGAGGAAAGAGATCGCCGTCGCCTCGGCCAGGGGCATCCGGGCGGCGGCGGCGAACATGCAGCTCACCCCCAGCCAGCCGCAGGCCGAGCGGGCGGCGTGCAGGTCCCAGCGGGCACCGCTCAGGCTGGGGCGCCACCAGGCGGAGACCAGGCCGACCGCGAGAAAGGCGAAGAAGAAGCGCCCGGCGCTCACCTGCAGGGGATGGAGCGGCGGACCGGCGGCGTCCTGGCCGAGGGTCTTGGCGAGCAGCATCGTCACTGCCACGAGGGCGCTCGCCCCCAGCATCGCCGCGACCGCCCGGCCGACGCGGGCGGCGGCGGGCATCGCCGCCTGGCTCATCGCCTTGCCGTCCTCAGGGCCGGGTAAGGCGCTGCACGATGCCCGGCACGAAGCGGCTGGCTACGATGGCGAGGGGGACGGCCAAGGACCAGGCGACCGCGAAGGCCGTCATCCAGCGTCCGGCGAAGCCCGCGCCGAACCCGGTGTTCACCGCGGTGATCGCCCCCGACATCAGGAACGACATGAAGCTGCCGACCATGAGGCCGGCGAGGATGAAGCCGTATTTCCGTGGAACCATGGTCGGCCCCCGCGCGCGGATCTCTCAATCCTGTATCGGCCGAGGCTGGGCGGGGGACAATGGCCTGCTTGGAACCAGAGTGTTGCCGGCTCAGAACGGGATCTCGTCGTCCAGATCGGATCGGGAGGGAGACGAGCCCCCGCCGCCCCCGCCGAAATCGTCCCGGTCGTCGCCGTAGCCGGGCTCTCCCCCGCCGCCCTCACCGCGGCCATCGAGCATGGTCAGCGAGGAGTTGAAGCGGCGCAGCACGACCTCCGTCGTGTAGCGGTCCTGGCCGGACTGGTCCTGCCATTTCCGGGTCTCGAGCTGACCTTCGAGGTAGACCTTCGAGCCCTTGCGCAGATAGCGTTCCGCCGTCTCGGCCAGACGCTCGTCAAAGATCGCGACGCGGTGCCATTCGGTCTTTTCCCGGTTCTCGCCACTGTTGCGGTCGCGCCAGCGCTCCGACGTGGCGACGCTCAGATTGCAGACCTTGCCGCCGTTCTGGAAGGTGCGGACCTCGGGGTCGCGGCCCAGATTGCCGACCAGGATGACCTTGTTCACGCTGCCTGCCATCGCGCCCTCCCGCGCCCGTCTTCTCGCCGTCGTTAAAACACTCGACGAAATTGAAGGAAAGGTGAATAGCGACGTCGAAATGCCCGCTTGCTATGGAGAGGCGGAGGAGGGCCGCCATGGCTGATCTGGACCCGGCGATCGCGCGGGCCGAGGCCTTTGCCGCCGACTATGCACTCGGGCTACCGGTGCTGATGGCGCCGATGGCCGGCGCCTCGGCTCCCGAGCTTGCCAATGCCGTGGGCCGGGCCGGTGGCCTGGGCGCCTGCGGGGCACTCTTGATGGTGCCTGCTGACGGGCAAGGCGGCTACATGATCTAGCTCAATGTCCGCATGTCGGTTTTGTGACATCGTCGAATCGCTTGGACAGGGAGGCAGCCATGGACGTGCCCGTGCAGCCCGGCGATGAGCGAGTCATGCCGGCGCTCGAACCGATTCCGGATGCAAAGAACCCGGCCGATATCCGTCGGGCCTTCGAGACTGGTGAGTATCCCTACAAAACCAAGATGCGCCGCCCGGCCTACGAGAAGCGAAAGGCGGCGCTGCAGGCTGAGTTGCTGAAGGTTCAGCTTTGGGCCCAGGAGACGGGCCAGAAGTTCGTGCTGCTGTTTGAGGGTCGCGATGCGGCCGGCAAGGGCGGCACGATCAAGCGGTTCATGGAGCATCTGAACCCCCGAAACGCCCGTGTCGTCGCGCTGCAGAAGCCGACGGAGGAGGAGCGCGGCCAGTGGTTCTTCCAGCGCTATATCGAGCATCTGCCGACGGCGGGTGAGATGGTCCTGTTCGACCGCTCCTGGTATAACCGTGCCGGCGTGGAGCGCGTCATGGGCTTCTGCGCGCCGAACGACTACCTTGAGTTCATGCGGCAGACGCCGGAGCTTGAGCGGATGATGGTCCGATCCGGCATCCAGCTCTTCAAATACTGGTTCTCGGTGACGCGGGACGAGCAGCGCCGCCGCTTCGAATCGCGCGAAACCGATCCGCTGAAGCAGTGGAAACTGTCACCGATCGACCGCGCCAGCCTCGACAAATGGGATGACTACACCGAGGCGAAAGAGGCGATGTTCTTCTACACCGACACCGCCGACGCGCCTTGGACGATCGTGAAATCCAACGACAAGAAACGGGCGCGCTTGAACTGCATGCTGCACTTCCTGAACGCCGTCGACTATCCGGGGAAAGACCACCACGTGGTGCAGCCCCCCGATCCTTTGATCGTCGGATCAAGCACCCACGTCATTCATCAGCACGACCATATCCTGGGTGTCGCACTGCATCCCGAGATGCGGCATTGCGAGGAGGTGGAGGCGGCGTCGCCCGCATCGGACGAGCCGAGCGACGCCCCGTCGTAGCAGCACAGGCAGGCTGGCTGCAGCCTGTCAGCACTCTTCGAAACCTGCCATGGCAACGGGGCTGGGCGGGTTGCGATTTGTTCATGCTTTGTTTACTCTTCTCGGACTCGCAATTTCTGGCCGTTGGGTTAGATCACGATCCTCGAACGAGACGGATGCGGGGCGGGGATGGCAGAGCTTAAACAGATCGAGATTAGAGGTGCGCGGGAACACAATCTGAAGGGTGTCGACGTCGACATCCCGCGGGACCAGCTCGTGGTGATCACCGGGCTTTCGGGCTCGGGCAAGTCCTCTCTCGCCTTCGATACGATCTATGCCGAAGGGCAGCGGCGCTATGTCGAGTCGCTCTCGGCCTATGCCCGCCAGTTCCTCGACATGATGCAGAAGCCGGATGTGGACCATATCTCCGGCCTCAGCCCCGCCATCTCCATCGAGCAGAAGACCACCAGCCGGAACCCCCGCTCCACCGTCGGCACGGTGACGGAGATCTACGACTATCTCCGCCTGCTCTTCGCCCGGGTCGGCACGCCCTACAGCCCAGCGACGGGCCTGCCGATCGAGGCGCAGCAGGTCTCTGACATGGTGGACCGGGTGATGGCGATGGAGGAGGGGACGCGTGCCTACCTCCTCGCCCCCATCGTGCGGGATCGGAAGGGGGAGTATCGCAAGGAGTTCGCCGAGCTTCGCAAGCAGGGCTTCCAGCGGGTGAAGGTGGACGGCAAGTTCTATGAGCTCGACGAGCCGCCGACGCTCGACAAGAAGTTCCGCCACGACATCGACGTGGTGGTCGACCGGATCGTGGTGCGGGAGGGGGTGGAGACGCGGCTTGCCGATTCGTTCCGCACCGCCCTCGACCTCGCCGACGGCATCGCCATCCTCGAGACGGCGGTGGACGAGCCCGAGCGGGTGACGTTCAGCGAGAACTTCGCCTGCCCGGTCTCCGGCTTCACCATTCCGGAGATCGAGCCGCGGCTCTTCTCCTTCAACGCGCCCTTCGGCGCCTGCCCGGATTGCGACGGCCTGGGCGTCGAGCTTTACTTCGACGAGCGGCTGGTGGTGCCGGACGAGGCGCTCAACCTGATCGACGGCGCGCTCGCCCCCTGGGCCAAGTCCAAGAGCCCCTATTTCCGCCAGACCATCGACGCTCTCGCCCAGCATTACAGCTTCGACAAGACCAAGCCCTGGCGCAAGCTGCCCAAGAAGGTGCAGCAGGTGATGCTCTACGGCTCGGACGGCGAGACCATCAAGTTCCGTTACGACGAGGGCGGCCGGGTCTATGAGGTGAAGCGGCCCTTCGAGGGCGTGATCCCGAACATGGAGCGGCGCTACCGCGAGACCGACAGCTCCTGGATCCGCGAGGAGTTCGAGCGCTATCAGAACAACCGGGCCTGCGGCACCTGCGGCGGCTATCGCCTGCGGGCGGAGGCCCTGGCGGTGAAGATTGCGGGCCTGCACATCGGTGAGGTGGTCGAGAGGTCGATCCTGGACGCGCTTGCCTGGGTCGAGGCTGTGCCCGATCAGCTGTCGGCCCAGAAGAACGAGATCGCTCGGGCGGTTCTGAAGGAGATCCGGGAACGTCTTGGATTTCTTAGGAATGTCGGGCTCGACTACCTGACGCTCAGCCGCAGTTCCGGCACGCTGTCGGGTGGTGAAAGCCAGCGCATCCGGCTGGCGAGCCAGATTGGCTCCGGCCTCACCGGGGTGCTCTACGTGCTGGACGAGCCCTCCATCGGTTTGCACCAGCGCGACAACGACCGGCTGCTCGCCACGCTCAAGAACCTGCGCGACCAGGGCAATACGGTGATCGTCGTCGAGCATGACGAGGAGGCGATCCGGGAGGCCGACCATGTCATCGACATCGGCCCCGGCGCAGGCGTGCATGGCGGAGAGATCGTGGCCCGCGGCACGCCGCATGAGATCGCAGCGGCGGAGGGGTCGATCACCGGGCAATACCTGACCGGCGCCAAGTCCATCGCCACGCCCTCGGTCCGCCGGCAGGGCAATGGCAAGTCGCTGCGCGTGGTGGGTGCGACGGGCAACAATCTGAAGGACGTGACGGTCGATTTCCCGCTCGGCACCTTCACCTGCGTCACCGGCGTGTCCGGCGGCGGCAAGTCCACTCTGACGGTCGAGACGCTCTACAAGACCGCCTCGATGAAGCTGAACGGCGCGCGGCAGACGCCGGCGCCCTGCGAGACCATCGAGGGATTGGAGCATCTCGACAAGGTCATCGACATCGACCAATCGCCCATCGGGCGCACGCCGCGCTCCAACCCCGCGACCTATACCGGGGCCTTCACGCCGATCCGCGACTGGTTCGCCGGCCTGCCGGAGGCGAAGGCGCGGGGCTACAAGCCCGGGCGCTTCTCCTTCAACGTCAAGGGTGGGCGCTGCGAGGCCTGCCAGGGCGACGGCGTCATCAAGATCGAGATGCACTTCCTGCCCGACGTCTACGTGACCTGCGAGAGCTGCGAGGGTAAGCGCTACAACCGCGAGACGTTGGAAATTCTGTACAAGGGCAAGAGCATCGCAGACGTTCTTGATATGACGTGTGAAGACGCGGCGGAGTTCTTCAAGGCCGTCCCGGCGATCCGGGAGAAGATGGAGAAGCTCTGCGAGGTCGGCCTCGGCTACATCAAGGTGGGCCAGCAGGCGACCACGCTCTCAGGCGGTGAGGCGCAGCGGGTGAAGCTCTCCAAGGAGCTCTCCCGCCGGGCCACCGGCCAGACCCTCTACATCCTCGACGAGCCGACGACGGGTCTGCACTTCGAGGATGTGCGCAAGCTCCTCGAGGTGCTGCATCAGTTGGTGGAGCAGGGCAATTCGGTGGTGGTGATCGAGCACAACCTCGACGTCATCAAGACCGCCGATTGGATCATCGACATCGGGCCCGAGGGCGGCGATGGCGGCGGCACCATCGTCGCGGCCGGCACGCCGGAGGAGGTGGCGGCGGTCGAGGGTTCCCACACCGGGCACTATCTGCGCGACATCCTACAAGGGCGCTCTGTCGCGGCGGAGTAAGCAGCCGTGGGACGGCCGCGCATCGGCCTGGCACTCGGCTCCGGCGGCGTGCGGGGCTGGTGCCATATCGGCGTTCTGCGCGCACTCAAGGAGATGGGGATCGAGCCGGACGTGATCGCCGGCACCTCCGTCGGCGCGGTGGTGGGCGGTATCTTCGCCGGCGGCCGTCTTGACGCGTTGGAGGCGTTCGCCCGCGGCCTTACCCGGCGCAAGATGGTCTCCCTCTTGGACGTGCGCCTCTCCTCCGGCGGGCTGCTGGATGGGCGGGAGATCCTGAAGGTCTTTCGCGCCTTCGACCTGCCCGAGCGCATCGAGGATCTGCCGATCCCCTTCGCCGCGGTGGCTGCGGATCTGCAGAACGGGCGCGAGATCTGGTTGCGGGAGGGGGAGCTGCTGCCGGCCCTTCGCGCCTCCATGGCTTTGCCGGGGGTGGTCAGCCCCTGGAACGTCGGCGGGCGCTGGCTGGTCGACGGCGGGGTGATCAACCCGGTGCCGATCTCGGCCGCCCGGGCCTGCGGCGCGGACGTGGTGATCGCCGTCAACCCCAACGCCCGGCTCGACGGCGCCTTCTGGCGGCCGGAACAGGGGGCGACGGATCAGCAGGCCGGGCGGCTGGTGCGCTTCATCCTCTCCCGCGATCTCCTGGCCCGGCGGCTGCTGCCGATCGGGGCGATGCTCGGCGGGCTGCTGCGAAGCGAAAAGGGCGAGGTGCCGGAGGATGAGGAGGAGCCGCAGAACGCCACCAAGCGGCCGCAATATCTTGACGTGATCTCCACCTCCATCGACATGATGACGGAGCAGATCCGCCGCACCCGCCTGGCCGGAGAGCCGCCGCACGTGCTGCTGAACGCCCACCTCACAAGGATGTCGGTGCTCGACTTCCACCGAGGCCGCGAGGCGGTCGACGAGGGTTGGGAGATGGTTCAGCGCCAGCGCGAGGCGATCGAGCGGGTCTGCCAGATCTAGGTTGGCAGGGCCGGCAGCTATCGCGCCGCGGCGGCGCTACAGCCCCCAGCGCAGCGCGGCGGTGTGCACCGGCGCGTCCCAAAGCGCCGTCATCTCCTCGTCGAGCTTGCAGAGGGTGAGGGAGGCGCCCGCCATCTCCAGCGACGTACAATGGTTGCCGACCAGGATGCGGCTCGGCGCCAGGTCGTGCTTGGCCAGCGCCCGGCCGGCAGCGTCGAAGAGCAGGTAGAGCTCCATCAGCGGCGTGCCGCCCATGCCGTTCACCAGCATCAGGAGCGGCGCGCCGGCCTCGGGCTTCAGATCCTCGAGGATCGCGCCCACGATCTCCTCGGCGATGGCGTCGGCCGAGGCAAGCGGCACCCGGCGGCGGCCGGGCTCGCCATGGATGCCGACGCCCATCTCCATCTCATCGGCGCCGACATCGAAGGTCGGTTTGCCGGCCGCCGGCACGGTGCAGGAGGTGAGCGCCACGCCCATGCTGCCGGAGGCGTCGTTCACCCGCTCCCCAAGTGCCTGGAGGCTCGCCAGATCGTCGCCCCGCTCCGCCGCCGCGCCGACGATCTTCTCCAAGATCACCGTGGCGGCGACCCCCCGGCGGCCCTGGGAATGGGTGGAGGTCTCCACCGCCACGTCGTCGTTGGTCAGCACGCTCGCCGACTGACCCTCGTACATCTCCGCCGCCATCTCGAAGTTCATCACGTCGCCGGCGTAGTTCTTGACGATCCAGAGCACGCCGGCGCCGCCGTCGACCTTTTCCGCGGCGGCGAGCATCTGGTCCGGCGTGGGCGAGGTGAAGACCTCGCCGGGGCAGGCGGCATCGAGCATCCCGTGGCCGACGAAGCCCGCATGCAGCGGCTCGTGCCCTGAACCGCCGCCGGAGATCAGCGCCACCTTGTCCCGGGTGGGTGCCGCCCGGCGCCAGACGATCTTGGGATCGAGCGAGACCTCGACCAGATCGGCATGGGCCGTGCCGAAGCCGCGCAGGCTCTCCGTCAACACATCGCCTACGGCATTGATCAGCTTCTTCATAGGGTCTCTCCGCTCGCAACGGTCTGGCAGATGGCAGTGACGATGACGCAGCACGACATCGCGCCGGGGTCGATATGGCCGATCGCCCGCTCGCCGAGGAACGCGGCCCGGCCCTTGGTGGCGAGGATGTCCTTGGTGGATTGCATGCCGGCCTCCGCCGCCGCCTGCACCTTGGCGGCGAGGGCTGCGGGGTCGTCGCCGGCGCCGGCCTCCAGCGCCTCGGCCACGGGGATCAGGGTGTCGAGCATCGTCTTGTCCCCCTGCTTCGCCTTGCCGCGGGCCTGGATCGCGGCGACGCCATCGCGGACCATGGCGGTGACCGTGGCGCGATCCCAGACCGCACCCGCGCCCGGGGTCTTGGCGGCGGCCAGGAAGAAGCTCGACATCAACGGGCCCGAGGCGCCGCCGATGGTGGAGAGCAGCTTCATGCCGATCTGCTTCAAGGCTTGGTCGGGGGCCTGATCGGGAGCTGCATCGCCAAGCTCGTCAGCCAGCTTCGCCGCGACCTCCGCCCCCCGGATCACGTTGTGGTAGTGATCGCCGTCGCCGATGGCGCGGTCGAGCCCCTCGATCCGATCCTCGTTGGCGCGGATCGCGTCGTGGGCGGCATGGGCAGCGCGGCGGAGGAGGTCCATGGACATCGCGGTCTCTCCCAAATCAGGGCGCTCGTATCAGGGGCGGAGGCGCCGGCCCTCGGCGTCGAAGAACAGGGGCGCCCGGGGCCCGACGGGCACGTCGCTCCCCTGGGCGATGGTGGTGTGGGGGTCGGTGAGGGTGACGAGCTCGGTATCGCCCAGGCGCAGATGCATGCGGGTCTGGTCCCCCAGATGCTCGATCCGGCCGACATGGGCGGTGCGGGCATGGGGCGCGTCGCCGCCGACGGCTATGTGCTCGGGCCGCAGGCCGAGGCTCGCGCAGCCCGGCGGCGCGGCGAGATCGGGGAAGAGCGTGGCGGGCGCGATGTTGATCCGCGGCTGGCCGAGGCGGGTGGCGACATAGACGCTGTCGGGGTCCTCGTAGACTTCCCGCGGGCTGCCGAACTGCACGAGGCGGCCCTCCTCCAACACGCCCACATGGGTGGCCATGGTCATCGCCTCGATCTGGTCGTGGGTGACGTAGAGCATGGTGGCGCCGAGCTCTGCCTGGATGCGTTTCAGCTCGACCCGGAGATCGGCGCGCAGCTTGGCATCGAGCGACGAGAGCGGCTCGTCCATCAGATAAATCGCCGGATCCCGCACCAGCGCCCGGCCGATGGAGACGCGCTGCATCTCGCCGCCTGAGAGCGCGGTCGCGCGGTTGTCGAGCTTGGCGCCGATGCGCAGCATCTCGGCCGTCTCCCGGACCTTCCGGGCGATCGCCTCCTCCGCCATCGGCCGCACGGGCGCGCGGAGGGGGAAGGCCAGGTTCTCCCGCACCGTGAGGTGGGGGTAGAGCGAGTATTGCTGGAAGACCATGGCGACGTCCCGCTCCGCCGGCTGGGCGGCGGTGACGTCGTGGCCGGCGATGGTGACGCGGCCCTGGTCGGGCCGTTCAAGCCCGGCGATCAGGCGAAGCGTGGTGGTCTTGCCCGCGCCCGTGGGTCCGAGGAGGACGACGAAGGCCCCGTCGGGGATCGCCAGCGTCAGGTCGGCCACGGCAGTGACGTCGCCGAAGCGCTTGGTCACGTCGTCGAGCCGGACCTCAGCCATGGGACGCCTCCCGCAGCGGCAGCGCCGCACCGGTCGCCGCGTCGAAGCAGGAGAGCGTGGCGGTGGTGAACGACAGGCCCACCGTCTCCCCCGGCCGGGCGGTGTCGGCGGCGGGGATCCGGGCCTTGAGCAGACCCGCCGGCGTCTCCAGCGTCACGATCTGGGTGGTGCCGAGATATTCCACGGCCTCGATCCGCCCGCGATAGGAGGGGCCGTCGGCCAGGCGAACATGCTCCGGCCGGACGCCGAGGATGGCACGCTCTGCCCCCTGGTCGGGTACGGGGATCGCGATCTCGGTGCCGGCGAGCGGCGCGGTCGCAGCACCGGCCGCCACCGGTCCATCGACAGTGAGAAAGTTCATCGCGGGCGAGCCGATGAAGTCGGCGACGAACAGCGTGGCGGGGCGGTCGTAGATCTCCTGCGGGGTGCCGAACTGCTCGATCCGGCCCTGGTTCATCACCACGATCTTGTCGCCCATCTGCATCGCCTCGAGCTGATCGTGGGTGACGTAGACAGTGGTCGCGCCCATCCGGTCGTGCAGCGCGCGGAGCTCCTCCGCCATGCGCTCCCGGAACTCGGCGTCGAGGGCGCCGAGGGGTTCGTCCATCAGGAAGGCTTTTGGCTCCCGCACGATGGCGCGGGCGAGCGCCACGCGCTGCCGGTCGCCGCCGGAGAGCCCGCCGACCGGGCGCTCGAGCAACCCGGTGATGCCGAGCGTCTCTGCCACCGCCGCCACGCGCTGCCGGATCTCGGCCCGCCCCATGCCCTGGCTCGCGAGCGGATAGGCGATGTTGCGGCGCACGTTCATATGCGGGTAGAGCGCGAACAGCTGGAAGACGAAGGCGATGTCGCGGCCGCGGGCGGGGACCTGGGCCACATCCTCCCCATCCAGCAGGATCTGGCCCGAGGTCGGCAGTTCCAGCCCCGCGATCATCCTGAGCGTCGTGGTCTTGCCGCAGCCTGAGGGGCCGAGCAGCATGAAGAACTCGCCGTCGGCCACGGTGAAGGTCGAGCCCTCCACCGCCGTGAAGTCGCCGAACTCCTTCCGCACGTTCCGGACCACGATCTCAGCCACGGGGCAGTTCCTGCCCGGCGCGGATCAGGTTGCCGTCGGGATCCCAGATCGCGGCCTCCCGCATGCCCCAGGGCTTGTCCTCGGCCGGCCAGAACCTCGGGAAGGCATCGGCGCTCGGTAGACCCAGCGCCGCGACCTCGGCCGAAAACGCGTCGATGTCGGCGGGCCGGAGGTAGGCACCGTGATCGCTCTCCGACGGAACGTGGGTCGGATGGTGGAAGAAATGCACCTCGACCCGGTCACGGTTCATCAGAAGATATTGGCCGGTCTCTTTGTACCAGGTTTGAAAGCCGAGCCGTGCGTAGAACGCCTCGGTCACGTCGAAGTCGCTCGAGGGCAGGATTGGGCAGATCTGCTCCAGCATCAGTCGTTCTCCGGAAAATGGCTGACGACGAGGAACATCACGGTGCCCACCAGGATCGTGACGAAGGAATAGGTGTAGAGGGCGAGGATGAACGGCTGCATCAGCATCAGCACGCCGACGCCGATCAGCACGGTCGCCACCATCTCCCACGGGCCGCGGCGGAGGCGGGCAAGACCGCGCAGAAAGCTCATGCCGCCCCCGATTTGCGAGCGATGACGCCGATGAAGGCGATCGAGCCGAAGAAGGCATCCGTCTGCGCGCGCCGCCGCGCCTCGGCCTTCAGGCCCTGGGCCAAGTCCGGGCCGATGGTGCCGTCCTCCACCAAGGTGTCGGCGCCGCGGTCGACGATCGTGCAGAAGTAGGCCGCCTCGCCCTCCGCCAGATAAAGATAGCCGTCGCGCGAGACGACGTCGAAGCCCGCCTCGGCGATCAGCGGCACGACGCGGCGGATCAGCCAGCGGTCGTGGACATAGGCCTCGATCAACCGCTCGATGACCGGGCCGACTGGGTCCTTCTCGGCGATGGAAGCGGTCACGGACGGCGGGTCTTCGTCGAAGACGGTCAGGATCCCGCCCGGCTTTAGGATGCGGTGCGCCTCGGCCAACGCCTCTTCCGGACCCGGGCAGTGGATCAGGAGCGTGTGCAGCGCCACCAGATCCATCGAGGCATCGGCGAGGCCTGTCGCCTTGGCGTCGCCGATCTGGAACGACAGGCCCGAGACGTTGGCATGGCGCGCGGCGGCGCGGGCGACCATCACCGGCGAGGGTTCGATCCCCAACGCTGTCGCCGCCCCGGCAACCTCGATCAAATCCCGGGTCACGTCGCCCGTGCCGCTGCCTGGTTCGACGGCGGCCGCGCCCTCGGGCAGATCGAGCTTGCGGAGATAGTCGCGGCGCATGCGGATCTGGGCCGGGTCCTCTGCCCGGGCAATCATCGCATCGGCGACGCGGCTCTGCAGTTCGTGGCTGGCCTGGCCGAGATCGGCATAGGGGTCGTGGCTCATTTCCGCACCGCGCCGAAGGTGATGCCGCGCAGCAGATGCCGGCGGAGGAAGATGGTGAAGATCAGCACCGGCAGCAGGAAGAGCGTCGCGCCGGCCGCCACCGCCGGCCAGTCAAGCCCGCCCTCGCCGATGATCGTCGGGATGAAGGGCGGGGCCGTCTGCGCCGTGCCGGAGGTGAGCAAGAGCGCGAAGGCATATTCGTTCCAGGCAAAGATCAGGCAGAAGATCGCGGTCGACGCGATGCCCGTGGCGGCCTGGGGCAGCACGACCTTCCGGAAGGCCTGAAAGCGGGTGTAACCGTCGATCAGCGCGGCCTCCTCATACTCAAGCGGGATCTCGTCTATGAAGCCTTTGAGCAGCCAGACGGCGAGGCTGATGTTCACCGCGGTGTAGAGCAGGATCATGCCGAGATGGGTGTCCGACAGCCCAAGTGTCCGATACATCAGGAAAATCGGGATCGCGACGGCGATGGGCGGCATCATCCGGGTGGACAGGATGAAGAACAGCAGATCGTCCTTCAGCGGCACCTTGAAGCGGCTGAAGGCATAGGCGGCCAACGTTCCGAGGAAGACCGAGAGAAAGGTCGAACCGAAGCCGATGATGATCGAGTTGGTGAAGCGTTCGCCGAACTTCGACGGGCCGGCGATCACCATGTTGCGCTCCCGCACGATCTCCTCCCACCAGGTCTCGGGCGGGCCGAGGCTCTCCATGTACTCCGGCGTTTGACGGGTGCGGGTGGTGAAGAGGTTCACATAGCCCTCGAGCGTCGGCTCGAAGACCACCTTGGGCGGGTAGGAGATCGAGTCGGGCGGTGACTTGAACCCGGTGATGAAGATCCAGGCAAGCGGCACCATGGTGATGAGGGCGTAGAGCATCACCAATCCGCCGGCGACGGCCTTGGCTCGGGGCGAGGGCTCGGTGATCGAATAGGCCGTCATCGCGCCTTCACCCGATTGAGCGCCTTCACATAGATGTTGGCGAGGCCGAAGACGGTGACGAAGAGGATGATGGCGAAGGCCGACGAGTAGCCCGTCCGCCATTTCTCGAACGCCTCGCGCTTGAGGTTGATCGAGGCGAGCTCCGTCACCGATCCCGGCCCGCCGGAGGTGAGCTCGACCACCAGATCGAACATCTTGAAGTTCTCGATGCCGCGGAAGAGCACCGCCAGCATCAGGAACGGCAGCACCATGGGCACCGTGATCGTCCAGAACTGGCGCCATTTCGACGCGCGATCGATCTCTGCCGCCTCATAGATCGACTGGGGGATGGACCTGAGCCCCGCCAGGCAGATCAGCATCACGAACGGCGTCCACATCCAGGTGTCGACGATGACGATGGACCAGGGCGCGAGGGAGACTGAGCCCAGCATGTCGAAGGACGAGGGATCGGCGCCGGTGAAGAACGTGACGATGTAGTTAAAGAGGCCGATCTGGGGCTGGTAGAGGAAGGTCCAGAAGTTCCCCACGACCGCCGGGGACAGCATCATCGGCAGGACGATGATGGTGGTCCACAGGTCGTTGCCGCGGAAGTTGCGGTTGATCAGCCAGGCGAGGGTGAAGCCGATCAGCACCTGGAAGAACAGCGTCCAGAACAGGAAATGCGCCGTCACCTGCATGTTCAGCCAGATGTCGCTGTCGGTCAGGATGCGCTCGTAATTGCGGGTGCCGATGTACTCCCAGCCCCGGGCCGTGCGGTTGGCGCGGTAGTTGGTGAAGCTGAGATTGATCGTCCAGATCAGCGGGAAGATGTTGATGGCGAGCAAGAGGACGATGGTCGGCGTGATGAAGAGCCAGGCGATCGCCCGGTCCGACAAGCCGCGGATCCGCCGAGCCAGCGGCTCCGGCGTCGCACGGGCGGCCCGGTCGAGCGGGGTGTCGGTCATGGAGCGGTGTTCGATAGCGCGCCCACGCGGCTAACGATCCGCCAGCGGATGGGGCGAGATCTACCCCATCTTCCGTACTTCCGGTGCGCCAGCACCGGATCGCGCCCGACCCGCCCCCCAGGGCGGGCGCGATTGCGCCCACCCTCGGGCCGGGCGCGATCCTCGGCACCTGGTGGCAGGCCGTATTTTGTGGGAACCCTCCCCCGCGAACGGGGGAGGGGGAACAGATGCCGGGGGCGGTGGGGCCGTCCCCGGATCATGTTTAGAGCTTGCCCTCGTCCTCGAAGACCTCGGTCCAGTCCTCGACGAGCTTGTTCAGCGCCTCTTCGGCCGAGCCTTGGTCGGCCACCACATAGTCATGCAGCCGCTTCTGCATGGCCAGCAGCAGCTCCGCATAGGCCGGCTCCTGCCAGAAGTCGCGGACGTTCGACATCGCGTCCAGGAACTGCCCGGCAAAGGGCGCGGTGTCGGGAAAGCCCGGATCCTGCACCACCGAGTTGTGCACGGCATAGCCGCCGAGCGACCACCACTTCGCCTGCACGTCCGGCTGGGCGAACCACTTGATGTACTGCAGCGCCTCGTCGGTGTTGTCGGAGTAGGCCACGACCGAGATCCCCTGGCCGCCGAGGGTCGAGGCATCGCGGTTCTGCGCCGGATTGACGAAGAAGCCGATGCGGTCGCCGCCCACCTGCTCATCCTTGAAGAGGCCGGGGAAGAAGGCGAACCAGTTCATCTGCATCGCCACCTGGCCGGATTTGAAGGCATCCAGCCCCTCGCCCATGTAGCTGTCGGTATAGCCGGGCGCGGTGCAGCACTCGTAGAGCTCCTTGTAGAACTCGAGCGCCGCGATCGACTCGGCCGAGTTCACCGCGCCTTCCATGCTGTAGCTGCCGGGCTCCGTCTCGTACTCGAAACCGAAGGAGTAGAGCGCGGCGGTGGCCCCCATGGTGATGCCTTCCGAGCCACGCTCGGTGAAGATGTAGGCGCCGTAGACGGTGTTGCCGTCGATCTCCCGCCCTTGGAAGAACTCGGCGATCTCGCGCAATTCGGTCCAGGTCTGCGGAGGCGCGAGCGCGCGCCCGTGCTGCTCCTGGAACTCGGCCTGCAGATCCTCCCGCTCGAACCAATCCCGGCGGTAGGTCCAGCCGAGGGCGTCGCCCATGGCCGGCAGCGCGTAGTAGTTCGGCGTGCCCTTCGGCCAGGTCGAGTAGGCGTAGACCGCGGCCGGCAGGAAGTCGTCCATCGAGATCCCTTCGGCCTCGAAGAACTCGTTGAGCTTCAGATAGTGTCCGTTCTCGGCCGAGCCGCCGATCCACTGGCTGTCGCCGATCAACAGATCGCAAAGCTGCCCGCCCGAGTTCAACTCGTTCAGCATGCGGTCGGCGAAGTTGGGCCAGGGCACGAACTCGAACTTCATCTCGATGCCGCTCTCGGCGGTGAAGTCTTTAGAGAGCTCGACCAGGGCGTTGGCCGGGTCCCAGGCGGCCCAGCAAAGCGTTATCTCTTCTTGGGCCTGGGCCGCCCCGGCGCCGAGACCCAGCGACAGCACCGCACCCGCGGCGGCAAGCGACATCCGTTGGCTGAACATGCACTCCTCCCATTTGGTGCCGCGGTTTGTGCGTGTCCCGGCGGCACGCTTGGGCGTGCTGCCTGGGCCGGTCAGCCGGCGCGGCGCGTCGATTCGACGGTGCTGACCCCTCGACTACACTCGGGCGCCCGCGACGTGTCAAAGGGAACGTCGCCCGCCCGCCCCTTGTCAGTCGGGCTGGTCGGGCGCGTCGCTGGGGACGGCCACGGGGCTGGCGGCGATCTCCGCCTCCATCCAGGCGAGGAAGCGGGCGATAGCCGGCCGCGTCTCCGTCCCCTTGCGGCAGAGGAAGCGGTAGTGGGCCGGGGTGGAGAGCGCCAGGTCGAACGGTGCGACCAGCCGCCCCTGATCCCGGTCGCGCTGAGTGAGCGAGACGCGGCCGAGCACCACGCCGCCGCCCTCGAGCGCAAAGTCGATGGCATGATCGGCGTTGGAGAAATGCGGGCCGGAGGGCGGCGTCTCCGCCAGCCCCGCCGCCGCGAACCAGGCGGCCCAGCCCGGCGGGTCCTCCAGGAAGGAGAAGCTGTCGTCGTGGATCAGCGGCAGGCGCAACAGATCGGCGGGGGCCGAGACCTGCGCCGCCAGGTCCGGGCGCATCATCGGCATCACTCGCTCAGCAAATAGGCGGCGAGAGAACAGATCCTCGTCGCTGCCGAGGCCGAAGCGGATGGCGATATCCACCTCATCCCGGGTGAAGTCCATCACCCGCAGGCTCGCAGCGAAGCGCAGCTCGATATCCGGGTTGGCCTGGGCGAAGCTGAACATCCGGGGCGCGAGCCATTTTGCGGTGAAGGCCGGGCCGGCGGTGATCGTGAGCGTTGTGTCGTCGTTCACCCGCCGCGCTGCGGACCAGGCGGCGCGTAGGGCATCGAAGCCCTCCGCCGCGCCAGGGTAGAGCGCCCGGCCCGCCTCCGTCAGCTCCACCGCGCGGTTCAGACGATGGAAGAGCGGCGCGCCGAGATGCCCCTCCAGCGCCTTGATCTGGTAGGAGAGCGCGGCCGGCGTCACCGCCAGCTCGTCCGCCGCCTTGGCAAAGCTCATGTGACGCGCCGCAGCCTCGAAGGCGCGCAGGGCCGTGAGCGGGGGCAGCCGATCCGCCATGCTCGATTAAATAGAGCTTAATCGACGGAGAGAAAGACTCGTTTGTCAGTCGGCGCGAAAATCCACATTTTCAGGTCCAACACCAGCGGGGCCGACCGCCTCACTCAAAAGGACCTGATCCATGTTCGACTATCTCGAACCCTACGAGCCGACCGTCGAGACCCGGCAACCGCGCC
Organism: Pseudomonadota bacterium; assembly: GCA_039180875.1. Lineage (GTDB taxonomy): Bacteria > Pseudomonadota > Alphaproteobacteria > Rhodobacterales > Rhodobacteraceae > JBCDCY01. Next base: position 24,986 of record JBCDCY010000014.1, on the reverse strand, counting down.
CGCTCACAATGGCCGAAGCCCTGGCCCGCGGCCGCCGGGCCCGGGCCGATGCGGCGATCGGGCTGTTCAGCGCGGTCCGCAGGGCGGTGCGCCAGATCTTCGGGGCGCACCGCGCGGCCTGAGCATTAGACGAAGAACTGGCCGCCGTTGGCCGAGATCGTAGAGCCGGTGATGAAGCCGGCCTCGTCGGAGGCGAGGAAGACGACGCAGCGGCCGATCTCCTCCGGCTCGCCCAGGCGGCCCACGGGGATCTGCGGAATGATGCGTTCGTTCAGCACCTTCTCGTCGATCGCCTTCACCATGTCCGTGCCGATATAGCCCGGGCAGATCGCGTTCACCGTGATGCCCGCACGGGCGCCCTCCTGGGCCAGCGCTTTGGTGAGGCCGAGATCGCCGGCTTTGGAGGCGGAATAGTTCACCTGGCCGGCCTGGCCCTTCTGCCCGTTGATCGAGCTGATGGTGATGATCCGGCCGAACTTGCGCTCCCGCATCCCCGCCCAGACTGGATGGGTCATATTGAAGACGCCGGTGAGGTTGGTGTCGATCACCTCGCGCCACTGCTCGGGCGTCATCCGGTGGAACATCGCGTCCCGGGTGATGCCGGCGTTGTTGATCAGGATGTCGACCGGGCCCAGATCGGCCTCGACCTTTGCGATGCCGTCCTTGCAGGCGTCGTAATCGGCGACCGACCATTTGTAGGTCTTGATGCCGGTGGCCTCGGTGAACTTCCCGGCCGCCTCGTCATTGCCGGCATAGTTGGCGGCGACCGAGCAGCCCGCCTCCTTCAACGCCGTCGAGATCGCCGCGCCGATACCGCGCGAGCCTCCGGTCACCAGTGCAACTCTGGCCATGGTCTCCTCCCTGATTGTTCTGTCGTTGGGGTGGACGGGGCCGGACGGCCCCGCCTGGATCGGTGGGGACGCGCTCAGTCGCGCTCAACGCAGAGCGCGACGCCCATGCCGCCGCCGATGCAGAGGGTGGCGAGGCCGCGCTTGGCGTCGCGACGCCGCATCTCGAATAGGAGCGTGTTGAGGATGCGCGCGCCCGAGGCGCCGATCGGGTGGCCGATGGCGATGGCGCCGCCATTGACGTTCACGATGTCGGGGTTCCAGCCCATGTCCTTGTTCACCGCGCAGGCCTGGGCGGCGAAGGCCTCATTGGCTTCCACCAGATCGAGGTCGTCGACCTTCCAGCCGGCTTTCTCCAGCGCCTTGCGGCTGGCCGGGATCGGCCCGGTGCCCATGATGGCGGGATCGACGCCGGCGGTGGCGTAGCTCGCGATGCGGGCGAGCGGGGTGATGCCGCGCCGCTCCGCCTCCTCGGCCGACATCAGCACCGTGGCCGCCGCGCCGTCGTTCAGGCCGGAGGCATTGGCAGCCGTCACCGAGCCGTCCTTGGTGAAGGCCGGGCGCAGCTTCTGCATCGCATCCATGGTGGCGCCGTGGCGAATGTACTCGTCGTTCTCCACCACCACGTCGCCCTTCCGGGTCTTCAGCGTCACCGCCGCGATCTCGTCAGCGAAGCGGCCGGCCTTCTGCGCCGCCTCGGCCTTGTTCTGGCTCGCCAGCGCAAACTCGTCCTGGGCGTCGCGGCCGATCTGGAACTGGCGGGCCACGTTCTCTGCCGTTTGGCCCATGTGGTAGCCGTTGAAGGCGTCCCAGAGACCGTCCTTGATCATCGAGTCGACGAAGGACATATCACCCATCTTCTGTCCCTTGCGGAGGTGGGCGACGTGGGGCGAAAGGCTCATGCTCTCCTGCCCGCCGGCGACCACGATGCCGGCATCGCCGAGGGCCACATGCTGCGCCCCGATGGCCACGGCGCGCAGGCCCGAGCCGCAGACCTGGTTGATGCCCCAGGCGGCCGCCTCGATCGGCAGGCCGGCGTTGATATGGGCCTGGCGGGCCGGGTTCTGGCCCTGGCCGGCGGTCAGCACCTGGCCGAGGATGGTTTCCGAGACCTCGCCCGGTTCGACGCCCGCCCGCTCCAGGGCCGCCTTGATCGCCACGCTGCCGAGGTCGTGCGCGGGCGTGTCGGCGAAGCTGCCGTTGAAGCTGCCGACGGGCGTGCGGGCCGCGCTGGCGATGACGACGTGGGTCATGGGTGTTGTCTCCCTATCCGACCGGGCGGGGGATGCCCGTCGCGTTTTGCTGCGCTGCAACATAGTCGCCCGGGCGGCTTTGTCATCCCCCAGACCGTCGCATCGCGCGATGGTATGTCAGGCGGCGGCGCTCTGCAAAAACTCCGCGAGGGGGCGCCAGACGCGGTCCGGTGCGGCGCGGCCGACGATCATGCCCACATGGCCGGAGGTCGGGCGCAGGGTCTGCGCCCCGGGGATCGCCTCGGGCAGGGCCTCGGTACAGGCGGGGGGCGCGATTCGATCCGCCGCGGCGCAGACCGCCAGGGTGGGGAGCCGGATCGCCTCCGCCCGCACCGGCTGGCCGAGGAAGGACCAGGCGCCCTTTGCCGGCGCATCCTCGAGGTACCAGGGGCCGAGCACCTCCCGCGCGGCCGGGCCGGCCATCGGCACCCCGTCGGCCAGCCAATCCTCGATGGCGACGAAGTGCTCGGCCGCATCGCTCGCCGGATCGAGCGCGGCGAAGCGGCGGAACTTGCGGGCGGCGAGGATCGGGTCGAGCCAGGCGAAGAAGAGCTGCAGCAGCTCCACTGGCACCGCGCCGAAGACTTGGGTCAGCCGGTCGAGCAGCATCGGCAGGTCGTGGGTGCCGAGGGCGCGACCGAGGGCCCGGACGAGGGCCACCGGCGCCGTCTCCCGACTGAAACGCCAGGGTGCGCCGAGGAGCGCGAGGGAGGATAGGCGCTCAGGCCGGGTCGCGGCGTAGGCGGCGGCAAGCGTGCCGCCCATGCAATAGCCAACCAGGCCGACCGGCCCGCCGGCCCGCTCCACCGCCACGGTCACAGCCTGGGCCAGACGCTGGCCGTAGGTGTCGAGATCGGCGCCATGCTCCGCCCCGCCGGGCTCGCCCCAGTCGAGCAGCAGGGGCTGCAGCCCTTGCCCGGCAAGCCAGCGCAGCAGGGCGTGGCCCGGGCGCAGATCCAGGATGTAGGCCCGGTTGACCAGCGACGGCACCACCAGGATGACAGGCCCGGTGCCGCCGTAGTCGAGCAAGCGGGTCGCGCCCTCGCGCCAAAGCGCCGGCGGGTCGGGCAGCCGGCGGCGATAGGGGTGATGCTGCCAGCGGGCGATCCCCTCCTCCAGCGTCGCGAGCCGGCGGGCTGCCTCCCGCGCGATGGCAAGCGGCGGTGCGGCGCAGTCGGGGGGCGGGGGCAAGGGCGCAGCGGCATCGGCCGGCAGCAGCGCCTGCTGATAGGTGGCGAGGGCGGCGCCCAGGTGGAAGACCAGCGGGCGCGGCGCGCCGATGCGCCAGGGCGCCGGCTCAGGCTTGTGCGGCGCGGTCTGCATCGCTTGGCCCGGAGGGACCGGCGAAGGCCTGGGGGTCGAGGGCCCGGCGCGACAACATCTCTTCCCATAGGTCGAGCCAGCGCGCGGCCGCCCGCTCCGCCTCGGTCTCGCCCGGCGGCTGCTTGGGTGTCTCGGGGCCCGTCCTCATCGCCCCACGGCTAGCACGGGGCCTGGTCTTCGCGCATGCAAAATTGCATTGCGGTGGCAGAGGAGGCGGATAGTCTCAGGCCACGAGAGAGGCGCACCGGGTGGAGGAGGCGCAGGTGGCGGCGGCAAAGGGCAGGGCCAAAGCGGCAGGGGCGGGTGAGCGCGCGGACGGTGGCGAGCCGGCGCCGATCACCATCAAGAAGTACGCCAACCGGCGGCTCTACAACACCGCGCGCTCAAGCTACGTCACCCTCGATCACCTGGCCCAGATGGTGCGGGACGGCGACGATTTCGTCGTCACCGATGCCAAGAGCGGGGAGGACATCACCCGGGCCGTCCTCACCCAGATCATCTTCGAGGAAGAGGCGAAGGGGCAGAACATGCTGCCGACCAGCTTCCTCCGCCAGCTTATCCGGCTTTACGGCGACACGCTGCAGGGCTTCGTGCCGGCCTATCTCGAAGCCTCGATGGAGACCTTCGCCCGCAATCAGGAGCGGATGCGCGATCAGGTGCGAGCCGCCTTCGGGACCAATCCCGCACTGGCGAATTTCGAGGCGATGGCCCGCTCCAACATGGACTGGTTCGAGAACGCCATGCGGATGTTCTCCCCCTTCGCCGGCCAGACGGACGGGCGCGAGACGGCCGAGCCGGGGGTGGGTGCTGCGCCGCGACCGATGCGGGAGGAGGCCCCGGGCGAGGCAGAGCTGCAGTCGCTGAAGGCGGAGCTTGCCGACATGCAGGCCCGCCTCGATCGCCTGGCCAAAAAGGGCTGAACCGCGGCTGCCACGGCCGCCGACGGGCCGCATGCCGAGCCTGGGCCTGCGCTGACCTTGGCGCTCAACGCATTGCTCTGCCACCCCGCTCAACCGGCGGCGTAGCGCAGATCCTCTGTGCCGGCGTCGGGCAGCCAGGCCGGGGCGATCTCGGGCGCGCCGAAATAGTAGCCCTGCAGGCAGTCGACGCCGAGCTCTGCGAGCAGCGCCGCCTCCTCCGCCGTCTCGACGAACTCGGCCACGGTGAACATCTCGAAGTGCTGGGCCATGGCGATCAGCGCCTTGATCAACGCCTGGTTGTCGGGCGAGCGCGTCAGCCCCCGCACGAAGGCGCCGTCGATCTTCACGCAGTCGAAGCGGAAATCGCGAAAATGCCCGAAGGACGTGTGGCCCGCCCCGAAATCGTCGAGCGCCAGGGCCGCGCCGCTGCGCTGCACCGCCTCGGTAAAGCTGCGCGCCCGGCTCACATCGGCGATCGCCGTGCCTTCGGTCAATTCGACAATCAGCCGTTCGGCGATCGGCCCATGGTCCTGGATCGCCTCCTCCAGGATCGCCAGCCATTCCGCATCCATCAGGCTCTGCGCCGAGATGTTGACAGAGAGGCGGATGTCCGGGACCTCGGCCAGCACGCTCAAGGCACGC
>JBCDCY010000014.1:0-15000 GCA_039180875.1 Pseudomonadota bacterium | reverse complement strand
GATGCGGTCATGCAGGCCATCAACTCCTCCATCAGCTTCGACCAGCGCCTGGCGGCCCAGGACATCCGCGCCTCCTCGGCCCATGTCGACATGCTGGCCGCCACCGGTATCGTCAGCGATAGCGATGCGGCGGCCATCCGGGAAGGCCTGCTCACGGTCTTGTCAGAGCTCGAGGCCGGCACGTTCCCGTTCTCGGCTGAGCTCGAGGACATCCACATGAACGTCGAGGCGCGGCTGGCCGAGCGCATCGGCGCGCCGGCCGGCCGGCTGCACACCGCGCGCTCGCGCAACGATCAGGTGGCCACCGACTTTCGGCTCTGGGTGCGCGACCGCATCGACGACGCGGTCACCGCCCTCGGGGCCCTGATGCGCGCCTGCCTCGACCAGGCCGAGCGCGGGGCCGAGATGGTGATGCCCGGCTTTACCCATCTGCAGGTGGCCCAGCCCGTCACCTGGGGCCATCATATGCTGGCCTATGTGGAGATGTTCGCCCGCGACCGCGCTCGGTTCGTCGACGCGCGGGCGCGGATGAACGAAAGCCCGCTCGGCGCGGCGGCGCTCGCCGGCACCTCCTTTCCCATCGACCGCGCGCAGACCGCGGCGACCCTAGGCTTCGACCGGCCGATGGCGAACTCCCTCGATGCGGTGAGCGACCGGGACTTCGCGCTGGAGTTCCTGTCGGCCGCCGCCATCGCCGCCACCCATCTCTCGCGCCTGGCCGAGGAACTGGTGATCTGGTCCTCGGCCCAGTTCCGCTTCGTCGCCCTGTCGGACCGTTTCAGCACCGGCTCCTCCATCATGCCGCAGAAGCGCAACCCGGATGCGGCGGAGTTGGTGCGGGCTAAGGTCGGGCGGATCAGCGGCGCCCTGGTGGCGCTCTTGACGGTGATGAAGGGCCTGCCGCTCGCCTACTCCAAGGACATGCAGGAGGATAAGGAGCCGGTCTTCGACGCCGCCGATGCCCTCTCCCTGGTGCTCGCGGCGGCGGAGGGCATGATCCGCGATCTGGAGCCCGACGGCGCAGCGATGCGCCGCGCGGCCAATGCCGGGTTCTCCACCGCCACCGACCTCGCGGATTGGCTGGTGCGTAGCCTCGACCTGCCGTTTCGCGAGGCGCATCATATCACCGGCCGTCTGGTGAAGGCGGCCGAGGACGCGGGGGTCGACCTCGCCGATCTGTCGCTCGAGGCGATGCAGGCGGTGCATCCCAAGATCGACGAGGCGGTGTTCGAGGTGCTGAGCGTGGAAAACTCGGTAGCCAGCCGGACGAGCTTCGGCGGCACGGCCCCGGTGAGGGTGCGCGAGGAGATCGCCAAATGGCGGGAGCGCCTGGCATGAGATGGCTGATTCTGCTGCTGCTGATCCCCGGCCTTGCCGCCTGCGGGCGGAAGGGACCGCCGATCGCTCCGCCTGAGAGTATTCCACTCGTCAGCCCTATCGGACCCGTGCCGAAGCCGACGATCGTGCCCGAACCCCTAGCCGGCGACAGCCCGGCGGCCCAGGGTGAGAAGGATCCGCAATCCGAGTGATTGGACTGATCGTGCGTGTGCTGAAGATGTGGTGGCGACCGGGCGGTGCCTAGCCGGCCCGCGTGGAGCCTCCGCCCGGTCGCTGCGTCCACCCCCTCCGGTGTCGCGCGCCTTCTCTGGCGTTGAAGCATGTCGAGAAGACGACGCGATTGCGGCAAATCGGGGGAGGCGCGGCGAATACCTTCACGGTGTCGCTCCGCGACGAGTCTTCACGCTCGCGCCGCGCTGGCGCGCTCTGCGAGTCGTTAGGGCGATACCGCCGGCATCGGATGCTCCGGTCGAAGCTCAGTCCGCCGGGTTGCGTTGGGCGTGGAGCAGGGCCTGCGCCTCATATCCGCGCAGGACCGTGCGGCAGGTGGGGAAGGGCGCACCGGAGGTGTCGGCAAACTCCGGGAACAGCGCCAGCAGCTCGTCACGTGTCGCTGCCTCAAACTCGCCGACCGTGGCGCTGGTGGGAAAGAAGCTCTCGGTCGGCACACCCTCCGAGAGCACGATCTCATGCTGGTCGAACAGAATGTGGAAGTACTCGACCAGGCCGCCTTCCCGGCGGTAGATGGTGTCGCCGTTCACCAGATGCTTGGCCGGCACTAGGACCTCAGGCGCGCCGAAGAGCAGCTCCGCCAGATAGCCCTGGACCAGGATCCGATGTTGGGGGGACACCACCAGCGTCTCGACCGCACCGAGCGTGCCGGCGGTGATGACGACCGGCGCGAGATTGCCGGTGCCGGCAACGGTGCGGGAGCCGATCCAGCGGACCTGTTGCGGGCCGCGGTCGACTGTGGTCACCAGATCGCCGGCGGCGATCTCCTCGACCCTCCGCGGGCCATCAGGCGTCTCGAGCCGCGTGCCCCGGGCGAAGCAGACGAAGGTGATCTCCGCGTTCGGCAGCGTGTCGCTGGTGCCGGCGTCGAAGGCGTCGATGCTGACGACCGTGAACGACTCGATCCGTCCCGCTTCGAGCGCAACGTTCCCGGGCGCGCCAGCGGCGCTGAAGGAGACGACGAAGACACTGCCATCGGCCGCCTGATCGATCAGGAACGTGCCCGTAAATGGGGGCGTGCCGTCGGCGTAGGTGATGGTTCCGGTGATCGTCGCGATGTTGTCGAAGTCGCTGGTGATAGGCGGTGCGCCGTTCACCGAGTAGGTGATGGTATCGCCGGTGCCGTCCGAGGCGAGGTCGTCGCCGTCCGCGTCGGTGTGGATGATGTCGGTGACACTGGTCTCGAACAGCTCGTCATCCGGGCCGCCGGCGGTCACGCCCTCAATGCTGGCGCCGTCGTCGGTGTCGAAGTCCGTGAAGACGCCCAGGAAGAGGGCCTGGTTCGGAAAATCTGTCATCGTGCCTAACCGCTGCTTTCGATCGCCCTGGATAAGCGATCCGTCGACTGCTGCGCTGCTCTTGACGACCTGTACCTCGGCCGTCGCCTACTGCAGCAGTCTCAAGGCGATATTCGCTCAAAGAAAGACAGGAATGTGGTGACTTGGCCACGGAACCGGCTCGGGGTCCTGGGGCGCTAGCTTGCTTCGTGCCGGATCTCCATCTGCCGTAGCTCGGCGAGGTTGCGGACCGAGGTCTGGACCATGTTGTTGGTCAGGTCCTCTTTCAGCAGATGGGCCATGTGCTCGCCACCCTTGGGCCCGAGGGCGGCGATGGCGTAGATGAAGGCGCGGCCGAGCAGGCAGAAATCGGCGCCGAGGGCGAGGGCGCGCATGATGTCGAGCCCGCCGCGGAGGCCGCTGTCGAAGACGATCTTCGCCCGGTCGCCCACCACGCGCTTGATCGCCGGCAGATGGTCGATGGGCGCCGGGCAGGCGTCGAACTGGCGGCCGCCATGGCTCGAGACGCCGATGCCGTCGAGGCCGATGGCGAGGGCACGCTCCGCGTCCTCCTCCGCCATCACGCCTTTCAGCACGAAGGGGCCCTTCCATTCGTCCCGGATCGCCGCCACCGTCTCCCAATCCGGGCGGCCGCCGATCGCCTGGCTGACGCGGCCGGCCATGCCAGCCTTCGCGTCCTTTGACAGATAGCGCTCCACCGTCGGGAAGCTCGGCAGCCTGTAGCCCAGGGTGGCCGCGGTCCAGGCCGGCCGGCCGAGGATCTGGGCATAGGTGCGCAGGGAGTGGTTCGGCGGCATGGTGAGACCGGAGGAACGCTGCCGCTCCCGCATCGAGGGCACGGGCACGTCGATGGTCAGCAGCAGGGTGGAGAAGCCCGCCGCCTCCGCCCGGCGCAGCACATCCCGGCGCATCTCGCCGTCGCCCGGGGTGTAGAGCTGGAACCAGCCGTTGCCGCCGGCCAGCGGCCCGATCGTCTCCGGCGTCTCGCAAGCCACGGTGGAGAGCGCGTAGACGAAGCCGTGCTTGGCCGCGGCCCGGGCCAGGATCTTTTCGCCCTCGGGCCACATCATGCCAGTGGCGCCGACGGGGGCAACGCCGAAGGGCAGGGCGTAGGTCTTGCCGAAGATCTCGGTGGTCGTGTCGGGCTCATAGGCGCCGGCCAGCATCTTCGGCACGATGGTGATGCGCTGCAGGGCGCGCACGCTCTCGTCCATCGAGATGTCGGAGCCGGTGCCGCTGTCGAGATACTCAAAGGCGAAATGCGGGATCCGCCATTTCGCCCGCCGCGCGAGGCTGGCGACGGACGGATAACGGTCGAGCAGGCTTGGATCCCACATGAAAGAGATGCTCCCATCGCTGGTTCGGTCCGCGGAGTGAACCGGGCCGCTCCCCCCCGGTCAAGCGATCATGCGGCGCCCTATGACGCGGGGCGGCGGCGCTTGACATGGCCGCATCCGGCGCAGATAACGCCGCGGGCTTGCTGGGCGAGGTTCGGCGAGCGACGGCCATATGAGGACACCCCGACGGGGTGCGCTGTGCCCGGGCATCCAACGCCGCTCATGCGGGGCCTTGGGGGACGCGGCAGAGAAAAGGACACGAGCCGATGTTTGCGGTCCTGAAGACCGGGGGCAAGCAATACCGCGTCGCCCCGAACGACGTGATCACGGTGGAGAAGCTGGCGGCCGAGGCCGGCGAGACCGTGCAGTTCAACGAGATTCTGATGCTTGGCGGCGGTGACCTGACGGTGGGCGCGCCCTTCGTCAGCGGCGCGGCGGTGCAGGCGGAGGTGCTGGACCAGCTCCGCGGGCCGAAGCTCATCAACTTCAAGCGGCGCCGGCGCAAGCATTCCTCGGCCCGGAAGAAGGGGCACCGGCAGTATCTGACCTCGGTCCGGATCACCGAGATCCTGGCGGAGGGGGCCGACAGCTCCGGCGTCAAGGCGGCGATCGGGGCGGGATCAGCTCCGGCGGCGGCCGCTCCAGCTGAGAAGCCTGCGCCTAAGGCGAAGAAGGCCGCCGCACCGAAGCCCGCCGCGCCGAAGCCCGCTGAGGCGGAGGCGACTGAGGCGAAAGCGCCCAAGGCGAAAGCCGCCGAGGACGCGGCCCCGTCCGGCACGCGGCCCGACAACCTGCTCACCGAAGCCCAGGGCACGGCGGACGATCTGAAGCGGATCTCCGGTGTCGGGCTAAAGCTCGAAGGCCTGCTCAACGGCAACGGCGTCTTCCACTTCTGGCAGATCGCCGCCTGGGGATCGGAGGAGGTCGCCTTCATGGACGACCTCCTGTCCTTCAAGGGCCGGATCGAGCGCGACGATTGGATCGCCCAGGCCAAGGCCTTTGTCGCCGAAGCCGACGGCGCGGACGAATAAGGAGGCGGAGCGATGGCGCACAAGAAAGCCGGCGGATCCTCGCGGAACGGGCGCGACAGCGCCGGGCGCCGCCTGGGCGTCAAGAAATACGGCGGAGAGATCGTGATCCCGGGCAACATCCTGATCCGGCAGCGCGGCACCCGCTGGTGGCCGGGCGAGAATGTCGGCATGGGCAAGGATCACACGATCTTCGCCAAGATCGCCGGGCGCGTGTCCTTCAAGAAGGGCTTGAAGGGCCGCACCTTCATCTCTGTCGTGCCCCACACGGAGCCGGCCGAGTAACGTAGCGGCACCGACCGATGGCACGGGGCTCGGTCGGTTGGCCGGGCCCTTTTGCATTTGGGGAGGCCGGGGTGGCGACCATCGCAGACGCGCAGCCGACGCTGACCAGCGCGCGGCTCACACTCCGCCCGCTCCGCCGGCGGGATGCGGCGGCGATCGCGCGCTTTGCCGGCGACGCCCGGGTGGCGCGGATGACCACCTCCATCCCCCATCCCTTGCCCGCAGGTGCAGCCGAGGCGTTCGTTGCCGGCTGCCTGTCATCGGAGGCGGCCGAGGTGGTCTGGGCCATCGAGGCCGACCGCGACGACGGCCCCGGGCTGATCGGCCTCATCAGCCTCGAGCCCCGGCCGGGGGCTGAGCGCGAGATCGGCTACTGGATCGGTCCGCCCTTCTGGGGTCGCGGCTTTGCCAGTGAGGCGGTGGCGACGCTGATCGCCGACGTCTTCCGCCGCGGCGGCGTGGCGCGGGTGATCGGCACGGTCTTTCAGGACAACCCGGCCTCGGCCCGGGTGCTCTACAAGGCGGGCTTCCTGCAAATCGGCGAGGATCGCCATGCCTGCGTCGCCCGGGGGGAGGACGTGGCGCGCTGGGTCTTCGCGCGCGGGGGCGCCGGGCGATGAAGTTCCTCGACCTCGCGCGCGTCCATGTCCGCTCCGGCGCCGGGGGGAACGGTGCCGTCAGCTTCCGCCGGGAGGCTTTCATCGAGTTTGGCGGGCCCGACGGCGGCGATGGCGGCCGGGGCGGCGATGTCTGGGCCGAGGCGGTGCCGGGCCTCAACACCCTGGTCGACTACCGCTACCGCCAGCACTTCTTCGCCCAGAACGGGCGCGGCGGCATGGGCCGAGGCCGCTCCGGCAAGGGCGGCACGGACGTTGTGCTGAAGGTGCCCGTCGGCACCGAGGTGCTGGAGGAGGATCAGGAGACGGTGGTGGCCGACCTCACCGAGGTGGGCCAGCGCGCGCTCTTGGCCGAGGGCGGCAATGGCGGCTTCGGCAACCTGCATTTCAAGAGCTCGACCAACCAGGCGCCGCGCCATGCCAATCCCGGCCTGCCGGCGGTCGAGCGCACCCTTTGGCTGCGCCTCAAGCTGATCGCCGATGCGGGGCTGGTCGGGCTGCCCAATGCCGGGAAGTCGACCTTCCTTGCCGCCATCTCCAACGCCCGGCCGAAGATCGCGGACTATCCCTTCACCACGCTCCACCCCAATCTCGGCGTTGCCGGGGTGGACGGTGGAGAGATCGTGCTCGCCGACATTCCCGGTTTGATCGAGGGGGCGCATGAGGGGCGCGGCATCGGCGACCGCTTCCTCGGCCATATCGAGCGCTGCGCTGCCTTGCTCCATCTGGTCGATGCGACGTCGGAGGATGTGGCGGCGGACTACCGGACCGTGACGCAGGAGCTGCACGCCTACGGCCACGGCTTGGCGGAGAAGCCGCGGATCGTGGCGCTCAGCAAGATCGACGCTTTGACCGAAGAGGAGATCGCGGCGCGGCAGGAGATGCTCGCCGCGGCGGCGGGTACGTCGGTCCTCACCCTCTCGGCCGTCTCGGGGCAAGGCGTGGAGCAGGCGCTCCGCCGTCTCCGCAAGCATGTCGACGGGCCGGAGGAGGTGGAGAATGCCGGCACCGGATGGCAGCCGTGAGCACGGAGTTCCCCGGCCGGGCGCGCCGGATCGTCGTGAAGATCGGCTCGGCCCTGTTGGTCGATGCAGCCGATGGGCGGCTAAGGGCGGAGTGGCTCGCGGCGCTGGCGGAGGATGTGGCCTGGCTGAAGGGACAGGGATGCGACGTTCTCCTCGTCTCCTCGGGCGCCATCGCGCTCGGCAGCCGGACCCTTGGGCTGGCCGCCGGGCCCTTGGCGCTGGAGCAATCCCAGGCAGCTGCCGCGATTGGACAGATCCGCCTCGCCCGCGCCTATGAGGAGGCATTGGCGCCCCATGACCTGCGCGCCGCCCAGGTGCTGGTGACGCTCGAGGACAGTGAGATCCGCCGGCGCTACCTCAACGTCCGGGCGACGCTGGCGACCCTCCTCTCCCTCGGCGCGGTGCCCATCGTGAACGAGAACGACACGGTGGCGACGGACGAGATCCGCTACGGCGACAACGACCGCCTGGCGGCCCAGGTGGCGGCGATGGCGGGGGCGGACTGCCTGGTGCTGCTCTCCGACGTCGACGGGCTCTACACCGCCGATCCCCGCCATGCGGCGACGGCAGAGCGGGTGGCCCACGTGGCCGAGGTGACGGCGGATGTGGAGGCGATGGCGGGCGATGCCGGCAGCGCCAGTGCCAAGGGCGGCATGCGCACGAAGCTGATGGCGGCCCGGGTGGCGACCCGCGCCGGCGTCGCCATGGCGATCACCCGGGGGGAGGTGATGCACCCACTGCAAAGCCTCGCTGAAGGAGCGCCGGCGACCTGGTTCGCGCCGGCGGCCGATCCGGCGACGGCCCGCAAAAGCTGGATCGCCGGCATGAAATCCCGCGGCCGCCTGGTGGTGGACGCTGGAGCCGCGAAGGCGCTCCGCGCTGGCAAGTCGCTGCTGCCCGCGGGCCTTCGCGCCGTCGAGGGCTCGTTCGAGCGGGGCGATCCGGTGGACATCGTCCTCGACGGCGGTGAGGTGGTCGCCCGGGCGCTCGCCGGCTATGATGCGGCCGAGGCGCGCCTTCTCGCCGGGCGCCATAGCCGAGAGATCGAGGCGGCACTCGGCCATCCCGGGCGCGCCGTGTTGGTCCACCGCGACGACATGGCGATGTGAGAGGAACGGAGGCCGGCATGGACGGCGCTAACACCACGCTCGCGGCCGAGATGACCGCCATGGGAGAGGCTGCCCGGGGCGCCGCCGCCGAGCTCGCCTTCGCCACGGCGGAGCGCAAGTACGCCGCCCTGATCTCCGCCGCAGAGGCGCTCTGGCAGGACCGGGCGGCGGTGCTCGAAGCGAATGTCGAGGACATGGCCTTCGCCGAGGCCAAGGGCCTGTCGCGCGCCATGCTCGACCGCCTGCGGCTGGACGAAAGCCGGATCCACGGCATCGTCGACGCGCTTCGCGCCGTTGCCGAACAGCCCGACCCGGTGGGTGAGGTGATCGCGGAATGGAACGTGGTGAGCGGCCTGCATATCCGCCGGGTTCGCACGCCCATCGGCGTCGTCGGCGTGATCTTCGAGAGCCGGCCGAACGTCACCGCCGATGCCGGGGCGCTATGCCTCAAATCCGGCAACGCCGCCATCCTGCGCGGTGGGTCGGAGAGCTTCCACTCCTCCGCCGCGATCCACCGGGCCATGCTCGCCGGGCTCCGCGCCGCCAACCTGCCGGAGGCGGCGATCCAGCTTGTGCCCACCCGGGATCGGGAGGCCGTGACGGCGATGCTCAAGATGAGCGAGCACATCGACGTCGTGGTGCCGCGCGGCGGTAAGGGCCTGGTCGGTCTGGTGCAGCGCGAGGCGCGGGTGCCGGTCTTCGCCCATCTCGAGGGGATCTGCCACGTCTTCGTCGAAAAGGCAGCGGAGCCTGAGATGGCACGGGCCATCGCGCTCAACGCCAAGACCCGCCGCACCGGGATCTGCGGCGCGGCCGAGTGTCTGCTGATCGACTGGCGCTTCTACACCGAGCACGGCGCGCCGATGATCGAGGATCTGATCGCCGCCGGTGTCGAGGTCCGGGCGGCCGGCGAACTGGCGAAGATCCCGGGCACGGTCCGCGCGCAGGAGGAGGACTTCGGCCACGAGTTCCTCGACATGGTGATCGCCGCCAAGCTGGTGGACGGCGTGGACGAGGCGATCGCCCATATCCGCACCTACGGCTCGGCCCATACCGACTGCATCGTCACCGCCGACGATGCAGCGGCGGAGCGGTTCTTCAGCCGGCTCGACAGCGCGATCCTGATGCGCAATGCCTCGACCCAATTCGCCGACGGCGGCGAGTTCGGCATGGGGGCCGAGATCGGCATCGCCACGGGCAAGCTGCACGCCCGCGGTCCGGTCGGGGCGACCGAGCTCACCAGCTTCAAATACCTGGTGGAAGGGCAGGGCGCGGTACGGCCCTGACCGGAGTGCGTTGCGCTGAGGGAGAGGCCCCGGGTCAGGCCCGGGGCGCGCCGGACCCTAGCGGCGCCAGGTCCGCACCGGGCCGCTGTCCACATGGACAAAGCCCGAGCGGCCGTAGCGCCCGACACCGCCGCCATTGACCGAGGCGGCGGCGTGGTAGACTTGGTTGGCGCTTCGCGACTGCATCCGCAAATCGGCCGCCATACCGCGCATGTGGTAGGAGTTGCGTGCCACCCCACGGCTCCGCCGGCGCAGCATCGCGTTGGTCGACGCGGTCCGGTAGCCCGAAAGGACGTTGAACGGCTCCGACGTCTCCAGCAACTGCTGCGTTGCGGCCATCACGTCGAAGGCTTGGGGATCGAAGTCGATGATGGCGTTCTGGCGCCAGTCCCGCATGAAGAAAGAGAGCTCTTCGAGCGCTTCGGTCACATAGTGCCCTTCGACCCAGTAGACCGTGTCGATGCTCTCTCCCGTCCGACGCGACGTCAGTCGAAGTCTGCGGATATCACCCGCGCCTGTCAGTACCGCTGGCGTGTTGGCAAAAGCAGGCGCTGCGGAGATCGCAGCAAGCCCTGCCAATGTCCCAAGAAACGCACGCCGAGATACGTGCCCCTCAGCACGATGATTCATCACTCGTCTGCCTCTGTCCTGGCGACCCGCTATTACGGTTTCGCCCTTGTTGGTTAACTCGTTCGATCAAGACTATCGCATGGGCGACTCACATCGCCAAGTTGCAGATTCGCCTCATTTTTTGCTCTCGCTGTGCGTTAACTCACATCTTCTGATTGTGGCTGAATTCTGACCGTTCGCGAAAGGTTCCGGATGCCTGCGGCGAAATTCACACGATTCGGCAAAATGCTGCCGAGCGGCCCCCTCTGGTCTCGCGGGCACGTTGGTGGCAAAGTAGGGTGAACTTGCCGGGTGGGGCGTGTGACAGTGAGGCAACAATGTCCTATTTGCGCAACTTAACGGTTGGCGCTTTTGTGCTTGTGGGCGTTGCGATCGCAGCGCCCTTTCCTCTGTTGGCTGAGAGCGGGGTCGAGCCGCAGGCAGATCGTGCCGCAGCGGCGGAGTTGTCGGGCGAGGCGGTGGAATTGCGCGCCGCGTTCAGCGTGGCGGGGGGCGAATCGGACGCGGTCGAGGCCTTCTACAGCGCGCGAGACTACGAGCCGTTTTGGCTCGCGGACGGTGCGGCCGACGCCTTGCTCGATGTGCTTGACGCGGCCGACGCCCACGGCCTGCCGGTCGCGCGCTACGACATAGACGCGTTGGAGGAGGCGCGGGCGCGCGGCGATGCCCAGGCCGAGATTGCGCTCATGTCCGCCTTCCTGCGCTATGCCCGCGACGTCCGCTCCGGCGTGCTGGAGCCGCGGCGCGTAGATCGGGAGATCGACATCCGCCCGCCGCGACCCGCGCGGGCCGATCTGTTGGCCGATCTCTCGGCCACAGCATCCGTCGACGCCTATCTCGCGAGCCTGCCGCCCCAGCCCGAACGCTACCAGCGCCTGCTGGCGGAGAAGGTGCGGCTCGAGGCGCTGCTGACCGAGGGCGGTTGGGGCGATCCTGTGCCGGCGGGCGACACGCTCCGCCCCGGTGACCGCAGCCCGCGGATCGAGGCTGTGCGCGCCCGGCTGCTGTCCTTCGGCGTGGAGGAGGGCGTGCGCCCGGCCGACGGCGCCCCGGCGGATCGCTTCGACGACGATCTGGTCGCCGCGGTCAAGATGTTCCAGACCCACCACGGGCTGAACGACGACGGCGTGATCGGCCGGCGCACGGCGGAGGCACTGAACTCCTCCGTCGCCGACCGGCTGCGCCAGGTGATCGTGAACCTGGAGCGCAATCGCTGGCTCAACAAACCCCTCGGCGAGCGGCACATCTTCGTCAATCTCGCCGACTATATGATGACCCTGGTCGATAATGGCGAGCCGACGCTCACCTCCCGCGTGGTGATCGGCGAGCGGCGCCACCGCACGATCGAGTTCTCCGACGAGATGGAGCATATGGTCGTCAATCCGACCTGGAACGTGCCCCGCTCCATCGCCACGGAAGAGATCCTGCCGGCTTTGCAGGCCGATCCGAGCTACCTGACCGACCGCGACATGCAGCTGATCCCGACGGGCTCGGAGCCGGCGCCGGGCGTTCCGGAGCTGAAGGATTGGTCGGGCTACTCCGTCTCCAACTTCCCGTTCCGCATCCGGCAGCGACCGGGGCGGGGCAACGCGCTCGGCCGGGTCAAGTTCATGTTCCCGAACGAATACGCGATCTATCTGCACGACACGCCGTCGCGGAGCCTGTTCGCCCGGGACGCGCGGGCCTTCAGCCATGGCTGCATCCGGGTGCAGAAGCCGGTGGAGTTGGCCGAGGCCCTGCTGGCCCGCCAGAGCGGCACGCCGGCGGCGGATTTCCAGCGCTATCTCGAGGCAGAGGATGAGCGCTACGTCCATCTGGACGTGCATGTGCCGGTGCATCTGACCTATCAGACGGCCTGGGTCGGGCGTGACGGCATCCCGCAATACCGTGACGACATCTACGGGCGGGATCGGCGGGTGTTCGCGGCGCTGCAGGCGCTGGGCGTCAGCCTGCCCGACATTGACACCTAGGCGGCGGTAGATCCCGCTTGCCTGCGCGGGCCGCCCGGCCCGCGCCCGCAACCACCGTCGACTGCGCGGGAACGCATGGGACAGACCATCGGTGACATCGCGACGGCCCTGGGGTTGGAGGCCGTCGGGGACCTGAGCCTCGTCATCCGCCGCCCGGCCCTGCCGGGTGAGGCGGGGGCCGAGGATCTGGCCCTGGCGATGGAGAAGAAATACGCCCGCACCCTCTCCGGCACCGCGGCGCGGGCAGCGGTGCTCTGGCCCGAGGCGGATTGGCAGGACCTCGGACTTGAGGCCGCGATCTTCGTGCCACGACCGCGCTACGCCATGGCGGGCCTGACCCAAGCCTTCGCGCCGCCGTCCCATCTGCCGACGGCGATCCATCCGACGGCGGTGATCGACCCGACCGCCGACCTGCCGCCCGACGCCGCGGTCGGTCCCTACGCGGTCATCGGACCGGACGTGCGGATCGGCCAGGGCGCCCGGATCGACGCCCATGTCAGCATCGCCGCCGGCACCCGGATCGGGCCCGGCGCGGTGCTGAACGCCGGCGTCCGGATCGGCCCGCGGGTCACCATCGGCACCCGTTTCGTGGCCCAGGCCAACGCAGTGATCGGCGCCGACGGCTTCAGCCACGTGACGCCGGAGCGCAGCGCGGTGGAGGCGGCGAAGGAGACCGGCGCCACCCGCGACGCGGTGCAGACCACGGCCTTCGTGCGCATCGCCTCTCTCGGCAGCGTCACCATCGGCGACGATGTGGAGGTCGGCGCCGGCAGCACCATCGACCGCGGCACGGTGACCGAGACCCGGATCGGCCATGGCAGCAAGATCGACAACCTCGTGCAGATCGGCCACAACGTCCAAGTGGGCGAGGCCTGTCTGCTTTGCGGCCAATGCGGCATCGCCGGCTCCACCACCCTCGGCGACCGGGTGGTGTTGGGCGGCCAGGTGGGTTTGGCGGACCATCTGAAGATCGGCTCCGACGTGCTGATCGCCGCCTCGTCGGGGGTTGGCACCAACATTCCGCCCGGCTCGATCTTCATGGGCACCCCAGCTGCGAAGCGCGAGGTTTTCGTCCAACAGGTGACGCTGACACGCCGTCTGCCATGGCTTTTCGAGGCCGTGGAGCGGCTGCAAAAAGCGGTTTCCAAAGACGAGACGAACGGCTAGATCAGTGCGCGCAATCGCGGAGGCTCCGATGGCATCGGACGTTCAAGACAAGGTGATCGCGATCATCGCAGAGCAGGCCGTGCTCGACCCGAGCGAGGTCAAACTCGACGCGACCCTTGACGATCTGGGCATCGACTCGCTGGGCCTGGTCGAGTCCGTTTTTGCCATCGAGGAAGCCTTCGATATCCAGGTGCCCTTCAACGCGAACGAGCCGGGCGAGTCGGACTTTGACATCTCCACCGTCCGCTCGATCATCGACGCGGTGTCAGAGCTGGTCTCGGCCCAAGAAGCCACATAGGACCCAACGTGCGACGGGTTGTTGTTACGGGGCAGGGGGCGATCTCTGC
Organism: Pseudomonadota bacterium; assembly: GCA_039180875.1. GTDB lineage: Bacteria > Pseudomonadota > Alphaproteobacteria > Rhodobacterales > Rhodobacteraceae > JBCDCY01. The sequence goes on along the minus strand of JBCDCY010000014.1, from coordinate 1,332 downwards.
CCTTGGTCGGTCGGCCACCTCCACCATGGCGGCAATGCGCGACGGCGTCTGCGGGATCACCGATCTCGACATCCAGGACGTCGAGCGGTTGTCGATCAAGATCGGCGGCCAGGTCCACGGCTACCGGCCGGAGGATCATTTCGACCGCCAGGAGATCACCCGCTACGACCGCTTCACGCAGTTCGCCCTGCTGGCCGCGGCGGAGGCGATGGAGCATGCGGGGCTCGCGACCGACGAGGCCTCCGCCCCCCGGGTCGGCGTGCTGGTGGGTTCCGCCTGCGGTGGATTGCACACCCAGGACGAGAACTACCGCGCGGTCTATGAGGACGGCAAGAACCGGGTCCATCCCTTCATCGTGCCGCGCTTGATGAACAACGCCGCGACCAGCCATATCTCCATGCGCTACAACCTGCGCGGCCCTTCGTTTTCCGTCTCTACCGCCTGTTCGTCGTCGAACCATGCGATGGGCCAGGCCTTCCACCTGATCCGCTCCGGCGCGGCGGACGCGATGGTGACCGGCGGCTCGGAAAGCACCCTGGTCTTCGGCGGCATGAAGGCCTGGGAGGGATTGCGGGTGATGTCCCACGACGGCTGCCGGCCGTTCTCCAAGAACCGCAACGGCATGGTGCAGGGCGAGGGCGCGGCGATCTTCGTCTTCGAGGAATATGAGCACGCCCGGGCGCGCGGGGCCGAGATCCTGGCGGAGGTGGTGGGCTTCGCCATGACCTCCGACGCCTCCGACATCGTCATGCCCTCGCAAGAGGGGGCCGCGCGGGCCATTCAGGGCGCCCTCGCCGACGCCGAATTGCCGGCCGAGGCGGTGGGTTACGTGAACGCCCACGGCACCGGCACCGCGGCCAATGACCGGACGGAATGCGCGGCTGTGCGGAGCGTGCTCGGCCCCCACGCCGACAACATCCTGATTTCATCGACCAAATCCATGCACGGCCATCTGATCGGCGGCACCGGGGCAGTGGAGCTTTTGGCCTGCATCATGGCGCTCCGCGACGGCATCATCGCGCCCACTATCAGCTACGAAGAGCCCGATCCCGACTGCGATCTGGACGTCGTGCCGAACACGGCGCGGGAGGCGAAGATCGACGTTGCCATGTCGAACGCCTTTGCCTTCGGTGGATTGAACGCGGTGCTGATCCTGCGCGCGGCCTGAACCTCGGCGGTCGTCGGGCGGGTTCGGGTGACGGTTCTTTGCTGGGGAGGCGCCTGAGGAGCGGGCTGCTCCTCAGGTCGCCTTATCGAGCTTTTGGGCCGGGCGGGGGGGGGGGGGGGGGGGGGGGGGGGGGGGGGGGGGGGGGGGGGGCGGGGGCGGGGGCG
>JBCDCY010000013.1:0-116292 GCA_039180875.1 Pseudomonadota bacterium | reverse complement strand
GTGGGTGGGACGTGACGCAGCAGCGATCGTGAGGGAGTGACGTGACGCGGGAGTGGTTGGCACGTTGAGCAGCTCCGCGGGAGGGGGTGGAAAGAGACGCAGCAGCTCGGGTGGGGGTGGGTCGTGAGGGGGGGGGGGGCGGGGGGGGGGGGGGGGGCCCCCGCGGGCGGGGCGGCTGGCGGTGGCGTCATCTGAGCTTCAGCGTGGCAAGGCCGATCAGCGCCAGGATCACCGAGATGATCCAGAAGCGGATCACGATGGTCGACTCCGCCCATCCCAGCTTCTCGAAATGATGATGGATCGGCGCCATCAGAAAGACCCGCTTGCCCGTCTGCTTGAAGTAGAGCACCTGGATGATGACCGAGAGCGCCTCCAAGACGAACAGCCCGCCGATGATCGCCAGCACGATCTCGTGCTTCGTCGCCACCGCGATCGCCCCCAAAGCGCCGCCGAGGGCGAGGGAGCCGGTATCGCCCATGAACACCGCCGCCGGCGGCGCGTTGTACCAGAGAAAGCCGAGCCCGGCGCCGATCATCGCTGCGACGAAAACCGTGATCTCCCCGGTCCCCGGCACGTAGTGCACGTCAAGATACTCGGTGAAATCGGTCCGCCCGACGGCATAGGCGATGATGCCGAGGGAGCCGCCGGCGATCATCACCGGCATGATCGCCAGGCCATCGAGCCCGTCGGTCATGTTCACCGCGTTGGCCGCCCCGACGATCACGAACATCGCGAACGGCACGAACAGCAGCCCGAGCGCCAGGAGCAGGTCCTTGAAGACCGGAAAGGCGAGCTGGCCCGCCAACGCCTCCGGATGCAGCTGCATCGCCCAGAGCCCCGCGACCGCCGCGATCCCAAAGCCGATCAGCAGGCGCACCCGCCCCGGCACCCCGCGGCTGTCGTGCTGCACCACCTTGCGATAATCGTCGGCAAAGCCGATGGCGCCGAAGGCCACGGTAACGAAGAGCGTCAGCCAGACGAAGCCGTTGTCGGAGCGCGCCCAAAGCAGCGTCGCCACCAGCAGCGCGCCGAGGATCAGCACGCCGCCCATGGTCGGCGTCCCCGCCTTCTCCAGCAGATGCCGCTCCGGCCCGTCATCGCGGATCGGTTGGCCCTTTTTCTGGCGCCGGCGCAGCATCTCGATGATCGGCCGGCCGAAGAGAAAGGCGAACAGCAGCGCCGTCAGGAACGCCCCGCCGGCCCGAAAGGTGATGTAGCGGAAGAGGTTGAAGATATCCCCGCCATCGCTCAGCTCATGTAGGAAGTAGAGCACGCCCCGCTCACCCCGTCTCCTCTGACCCCCGAACCGGGCGGGCATCGCCCAGTTCGCGGATGGCGTCAACCACGCGCGAGATGCGCGACCCGTTCGATCCCTTCACCATCGTGACGTCGCCGGCATCGACCAGGCGGCGCGCCTCGGCCGCCAGATCCTCCGCCGTCTCGAACCATTGGCCCTGGCAGGCAGGGGGGAGCGCGGCATGGAGGTGGCGCATCAAGGCCCCCGCGCAATGCACCCGATCGATCTCCCGCAAGGCGCTCAGCCCTGCCAGGTCGCGGTGAAACGCCACCTCGTCCGTGCCAAGCTCCAGCATATCGCCGAGGAAGGCCACCCGCCGGCCCTTGGCCACCCGGCCGACATCGTCCTTGGTGCTGGCGGCCGCCAGACCCTCCAGCGCCGCCTCCATCGAGGCGGGGTTGGCGTTGTAGCTTTCGTCGATCAGCAAGATCTCGCCGTCGAGCGCTGCATCGCCGAGGCTGATGCGCCAGCGGGCGCCCCGCCCCTCCGGCGCCCGCCAACTGGCCAGGCCGACGGCCGCCCGGGTGATGTCGCCGCCCGCCGCTCCGATGGCTGCCAGGGCGCCGAGGGCGTTGAGGGCCAGATGCCGGCCCGGTGCGCCGAGCTTGAAGAGAAGCGGCCGCCCCTCCACCCGCGCGTCGATGGTGGTGGAATGGTCGCCCGCCCGCGCCTCCACCAGCCGCAGCTCGGGCCGGCCTGTCGCGCCAAACCGCACCAGTCGCGCCGCATGGCGCCGCGCGATGCGAAGCTGGCTGGGGTAGGTCGCGCTGTCGCGGTTCAGGATCGCTGCACCCCCGGGTGCAAGCCCTGAGAAGATCAAAGCCTTCTCGTGCGCAATGGCCCGGACGGAGCGGAAGGCAGCGATATGCACCGCCGAGACGTTGGTGACGAGCGCCACATGGGGCCGGGTAAGGGCGGAGAGCGGCGCGATCTCTCCCGGCGCGTTCATGCCGATCTCGATCACCGCGAAATCCGTGGCGGCCGGCATCCGGGCGAGCGTCAGCGGCACGCCCCAATGGTTGTTGTAGCTGCGGTCGGAGGCATGGACCCGGCCCTGGGGCGTGAGCGCTGTGCGCAACATCTCCTTCGTGCCGGTCTTGCCGACGGAGCCGGTGACGGCGATGACCTGGGCCCGTGTCCGCGCCCGGGCCGCGGCCCCGAGGGCGCGGAGGGCGGCGAGCGTGTCCTCCACCCGCAAGAGCGGCGCATCTTCCGCCACCCCCTTCGGCACGCGGGAGACCAGGGCCGCCGCGGCCCCTGCCTTCAGGGCTGCCGCAACGAAATCATGCCCGTCCCGGCGATCGGTGAGGGCGACGAACAGGTCGCCAGGGGCGAGGGTGCGGGTGTCGATGGAGACGCCGGTCGCCGCCCAGCCGCCGGGGCCGGTGCCCCCCGTCGCGGCCTGCGCGTCCTCAGCGGTCCAAAGCGGTGTCATGGCCCGCTGACCGCCCCGTCGATCGCGGCGACCGCCGCCCGCGCGACCTCCGCATCGTCGAAGGGCCGCACGTCGCTGCCGACGATCTGGCCGCTTTCGTGGCCCTTGCCGGCGATCAGCAGGGCGTCACCGGGGGCGAGATCGCGGATGGCGGCGTAGATCGCCTCCTCCCGGTCGCCGATCTCTTCCGCCTCGGGGCAGCCGGCGAGGACGGCGCGCCGGATAGCCGCCGGATCCTCCGATCGGGGGTTGTCGTCGGTAACGATGGCGCAGTCGGCGTAGGTGGCCGCCGCCTCGCCCATCATCGGGCGCTTGCCGGGATCGCGGTCGCCGCCGGCGCCGAAGACCACTGAGAGCCGTCCGCTCACATGGGGTCGGAGCGCCCGCAGCGCGGTCTCGAGCGACGCCGGCGTGTGGGAATAGTCGACGAAGATCTGGGCGCCGTTCGGGCGCGCCGCCACCCGCTCCATCCGCCCACGCACGGCTTCGAGGCCGGGGAGCGTGGCAAACACCGCCTCCGCCTCCGCCCCGCAGGCGATGGCGAGCCCGGCGGCGACCAGGGCATTGTCGCCCTGGAAATGGCCGAGCAGGTCGAGATGGGCGAGGTAGACCTGCCCCTCCCAGACGAAATTCAGGGTCTGACCGGCCATGCTGTAGGTCGTGGCGGTCCGCGCCAGCGCGCTTTCCACATGGCCGCCGACGCCGATGGTGCGGATGCCGCGGGCCTGCGCCGCGTCCCGCACCCGGGGGCCGAGCGGATCGTCGAGGTGGACGACCGCCACCCCATCCTTCGGCAACAGCGTGTCGAAGAGGCGGAGCTTGGCCGCGGCATAGGCCTCGACCGTCGGGTGATAGTCCAGGTGATCGCGGCTGAGATTGGTGAAGGCGGCTGCGGTCAGCGCCACGCCGTCGAGGCGGCGCTGTTCGATGCCGTGGGACGACGCCTCCATCACCCCGTGGCTCACGCCCTCGGCCGCGGCTTCGGCAAGCGCGCGATGGAGCGTGATCGCATCCGGTGTGGTGTGGGCGAGCGGTGCCGTGACGGCCCCCTCGACGCCCGAGGTACCGAGGCTGATCGCGGATAGCCCGAGCGCTTGCCAGATCTGCCGGGTGAAGCTCGCCACCGAGGTCTTGCCATTGGTGCCGGTGACCGCCGCCATCACGGCCGGTCCGGCGCCGAACCAGGCGCGGGCGGCTTGGGCGAGGGCCGCTGCTGGATCCTCCACCACCACGGCCGACGGGTCCTGCCCCAGCAGCGCCGCGCCGTCCCGGTCGGTGACGATCACCGCGGCGCCCCGAGCCACGGCACCTTCGGCGAACTGCGCCCCGTGGGCTTGGGTCCCCGGCAGGGCAAAGAACGCCTCGCCCACCTGAACATTCCGGCTGTCGAGGGCCAGGCCGCTGACCGACAGATCATCGGCCAACCGACCGCCAAGGCCAAGGGCGGCAAGGCTCATGCGTCGCGCTTCCATCGCTGTATCTCAATCCTGATCCGTGACAATTGCCTTGTCGGAAAACACCGGCGCGGCATCGCCATGCCGCGCTCAGTCCCCGCGCACCAGCAAGGTGCCAGGGCTTTCCGGCGCAATTGTGGGCATCGGCCGCATGCCGAGGATCGGGGCGATGCGACGGATCGCCTCGGCCGTCGCGGGCACGGCGGTCCAGCCGGCGGAGCGGCGCGGTTCCCGCCCGGAACGATCGGTGGGCTCGTCCAGGGTGACCACCAGAACATAGCGCGGCCGGCTGGTCGGAAAGACGGCCGCAAAGGTCGCGAGCACCCGGTCATCGTGATAGCCGCCCGTCAGCCGTGGCTTGTCCGCAGTGCCCGTCTTGCCGCCCACCTGGTAGCCTTCGATGTCGGCGAAGCTCGCCGTGCCGCGGGTCACCACCTGGCGCAGCATATCGCGGAGCACCCGCGAGGTCGCAGGCGAGATCACCCGCGCATCCTCCCCCGGCGGTTCTGCGCCGGCCAGCAGGGTCGGGCGCACCCGAAGCCCGCCGTTGGTCAGCGTGGCATAGGCCGCCGCCAGATGCAGCGGCGTGGCGGAGATGCCGTGCCCGTAAGAGACGGTGATGGTGGAGATCTCGGACCACCTCGGCGGCAGTAGCGGCCGGCCGCGCGCGGCCTCCGACAGCTCGATATCGGTGGCGCTGAACAGGCCGAGGGCATGCAGGAAATCCTGCTGTGCGTCCCGCCCCATCGCCATCGCCAGATGCGCCGTGCCGATGTTGGAGGAGCGCACGATGACGTCCGTCAGCGACAGCTCCGGCCCGTAATTGCGGAAATCGCGGATCCGGTGGCGGCCCCAGTGCATCGGGCCGCGGGTGTCGATCATGGTGGAGGGATCGGCGATCCCCTGCTCGAGCGCTTGGGCCGCGGTGAAGAGCTTGAAGGTCGAGCCGAGCTCGTAGACGCCCTGGGCCACCCGGTTGAAACGGGGCGACAGCGCGCCGTCACCCGCCACCGGCCGCGGCCGGTCGTTCGGGTCGAAGTCGGGGAGGGAGACGAGGGCGAGGACTTCGCCGGTCTCCACGTCCATCATCAAGCCCGCCGCGCCCTTGGCGGTGAACTGCTCGATGGCGCCGCCCAGCACGTCGCGAAGCGCGTTCTGCACCCGAAGATCGACAGAGAGACGCAGCGGTTCGCTGCCGCGGGCCGGATCGCGAAGCTCGGCGTCGAGATGGCGCTCGATCCCCGCGGTGCCGACGATCTCGGCCGCCCGCACGCCTTCGCGGCCGAAGCTTGTACCGCCGAGGATATGGGCGGCCCGCGCGCCGTTGGGGTAGAGGCGGATCTCCCGCGGGCCGAAGCGCAGGCCGGGCTCACCCAGATCATGCACCGCCTGCTGCTGCTCGGGCGAAAGCGCGCGCTTCAGCCAGAGGAACGTTCGCCCGTCAGTCAGCCGGCGGTGGAGCGCCTCCACCTCCATTTCGGGAAAGATCTCCACCAGGCCCTCGGCCGCCGCGCGCGGATCGACCAGCAGCCGGGTCTCGACGTAGAGCGAGGTGGTGATGAGATTGGTGGCGAGCACCAGGCCGTTGCGGTCGACGATGTCGGCGCGGGTGGTGCTGATGGGTGCAGTGTTTCGGGCAATGCGCGGCTCCTCCGGGTCAGTCGATGCGAGTAGCGCCATGCGTCCGGCCACCGCGCCGAAGGCCAGCACGAAGGTCACGCCCAACAGCAGCAGGCGCCATTCGGCGCGCTGGCGCTCCTCCACCCGCTGGCGGCGGAGCATGGCGGCCCGGCGGGCGGCCTCCTCGGCATCGGGGTCGATGCCGGCACCTCGGGCCCAAACGACCCGGGCAAGGGGGCGAAGCGGACGGCGGATCATTCCTCGGGCTCCTCGTCGACGTCGTCCTCGGGAGCGACGGCAAAGCCGCGCCGCGGGTAAGCGATGGCCGCCGCATCGGCGAAGTGCTCGGGATCGAGCGGGATGAGGCCCAACTGCGCCTCATGGGCCTTCACCAGTGCCGCGAGCCGCTCGGGCCGGTTGAGATAGGCCCACTCCGCCTTCAGGACCGCGATCGCCTCCCGCTCCGCCGCGACCTGAACGTTCAGGCTATCGACCCGCCGCATCGCGGCGCGGGCGTCGTAGTTCACCTGGTAGGCCCAGAAGGCGAAGGCGAGGACGATGCCGAGGGCCAGCAGATGCAGGAACGCCTTCATGGCAAAAGCCCTTCGACCTTGGGGATTTCAGGCACGCCGAGCTGGGACGGGTCGATCCGCCCGGCCGGCGCCGCGAGCCGGCGCGCCACCCGCAATTTGGCGGAGCGGGCGCGGGGGTTCCGGGCGATCTCCTCCTCCCCCGGCAGAATCGCCTTGCGGGAGAGCCTCTCGAAGCGCGGCGCCTCTGGCACGACCTCCGGCGCGTGACGGCTGCCGCGCGGCCCCTCGCCGGAGCGAAGCTGGACAAAGCGCTTCACGATCCGGTCCTCGAGGGAGTGGAAGGTGACGACGGCCAGGCGACCGCCGGGTTTCAGCACGGCCTCCGCCGCCATCAGGCCTTTGGCCAGCTCGCCCAACTCGTCGTTCACCACGATGCGGAGCGCCTGAAAGCTGCGGGTCGCGGCATGGGGCTGGCCCGGGCGGGGCCGCGGCAGCGTGCGGCTGACGATCTCAGCGAGCGCGCCTGTCGTCTCGATCGGCGCGGTCTTGCGGGCCCGTACCAGCGCTGCGGCGATCCGGCGGGCGGCCCGCTCCTCCCCGAAGCGATAGAAGATGTCGGCGAGCGCCGCCTCGGATGCGCGGTTCACGATCTCCGTCGCGGTCGGGCCTGCGTCGCCCATCCGCATGTCGAGCGGCCCGTCCTTTTGGAAGGAAAAGCCCCGTTCGGCCTCGTCGATCTGCATCGACGAGACGCCGATATCGAGGACGACGCCGTCCACGCCGTTCACCCCGGCGTCGGTGATGATCCGATCAAGCTCCCCGAACCGCCCCTCGAAGAGCATGAGGGACGGGCCGTCGTCCCGTGCCGCCGCCCGGGCCAGCACCGTGGGATCGCGGTCGATGGCATACACCTTGCGGGCGCCCGCCTGCAGAAGCGCCCGGCTGTAGCCGCCGGCGCCGAACGTGCCGTCAAGCCAAATACCCTCGACCGGCGCCACGGCCTCGAGCACGGCGTCGAGCAGTACGGGGATATGGTCGGCGTCCGTCTTGGGCTCCTCACGCGCCGCGGCGGCCATCATTGGGCCAACCGCTCCTGCGCGGCATGGAGCAGCGCGAAGATATCATCCTCTTCATCCGCCTCACCGCGCACCCAATCGCCAAGCTGGGCATTGTCGGCATCGAAGGCCCCCGGCTCCCAGATCTGGAAGCGGTCGGTCATGCCGGCGAACACCGCCTCGTTGGTGATGCCCACCTGATCGCGCAGGGTTTGGGAGAGCACGATGCGCCCCGTCTCTTCGAGCTGGATCTGCCGGGAATGGGTCGAGAGCATGCGCGACAACGCCTCCCGCTCCCGGCTGAACTTCGGCAATTGAGCGATGATGTCGTCGATCTCGTCGATGCCGGCCATCGAATAACCTTCGAGACAGCCCCGGCTCTTACGCCCAAAGACCAAGACGAGGTTGGCAAGATCGCCCGGGGTCCAGTCGGGATCGTCGCGCTCCAGCACACGACGGAACGGTGCGGGGATCGAGACCCGTCCCTTGGCGTCCACCTTGTGGCGCCATTCGCCGCGGAAGCGCCGTTGCACCCGTTCTGCCCTCACTCACCCGTCCCGAAACGAGGAACGGCGGGCCGCGCCTGCTCTGCGCGACCCGCCGCGTGTCCCCCGTAACGACGATCCGACCTGTGCGCCGTGCGCGGTCTTTGCCATCTACGCGGCGCGTCGGAACCGCTTCGCCCTGGATGATGCGGGTTGCCTGTATGAAACCGTTCGACCGGCTGCCGGATCTTCGTGTCCGGCTATGCGAGTGGTGCATACCGCCTCATCCGGGATATGGTCTAGCATGGTATTTCATGGGACTCAAGTCCACTACACATGAAATTCATGGAACAAGCTGGATGAGGCTTAACCCGAACACCGCCTTGAGCAGATCAATCGGTTGAGATCTGCAACATGTAGATAGCAGCCCCAATAGCATACATAGATATGGTGAGGGTCTGTTCGCAGCTCGTGGGCCACGAATTCCCGCGGAAACCTGCCGAGGCGTGCTCGTGCCAGGTCGAATCAAAGGGGGCGAGTGGCCTGTAAGCCGGATTCTGTCCGGGAGGCACGCTCCCTGGATGATCATTCATCTGGGCCGCACGTCACCGCGCGGCTCTTGCAGCCAACCCGGATCGCGGGGCGAAGCTCCCCCGGGCCTCGGCCCGTGCGATCCCTATTCGGCCTTGCACCCGGCGGGGCTTGCCGTGCCGTCCCGGTCGCCCGGGACGCGGTGAGCTCTTACCCCACCGTTTCACCCTGACCGGCGCGAACGCCGGCGGACTGTTCTCTGTGGCGCTTTCCCTCGAAGGGGTCGCCCCCTCCGGCCGGGCGTTACCCGGCGCCGTTGCTCCGTGGTGTCCGGACTTTCCTCACCGCAGGCGGCGCGATCATCCAGCCACTCGCCAGGGCCGATGCTATGCGCCCTCCGCCGCCGGGGCAACGGCCGGATGATCCCGGGCCAGCGCCTCCATCAGCGCGACATCGGCGGGGGCGAGGGGGCCGCTGGCGTCGGGGCGAAAGCGCAGGCGAAAGGCCGCGAGCACCGCCGCCCAACCCGCCGTCCCGGCGGGCGGTCGATATCCGACGCGGCGGGAGGCCGCTTGAAACCGCCCCATATCGGCGGGCGCGGTGCCGATGTCGACCGGCCAAATGCTCTGTCCGCCGAGCGCCAGGCGGCGCCAGGCAAAGTGCGGCCCCGGGTCGTGCTTGCGCCCCGGCGCCATGTCGGAATGGGCGATCACCCCCTTCGCCTCGATGGCCCAGCGCGCCCGGAGATCGGCGAGCAGCGCCTCCAGCGCCCGCATCTGGACCGCCGGAAAGGGTGCATCCCCGGCATTGTCGAGTTCGATGCCGAGGGATTGGGAGTTCACGTCCGCCACCTCCCCCCAGGCCCCGGCGCCGGCATGCCAGGCCCGCATCTCCTCCGCCACCAGGCGCCAGACCGCGCCCTCGCGCCCGATCAGGTAGTGGGCCGAAACCTCGGCCGCCGGGTCGGAGAGGCGGGCGAGCGCGGCCGCCGCACTCTCCATCGCCGTGTAGTGCAACACGATGAGCCGCGGCCGCCCACCATCGCGGCGTGGCCCATAGTTGGGCGACGGGTGCTCCTCGATCCGCATGGGGCTGACGCTCCCCTGCCCTCGTGCCCGGGGCAAGTGCTAATCGCGGCACGCCCCCCGCCAGCGATCATCTGACCCCGTGGTCGGAATGCCTCCGGCGGGGATACTTTCGCCACTGCGAAGGTCTTTTCGCATTGGCTCAGATATCCCGGGGTGAATTGCTCGGCAGGAGCAAGAGGGGCAGCGCCCCTTGCCTCGGCCCCGCTTGCGCCGACCCTCGTTCCGTGGGACCGATCGCCAGCCTTTGGGAGGACCGCGCGATGCCGAGGCCCCTGCAGAACCGGGTCACGCCCGACGGCACGATCGAGGCCCATCCGGCCCGCGGCCTTTGGATGGGCAATCGCGGCGGGCGCTTTCATCGGCCGGACCAGAGCCTCGGCCGCCGTCGCCATGCCAGCCGGGCCTGGATCTACTGCGTGCTCTCCTTCAAGGAACGCCAGCGCCAGGTGATGGGCCAGGGCTATACCGAGCTGTTCTTTCTGGATGAGGCGACGGCGTTGGCGGCGGGGCACCGGCCGTGCTTCGAGTGCCAGCGCACGCGCGCCGACAGCTTTGCCACCCTTTGGGCCGGGGGTCCGCCGCGGGCCCGGGCCGATGCGATGGACCGGGTGCTGCACCCTGCCCGGCAAGGTCCCGTCTGGCGGGCGATGCCTGGGGCGCTTCCGGACGGTACCATGGTTGAGTGGCAGGGCACGCCGCATCTCCTGCACGCGCGGCACCTCCTCCGCTGGGGCCATAGCGGCTACGAGACGGCCGTCTCCCTGCCCAAGATGGAGGTCGAGGTGCTCACCCCGGCGCCGATCGTCCGGGTGATCGCCGCCGGCTTCAGCGTTTCGATCCACCCGAGTGCCGCGGCGCTGTTTTGAGGCCGAGCTGGTCGCGCAGCACCTTGCGGCGCACCTCCTCCACCGCGCCCGGCGTCAGATCGCCGAGCTGGAACGGCCCGTAGCCGATGCGGATGAGGCGCGAGACCGGTAGGCCGACTGCCTCGAACGCCCGGCGGATCTCCCGATTGCGGCCTTCGCGAAGGCCGACGGTCAGCCAGGCATTCGCGCCCTGCTGGCGGTCGATGTTGATGGTGAAGGGCTGAAAACGCTCCCCCTCCAGGGTCAGACCCTTGGTGAGCGGCGCCAGGATCTGCTCGGTCGGAACGCCATGCACCCGCACCCGGTACTTGCGCAGCCAACCGGTCGACGGCAGCTCCAACCGCCGCTTCAGCCCGCCGTCGTTCGTGAGCAGCAGCAGACCTTCGGAGTTCAGATCGAGCCGCCCGATGCTCATCACCCGCGGCAGCTCCGGCGGCAGGCGGTCGAAGACGGTGGGCCGGCCGCGCTCGTCCCGGGTCGTGGTCACCAGGCCCGTGGGCTTGTGGTAACGCCAAAGCCGCTCGACCTCCGCCGCCGGCAGGGGCGCGTCATCGACGCGGATCTCGTCCGCCGCCGTCACGTTGAGCGCCGGGCTGTCGATCAGCCGGCCGTTCACCCGCACGCGGCCGGCGGCGATCATCCGCTCCGCCTCCCGACGGGAGGCGATGCCAGCGCGGGCCAGGCGCTTGGCGATCCGCTCAGACGCTGAGGTCTCATCCATGGCCCCCGCCTAACGCGCCCGGCGGCTGAGCGAAAGGCGCTTGCAGGACCGGGGCCCCCAGCGCATCACCAGATGATGAGCGGCTTTCGCAGCTTCATGGACCATGCCCTGGCCGAGGCGGAGGCGGCAGCGGCACGGGGCGAGACCCCGGTGGGCGCGGTCATTGTACAGGGCGGACAGATCCTGGCCGCCGAAGGAAACCGGGTGCGCGAGCATGCCGATCCGACGGCGCATGCAGAGATCCTGGCCCTCCGGACCGCCGCCGTCGCCCTCGGCTCGGAGCGGCTGATCGGCTGCGACCTCTACGTGACGCTCGAGCCCTGCGCGATGTGCGCCGGGGCCATTGCCCAGGCTCGCATCGCCCGGCTCTATTACGGAGCAGCCGACCCCAAGTCCGGCGGCGTCGCCCACGGCGCCCGGGTCTTCAGCCATCCCCAATGCCATCACCGGCCGGAGGTCTATTCCGGGATCGGCGAGGCGGAGGCGGCCGAGATGCTGCGCCGCTTCTTCGCCGCCCGGCGGACGGGGTCAGAGGACGGCGTCTAAGGCCTCCATCAACCCGGCGATCTCATCCTCATGGGTGTAGTGCGTGAAGCTCAGCCGCAGCACACCGTGGGCCGGGTCGACGCCCATCGCCTCCAGCACCCTCACCGCATAGAAATCGCCACCGCCCGCCATGATGCCGTGGGGCGCGAGGGCCGCCGCAACCTCGGCCCCCGGACGGTCGAGGGCGAGCGCCACGGTAGGTGCCCGCGTCGCAGGATCGCTCGGGCCGAGCAGGCGGACGTCGTTCCGGGCCTTGAGCATGGCAAGGAGCGGGGCGAGCAGCGCCTCCTCCCGCGCCCGCATCGCCTGGTGCACGGCGTCCGCCCGGTCTCGCGGCGTGGCCTCCTCACCGCCATGGGCGGCGTGGAGCAGGTCGACGTAGTCCGCCATCCCGGCGCAGGCAGCGACCTGGGCGTGGTCCGGGCCGGCCGGCGCGAACCGCTTCGCGAGGTCCTCGGCGTTGAAATAGTGCCCCTGGTTCGGAAGGCGCCGGGCAAGATCCGGGTCGATCACCATCAGACCCTGGTGCGGCCCGTAGGTCTTGTAGGCCGACAAGAGATAGATATCGGCGCCCAGCGCCGCCACATCGGGAAAGCCGTGGGGCGCGTAGCTGACGCCGTCGACGCAGGCCACCGCGCCGGCCGCATGCACCATGGCGCAGATCTCGGCCACCGGATTGATCTCCGCCACGATATTGGAGCAGTGGGGAAAGGCCACCAGCCGCACCGGACCGTCGAGAAGCGGCGCGAGGGCCGCCGGATCGAGATGGCCGGTCTCCGCATCCACCCGCCACTCCCGCACCTCGATGCCGCGCTCGGCCAGACGGCGCCAGGGGCCGCTGTTGGCCTCATGATCCTGGTCGGTGACGACGATCGCATCGCCGGGGGAGAGCTGCTGAGCGAAGGCCTGGGCCAGGACGTAAGCGTTCTGGGTGGTGGAGGGCCCGAAGACCAGCGCCTCCGGCCCCACGCCGAGCAATGCGGCCATCCGCACCCGTGCCTCGTCCATCTCGGCACCCGCATCGGCCGAGGCGGCAAAGGGGCCGTAGGGCTGCACCTTGCGCGCCCGGTAGAACCGCGTGAGGCGGTCGATGACCTGGGCGCAGGCGTAGGAGCCGCCGGCGTTCTCGAAGTGCATCTGCCCGGCGAGGGACGGTTCGGCAAAGGCCGGGAACTGCGCCCGGACGATCGCAGGATCGAGCGGGTGCATCCCTCAGGCGGAGAGGTCGACGACCACGCGGCCCCGCACCTCGCCCTTCAGGATCGCCGCACCAAGCTCCGGCAGATCGGCAAGCGTCGCCGGCTGCACCATGGCCTCGAGCTTGTCCATCGGCAGGTCGCGGGCGATCCGTTCCCAGGCCCGCATCCGCGCCTCGAAGGGCTGCATCACGCTGTCGATGCCGAGGAGGCTGACGCCGCGCAACAGGAACGGGATGACCGTCGCCGGCAGGCCCGCGCCGCCGGCGAGGCCCACCGCGGCGACCGAGGCGCCGTACTTCATCTGGCCGAGAACGCGCGCCAGCATCGGTCCGCCGACGGCATCGACGCAGCCGGCCCAGGTCTCGCTCTCAAGCGGGCGCTTCACGGTCTCAGCGATCTCGGCCCGGGGCACGATCTGCGTGGCGCCGAGGCTGCGGAGATAGCCCTCCGCCTCAGGCCGGCCTGTGACGGCGGCGACCTGGTAGCCGAGATGTTCGAGAAGCGCAGTGGCGACAGAGCCCACCCCGCCGGCCGCGCCGGTGACCAGCACCGGGCCGGCATCGGTCGACAGGCCCTGCGCCTCCAGCACGCCTACCGCCAAGGCGGCGGTCAGGCCCGCCGTGCCGACTGCCATCGCCTGCCGGGTGGTAAGATCGGCCGGCAGCGGCACCAGCCAGTCGGCCTTCACCCGGGCGCGCTCGGCATAGCCGCCCCAATGCGCCTCCCCCACCCGCCAGCCGGTCAGGATCACTTTGTCGCCAGCGGAGTATCTTGGGTCGTCCGAGCTTTCGACGGTGCCGGCGAAGTCGATCCCCGGCACGTGGGGGTAATTGCGCACCAGCCCGCCGCCGGAGCCGAGGCAGAGCCCGTCCTTGTAGTTCAGGGTCGAGTATTCGACCGCGACCGTGACCTCGCCCTCCGGCAGATCGTCGAGCTCCAGCGTCTCTATGCCGGCCGCTGTGTTGCCGTCGTCGTCCTTGCGGACCAGCAGCGCCTTGAACCCCATTGTCGTCTCCCTGAGAGGACCGCTTGCCGTCCGGCTTAGCTCGGCCCGGACCAGTCAATCTGGCAGATCTCGGCCGAGCGGCCGTGAAAGTCCCAGGCCCGGCCGAAGGCGCGCAGGCGCCCGCGGGTGGCGGTGGCGACCGTGATATCGGGGCCCATCCAGTACTTGGTGTTCTTGATGACCAGATCCTCGTCCGGGTCGGCGCCGGCGACGGGCACGACCTCCCCCTGGATCTTCTTGCCGACGGTGATACGGCGGGTCTTGCCCTCATTCTCATAGGCGACCGGCGCGCGTTCGGCGCCCAGGAACTCGGCCACCAGGATCCGAAAAAGCCCGGTGGTGCCGCGGGCCCGGCCGGAGAAGATCTCCACCAGGCCGCGATAGGCCGCATCGCTCGCCCGGTCGTCGATGAACACGGCGCATTTCCAGCCGCCGCGCGACATCATGCCCGGGATCTCGATCATCAGGCCGAGGTTGAGGCCGGAGAGATCGGCGTCGCCGTAATGGCCCTTGTCGATGCGCACGCCGCCCCAGGTCTGGCAATGCCCCTCGGTCGGCGGATGCAGGCCGAGGCTGATGACGCAGGGGCAGAAGACGGTGCAATTGCAGTTGAGCACCAGCTCGCCCTTCATCGCCCACTCGGTCAACGGATCGGGGGCGGCCGGCGTCATCCGGGCGCTGATCGGCGGGGCGGAAAGCCGGACGCGGTCGCCGGCTTTGGCCTTTGCCTTCGGTTTCGCCTTGGCCTTCGGCTTGGTCTTCGTCGCGGTCTTGGCCATCCGCGGCCTCCCTCTCGTTCAGGCGAGCGTGCCGCCCATGGCGGCCCAGCCGGCGGCGACCAGCAGGGCAAAGCCGAGCGGCCGGGTGAGCGGCGCGCCGTAATCCGGCAGTTTCTCCACCGTCATCAACACCGTCGCAAGGCCCATCCAAAGCAGGCTCATCGTGCCGCCGACGAAGGCGAGCAGCATCAGAGCCCAGCAGCAGCCGGCACAGATCAGGCCGAGGCGGAGGCCGAGCATCAGCCCACCGCGCGCGCCGGGCTGCCAATGCTCCATGAAGAACAAGAAGGGCGCCCGGCATTGCTGCGCGCAGACCGACTTCAGCTGGCTGAACTGGTAGAGGCCGGCGAGCGCCAGAAGCGCTGCACTAATCGTGGCGCCGATCAATCGCCCGTCACCGTCGATCATGCCGAAAGCTGCGAAGCTGCGCTGCAGGGCGGCGCCGAGCACCGCGTAGCCGAACCAAACCAGCAGATAGCCCCCGATCAGGGCGGTGAAACCCGACCGGCGGCCGGCGCCGGCCGCGATCAGATCGTCATAGGTGCGGAGCGCCGGCAGGACGCTCGGCGCCATCATCGCCGCCACCATCAGCGCCCACATAGCGAAGGTGACGCCAAAGCCCGCCTCGTCCGCGCCGACGCCGCAGATCGCGGCCCAGAAGGTGCGCTCGATTTCCGACGGAGCGGTCGCGGCCATGGCGAGCAACGCGGCCCAAGCGGCGAGCACGACGACGAAGAAGCTGAGCCAAGCGAGGCCGCGCGCGTCTGGCAGGGCGATCTGGCTGGACATGCTGGCTCCGCGACGCGCCGGTGATCGCGCGACCTTCGGGCCGGATCGGTCGTTTGTCAATTCGTGAGGCATTTGGGATAGTTCCGGCATGGAGCGAAGATCCGCCGGAGCGCCGCCGCAGCTCTCCCGCCTGTCGCCCGGGCGCGCGGGGAGGCGGGCCTCGCGGGGCCTAGACCGGGGCATCGCGCTCGCCCTCATCGGGCTTCGGGTCGGGGCGGCCGCGGCCCTGGTGGGCGCGGCCATGCAGCTTCTCGGCACACCGATGGCCGGCTGGGTGGTCGACCGCCCGATCGCGGAGGTGACGGTGCGGCTCGAACAGGCCGTCGCCCGGCGCGTCAGCCCCGATTGGCTGTCGGCGGAGATCGCGGCAAGCCTGGCGGAGACCCCGCCCGACTGGCCGCGGATCGAGACCCTGCGCGCCGCCGCCGAGCGCCACGGCGTCGAGCCGACCGCGGAGGTGAGAGCCGCGCTCGCCAGCGCCGAAAGCGGCCGCGCCCGGGTCGAACAGGTGGCGCTCAGCTGTCTGTTCGAGCGCGATGTGCCGCGGGAGGCGGCCGCGCTGGCCTGCCGCCTGGCGACCGAGCTGACGGTGCTCGGCGACGTCCGCAGCCTCAGCTTCGGCGCCCACGACGTGGCTGCGGGGCGCAGGCCCGACTACTTCGATCTGGGGCTCGCCGCCGTCGGCCTCGCGGCGACCGGCGCCGTGGTGGTCAGCGCCGGCGGCAGCGCTCCGGTGAAGCTGGGGGTCGCGGCGCTGAAGACCGCGCGCCAGGCCGATCTGTTGCAGCCGCCGCTCCGCGACTTCGTGGTGGCGACGGCCCGGCACGGCATCGGCCCGGACGGCCGTCTGGCGCCCGGGGCGTTGCGGCCGCTCGGGCGCCTCGCGGAGGACTATGGCACCGTTGTCGCCCAGATCGCGCCTGCGCGGGTGGCCGACATCGCCTCCGGCGCCGGGGTCAGGGCGGCCGCGGACGCCGTGCGCCTGCTTGCCTATGTCGAGACGGCGGAGGATGCGACCCGCCTCGCCCGGGTGGCCCGGGCCATGGGGCCGCGCACGGCCGACAGCTTGCAGGTGCTCGGCAAGGCGCGGGTCTTTCGCGCCACGCTCCGCCTTAGCCGCGCGGCGTCGGAAGCGTTGGCCCTCAGCCTCGCCGCCCTTGGCCAATTGCTGGCCACAGCGGCGCTTTCGATCACCGGGACGGCGCTTCGCCGGCATCGGCCCGCTCGGCCCTGACCCGGCGGCTATTGCTGCATGATGATGCGGTCGCCGCGGATGGTGGTCTCCTCCAACCGCTCAATGAAGCTCATGCCGAGCAGGCTGGTGTGAAGCTGCCCCGGCCGGGCCACGGCACCGCGCACGTCGCGGATCTCGACCGAGCCGATGCGGATCTCCGCCAGGTCAATCGGGGCGATTCGCGCCCGGCCGTTCGCCGTGGTCACCGGCACATGATAATCCAGCGCCTCGATATCGACGCCGGCGCGCACCGCATCCTCGTGCCGCAGCAGCACCAGGGAGGCGCCGGTGTCGATCAGCAGACCGACCGCCGCGCCGTTGATGTCGGCGATGGCGCGGTAATGCCCGTCCCAGGCCCGGCGCAGTTCGGTCCGACCCGGCGGTGCCTCTTCCGCCACCATGATCGGCACGCCCTGCCCCGTGATGGTTTGGAACAGGAGCCGCCCCTCGTCCCGATAGGTGTAGGCTGCCCCGACGGCCGCCGCCGCCAGGGTCCAGGCCACGGCGCTAACCGCCCTTGAGCGGGCGCCGTAGATCGCCCGCAAAAACGTGGCGATGAACATGGCGGAAATGCCGGCGGTGATCAGCACGAGCTGCGTGTTCACCTCGACGTGCGCAAGACTTCCGGCGTATTGATGTGCGATCCCCACCGCACAAAAGCAGATGACCATCGCAATGGCCGCGTGAGCGAATCGCATGCCCCTCAACATCCTCCTGCGAGGCCGTATCCCCCACGGCCCATCGCCCCCAGCGCGCAACATTACAGCAGGATCGGCGCTTTGCCTATTCCCTTCCGCAGCGTTAGGAGGAGATTTCGCGCAGAAGACGCGGAAAACAGGAGAAAAGACGCGATGGATAGCAGGAAAGGGAGGGCGGCAGCATGAGCGGGTCGATTGATCCCACGCGGGCGCAGTTCGATGCGTTCAAGGGTTTGCCGCGCGACAAACCTGTGATGATGCTCAACCTCTTACGCCTGAAAGCGCAAGCATCGTATGAGGATGGGCGAGAGGCAACGGGGCGGGAGGCATACGGTGCCTACAGCGCCGCGAGCGCGCCGATCTTTGCAGGCGTGGGCGGTGAGATCATCTGGCGCGGCCGGCCCGAGACGGTGGTCGTCGGGCCCGAGGCAGAGCATTGGCATCTCGGCTTCATCGCCCGCTATCCCACGGCCGCGGCGTTCCTCCAAATGGTGACGAGCCCCGACTACCAGGCCATCGTCTTCCACCGCCAGGCAGCGGTCGAGGACAGCCGGCTGATCCGGTTCGGCGAGGTCGAGGGCAGCGCGGGTTTCGGCTGATCCGCGGGCGTTAGTCCGCGTCGTCGCGGCCCCGGCGCCTACGTCGACCGCCCCGTCGGCCGGGCATCGCGGCGGCCCGACCCGGCAGCTCCGCCATCACCGCCCGGCGCGCCTCGGGCGAGAGGCCGCCCCAGCCGGCGATCTCATCGAGGGTGCGGTAGCAGCCGACACAGATCTGCGCCTCCGGGTGGATCAGGCAGATCTTCACGCAGGGGCTTTCGACCTCGTCCCGTTGCCAGACCGCATCGCTCATGACCGCACACCGTCCAGATGGCCGAGCCGGTCGAGCGCGCCCTGCAGGATGAAGCCCGCCGCCACATGGTCGATCACCTCGGCCCGGCGCCGGCGGGAGGTGTCGGCCTCAAGCAACGCACGCTCCGCCGCGACGGTGGAAAGGCGCTCGTCCCAAAGGCCGATCGGCAGGGCGAGCTTAGCCGAGAGGTTGTGGGCAAAGGCCCGGGTCGACTGGGCCCGCGGCCCTTCGGAGCCGTCCATGTTGCGCGGCAGGCCGAGGATCAGGCCGACACAGGCCCGCTCCGCGAGATAGCCGTGCAGGGTCTCGGCGTCTCGCGTGAACTTCCCCCGCTTCAGCGTGCCGAGCGGCGAGGCGATCCGCCGTCCGGGGTCGGAGACCGCGATGCCGATGGTCTTGGTCCCCAGATCGAGGCCAAGCAGCGCCCCCACCGCCGGCACGGCGGCGGCGAAATCGGCGATGTCGTCGTGCACACCCCCCTGCCCCGCCATGACCGCACCGCCGCTCAATTGGCCACCTCCGCCTCGCGGGCCGCGGCGCGGAGCAGGGCCAGCGCCCCCGGATCTCCGGCGAAGACTTCCTGCGCCTCGCGCCAGATGGCGGAGGCGCGGCCCCGCTCCTCCAACACACCGAGGGCGCGGATAAGCTCGGCCCACTCGACCGGCGGGCCGCCGACCTCGGCCAACTTGCTGGCGCGGCGCTCGACCATGGAGCGGACCATCGCCGCCCGCTCCTCCACCGTCATGGCCTCGGCCGCTGCGATATCTGCGGCACTTGGACCCGGTCGGGTTGCCGCGGTGGTGATGTCGTCGGGCAGCGGCATGCTGATGGCGGCCGCCACCGAGGGCAGATCGCGGCGCAGGGCCGGGAGCCAGGGTGCGTCCGGCCCGCTGTCGCGGTAGAGCGCGAGCCAGATGGCATAGGCCCGATCCGGCCGCTGGGCCTGGGCCATGGCGAGGCCCTGGTAATAGCGCGCCGCCGGCTCCTCCGGATCGACGGACAGCGCTTCCTCGATCGCCGCCTCGGCCTCGGGCGAGACATAGCCGCCGGCAGCCTGGATCATTAGCTCCGCCCGTGTGGCGAGCTCGGCCCCCGTGACCTCGGGCCCGGCCAGCACGATCGCCCGGTCAAGGGCAGCACGTGCCTCCTCCAGACGGCCGAGACGGGCGAGGGCACTGGCGAGCAGGCGATGCCCGTCCCGGTCGTTCGGCCGCTCCGCGACGATGGCCGCGACCTGATCGACCAGCGCCCGGTACTCCGCAAGGCGCGGGTCATCCTCGGGTGGGGTGCCGGGGGAAGGGCGGCCCGCCATCTCGGCCTCCGCCGCCGCCTGATCGGGGCGCGCGGCCCAAGCGGCATCGAGCTCCGCCAACCGCGCGGCCCGGGGCAAGTCCGGCTGATCCGGGGCACCGATGGCGCTGTAGACGCCGTAGCCGCCACCGATCATCAGAAGCGCCACGGCGGCCACCGCGAACCGAGTGGCGGCGACCGGCGCGGGCCCCGCCGCCTCCGCCCGTTCCGCCTCGGCTGCCGCTGCGAGGAGCCGGCGGGAGATCTCGGCTCGACTGGTCTCCGCCTCCGCCTCCGTCACAACGCCGCGGGCCAGATCGCTTTCGATCTCGCGCAACTGGTCGCGGTAGATGTCGAGATCATAGGCCGCCCGGGCCCGCGCCATCCCACGCCCGCGCAGAAGTGGGCGGAGCAGCAGCAGCACCGTGACCAAGGTCAGCGCCCCGGAGATCAGCCAAAAGCCCAAACGGTCCCCCTGTCCTGGCCGTCACGCCAAAGGTAAGGCCCGCGCATTATACTCGCAATCGAGAGCCGTCCACAGCGATGTCGGGAACGATCCCCGGCATGCCGTGCCCGGCCCGCGCCACGCCCGCCAGAGGCCCTATGAGACGCGGCAACGCGGCACCAGCCGGCCCCTTGCACGTCGGCCGGCCCATGCGCAGAGTGCGCGCGCCAGGCAAGACGGGAGCAGCCAAGCCATGCAGCGCTATTCGGTCTTCTCGCTCGTGCGGGAGGGATTGCGCGACCATAGCGGCTGGCGGCGGGCCTGGGCCGCGCCGGCGGAGCCGAAGGCGAGCTACGACGTGATCGTCGTGGGCGCCGGCGGGCATGGGCTCGCCACCGCCTACTACCTCGCGAAGACCCACGGCATCCGAAACGTCGCGGTGCTGGAGAAGGGCTGGCTCGGCGGTGGCAATACCGGGCGCAACACCACGATCATCCGCTCGAACTATCTCCGCGATCCCTCCATGGCGATCTACGAGAAGGCGCGGAGCCTCTATGAGACGCTTTCGCAGGAGCTGAACTACAACATCATGTTCAGCCCCCGTGGCGTGCTGATGCTGGCTCAGACGGAGCATGAGCTGCGCGCCTGGAAGCGGACGGCCCATGCCAACCGGCTGGCCGGGATCGAGAGCGAGTTGGTCGCGCCCTGGCAGGTCAAAAAACTCGCGCCGATCATCAACCTCGACGGGCCCCGCTACCCGGTGCTCGGCGGGCTCTGGCAGCCGAGGGGCGGCACGGCGCGCCACGACGCGGTCGCCTGGGGCTATGCCCGCGCAGCCTCCAACCTCGGCGTCGATATCCTGGAGCAATGCGAGGTGACGGGCATCGACCGGGACGGGAATGGCGTCACCGGCGTGCAGACGACGCGCGGGGCGATCAAGACGCAGAAGCTCTGCATCGTCGTCGCCGGTCATTCCGGCGTGCTGGCGGAGATGGCGGGCTTCCGCCTGCCGGTCGAAAGCGTGGCGCTGCAGGCGCTGGTCTCCGAACCGATCAAGCCCTGCCTCGACATCGTGGTGATGGCCAACACCGTGCACGGCTATCTCAGCCAGTCCGACAAGGGCGAAATGGTGATCGGCGGCGGTGCGGACGGCTTCAACAACTACACCCAGCGCGGCAGTTTCCAGCATATCGAGGAGACGGTGAGAGCGCTGATCGAGACCTTCCCGATGCTTTCCCGCCTCAAGATGCTGCGCCAATGGGGCGGTATCGTCGACATGACCGGCGACCGCTCCCCCATCATCTCGAAGACGCCGGTGCCGGGGATCTTCATCAACTGCGGCTGGGGCACGGGCGGGTTCAAGGCGATCCCGGGCTCGGGTTGGGCCACGGCCGGCCTGATCGCAAGGGGCGAGGATCCGCTGGCCGATCCCTTCTCCCTCGCGCGGTTCCGCGAGGGGCGGATGATCGACGAAAGCGTCGCAGCCGCGGTGGCGCATTAGGGATGGCGATCGGGGATGCTGCGATATCTGCTC
Organism: Pseudomonadota bacterium; assembly: GCA_039180875.1. Taxonomy (GTDB): domain Bacteria; phylum Pseudomonadota; class Alphaproteobacteria; order Rhodobacterales; family Rhodobacteraceae; genus JBCDCY01. Next base: position 94,835 of record JBCDCY010000013.1, on the reverse strand, counting down.
TCGGGCCAGCGCTGGCGAGAGTTGTTGGCTTTTCTCGTTTGGGTGGCGGTCTCCCTCGGCGCCCTCGGGTTCGGCTGGGCGAACGTGTTTTCGGCCATGGGCGCCTTTGCCCTGGCGCTCGGCTTTGCGATCTTCCTCACCGACCGGTTTCGACTGGCCGAGGAGCGGCGCTATTGGGACAGCCTGGTCGAGACCCAGATGCGCCAGACCTGGCGCTATCTCAAACGGCTTCGGCGGGAGGATCCGCAGGACCCGCGCGACCTAGACGCCCTGGAAGCCCAGATCGACGAGAGTTTCGAGACCCTGCTCTCGGCCAAGGCGGCCGAGAAGGGCCTCGACAGCTACCGGCTGGAGATGACGTTTTCCATCGTCGGCACACTGCAATGGGGCTTTGGCGCCATGCTGGTACGTTCGCTGCACGGATAGCCAACCCATGCTGCTCCTGACCTGCCCCTATTGCGGCGTCACCGCCGAAGAGACGGAGTTCCAGCCGGGCGGCGAGGCGCATCTGACGCGCGTTGCCGAGGGCTCGGACGAGGCGCTCGAGGACTATCTCTTCAGTCGCAAGAACCCCAAGGGCGTGCATATCGAGCGCTGGCGCCACGTCTTCGGCTGCGGCAAGTGGTTCCACGTGGCCCGTGACACCGCGACGCTCGAGGTCTTCGGCAGCTACCCCGCCCAGACGCTGGAGCCACCCGCCGAGATCGTCGCCCGCATCCAGGCCCGTCACCCCGATTGGCGGTGGGCGGCATGATGAGCGCTAGGGACCCTACACCCTCGCTTCTCAAAGCTGAGGATCGCGCCGGACCCGAGGGTGGGCGCGATCCGGTGCTAGCGCACCGGAGGAACCTCCGATGAAACCCACCCGCCTGGCCGAGGGCGGCCGGTTGCTCGACCGGTCCGAGACCCTGACCTTCCGCTTCAACGGCGAGACCTTGACGGGGCATCCCGGCGACACGCTGGCCTCGGCCCTGTTGGCCAACGGCAGACGCCTGCTCGGCCGGTCCTTCAAGTACCACCGACCGCGCAGCGTCGTGGCCAGCGGCGCGGAGGAGCCGAACGCGCTGATGGGCCTCGGCACCGGCGCCCGGTTCGAGCCGAACCAGCGGGCCACCGTCACCGAGCTCTTCGACGGGCTGGAGGCCATCAGCCAGAACCACTGGCCGAGCCTCGCCTTCGATATCGGGCAGGTGAACGCGGCCCTCGCGCGCTTCTTGCCGGCGGGCTTCTACTACAAGACCTTCATCCAGCCCCGCGCCGCCTGGAAGCATCTGTTCGAGCCGGTGATCCGGCAATCGGCAGGTCTCGGCCGGGCGCCGAGCGAAGGCGACGCCGACCGTTACGAATATCTCTACGCCATGACCGATGTGCTGGTGGTGGGCGGCGGGATGGCGGGCCTCGCGGCGGCCCAGCGCGCGGCGGCGGACGGGTCGCGTGTGATGCTCCTGGAGCAATCGGGGCATTGGGGCGGGCGGCTGCTGTCGGACCCCATCGCCATCGACGGAACGCCAGGGACGGAGTGGGTGGAGGCCACCGTCGGCGCGCTCTCGGCCCAGCCCAACGTGACGCTCCGCAATCGCACCATGGTCGCGGGGCTCTACGACCACGGCTATGCCCTGGCGCTGGAGCGGGTGAGCGACCATGCCCCCGGGGCCGACGCCCCGCGCCACCGCCTGTGGCGCATCCGGGCGGGTGAGGTGATCGTGGCGACCGGCGCGATCGAGCGGCCGCTCTCCTTCGCCGGGAACGACAAGCCCGGCGTGATGCTCGCCTCCGCAGTGCGCGACTACCTACAGCTTTGGGGCGTCGCGGCGGGTGAGCGCACGCTGGTCGTGACCAACAACGACGACGCCTACCGCACCGCCCTGGCGCTCCACGACGCAGGCCTCGCCGTGCCGCTGATCTGCGACGCCCGGCCCAAGGTCGAGGGCGCCCTGCCGGCGGAGGCGCGGGCCCGCGGCCTCCGGATCGCCGAGGGCACGGCGATCGCCGGCATCCAGGGCTTGAACGAGGTGATCTCGGTCGATCTCTGCGGCCATACGGGCGACGGGCTGATCGAGGAGTCGGTGCATTGCGACGTGGTCGCCATGTCGGGCGGCTGGTCGCCGGCGGTGCACCTCTGGTCCCATGCCGGCGGCAAGCTCGCCTGGGACGAGGCGACCGCCGCTTTCCGCCCCGACCCAGAGCGCGCGCCCACCGGCCATGACGGCGCGCCCTTCGTGAGCGTCGTCGGCAGCGCCAACGGCCATCTCGCCAGCGGCCCGGCGCTCGCCGATGCCGCCGGGGCCGAGATCCCAGTCGATGCGCCGGAGGAGGCCGCGATGGCCCCGGTCTGGCTGATGCCGGCCCATGCCTCGAGAAAGACCCGCGCCAAGGCGTTCCTCGATTTCCAGAACGACGTGAAGGTGAGCGACGTGGAGCTCGCGGCGCAGGAGGGCTTTGCCAATGTCGAGCATGCCAAGCGCTACACCACGCTCGGCATGGCGACGGACCAGGGCAAACTCTCCAACATCAACGGCCTGGCGATCCTGGCCGATGCGCGCGGCTTGCCGATCCCCCAGGTCGGCACCACGACCTTCCGCCCGCCCTACACGCCGATCTCCCTCGGCGCCGTGGCGGGAGAGGCGCGGGGGCCGCTCTTCAAGCCACTGCGCAAAACCGCGATGGACGAATGGCATGATGCCAACGGCGCGGTGTGGGAGCCGGTGGCGGATTGGCGCCGCCCCTATACCTATCGCCGGGCGGGCGAGACGACCGCGGCAGCGGTGGCGCGGGAGATCCTGGCGACCCGGCGGGGGGTCGGCATGCTCGACGCCTCCACCCTCGGCAAGATCCTGGTGACGGGGCCGGATGCCGGGCGCTTCCTCGACCTCGTCTACACCAACATGATGTCGACGCTGAAGGTCGGGCGCTGCCGCTACGGCCTGATGTGCACGGAGAACGGCTTTCTGTTCGACGACGGCGTGGTGGCGCGGCTCTCCGACGACAGCTTCCTTTGTCACACCACCACCGGCGGCTCAGACCGGGTACATGCCTGGATGGAGGAGTGGCTGCAGACGGAGTGGTGGGATCTAAAGGTCTTCACCGCCAACCTGACCGAGCAATATGCCCAGGTCGCCGTGGTCGGCCCGAAGGCCCGGGAGGTGCTAGCGGCCCTCGGCGGCGACATCGACCTCTCGGCCGAGGCGCTGCCGTTCATGGGCTGGGCCGAGGGCATGCTCGGCGGGATCCCGGCACGAGTTTTCCGCATCTCCTTCTCCGGCGAGCTTTCCTACGAAGTTGCGGTGCCGGCGGGCCAGGGCCAGGCGTTCTGGGACGCGGTCCGAGGCGCCGGCGCGGCGCACGGCATCACGCCCTACGGCACCGAGGCGCTGCACGTCATGCGGGCCGAGAAGGGCTTCATCATGATCGGGGATGAGACCGACGGCACGGTGACGCCCCACGACCTCGGCCTCTCCTGGGCCGTGTCGAAGAAGAAGGACGATTTCATCGGCCGCCGGGCGATGCAACGCGCCGATCTCAGCCATCCCGACCGGCTGCACCTGGTGGGCCTGCTGACGGAGGACCCCCAACAGGTGCTGCCCGACGGCGCCCATGCGGCGGAGGGGGAACTGCGCCCGGGCGTCGCCCGCACCATCGGGCACGTCACTTCCACCTATTTCTCCCCGACCCTCGGGCGCTCCATCGCCATGGGGTTGATCCGCGGCGGGCGGCGGCGGATGGGCGACTGGCTGACCTTCCCGGTGGAGGGCGGCCGGACGATCCGCGCCCGCATCGCCGACCCGGTATTCTACGATCCGGAGGGGAGCCGCCAGAATGTCTGAGGTCCAGATCTCTCGGATCGAGGGCCGCGGCATGCTCACGCTCCGCGGCGATCTGGCGGACGGCACCTTCGCCTCCGCCGTGTCGAGCGCCGTGGGGCTCGCCCTGCCCGGCCAGCGCGGTGTCGTGGTGGAGGGGGAGCGGCAGCTCGCCTGGATGTCGCCCGACGAGCTGATGCTGATGCTGCCGGCGGGGGAGCTGGCGGAGGTCGAGGCGGCACTGGCCAAGGCGCTGAGGCGCCAGCACCACCTCCTCGCCGACGTCTCCGACGCCCGGGCCACCTTTGCCATCACCGGCGCCGGGGCGCGAGAGGTGCTCGCCAAGGGCGCGCCGGTCGACCTCGCCCCCGGCATCTTCGCGCCGGGAGAGATCCGCCGCACCCGCCTCGGCCAAGTTGCCGCCGCGTTCTGGATGACGGCGGAGGCGCCGGAGCGGTTCGAGCTGGTGGTCTTCCGCTCCGTCGCCGGCTTCGTCGAGGACTGGCTGCAGACCGCCGCGCAGCCGGGCTCCCTACCGGGCCTCTTCGCCAGGGGCTGAGCGGCGGGCCATGCGCCAGACGCATGGCGGGATCGCGCCCGCGGGGTCTGCAACCCGGCGCGCCGCGGGTCTACCTCAGGTCTCCACCAAGACGAGAGACCTGAGATGGACGACCAACCCTACCGCCTGCCCAATCCCAACGACCTCGCCGCTATCGAGCTGCAGGCGCGCAAGCTGCGCGCCGAGGCCGTGCGCCACGCCTTCGCCGCCCTCGGCCGGGCCATCGCCCGGGCGCTGAGCCACCGGCCGGCCCGCACCGGCGACAGCCGCGCCTAAGATGCGATGACCCTGCCTGTCGGCGCAGCCTTGCCGCGCCGGCACGCTTGACAGCCTAGGCCCCTTCCTCAACGCTCTCCGCGTCATAGGGGCGCGCCACCCGCCACCGGGCAAAGATCCGGGGCCGCGCGCCGGGGGAGGAACGCGTGGCCGTCCTGACCATCCCGCTGCGGGCGCTGGTGGCGCTCAACACCGTCCTCCTCCGTATCGGGCGCCACGCGGCCTGGATGGCGCTCGGGCTGATGGTGATCATCATCCTCCTCCAGATCGGAGCGCGCTTCACCACGGGCGCGTTGAATTGGACGGAGGAGGCCGCCCGCTTCCTCATGCTCTGGCTGACCGGCCTGATCGCGCCGTCCGCCTATCGCTGGGGCGGGTTCGTGGCGATCGACACCATCCCGCGCGCCTTGCCAAAGACGGTGGCCCATGTGCTGCTCGTCCTGCTGCTTGCCCTCTCCCTCGCCGTCTTGATCGTCGGCGCGGGCATCGGCTGGGGCGAGGTCACGGGCTTTCCCGGCACGTTCGATACGGCCGCACTCTACACCTTCTTCTTCCCCAGCATCGGCGATCTGACGGTTACCTTCGGTTGGGACCGGATGCCTCGCTCCCACATGATGGCGTCGCTCTTGGTCGGCGTCTGCCTGATGATCCTGGTGAATGTGGAGCTGCTCGTGAAAGCGCTGCTGGGTCTCATCGCCCCGGCGCTGGAGCTGCCGCAAGACCCGGACCAGACGGCGATGGCGGGAACCGAGTAGATGCTCGTCTGGTTCCTGCCGGTCTTCCTGGTCCTGCTGCTGATCGGCCTGCCGGTGTTCTTCGGGCTGCTGGCCGCACCCGGCGCGCTCCTCTTCCTGAGCGGGCAGGAGCGGGACGTCACGCTGCTCTACCGCAACCTTTACAACGGAATGGACAGCTTCCCGCTGATGGCCATCCCGTTCTTCATGCTGGCGGGCGAGTTGATGAACCGGGGCGGCATCACCATTCGCCTGGTGGAGTTCAGCCAGGCGATCATGGGCCACCTGAGGGGAGGGCTTGCCCACGTCAACATCCTCTCCTCCATGCTCTTCGCCGGGCTCTCGGGCTCCGCCGTCGCCGACACCTCCGCCCTCGGCTCCATGCTGATCCCAGCGATGGAGAAGAACGGCTATACCCGCCGTTTCGCGGCAGCGGTGACGGCGGCGTCGTCGGTCATCGGGCCGATCATCCCGCCCTCCGGCATCATGATCATCTACGCCTACGTGATGGGAGAATCCGTCGCCGCGCTCTTCCTCGCCGGGATCGTGCCGGGGGTGCTGGTGGGCGGCGGCCTGATGCTGGTCGTGCGCGCCCTTGCCGACCGCTACGACCTGCCCAAGGCAGAGCGCATCGTGCGGACGGGCGAGCCGCTCAGCCCCGCCGAGAACCTGATCGCCCGCATCCTGGCGCGCGCCAACTTCGTCGGCGTGCTCTGGCTCCTCTACCTGATCGTCGGCCTGATCTGGGAGGGTACAACAGGCGCCCCCTTCGGCACCGGGCGGGATGAGGCGGGCGACACGATCGGCTTCCCGGTCCTGCCCGTCCTGATCTTCTTCGTGGTGCTGACGGAGATCATCTTCCGCCGCCTCCGCCGGGTGATGTCGGAGGATCTGCGGAACACCTGCAAGCGCGCCGTCGTGCCGCTCCAGACCCCGATCATCATCCTCGGCGGCATCCTCGCGGGCGTCTTCACACCGACGGAGGCGAGCGTGATGGCGGTGGCCTATGCCCTCGTCATCTCGTTCCTGCTGCTGCGGTCCATGACGCTTGCCGACCTGCCGGGCATCCTGATGCGCTCGGCCATGGGCTCGGCCACCGTCCTGCTGCTCGTGGGCGCCGCCGTGGCCTTCAAGGTCGTCGTCTCCCTCTCCCACGCGCCGGAGATGCTGGCAGCCTTCATCCTGACGCTGTCGGAGAACCCCCTGATCCTGCTCTTCCTCATCAACATCCTCCTCTTCATTGTGGGGATGTTCCTGGATGCGGGGCCGGCGATCATCATCCTCGGCCCGATCCTCGGACCCGTGTTCGTCGATCTCGGCGTCCACCCGGTGCACTTCGCCATCATCATGAGCGTCAATCTGACGGTCGGCCTGGCAACGCCACCTATGGGATTGGTCCTCTTCGTCGCCTCATCGGTCTCGGGCGAACGGGTGGAGACCATTGCCCGGGCCATCCTGCCCTTCCTCGCTGTGGAGATCTTGGTGATCTTCCTCATCACCTATTTCCCGGCGATCTCCATGACGATCCCGCGCCTGACGGGCTTCGTCCAATGACCGACCGAAACGCAACAGGGAGAAACGCATGACCTTCGGAACCCTCAAGGCCCTCGGGCTCGCCGCGCTGATGGGCGCCGTGGCGCTGCCCGCTGCGGCGCAGGACATCACGCTCCGCGCCACCGCCAATTCCAACGAGAACGACGAGGACTATGACGGCCTAGTCGTCTTCAAGAACTACGTCGAAAGCGCATCGAACGGGCGGATCGCTGTGGAGCTCTTCATCGGCACCCAGCTTTGCTCCAACGGGGCGGAGTGCCTGGCCGGCGTCTCCGACGGCTCGATCGACATCTACATCTCGACCTCCGGCGGGGCCTCCGGGATCTTTCCCTACGTGCAGGTGCTCGACCTGCCCTACCTGATGCGCGACGACCGGGTGGCGGAGCATGTGCTCTCCGGCGACTTCGTGCGCACGATGCGGGGCATGGCGCTGGAGGACTCGGGCGACACCATCCGCCTGATGACCGTCGGCAATACCGGCGGCTGGCGGAACTTCGCGAACACCCAGCGGGAGGTGCGCGGGCCGGACGACCTCGCCGGGCTCAAGATCCGCACCATCGTCGCCGATCTGCCGCAGGAGCTGGTGAGCGCGCTTGGCGCCTCGCCCACCCCGATCCCGTGGCCCGAGCTCTTCACCTCCTTCCAGACGGGCGTGGTCGAGGGCTCGAAGAACGGCATCACCGACATCATGGGCATGAAGTTCCCCGAGGCCGGGCTGCAGTACCTCACCCTCGACGGGCACGCCTACATGGGCGCGCTCTGGTGGATGAACAACGAGCGCTTCACCTCGATGCCCGAGGATCTGCGCCGGGTGGTGGTCGACGGCTTCTACCAATTGCAGCAGGCGACCTTCGCCTCGCCGAAGCGGAAGTCGATCCAGGCCTATGAGGATTTCGTGGCCGGGGGTGGCGCGCTCTACGTGCCGACGCCGGGGGAGAAGGCCGCGTTCCGGGAGGCCGCGGCGCCGGTCTTCGACTGGTTCGGAGAGAATGTCGACCGCGGGCCGGAGATCCTCGCGGCGCTTCAGGAGGCGGTGGCCGAGGCCGAGGCGGAGATCGACGGGAGCTACGCCGCCGACCTGAACTGACGACACGCGCCACGCGGCCCCGGGAGCGCACCCGGGGCCGCCCGACCGCTCAACGATCCCCAGCCCGGGCGCATCCGCCCCCCTCGATCCCGGCTCAACTCTCGCCAGCGTGAGCTCACGCTCACCGCCGCTCACAGCTGCGCGAGCACGCCCGGTTGAGTGCGTCAATCTGTCAATGAGTGCTTGGTGCGGCGCCCCATCCGCTCCTATGCTGACCGGCGCGAGATCGGGAGGATTTGAGACCATGCGAACATGGATCGGAGGCGCCGCCATTGCCCTGGCCGCCGCCAGCCCGGGTTGGGCGGCGACGGGGGAGAGGGTGCAGATCACCGGCGAGGTGATGGACACCTGGTGCTACTTCTCCGGCGTCATGGGCGGGCCGGAGGCGGTGGTCGGCACCGCGCACCACACTTGCGCGCTTTGGTGCGCAGCCGGCGGCATCCCGGTCGGCGTATTGACCGAGACCGGCGAGGTCTATCTCGTCCTGAAATGGGAAGGGGAGGAGGACGTCACCGGCGGCGACGCGATCCTCGAAGTGCAGACCGACATCGTCACGGTCGACGGCCTGCTGCACGAGCGCGACGGCATCCGCTACCTGATCGTCGACACCGTGGTCGACAACTCGGGCATCCAGAACCTCAACCACGAGGACTTCGGCCCGATCCCGCCCTTCGCCATTCCGGATCCGAACCGATGATGCGCGCCCTGATCGCCGCGGCCCTGCACGTCGCCGGCCCCGCCACCGCGCAAGAGGGCGGACCGTTCTCCGCCAACAGCGAGGCCCGCTCCTGGGGCTTGGTGGGGGAGGAAAGCGCCCGCTTCACCGCCCAGGTCGTCGACATCCTCTGCGAGCTCACCGGCGATTGCCCGGCCGATTGCGGCGCCGGGAACCGCCAGCTCGGCCTGATCCGAGAGGTCGACAACGTCCTGATCCCGGTCAACAAAAACACCCAGCCGGCCTTCAACGGCGCGGTGACCGACCTCCTGCCCTATTGCAACGAGATGGTGGAGGTCGACGGCCTGATGGTCGGCGACGACGAAGTCGATCCGAGCCGCTTCTACCAGGTGCAGCTCATCCGCCGGTTGGATGAGGAGGAGTTCTCGCCCACCAACCGCTGGACCCGCGTCTGGGCCGAAGAAAACCCCGATGCGGCGGGCGAGGGCCCCTGGTTCCGGCGTGAGCCGCGGATCCAGGCGCTGATCGCGCGCGACGGCTATCTCGGCCTCGGGCTCGAGGTGGACGAGGCCTTCATTGCGGACTGGTTCCAATGAGGCGCCCCTGGCTGATCGGCCTGGCGCTCGCCGCCTTCGCCGGCAGTGCGCTCGCCCATAACGGCGTGATCCACGGGTCGGAGGAGGAGGCCGCGGCCCACCGGGCCGAGACGGCGGCCAAACCGCTGCCGCCGCTTCCGGCCGCGACCCCCTTTCCGGTGGAGATCGACGTCAGCTTTGATCTGGTCGACCAGACCGGCGCGCGGCGGACGGAGGCCGACTATGCCGGGCGCCCGGCGCTCCTGTTCTTTGGCTATGCCTCGTGCGAGGCGATCTGCTCCGTCGCCCTCCCCCGCATGGCCACGACCCTCGACATGCTGGGCGACAAGGCGGGCGGCATAAGCGCCCTGATGATCACGGTGGACCCGGAGAACGACACGCCGGAGGCCCTCGCTGAGTCGATGCCGGAGATCCATCCCCAGCTCGTCGGCCTCACGGGGTCGGAGGACGCGCTGGCCGCCGCCCGCGACGTCTTCCAGGTGAACGTGGAGAAGATCACCGAAATGCCCGACGGCACCCCGATCTACGCCCACGGCTCCTTCATCTACCTGATCGACGCCGAGGGCATGGTCGCCACGGTGCTACCCCCGATCCTTTCGGAAGAACGCATGGCAGAGATCATCGAGCGGTATCTGTAGCGGCTTGGCCGCACCTGACGGAGCTCAAAGCGGGCAGTGTCCGTGTCCTGGATGTCGCCGACACACCAAATAACGTTCGCATTTCGAGCTCGGACGGTCAGAAGACGTCTGGCGAGCACGCTATAGACGTCAACTTCCTGGCGCCTCGCGTCCTTGGCTAGGCGGGCAGTTGCCGTCCCCATCTTTGCCACCACTTTCTCTAATTGAAAGGTTGTCACAACGATCATCAAGGCGGGGGTCAAGCTTTGCTAGCATATCCCAACGCTACGCGATAAGCGCTTGAAAAGGGACACTTATCGGTCAATAGAGTTGACAAATTGGTCGGAAATCGGTATCAAAACTCTACAACCGTCTCATGGGAAGTGTGAGTCTAGATCAAAAAATCCAAAGCAAAGCCCAGTCTACACTGTGGTGATGTCTCAAAAGCACCATACGTATCACGTCATCAAAAAAAATCTACTTTCTACTGAAAAATCGTAGAAACCTCTATAGATTTGCAGAGATATATGTACCACATTCCAATAAAGCATTTGTTCTATATACTCATACCACTTACGATTTTTATTGGAACTGATATTCTATTCTATCGACTTGGATTCGCTAATCCTCAACTTAGTGGCCTGGAGTCGATGGTCACGCAGTCTAGTCCCTACATGGAATTGGGGACTAGATACACCTTTATGGGCACTACAGTTCTATTTTTTTGTGTTTCTCTAATAATATCTATTGTCTTTATATTAGAGCTATTCCATAAAGGTTGCTACAATAATCAAATGAAAGAGAAATGGGAATACACATTTGATAGAAAGACACGTATTGCAGCAATTACTATTTTTGCTGCAGGAATCAGCTCTGCAATAATTTACTATAATCTTGAGCGCTCACAAAGGCTTCACTACTTTCTTGATAGAGACTTGTTCAAAGCGGCCTTTGAGGCCTGTTTAGCTTACGCCGAAAGCGCCCAGTGTGCATTCGGACTGCCGAGTCACCGCACAGCTGAAGGATCAGACTATACGACAACTACTGGGCTCGACGTCATCCAACTGATCGGCGCCCTCTCAGGCATACTCGGCGCGGGCGCCGCAGCACTTGGCGCGAGCCTCGCGCTCGGCAGACCGCTCTCAACTTCAACCCAAGTAAGTGCCAATGAGTTCAACGCTCGGGAAGGTCTGCCTCGTCTCTTTCTTTTTTTGACGTCCGCGTTCTTTACAATCGGCATGATCTGCATTTTTGCGCTCCTGCAGTTCCCCAAGGCAGTCCTATCGGACGCAGATTTCTTGACCTATCGTTCTGCTGCTTCAGGGGTATCTATTTATTTTGGGATCAGCTATTCTCTTGTAATCGCAGGATTTTATATACCGATAAGCATGGCTCAGATAAATATCAAAAGGAATGAATACTTGGTTGAAGACGAAGTTGACAAACTAAGAACTAGATCTGGCCAGATCCAGCGTCATATCGAGACTTTTTTAGCTGTGATAGCTCCTGTACTAACAACTATAGTGGCAGATCTGGGTGCTTTCGCGTTTGCCCCGTGAGCTTTCGGATTGCAGGCGCGCCACAGACATAGATAGTCCGAGCAGCGCAATCCCTTAGTAAAATCGATCTTATTTCTGACTTTTTTGTAGCCTCTTAATAATATTTATTTGGAATGGTTCGATGGGCCTTTGGGTGGCGCTCGAGGTCATCTTTTGCAGCCTTCGACGGCTGAGTAGAGTTAGACGATCGACGTTGTCAATTCATCGACCCGACCGCCTGGGTACCTTTCCATGCGTGAACGAAAGACTGGGCTAAGGATAAGCCCTCATACCCCACAGGCCCATCAACAGGATTTCGTTCGCGGACTGGATCGACTACCGATAGGGGTAGAGCCAGGCCCGGTAGTCGTCGATCAGTATATGCGCCCGCGCGATCTCCTCCGCCGTCATCTTCTTGACGATCTCCTCCTGGCTCAGCGCCGCGTCGGGATCGCCGCCGATGGCGGAGAGGACGTACCACATGTAGGCGCGGACCAGGTCAGGCGCAGGCATGCCCCGGCCGGTCTCGTAGTACCAGCCGACGCCGGACTGCGCCCCGGGATGTCCCTTCATCGAGGCGCGGAGGTACCACTCGAACGCCCGCGCGTCGTCCTGTTCGACGCCAAGGCCGAGGGCGTACATGATGCCGATCCGCTCCTCCGCCTCGGCATTGCCGGAGCGGGCCGCGGGCTCCAGCTCGCGCAGCGCCTCGGCGTAGCGGCCGGCCTCCATCAGGTCCCGCGCCCGCTCAAGGCCCGAGGCAAGGGCCGGGGCCGGCAGGGCAAGGCACAGGGCTACAAGCGCCCCGGTCAGTCGTGGCATCGGGCGATCTCCCTCCGTCTGCTGGCAGGATGCACCGCGGCCCTCGTCGCCTCAACCGCCGCCGCGGGGCCGGAGGCGTTGACGGAGGCCGACTTTCCCCCGGTGGATGCGGAGGAGACGGCGATCGGCCGGCTGCTCTTCTACGACCCAATCCTCTCGGGCAACCGCAACATCTCCTGCGGCACCTGCCATCACCACGACCACGCCTCGGGCGACGGCCTGGCGCTCGGCGTCGGCGAGGGTGGCAAGGGCGTGGGGGAGGAGCGGAGCACCGGCGCCGGCGCCCATCGGATCGAGCAGCGGGTGCCGCGGAACGCCCCTGCCCTCTTCAACCTCGGCGCCCGGCAGGTGACCACGCTCTTCCACGACGGCCGTCTGACGATTGCCGAGACCTACGCCAACGGTTTCGACAGCCCGGCGGAGGAGGCGTTGCCCGACGGCCTCGCCTCCATCCTCGCGGCCCAGGCGCTGTTCCCCATCACCTCCGAGACCGAGATGGCGGGGAGCCCGGGGGAGAACGACATCTCCTTCGCGGCCGGCTCCGACATCACGCGCGCCTGGGCGGAGATCGCCAAGCGGGTGCGCACGATCCCGGCCTACGGCACGCGGCTCGCCGCCGTGAACGGCTTCGACGACGCGGCCGAGGTCACGATCGTGGAGATCGCCAACGCCCTCGGCGCGTTCGTGGCCAGCGAGTGGCGGAGCTTCGACAGCCCCTATGACCGCTTCCTGGCGGGCGAGGCCTCCCTGCCGGCAGATGCGATGCGGGGCCTGGACCTCTTCTTCGGGGCGGCCGGCTGCGGCACCTGCCATTCCGGCCCGCTGCTCACCGATCAGAGGTTCCACGCCCTCGCCCTCCCGCATTTCGGGCCGGGCCGCACCCGTCCCTTCGATCCCTACGTGCGCGATGTCGGGCGGATGGCGGAGACGGATCGGCTGGAGGATGCCTACCGCTTCCGCACCCCCTCCCTCCGCAACGTCGCGCTGACCGCGCCGTATGGCCACAACGGCGCGTACGCGACGCTGGAGGGCATCGTGCGCCACCACCTCGACCCGGTCGCCGCCTTCGATGCCTGGACGGAGACGGAGGTGGCGCTGCCCGCGGCCGACTGGCTCGCCATCGAGGATTTCGTGGCGCTCGAGGATCGGCGGGAGCGGGCGCGCCTGCGCGCCGCCGTCGACATCGCGCCGGTCGCCCTGACGGACGGCGAGGTGGCGGACCTGGTCGCGTTCCTGAACGCACTCACCGGGGCGGAGAGCGTCAAGGGCCGGCTCGGGCGGCCGGAAACGGTACCCTCGGGCCTGCCGGTCGACTGAGGCGATGCCCACGATCCTCGTCTGCGGCTCGGCCGTCCTCGACTTCGTCTTTCGCATGGACCGGATGCCCGAGCGGGCGGAAAAGTACCGGGCCGAGGCGGCAGAGATCGTGGGCGGCGGCTGCGCCGCCAACGCCGCCGTCGCTATCGCCCACCTCGGCGGCACCGCCCACCTGATCGGCCGGCGGGGCGAGGACGTGGTCGGCCGCATGATCACCGCGGATCTGAAGATGGAGGGGGTGGACACCCGTCTTTTCCGCGCCTTCCCCGGCGGGCGCTCTGCCTTCTCCTCGATCTACCTCGATGCGGCGGGGGAGCGGCAGATCATGGCCTTTCGCGGCAGCGGCCTTCCCTCAGACGCCGCCTGGATCGCCGAGGCTCCGGTCGCCGCCGCGGCGCTCACCGACACCCGCTGGCCGGAGGGGGCGGCGGCCCTCATGGCCCTCGCCCGCGCGCGCAGCATCCCGGCGGTTCTCGACGGGGAGGCGGGCGACGACGCCGACCCAGCGCTTGAGGCCGCGAGCCACATCGTCTTCTCCCGCCAGGGCCTCCGCGCCTATGCGGGGACCGATGATATCGGCGCGGGGCTTATCGCCGCCCGCGCGCGCTATGGCGGCTGGGTGGCGGTAACGGACGGCGGAGCGGGCGTCTTCTACCTCGCCGACGGGGTGCAGCACGTGCCGGCGTTCCCTGTCGAGGCTGTCGACACGCTTGGCGCTGGCGATGTCTGGCATGGGGCCTTCACCCTGGCCCTGGCCGAGGGTAGAGACGAGGGCCAAGCGATCCGCTTCGCCTCCGCCACGGCGGCCCTCAAATGCACCCGCCCGGGCGGGCGGTTGGGGACGCCGAAGCGGGCCGAGGTCGAGGCCTTCCTGGGGGTGACGACACCATGACACCGACGCCCGGCAAGCTCTGGGGCCTCCGCCGCATGGCCGACGCCAGCGGCCGTTTCAAGATGACGGCGGTCGACCAGCGCCCGCCGATCAAGGGCCCGATCGCCAAGCATCTGGGGGTGGAGGAGGCGCCCTGGGCGGAGGTCGCCCGCTTCAAGACGCTGCTGATCGAGACGCTGCAGGGCGAAAGCTCCGCCATGCTGCTCGACCCGCATTACGCGATCCCGATGGGGCTCGACCGGCTCTCGCCCACCAAGGGTCTGATCGTGACGCTTGAGGACTCGCTCTTTGAGGAAACGCCGGGCGGGCGCCTCTCGGCGGAGATCGACGACTGGTCGGTTGGAAAAATCCGCCGGCTGGGCGGCGACGCGGTGAAGGTGCTGGCCTGGTACCGACCGGATGCGAGCGCGGAGGTCTGCCGTGCTCAACAGGACTTCGCCAAGCGCGTTGGCGAGGCCTGCGCAGCCTACGACATCCCCTATCTGTTCGAGCTTCTGGTCTATCCGCTGGCCAGCGACGCCGAGCAGACGGGCGACTATGTGGAGATGCGCACGAAGCGGGCCGACCACGTCCTCGGCTCCGTTGAGGAGTTCGCCAAGGCGGACTACGGCATCGACGTCTTCAAGCTCGAATCGCCCCTGGCAGCGGCGGATGTGGAGGCGGGCGCGGACGGCGCGCAGGACCTGTTCGACCAGATGGGCCGGCTGGCCGGGCGGCCCTGGGTGATGCTATCGGCCGGCGCCGGCAAGGCCGCCTTCCGCCAGATCCTGGAGCATGCCTATCAGGCCGGCGCCAGCGGCTATCTGGCCGGCCGGGCAATCTGGCTTGAGGCCTTCCAGAACTATCCCGATTGGGACGCGATCCGGGCGGGGCTGGAGAGCGCCTCTGTCGCCTATATGCGGGACCTGAACGCGCTGACCGATGAGGCGGCGACGCCCTGGCACGCCCACCCGGTCTTCGGCGGCAGCGCGGGGTTCGCGCCAGCCGATGCCTCGTTCCGCCACCTCTACGCCGATCTCGGGGCAGGCTGATGCGGATCGGCCTCCTCCCCCTCGGCCGCGCGACTTTCGATGTACCCTTCGCGGAGGACCGGCTAGCCGCCATGCTCGCCGTCCTCGACGGCACTGGACACGAGGTCGCGGGTCCCCGCACCCTCCTCTTCGACGGGCCGGCGGTGGCGGAGGCGCAGGCGGGTATGGGGCCGGTCGACCTCCTCCTCCTCCTCCAGGTCACCTTTACCGATGCCGCGGCAACCGTGGCGGCGGCGGAGGCCCATGCCGGCCCGCTCGCCATCTGGGCGGTGCCGGAGCCGCGGCTCGGCGGGCGGCTCCGGCTCAACGCCTTCTGCGGCCTCAACCTCGCCTCCCACGCCCTCGGCCAGGCCGGCCGGCCCTTCGCCTGGCTCTACGCTGAGCCGCATGGCGCCGAAGACGCCGTCGCCGAGCTGATCGCCGGCAGCACCAGGCGCCCCGTGCCCGAGCCCCGGCCGGCGGAGGCGACGGAGGCAGGCCAGGCGCTCGCCGCCCGTCTCTCCGGCCGCCGGATCGCCCGGATCGGCGCGCATCCCGACGGCTTTTCCACCTGCGCCTACGACCCCACGGCCCTCGCCCGCCTCGCAGGCGTCACGGTCGACGAGATCGCGCTCCCCACCCTCTTCGAGACCGCGCGCCAGGTGGCCGAGCCCGAGGCGAAGGCGCTGCACCGCACCGCCGCGACCTTGCTGGCGGATCTAGAGACGGTGGATGCCGGTGAGCTCGACCGCTCCCTCCGCCTCCGCGCGGCGCTGGACCGGATCCGCGCGGAGCGGGACTACGACGCCTTCGCGCTCCGCTGCTGGCCCGAGACCTTCACCGAGTATGGCGGCGCGGTCTGCGGCCCGGTCTCGATGCTGGGCGAGGCCCGGGTGCCCTGCGCCTGCGAGGCGGACGTCTACGGCGCCCTCAGCCAGCTTGCGTTGCAGGAGGCGGCGGGCGCGCCGGTCTTCCTCGCCGATCTGGTGGACATGGACGAAGACGACGACACCGGCGTCGTCTGGCATTGCGGCCAGGCGCCCGCCTCCATGGCCCATCCCGCGGCGCCGCCGCGCGCGACGATCCACACCAACCGGCGGATGCCTCTGCTCTTCGAGTTTGCGCTGAAACCCGGGCCCGTCACCTTCGCCCGGATCAGCCAGACCCGTGGGGGCCCGCGCATGGTCCTGGCCGCGGGCGAGATGCTCGACCGGCCGATGGCCTTCACCGGCACCTCGGGCGTCGTGCGGTTTTCGCGGCCGGTGGCCGACGTGCTGCCCGACCTGATCGCCTGCGGGCTCGAGCATCACATGGCGCTCGCCTATGGCGACCACCGCCCAGCGCTCCGCGGTCTGGCCGGCGCGCTCGATCTGCCGGTGTTGGAGCTCTGACGGTGACGCTCCGCTACGCGCTGATCGGCGCCGGGATGATGGGGCAGGAGCATATCCGCAACGTCGCCCTGCTCGAGGGGGTCGAGATGGCTGCGATCGCCGACCCCGATGAGGGGATGCGGGCAGCGGCCCTGGCCCTCGCCGGCCCCACCTGCCAGGCCTTCGCCGATGCGCGCGAGATGTTGGCAGCGACCCGGCCCGACGCCATCCTCATCGCCTCCCCCAATCACCTGCACGCGCCGACGCTGGCCGAGATCTTACCGGCCTATGACGTGCCGATCCTCTGTGAAAAGCCGCTCGCCATCTCACCCGAGGACTGCCGCCAAGTCCTCACCGCGGCCGAGGGTCGCCAGGCGCCGGTCTGGGTGGCGATGGAGTACCGCTACATGCCGCCCATCGCCCGCCTGATCGAGGAGGTGCGGGTCGGCACCGCCGGCCGGCTCCACATGCTCTCGATCCGCGAGCATCGCTTTCCCTTCCTCCCCAAGGTCGGCGACTGGAACCGCTTCAACGCCCAGACCGGCGGCACGATGGTCGAGAAATGCTGTCATTTCTTCGACCTGATGCGCCTGATCCTGCGCGCGGAGCCCATGCGGATCTACGCCTCCGCCGGGCAGAACGTGAACCATCTGGAGGAGCGCTACGACGGCCAAACCCCCGACATCCTCGACAACGCCTTTGTCACGGTGGACTTCGAGGGTGGCGCACGGGCGATGCTGGATCTCTGCATGTTCGCGGAGGGCTCGACCTGGCAGGAGGTTGTGTCCGCCACCGGCGACCGGGCCCGGATCGACGCGATGATCCCCGGCCCTGGCCGCTTCGCCGCCCCGGGGCAGGAGCGGACGGCGCGCATCGCCATCTCCGACCGCGCGACGCGGACGGAGCGGATCGAGGAGGTGGAAGTGGACCCGACGGTCCTGGCGGCGGGCGACCACCACGGCGCCACGTTCTATCAGCACCAGAAGTTCCGCGAGATCGTGGCGCGGGGCGGCGTGCCGGAGGTGGGCCTCGCCGACGGCCTCGCCTCCGTCGTCATGGGGGCCGCGGCGGAGCAATCGGCCCGCACCGGCCGGGCGATCGCGATGACGGATGGGTGGGAGGTCGGATGCCCGAGGTCCTGATCACCGAGTTCATGGACGAGGCCGCCGTCGCCGGGATCGCGACCCGGCACGACACGCTCTACGACCCCAGCCTCGCCGATCGCCAGGCGGAGCTCCCTGGGCTGCTCGCCGAGACCCGGGCGCTGATCGTACGCAACCGCACCCAGGTGGGCGCGGATCTGCTTGCCGCCGCGCCGGCCCTCCGCTGTGTCGGGCGCCTCGGCGTCGGGCTCGACAATATCGACGTGGCGGCGTGTGAGGCGAAGGGCGTCGCGGTCTATCCCGCCACCGGGGCGAACGATGCCTCCGTCGCCGAGTACGTGGTGACTGCGGCGCTGGTGCTGCTTCGCGGCGCCTGGAGCGGCAGCGCGGCGGTGGCGGCCGGCGAATGGCCCCGCCAGACGATGATCGGGCGGGAGGTGGCGGGCAAGACCCTCGGCCTTCTCGGCTTCGGTTCCATCGCACGCCAGACGGCGACGCGGGCCCGGGCGCTCGGCATGGCCGTCGCAGCCCACGACCCCTATCTGCCGGCGGACGATCCCGCCTGGGCCGAGGCGCAGCGGGTCGGCTTCGAGGCGCTGCTACAGAGCGCCGATGTGCTCAGCCTGCACGTGCCATTGACCGACGAGACGAGGGGCATGGTCGACGCCATCGCGCTCCGCCTCCTCCGACCCGAGGCGGTCGTGGTGAACGCCGCGCGGGGCGGGGCGCTGGACGAGACCGCTCTAGCGGACGCTCTCCGCGAAGGTCGCCTGGCCGGCGCCGCCCTCGACGTCTTCGAGACTGAACCGTTGACGGCGGAGGACGGCGCACGGTTCGCCGATCTGCCGAACCTGATCCTCACGCCGCACATCGCCGGCGTGACGGAGGAGAGCAACGTCCGCGTCTCCGCCCTGATCGCCGAGCGCGTTCTGGCGCACCTCGCCGACAGCACAGCGGGTTAGCTCGCCTCCAACGCCGCCCGCATGCGTTCCACCAAAGCGTCGTTGTCGAAGCGGTCGACCTCACAGGCCCGGGCATAGAGCGCGCGGGAGGTGTTCATGCCCGGGATCGCCTGCTGGCCGACGCTGAGCCAGTGATCGGGATCGACCTGGGCGATCTCCTCCGTCACCAGGACCGAGCGGCCCAGCGTTTTGGTCAGATCGTCGATGCGGGTGACGATGTTCACCGTCTCGCCGATCGCGGTGAAGACCAGGCGGGCATCGACGCCCACATTGCCGAACATCACCTCGCCCGCCGCCATGACGACGGAGAAGCTGATCTCCGGCTCAGCCGCCTGCCGCTCCGCCGCCAAGGCATCGCCGCGGCGCAGCGCCGTCTCCATCGCCCGGGTCGCGGCGTTCACCGCGTCGGGCAGGCCGAAATCGCCCTTCACCGGGAAGATGCCGAGCACACCGTCACCGATGAAATCCAGCACCTCGCCCCCTTCGTCGATCACCGATTGGGCGGTGCAGGCATAGTACTTCCGCAGCATTGCCAGATAGGCATCGGGCGCCATCCGGAAGGACAGCCAGGAGGAGCCGCGGAGGTCGGAGAACCAGACGATCGCCCGGATGCGCTCCCCATCGCCGAGGCGGATATTGCCGGACAGCACCCGCTCCGCCCCGATGCGGCCGAGATAGGCCTGGGCGATGTTGTTCATGATGCGCTGCTGGATGGAGGCGCGGCAGGCCACGGCGAAGATCCGCTGGATCCGGGTCAGCGCCTGCATGTCGCTCTCGGCGAAGCCGTCCTCTCGCTGGGTCGCCCAGCTTGCTATGATGCCGGTATCGCCCCGCGCGAAGCTGTTGACGTTGGCGATCTGGAAATCGGTCGACGTCAGCAGGTAGTCGGTGTAGCCGTCGTCGCGAAACTCCTCCAACACCTCGAAGTCGACCAGCATCTCGGGCCCGATCAGACGTCGGCGCATCATGTCCAGGTGATTGACCAGGGCGTAGTGAAATGGGCTTTTTAGCCAGGCCTCGGCCAAACCCTCCTCCAAGGCATATTGGAAGAGCTCGCAGCCCCCCTCCTTCCGCCAGAGGATCTGTTCTGCCCGAAAGAGCGGATGCAGCGTCGGCCAAGTGACCGACGCGCGGTCGAGCGGGATGCCGGCCGCGTTCAGCCGCCGGCAGAGATTTTCGAAGAGGAGCAGGATGTCGGGATCGCCGAGCGCCTCGCCGATCAGCCAGTCCTCCACATGCTCGATGGTGACACCGTGTTCCATAGGAGTGAGATAAGCGCAGCGGCGCGCGATGAGAAGCGGTCAAGGGCGGCTAATCGCGGCTTGTCGCCAGGTCAGGCCAAGGGGCGGGTGCGCGGCGACACGGGTCCGCTGGCCGGCGCCTCGGCCGTGGATATTTGAGCCACTGCGAAGGCCATGTGGCGTTCTTGCTGGGTCAAGTGTCCTCGCCGGAGGCATACGGCCCTTCGGGCGTGGCGACGCTGGCATGGATGTCGACACCCCCGCCGAAGCTCAGGGGGCTCGGTCTTGCCCGAGCCCTAGGCGCATGCATCTCCACGGTTTTTCGCGATTTTCCGCGTAGGGGCATCTAGCCGGCGGGCAGCACGGCGGGAGCCGGTGCGACCCGGGCGGGCTTGGCGACGGCGAGCAGGGTGCGCAGATCTTCGGGCCGCCAGGCCGCGAACTGCGCCTCGGCCTCTGCCACCAAATGGAAGGTGGCGGGACGTCCGGCGAGGGCCGCCTCCGCCCCGATCAGATGGCCCGGCGCGAGCGGATCGACCAGACCCAAGCCCTGGACCAGCGCCCGCCCGTCCATCAGATAGAGCGCCGCCTTCGGCACGACGCCCGCCCGCTGCACCACCGTGCCGGCGGGCGCCTTGATGAACTGACAGCGCGGTAGCAGACGGGTAAAGACGCTGAGTGCTCGGCCGTGCAGACGGGCGAGGCGAACCACGTCGCCGCCCTTCCAGGGGAAGGGCTCTATTCCAGGGTCTATCGCCACAGTGCGGTCGACCACCTCCGTCCTAGCCGATGGAGGGTCATACGTCGCCCGCCGATCGTCGCCTGTTTCGTCGGGGAAAGGCCCCGGGCGTGAGCCGAAATACATCGTCAGACCCCGCCCGGGAGAGAATATTCACCTAGCACGTGCACCACCACGCCCCACAATTCGTAGCGAGACCGTAGCGCGCTCCACCTCCGGTTGCCTGTGCGCTAGCGCACTCGCCGGTTGAGGATCACGCCACGTCAGGCGGCGTCGGGCTGGCCGGAGAAGCGGGTCTCCAGCGCCGTGCGTCCCTCGTCGGTGATCTTGTCGAACAGGTTTTCGGGCACGGTGAAGGCGTGGCCGGGCGGCAATGCGCTGAGCGCCGCCTCGACGCTCTCGGCCCAGTCGAGCCCTTGCTCGGGGATGCCGAGCGTCGCCAGCAGGCGAGCCGCCGTCTCCGGAATGAAGGGTTGGGAGAGGATGGCGTAGAGCCGGATCAGGTTGAGGGAGAGCCGGATGATTGCCGCCGCCCGCGCCGGGTCCTGCTTGAAGACGGCCCAGGGCTCCGCTTCCTGCAAGTATTCGTTGCCGAGCACCCAGATCGCACGGAGCTCCGCCGCCGCCTTACGGACCTCGATCGCCTCCCAATGGGCCTCGTAGGCGGCGAGGCGGGTGGTGAGGGCCTGGCGCAATCGGGCCTCGAGCTCCGTCTCCGCGCCGCCCTCCGGCACGACCTCGCCGAAGCGGGAGCGGCAGAACTTCGTCACCCGGCTGACGAAGTTGCCGAGGACGTCAGCCAGGTCTTTATTCACGCCGGCCTGGAACCCCTCCCAGGTGAACTCGGTGTCGGAGCTTTCGGGGCAGTTCGCGAGCAGCCACCAGCGCCAGAGATCGGCCGGCAGCACGTCGAGCGCGGCGTCCATGAAGACGCCGCGGCCCTGGCTGGTGGAGAACTGCCCGCCCTCATAATTGAGGTAATTGAAGGACTTGATGTAGTCGACGAGCTTCCACGGCTCGCCCGAGCCGATGATCGTCACGGGGAAGGAGAGGGTGTGGAAGGGCACGTTGTCCTTGCCCATGAACTGGACGTAGCGCACATCCTCCGCCCCCTCGTCCGTGCGCCACCAGCGCCGCCACGAGGACTCCTCCCGGCCCGTCGCATCGGCCCATTCGGCCGTGGCGGCGATGTACTCGATCGGCGCGTCGAACCAGACGTAGAAGACCTTCTCCTCCATCCCCGGCCAGGGCTCGGACCCCCGGCGCACCGGCACGCCCCAGTCGAGATCGCGGGTGATGCCGCGATCCTGCAGGCCGTCGCCGTCATGCAGCCATTTCTTGGCGATGGAGGTGGTGAGGATCGGCCAGTCCCTCTTGCTGTCGATCCAGGCGTCCAGCCGGTCCCGCATGGCGGATTGGCGGAGGTAGAGGTGCGTCGTCTCCCGCTCCTCCAGATCCGTGGCGCCGGAGATGGCGGAGCGCGGATTGATCAGATCGGTGGGGTTGAGCTGAATGGTGCAGTTCTCGCACTGATCGCCGCGGGCCCGTTCATAGCCGCAATTCGGGCAGGTCCCCTCGATATAGCGGTCGGGCAGGAAGCGGCCGTCGGCCGGCGAGTAGACCTGGCGCTCCGCCACCTCGGCGATCAGCCCGGCATCGGCCAGCCGGCCCGCGAAATGCTGGGTGAGCGCATGGTTCCGGGCAGAGGATGAGCGGCCATAATGGTCAAAGGAGAGATGGAAGCCGTCAGCCAGCCGCTTCTGCACGCCCCACATCTCGGCGCAATACTCGGCCACCGGCTGCCCGGCCTTGGCCGCCGCAAGCTCCGCCGGCGTGCCATGCTCATCCGTGGCGCAGATGAACATCACCTCGTGGCCCCGCGCGCGGAGGTAGCGCGCATAAGCGTCGGCCGGCAGTTGGGAGCCGACCAGATTGCCGAGGTGCTTTACCCCATTGATGTAGGGCAGCGCCGAGGTGATGAGGAAACGTGCCATGCCGATCCGTCGCGTCCGCTCTGCCCGTCTTAGCCGCGCTGGGGGGCGACGTCACCCTGCGATCACGGTCGCGGCTTGGCGCCGCGGGGTCAGGCGGCGAAGCGGCGGGGGCCGGCGTGGTCGAAGAGGGCGGCCAACTGCTCCGTCATCGCACCGGCGAGCTGTTCGACATCGGTGATCGTCACCGCTCGCTGGTAGTAGCGGGTGACGTCGTGGCCGATGCCGATGGCGATCAGCTCCACCGCCCGCCGCCGCTCTACCATGGCGATCACATCGCGAAGGTGCTTTTCCAGGTAGTTGGCTGCGTTCACCGACAGGGTCGCGTCATCCACCGGCGCCCCGTCGGAGATCACCATCAGGATGCGCCGCGCCTCCGGCCGGCCGGTCAGGCGGCGATGGGCCCATTCCAGCGCCTCCCCGTCGATGTTCTCCTTCAGGAGCCCTTCTTTCATCATCAGGCCGAGATTCGGGCGGGTCCGCCGCCACGGCGCATCGGCCGATTTGTAGACGATGTGGCGCAGGTCATTCAGCCGCCCGGGATTGGCCGGCCGGCCGGCCTTCAGCCAGGCCTCCCGCACCTGACCGCCCTTCCAGGCGCGCGTGGTGAAGCCCAGGATCTCGCACTTCACCCCGCAGCGCTCCAGCGTGCGGGCGAGCACATCGGCGCAGATCGCCGCGATGGAGATCGGCCGCCCGCGCATGGAGCCGGAGTTGTCGAGCAGCAGCGTCACGACGGTGTCGCGAAACTCGGTATCGCGCTCCACCTTGAAGGAGAGCGGCGTCGTCGGGTTCGCCACCACCCGGGCCAAGCGGCCGGCGTCGAGGATCCCCTCCTCCTTATCGAAGTCCCAGGAGCGGTTCTGCTGGGCCTGGAGCCGGCGCTGCAAGCGGTTGGCGAGGCGCGAGACGGCGCCCTTCAACGGCTCGAGCTGCTGGTCGAGGTAGGCGCGCAGGCGCTCAAGCTCCGCCGCATCGGCGAGCTCGTCCGCCATGATCTCCTCGTCGAAGGCGGTGCTGAACACGGCGTAGTTCGGATCGGCATCCGAATGGGGCGGCGGCATCGGCGGGTCGAGCGGGGGCTCGCCGTCGAGCTCCTCCATCTCCTCGTCCATGTCCATCTCGTCGGTGGCATCGACCGTGGCCTGTATCTGGGAGGGGTCGACCTCCTGCGCCTCGCTGCTGTCGGGCTCGTCGGGCTGATCGTCGCTCGCCTCGGGCTGGTCGTTGGCGCCGTCGCCCTGCTCCTCCTCCGCCTCGTCCTCACCGCTCTCATCGTCGTCCGGCTGGTCGTCGTCGGGATCGTCGCCAAGCTGGTCGCCGAAGCCCAGATCGTCGATCACCTGGCGGGCGAAGCGCGCGAAGGCCCGCTGGTCGGAGAGGATGGCCTCGAGCTCCGTACAACTCTCCCCCGTCCGGCCGTCGAGATGGCCGCGCCAGAGGTCGAGCACCTTGTCCGCCCCCGCCGGCAGCTCCCGCCCGGTGGCGAGGTTGCGGATGTAGTAGCCGACGGCCGCGGGCAGCGGCGCGTCGGACTGGGCGTCGAGATCGCCGTAGCCGAGGCGCTTTGCCTCCTCCGCGATCTTGGCGTCGATGTTCTGGGCGGTGCCCGGCATGGTGCGGGCGCCCATCGCCTCACACCGAGCGGTCTCCATCGCCTCGTAGAGTTCCCGCGCCATCTGGCCCGCGGGGAGGTAATGGGCGTGGGTGCTGTCGCTATGGAAGCGGCGGCGGAGCGCGTAGGCATCGGCGACGCCGCGGGCCAGATCGACCTCGCCCCGGGTCATGCGCCGGGTCACCTGGGGCAGGCGCGCCGTGTCGTTCGACAATCCCGGCGGATCGACGGAGAAGCTGACCGCCAGCTCCGCATCGTTGGCCATGGCGCGGGTCGCCTCGCCCAGTGCCTTCTTGAACGGCTCCGCCGGGTTCTCGGGTTTCTGGGTCATCGCCCCGATATATGCCCCGGTCGGGAGCCGAGAGAAAGGGGCGGCGTGCGCCCTCGCCCAGGCCAATTGGACCCGGGCATGTGGTGCAAGCGCAGCCTATCCGCGGACGACGCTCACCGAGCATTTGGCGTGGCGCATCACCCGGTCGGTGTTCGAGCCGAGCATGAAGTCGGCCAGGCCCGGGTTATGCGCGCCCATCACGATCTGGGTGGCACCCACGCTTTTGGCGACGTCCAGGATCTCCTCATAGATCGGGCCGTGCCGCGCGATGGTGCGGACCTTCATGCCGCTCGGCGTGTGCTGCTCGATCACTTCGTTCAGCCGCGCCAGGGCGTCGGCGACGATCTTCTCCATGTTGAGCCCCGCCGAGCCGCCGGTCTCGCCCCGGATGGCATATCGGAAGTCGATGCCGGCGACGATGTCGGGCACCACGGTGAGCGCGACCAAGGCACCCTTCTTGATCTCGGCGAACTGCACGGCGGTCTCGAGCACCTTGGCCGAGGTCTCCATCTCGGTCAGGTCGATCGGGGTTAGGATTGTCTCTGCCACGGCACCCTCCCGGGGATCAGCGATATTCGGGACGCACGAACAGCCAGACCAGCCAGACCAGCAGGCAGACGACGAGCAGGTTCAGGATGGAGATGTCGGCGGCCGGGTTGATCGAGGCTGGCGGCTCCGGCAGGGCGGGCGCCAGCGCCGCCGCCTGCTGCAGCGTCGGGTCAATCAGAAGCGTGCCGGGGATCGAGGCGTTGAGCGCCATCACCGCGGTCGAGGAGATCGGGGTGAGGGTGGTGGCGATCGAGCTCGGCCCCTGATCGCCCACCACGTCGCCCGCGCCCAGGTCGGTGGGCCCGGCCAGGACGAGCTGCGCCCCCAGGGTCTCGACCGCCGAGAACTGGCTGGAATAGGTGCCGCCGGCGATCCGGGTCGGCCGCATGAAGGGGTACTTCACCAGGTTGGGCCCGTCGCTCCAGTTCAGCACCGGTAGCAGGCGCAAGGTCCCGTCGGCGAGGGCGTCGATGATCGCCCGGTCGCCCTCAGGCGCGAAGACGATCGCCGCCTCGGTCGAACCCTCACCGAGGCCAGCGAGCAGATCTTCGGTCGAGGCGACGTCTGCGGTACGGATCGCAGCCGACAGGCCCAGCCCGTCGACGAGGATGCGCGCCACCCGGTGGGAGGAGGAGCCCTCCGACCCCGTCACCAGGCCCGTGACGGCGCCGAGGTTGGTCGGCCCGTCGAGCCGGGCGAGCACATGAACCAGGTTCTGGTCGACCGCCGCCACCGCCTCGAACCGGCTATCCCGCGACGGCGCCGCACCCGAGAGGTCGAAGAAAGCCTCCGAGCTCACCAAAGCGAGCCGGGCCTCGCCCGAGGCCACCAGGTCGAGCGGATTGGCCGTGGGGGCGATCTGGATGTCCTGCCCGGTGAAGGCGTCGCGGGTGGCGCGAAGCGCCGTGGTCGCCGCAGCGCCGTCGCTCACGTCGGTGGAGGCGGAGATCAGCAGCGGCTCCCCCGCCTCGACCGCGCCGGCCGCGATCAGATCGAGCTGGGCGAGCGCATCGCGGGCCACGGCCTGGGGCGCGCGGCCCTCGATGTCGACCTTGCCGTTGAGCTCCTGCATCAGCGCCCCGTCGATCCGGCCGCCCAGCGCATCGAGCGCGGCGCCGAGGCCCGCATGCTCGGAGAGCGCCGCGGCCCGGGCGACGGGCGATGCGTCGTAGACCGGGAAGAAGCTCAGATCGTCGCGGAGGACGACCAGGCCGTAGTCTGCGATCTGGCCGTCGGTGGTGAAGCCCTCCACCACATCCAGGCTGCCGTCGATCAGCTGATCATAGAGCACCGCCCGTTCGCTGAGCGGCACCTCGACCACCGAGCCGAAGGCGAAGCCGTAGCGCTGGCGCATCGGCTCGAACCCGTCGAGGGGACGGCGGGTGAAGTCGTCCTCCACCCCGATCGCGAGATCGCCGGCGCGGGAGACGAGTTCCGTCATCGTGGTCACGCCCAGCTCGGCGGCACGCTCGGCCCGCATGACGAGGCCGTAGTTGTTGGCAAAGCCGAACTTCTCCCGCCAGGAGAAGCCGAGGGGCTCGTAGAGCTCCTTTACCCGGGCCGTCGCCGCCTCCCCATCGGCCATCGGGTTCTGGCCGAGCATCACCAGACCGGTGCCGTTGTACTCGGGGTAGGCGTCGATATCGCCGCGCTTCAAAGCCTCCTGGATTGCCTGGGTGTTGTCGTAGTCGACGACCCCAGCGACGGGCAGGCCTTCGCTCCGGGCCAGTTCGGCCATCATGTGCGCCAGCACCCGGCTCTCGCCGAAGTTCTTGGCGCCGAAGGTGATCTCGTTCTCCGCCTCGTCGCAGCCGACGAGTGCCAGCGCGAGGGTGAGGGCGATGAGCCTCTGAAACATCTCCAGCCCTCCCTATTTCGAGACGCTGCCGACGGCCTCTCCGCTGGCCTCTATCGGCTTCAGCGGCGGCTTCTCCTTGCGGATCTCGCGCAGGAAGCCGACGATCTGCAGCATCACGATCACCGCGAAGGGGATCGCCCCGGTGATCGCCATGGCCTTGGCGACGGAGACGGACTCCGAGACCACCGTGCCGATCGTCAGGATCGCGATCAGCGAGCCCCAAACCATCTTCTGCACCACCGGCGGATTGAGGTTTCCGTCGGTCGTCATCATCGAGAGCACGAAGGTGCCGGAGTCGGCCGAGGTCACAAGGAAGATGAAGAGCAGGATGACCGCCAGGATCGTCAAGATCTCCGCCCCCGGGAAGTAACCGAGGAAGGCGAAGAGCGCCTTCATCGCGTCCTCGAAGATGATCTCCTTCAAGCCGCCGCCGCCGAAGAGCTCGATGTAGAAGCCCGCGCCGCCGAACACGGCGAACCAGAGCATGGAGAAGAGCGTCGGCACCAGGACCACGCCCATCATGAACTCACGGATCGTGCGCCCCCGGCTGATGCGCGCGACGAAGATGCCGATGAACGGCCCCCAGGCCAGCCACCAGATCAGGTAGGTGAGCGTCCAGCCCGCAGTCCAGCCGCCCAGATCCTCGAACGGGAAGAGCTTGAAGGACATGGTGATCATGCCGGAGAAGTAGCTGCCGATGGAGTCGATGAAGGTCTCCATCAGGAACCGCGTCGGGCCGGAGAACAGCACCCAGAGCATGATGGCGACGGCCACCACCATGTTGATGTTGGAGAGGATCTTGATCCCCTTATCCACGCCCGTCGTCGCCGAGAGCATGTAGCAGACGAAGAGAATGCCGAGGATGATCATCGAGTTGGTCGAGGTCTGGGCCGTGTCGAAGGCAAAGCCCATGCCGTTGCGCACCGCCAGCACGCCCATGGCCAGCGATCCGGCGAGGCCGAAGACCACCGACATCACGGCGAGGATGTCGGCCGCCTTGCCCACCGTCACCCCGGTCTGACCCTGAAAGAGCGACCTGATCGGCGTCGAGATCATCGAGGATTCGTTTCGCCGGAAGGTGAAATAGGCGATCACCAAGGCGCAGCAGGCGTAGATCGCCCAGGCATGGAAGCCCCAGTGCAGGTTGGTGATGACCAGGGCCTGGCGCGCCGCCTCGGCCGTGCCGCCTTCCATCCCCGGGGGGCCGTGCCAGTGATACATCGGCTCCGCCGCGCCCCAGACCAGGAGGCCCGAGCCCATGCCGCCGGCGAACAGCATGGCGATCCAGGAGGGGGTGGAGAACTCCGGCTCCTCATCGTCCTTGCCGAGCCGGACATGGCCATAGGGCCCGAAGGCCATGAAGAGTGCGAGAAACAGGAAGCCGGTGCAGAGCGCCAGCCAGCCCCAGCTCACCCCGGTCAGCGCATAGTTGGTGAAGCCGAGCGCCGCCCCGGTCATGCCGTCGGGATCGACCACGCCCCAAACTCCGATCGCCGCACAGGCCGCCATCGAGACGATGAAGACGGCGTTGATCGTCAGACGCGCTGTGCCGTTGGCCATGGATCCACCCTGTCGACGTCGGAGTTTGTTGTGCTTATCCATGCATTTGACGCATAGCCGGGCCAGTTTTGCAACCAATGGTCGCAACTCTCACGGGCCCGCCGCCCTCAGCCCGGGTCCAGATAGATCCGTTGGCCGGTCGCTGACGGTCCGCCGCAATGGCATGAAGTGTTGCAGACAGGCTCGCGGCACTGGCTCAGCTCGGCCCCGCGCGGCGCGGGGTTCGACGAAGAGGGTCGCCGTCGGCTCGCAAGCCTATTGACTTGAACCTGGCTTTAAGCGGTAGCGGTGTGCCGGTTGAATATGTGGGGAGCATCCTATGGAACGCCTGGACGCGGGGCAGCCGGTCGCCTGCTCGCTCAACGACCGAGAGTTTCGGGAGAGACGATCGCTTGTGAGAGAGACGATTGCCCCGCGGCTGGTGGGCACGGACCGGTTAGAGCACGGCGTCATTCTGCGCTTTGAGCCCGCCGCCGACCTTCGGAGCATGCTACGACGTTTCGTCGACCTCGAACGGCAATGCTGCGGGTTTCTGAGTTTCACCATCCTGCCCGAAGAACCCGAATTGCCTGCCGATCGGCTGGTGGTGACGGGCCCGGAAGAGGCAAGCGCAACCCTGGATATGTTCGCAAAGCTCGGCGGGCGAGACGCTGATTAAGGTGGAGTTGCCATGAAGATCGGCGACCTTTCGGATCGGACAGGGGTCGCGGCCTCGACCATCCGATACTACGAGCGCGTCGGCTTGATCGACACCGCACCGCGGGTCTCGGGCCGCAGAGACTTCGACGACGCCATGATCCCGCTCCTGCGCTTCGTGAAGCTTGCGCAATCGAGCGACTTCAGCATCGAGGAGATCAAGACGCTTCTACGGTCGCATCCGGCCGGCTCATCGGAAAGAAGCGGCTGGGAGGATCTGGTCCGCAAGAAACAGCAGGACCTGACGAACAAGATCGCCCGTCTCAAGTCCGTCGCTGCCGTGCTGTCCGCGCTTCTTGAATGCACCTGCACCTCTTTTGACGGCTGTCTGGATTTGGCGGTTTCCGAGGAGAGGAGGGCCAGCCCGAATGATGATTGAGGCGCTTGGTTTGGTTGCGATTTCGACGATGGTTGCGGCATACGCGCTCGAGGACCGGCACCACGGTTTCATCCTCGTCTTCGCCGGCGGTTGCGCCATGGCTGCCTTCTACGCCCTGCTCATAGGGTCGTATCCGTTTCTGATCGCGGAAGGCGTCTAGGCCGTCATCGCGGTGCGCCGGTGGCGCCTGGCGCGGACCCAAGTATCGGCGTCGAGCGCGAGATGAGCGGCGCGTTGGCCTTAGTGCTGACTCGCGATCGCGACGCGCCCTGACGAGACAACCGCCAAAGGATGCCTTTGACGTCGTCACGGGGCCGGTCACGCCCTTTCGGAACGCCCCCACCGACGTATTCTCAGCGAGCTGAAGCGTTCCGCCCTCACCAAGAGCCAGCCGTCAGTCTTCGGTGTCGGCGAGGACCCGTTGCGCGACGCGGAAGCACTCCAGGGCCTGGGGGACGCCGCAGTAGATGCCGACGACGTGGATGATGGCACGGATCTCGTCCCGGCTGACGCCGTTCGTGAGCGCGCCCCGGCAGTGCGTCTCCCACTCCTGCATCTTGCCCAGCGCGCCGATCATGGCGAGGTTCATCATCGAGCGGGTCTTGGCGTCGATCACCTCGTCGCCCCAGCCGAAGCCCCAGCACCAGGCGGTCATCGCCTCCTGAAACGGCCGCGCGAAGTCGTCGGCCGCAGCGAGGTTGCGCTCAACATAGGAGGTGCCGAGGGTCGCTTTGCGCTGCTCCAGCCCCTTCAGGAACAGATCCTCGTCGAAGGCGCTCATCCATCCTCTCCCCTGTTGGCCTCACCCGGTTCGGCGCAGTCCGCGGCGGCGACGGCGAGCGTGGCGGCCGTGTCCCCACCATCTATCGCCGCGCGCATCCAGCGTTGCAGATGCATGACCGGATGCTCCGAGTTCACGCCGCCCTTGGGATCGACCACCAGCGGCCCCGGCACATAGCCGCGGGAGCGCAGGCCGCGTTGCACGGACTCGACCAGGTGAATGTCCTCCTCCACCGTCGTCGCCCGATCCTGCAATGCGAGCTGGCGAATGGCCTCGTCCGCCGCCCGGTCCGGCGAGTACCAGCCGCGCCAAACCGTCACCGTGTCGTTGCCCGTCGCCCGCCAGTGGTAGGTGTTCAGCACGTTGCCCGGATAGACCTGGAAGCTGAACATCGGCCAGAGGAACCAGCTGGAGTACTCGTGGCTGTGGGCAAAGCCGGAGGCGATGTCGTAGCTCATCCGCTCGAGCGACTGACACTCGGTCGTGTGGCGCAGGCACATGCCCTGGGGCTGGATGTCGTAGGTCTGGGCCTTGACCACGCCGTTGGAGAACGTCGGGTGGTTCAGGCTGCAGTGATAGCACTCGGAGTAGTTCTCGACCGAGACCTTCCAGTTGCAGCGCTCCGGGATCTCGACCCATTCGAGCGGCGTCAGGTCAGCCCAGTGCGGCAGCCATTCCTCCAGCTCGGCCCGGACGCCCGGGAACCAGACGTCCATCGGCGCGGTCTCGGGGTCGAGGTTGACGAAGACGAAGCCGAGGAACTCCTCCACCTGCACCGGCGTCAGGCAGATCTCCGCAGGATCGAGGCCGGCGACCGCCTTCAGGTTCGGCCCGGCGCGCAGCTGCCCGGTCAGCTCGTAGGTCCAGGCGTGGTAGGGGCAGACCACCAACCGGGTCGTCCCGTGCCCCGTCAGCAGTTCGTGGGCGCGGTGCTGGCAGACGTTGTAGAACGCACGGGCAACCCCATCGCGTCCCCGGATGGCGAACAGGTTCTCGCCCGCGATCTCGAAACAGACGTATTGGCCGGGCGCGGCGATCTCGGCACCGTGGCAGGCGAATTGCCAGGTGCGGGCCAGCAGCTGCTCCCGCTCCCGCTCGAAGATCGCGGGATCGGTATAGTAGCGCGCCGCCAGCGCGCGCACCGGCCCTCCTACTGGCCCGCTCACTGGCCCGCTCACTGGCCCGCTCAAGGCGGTGCCCCGTCGTAGAGGCCGAGCCGGTGCCGGCGATCGTGAAACGCCTCGACCCGGGCCACGATCCCGCTGTCGGCTTGAGCGATGGTGAAGGAGAGCAGCACCTCCAACAGCGCGATCGTGCTGACGGAGGAGGGGAAGAACTGCGGCGTCTCAGCCGCGACGACGAAGCCGTGGTCGGCCTGGCGGTAGATCGGGCTGGCCAGGCTGTC
Organism: Pseudomonadota bacterium; assembly: GCA_039180875.1. GTDB lineage: Bacteria > Pseudomonadota > Alphaproteobacteria > Rhodobacterales > Rhodobacteraceae > JBCDCY01. The sequence goes on along the minus strand of JBCDCY010000013.1, from coordinate 62,777 downwards.
GGTGATGCCGATCACCTGCACGCCCTGCTCCCGCGCCACGGCGACGGCGTCGATGACTTCGCTCCGATAGGGGGCGCAGGTGATCGCGATTAACACGTCGCGTGCGTCGGACCAGGCCAGATCGTCGGTGGCGACGGAGCCTGCCCGGGGGATCGCGTGGAACTGCACCATGCCGGTCGCGGCCAGATAGGTGAAGTTGCGGGCATTGGCGTTGTTCACCCCGACACCGAGGGTGAAGACGTTGCGCGATGCCCAGATCGCCCTGCCGGCCGCGGTCAGCGCGTCGGCCGTGATGCCGGCGAAGGTCTCTTCGATATTGCGCAGGGCGGCCTGCACCATGCCGGCATAAAGCTCGCCCAGCTGGCCGGAGCGTTGGATCTCCTGCAGGAAGCGCACCCGGTCGGGGAAGGTGACCTCGCCGGTCCGGATCGCATCGCGAAAGGGCTGGCGGAACTCCTCATAGCCCTCGTAGCCCATCTGTCGGGCCATGCGGACCAGGGTGTTGGGCTTCACGCTGGCCGCGTCCGCCATCTGGCGCACGGTCGACACGCCCACCGCGCGCGGGTTCTCCAACACGTATTTCGCGGCCTTCTGCGCCTCCGGCGTCAGGTCCTCGAAATCCTCGGCGAGGCGGTGCAGCACGTCGGATGATACATCTGTCCCATTCATAATTGACGAAGGTACGAACGTGCGATTAGCCTGTCGAGGATTTTTTGCACGAGGCCGCGATGACCGAAGCAGACGTTCCCGCCGAGGCCCGCGTCGTCATCGTCGGCGGCGGCATCATGGGCGTGGGCCTGGCCTATCACCTGGCCCATGAGGGCTGGGGGGCGGAGACGGTGCTGCTGGAAAAGGCGGAGCTCACCTCCGGCTCCACCTGGCACGCGGCAGGGCAGATCACCCACTCCACCTCGTCCTTCAGCCTCGGCAAATGCGTGGACTACAACATCGGGCTCTATGCCGGAGCGCTGGAGGCGGAGACGGGTCAGGCGGTCACCTGGCACGGCTGCGGGTCGTTCCGGCTGGCCTATACCGAGGACGAGATGGACTGGCTGCGCCACACCCTCTCGGTGGGGCGGTCACTGGGGTTCAACATCGAATTGGTCGGCCCGGCGCGGGTGGCGGAGTTGCACCGGTTCTACAACCTCGACGGCGTGCTCGGCGCGCTGCACACCCCCGATGACGGGCACGTGGATCCGACCAACGTCACCATGGCGATGGCCGCGGGGGCGCGGGCCAGGGGCGTGCGCATTATCCGCCGCTGCCGAGCGACCAACATCACCGCGCAGCATGACGGCTGGCTGGTGGAGACCGAGCGCGGCGCGATCCGCTGCGAGCACGTTGTCAATGCCGGCGGCACCTATGCCCGGCAGATGGGCGCATGGTCGGGGCTGCAGCTGCCCATGACCTCGATGACGCACCATTACTTCGTCACCGAGGAGGTGCCGGAGTTCCGCGATCTGGACCGCGAGCTGCCGGTGATCCGCGATGACCGCAAGGTCTCCGGCTATATCCGGATGGAGCAGAAGCGCGGCCTGATCGGCATCTATGAAAAGGCCAATCCCAACACGGTCTGGGAGGATCACTGTCCGTGGGAGGCGGAGAACGAGCTCTTCGACGCCGACTATGACCGGGTCATGCCGTGGCTGGCCGAAAGCCTGAACCGGATGCCGGTGCTGGCCGAACGGGGCATCGCCCGGGACGTGCATGGGGCGATCAGCCACCCACCGGACGGCAACCCGCTGATCGGACCGGCGCCGGGGGTGCGCAATTACTGGTGCTGCTGCGGCACGCAGATCGGCATCGGCTGGGGGCCGGGGCTGACCCGCGAATTGGCGCGCTGGATGGTGCATGGCGCGGCCGATATCTCCATGCGCGACTACGACCCGCGCCGCTTCGGCGCCTATGCCACCAAGGACTGGCAGGTGGTGAAGGCGAAGGAGGATTACTGCCTGCGCCACGAAATCCCCTTCCCGCACTACAACCGCCTGGCCGGGCGGCCCGTGAAGCCCTCGCCGCTTTACGATCTGCTGCGCGACAAGGGCGCGGTCTTCGAGGAGGTCTATGGCTTCGAGCGCCCGCGTTGGTTCGCGAAGGGCATCGACCAGCGCGACCATGACAGCTTTCGCCGCACGCCCGTGGACGACATGGTCGCGGCGGAGGTGCGCGCGGTGCGCGAGGCGGCCGGGATCATGGACGTCACCGCCTTCACCAAGGTCGAGGTCGCGGGGCCCGGCGCCTATGCCCTGCTCGACCGGCTGACGGCGAACCGGATGCCGCAGAAGACCGGCTCGATCACGCTGACGCATATGCTGAACCGCCGCGGCCGGATCAAGTTGGAGACAACCGTCGTGCGGCTGGGCGAGGACCGCTTCTACCTGGTCTGCGCGGCGTTCTTTGAACAGCGGTTGCTGGATCATCTGGCACAGCACGCGGGCGGGGCGGAGGTGACGGTCACTGCGCTCTCCGACCGCTGGGCGGCGCTGGCGCTGAACGGTCCGCGGTCGCGAGAAATCCTGGCCGCCTGTACCGACACACCGCTGGACAATGGCCGGTTTCGCTGGCTCTCGGCGCAGGAAATCGCCATCGCGGGCCATCGGATCTGGGCCTTCCGCATGTCCTATGCCGGCGAGTTGGGCTGGGAGTTCCACATGCCCAACGCCGCCTGCCGCGATGTCTATGCCGCGCTCTGGCAGGCCGGGGCGCCGCTGGGGCTGCGCGACTATGGCAGCTTCGCGATGAACGCGATGCGGATGGAGAAGGGGTTCAAGGGCGCGGGCGAGTTGACCAACGAGGTGACGCTGGTCGAGGCCGATGTGCTGCGCTTCGCCCGCCGCGACAAGACCTTCCTGGGCGCGGACAAAACCTTCAATGCCGACCCGAAATGGATCTGCGCCTATCTGGAAATCGCACCCGATGGTGAGATCGACGGCCATGGTGGGGAGGCGGTGCTGTGGGGCGGCCGAGTCGTCGGCTCCACCGCCTCGGTCGCCTTCGGGCCCACGGTCGGCAAGATCCTGGCCTTCGCCTACATCGCCCCAGCCGCGGCCGCCCCAGGCACCGCGCTACAGGTCGTGATCCACGGCGCCCCGCGCCCGGCGCGCGTCCTCGGCGCCCCGGCCTATGACCCCGATAGCCTGCGCCCGCGCGCCGATGCCGTGGCAGAACCCGCCCAATGACCCTGCCCAAGACGATGCGCGCCATGGTGACCATGGGCCATGGCGACATGGACCAGATGGTCTGGCACGAGGATTGGCCGCGCCCCGACCCCGCCCCGGGCGAGGTGCTGATCCGCGTGCGCGCCTGCGGGCTGAACAATACCGACGTCAACACGCGTTCGGGCTGGTACTCCAAGGCGGTGACCGCGCCGACGACCGGCGGCGCCTATGAGACCGTGCACGATGAGGACCCGACCTGGGGCGCGGCGCCGATCTCCTTTCCCCGCATCCAAGGCGCCGATGTCTGTGGAGAGATCGCGGCGGTGGGCGACGGCGTCGACGCGGCCCGGATCGGCGAGCGGGTGATCACCGACAACTGGCTGCGCGACCCCGACGCGCCGGAGAATATCAACAAAACCGGTTATCTCGGCTCGGAACGCGATGGCGGCTTTGCCGAATACACCACGATCCCGGCGCAGAACGCCTTGGCCGTGCACAGCGATCTGTCGGATGCGGAACTGGCGACGTTTTCCTGTTCCTATTCCACCGCCGAGGGGATGCTGACCCGGGCCGTGGTGGGCGCGGCGGATACGGTGCTGGTGACCGGCGCCTCCGGCGGTGTCGGCGGGGCGTTGGTGCAACTGGCCAAACGCCGCGGCGCGCGGGTGATCGCGATGGCCTCGGAGGCCAAGCACGCCGCCGTCGCCGCCTTTGGCCCCGACCGGATCCTGCCCCGCGCGCCCGAGAACCTGCGCGCCGCCTTGGGCGATGCGAAAGTCACAGTGGTCGCCGATGTCGTCGGCAGCCCCTACTGGCCGACGCTGATCGACATTCTGGAACGCGGCGGGCGCTACACCTGCTCTGGCGCGATTGCCGGGCCGATGGTGGAACTGGATCTGCGCACATTTTACCTGCGCGATCTGACCTTCATCGGCTCCACGGTGATCGCTCCGGAAGTGACGCAAAACCTGGTCCGCTATATCGAGGCCGGCGCCGTTCGCCCGGCGCTCGCCGCCACCTACCCGCTCCGCGACCTGCACGCCGCGCAGGCCGCCTTTATCGCCAAGGACCACACCGGCAACATCGTGGTCACCCCATGAAGATCACGCGTATCCGCGTGTACAAGACCCGGCTTCCCTATGTCGGCGGCAGCTACGGCTGGGGCGCGGGCAACACCATCGAAAGCGCCGTGGCGAGCGTCGTGGTGATCGACACAGATGCGGGACTGCAGGGCTGCGGGGAGTTCACACCCTGCGGTGAGAACTACATGATTGCCCATTCCGAAGGGGTGGAGGCGCTGGCGCGGCTGGTCGCGCCGCAGATGCTGGGCGCGGACCCGCGTCAGGTCGCCGGGGTCGAGCGGATCATGGACCATGCGGTGCAGGGCCACGGCTATGCGAAGGCGCCCTTCGATGCCGCCTGTTGGGACATCCTAGGCAAGGCGTGCGATCAGCCGGTCTGGATGCTGCTGGGCGGCAAGCTTACCGACGGCGCGCCGATGTACCGGGTCGCGCCGCAAAAGACGGCCGCCGACACGCTGGCCGAGATGGCGCGCTATCGCGATCAGGGCTACCGACAGTTTCAGATCAAGGTCGGCGGCGATTGGGCGGGGGACATCGACCGCATCCGCCAGAGCATAGCGCTGCTGGAACCGGGCGAGACGGCGATGGCGGACGCGAACCAGGGCTGGCGCGTGGACAACGCCATCCGCGTGGCCCGCGCGACGCGGGATCTGGATTACATCCTGGAACAGCCCTGCCGCAGCTATGCGGAATGCCAGCAGGTGCGCCGGGTGGCGGACCAGCCGCTGAAGCTTGACGAATGCCTCACCGGCATGGCGATGGCGCAGCGGATCGTCGCCGATCGCGGGGCGGAGATCTGCTGCCTGAAGATCTCGAATCTCGGCGGTTTGTCCAAAGCGCGCCGAGTGCGCGACTTTCTGGTGGAAAATCGCATCCCCGTGGTCTGCGAAGACACCTGGGGCGGTGAGATAACCACAACGGTGGTGGCGCATTTCGCCGCCTCTACCCCACGCGAGTACCTCCAGAACACCACCGATTTGATGAACTACAACACCCGCTCCACAGGCCGAGGCGGCGCCGCGGCGTGCGACGGCCGGCTCCACGCGCCCGATCTGCCAGGTCTAGGCGTGGTGGCGGATTTCGAAAGCCTGGGCAATCCGGTCGCTGAGTATCGGCAATGAAGATCACCGAGATCTTCGTCTATCGGGTCGATCTGCCCTTGGAGCATCCCTATTGGCTGTCCGGCGGGCGGCTGAAGTTCGAGGTGCTGGACGCCACGCTGGTCAAGATCGAGACCGATGCCGGCCTCACCGGCTGGGGCGAGGGCACGCCCTGGGGTCATACCTATGTCCCCGCGCATGGCCCGGGCATCCGGGCGGGGATCGAGACTATGGCGCCCTTCATGATCGGCCTCGACCCGCGCCGGGTGCTGGAGGTCGAGCGGGCGATGGACCTTGCCCTGCCGGGCCATCTCTACGCCAAGGGGCCGATCGACATGGCCTGCTGGGACATCGCCGGCCAGGCCGCCGGGCTGCCGATCGCCGACCTGTTGGGCGGCGGTTCCCGCACGCCGCGGCCGATCACCTCCTCCGTCGGGGCGAAGACGGTGGACGAGACGCGCGAGGTGATCGAGCGCTACCGCGCCCGCGGCTACGTCGCCCATTCCGTGAAGATCGGCGGGGACGTGGAGCGCGACATCACCCGCATCCGCGATGTGGAGGCGATGCGCAAGCCCGGCGAGCTGATGCTTTACGACGTCAACCGAGGTTGGAGCCGGCAGCAGGCGCTCCGCGTCATGTCGGCCTGCGCGGACCTGGGCGTGATGTTCGAGCAGCCTTGCGAGACGCTCGACGACATCGCCGCCATCGCCGGCAAGCACGCCAGCCCGGTCTCCGTCGATGAGACCCTGGTGACGTTGCAGGACGCCTGCCGGATCGCCCGGGACGGCATCGCCGAGATCTTCGGCCTCAAACTCAACCGGGTGGGCGGTCTGACCAAGGCCGCGCGGATCCGCGACGTCGCACTGGTCCATGGCATCGACCTGTTCGTGATGGCGACCGGCGGCTCGGTGCTGGCCGACGCCGAGGCGCTGCACCTCGCAGCGACCGTGCCCGATGCCCATTGCTTCGGGGTCTGGGCCTGTCAGGATATGATCACCCGCGACATCGCGGGCGGCCGCGGCCCGCGCAACCGCAACGGCCATCTGCACCTGCCAGAGGCGCCGGGCCTCGGCGTTCACCCCGACGAGGATGCGCTGGGCGATCCGGTGGCGGTCTACGCATGAAAGTCACCCGCCTGTCGCTGTGGCACGTGCCGCTGATCAGCCACCAGACCTACTACATGGCGTCCGGCAAGACCTGCGCCACGGTCGATACGGTTGTCCTGCGCGTCGACACCGACAGCGGTATCAGCGGCTGGGGCGAGGTCTGCCCGATCCCGCATTACCTGCCGGCCTATGCCGGCGGCGTGGCGCCGGCCTTGGAGGCCCTGGCGCCGGTGCTGATCGGCGCCGACCCGCTGGGCGCGGAGGCGCTGGTGGCGCTTGCGGAGACGCATCTGCAGGGCCACCGCTATGCCAAATCCGCGCTCGACATCGCGCTGTGGGACATCACCGGCCGGGCGGCGGGCTTGCCGTTGAGCGCCTTGCTGGGCGGGCAGCGGGTGGAGACGCTGCCGCTCTATCACTCGATCACCTGCATCGCGCCAGAGGAGATGGCGCGCATCGCCCTGGACGCGCAGGCCCGCGGGATCACGCAGTTTCAGGCCAAGCTGGGCGCGGGGGATGATTGGCAGGTGGATGTGGAGCGGCTGGCGAAGGTGCGCGAGGCGGTGGGCCCGGGCCCGCTGGTCTATGGCGATTGGAATTGCGGCGCGACCTCGCTTGAGGCAACCCGGGTCGGGCGCGCGGTGGCGCATCTGGACGTGATGCTGGAACAGCCCTGCCCCTCGATCGCCGACTGCGCCCGGGTGCGCGCGGCGACCGGTCTGCCGATGAAGCTTGATGAAGTCGCGCATGACACCACCAGTCTTCTGGAAGCACATGCGCGCGGCTGCATGGACGCGGTGGCGCTGAAACTCAGCAAATTCGGCGGGCTGAGTGCGACGCGGCGGGCGCGGGATCTGTGCCTACATCTGGGCGCGCGGATGTGCATCGAAGACACCTGGGGCAGCGATATCGCCACCGCCGCAGCCCTCCATCTGGCCGCCGCGACCGCGCCCAGCTATGTGCTGAACACCTGCGATCTGTCGGGCTATGTCGCGCCGCGCCTCGCCCCCGATGCGCCGACCCGCGATGCAGGCCGGATCGCCCCACCCACAGGCCCGGGCCTGGGCATCGAGGTCGACGCCGCCGCCCTCGGCCCACCCGACCATATCTGGGAGTAACCCCATGAAGCTGCGCACCCAAGCCGAATGGATCGACCGTGCGCAAGAAGTTCTGCCCGGCGGTGGCTTCGGCAATTTCGACCCCGAAATGATCGTCGAACGGGGTGAGGGCGCCTATGTCTGGGACGCCGAGGGCAAGCGGTATGTCGACTACCTGATCGGCTCCGGCCCGATGCTGCTCGGCCACGGCCATCCCGAGGTGCTGGAGGCGGTCTACGCCCAACTGCCCCATGGCATGACGTTTTTCACCAACAACACCAAGGGCATAGAGCTGGCGCAGACGATCGTCGAGGCGGTGCCTGCGTGCGCGCAGATCCGCTTTCTGACTTCGGGCGGCGAGGCCGATATGTACGCGATCCGCCTCGCCCGGGCCCATACCGGCAAGCCCAAGCTCGTGAAGTTCGAGGGCGGCTATCACGGCATGTGCGCCGAGGCGCAGATGAGCCTCGCCCCGACGCGGGAGGTCAATTTCCCCCGCGCGGTGCCCGACAGCGCCGGCATTCCGGCCAGCGTGGCCGACGACGTGTTGATCGCGCCGTTCAACGACCTCGACGCCGTCGCCTCGCTGCTCGCCGAACATGACGATATCGCCGGGGTGATGGTGGAGCCGCTGCAGCGCGTCGTGCCCGCCGCGCCCGGGTTCCTGGCCGGGCTGCGCGCGCTGTGCGACCGCCACGGGGTGCTGCTGATCTTCGATGAGATCGTCACCGGCTTTCGCCTGGCCTATGGCGGTGCGCAGGAACGCTACGGCGTGGTCCCCGATATCTGCACGCTCGGCAAGGTGATCGGCGGCGGCTTTCCCCTGGCCGCGATCGGCGGATCGGCCGAGATCATGGCGCATTTCGACAAGGCCAAGGTCGGCCAGGACGGCTGGTTGATGCAGCTCGGCACGCTTTCGGGCAATCCCGTTGCCGCCGCCGCCGGCCTGAAGACCTTGGAGATCCTGCGCCGTCCCGGGCAGTACGAGACCCTTCGGGGCCTGGGGCAACGGCTGATGGAGATGATCGGCGCGGCGTTGCGCGCGGTCGGTGCACCGCACCGCCTTTGCGGCGACCCGACCCTCTTCGACGTGTACTTCACAGGCCGGGACTGCGTGGACTATCGCAGTGCCAAGCACGACGAGCCGGCATTGGATGCGGCCTGGAACACGACGCTCCGCACCGCCGGGATCCTGAAGTCGCCGTCGAAGCTCTATCCCTCCCTCGCCCTCCGCGACGCTGAGCTCGCGCTGACGGAGGAGGCGTGCGGCCTGGCCGCCGCCAAGGTCGCGGACGTCATGGCCGCACGGGGCTGAGGGGCCGCCCCGACGGACGTCCTTGCGGTCAAGGAACCGTTTTCCCTCCCGGCCGGATCGACGCAGCGCTAGGCTGTGGTTTGGAAAAAGCCGAAACTGCGGGGGCCGCCGGGGCGGATGGAGCGCACCAAGATCAGTCTGAAAGCGCTCGAGGTCTTCCTGGCCGTGGCGCGCAGCGGCGCGCTCCGCGATGCGGCCCGCGACCTCGGCATCTCGATCAGCACCGCCTCCCATCATCTCTCGGAGCTTGAGCGGTCGGTCGGCCTCGCGCTGTTCGACCATGGTCGCCGACCTTTGCAGGTCACGCCGGCGGGCGAGGTGCTGCGCAACCGGGTCGAGGAGGCGATGACCAGCCTGCGCAAGGGCTTTGCCGAGATCTGGTCGGACGACCTGGCTTCGCTAGTCCGTCGGCTGCGCATCGCCTCGATCGACGATTTCGACGCCGATGTCGGCCCCGCTTTGGCGCAAGAGCTGATCCGCGGTGCACCGCACTGCGATTTCTCCTTCCACTCCCGCCCGACCCACGAGATCCTGGAGCTGCTGCAGGCCGACCAGATCGACATCGGCATCGCCACGACCACCGATGTCGACATGGGCGGCATCGTCGAGATCCCGCTGCTCCGCGATCCCTTCGTCCTCCTCTTGCCGGCCTTCGAGGGGGCAGCGCCCGCCGACCCGGCCGAGCTGATGGCGGGCGGCGATCAGCTGCCGTTCCTGCGCTATAGCGGCCGACAGCTGCTCGGCCGCCGGATCGAGGCTCAGCTGCGGCGGATGGACGTGCGCTTTGCCCAACGCATGGAGTTCGAGACGACGCACATCATCCTCTCCCTGGTCGCCGCGGGCTGCGGCTGGACCGTGACCACCGCGCTCAGCTTCGCCCGGGCGCAGCGCTATCACGGTGCGCTGCGGGTCATGCCGTTCCCCGGCAGCGCCTTCGCCCGCGACGTCTCGCTCTTCGCCCGGGAGGGGGTGCCGGAGGGCGTGGTGGAGATCGCCGTCAGAACCGCCCGCAGGGCGATCCTGCGCCTGGTGATCGACCCGACGGTCGCCCGCTATCCCTGGCTGGCCGAGCAATTCCGCCTCGCCCCCCAGGACCGGCCGGAGGTGGATCGGACGGGCGCTAGAGGATCCGGAACCGCGACCTGATCGCGCTGTCCTGCGCCTCTGAGAGGTAGTCGGGCCGGTGCTCGGCCAGGATCGTTCGCGCACGGTCCCGGGCCCGCTGCCAGGCCTGAAGCGCGCCCTTCTCCCCCCAAATGGCCGGCGCGTCCCGATCGGCGAGGGTCGGATAGACGTAGTCACGCTCCATCGCCGAATGGGTCTGGGCGTGGCCGAGAAAATGCCCCTCGCCCCGTACCGTCTCGCGGATCGCCTCGAAGCCCAGGGTCTCCTCATCCACCTCGATGCCGCGGAGCGTACGGTAGATCGCGGCGTGCATCTCGTTGTCGAGCACGAAGCCCTCGAAGCTCGCGCCGAGAAGGGACGCGGTCATGCCCGAGCTCTCATAGATCAGGTTGCCGCCCGCCAATCCGGCTGCCAGGGCCGTCATCGCCTTCTCCGCCCCGTATTGCGCGTCGATGGCCTTGGCATCGGTCATCGAGGCGGCGACCCCCGAGGGCAGCCCCAGCCAGTTGGAGATCTGGGCCGAGGCGCCGTTCAGCAGGGCCACCTCTCCGCCGCCACCGCTGAAGGCGCCGGTGCGCAGGTCGATGACGAAGGGCCAGTTGGAAAAGACCATGGGAAAGCCCGGGCGGATCACGTGCACCATCACCAGGCTCGCCAGCGTCTCGGCCAGGGATTGCGCCAGGAAGCCCGCCAGGGTCGCCGGCGCCGTCGCCCCCGATTGCGCGGCCGTGATGCAGGAGATCGGGATGTCGTGGGCGATGCAGCCATAGACCACGTCGACCGCATCCTCGCCGAAGCGCAGCGGTGAGATCACCGGGCTGATATGCGCCTTCAGAAACGGCCGGGCAGCGAACGCCCCCTCCCCACCCGCCACGATGTCCAGCATCTCGACGATCGGCGCGATATGGTCGGCCAGGGTGAAGGAGGTAGCGACCGGCTTGGTGGTGTTGCGCACGAGCGCGTAGGCCGTGTTCATGTCCAGGTCGAAATTGTCCTCGACGTCCGTCGCCACGCAGCAGCGGGTGAACCAGCTGACATTTTCCAGCGTGTCCTGCAGCCGGGTGAAATCGTGCAGATCGGCGAGGGTGGAGGGGCGGTAGAGCCCGGTCTCGATGTCCAGGGTCTGCACTGCCGCGCCTCCGGTGCCGAAGAACACCCGGTCGCCGCCGATCTCGATCGACCGGGCCGGGTCGCGGCCGTGCAGCACGAAGGACTTCGCCGCAGCGGCGACCGCATCCTCGACCAAAGCGGCGGGCATCAGGATGCGCCCCTGCCCGTCTGCGGCCGCCCCGCCCCGCAGCAGATCCTCCGCCAACCTCTCCGGCACCTCGCCCATGCCGATCTCGGCCAGCAGGCGAATGGCGGTGGCGTAGATCGCCTGGATGCCAACCTCGTCCAAGGGCTTGTATTGCCCGCCGCGCTGGCCGGGTGGCGAGGGGTTCACCGGCCCCGCCTGGCGCTGCCGGAGCCGGTCCTGGCGCCCGCCGGCGCGTCGTCGTGCTGCACCCATCGCCGCCTCTCCGAGCATCGCCGGCAAGCAAACGCCAAGCCGCAAGACCCCGCAATGCGCCGGGGAGCGGTGCGCCGGAAATCAAATGCCGATTTCGAGATTTTCGAATAGTCCGATCCGCGCTTGCCGCCCGCGCGGGCGTATTTGAAGACCGGGGGAGCAGGAGGCGAGGCGCACGATGAAGACCAGCACCCGAGTCGTCGTCATCGGCGGCGGCATCGCCGGATGCTCGACCCTCTACCATCTCACCCAGGAGGGCTGGAGCGACGTGATGCTCCTGGAGCGGGACGAGCTCACCTCCGGCACCACCTGGCATTCCGCCGCCCAGGTCACCAATTTCGGCATGAACCAGACCATGGTCGGGCTAAAGAGCCATTCCATCGCGCTCTACCGCGAGCTAGCCGCCGATCCCGACTATCCGATCAACTACCATTACGGCGACGGCGGCATTCGGCTGGCCAATACCGAAGCGCAGATGGACGGCTACCGCCACTTCGCCTCGATGGCCCGGGGCATGGGGGTCGCGTTCGAGATCCTGGACGCCCAGGAATGCGCCCGCCGCCATCCCCTGATCTCCACCGACAACCTGATCGGCGGCCTATGGGATCCCCATGACGGCGATATTGATCCGGCCCAGCTTTGCCAGGCATTGGCCCGCCGCGCCCGCGCCGCCGGGGCCGAGGTGCATCGCCAAACGCCGGTGACCGGCCTCCGCCAGCGCCCCGATCACAGCTGGATCGTCGAGACCCCCAAGGGCGAGATCCAGGCCGAGATCGTGGTCAACGCCTGCGGCTACCGGGTGAACGAGGTGGGGGCGATGATGGGCGTGCAGCACCCCGTCGCCTCGATGGAGCACCAGTATTTCGTCACGGAGGAGATCCCGGCGATCCGGGAGGCCGGGCACCGCATGCCATTGCTGCGCTGCCCGATCAGCGATTTCTACTCACGGCAAGAGAGGCACGGCCTGCTCGTCGGCTTCTACGAGCAGGACTGCAAGACCTGGGGGCTGGACGGCATCGACCCGCATTTCAGCAAGGCGCTCTGCCCCGACGATCTCGACCGGGTGACCGATGTGCTGGAGGGCGCCTTTGCCCGCATGCCGGCCCTCACCGAGGTGGGTATCCACACCGTCATCAACGGCCCGATCACCTACACCATCGACGGCGCGCCCCTGGTCGGCCCGATCCCCGGCAAGCGCAACGCCTATTGCATCATCGGCCTTCGCGCCGGCCTCGGCGAAGGCGGCGGCCATGGCTGGCTGCTCGCCCAGCAGATCGTGCATGGCGAGGCCTGCTACGACACCTGGGTGCTTGATCCCCGCCGCTTCACCGGCCACGCCACGGTGGAGCTGACGGCGCAGAAGGCCGTCGAGGACTACCAGAACGAGTTCCGCTTCCATTTCCCCCACGAACACCGCCCCGCAGGCCGCCCGGCGAAGACAACGCCCCTCACCCCGGTGCTCGCGGCCGAGGGGGCGGTCTTCGGCGTGGTGAACGGCTGGGAGCGGATGGACTATGTCAAGCCCAGCCCCGATTTCACCGAGAGCCACGGCTTTCGCTTCACCGAGGTCGAGAGAATCGTCGCGGCCGAGGTCGAGACGGTCCGCAGCCATGTCGGTCTGACCGAGGTGAACGGCTTCAATCGGTTCGAGATCACCGGGTCCGACCGGCTGAGCTTCCTCGACCGGATGATCTGCGGGCGGCTGCCGCGTCGCGAGGGTCGCGTCGGCCTCGCCTATCTCCTGAACCACCACGGCATGGTGAAAAGCGAGGCAACGATCGCCAATCTGCCGGCCGGCGAGAGGGGACCGGCGCGGGTCTGGTACGGCTCCGCCGCCGCCTCCGAATACCACGACATGGACTGGCTGACGGCCCATCTGCGGCCCGAGGAAGACGTGCAGATCCGCTCCCTTACCAACGAGATGACCATCCTCGTGCTGGCCGGCCCGAAGGCCCGCGCCGTCCTGTCGGCGGCGGCCCGCGGGGACTGGTCGGCCGACGCCTTCCCCTGGCTTTCAGTGCGCGAGTGCTTCGTCGGCATCGCCCCCGCCACGGTGCTGGCGGTCAGTTTCTCCGGCGAATTGGCCTACGAGATCCACGTGCCCAACGCCCAGCTTCACGCCGCTTACCTGGCGCTGCGCGATGCCGGGCGGGCCCATGGCTTGGGCCTTTTCGGCAGCCGGGCGGTCGAGGCGATGCGGCTTGAGAAAGGCTATCTGCACTGGAAGGCCGACATCCTGACCGAGTTCGATCCCTTCGAGACCGGGCTCGACCGCTTCGTGCGGCTCGACAAGGATGACTTCATCGGCAGGGAGGCGCTGCTGCGGCGCCGGGAGGAGGGGCCGGGCAAGCGCCTGGTTACCCTGGCCATCGACAGCCAGGATCGCCCGGCGCACGGCGGGGCCTCCGTCATGGTCAAGGGCCGCGTGGCGGGCACCGTCACCTCCGGCGCCTGGGGCCACCGCACGGGCCTCAACCTGGCGCTCGCCTTCGTCGAGCCTCACCTGGCCACGCCGGGCACAGCCATGGCCGTCGATCTACTCGGCCAGGAATGCCCCGCCGAGGTCATCCCAAGCGGCCCCTACGACCCCGCCTACGAACGTGTGAAATCGTGAGCCGACGCCCCCTTTCGTCTTCTTGCGAGGGGTCATCCCAGAACGTCGCGCCGTAGGCGCACCGGCGACGCCTGCGCCGATCCCAAAGCGACGCCTCGACCAAGGAAACGATGGTGGGCGGGTCAAGCAGCGGCCAGCACCAGCCGCCAGAGCGCACGCATATCCTCGGTGCGTCGTGCCGCGTCCGCCGCCGCGTTGCCGGCATAGGCGCCGAGCCACGCCAGGTAGATCACCCGGGCACGCTCCGAGGCGACGGAGGCGGAGAGACCGTGCGCGACAAGCAAATCGGCCATGTAGCCAATTCGGCGCGCATCCACCTTCTGCAGCACGGCGCTGGCTTCGGCATCTTCGCCAGCCCAGGACCTGACGCTCATCTCCAAACGGCCGTCATCGGCGGCGCAGGTCTCCAACAGTCGGAGGAGCCGCGCCGCGGCATCGCCGCCGCCCACCCCATTCGCCGCAATCGTCGCCTCAGTGTTTTCCGCATCCCAGCGGTCGAGCACCGCATGCAAGAGCGCGGCGCGATCCTCGAAATGCCAATAGAAACTGCCCCGGGTGACGCTGAGCGTCTTGGAGAGCCGGTCGATGCGTATGGCCGCGACGCCGCCCTCCTCGAAGGCGGCATACGCCGCGTCGACCCAGTCCGCCTTGGAGAGGCGCGCAGGTTCTAGCTTCTCCATACAGTATGTATTGACAGCTTGCGTAACAGCGTCAATGCTCCCCTCCATACATTATGTATGGAGGCTCCGATGAAACTGGGCACTCTCGTGCTTGCCGCGACGGTTGCCGCCCTGCCTGCTGCCGCGACGGCAGACGTCCGCACCGCCGCAGAGCAGCGCAACGTCGAGATGGTCTTGCAGCTCTTCGACGAAGGATGGGGCGCGTCCGAGGGTTGGGAGGCGGTCTGGCGCGAAACCATGTCGCCCGACTTCGCCTACTTCTTCCATTCCCAACCGCCCCAGGAGGGGTTGGAGGAGGCGATCACCTTCAATCGCGCCCTGTTTGCCGGATTTCCGAAGCTCGACGTATCGGTCGAGGAGGTCGTGGCCGAAGGCGATCTCGTCGTCGTGCGCAGCCGTTTGACGGGAGCGAACGACGGCGTTTTCTTGGGCGCGCCGCCTTCGGGAGAGATCGTCGATGTGCCTGACCTGACGCTGTTCCGCGTCCACGACGGGCAGATCGTCGAGCAACGCTACTTCACTGACCTCCTCGCCGTGATGACGGCGATCGGCGCCCTCCCGTCGCCTGCGGAATGAAACTGCCAACGGCGACATGGCCTTGGGACCGCGGTGTCCCGGTGGTGGAGACCGGAGGCCTCGAACTGAGCCGGCCCGAAGCCCGGCATCCCGACTAGCCCAGCGTCGGCGGCGGACGGCGTTCGCAGGTCGGGCCCGACGTGGCGGAGGGGGAGGGATTCGAACCCCCGGAGGCTTGCACCTCAACGGTTTTCAAGACCGCCGCAATCGACCACTCTGCCACCCCTCCGACCGGCGGTCTGATAGCCCGTTCCCGGGGCGAGGGAAAGCGTCGCGCCGAGGCGACCGTACCGCCGCCGTGGCGCGCGGAGACTTTTCAAGTGCGGCAAATGTCGCTAGCCTGCGACCAATAAGAAAAACGCGTAGGCAGAGCATCGGTTCGCTCCGAAAAACCACCCAGGAGACCGGCATGGCGTAGATCGTGCCGGGCGGAGTGCCGAACAGGAACGGGAGCAGGATCCAATGACCGGACGACGGGTTGGACGGGGGATGCGGCCGCGGGCTGCGACCGGGGCCGTGCTGTTGGCTTCGGGCCTGGCGGTGTCGGCATGCGCGGAGCTGGAGCTCGGGGCGGAGGCGGTGAAGTCCGGCCAGCGCACCGAGACGGCGGAGCAAACCGAAAACGATGCGGCTGGGACCGAAGCCGCCGGGGCCGAGACGCCGGTCGAGATCGCTGCGATCTCGCCCGAGGCGATGATGGTCGAACAGGATGTGGAGGCGCCCGATGCCTTCAGCGCCGGTGATCTGGCGATCTGGGACGGGCGGCCGACCCTCGGCGGCATCTGGGTGGCCCACCCAACCACGACCCAGCCCGAACGGGTGCGCATCACCAACGAGAGCACGGACGTGACCATTACCGGCGCCCTCTTCCGGCGCGACGCGGCCCTCTCCGGCCCGCCGATCCAGGTGTCTTCGGCGGCCGCCGCCGCCCTGGGGCTGGAGGCGGGGGTGCCGGCCGAACTTGCCATCGTCGCCATCCGGCGGGAGATGGTGCCGCAGGAGACACAGACCGTCGCCGCCCTGCCCGGCGGCGCGGTAGAGACCGAGACGCTGCCTGCGCTAGAGCCCACGGGCGAGGCCGAGGAGAGCGCAGACGCCGCCGATGACGCGCCGGTCGAGACCGAAGCGGTCGAGGCGACCGAAGTGTCGGGGGAGGAAAGCGCGCTCGACGAACCGACGACCAGCGAGGCGCCGGTCGAAGCAACAGCCGAGGTCGAAGACGCTCCCGACACCGAGGAGATGGAGCGCGTTGCGGCCATCCTCGCGGCGCTGACGGAAGACGAAGAACCGCTCGAAGAGCTGGCCGAGGAGGAAGCTGCGCCCGAGACCGAGGTGGCGGCCGCGGCCCCCGCCGAGCCGGCCGCCGCTACGGCAGAGACGGCGCCGGCGGAAACCGTACCCACGCCCGCCGCACCGGTCGAGGACGCAGCCATCGAGACGGCAGCCGCCCAGACCGCGCCCGCCCAGATCGCGCCCGCCCAGACCGCTCCCGTCGAGACCGCCGAAGCTGCGCCGGTCGACACGCCGCTGAGCGCCAGCGCCCCGGACCGGCCGTTCATCCAGGTCGGCACCTTCTCCGTCGCCGACAACGCCTCGGCGCTGGCCGATGAGCTGCGCGCGGCCGGCCTGCCGGCGGAGCTGCGCTCCAGCGGCACGCTCACCCGGGTCGTGGTCGGCCCGGCCGGGGATGATGCGACGCTGGGCAGATACCTCGACGATCTGCGCGAGCGCGGCTTCGACGATGCGGTCGCGGTCGGGGGCTAGGGCGATGTGGCTCCGCGCGCTTTCGGCCCTGGTCCTCGTCGCCGCGACGTTGCTGCCGCGGGCCGGTGGGGCGCTCGAGACCAACGCGGGCTCTGCCTTGGTGGTCGACCATCAGACCGGGGCCGTGCTGCTCGCCAAGAACGCCGACGCGCCGCTGCCGCCGGCCTCCATGTCGAAGCTCATGACCCTGCTGATGGTGTTCGAGGCCTTGGAGGAAGGCCGCCTGACGCTTGATGACACCTTTCCCGTCTCCGCCCGGGCCCAGGCCATGGGCGGCTCCACGATGTATCTCGACACCACCGACAATGTGCGGGTGGAGGATCTGATCCTCGGCATCGTCGTGCAGTCCGGCAACGATGCCTGCGTGGTGGTGGCGGAGGGGCTCGCCGGCTCTGAAGAAGCCTTCGCCGAGCAGATGACCGTCCGGGGGCGGGAGATCGGCCTCACCCAGTCGGTCTTCAAGAACTCCTCCGGCTGGCCCGACCCGGAACATCGCATGAGCGCGCGGGATCTGGTGACGGTCGCCCGGCGCATCATCGACGCCCACCCCGAATACTACACCTACTTCGCCTACGAGGAGTTCGGCTTCGACGGCCGGGCCCCGGCCAACCGCTTCAACCGCAATCCCATCCTCGGCCAGGGTATCGGGGCGGACGGGCTGAAGACCGGCCATACGGTGGAGGCGGGCTACGGCCTCGTCGGCTCGGCGACCGACGGAGAGCGGCGGGTGACCTTCATGATCACCGGCATCGACACCGCGCGGGAGCGGGCGGTGGAGGCCGAGCGCCTGGTCACCTGGGCCTTTCGGGAGTTCGAGAACCGGGCGCTGTTCACCGCAGGGGATGAAATCGCGGCGGCCGAGGTCTGGCTTGGCGCCAGCGAAACGGTGCCGCTCGTCGCCGGTGAGGACGTGATCGTCACCCTGCCCCGGGCCAATCCCGCGACCGCTGCGACCGTGCACTACGAGGCCCCCCTGCCCGCACCCATTGCAGAAGGCGACCGCCTGGCCGAGATGGTGATCACCGCCGACGGCATGGAGCCCGTCACCGTGCCGCTCGAGGCCGGGGTGGCGGTGGAGGGCGGCGGCTTTCTCACCCGGTTTTCCGGCGCTCTCGGCCTTGTCGGGCGGGAGATCCTGTCGGCACTGCGCAACGCCATCGCCTCCTGAGCGCTGCCCTGCACGGCCGCTTCATCAGCTTTGAGGGCATCGACGGCGCCGGCAAATCGACCCAGGCGCGGCGATTGGCCGAAGCGCTGGAGCAGGCGGGCCAAGACGTCGTCCTGACGCGGGAGCCCGGCGGCTCCCCCGGCGCAGAGGCGATCCGGCGTCTGCTGGTGGAGGGGGACATCGACCGGTGGTCGCCGGAGGCAGAGATCCTGCTCTTCACCGCCGCCCGCCGGGATCATCTGGAACGCACGATCGAGCCCGCCCTCGCCCGCGGCGCGACCGTCATCACCGACCGCTTCGCCGACTCGACCCGGATCTATCAGGGCGTCGTCCGGGCTGAGCTCAGGGAAAGCGTTGACGCCCTCCACCAGCGCATGATCGGGATTGACCCGGACCTCACGCTGATCCTCGATGTCGAGCCCAAGCACGCCCTCGACCGCGGTTTGGCGCGCGGGGTGGAGGAGGATCGGTTCGAGACTATGGGCCTCGCCTTTCAACAGCGCCTGCGCGCCGGCTTTCGCGCCCTGGCGGCCGAGGCCCCGGCGCGCTGCCGCCTGATCCCGGCCGACGGGAGCGCGGACGAGGTGGCGGGCCGCGTCACAGCCGCAGTCGAGGCCTTCGGCTGATGGCGGTCGATGCGCCGCCACCCGAGGCCGACCGCCGCGACGGCGCCCGTCATCCGCGCGAGACGCTGCAGCTTTTTGGCCAAGAGGCGGCGGAGCGGACGTTCCTCGACGCCTACGCCGCCGGTCGCCTGCACCATGCCTGGCTGCTGACCGGGCCGGCGGGCGTGGGCAAGGCGACCCTCGCCTGGCGGATCGCCCGGATGCTGCTGCGCGCGGGGGATGGCGAGCTGGCGCCGGACGATCTCTCCGTCCCGGCAGACGATCCGGTGGCGCGCCGGGTGGCGGCCTTGTCCGAGCCGCGGCTCGCCCTTTGCCGACGGCCCTGGGACGAGAAGGCCAAGCGTTGCCGCACCGCCATCACGGTCGACGAAGTGCGGAAGCTGAAATCGTTCTTCGGCCTCTCCGCCGCCGATGGCGGCTGGCGGGTGGCGATCGTCGACGCGGCGGACGAGCTCAACGTCTCGGCCGCCAACGCGCTCCTGAAACTGTTGGAGGAGCCGCCGGAGCGGACGCTCTTCCTGCTCGTCGGCCATCAGCCGGCGGCCCTGCTGCCCACCATCCGCTCCCGCTGCCGGATGCTTCGCCTCGGAAAGCTCGCGCCGATGGACCTCGCCCAGGCGCTGGCCGCGCAGGAGATCGAGGCGGACACCGCCGATCCGGCCCTGGCCGAGCTGGCCGATGGCTCGGTCGGGGAGGCCGTGCGCCTCGTCACCACCGGCGGCGCGGCGCTCTATGCCCGTCTCACGGCACTGCTGAGCGGCTCCGGCGCCCTCGACCGGCAGGAGATGACGGCGATCGCCAACCTGGCCGGCGGCCGGGCGGGCGGAGAGGAGGCGCGCCAGATCCTCCACCTGATCCAGATCCTCGTCGCCCGCCTGGCGCGCCACGGGGTGAGCGGCACCCCCCAACCCGAGGCGGCGAAGGGGGAGGCGTCGGTCCTCGCCGCGCTCGCGCCCGATGCCCGCACCGGGCGGCTCTGGGCCGAAACGGCCCAAGCGATCGGCGCCCGGGCCGAGCGTGCCCTGGCGGTCAATCTTGACCCGTCCCAGGTCATCCTCGATACGTTCGTGGAGATAGACGCGACGGTCGCGCGTGTGCTTCGGCAGGCGGCCTGAAAGGTCCAGCCATGCCGCCCCCTGTCATCGTCGACAGCCATTGCCATCTCGACTTCCCGCAGTTTGACGACTGCCTGGGCGACGTCGTCACCCGGGCCGTGGCCGCCGGCGTCACCCGGATGGTGACCATCGCCACGACCCTCGCCGCCGCCCCGACGGCCGCCCGGATCGCCGAGGCCCATGCGCCCGTGTTCTTCGCCGCCGGCACCCATCCGATGCACGTCGCCAAGGCCCCGCTCGCCACGGTGGCGGAGCTGGTGGCCCTCGCCGAGCATCCCAAGATGGTGGGGATCGGCGAGACCGGGCTCGACTACCACTACACGGCCGAGACGGCGGCCGAGCAAGCCGAGAGCCTGCGCCTGCATATCGAGGCGGCCCGGCAGACCGCCCTCCCCCTCATCATCCACGCGCGCGACGCCGACGACGACATCGCCCGGATCCTGGCGGAAGAGCATCGCGCCGGGCCCTATGCCTGCGTCATGCACTGCTTCTCTTCCGGCGCGGCGCTGGCCGAGGCGGCGCTGGAGCTCGGCTTCTACCTCTCGATGTCGGGGATCGTGACCTTCAAGAAATCGGAGGCGCTGCGCGAGATCTTTCGGGCCGCGCCGCTCGACCGGGTGCTGCTGGAGACCGACAGCCCCTATCTCGCGCCGGTGCCGAAGCGCGGCAAGCAGAACGAGCCGGCCTATACCGCCCACACCGCTGTGGCCGGGGCGACCATCTACGAGATGGAGCTTGCCGCCTTCGCCGCGGCGACGACGGCGAATTTCGACCGGCTCTTCAGCAAGGCGGCCTCCTGGCAGGCGGCCGCCTGATGGCGACGCTGCGCTTCACCATCCTCGGCTGCGGCTCCTCCGGCGGTGTGCCCCGCCTCGGCGACAATTGGGGCGCCTGCGACCCCGACGAGCCAAAGAACCACCGGCGGCGCTGCTCCCTGTTGATCGAGCGGGTGGAGGACGGCGGCACGACCCGGGTGCTGGTCGACACCTCGCCCGACCTACGCGCGCAACTGCTCGACGCCGGGATCGGCCTGCTCGACGGGGTGGTCTTCACCCATCAGCACGCCGACCATGTGCACGGGCTCGACGACCTGCGGATGATCGTCTTCAACCGCCGGGCCCGGCTGCCGGTCTGGGCCGATGGGCCGACGAGCGACGCGCTGATCTCCCGCTTCGGTTATGCCTTCGTGCAGCCGGAGGGGAGCCCCTATCCGCCGATCCTGGAGCTTCACCCGATCGGCCATGCGCCGGTGGAGGTCGCGGGCGAGGGTGGCCCCATCGCGCTCGCGCCCTTTCGGGTGGGCCACGGCGCGATCGACTCCCTCGGCTTCCGCATCGGTCCCCTCGCCTACCTGCCCGACGTGGCCGAGATGACGGAGGAGGCCTGGTCGGCCGTCAACCAGGTGGACTGCTGGATCCTGGATGCGCTGCGCTACAACCCGCATCCAACCCACACCCACGTCGCCCAGTCCCTCGACTGGATCGCCCAGGCCGCGCCGCGCCAGGCGGTCCTCACCAACATGCACATCGACATCGACTACCGCACGATCTGCGACGAGACGCCGGAGAACGTGACGGCCGCCTATGACGGCATGACCATCAGCTTCGAGATCTGAGCCGTGCTCGCCCTGCTCGAGGTGGTGGTGCCGGTCTTCCTGGTGATCGGCGCGGGCTACCTGCTGATCCGCTTCGGCGTCTTTCCGATCAGTCTGGCCGACGAGTTGATGCGCTTCACCCAGGGCTTCGCCATCCCGCTGATGCTCTTCAAGGCGATCGCCGAGCTGGACCTAAGCCGGACCTTCGATCCGGCCCTGCTGATCTCCTTCTACACCGGCGGGCTCACCTGCTTCTGTCTCGGCATCGTCGGCGCACGGCTGATCTTTCGCCGCCGCCCGGGGGAGGCGGTGGCGCTCGGCTTCGCCGCCCTGTTCTCCAACACCGTGCTGCTCGGCCTGCCGATCACGGAACGGGCCTACGGCACTGCCGCGCTCGACACCAACTTCGCCATCATCGCGCTGCACGCGCCCTTCGGCTACCTCCTCGGCATCACGGCGATGGAGATCTCGCGGGCCGACGGGGTGGGGCCGATCGACACGGCCCGGGCGGTGGTGCGGGCGATGTTTCGCAATGCCCTGACCATCGGTCTGCTGCTGGGCTTTGCGGTGAACCTGCTGGCCATCAACCTGCCGCCCACGGCGTCGGCCGCCATCGACATGGTGGTCCGGGCGGCCTTGCCGACGGCACTCTTCGGTCTGGGCGGGGTGCTAACGCGCTACGGCATCCGCGGCTCATTGGGTGCGGCGACAATGGTGGTGGGCCTGTCGCTGATCCTGCATCCGCTCATCACCTACGGCCTGGCGACCGCGGTCTTCGCCCTGCCGATCGAGGTGACGCGAAGCGCCGTGGTCACCGCCGCCATGGCACCGGGAGTGAACGCCTACGTCTTCGCCAGCCTCTACAACCGCGCGATGGGGGCCGCGGCGACGGCGGTGATCCTCGGCACGCTGCTTTGCGTGCTCACCACCTCCGTCTGGCTGGCGATCCTCGGCACGCCCTGAGGGCGGCCTAGAAGTCCTCGAGTGCCTCGAAGTCCAGTCTCTCGATATGGGCGATCATCGCGTCTTCGGAGGCATTGCCGGTGAGCTGCACCAGCACCGCGCCCACCATGCCGCGCACCTCGCCATCGGTCATTACGAAGTTCACCCGGTTGATGCGCTTCACCCGACCCATGGCCGACATCGTGGCTGTGGAGGCGAACATCGCGGCCATGGAGGCGACCATGGGGCTGTCGGCGACGAGCTGCATGGTGAGCTCCTCCCCCGCGCCGGAATACGTCGCCTCGGCCATGATGCCGCCGCCGAACATCGCGGCGCCCATGGACTGGCCCTCGGAAAGCGCCCGGGTCCAGCCGTCCATCGCCTCTGGCAGATAGCCGGTCAGACCCTCGGCCTTCATCTGGCTGAGAAGCTGGGCGGCGTAGTCCAGCTCCTCCTTCGCCGCCGGAATGTCGCCGGCATTGTAGGCCTCGAGCGCCGCCTCGATGGTCTCGGTCACTTCATCGGCGCCTGCCGGGCCCGCCAACAGGCCGACCAGCGCCGCGGCTGCAAGCATACGCATCCGCACCTCCCTCACTCCCAAGGGGGCCTTGGTAACAGATCCGAATGATCGGCGCACCGCTTGGGTGCTCAGCTCGGGCTGAGGCCCCGCAGGCGTTCGGAGCGGCGCCGCAGGATCTCGACCGTGGTGAGGAGGAGGATGGAAACCGTCACCAGCACCGTCGCGACGGCGAGGATCGTCGGGCTGATCTGCTCGCGCAGGCCGGTGAACATCTGCCAGGGCAGCGTCTTCTGCCCGGCCGAGCCGACGAACAGCACCACCACCACCTCATCGAACGAGGTGATGAAGGCGAAGAGCCCGCCGGAGATCACCCCGGGCAGGATGAGCGGCATCTGCACCTTGAAGAAGGTGCGCACGGGGCCGGCGCCCAAGCTCTCCGCCGCGCGGGTGAGCGAGCGGTCGAAGCCCACCAGCGTCGCCGTCACCGTGATGATGACGAAGGGGATGCCCAGCACCGCATGGGCGAGCACGACGCCGAGATAGGTGCCCTGCAGGCCGACCAGGGAGTAGAAGAAGTACATCCCCGTGGCCGAGATGATCAGCGGCACGATCATCGGCGAGATCAGGATCGCCATGATCGGCCCGCGAAACGGCACATGGCTTTGGCTGAGCCCGATCGCCGCGAGCGTGCCGAACACCACCGACAAGAGCGTCGCCGCCGGGGCGATCTGCAGCGAGTTCTTCGTGGCGATCTGCCAATCGCTGTTGGTGAAGAAATCCTCGTAGTGCTTCAGCGAGTAGCCGGCCGGATCGAGCCGCAGCATCTCCGGCGTGAAGGTGAAGAAGTCCTCGGCGTTGAAGCTCAAGGGAATGATGATCAGGATCGGCGCGATCAGGAAGAAGAAGATCAGCCCGCAAAGCACGCGAAAGCCCCAGTACCAGGCGCGCTCCATCGGCGAGGCATAGGGGGGGAGCGCCATCAGCCGAGCTTCACGTTGTCGATGCCCACGATCCGGTCGTAGGTCCAATAAAGGACCAGCACCGCACCGAGCAGAATGGAGGCGAGCGCGGCGGCGAGCCCCCAGTTGAGGCTCGACGAGATGTGGAAGGCGATGCGGTTCGAGATGAAGGTGCCCGAGGTGCCGCCTACCAGCTCCGGCGTGATGTAGTAGCCGATGGCCAGGATGAAGACGAGGATCGAGCCCGCGCCGATCCCCGGCACCGATTGCGGGAAATAGACGCGCCAGAATGCCGTCCAGTTGGTGGCGCCGAGGGATTTCGCGGCCCTGACGTAAGCGGGCGGGATGGTCTTCATCACCGAGTAGAGCGGCAGGATCATGAACGGCAGCAGGATGTGCGTCATCGCGATGATGGTGCCGGTCTGGTTGTTGATCAGGGCCAGCCGCCCGTCATCGGCCACGAGATTAATCGCCACCAGGATGTCGTTGATCACCCCCTCGGTCTGCAACAGCACCTTCCAGGCCGAGGTTCGCACCAGGAGCGATGTCCAGAACGGCAGCAGCACCAGGATCAGCAGCAGGTTCGCCCGGCGCGTCGGCACCGTGGCCAGCAGATAGGCGACGGGATAGCCGAGGAGGAGGCAGGCCAGCGTAATGGCCAGCGACATGATCAGCGTGCGCTGGAAGAGGAAGAGATAGATCCGCTCCCCGTCCGGCTTCTGGGCGATGCCGTCGGCCGTCAGCTCGAGATCGACGGCGGCCAGGTAGTAGCCTGACGTCGTCCGGCCGGAGAAGGCGTCGATGGTGCGCCAGACCTCGGGATCCAGCCAGTCCTCGTCGATCTCGGTGAACTGAGCCCGGAACGGCAGCGCCTCGTCCATCCCGCGCACGCCGCGGCCGGACTTGCGAAAGAGCGAGGCCATGCCCGATTGCTCGTAGTTGAGGCGGGAGCCGACGCGGGTGTGCACCCGCTCCGCCACGGCGATCTTCATGTCCTCGTAAAGCGCGGCAAAGACCGGCTCTCCGGGCGCCTCGGCGCTCGCCGGGTCCCACTCCTGCAAGGCTGCGACGGTGCGCGGCAGGGTGTCGGGGACGATGTCGTTCTGCACCGAGCGGAAAAGCATGTCTGCGATCGGTGAAAGGAATGTCACCAAGACGAAGATCAGGAGCGGCGCGATCAGCATCAGCGCCCGCAGCTTCTGCCGTCTGAGCGCCCGGGCGAGGGAGGCTTTGAGCGGCCGGCCATCGGCCGCGCGCATTACGCCTCCCGCCTCACCGATCTCCTGAACCGCCATGCACGCCCCCCGGCTGGTCGGCGGACCGGGCGACAACCGCCGCCCGGCCCGATCTCAACGACTGACCAGGGTCAGCTTTCGCTTACTGCACCAGCCACGCCTGGAACTTGGCGTCCAGGTCGTCGCGGTTGTCGGCCCACCAGGTGTAGTTGAAGAGGAAGGTGTTCTCCGCATTGGCCGGATCGGTCGGCATGTGCGGCGCCATCTCGATGCCGAGCTCGGCATGGGTCGAGACCAGTGGAGCGGACGAGGCCCGCGCCGGGCCGTAGGAGATGTACTTCGCCTGGTCGGCCAGACGCTGCGTGTCGGTGGCGAAGTAGATGTAGTCGAGCGCCGCCTGCTGGCGCTCCTCCGACAGGCCGGTCGGAATGATCCAACCGTCCAGGTCGAACATCTGCCAGTCCCAGAGCATCGCGACCGGCTGGTCCTGCTCCTCGATCAGGCTGAACAGACGACCGTTGTAGGTGGAGCCGAGCACCACCTCACCATCGGCGAGCCATTGCGGCGTCTCGGCGCCAGCGGTCCACCAGATCGTGCTGTCCTTGATGGTGTCGAGCTTGGCGAAAGCCCGCGCAACGCCCTCGTCCGTCTCGAGCATGTCGTAGACGTCGTCGATCGCCACACCGTCGCAGATCAGCGCCCACTCCATGTTGGCGATGGGCCGCTTCTCCAGGCTGCGCTGGCCGGGGAATGCCTCCAGATCGAAGACGTCGCAGACCGAGCTCGGCTCGGCCCCCGCCCACTCCTCGACATCGGTGCGATAGCCGAAGGTGGTGGAGTAGACGATCTGCGGGATGAAGCACTCCGAGACGAGAAGATCGCCGAAGTCCTGAGAGGCCGGGGTGCCGTCGGGGGCGGCCGCCAGCATGGCGTCCGCGTCGATCGGCATCGCCAGCCCCTCGTCGCAAAGCCGGATGGCGTCGGCCGCCACCACGTCGACCACGTCCCAGGTGACGTTGCCGGCCTCGTTCATGGCGCGCAGGCGCGAGACCGCCTCGGCCGAGCTCTCATCATTGATGATGTTCACGCCCGGGTTCGCCGCCATGTAAGGGTCATGGTAGGCGTTCTGCTGCGAGGCGGAATAGGCCCCGCCCCAGCTGACGATCGTCATATCCTGGGCAACGGCGGCGGTGCCGAGAGCCAGCACGCTGACCGTGGCCATGCTCAGATGTGTCAGTTTCATTCCTTAGTCTCCCTGTCTTCAGCCCGATTTCTCTGGGCCAACCGGCGTGGGCAACCCGCCGGTGACCGTTCCATTTTACATGTGATCGAGGGCGCGACAGTCCTCCGGCGCCCAGCCGATCTGGATCTTTTCACCCGGTGAAAACCGCGTCTGGCCGACGTTGTTCCGGCATTTCATCACGAAATCCTCGTTCCCGGCCACGCGCATGCGGGTGCGGAAGCTGTCGCCCATGTAGATGAACTCCAGCACCTCGGCCTCGATCCGGTGCGCCCCGGGCGGGATGTTGTCGTCCGAGAACTCGATGCGCTCCGGTCGGATCGAGACCAGGGTCTTGTCGCCGGCCGCGCCGACATTGACCGGCGTGGCGTCGATGATCTCTCCGCTGCTCAGGCGCACCTCGGCCCGATCGCCGTCAATCTTCTCAACAACACCCGGCAACTTGTTGTTTTCGCCGATGAACTGCGCGACGAAGCTGTTCTCCGGCCGCTCGTAAAGCGTCTCCGGCGTCGCGAGTTGCTGGATGATGCCGTCGTTGAAGACGGCGATGCGGTCCGACATCGTCAACGCCTCGGCCTGGTCGTGGGTCACGTAAACCACCGTCACGCCAAGTCTTTCGTGCAAGTGCTTGATCTCGAACTGCATATGCTCGCGGAGCTGCTTGTCGAGCGCGCCGAGGGGCTCGTCCATCAGCACGAGCTCGGGCTCGAACACCAGGGCCCGGGCGAGCGCGATGCGCTGCTGCTGACCGCCCGACAGTTGGGCCGGCCGGCGATGGATGAACTCCCCCATCTGCACCATGTCGAGGGCGCGCTCGACCTTCGCCTCCCGCTCCGCCCGGTCGATCTTCCGGACCTCAAGCGGGAAGGAGAGGTTTTCGCCCACCGTCATATGCGGGAAGAGGGCGTAGTTCTGGAAGACCATGCCGATGTCGCGCTTGTGGGGCGGGATGTTGTTGATCGGCCGACCGCCAAGCAGGATGTCGCCGTGGGTCGCCGTCTCGAACCCAGCCAGCATCATCAGGCAGGTGGTCTTGCCGGAGCCTGAAGGGCCGAGCATCGTCAGGAATTCGCCCCGACCGATCGCCAGGTTCAGGTCTTTGACGACCAGCGTCTCGCCGTCGTAGCTTTTCTGCACGCGATCGAAGACCACGAAGGCGTCAGACGCAGTCGGTGACGTCAAGCCGTTCTCCCAACCGTCAAAGCGCCCGGCGGCGCTTCCCCACGGGCGTGAGTCGTATCAGGCGGCCACCGTTGAAAGCAATCCCCGCCCCGTCACCCAGCGGAAAGCGCGGGGCCTGCTCAGCCGCGCTCCGACTGCGCGGCGATGGCCCTAATCGCCAGTTCGTAGCCCTGGGCGCCAAGGCCGACGATCAAGCCGGTCACCACCGCCGAGATCAGCGAGTGGTGGCGAAACGCCTCCCGCCGGTAGACGTTGGAGATATGCACCTCGATCACCGGCGCCGGGCAGAGCTTCAGCGCGTCGTGCAGCGCGATGGAGGTGTGGGTGAGGGCGGCTGCGTTGATGACGATGGGCGCCGACGCCTCCGCGGCCTCCTGCACCCAGTCGACCAGAGCACCTTCGTGGTTGGACTGGCGAAAGACGATCTCATGCCCGAGCTCCGCCGCCACCTGGCGCGAGCGCGCCTCGATCTCGGCCAGCGTGGTGGCGCCGTAGATCTCCGGCTCCCGCTGGCCGAGGGTGTTGAGATTGGGGCCGTTGAGGATGTGGATGGGGCTCGGCACGGGATGGGCTTTCTCTGGCGACGTCCCTCTCTGCCGCTCCGCCGGCTGCCGATCAAGCGCTTTCGGGCTGCTCCGGTCCGCTGCGAAAGAGCATCCCCCGCTCCGTCACCGCGACGATGGCGAGCGCCGCGACGCCGCAGAGCAGAAAGCCCGTCACCATCGGCACGGCCGTGTCGTCGAAGGACTGCCCCACCAGATAGCCGATGCTCGAGCCCATCAGCGCTGTCGTTCCCCCGATGACGGAGGAGGCGAGGCCCGCCACATGCCCCTGGGGCGCCAGCGCCAGGGCGTTGAAGTTGGAGAAGACCAGCCCGACCAGGGTCAACGTCGCGCTCAGCAGCACCAGGAACGGCAAGAGCGTCAGCATCTCCGCCCGCCCGAGCAGCACCATCACGCCCGAAAGCACGCAGAAGGCGCAGACCGCCCCTTGGGAGAGCACGCGCATCCCGAAGCGCTCGACGATCCGCGCATTCACGAAGGAGGCGAGCGCGATGCAGACGGAGACGCCGGCAAAGATCGCCGGGAACCAGAGCCCGGTGTCGTAGACGTCCACCATCACCTGCTGGGCCGAGTTGATCAGCGAGAAGAGCGCGCCGAAGAAGATCCCGGCCGCCAAAGTGTAGCCGACCGTCTGGCGCGAGCCGAAGATCGAGCCGAGCCCGGCCCGGATCAGCGCCAGACGGATCGGCCGACGCTCCGCCTTCGGCAAGGTCTCCGGCAAATGCCGCGCAGCCAGGATGGTGAGGACCACGCCGTAGATCGTCAACACGCCGAAGACCCAACGCCAGCTGGTGGTGAGCAGGATCACCTGGCCGAGCGCCGGGGCGAAGACGGGTGCCGCCATGAAGACCATCATGGTGAGCGACATGATCCGCGCCATCGTCCGCCCCTCATAGCAGTCGCGGATCATCGCCGTGGCGATCACCCGCGTGGCCGAGGCACCGACGCCCTGGACGAAGCGGGCGACCAGAAGGACCGTGAGGTCCGGGGCGAGCGCCGTGACCAGCCCCGCCACGGCGTAGACCACCAGCCCCGGCAGCAGCACCAACCGCCGGCCGAAGCGGTCGGCCAACAGGCCCGCGACCAACTGCCCAAGGCCGAAGCCGATGAGGTAGAGCGTGATGACCGCCTGCACCTCTGTGGTGTCGGCCGCCCCCGTGGCCTCGGCGATCTCTGGCAGGCCGGGCAGCATGATGTCGGTCGCAAGCGCGTTCAGCGCCATGACCGCCGCCATCAGGGCGACGAACGCCGTGACGGAAAGGGGCGCGTGAGCCGGCGTCGTGGTGCTGGGGGCGGTCGCGGTCATCCCCCCGACTTATCCCGGGTCGCCGGGCGAGGCCATCCCGCATCCCGCCCCTCGCCCGATGCGCCCGCGGGGGATATATCGGCCCCATGGCGTACCGCTTCACCGACCTCCCCGATCTTGCCGCGGCCGGTTTTGACGAGCTCATCGACGTGCGCTCCCCCGCCGAGTTCGCCGAGGATCATCTGCCGGGGGCGCGCAACCTGCCGGTCCTCTCGGATGCGGAGCGGGCGGAGGTCGGCACGCTCTACGTCCAGCATTCCCGCTTCGAGGCGCGGCGCCGGGGCGCGGCGCTGTTGGCGCGCAACGTCGCCATGCATCTCGAGGGGCCGTTGGCGGACAAGCCACCGGCCTACCGGCCGCTCATCTATTGCTGGCGGGGCGGGCAGCGGTCGGGCGGGATGGCGACGATCCTCGGCCAGATCGGCTGGCGCGTGGAGGTGCTGGAAGGCGGTTATCGCAGCTACCGCCGGGCCGTGGTCGCGGCGCTCTACGACGGGGTTTTGCCGCACGCGTTCATCCTGCTCGATGGCTATACCGGCTGCGCCAAAACGGCACTGCTCGACCATTTGGCCGCGCGGGGCGTGCAGGTGCTGGATCTGGAGGGACTGGCGGTCCATCGCGGCTCCCTCTTCGGCGGCTTCGCCGAGCGGGATCAGCCGAGCCAGAAGGCCTTCGACAGCCGGGTGATGGCGGCTCTTGCCGATCTCGACCCTGGCCGCCCGGTGGTGGTGGAGGCGGAATCGAGCCGGATCGGCAGTGTCACGATCCCTCCCGCTCTCTGGGCCCGATTGAAGCCGGCGCCGCGGGTGGAGGTCACGGCGCCCTTGGCCGCGCGGGCGCGGTACCTGACGACGGCCTATGCCGATATCTGCGCCGACACGGGGCGGTTGCTCACCGTGCTCGACCGCCTCGCTACCCTGCAGCCGGCCGAGCGGATCGCTGCGTGGCGGGAGCTTGCCTGCGCCGGTGAGCACGAAGCGCTTGCCGCCGGGCTGATGGAGCTGCACTACGACCCCGCCTATCGCCGCTCCCGCGCCCGGCGGGAGGGGGCGGTGCTGCCGGCCATCGCGCTGCCGTCCCTGGACGAGACCGCCCTCCGCGATGGCGCGGCGCTGGTCGAGGTAGCCATCGACGCGCTGACGGGCGCGGCGCCGGTCAGCCGTCGTGCCTGATCCGAACGGGGCCATCGGGATCGGCGACACGCCCGATCACCGCCGCCGGCGCCGGTGTTTCTGAGAGCGCTCGCAAGGTGGCCTCCGCCGCATCTGCTGGTATGGCAGCGAGCAATCCGCCGGCGGTCTGCGGATCGAAGAGGAGGGTCGCCCGCGGATCATCCTCCGGCAACTGAGCAAAGGCCGCCCCAGCGCCCGCATTCTCCGCCCAGATCGAGGAGCGGATGCCGGCGGCCGCCAGCTCCTCCGCCCCGGCGA
Source organism: Pseudomonadota bacterium (assembly GCA_039180875.1). GTDB lineage: Bacteria > Pseudomonadota > Alphaproteobacteria > Rhodobacterales > Rhodobacteraceae > JBCDCY01. The sequence continues at coordinate 31,770 of JBCDCY010000013.1, read as the reverse complement.
GCATCGGGATTGCGCCGAGGTCGAGCTCAGCGCCGAGCCCTTCGCCAAGAAGGTTCAGCAAATGCCCGGCAAGGCCGAAGCCCGTCACATCGGTCATCGCCGTCGCCACCGGCCCAAGCACGGCCGCCGCCGGACCCGAGCCTTGCTGCATCGAAGCGAGCGCCCCAGCAACGACGCGTCCGGATGCCCTGCCCCGCATCTCCGCCGCCAGGATCGTGCCGACGCCGATGGCTTTCGTCAGCAGCAGCAGATCCCCCGCCCGGGCGCCCGATTGCGCCACCGGGCGGGTGGTGAGGCCGGTCACGGTGAAGCCGATCGTCAGCTCCGCGCCGAAGGTGGAGTGGCCGCCGACCAGATCGGCGCCGGCCTCCCGCGCGACCTCCCCCGCCGCCGCCAGCACCTCCCGCAAGGCCTCCTCCGCCGGGCGGGAGGCCATCTGCGGCAAGGTAACGGCGGCGACCAGTGCCTGGGGTGCCGCGCCCATGGCCCAGATGTCACCGAGGGCGTGGATCGCCGCGATCCGAGCCATCAGCCAGGGATCGTCGAGGAAGGCGCGGAGGTGGTCGTGGCTGATCACCTGTCGCGCCTGCCCGGCATGGATGAGCAACGCCGCATCGTCCCCGGCGGCCGTCAGCACATCCGCGCGCCGGGGCGGCGGCAGGCTGGCCAGCGCCCGCTCCAACGTCGGCGCGCCCAGCTTGGCACCGCAACCGGCGCAAAGCGGCTCCGTGCCCGCGGCGCTGCGGACGCCGGACGCCATCTCCTCGGGCCAAGGCTCCGGCGCCATCGCGGGCAGGCGGAGGAAGCGGTCCATGAAGCGGCGGTCGATCCCGTCCTTCCAGCGCCAAACCCAGGGGCCGGCGGCCGTCAGGCCCCATTTGTCCGCCACCGCCTGGCGGCCGCCGGTCGAGACCAGCTTCAGATAGGCGCGCTGGGGCCGGAAGGGCCGTGGCGGCAAACCCTGGGAGGCACGGCGGAGATTGCGGAACAGCACGGGCCCCTGGCGCACCGCGAAGACCCCGGCCTTGGGGCGGGGATGGTCGCGCATATGCGCCGCGTCCCCGGCAGCGAAGATCGTGGGGTCGGAGGTCGACCGCAGCGTCGCGTCCACCTCGAGAAACCCGTCGGTGGTGGCGAGGCCCGTCTCATCGAGCCAGGACGCCGCAGACGCCCCGGTGGTCGCCACGGCGAAGGCGGCGGGGATCTCTCGCCCATCGATCAGGGTCAGGGTATCGGCGGTCAACGCCTGGGTGAGGATGGCGGTCTCGATCCGCACGCTCGCGCGCTGCAGCGCAGCCAGTAGATGCTGCCGCGCGGCGCCGGTGATCTCGCCCAGGATCTCCGGCTCCCGCTCCAGCAGGGTGATCCGGGCGCCTCGATGGTCGCGAAGGCGCTCGGCGATGGCGAGCGCCAGCTCGACGCCCGCCACCCCGCCGCCGAGTACCGCGGCATGGGGCGGCCGCCGCCCCGCCTCCACATCGGCGCAGAACCGCAGCCAGGGGGCGACGAAAGGGACGAAGGGCTTGGCATGGTGCAGGTATTCATCCGCCCCCGGGATTGGCGGGCGCGGCGCGGCGATGCCGATGTTGATGGAGAGGATGTCGTAGGCGACCGGCGCCCGGCCCTCGACCAGGACGTGGCGCGCCCTGCGGTCGAGGCCGATGGCCCGGCCCAGCACCAGGCGCGCGCCGGCGAAGCGGGCGAGGCGGACGAGGTCGATCTCCACCTCTTCCCGCCGGTAATGGCCCGCGACGAAGCCGGGGAGCATGCCGGTATAGGGTGCCATCGGCTCCGGATCTATCAGGGTGAGGCGCGCACCCGGCAGCGGTCGCATGCCCCATTTGCGAAGCACGATGGCATGGGAATGGCCACCGCCGAGCAGCACCACGTCCCGGGTGATCGGCACCGCGCGCTGCATCCCCTTCCCCCCGCCGTCCATCCGCGACCGTTACGACACGATCAGCGGAAAGGTAACGCCCAGGGCCCAGGCGAAGGCGAGGGCGAAGGCGACGCCCGCGACCAGCGGCTGGCGCGTCGCCCGGGCGATCCAGCCGCCCCAGAGGCCGTAAACCGCGAAGAACAGCACGATGACAGGCATGATGATGAGCAGGAAGAAGAGCCCGCCGGGGTTCAGCACGACCGCCAGGATGAGGGAGAGCACGACCGCCACCTTGCTCAGCGCATAGGCCCAGCCACTGCTGCGCGTGCCACGGGTCAGGAGCTCATCGGCGATGGTGTAGAGCAGTGTGCCGGCGAGCAGCGCCAGGATCAAAGGCACCCGGCCGGCGTGAGGGACGTAGGAGGAGACATAGGCATCAAGCGGCAGCGCCAGCGCCGCCACGCCCCAGAGCGCGACAACCAGGACCGAGGCAGCGAAGGGCCCCGGCCGCGGCAGGCGGAGCGCGACCTTGACCTTCAAGAGCCGCAAGGCGGCGAACGTCAGCACGCCATAGATCGCGAAATGCACCGCCAGATAATCGGCGATCAGCACCGGCAGGAAGCCGGTGGGCAACACCCGACCGATCAGCGGTGTGAGCAGCGCGGGGCCGAAGATCGCGATCCAGAGCCGCCAGCCGGCAAGATCCGGCTTCGCGCCCCGCTCTCCGCTCGTGGGCAAGAGCGCCGCCAACGGCCAGCCGAGCGCCACGATGGCGGCCAGCAGCAGCAGGATCCACGGCCCTTGGGGCGAGACGCCGTCCTCCGCCGGCCGCCCGAAGCTCGCGTCGAGCCAGTCCCGCGCCGCCTCGAGCGAGACGGGATCGTAGAGCACGCCCACATGCTCGACCCCCGGGGCGAAGACGGCGCGGCGGGCGGAGCCGTCCTGGTGACTGCCATAGGTCACGCCAGCCTCGGCGGGGCCGTCCGCGACCTGGGCCACCATCTCGAGCGCCGCCTCGCGCAGGAACCGCTCCCACCCGCCGGCGATCAGCAGAAGGTTGGCCGGCGCCTCGGCGGTCGGTGCGTTGCTGAACATGGAGATCGCCACCGTCGCCACGATCGTTGGATCGGCGACGGCGGCGCGGGTGACGATGTCGGAGCCCATGGAGTGGCCGAGGACGGCGATGCGGCCGTCGCTCCCCTCCATGCTGCGGGCATAGGCGATGACCTCCTGCAATTGGGTGAGGAGGACGCGGCCCGCCCCCTCCTCATCCAGCAGGTTGCCCGACATCGGCGTGGCGTTCCGCCCATGGCCGAGAAAGTCGAAAAAGAGCACGGCGTACCCCGCCCCGGCGAGCGTCTGGGCGAAGGAGCGCATGAGCGGGCGGGAGCCGGAGAAGCCGTGCGCGATCACCACCGCCGGCCGCGCGCCCCCGCCCTCACCGATCACGCGGGTGGCGGGCGTCGTGCCGATCCGCACCTCCTCCGCCATCAGGCCATCGCCCTGCCCCTCCAGCCGGAGAACCGACAGGACAATCAGCGCGACGGCGATGCCCGCCACGATCCAGCGCGCTCGGTTCACGATGGTCTCCTAGGCCGTCCCTTGCTCCGCCGGGCCATCATCTGTCGTTCGGCCCGCCGTCGTCCACCCGGCGAGGAATTCGATGACCATGGCCGCGGTCCAGGTGAAATGGCTGCCGCCGCAGGGCGCGCCGGTGAGCGGATCGTAGTATTCGGCAAACGCGCCCTGATCGATCAGGCGCAGGCTCGATTCGACGATACGGTCGGCCAATGCGCCGTGGCCGGCCCGGGCCAGGCCATCAGCGATCAGGTAGTTGGTGATCAGCCAGGTGGGCCCGCGCCAGTAGCGGCGCGGCTCGAACCCGGGCGCCGCCGGATCGTGGCTCGGCACCAGGAACGGCGCGCGCGCGGCGATCGCCTCGACCCGCTCCGCGATGGCGGCCGCCCGACGGGCCGCGATCGGTGCAAAGACCGGCAGGAGGCCACCGTGGGAGCGGCTGTCGATCAAGGCGCCGGTCCGCCGATCCCGGCAGAGATATTGCCCGGCAGACGGGTTCCACAGCGCCTCGAGCGCTGCCGCGCCCCGCTCCGCCAAGCGGCGGGAGCGCGCGGCGATCTCGGCAAGACCCAGCACCTCGGCCAGCACCGCCAGATCGGCGCAAGAGCGCACGAGGATCGCGTTCAGTCCGGGATCGACCACGCAGAACGGTGAGCGGTCATGCAGCCGCGCACTGTCCCAGCCGAGCAAGCGGAAGTGCTGCACCAGCCAGATGAAGCGGGTGTACTGCGCATCGGTCGGACGATGGGCCGCATCCGCATGATCGGTGTCACGGCGCTGGAAGGGTTGGGCCCCGTCGGTCGGCACCTGGTCGAGCGGGCCGTCCCAGTCCGCGGCATTGTCCCGTCCCGATTCCCAGGGGTGGAGGATCGCCGCGAGCCCCGACCCCTCCGGATCCCGGCAGCGGTAGAACCACTCATGCCAAGCCGCGATCTTGGGGACGAGCGCGCGGGCCTGACGCTCGGCCAGGCCACGATCCTGCGCCCGCTCAAAGAGCCGTCGCACGGCAAAGCCCGCCACCGGTGGCTGGGTGATGCCCGAGGTCGGCACCGGGCGGCCGGTGTCCCAGACCTCAGGCCCCGGGAAATAGCCGTCGTCGGGGACATGGAAGACGATGTGGGGCACCATGCCGTCCGGCCATTGATGGGCGAAGAGCGTCTCGATCTCCGTCCAGGCCCGCGCCTCGTCGAAATGTGCAATGCCAAGCGCCGTCAGGCAGCTGTCCCAGTTCCATTGGAAGGGATAGAGGCCCTTGGTCGGCACCGTGTAGGTGCCCCGGTCGTTCTGCCGGATGATCTGCTCTGCCTCTGCGAGGCGTTCCTGCTGCATGACCCCGTTCCGGTCGGCGCGGTGCTGACCCAACAGGAAGTGGACCCATTCGCCCCGATTGTCGAGCCGGCCCAAAACCGCGCAGCGATGGCGACCTGGGTGGGCGGGATGCTCAGCTCCCGCCGCCGGTCGACCTGGCAACCCACCGACGGCCCCGACGGGTTCAGCGGGATCGCCAGGCACATGTCGGTATCGCCCCCGTGCCCGGCGCCAACCCGCGACCCACCTTTTTCTGCGGCCGCGCCCACCTATCATAGATGAGGCGGGCGCCCTGATCCCCCACAACCGCCCGCAGGAAAGGAACAGCCCATGCTCATTCCCTCTGAGACCGCCCCGGACCTCTCGCTGCCGCTGATCGGCGGCGGCACCTGGACCCTGTCGGAGCGGAGCCCGGAGAATTTCACCGTCCTCTACTTCTACCGCGGGCTGCATTGTCCGGTCTGCAAGGCCCAGCTCTCCGAGGTGAAGCGTGCCCTGGATCGCTTCGTGGAGCTTGGCGTCGAGGTCGCCGCCGCCTCGATGGACGCAGAGGATCGGGCGCACGAGTCCTACGAGAGCTGGCGCCTCGATCCCCTGACGGTGGCCTATGGCCTGACGGAGGCGGACGCCCGGGCCTGGGGCCTCTACATTTCAGAAGGGCGCGCCGGCACGTCGGAGCCCGCACGTTTCAGCGAGCCGGGCATGTTCGTGCTGACGCCGGCGCGCAGCCTCTACTATGTCTCCGTGCAAAGCATGCCGTTCGCCCGACCGCCGGTCGACGGCGTGCTCGGCGGCCTGAAGTACATCATCGAGAACGACTACCCAGCCCGGGGCACCCTGGCCGCCTGACGACAACCGGCGGGCAGAGGGCACGGGGCCGGATCAGGCCGGTCGTGCGCTGAGAGACCTCCGGCCGCGCGAGGCCGGAGGCTTTGGAGGGTGGCACGACAGGGCGCCGTGGAGGGCGCGGCTCACTCGGCGGCAACCCTGCTCTGCTTGTCCAGCGCGAAGCCCTGGTAGTAGCGCGCCAGCTCCTCGGGCGAGAACTCGTCGACGGCGATGACCTTGGCGACCAGCTCCTGCATCTCGGCGATCTGCTGAAGATCCGCGTCGGAGATGATCCCGGCCGCAAGCCCGCTCTCCGGCGTATGGCCGCCATCGCGCAGTTTCTTCATCAGCGGCTCGAGCGTGGCCACGGCCGCAAAGGCGGCGTTCAGCGTGGCCATGCCGTCGCCGTTAAGGCCGGGATGCAGCCGCCCGATGATCCGGTTCCGGGTCTCGGAGGGGGCGTAGATCAGATCGGCGCACTCCGCGATCAGCCCGTCCCCCGGTCCCTGGGTCCGCCCGCCGGAGCGGGTCACGAGCCGGCCGATGCCGCGCATCAGGGGCGAGGGCAGGTTCTCCAGCACCTCGTCGATCTGGGTGCGGATCGCCGCGAAGGCCCGCGCCGCGGCATATTCCAGGATCGGCAGATCGGCCCTTTGCTTGCCCTCGTCGCGCCAACGCTTCAGCGCGGCGGAGAGCAAGTACATCTCGGAGAGTGCATCGCCCATCCGGATCGAGATCATCTCGCGCCGCTTCAGCTCCCCGCCGAGGGTCAGGAACGCCAGGTCGGCGACCAGGGCATAGGACGCCGACCAGCGTGCGAGGCCGCGGTAGATGTGCGCCACCGCGCCCGCATCCGTCGGCGCCGGCGACAGCCGCGCCCCGCTCCACGACCGCACCAGCGCCCGCCCGAAGGTGCGGACGCTGTGGCCCACATGGGCCCAGAACGAGGCATCGAAGGCCGCGAGGCTCTCCGCATCGTCCTCGATCTGCAATGCCTGCATTTCGTCCAGCAGGTGCGGATGCGCCCGGATCGAGCCTTGGCCGAAGATGATCAGAGCCCGGGTGACGATATTGGCGCCCTCCACGGTGATGCCGATGGGAATGGCGCGGTAGAGCGGCAGCAGGTAGTTCGACGGCCCGTCGATGACCGCCTTGCCCGAATGCACGTCCATCGCGTCGTTCAGCGCATCGCGCATGCGCTGGGTGGCGTGGGCCTTCATGATTGCCGAGATCACGGACAAGGCCCGCCCCTCGTCAAGGCCGGCGCAGGTGAGCCGGCGCGCGGCGTCCATCACGTAGGCATCGACCGCCATTCGGGCCATCGGGATCTGCACGCCGCCGAACTTGCCGATGGGCAGATTGAACTGCTGGCGGATCCGGGCATAGGCCCCGGTGGTGTGGGCCGAATAGGCGATCCCGGCGCTGCCCATGGACGGCAGTGAGATACCGCGCCCCGCGGCCAGGGCGCTCATCAGCATCATCCAGCCGCGTCCGGCATAGTCCGGCCCGCCGATGATATGATCGAGCGGGATGAACACGTCCGTGCCCGTCGTCGGACCGTTCATGAACATCGTCGAGGAGGGGATGTGGCGCCGCCCCGTCTCCACCCCCGGTAGATCGGTCGGCACCAGGGCGCAGGTGATGCCGACATCCTCCTCTCCGCCGAGATGCCCGTCGGGATCGCGCAGTTTGAAGGCGAGACCCAGCACGCTGCAGACCGGGGCGAGGGTGATGTAGCGCTTGGCCCAGTTGAGCCGGATGCCGAGCACCTCCTCCCCCTGCCACGTGCCCTTCTCGATTACGCCCTCGTCCACCATAGCGGAGGCGTCCGATCCCGCGTCGTTGCTGGTGAGCCCGAAGGCCGGCAGTTCACGCCCATCGGCCAGGCGCGGCAGCCAATAATCCTTCTGGGCGTCGGTTCCGAAGAGATGCAGCAGCTCTCCCGGCCCGAGGGAGTTCGGCACCATCACCGTCACGGCAGCAGCGACGGAGCGGGTCGAGATGTAGCGGACCACCTCGGAATGGGCGAAGGCAGAGAAGCCGAGGCCGCCATACTTCTTGTCGATGATCATGCCGAAGAACTTCTTCTCGCGCAGGAAGTCCCAGGCGGCGGGCGGCAGATCGGCGTCCTGCTGATTGACCGCCCAATCGTCGACCATGGCGCACAGCTCTTCGCAGGGGCCGTCGATGAACGCCTGCTCCTCAGCGCTCAGCGTCGGTTCGGCGACGGCGTGCAGCTTGGCGAAATCGGGGTTGCCGGAGAACAGGTCGGCCTCCCACCAGACCTCGCCCGCGTTCAACGCCTCCGCCTCCGTTTCGGAGAGCTGCGGCAGCGCCTTCTTCGCCCAGCGGTGAATGGGGCGCGTGATCCAGTTCTTGCGAAGTTCAGCCATTGTCCGTCCTCGCGCGTGAAAAGTTTTCGCTGATGGACAACTTAGCCCGGTCAGGCAGAGTTCCGCGTCTTTTTGTCTAGTGGGAAGAAGAGTCCCAAATGAGGACGTCCAGCGACACATCCATATCTTGCCCTCCGGCCCGAGCGTGCCGCCTGGTGGGATCAGATGGCGGATCTGTGCAATGGATTATCGCCCCGACCCGCCAGCCAACAGCGGGTCGGCGCTGCCACGGCGCCGTCGAGGATGCTTCTGGATCCCAGCTTCGACCTGGCCCGGACGGATCTACCGCCCGGGATGCGTGTCACAGCCCGCGCACCGAAACCTGTCAGCCCGCGATGGTCGCGAAGTCGGGAGAGATGCCGAAGCTGCGCACCGTCGCGGCGATCTCTTCGGCATAAAGCGCATTGGAGATCAGTACGAGATCCGGCGACAGTGTCGCGATCTCCTCCGGCGCGGCCACCCGAATGCCGGTGCCGGGCACGAACTTGCCCTGCTTGCGGGCGTTCAGGTCGATCATCGCGCTGAGCGTGTCCGGGGCCGAGGGGATCATGCTCGAGAAGGCGATGCCCTTCGAGCCCGCACCCCAAATGACCGCGCGGCGCCCCTCGGCCGCGATCCCAGCCAATCGGTCGGTCCAGGCATCGCGCTCGGCCTCGATGGCGTCGGCGAAGGCGCGGGCACGGGCGATCTCGGCCTCGACCTCGGCGGTGGGAGGCAGCCAATCCGCCTCGACCTCCGCCGGCGCGCCCTCGGCCATCAGGAACTGGTCGCCATAGCCCGCCGTGATCCGGGTCGGGGCGAAACCGCTGCGGCGAAACAGCGTCGCCACCGAGACCGGGTTCCAATAGGTGAAGTGCTCGTAGATCACGTCCCAGACGCTGCGGCTGTCCAGCATCCAGGCACCGTTCGGTTGCTCGAAATAGATCGGCGTACCCGCCGCGCCGATGGCTGCACGGATGTCGGTCAGTACCGAGACCGGATCGGGCAAATGCTCCAGCACATGGCGGCAGAGCAGGAAATCGTACGCGCGATCTATGTGCCCGGCCCGGAAGAGCTCCGGCACGATCTCGACGCCCTCGACATCGAGGAAGGAGGGATGCTTGCCGGCCATCGACGGGTCGAAGCCGATGGCGCTCCGCACCCCCTCGCCCACCATGGTGGCGAGCATGAAGCCGTCGCCGCAGCCAACCTCGACGATGTCCTTGCCCTCTAGCCCGTAGCGCGCGACCAGATCGGCGGCGAGCGCCTCGGCGAAGGCCCGGAAATGCGGCGAGAAGTGCAGCGCATTCTCGTAGCCCGGCGAGTAGGCGATGATCTCGGGATCGAAGCCTGTGTTGAAGAGCAGCGCGCAGGACCGGCAGATCACCAGATCCATCTCACCCTGGGGCGCGGCCTTTGCCGCCGCCTCCGTCGGCCAAAGCTCGTTGCAAAGCACCGGCACCGCGCCGAGGTGGAGCACCGGCTCCAGATCGTCGCTCCCGCAGAGGGGGCAGCAGGCCATCAGACCGCGACCAGCTCGGGCGAGAGGCCCTTGGAGGCCAAGAGCTCCCGGATCTCGGGCACGTAGATCGGGTTCATCACGATCACCGCGTCCGGCGGATCGGCCGGCAGTTGGTCGGGCGAAAGCACCTCATGGCCCGTGCCGGGGACGAACTTGCCCTGCTTGTAGGGATTGATGTCGATCACCTGGTCGACCTGCGCGGTAAAGTCGGCCGAGGTGAGGAAGGACACGCCCTTGGAGCCACCGCCCCAGATAGCGATCTTCTTGCCCTGGGCCTTACGCTCAGCCAGGAAGCGGCGCCATTTCTCCTGCACGGCCCGCACCTTGTCGGGGAAAGCGGCCGCCAGGCGCCGCACCTCGTCGAGCTCGGCATCGAAGGCGCCGCTGCCGGTGAAGCCCTGCTCGGCCCGGGCATATTGGATGATGTACTGGTCGTCATAGGCGAGGTGGACATCGTCGACCCGCATCCCCTCCCGCTCGAACAGCCGGGCATGGGCGCCGGCCGTGAAGTAGGAGCAGTGCTCGTAGTAGATGTCCCAGAAGGCGCCCTCCTCCAGGATGCGGCGCATGTCCGGGGTCTCGAAGAAGATGCCAACATCACGGTCCTTGCCGAAGGTCGCGGCGATGTCGCGCACGAAGGTCGCCACCGGGCCGATATGTTCGAGGGTGTGGCGGCAGACCACGAAGTCCGGCGCCTCGGCGATCGCGGACGAATCGAAATAGTCCCGGATGAAGGCGATCTCCTCCCCGCCTTTGGCCAGCAGCCGCTCCGGGATGTAGCCCGGGTCGACGCCGAGACCGCGGCAGCCGGTATGCTCGATCAGGTAGAGCAGGAAGTCGCCCTTGCCGCAGCCGACCTCGAGCACGAGCTTGCCCGCCAGATCGTGGCGTGCGCCGATCTGGGCCACCAGCTCCCGAGCGAAGGTGTTGAACGTGTCGGAGAAGTGCTGGGATTCCTCCGTCGTCGAGGCGTAGTCGACCAGCTTCTCATCGAAGGCGGCGTTGTAGATGAAGCCGCAATCCGCGCAGAACTGCAGGTCCAAGGCACTGCGCGGGAACTTTATGGCCTCCTCGCGACTGTCGAGCAGGATGCAGCTCTGCACCGGGATGCGGTCGAGGGAATAGAGCGGCGAGAGCCTGCCGCCGCCGCAGCTCGGGCAGCAGGGGACGGCGACGGATCCCGCGAGGGGAGCCGCCGCCTGGAGTGGGGATGACATGCGCAATCCTCCGCAGCCGGGCCGGGCGGCTCAGTCGCCGATGACTTCGAGATCCGGGATCGGCACGATGAACCGCCCGCCCGCGTCGAGGAAATCCTGCTGCTGGCGCAGGATCTCGTCCCGGAAGTTCCAGGGCAGGATCATCACGTATTCCGGCCGGTCCTGCATCAGCTTCTCGGGATCGTCGATCCGCACCTGCACGCCGGGCATGTACTTGCCCTGCTTGTGGGTGTTGCGATCGACCACATAGTCGACGACGTTGCCGTTCAAGCCGAGATAGTTGAGCATGATCGTGCCCTTGGCGGCGGCGCCGTAGGCCGCGATGCGCTTGCCCTCGGCCCGAAGATCGCCGACCAGCTTGCGCGCCTTGGCGCGGAACCCGCGGACCCGGGCGCCGAACGACTGGTAGTAGTCGTAGCTGTCGATGCCCAGCGCCTGCTCCTCTGCTAGGATCGCCGCGACCGCCGCGCTTGGGGCCGCGCGCTTTTCGAAGAACAGCCGGAGCGAGCCACCGTGGATCGCCACCCGGCGCACGTCGTTCAGATAGAGGCCGTGGCGCGCGAACAGGTGGCTGGCGCTGGTCACCGAGAAGTAGCAGCGATGCTCGTGATAGATCGTGTCGAACTCGACATGGTCGATCAGGTCACGGACATAGGGAAACTCCACCACCGCCATGCCGTCCTCGGCCAGCAGCTTGGCGATGCCGGCGACGAAGTCGTTCTGGTCGGCGACATGGGCGACGACATTGTTGGCGATGATCACGTTCGCCCGCCGGCCCTCGCCCGTCAGCCGGGTGGCCACGTCGAGGCCGAAGAAGTCGCAGACCGTGTCGACCCCCGCCGCGCGCGCCGCCTCGACCTGTTTCGGCGCCGGATCGACGCCCAGGACTGGGATGCCGCGCTCCACGAAGTTCTTCAGCATGTAGCCGTCGTTGCTGGCCAACTCGACCACCAGATCGTCGGATCCGAGGTCGCGCCGCTCGATCAGCTCGAGCGCATTCTCGCGGGAATGCTGCAGCAGATCGTCAGAGAACGAGGAGAAATAAAGGTACTCCTCGCCGAACATCTCGGCCGCCGGCGGCGTCTCAAGCAGCTGCACCAGCGAGCATTCCGGGCAATAGCCGACCAGGAGCGGATAGCGCGGCTCCCGGCCCGAGGCCTTGGCCGGGTCGATCAATCCGTCGGACTTCGGCATCAGCCCGAGGTCGAGCACCGGCAGCAGACCCTTAGCCCCGCAACCGGCGCACACAGTGCCGCGGCAGCGCGCCGTAAAGCCGTCGGAGGCCTTGCCGTTGGCGGAGCGCACCGGCTCGCCCCCCGGCCGCGCCTCCACATGGCGCAAATCCTCGCGGATGATGTCCTCGGCGACCAGCTTCTGGATATGGCCGATGCGCTGATACCGCGGCCCCTCGAATTCCTCCAGGGTGAGGTTCGACGCCTTGTAGGCGTTGTAGAGCTGCTCCACGCCTTTCCGCGCGTCCCAGACCGGCTGGAAGCTCGGCATCGCCTCACGGATCAGATCGCAGTTCACCCGGTAGCAGCGCTTGTCGGGGCCCGCGTCCTCGGCATAGTCGATGCGGCAGTCGGGCACGACTTCTGCCACGATCTCGGCCAGCTCGTGCATCCGGTAGTTATGCTCGGTGACGCCGACGTTGAACGCCCGGTTGTTGATGCTCTCCGCCGGCGTGTCGAGGGTGGCGACGAAGGCCCGGCTGATATCCTCGATATGCACGATCGGCCGCCAAGGTGTGCCGTCGGATTTGAGGAAGATCCGCCCGGTCGTCACCGCCCAGGCCACCAGGTTGTTCAGCACCAGATCGAAGCGTACCCGCGGTGAGACGCCGTAGGCTGTGGCGCTGCGCAGATAGGTGGTGCAGAAGCTCGGGCTAGACAGCTCGGCCAGCCCCTGCTCGGACCTCACCTTGGATTCGCCATAGGGCGTGACCGGGTTGAACGCGCCGGTCTCGTCGATCATCGCATCGCCCGAGGCGCCATAGTTCGAGCACGACGAGGAGAACACGAAACGCCGCACGCCCGCCGCCTTGGCGACCGCGGCCAGGCGCACCGTCGCCTCGTAATTGATGCCGAAGGTGATCTCCGGACGGAAGTTGCCGAGCGGGTCGTTCGAGAGCCCGGCGAGGTGGAACACCGCGTCGAAGCCGAGCAGGTCCGAGGTCTCCACGTCCCGAATGTCCTTCAGGATCGTCGGCACCTCCGGCATGTCGCCGCCGGGTGCGAAGGTGCAGCGCTCATAGATGTCGCTGTCGAGGCCCACGACCTCATGCCCCGCCGCCTCGAGCAGCGGTGTCATGACGGTGCCGATATATCCGCGATGGCCGGTTACCAAAACTCTCATGGTTTTTCTTCCCATGTCACCCAAGGCCGATTGCCACTATCCCACATCTTCTGCAGCTGATGCTTGTCGCGCAGGGTATCCATCGCCGCCCAGAACCCTTCATGCTTGTTGGCGACGAGTTGACGGTCGGCGGCCAGCCGCTCCATCGGGGCATGTTCGAACATCACCATGTCCCCGTCGATATAGTCGTGCACTTCGGGCTCCAGCACGAAGAAGGCGCCGTTGATCCAGCCCTCCGCCGTCTGCGGCTTCTCCTCGAAGCCGATGATCTCATCGCCTTCGAAGGTGATGTGCCCGTAACGTGCCGGCGGCCGCACCGTCGTCACGGTCGCGAGCTTGCCGTGGGATTTGTGAAAGGCGACCAGGTCCGCGATGTTGACGTCGGAGATGCCGTCGCCCCAGGTCAGCAGGAACGGCCCGTCGTCGAGATAGGGCTTCAGGCGCTTGATGCGCCCGCCGGTAAGCGTCTCGGCCCCGGTCTCGATCAGATGCACCTTCCAGGGCGGATGCTGGTGATCGTGCTGGATCACCGCCCCGCCATTGCCGAGCTCGACCGTCAGGTTGCCGGCGAGCGCGCTGTAGTCCGAGAAATAACGCTTGATGTAGTCGCCGAGATAGCCGAGCGCGATGACGAACTCATTATAGCCGAATTGCGAGTAGTGCATCATGATGTGCCAGAGGATCGGCCGCCCGCCGATCTCGACCATCGGTTTCGGACGCACACTGGTCTCTTCGGCAAGCCGGGTCCCTTTGCCTCCGGCAAGAATAGCAACTTTCATGTGTTACCCCGAGTACTCAATCCACATTACAAAGGCGCCCCGGATACAAAGGGCGCCCATACCGCTAAGGCCGGCGTCGATCTTACATGACCGAGACCGCGCAACAGTTAGTTTTCTCCCCCCACTGCTGTGTAAACGCACAGCCGATTCCCTTCAAGCGCAAGCTGGGGAGCGCGAGAGGCCCATTCCGGGCGCCTTCGGCGGGGTTTCAGCGCGGCCTGTGAGGGGTCGGCCGGGGTGAGGGCCGGGCCGGGCGGCCCGCCTCGCCCTATTTAGGGGCCATCCGGATTGCCCCGTCCAGGCGAATAACCTCACCGTTCAGCATGCTGTTCTCGACGATGTGGCGGACCATTGCGGCATATTCGAGCGGGCTGCCGAGGCGGGAGGGGAAGGGCACCTGGGCGCCGAGGCTTTGCTGCGCCTCCTCCGGCAGGCCCTTCAGCATCGGCGTGAGGAAGAGCCCCGGGGCGATGGTGACGACGCGGATGCCGGCCCGGGACAGATCCCGGGCCATCGGCAGGGTCATGCCCGCCACCCCGGCCTTGGACGCGCCGTAGGCAATCTGGCCGATCTGGCCGTCGAAGGCCGCGACCGAGGCGGTGTTGACGATCACGCCCCGGGCGCCGTCCTCCGTCACCGGCTCGGCCGCGGTCATGCCGGCGGCCGATTGCACCGCGACGTTGAAGGTGCCGATCAGGTTGATCGCCACGGTCCGGGCAAAGATCGCGGCATCGTGGGGCTTCCCCTCCCGATCGACGGTGCGAGCGGCGGAACCGACGCCGGCGCAGTTGACGGTGATGCGCTCCGGCCCGTGGGCCGTGCGGGCAGCGGTCAAGCCGCTCGCCACGCTGTCGGCATCGGCCACGTCGACACGGGCGAAGACGCCGCCGAGCTCTTCGGCCACCGCCTCTCCCGCCTCGGCGTTCATATCGAAGATCGCCACCTGCGCGCCGGCGCCGGCCAGCATGCGGGCGGTTGCCTCGCCCAGGCCCGATGCGCCGCCGGTCACCACCGCGGCCACGCCCTCTGTCAGGATCATGCTGCCTCCCCGTCAGCCCGCCATCTGGCGGGCGATGATCAGTTTCTGGATATCCGACGTGCCCTCGTAGATCTGGCAGACCCGGACGTCGCGGTAAATCCGCTCCACCGGGAAATCGGCGAGGTAGCCGTAGCCGCCGAGGGTCTGGATCGCGCCGGAACAGACCCGCTCCGCCATCTCAGAGGCGAAGAGCTTGGCCATCGCCGCCTCCCGAAGGCACGGTTGCCCGGCATCCTTCATCCGCGCGGCGTTGAGGGTGAGCTGGCGCCCCGCCTCGATCTCCGTCTCCATATCGGCGAGGCGGAATTGCACCGCCTGGTGGGCGAAGATCGGCTGGTCGAAGCTCTGACGCTCCCGCGCATAGGCGAGCGCCGCGTCGAAAGCGGCCTGGGCCATGCCGACGGACTGGGCTGCGATGCCGATCCGCCCGGTCTCCAGCGAAGAGAGCGCGATGGCGTAGCCCTGCCCCTCCTCCCCGATCCGGTCCTCGATGGGGATTTCCAAGTCCTCGAAGCTGAGCGCGCAGGTGTCGGAGGCGCGCTGGCCGAGCTTCGCCTCCACCTTCGCCACCTGAAAGCCGCGCGCGTCGTTCTCGACGTAGAAGGCGGAGAGCCCGCGTTTGCCCGCCGCAGGATCGGTGACGGCGAAGACGATCGTGGCGCCGCCGATCCGAGCCGACGAGATGAACTGCTTGGCGCCGTTCAGGATATAGCGGTCGTTGCGCTTCTCCGCCTTCGTCCGGATCGCTGCGGCGTCGGAGCCTGCATGGGCCTCCGTCAAGGCAAAGCAGCCGATGAAGCGGCCCTCGGCGGCGGGACGCAGCCAGCGCTCCTTCTGGGCGTCCGTGGCGAAACGGTCGAGGATGGCCAGGAACGGCGCGTTGTGGACCGAGACCATGGTCGAGACCGCCCCGTCGCCCCAGGCCAGCGCCTCAAGCGCCGCAGCGTAGGAGACATAGTCGGCCCCGGCCCCGCCCCAATCCGGGTCGATGGTCATGCCGAGAAAGCCGAGCTCGGCGAGCCCCGTGCGCACCGCCCCCTCGATCTCCCCCGCCGCCTCCCGCGCCGCCGCCCGGGGCGCCAGATGGTCCCGGGCAAAGGCCCGCGCGGTGTCGCGGATCAGCGTCTGATCTTCGGTCAGCATGGTCCCGTCATGCCGCGCCGCGGGCGGGATGGCAATGATGGGGGTTGGGGAGGGTGGCGGGTGAGCGGGACAAAGCAGACGCTCGCAATTCTCGTTAAGACTGATAGCGGATCGCGGTACTTGCCAAAGACGGCTGGAGCTCAGGCAATGACAGACTACGAAGTGACCACCGATTGGACTGCAGCTTATGAGCATCCCATCGAACTCGAAAAAGGTGAAGAACTCTGGCTCTCTGGAAAGTCCGACAACTGGGGAGGACACACCTGGGTTTGGGCAAGGAACACGGTCGGAAAAGAAGGCTGGATTCCGGATGACCTTGTCATAGGCGTCGCCGAAAGGACCTATGCGAGGACGCACTTCTCAGCAAAGGAACTTACTTGCCGGCAAGGCGAGACGTTGTACGGCATAGAAGAGACGCATGGGTGGGTCCTATGCAGGAATACGAACAACTCTGTTGGTTGGGTTCCGTCGAGAAACCTGCGGAGGATGGATTAGACAGAGCTGGGAATTGGTTACTTTGGGCTCCAATTAGCCTTAGCCCGCCACCGGCTCCAAGGACCACCGCCGCTCCCCAACCCTACCGCCCCCGCCTGGCCGGTGTGAACGCCATCTTCTGCTGCGCGAGCTTTTCCCGCGGGCCGATCCAGGCGTAGGAGAGCAGCGTGGGCTCGGTGTCGCCGACCGTGATCCGGTGCAGGCGGCCCGGCGGGTTGAAGATCATCGAGCCGGGGGCGAAGACGCCGTCGTCGTTCTCGCTCAGCGCGCCGGAGAGGCAGTAGTAGCTCTCCGTCAGGCCATCATGGGCGTGGGCCGGATAGGTGCAGCGCGGCGCGAAAAGGACGAGGCCAAGGATCAGATCCTCCGACAGCACCGGGCCGGAGGGGCCGGCAAGCTCCGCATAGGCGTACTTGTCCGTCAGCCCCTTCGGCACCTTGTCGTAGCCGTAGAGCCAGGAGAGCTCGTCGAGCACGCTTTCGATCGCGCGCACTGCCGATTGCGTCGCCTCGCGCCGGCCCTGGTCTAGGGCGCGCTTCAGGTGCGCCGTCACGGGCTTGGTCTCCACCGGCCGGGAGATCAACGGCGGGTTGGCGGCGATCAGGCGCGCGATGGTCTCACGCACCCGGCGCTGATGGGCGCGGATCTTGGCGCTGCCGCCGGCCCGGCCCTGGCGGTAAAGCTCGTAGATCTCGCGCAACAAATAGCCCCAGTCGGGCCGCTCCCCGAGCCGGGGCACCGGCGCGGCCCATTCGGCCGGCTCAGACATCGGCCGTCCGGGCCGCCTATGGGGCTCAGTCCTCGCGGATCGCCTCGAACTCGATCAGTAGATCGACCTCGTCGCCGACGATGCCGCCGAGGGCGTAGGTCATGCCGTAGTCGCTGCGGGTCACGGTGCCCCGGATCGAGATGCCGAGCGTCTCTTTCTGATGGCCGAAGGGATATTCGTCGACCTTGTTGAGCGTGACGTCGAGGGTCACCGGATTGGTCACGCCGCGCACGGTCAGATCGCCGACCACGGTGCCGGTCGTGCCGGTCTCGGCCGTGCCGCCTTCTGCGGTGAAGGTGATCGCGGGATGGCTTTCGGCATCCAGGAAGTCGGCCGAGCGCACATGGCTGTCGCGCCGGTCATCGTTCGTCCAGACGCTGGAGACGGGGATCGAGACGGAGATCTCGGAGACCTCGTTCGTCTCATCGTCGTAGATGAACGTGCCCTCGATCTCCGTGAACAGACCCAGGGTCTTGGCGTAGCCGATATGGTCGACCAGGAAGCCGATGGTGGTGTGGCTCGGGTCGAGCGCATAGCGCGCGGGATCGGCGAAAGCCGGCTGGGGGAGGGTGAGGGCGCCGAGCGTGGCGAGGGCGGGGGCGGTCAGTCGCATCGGAAGTCTCTCCGCGATTGGCTGTAAAAGACGGTGCTGATTTAGGATCGGTCTGGGATTTTCCCAGCCACGGGTTTGCGATCTCAGGCGCGTTCGAGCGCGAGCGCCGTGCCCTCGCCCCCGCCGATACAGATCGCGGCAAGGCCGCGCTCCTTGTCGTGGCGCTCGAGCGCATTGAGCAGAGTCACCAGGATCCGGGCGCCCGAGGCGCCGATCGGATGGCCGAGGGCGCAGGCCCCGCCGTGGACGTTCAGCACCTCGTGGCTCACGCCCATCTCGGCCATGAAGGCCATGGGGACGACGGCGAAGGCCTCGTTCACCTCCCACAGGTCGACGTCCGAGCCCTGCCAGCCGAGCCGGTCGAGCAGCGTCTTCGCCGCCGGCACCGGCGCGGTGGTGAACCAGCCGGGTGCCTGGGCGTGGCTTGCATGGCCGCGGATCCGGGCGCGGATCGGCAGGCCAGCGGCCTTCGCCGCACTCTCCCGCATCAGCGCCAGCGCCGCCGCGCCGTCGGAGATCGAGGAGGCGTTGGCCGGCGTCACCGTGCCGTCCTTCCGGAAGGCGGGCTTCAGATGCGGGATCTTTTCGGGCCGGGCGGTGCGCGGCTGCTCGTCGGCCGCCACCGTCACCTCGCCCTTCCTTGTGCTGAGCGTGACCGGCGCGATTTCGGCCGCGAAGGTCTCGTCCACCTGGGCGCCCTGGGCGCGGGAGAGCGAGGTGAGGGCGTAGCCGTTCTGCGCCTCCCGCGTGAACTGGTACTTTTCGGCGCAATCCTCGGCGAAGGTGCCCATCAGGCGGCCCTTGTCGTAAGCATCCTCCAATCCGTCGAGGAACATATGGTCGACCGCCTGGCCGTGGCCGAGCCGCGCGCCGCCGCGCATCGACGGCAGCAGATAGGGGGCGTTCGTCATGCTCTCCATGCCGCCCGCCACCACCGCCTGGCCGTTGCCGAGGGCGAGCTGGTCGTGCGCCATCATCACCGTCTTCATGCCAGAGCCGCACATCTTGTTGACCGTGGTGGCCGGGACGTCCTCTCCCAACCCCGCGGCAAAGCCCGCCTGGCGCGCCGGCGCCTGGCCCTGGCCGGCGGGCAGGACGCAGCCCATCAGGAGCTCGCCCACCTCGCTCGCCGGCAGGCCTGCCCGGTCGCGCGCCGCCGCAATGGCCGCACCGCCGAGATCGGCGGCGGTGGCACCGGCCAGCTCTCCCTGGAAGCCGCCCATGGGCGTCCGCGCGGCGCCGACGATGACGACGGGATCCTCCGAGATATCCAGCATGGCAGCGCCTCCTCCGCTCTGAACGCGCGTTCAGTTCCGTGGCTTTGTGCCACAGGGCGGAGGTAGGAGCAAACCGATGGACGGGCCATAGGAGCTTAGGCGTCTGCGCAGCATCCCGTATCGCAGGTCGGTGCGGGCGGCGCGTCGCAACAGCTGCGGAGCGCTGCGGCAAGGCGCTGGCGCGCCCGGCGCACCCGGGCCTTCGCCGCCGGCAGGCTTATGGCGAGGTGCGCGGCCAGGGCCGAGAACGTCCGCTCCTCCAGATCCTTCAGCCGCAGCACCTCCGCATCCGCGGCGGCAAGCCGGGCGATGAACGGTGCGACGCAGGCGGCGAAGGCGAGCGGCCCCGGAACCTCCTCCGCCTCGGCCAGCGGGATCGCGTCGGCGTCGAGATGCGGCGCGCGCCGGCCCGCCGCCCGCATCTCGTCAAGCGCTGCATTGGCGGCGATGCGCTTCACCCAGGCCTCGAACCGGGCCGGATCCTGCAGACGGTCGAGGTGGCGCAGGGCCTTCTCCAGCGAGGCCTGGACCACGTCGTCGACATCCGTGCCGCGGACACCGCGCCGGACGATGACGGCGCGCAGCTCCATCATCGCCCGGCGCCAGCGGTCCTCGGCTATGGGGGTCACGTACAGCACTCCGGCGCACAGCAGGCGCCCGAGGTCTCGGCCCCCGCGAAGAACCGCGCCAGGTTGGCCGAGGTGCCCGGGACAGGCCGGGTCGCCGTCCCTGCCCCCATCGCCGCGCCCAGGATCGCTGACAGCAGCAGTGCCTTGGGCGGGGTGTGATGCATCGCCCCGTCCCAAGCCCAGGTGCGGCAGGAGATGCCCTCGGCACAGCCGCACAGCGTGCCGCAGTCCTCGCAAAGATCCTCATGCGCCTCGGGCTGGATGTCGCGGCCGTCCACCCGGATCGTGGGTGAGACGACGAGGCCAGCCTGCTGCGCCTCCTCGACTGAGCGGACATGATGCCGCACCAGCCGCGGCGTCACGCCCATCGCGGTCAACGCTGGTTCGGTGACGCGCAGCGCCTCCGCCAAGGCCGCATCGGCGTCGCGGCAGCGGCCGCAGCTCTCAAGGTCGAGATAGAGGAACGCAACCTCCAGCGGGCGGGGTGTCGGGTCGGTCATGGCAGCCTCCAGCTTGGTCTTTCACCAGGGAGACGTCGAGTGCCGCAAAAGGATGCACAACATGATGCACATTATTTCATTTCCCGCGCGAACTTGACTCTGTGACTTGAACTTCGATGCTGGGGGCAGTGGATTTCGCATCCGCACCCAACAACAAGCCGAGTGAACAGGAGAGGTCGTATGACCAAGCTTACCTTTGCCGCCGCGCTCGCCGCCGGCGCGCTTGCCGCCAGTGTGGCGCAGGCGGAGAACGTGTTACGATGGACCAGCGCCGGCGACGCGCTGACCATGGACCCCCATGCCCAGAACGAAGGCCCGACGATCGCGCTGAACGGCCAGGTCTATGAGCGCCTAGTGAACCGCGATCCGGACCTCAGCCTGGTGCCGGAACTGGCGCTGTCGTGGGAGCCGACAGCGGAGAACGAGTGGACGTTCAAGCTGCGCGAAGGCGTGACCTTCCACGACGGCGCGGCCTTCGACAGCTCTGACGTCGTCTTCTCGATCAACCGGGCCAAGGCCGAAAGCTCCGACTACAAGGAGCAGATCAGCTCCATCGTCGAGGTACGGGCCGATGGCCCTCACACGGTCGTTCTGGTGACCGAGGGGCCGAACCCGATCCTGCCGAACCAGCTCACCTCCCTCTTCATGATGGACGAGGACTGGGCGACGGCGAACAATGTCGCGGTGCCGCAGGACTACGCCGCCTCGGAAGAGACCTTCGCCGTGCGCAACGCCAACGGCACCGGGCCCTTCATGCTGACGAGCCGGGCGCCGGACGAGATGACGGTGCTCGACCGCAATGACGGCTGGTGGGGCTGGTCCGACCGCTTCCCGGGCAATGTCGACCGGATCGAATACCGGCCGATCTCCAACGCCGCGACCCGCGTGGCCGCGCTGCTCTCGGGTGAGGTCGACTTCGTCCTCGATCCGCCGCTCCAGGACCTTGGGCGTATCGAAGAGGCCGAGGGCCTGAAGACCAACACCGTGGCCCAGGTCCGCACGATCTTCTTCGGCATGGATCAGGGGATCGAGGAGCTGCGCACCTCCAACATCGAGGGCGCCAATCCCTTCGCCGACGTGCGGGTCCGCCAGGCCATGGACCTCGCCATCGACGCTGAGGCGATCCAGCGCGTGGTGATGGACGGCCTGTCCTTCCCGGCCGGTATGATCACCTCGCCCGGTGTGCTCGGCAACACGCCGGAGCAGGACGCGCCCTCCGGCACGGATCTCGAGCAGGCCCGGGCCCTGATGGCCGAGGCGGGCTACGAGGACGGCTTCTCCGTCCAGCTCGACTGCCCGAACGATCGCTACATCAACGATGAGAAGATCTGCCAGGCGGCGGTCTCGATGCTCGCCCAGATCGGCATCGACGTGAACCTCGACGCGATCCCGAAGGCCCAGCACTTCCCGAAGATCCAGAACCGGACCTCGGACTTCTACCTGCTGGGCTGGGGCGTGCCGACGCTCGACAGCCACTACGTCTTCTCCTACCTGCTGGAGGAAGAGGGCTCCTGGAACGCCATCGGCTACTCCAACCCGCGGGTGAACGAGATCACGGCGGCCATCGCCACCGAGACCGATCTTGAGGCGCGCTCGGCGATGATCGACGAGGCCTGGACGATCGTGAAGGGCGAGACGCCCTATATCCCGATCCACCACCAGGTGATCGCCTGGGCCATGGCCGATGGGCTGGAGCTGCCGATCGCAGCCGACGACAGCCCGCGCTTCCGCTTCGCGGTCATGAACTGACCCCGATCTGATCCGCGCCGCTCCGGTCCGCCGGGGCGGCGCCCGGCCCAGCCGGCCAAAAGGCACCGCCCATGCTCTCATTCATCGCCCGGCGCTTCGTGCAAGCCCTGATCGTGATGGCTGTGGTGTCGGCGGTGTCCTTCTCGCTCTTCAACTTCGTCGGCGATCCGGTCAACAACATGGTCGGGCAGGAGGCGACGCGGGAAGATCGGCTGCGCATCCGCGAGAGCCTCGGCCTCGACGACCCGATCCTGGTGCAGTACGCGCGCTTTGTCGGCAACGCCCTGCAGGGGGAGTTCGGGCTGTCGCTGCGCACCAAGCGCCCGGTGGACGAGCTGATCCTGGAGCGGCTGCCGGCGACGCTGGAGCTGGTCTTCGTCTCCGCCCTCATCGCCCTCGGCCTCGGGATCACCTTCGGGGTCTACACGGGCATAAAGCGCAACAGCTGGCTCTCCCAGACCGTGCTGTCGGCAAGCCTGGTGGGGGTGTCGCTGCCAACCTTCATCATCGGCATCGCGCTCATCTACATCTTCGCCGTCAACCTCCGCATCCTGCCGTCGTCGGGTCGGTCCGGCACGATCGACATCGGGCTCTGGCAGACCAGCCTGCTCTCGGCCGATGGCTGGCGCGCCATCCTCTTGCCGGCGATCACCCTCTCCCTCTTTCAGGCGACGATGATCCTCCGCCTCGTGCGCTCCGAGATGCTGGAGGTCATGCGCACCGACTTCATCAAGTTCGCCCGGGCCCGCGGCCTGCCTGAGCGGGCAGTGAACTTCGTCCATGCGCTGAAGAACACGCTGATCCCGGTGATCACCATCATCGGCCTCAACATCGGCCAATTGATCGCCTTCTCGATCATCACCGAGACGGTGTTTCAGTGGCCGGGCACGGGCCTCCTCTTCATCAACGCCGTGGATTTCGCCGACGTGCCGGTGATGGCGGCCTATCTGGTGTTCGTTGCCCTGATCTTCGTCACGGTGAACCTGATCGTCGACATCCTCTACGCGGTGATCGACCCGCGTATTCGGCTTGGAGGGACCTGAATGAACGTCCGGGCCCGGCTGCACGCGACCTTTGTCGACAATGACATCGCCTATTCCTTCTGGCGCTCGCCGACGGCGATCACCGCCGGGGCGATCACGCTGTTCTTCGCGCTGGCCGCGCTCTTTGCCCCATGGATCGCGCCCTTCAATCCGTTTGATCCGGCGCAGATCTCGCTCTGGGACGGCAAGCTGCCACCGGCCTGGGCCGAGGGTGGGCAGGCCAAGTACCTGCTCGGCACCGACAACCAGGGTCGCGACATGCTGTCGACCATCCTCTACGGCGGGCGGTTGTCGCTGCTGGTGGGTCTGGCAGCGGTCTGCCTCGGCATGGTGCTGGGGGTGATGCTCGGCGTGATCTCGGGCTATGTCGGCGGCTGGGTCGACACGGTCATCATGCGCATCGCCGATGTACAGCTGACGATCCCGGGCATCCTGCTCGCCATCCTGATCAACGGCATCGGGCGCAACCTCCTGCCGCTGGAGCTGCGCCAGGAGTTCGCAGTCTACGTGGTGATCCTGGCGATCGGCCTGACCGACTGGCCGCAATTCGCCCGGGTGACGCGGGGCGCGACGTTGGTGGAGGGCCAGCGGGAATATGTGCAGGCGGCCCGCGTGATCGGCCTGCCGGGCTGGCTCATTATGCTCCGCCATATCCTGCCGAACGTGCTGCGGCCCGTGCTGGTGCTCGCCACCATCGGGCTGGCGCTTGCCATCATCGCCGAGGCGACGCTCTCCTTCCTCGGCCAGGGGATCCCGCCGACCACGCCGTCGCTGGGGACGCTCATCCGGGTCGGGAACGAGTTCCTGTTCTCCGGCCTCTGGTGGATCACCTTCTTCCCGGCCATCGCCCTCGTCATCCTGGTCTTCGCCGTCAACCTGCTCGGCGACTGGATGCGCGACGCGCTCAATCCGAAGCTGCGGTAGGGCCGGTGGCGCTCCTCTCCATCCGCGACCTGGTGGTCGAGTTCCCGACGCGGCGCGGTGTCGTGACGGCGGCCAAGGACGTCTCCATCGACGTGCGCCCGGGGGAAATCCTGGGCCTGGTCGGGGAAAGCGGCGCGGGCAAGTCCACCATCGGCAACGCCATCATCGACCTCCTGGAGCCGCCGGGCCGGGTGGCCGGGGGCGAGGTGCTCTTCAAAGGCCAGGACCTCCGCAAGCTCGACGACGATGCCATGCGCAAGGTTCGCGGGCGGGAGATCGGCATGATCTTCCAGGACCCCCAGACCTCGCTCAACCCGCTGCTGACCATCGGCCAGCAGCTCATTGAGAGCATCCGCAACGCCCTGGGCGTCAGCGAGCGGGATGCCCAGGCCCGCGCCATCGAGTTGCTGGAGGCCGTAGGCATCGATGAGGCCGAGGCCCGGATGGCCGCCTATCCCCACCAGTTCTCCGGCGGCATGCGCCAGCGGGTGGTGATCGCCCTGGCGCTTTGCGGCGATCCCGACCTGGTGATCGCGGATGAGCCGACCACGGCCCTCGACGTCTCGATCCAGAAGCAGATCCTCGACCTGATCCGACGCCTCTGTCGGGAGCGTCAGCTCGGCGTCATCCTGGTCACCCACGACATCGGCGTGATCGCCGAGGTGGCCGACCGGGTCGCCGTCATGTACCGCGGCAATATCGTCGAGACGGGGCCGACCTCCCAGGTGCTCGGCGCGCCGACCCACGCCTATACCCAAAGCCTGATCGCCGCCGTGCCCCGGGCCGATGTGCGGCTCGAGCGCTTCGCCTCCGTCGACTATATCGAGGGCGGCGCGAAGCCTTTCCACCGGATCGACGTGCGCACCCATTGGCTGGGCGGCGCGCTGCAGCGGGAGGGGACGAATGAGGATGCCCTCGGGGTCGAGGACCTGCACCTCTCCTTCGTGCTGCAACGCTCGCTCCTGCCTTCGCGCCGCCGGATGCTGAAGGCGGTCGATGGGGTGAGCTTCACGATCCGGCCCGGCGAGACCTTCGGCCTGGTCGGCGAAAGCGGCTCGGGCAAGTCCACCGTCGCCCGCATCATCGCCGGCCTCTACCGCCCAGATGCCGGAGACATCGCGCTCCTCGGCCGGCCGGTCACCGGCAATCGCCGCGATCCGGAGGAGCGGGCGGTGCGCGAGCGCCTGCAGATGATCTTCCAGGACCCCTATTCGAGCCTGAATGCCCGGATGCGCGTCCTCGACATCGTGGCCGAACCGATCCGGTTCTATCGCTTGACGGAGAGTGAGGCAGAGACACGCCAGGTCGTGCAAGACCTGCTCGACCATGTGGGCCTCGGGGCGGAGGCGGCGCTGCGCTACCCCCACGAGTTTTCCGGCGGCCAGCGCCAGCGCATCTCCATCGCCCGGGCGCTCGCCTCCCGCCCCCGCATTCTGATCTGCGACGAGCCGACCTCGGCCCTCGACGTCTCGATCCAGGCGCAGATCCTGAACCTCCTGAAGGATCTGCAGGAGGAGCTGCAGCTCACCATGCTCTTCATCAGCCACGATTTGCCGGTCATCCGTCAGATGTGCGACCGGGTGGCGGTGATGCGCCGCGGCAAGATCGTGGAGCTGGCGGAGACCGAGCACCTCTTCGCCAACCCCGAACATCCCTATTCGCAGGAACTGCTCCGCCTCATGCCCCGCATGGACCTGCTGCAGGCGAGCAGGGATGCGACCCCGGCCGTCGGAACCGCCTGAGCTAGACGTCCTTTAGGCCGCAATGCCCCCGGCGGAGGCGTCCGCCTCCCCGCCCCGGGCTCAGCGCTTCCGACGCCGCCGCACGCTCTTCAACGATCGCGCATGGAACGCCGGATCCTTGTCCGAGACCCAGCGCACGAAGCGGGCGAGCTGCGGGTGGCTGCGCAGCGCCTCGGGCGAGGCATAGCGCTGGGCCAGCTCCGCCTCGGTCAGCGTCGCGTGGATCTCGTTGTGGCAGATCTGGTGCAGCAGCACTGTCGGCCCGCGCCGCCCGCCGCGCAGCTTCGGCACCAGGTGATGCACGCTCGCCCGTGCGCCCGCCGGGATCGGGCGCTCGCAGAGGGGACAGATCGGGTCGGCCTCAGCCCCGTCCATGGGGCTCCGACCAGTCGACGACCGGCCCCGCCGGTACGATGCCGAGCGGATTGCGCAGCTCCGACGGGCTGAAATAGCCCTGCTTGTAGATCTCGAAATTCACCGTCTCAGCCACGCCCGGCATGGCGTAGATCTCCCGCGCGTAGGGCCAGAGATGGGCGTAGTCCGCCAGGCGCCGGATGTTGCACTTGAAGGCGTAGTGATAGGCGACATCGAACCGCGCAAGCGTCGGGAAAAGGCGGAGGTCGGCCTCGGTGAACTGCTCTCCGGTCAGGTAGCGGGTGCGGCCGAGCTGCGCGTCGATCTCGTCGAGGGCGGCAAAGACCTGCTGCACCGCTTCGTCATAGGCCGCCTGGGTGCGGGCAAAGCCGGCGCGGTAGACGCCGTTGTTGACGTCAGCATAAATCCGGGCGTTCCAGCCCTCGATCGCATCGGCCAGCGCGGCTGGCCGCAACTCAGGCCCCTGACCGAAGGCTGCGAGCATCTGCACGATATCCGCGGATTCGTTTGAGACGGCGCGCCCGCTCTCCCGATCGACCAGCAGCGGCACGGTCACCCGGCCTGTATAGTCGGGCGCCGTGCGTGTGTAGGCCTGGTGCAGTGCCTCCGCCCCGTAGAGCGGGTCGGCAAAAGCGCCGTCGCCGTCGAACACCCATCCCTGATCGGTCCGCCGCGGCCGGGCGATGGAGAGGCCGATGGCATCCTCGAGCCCCAACAAGGCCTGCGTCAGCAGTGCGCGATGGGCCCATGGGCAGTTCCAGGCGACGTAGAGGTGATAGCGCCCGGCCTCCGCCGGAAAGCCGCCCTCCCCCGTCGGGCCCGGGCTACCGTCGGCGGTGATCCAGTTCCGGACCGTGGCCTTCGCCCGGCGAAACCGGCCGTCATCGGCGCTGTCAGGCGCCGGCTCCTCGACCTGGTAGATACCCTCGATCATCAGGCCCATGGCCCTGCCCTCCTATCGCTTAGGCAGAGCATGGTCTCAGGCGGCGCGGGGTCAATCCGCACAGACTGTTTCAGGCCGCGACCCGATCCCCGCCGCCGGCAATGGCGGCAATGTCGGACATGATGCGATTGAGCTCGAAATCCTTGGGCGTATAGACCCGCGCCACGCCCATCGCGCGCAGCGCCTCCGCATCCTCCTCGGGGATGATGCCGCCCACGACTACGGGAATGTCGCCGATCCCGGCCTCCTGCATCCGGCCGAGGATTTCCCGCACCAATGGCAGGTGCGAGCCCGAGAGGATGGAGAGGCCGACGACGTGCACCGATTCCTCGAGCGCGGCGTTGACGATCTGGGCGGGGGTCAGGCGGATGCCCTCATAGACCACCTCCATGCCGCAATCCCGGGCGCGGACGGCAATTTGCTCCGCCCCGTTGGAGTGGCCGTCGAGCCCCGGTTTGCCCACCAGGAACTTTAGGCGGCGGCCGAGACGCGCGGAGGCCGCCTCCACCTCCCCCCGCACCTCGCCAAGCCCGTCGGCCGAGGCGGCAGCGGCCTGGCCGACGCCGGTGGGCGCGCGGAACTCGCCGAAGACCTGCCGCATCACATCGCCCCACTCGCCGGTGGTCGCACCAGCCTTCGCCGCGGCGATGGAGGCGGGCATGATATTCTCCCACGACGATGCGGCGTCGCGCAGGGCCTGCAAAGCGGCAGTCACCGCATCGGCGTCGCGCGCCTCCCGCCAGGCGGTGAGGCCGGCGATCTGCTCCGCCTCCACCGCCTCGTCGACCACCAGGATGCCCTCGGCACCGGTGACGAGCGGGCTCTCCTCCCCTTCGATATAGCGGTTGACGCCCACCACGACGGTCTCACCCGCCTCGATCCGGGCGAGACGGGCGGCGTTGGCTTCCACCAGGCGGCTCTTCATGTAGTCGATGGCCGCCACGGCCCCGCCCATCTCGTCGATCCGGGCAAGCTCCTGGCGCGCGCCGTCGGTCAGTTCCTCCACCTTCCGCGCCACCTCCGGATTGCCGGCGAACAGATCGCCGTATTCCAGAAGATCGGTCTCGTAGGCCAAAATCTGCTGCAGGCGGAGCGACCATTGCTGATCCCAGGGCCGCGGCAGGCCCAGCGCCTCGTTCCAGGCGGGCAACTGCACGGCCCGGGCGCGCGCGTCTTTCGAGAGGGTGACGGCCAGCATCTCCAGCAGGATGCGGGCGACGTTGTTCTCCGGCTGCTGCTCCGTCAGGCCGAGGGAGTTCACCTGCACGCCGTAGCGGAAGCGGCGGAACTTCGGCTCCTCCACCCCGTAGCGCTCCCGGCAGATCTCGTCCCAGAGCGTGACGAAGGCCCGCATCTTGCACATCTCGGTGACGAACCGGATGCCGGCGTTGACGAAGAACGAGATCCGCCCGACGAGCGCCGGAAACGCCTCCGGCTCCACCCGGTCGCGCACCTCGTCGAGCACCGCAGTGGCGGTCGCGAGGGCATAAGCCAGCTCCTGCTCCGGCGTCGCGCCCGCCTCCTGCAAGTGATAGGAGCAGACGTTCATCGGGTTCCATTTCGGCACATGACGAAAGCAGTACTCCGCCACATCGCCGATCAGCCTAAGCGAGGGGGCCGGCGGGAAGACGTAAGTGCCGCGGGAGAGGTACTCCTTGATGATGTCGTTCTGCACCGTGCCCTGAAGCGCATCGGGCGCGATCCCGTTTTCCTCCGCCACGGCGATGTAGAGCGACAGCAGCCAGGCCGCGGTCGCATTGATCGTCATCGAGGTGTTCATAGCGTCGAGCGGGATCTGGTCGAAGAGCGTGCGCATATCGCCGAGATGGCTGATCGGCACGCCCACCTTGCCGACCTCGCCCTGGGCCAGCGGATGGTCGGCGTCATAGCCCGTCTGGGTCGGCAGATCGAAGGCGATGGAGAGGCCCGTCTGCCCTTTCGCCAGGTTCTGGCGGTAAAGCGCGTTCGAGGCTGCTGCCGTGGAGTGGCCGGCATAGGTCCGAAACAGCCACGGGCGGTCGCGGGTGGTCTCGGACATCGGTCGGGCTCCGGCTCTCTGCTGCGGTGCGGCAGGGATGCCATGCGCAATTTCGTTTCGCAAGCGGCAAGTTCTCGGCAACGATCTGTCGCGGCCTGTTTGATAGGGCGCCCATGCACGCCGTGATCGTCCTCGGCGCCGCCGTCTGGCCAGGGGGCGTCGCCTCCCCCACGCTCCGCCGCCGGGCCGAAGCCGGGGCGGCAGTGTTCCTTCGTAGCGAGGCCGACTGGCTGGTGCTGACCGGCGGCGCCGGCCGCCACCCACCGGCAGAGGCGGAGGTCGCGGCCGAGATCGCCCGGGTCGTCGGCATCCCTGCCGAGCGTCTGATCCAGGAGGATCGCTCGACCCGCACGGTGGAGAACCTGGCCTTCGCCCGCGACCTGCTCGCCGCCCGGGGCTGCCATCGGGCGACCATCGTCAGCGATGGCTACCATCTGCCGCGGGCCCTGCTCGCCGCTCGGCTGCTCGGCCTGCAGGCGACGGCCGCAGCCGCGCCGGATCCACGCGGAGAGCGCCGCGGTCTGGCGCTCAAGGTGGCGCGGGAGGCCCTAGCCCTCCCCGCCACTGCCTTTCAAGCTTGGCGTTGGCGCTAGCCGGGGATCTCGACAAAGATCCGGGTGATACGGGCAGGCCCGCCAGCACTGCCCGGAAAGCCGAAGACCTGGATCGCCACATAGATATTACCGCGCTGGATGAATTCCTCAGCGTAGGGCGGGATACCGGCGGGAGCCAAGCGCTGCAGCAATTCCCGGTTCGCGGGCTCGGCAAAAAAGGATCGTCCTCATCGTTCACGTCGCGAATGCCGAAGCGATGGAAGTTCGCCCGCTCCTGCCGCAGGATCTGTGCGGCCGTCGACAGCGGCACGCCACTGGAGGTCACCATATCCGAAGGTCCGATGAAAGTGCCGAACTGAGCGAGCAGCACCTCCTGGGCCGTCGCTATCTGGGGCAATAAGAGAAGTCCAAGCGCCAAGCACACACGCCGCACCATCACGCACCTCACTTTGCAAACCAAAACACACCGACGGTGTACCACACCGGGCGAAAGCCAGGCCAGACAGCATCCGTTCGCAATCGCAGCATCCCTCTTGCCGGCTTTGGCGGGCAATGATATGTCGCGAAAAATCAACCCGACGCACGAATATTGCGTGATTTGTCCGAGGAGTTGCCCATGGCCCCGCTCGACGCCCCAGCGACCCCGTCCTACGACGCGCCCGAAAAGGACGTCTACGCGGTGGGAGAGATCCCGCCCCTCGGCTTCGTGCCGCCGAAGATGCACGCCTGGGCGATCCGGCGGGAGCGCCATGGCGAGCCCGAGCAGGCGATGCAGCTTGAGATTGTCGAGACGCCGAAGCTCGACAGCCACGACGTGCTGGTGTTCGTGATGGCCGCCGGCATCAACTACAACGGCGTCTGGGCCGGCCTCGGCCAGCCGATCTCGCCCTTCGACGGGCACGGTGCCGACTATCACATCGCCGGCTCCGACGCCTCCGGCATCGTCTGGGCGGTGGGCGACAAGGTGCGCCGCTGGAAGGTGGGCGACGAGGTGGTCGTCCACTGCAACCAGGATGACGGCGACGACGAGCACTGCAATGGCGGCGATCCGATGTTCTCCATGAGCCAGCGGATCTGGGGCTACGAGACGCCGGATGGCAGCTTCGCCCAGTTCGCCCGGGTCCAGGCGCAGCAATTGATGGCCCGGCCGCGGCATCTGACGTGGGAGGAGGCGTCGTGCTACACGCTCACCCTCGCCACCGCCTACCGCATGCTCTTTGGGCACGAGCCGCACGATCTGAAGCCGGGCCAGAACGTGCTGGTCTGGGGCGCCTCGGGCGGCCTCGGCTCCTATGCCATCCAGCTCATCAACACGGCCGGCGCCAACGCCATCGGCGTGATCTCGGACGAGGACAAGCGCCAGTTCGTCCTCGACCTCGGCGCCAAGGGCGTGCTGAACCGCAAGGACTTCAACTGCTGGGGCCAACTGCCGAAGGTCGGGACGGAGGAGTACAAGACCTGGTTCGGCGAGGTCCGGAAGTTCGGCAAGGCGATCTGGGACATCACCGGCAAGGGCGTGAACGTCGATATGGTGTTCGAGCATCCGGGCGAGGCGACGTTCCCAGTCTCCACCTTCGTGGTGAAGCGCGGCGGCATGGTGGTGATCTGCGCCGGCACGACGGGCTACAACCTCACCATGGATGCCCGCTATGTCTGGATGCACCAGAAGCGGGTGCAGGGCAGCCACTTCGCCCACCTGAAGCAGGCGAGCGCGGCCAACCAATTGATGCTGGAGCAGCGGCTCGACCCTTGCATGTCGGAGGTCTTTCCCTGGGCTGACGTGCCTCGGGCACACACCAAGATGATGCGGAACGAGCACAAGCCCGGGAACATGGCCGTGCTGGTCTCGGCACCGACGACGGGCCTCCGCACCTTCGAGGATACGATAGAGGCAAGCCGCGCCTAGCGGACTCAGGGATCGCCGTCGCGATCCCTGATGCGATTTTTCGAGCGCCGCCCAACGGCCCCACCCCGCCCTCTGGCGCGGCTGTCAAGGACGAGCGGCCGTTGGCCGTCGCCTGCGGCGATCCGTGACAGCCGCGCCAGAGGGCGGGGTGGGGCCGTTGGGCGGCGCTCGAAAAATAGCATCAGGGCTCGCG
>JBCDCY010000012.1:0-118625 GCA_039180875.1 Pseudomonadota bacterium | reverse complement strand
GCTGTGCCGCGCGGTCGAAGGTCGGTTTGCCGGTGAGGCGATCGCGCAGCAGGGGTTTCTGCACCTTGTTCGACGGTGTGCGGGGATAGTCGTCGACGAACACCCAGTAGCGCGGGTGCTTGAAGGTGGCCAACGTGTCGGCGAGCTGTTCGAGCGCCTGCTCGACGAAGTCCGCCATATCCTCTGTCCCCGGTGGCTGGCTCGCGTGTTGCAGCACGGCCAGGACCTCCTCCCCGCGCGTGGCATCGGGTTCGGCCAAGGCGGCCGCCTCGACGATGCCGGGCAGGGTGCAGAGCGCCGCCTCCACCTCGCGCGCCGCCCTCCGGAGCGGCGTTTGCGTTTGGAAACGCCGGCGCGGGCAAGGGACATTGCCTCCTTTGCGTCCTCGCTCATACGTGAGATCTGTTCTCCGTCAGGTCTCGTCGCCGCCTCGAGAGCCGTCGCCCTATCGCTGCAGCGCCGACATGTCGGTCCAACGACCTGAGAAGCGTACTGTGAAATCCACCTCGGTCATATTTGAGCGGAGCGTTTCCCTATGCCTCTCTGCGACGGAGCGCCAATCGCGACTGCGCGCGACCTTTCCACGTTTCAGCTCCTGAACCGTCGGAATGACGAGATGCCAGCAGGAGTCGACGCCCGTGTTCTGGAACCGCCTCAGCAAGCCGTCCGGTGCATCGATCTGCCTCGTGTCGACCTCACATGCGCCGAGCACGACGCTCTGCAAGCCATGGCGGTCCCGGCGGATCTTCGCGCCTCCTGCTTTGTCGCGCTCAGGGGTCAAGAAACGCGTGTTGGAGACCTGCGTCAGGCGCGCATGGGGACTGAGGCCGGCCTTGGCGAGGCTTGGGAACCGGATGTTGACGCTCTGGATGCGACGGTCGTACTGCCCGGGGTAGAAGGTATCGAACATCTCGTCGGTGAGCTGGAAATAGACCTGGCCCTGGGTGGTCAGCTCTTCCAGCGCTGAGCGGTCGGAGCCAACGGCGGGCAACTCGCTCAGCGCGAACCGAAGCTCGGTCGTCTCGCTCGCCTTGTCCACGACGGCCTGGATATAGGCCATCTCGAGCCGTTCGATGTCCAAGGCCAACCGGTGCGGTGCGTTGAACTTTTCGATCTCGCCGCCAAGGCTGGTGGTGCGCAGGAACTTGGCGCCGTCGGTCTGTTGCGTCTCGTCCTCATAGAGGCGCACGAGCAAGCGACAGAACTCCTGCGTCGTCGCCCATTCCTCCGCATAGAGCGCCTCGAGGTCTTCGCGGAAGGGCTTATAGAACGACGTCCCGACGAACGCGTTGTTCCACTCGGCCACAAGATCTTCGGCGCTTTCGCGCTGCTGGCGCAGCTCGTTGCGAATGGCCTTTTCCCTGGCGACGACCATCGAGGCCTTTGCGACCTCCTCGCCGTCGATGGTCATTTGCGCGAGCAGCTCCAACGTCGTCCGGTCGGCGTTCTTGGAGTCGTCGATGCGTTTCTCCAACTCCTTGATGTCCGTTCGCTTGGCCTCCGTGTGCAGGAAGACGGCAATGTTGGCGTTGATCAGGGCCAGATCGGCCTGTTCCAGATTCTGCCCGCCGTTCGAGAACCCGAACGTGGTCGGAATCGTGGCCTTGAGAGCGGCCGAGACGTTCGTTGCCGCGGCCTTGTAGATCTCTTTCTTTTCCTTGAGCGTCGTGATCGCGGTTCTGCGGCCTTGCTCGAAGACCCGTTTTTTCGTCTCCAGGTTCCGCGTCAAATGGGCGGCAAACGTGACGCCGGTCTTGGCGGCGGCGGAGGATTTTATCGCAAGCTCCATTGCTGCGGCCTCCACTGCGAAGTCCTGCAGTTCGACCGCGCGGTCGGACCGGGCCGCCGCCGCATCCAAGCGGAATTCTTGAAGCTGGGCGTTGCTCTCTTTCTCGCTCGTCTCCTGCAGGCGTTGGCTGGTGAGCTTCAGGTTGCCGATATAGCCCTTGGCCGAGCGGACGACGTAGGGAAAGTCGAGCGGGCTGTCGAACGCGGCCTCGTCCACGGCGCTGCCGCCCGACAGCCTTAGCCGTGCCTTGGCCGTCCGCTGCAGGGCCTGCGGGTCGATGGCCTGGGACAGGAGCGCCACGTTCAGCGGCTGCCCGTCGAGGTCGAGCCAATGGCGCAGGTTGAAGAGCCGCCCCTCGATCGTCGCGTAAAGGCCGCGCAACTCGCCATTGTAGGGCGGCAGGAAGCCATCATAGCCGTCCCGCGCGGCCTCGCCCAAAGTCGGATCCGTCCAGGGCGTGTTGGTCAGGCTCTCCACCGTCTCCGAGAGGGTGTCCGAGAAGAGCTGCTTGGCCGACACATAGAGCGCCTTGGCCCGTTGCAGGCTTTCCTGCGTCTGCTGCGCGTACTCCGCATCGCCCGTATCCAGCAGCACCTCGACCATGTTTCGGATGGTGGCCTGCTGGTAGTAGAACGGATAGTCCCGCGCGATCCGGTCCGGGTCGACAATGACGTCGCCCGTGTCGAAGGCCAGCCCGTCCGTAGGCTCGACCACATCCAGAAGCGGCTTCACCCGCCACGGGATTTCGAGCTGCGGATCAAAGATCCGCCGCAGCCACTGCATCGCCTGATCGAACTGCCCGCTTGAGGCATAGCCGGCCGCGATGGCTGCCGGGATGTGGTAGAAGACCTCCCAACCATAGGCGCCATAGGCGCTGTCGAAATCGAAATCCTCGCCCGGGATGCGGTCGGGATGCAGGCTTGTCTCGTCCTCGTGATAGAGCCTCTTCAGCGCCTCGGGATAGGCCGTGAGGAACGTGCCGTAATCCTCTTTCTGATCCAGGTGGTTGCCGAGCTGAAAGAGGCTCTCGCAGCCGCCGGGGCGCGGCATGGTCTTCGCCAACTTCGACAAGACCGAGGATGAGTTTGCCACCACGAACGTCTCGCGATTGTCGTCGCGCGGGTCCTCGACCAGGTGCAGGAAGTTGCGGTTACCGTGCTCGCCCATCTGGGTCCAGGCGCTGTTGGTCTTGCCGTAGGGAAGGAAGAGTTTGATCTTCCCGATATCGAGATGGGCAGAGACCTTTTCTTCCTGCGGCTCAGGGGTGTCTTTTCCACCGTTGGTGTCGATTGAGATGGGCGCGAACTCGCGCTCGATATGCGCCCTGACACTCAGTTCGGCTTCCAAGTCGGTGCCGATCGTCCAGGCATGGTGCAAAGGAATTCTGAAGACAAACGTCTCGTTTGTCGGATGCCTTACCGTCGCGACGCTCACCTCGTCATTGACCTGACCGGCGGAGGACAGCGGCGGATTGGTGGTGCTGAAGAGCTTCGTCTGCCGCCGCTGAGGCTCCGTCGTCACGGGGGCGTGTTGTTGGCCCGCCGTGGTGAACTCAAGCTCAAGTGCGACCGAGACGATCGTGCCGCTCTGTTCCTGGCATTTGTAGACCTTATCGAGCCACACCGCGTAAAACTCGAAGACGCGCTGACCAAGATCGACCTCTACATCCAAGGACCCCAGTCGTGTGCCGCAGGCACTTTCCGGGACGAACGTCATGCGTGAGGACAACGTCTCCGGCGCGTAGTCGTTGTAGACTTCGACGACGTCGAAAATCGTCTCCAGATAGGGAGTATATCCCCCGCGCAGACTGCCAGTGAGGGCGTTGTGCAGGACCTGCTCGGAAACCGCCGCAGTCTCTGTGACCGGTCTGGGGTGGATGGCGGTGTAGCCGTCTGGGCCGCTCTCATCCAAGCTCGGAAGCCGCTGCCCGGTGAGATCGAGGATGGCGTCGGACCAATCTTCTGACAGGCGAATATGCAACTGCGTGGTGTGGCTCGGGTCCGGTCCCGCCTTCGCCGCATCGGGGTCCGGAGCGGGGGCATCGTACAGCTCGATCCCGAACGTCGCCGTCAGGGTTTCGACCGTGCTCGTCTCCCGCGCGTCAGCGGCGTTCAGTTGCCCATAGACCAGCCCGTCCGGCGCGCGGGTCGGATGGAACGTGCCCGTGAGGACCGGCTTCGCCCCCGTCCATTGGAAGGCCCCGTCAATGCTGAGCGATGCGGCGCTGCCATTGGCAAACAGCCCCGGCGTCAGCATCGGCCCAGCGAGCGCGTTCTGATCGCAGCGCATATAGCGTGGGTGTAGCCGCCAAAGAGACTGGTGCTGACCAGGGCTCTCAACCGGCGCGCGCCGCTCTTCGAGTTCCAGCCAGAAGAAGAAATAGCGGTTCTTGAAGACGCAGACGGTCACGTCCGACAACAGCTCGAAGGTCTTTGGGATGCTGACCTCCTGCCAGTAGGTCCAGTCCATGGCCTTGAGGAACTGGCTGGGATCTTGCAGCTCCGCAATCGTCCGATAGTCGGCCTCGAGCTTGCGATAGAAGAAGCGCCCCGGCTCCCATTTTGCCTTCGCCAGCATATGGTAGATCGTGTCTTCGGACCCGTCATTGCCAAGACGGCGCTCGCAATAGAGGCTGCAGACGCTCAGGTCGCAGGCCCCGGCGAGGTCTTTCATGTAGGAGTTCACGGCCGCCTCGACCGTGTCCTGTGTGATGTCGCCCCCGGAGACGGCCTGCAGCAGCGCGTCAAACCCGGGCGAGGTGATCTGGCGCAGTTCGGGCTCGATGTAGTTCTGCGGGTAGAGCATGAGCTTTTGGTTCGCTTCCCACTGGCGGTATTCCTGATCGAGCTCCCACTGCGCAGCCAGCGTATCCCTGTGGTCGATGCCGTCGGCGTCGATGAAGCTCACGCCAGGCTCCAAACCCGCCAAAGCGCGGGAGATGAAGAGCTGCAGGGAGCTGATCGCCTCGACCATGCGGCTGGTGGGAACGGCGCTCGTGACGTTCACGTCCAAGAGCAGGTAGGAATACAGTTTCTCGCGGTCGGTGACGTCCCGTTCCAGGTCGTCATGGCCGGCGACGCGGGTCTGCATGAAGGCTGCGACCAGCGCGTCGCGTTCCCGTTCCGCCAATCGGTGGCGAAAGTCCGGCATCCGGCTGCCATCGTCAAACCGCGCGAGGCCGGCCTGGGCCGCGGCGGCCGCCACACTCCAATCCCCGCTGGCGTGCGAGCTGCTGACCTGCTTGAGGGCGAAGAGGTCCTTCGCGCTGAGGTTCATCTCCGCGGCCAAGCGCACATGCTGCGCAATCAGGTCGATCTGGGCGATATCGCGCGCGACCTCACCCGGTCCGATCAGCGCGTCGGCATAGACGTGCATGTCCTCGGGCGGGCAGTTCAGAAGCAGCGCCAGCGTCTCGCGGCTGCCCGCCACCCACTGGGCCAGGATGTCCTCTGTTAGATCAGGTGCCGCGATGTCGGCATTGACCAGATCCAGATAGCCCCGCAGCGCGGCGTCGGTCGCTGGCGCGACTTGCAGCAGTGCGAAGCGGTGCAGCCAGATAAGCTGCGCCAGGTCAAGGGGGCGCGGTCCGCCCTGGGCGTCGGCCAGCTCGGGCGCGATCCAGTGGGGGACGTCCCCCAGCAAGGACATCTCGACATCGCCGAGCTCGAAGGTCGACACGACGGCGATATGCCGACGCAGTTCGGCCAGGCGACACAGCGCCTCGTCGTCGCCGGACCCCTTCAGGACGGTCCGAAGCAGATCGAGCGCCTTGGTCTGCGCCCAACGCAGGAATGGCGCGACATTGACCGCGCTGATTTGAACATCGAGCGCCGCGACCTGCGCCTGGATCACCTGCACCTGCTCGTCCCGCAGGGCCTCGAGCCGGTCAATCAGCGCCAACATCGAGGCAGCGTTCGTCGTCTGCTCGGGATCAACCCCTTGGCTCAGGAGGCAGGCGCGCACGGCAGCTTCGATCTCTTGCCGCGTCAGGTCCTCGAGGAACACGCCCGCCTCGTCGCAAATCGGGTCTTCGCGGGTCAAATGTGCCAGCCATCTTTCGGCCGAAACACGTGCGCGGCCGGCCCAAGTTTCGAAATCGTCAAAAGTCGCCACCTGCACCGCCGCCGGCGCGAAGGCACGCGCGACGCCCTCAAACCAGGCGATATCGGCGTCGGTCACCTGCGCGCTGCCCTGCGATGCCGGGGTGAGGAGGCCGAGCAGCGTCTCGGGTGAGACCTCGGCCTCATCCATCTCGCGGGCCAGGTCCACCAGCCAGTCGATGCCATTGCAGAGGGCGTCGGTTTCAGCCTCTGTGTCGTTGCGCCCCGTCAGCGTCGCCCAGAGCGTCGGCTCGTCGCCCAGGCCATCGCTGACCTGCTTGATCAGTGTCAGGCCGGGTAGGATCTGCCAGCCGAGAAGACGGCACAGCGTCACCATCCGGTAAAGCGCGCCGAGACCGCGGGCATCGACGCCGTCCGACAGGGCAAACCCGTCCTCCAGAGCCTCGACCACCGCATCGAGCTCGAGGGCCGAAAGACCGAAGCCCCGCGCAAGGATCATGCGGAGCGCGTCATCCTGGATCGGCGTCGTGCCCGCGGAGACCAGCCGGTGCAGTTGCGGCGCGGCGTCTTGAAAGAGCGACGCCATGAAGGATTGCTCCATCGGCTCAAGGCCGGGCACCGCGTCCTCGCCCGCGATGGTCTGGTCGGCCCGCCGATAGGGGCTGATCTCACCGAAGAGGGCGGCAAAGCCCGGCGCCGTCAGATCGAACGCATCCCGGTAGAGCGGATAGCTCACCAAAAGACGCATGCCCGCCCCGGTCACCCGGCGCCGTGGGCGATGTGCGCTGGTGTCGCCCGCCTCCACATCCGCCGCCGCCCCGGGCAGCGCCAGCAGCAGGTTCAGATCGTGAAAATCGACCCCGGTGCCATGATGCAGCCGCGCGAGGTAGTTGATGACCCGCAAGTCCGGCGCGCTCAGAGCTTTGCAATTCATCGCAACCGACTTGCCCGCGTCCGTCACCTGCAGGGTGATCGGCGCATCATTGGCCAGGAACGCCGTTGCGAAGTCCCTTTGGTCGACGGTTTCGCCATTTTCCTGTGCGACGGAGTACAAGCCGAAGAGCTGGGCGAGCCCGTCGGCATCGAGGCCGAGCGCCGATTTCAGCGTCTCGATCAGGCAGGCCTCTTCCGCCGACTGAGCCTTGTAGAGCCCGCCCAGCGTGGCCGGGCTGCGGGTCGGATCCTCAGTGTCTTCGGAGATCAGCGTAAGCGTGCTGCCCTCAGCGGCCGCCTGGTCCTCGGCCCCGAGCAGCCCGAGCAATCCGGCCACATCCTGAGCCCAGCGATGAGCGGTGAACGAGCCGAGGCCAAGCCGCCCCGTTCTTGCCGCGATATCGTTGATCCGGGTGCCGCCGAACGCGGCCATCGCCGCGCGGGTCGTCGTCACATCGTGGTCATAGGGCAGCGAGACAGGATATGCCTGCCGGTTCATATCGAAGTCTGAGATCCCGGCCCGAAGCACCTCATTGACGAGATCGATCGTCGGCACCTCTCGTTTCAGGTTGGCGTGGCTGAGCACCAGCTCCGCAAGATCCGGGCGACGATTGGCCAGCGAAAAGGGGTTGTCCTCCGCGCTAAACAGAGCCGGCGCGGTGCCTTGCCCGTTCGCGACACGGTAGAGATAGCGCAGGTAAGCGGCCGGGGACTGATTGGACTGCAGGCTGGACGGCTTCGCATAGGCCTGCACGGGCGCGGTGCGATCCGTTGCATCGAGAGGCGCGCGGGACGGCATGTGGCGCAGCGCTTGGTTCATGGGGTCTTGCACCGCCAACTCATGGCGCATCAGGCGATAGCTGCGGAGCGCCTCGCGCCGGGCGCGCTTCAGCAGGCGCCGCATCTCCGCCTCCTCGCCCTGCACGCAGGTGCCAGATCGGGCGAGGCGGGCCTTGATGCCCGACACGGTCCGACAGGCGGCAAGATCGGCGGCGGTCTCGAACCCGAACCGGGCCATGTCCACCGCAAGTTCGCCCGGACAGACTTCTCGGGCAAAGCGCTGGTAGATCGGCTCCTCTGCCAGGGCTGCGAAGGAGACCGGTCGTGCCGCCTTGGGGAGATCCCGGCGGTGCGCGGCTTTCATGGACACCCGCCGCGCCCGGTCGGATTTGGAGCGCCCCGGCATAGAGGTCGAGCTCATCAGCCTTGATCTGCCAGCCGCGCTTACGGGGAGGATGGACGAGGTCATTCCGCGATCTCCGACATGTCTGATGGCCCGAACCTTCTCGGGTGTCGGGGAGTGGTCGTCGGAACACGGGAAACGGTTCAAAGCCGTTTGGCGGATGGCGCGGAGCTTCGTTTGCAAGGCGACTGCGCGACGGTGAAATGCCCTGCGCTTCGCGGCCTCCATGGTCGAGGGCCGGAAGCCGCATTGATATTTCCTTGTCGCTGGCCCATGCTCGGCAAGTGTGGAAGTGCGTTGAGTGAGGAAGCGAGTATGACGCTCTTGAAGAATGGCCTTCTTGGCCTTGCGATGATGGCGTTCGCCGGAATGGCGTTCACTGGACCGGTCCTGGCGCAGGACGACGTTCCCGACAGTCTCACCATTCTGTTCGATCTTGGATCGACCCAGGTGCGGGCCGATCAGCGGGATGTTCTGGATCAGGCTGCGCGGCTCTTTCGCGATGGCAATCCTGTCGTGATGATCGTCTCGGGCAGCGCCGATACGGTCGGGGATCCGGCGGCCAACCTGGATCTCTCGGTCATTCGGGCGCGCTCGGTGGCGGACGGTCTGGTGAGCCGGGGCATCCCGATCGAACGCCTGCAGGTGCTCGGCCGCGGCAACAGCGAGCTTCCGGTGCCGACCGGCGACGGCGTCGCAAACCAGGACAATCGCTCCGTCAACATCACCTGGCGCTGAGATGATCCGCTCAGCATTGGCCGCCCTGCTTCTGGCGGCGAGCGCCGGGGCGCTGGCCGCACAGGACTACGCCTCGGGCCAGGAGGCGTACAACGCCAGGGATTGGCAGGCCGCCGAGGAGCTTTGGGTCGAGGAGGCGGCGAACGGCTCTGCCGAGGCGCTGCTCGGCCTCGGCAACCTACTCGATTTCGGCCTGACCGGCGCCTTTGATCCCGAAGGCGCCTTCGAGAAGTACCGCGAGGCCGCCGAACTCGGCAATGCCGAGGCAGCGTTCAACCTCGGCGCGATGCTCGACTCCGGTGTCGGAACGGAGATCGACCGCCGCATGGCCGCGGCCTGGTACGCAATGTCGGCGCTCGGGGAGTTTCCGCGCGCCCAGTACAATCTGGGCCTGCTCTATGCCGACGGCGAAGGGATCGCCGGCAACGCCGCCTTTGCCGGGTTCTGGCTGGCCAAGGCTGGGGCCGATGTCCCCGCGGCCCTGGAGCGGCTCGAAACGCTTGAGGTGATCCCGGCGGAGGCTTTGGCGGCACCCGATCCGCTGATCTTTCGTCAGATGGATCTGGACGGGCAGATCGTGGCCCGCGCGGCCTGGACGGCCGATGACGGCCCGGCGGGCACGGCCTACCGGATCGAGATCGTCGATACGGCCACCCCCGTGGCGCAGCGGCGGATCCACATGGGCGAGACCGACGGCTCGGCCATTGACGTTGCCTTGCCGGGGGTTCTGGCCGATCCGGCCTGGCGGGTTCTGCAGATCACCGAGCGGGACTACGCCCCGTCGGGCTGGCAGTCGGCGAATGGCGACGCGCGGGACGATCTGGCGCCCCTCGGCATCGTGCGCTTCGAGGTCTTCGAGGGCGACGTCCGGGCGCGGGGCTATGCGGAGCGTATCGGGGCGTCCCTGTCCCGATCCGGGGCCATCGTGCGTTACGACTTCGCCGATGCGCCGATCGAGGCGAGCGGCGTCCAGCACCGCTTCGACCGCGATCTGGCCTTCGCCACCAGCGTGTCCGACTTCCTGCCCGGCTTGGCGGATGGATCGGTCTTTGCGCCGGAGAGCGACTTGCTGCCCGGGGAGATCAACGTTCGGATCGTCTTCAGCGACGCCACGCAGTAGGCGTTTTCCTGGCCCGCCGAGCGGCGGATGGAGGCGGTCCTCTGGCGCCGCCTCAGCCTGCCGCGCTGGCGTCAGGAATCGGCGATATAGACGCTGATCGTGCCGGCCGGTGGCGAAGGCTCGAGACCGCTCAGATCCAGAAGCTCCGCATTCAGCCGCTTGGCCAGCAGCGCCGCGGCGGGCGCGTCGGTTCCGTTGAAGAAGTGGATCTCCGACTGCTCGACCGTAAAGGGCGTGGCGCGCATCTCGTCCGGTCCGACACCCAGGCGTCGGGTCGCGTCGGCGGGGGAGAGCGTCGAGATCACGATCAGCTCCAGCGCCTCCAGATCGGGCAGGGCGGCATTGGCCAAGCCCGCATCCGCCGGGCCTGCGCCAGGCGTGGGGGGCGACAGGGCGATGCTGGCCGAGAGCTCCGCCTCCAGAGGCTCCTCTAGGGGCGCCGGCGCCGGGGCGACCGCAACGGCGACGGGATCGGGGTCGCCGCTCAGCAGAAGGGTCACCCCGACACCCGCCACGACGCCGGCGGCGAAAAGCGCCAGCCGCGGCACCTGGCCCTGAGCGAAGATGCCCCACCGGCTGCCGGCCGCCGCCGCAACGGCCGGCGTCATCG
The DNA here is from genome assembly GCA_039180875.1 of Pseudomonadota bacterium. Taxonomy (GTDB): domain Bacteria; phylum Pseudomonadota; class Alphaproteobacteria; order Rhodobacterales; family Rhodobacteraceae; genus JBCDCY01. The sequence goes on along the minus strand of JBCDCY010000012.1, from coordinate 108,191 downwards.
CAGGCTCGGCCGCGTCGGGCGGGATCGCATCCACCTCGGGCTCCACCGGCTTTGGTGTCGTCGCGGCCTGCGGGACGGCGTCCTGTGCCGGTGCAGGTGTCTGCGGCGGGTCCGCCTGCAGACCTTCCGCAGGCGGCGGCCGGGTGGTCGTGGCGGTTGAGGCCAGGGGCGCGAAGACGATGGTCGCCGGCTCGGCTGCGTCTGACGCGGGCCGCTTCTCCCGCTCTGACCTGGCCCGGGCAAGCGCTGCCTCGAAGCCCAGCTTCTGACGTGGCGCTGTGGGGCGTGGCGACCCATCGCCCTCCGCCGCGTCGGGAGCCGCACGCGCTGCCGCTTCCTTCGCCGCCAGGACCAGCTCACGCTTTGCCCGCGCTTCGTCGAGCCGGGCTTGCCAATCTCCGGTGTCCAGGGCCATCGACAGGCGTTTGTCTGCGGCCCTGCGGCCCGTCCGATCGCCTGCTTTGCTCTTGTCGCCTTTCTCCGGCATACGCTAGCCCCTTACTCGGGTACTGAAACACATCTCCAACAGGCATAGGGCACGGCTGGCCTGAAGCGGTGGCCACCGGGTCGCCGGGCACGCACGCGGAGACCTTCCGCGCACGCGATGCAATGAAAGCCCCCAAGCCCGCACATCACCCACAGACTACCGCTCACGAGGCGCGCTGGCAAACCAACGCCGCGGGCGTTCAACGCCGTCGCAGCAGCCAGACGAAGAACGCCCCGCCGATCAGGCCGGTGACGATGCCGATAGGCACGCTCTCCGGCGCCATCACGGTGCGCGCGGCGATGTCGGCCCAGACCAGGAAAATCGCGCCGGCAAGCGCGCTGCCGGGCAGGACGCGGGCATAATCGCCGCCGGTCAGCAGGCGCACGATATGAGGGATCATCAAGCCGACGAAGCCGATGATGCCGGAGAAGGCGACCATGCAGCCGGTCAGCAGCGCGCCGGCCACGAAGACCGACAGCCGGAAGCGCGTGACGGCGATACCGAGGGTCGAGGCCGTCTCGTCGCCGATGGTCATGGCGTTCAGCCGCCCGGCATTGGCCGCGAACCATGCGCCGCAGGCGGCCAGAACGACGGCCGGATAGATCAGTTGGTCCCACTGGGCGAGGCCGAGACCGCCCAGCATCCAGAACACCACCGTGTGCGCCGCACGGGGATCGCCGAGAAAGATCAGCCCGTTGGCGCAGGACATCACCACGAAGGATACAGCGACCCCTGCCAGCACCAGCCGGTCCGCCCTGGTGGCCCGGGCGAAGGAGGTCACGGCCAACACCAGCAGCGTAGCCGCCAATGCACCCGCAAAGGCCATCAGTGGCACCGTGAGGAGGCCGATGAACAATCCGGTGTGCAAGAGCGCCGCGATGGCGCCGAAGGCCCCGCCGGAGGAGATGCCCAAGAGGTGCGGGTCGGCCAACGGGTTGCGCGTCACCGATTGCAGGCTCGCCCCGACGAGCGACAGCCCGGCACCGACCATCGCCGCCAGGAGGGCCCTAGGCAGGCGGATGTCCCAGACGATGGCCTCGTGGCCGGCCGACCAGTCCGGCACCAGCGCGCCCGGGAACAGCCGGTCCGCGATCACGCCCCAAACGGTGGTGAGCGGCACCGTCACGGCGCCCACGCTGACGGCCACGGAAACCGACAGCGCAAGCGCGAGCAGCCCGATCCCGAACAGCGGCAGGGCGATCCGCGCGCGCTGCGCCGGGGCGACCGCGTCGGTCATTCGGCGCGGAACGCCTCGGCCAGGGTGGCAACGGCGCGGATGTTGCGCGGCCCCGGCGTCGCCTCGACATATTCGAGGGTGACGAAGCGATTGTTCAGCACCGCCGACATCTCGGCAAAGGCCGGGTTCTCCATCATGAACGCGCGCTTCTGCGCGGCGGTCACATCGCCGTAGTTGACGATGACGATGATCTCGGGGTCAGCCTCGACCACCGCCTCCCAGGCGACGGTCCCCCAGCTTTTGTCGAACCCGTCCATCACGTTGCGCCCGCCCGCCGCTTCAATCAGCGCGGTCGGCATGGCGTAGCGCCCGGCGGTGAAGGGGGCATCCTCGCCCGAGTCGTAGACGAAGACCCGGGGTGCGGTGTCCAGCGGGGGCAGGGCGGCGAGCATCGCGTCGAGCTCGGCGCGGTAGCGTGCCACCAGCGCCTCCGCCCGATCCGACACGCCGAAGATCGTGCCGAGCGCCAGGAGGTCGGAATAGAGATCCTCCATGCTGGCCGCGCCCTTATCCATGATGTGGGTGCAGGACTCGCTCAACTCGTAGACGGCGATGCCGAACGGTTCGAGCGTTGCCGGCGTGACCTCGCCGCCGACCTTCATGCCATAGTTCCAGCCGGCGAAGTAAAAGTCGGTGCCCGCGCCCAGCAGCACCTCCTTCGATGGGTAGCGCTCGGACAATTCGGGCAGCGCGGCCACGCCTTCGCGCATCTCGGCGTCGAGTTTGTTCCAGCCGCTGATGCCGGTGTAGCCGACCATGTGCTCGGTCAGCTCGAGCGCGAGCATCATCTCGGTCAGGTTGACGTCGTTGGAGACGGCCGCCTGCGGCGGGGCATCGAACGTCACCTCCCGGTCGCAGCTTTGGACCGTGACGGGATGGGCAAAGGCCGGTCCGGTCAGCATCAGGAGGGCGGGGAGAATGAGGCGCATGGGGTCGATCCCTTGAAGTGTCAGAGGTGGAAGGTGAGATGCAGCTCGCCCGAGGGGGCGAGGGTCTGGCGGCGCACGCGGACATCGAAGGCGCGGGCGATCAGGTCTTCGGTCAGGACGTCGCCGGGCTGGCCGTAGGCCACCGCCCGGCCCTCGGCCAGGACCAGCACCCAGTCGGCCACGCCGGCGGCGAGGTTGATGTCGTGCAAACTGGTGACGATGGTCAGGCCGAGGCCGCGGATCAGGGCCAGCACCTCGAGCTGATGGCGGATGTCGAGGTGGTTCGTCGGCTCGTCGAGGATCAGCAGCCGCGGCTCCTGCGCCAGGGCGCGGGCGACCATGGCGCGTTGACGCTCGCCGCCCGAGAGCGTGCCGAACATCCGCTCGGCCAAGGACCCGAGGTCGAGCTGCGCCAGGGCGGCCGCCACGATCCCCTCGTCCGACCCATCGCCGCGGGCGAGGCCGGACCGGTGCGGGGTGCGGCCGAGGGCCACGATCTCGCGCACCGTCAGGGCAAAGTCCGTCGGCTGCTCCTGCAGAACGACGGCGACGGTCCGGGCCACGTCGCGGGCCGGCAGACGCCAGATGTCGGCACCGTCCAGCAGCACGCGCCCTGCCCGCGGGCGCAGATAGCGGTAGAGCAGGCGGAGCAGCGTCGACTTGCCCGCTCCGTTCGGACCGACCACGCCCAACACCTGGCCCGGCGCCACCTCGAAGCTCGTGGGGTGGAGGACGGTCACGCCGCGACGCGGACCCCAAACCAGCGCCTCCGCGTGGAGCGCGGCGGGCGTCACGGAGCGGCCCCGGCGTCGGTCGCAAGGCAACGCGCCGGTCGCTGACGGGGCATCACGGGCAAGGGTTTGCCCAGCTCCACCGTGCAGGAACGTTGGCGCCTCTCCAGCGTGGCGCAGCGCCGGGCAATCAGCTCGGCGCTGGCGCCACACGGGCCATCGGCGCGGCGGCGCCTGCTGGCGGTGCTCCTGGCTGTTCCGTCCATCTCGCCCTCCGCGATGGGCGGGGGGATGGATCGGGGCGAGCTTTGCCAAAGGGCGCGGGGGCACTGTGGCTCATCATGGCCTCCTTCCCGGACACCCCGCCCGGTTGGGTTACGGTCACGATGGCAGGTCTCCTGACTTGCGGGTCGTCGCTTCCTCGTGCCTTCCCGGAGCAATCGTCCAGTGGCGTCTTCGAGGTCGCTCACCGCTCACAGTTGCGGGGGCAGTCACGGATTTGGCGCCTGATGGCTACACCGCACCGTGTTCCCTTTTCATCCGTCAGCCCGCCAAGGCGTCTGGAACCATCGAGTCGAAGCGTGGCGGCAAGGCGCGGGAGCGTCAAGGCGTGGCGCCCCCGCCATCTTCGCCGCGTGGGCCCGCAGGCGCGCGTCAAAAGAACGACTGGGGGTCGATGTCGATGGCGACGCGGTAGCCCGTCGGCAGCCGCACGCTGGTGCGCCAGGTGCGCAGCGTCGGCTGCAGGCTGACGCCCTTCGGCGCCTTTATCAGCAGGCGGACCCGGACGCGGCCGCGGATCCGGGCGATGGGGGCGGGGGCCGGACCGAAGAGCTCGGCGCCGATGGCGCGAAACATCGGGGCCTGGCGAGCTAAGGCGCCGGCGATCTCGAACGTCGTGCGCTCCTCGGGTCCCGAGACCAAGACGCCCGCCATCCGGCCGTAGGGCGGCATCCCGGCCTCCTGCCGCTTCGCCGCCTCGGCCCGCCAGAACGATTCCTCGTCGCCGTCCAGGATGGCGCGGATCACGGGATGCTCCGGCTGGTGGGTCTGGATGAGCGCGAGCCCAGGGCGATCCGCCCGGCCGGCCCGGCCGGCCACCTGGCGGACAAGCTGGAAGGTGCGCTCCGCCGCACGCAGATCGCCGCCCATCAGGCCGAGATCGGCGTCGATCACGCCGACCAGCGTCAGGTTCGGAAAGTTGTGCCCCTTAGCCACGATCTGGGTGCCGATGATGATGTCGGCGCCGCCGGCCGCGATCTCCGCGATCCGAGCCTTCAGCCCCTCCGGCCCCTCAGCGAGGTCGGAGGAGAGGAGCGCCGCGCGGGCGTCGGGGAAGCGGGCCGCGACTTCCTCCGCCAACCGCTCGACCCCGGGGCCGAGGACAGCCAGGCTGTCTTCGCGTCCGCAGGCCGGGCAGGCGGTGGGGATCGGCTGGGTGTCGCCGCATTGATGGCAGAGCAGCTGGCCGCGGAAGCGGTGCTCGACCATCCGCGCATCGCACTGATAGCAGCCGATCTGGTGGCCGCAGGCCCGGCAGACCGTGAGCGGCGCATAGCCCCGACGGTTGAGGAAAAGCAGCGCCTGTTCGCCCCGCCGGATCCGCTCCGCCACCGCCTGGACCATGGCAGGCGCGATCCAGCCGCCCCGCTCCGGCCCGGCGCTGCGCAGGTCGATGGCCTGCATCTCCGGCAACTGGGCCGGGCCGAAGCGCTCCGACAGGGCGAGGCGGGCGTACTTGCCGGTGTCTGCGTTCGCCCAGGTCTCGAGCGACGGCGTGGCCGAGGCGAGGACGACGGCGCTGCCGCTGAGCGAGGCGCGCAGCACCGCCATGTCGCGCGCGTGGTAGAGCGCGCCGTCCTCCTGCTTGTAGGCGGTGTCGTGTTCTTCGTCGACGACGATGAGGGCGAGGTCGGGGAACGGCAGGAAGAGGGCCGAGCGGGCGCCGACGACGAGCTGCGCCTCCCCCGCCGCCACGGCCCGCCAGGCCCGGCGGCGGCCGGCCTCTGTCACGCCGGAGTGCCACTCCACCGGCCGGGCGCCGAAACGTTCCTCCACCCGCTCTAGAAACTGCGCGGTGAGCGCAATCTCCGGCAGCAGGACGAGGGCCTGGCGCCCAGCGCTGAGCGCCTCCGCCACGGCTTCGAGGTAGACCTCGGTCTTGCCCGACCCGGTGACGCCCTTCAGCAAAGTGGTGGCATAGGCGCGGGCCGCGACCGCGGTGCGGAGCGTGGCGGCAGCCTCTGCCTGCTCGGCGGTCAGGGTGGGGCCGGGGCGCGCGGGGTCGAGGCGGGGATAGGGTCGGTCGCGGGCGCTTACCGTCTCGACGATCGCGCCGGCGGTGATGAGACCGGCGAGGACGCTCGCCCCCACCCCCGCCTCGCCAGCAAGCTCACCGGGGGTGAAGCGCCGCTCCGGCCTAGCCTCCAGCACCTCCAACACCCGTTCCCGGGCCGGCGTCATCCGCGCCGGCCGGCCCTGGCCGAGCTGCAGCAGGCGGCGCGGGCGGGGCGGCTGGGCCAGGCTCGGCGCCCGGGTGGCGAGGCGGAGGACGGCCGGCAGCGGCGTGAGCGTGTAGTCCGCCACCCGGGCGAGGAAGCTCCGCATCTCCTGCGGCATTGGGGCGAGGTCCAGCACCCGCTCAATGGTCTTCAGCTTCGCCGGATCGACGTCGTCCGTGCCCTCGCCCCAGACCACGCCGAGCACCAGGCGCGGCCCGAGCGGCACCTCGACAAAGGCCCCGTCCCGCACGCCGTCGGTCGGCGCGCGATAGTCCAGCACTCGGTCAAGCGGCTGGCGCGTCAGCACGCCCACCCGCGCCCCCGGCGCGAAGTGCCGCCCGCTCACGTCCGCTGGCCTATTCGCGGTTTCGCCCCCCCGGCCCTTGGTCTATCGTCGCGCCGACCCTGCCACCGGCCGTTGGGAGCATGCCGCATGAAGTTCTTCGTCGACACGGCTGAGATTGACGAGATCAAGGATCTGGCGGCCACGGGGCTGGTCGACGGGGTGACGACCAACCCTTCGCTCATCATGAAATCGGGCCGGCAGTTCACCGACGTGGTGAAGGAGATCTGCGCCGCGGTCGACGGCCCGGTCTCGGCCGAGGTGACGGCGACGGAGGCGTCGGCGATGATCGAGGAGGGGCGGACCCTCGCCAAGATCGCCGAGAACGTGGCCGTCAAAGTGCCGCTCACCTGGGACGGGCTGAAAGCCTGCAAGGCGCTGTCGGACGAAGGCCGGATGGTCAATGTCACGCTCTGCTTCTCGGCCAATCAGGCGATCCTGGCGGCGAAAGCGGGGGCCACCTTCATCTCCCCTTTTATCGGACGGTTGGACGACATCAATCTGAACGGGCTCGAGCTGATCGCCGACATCCGCCAGATCTACGACAACTACCATTTCCGGACGGAGGTGCTGGCGGCCTCCATCCGCTCGGTCAACCATGTCTCCGAATGCGCTCGGATCGGCGCCGACGTGATGACCGCGCCGCCTTCGGTGATCCGCAAGCTGGCCGCGCATCCGCTGACCGACCAGGGCCTCGAGGCGTTTCTGGCCGACTGGAGTAAGACCGGCCAGTCGATCCTGTGACGCGGGTGCGCACGCCATCGGACGCGGCCGGCTGAGGCCTGCACGTCATCGGGAACCGCATCCCGATCCAGGCGTTCGATGGTTACGCAGAGCCGGGTGTCGGGATGTTTCAGGACTACGTGTCGCTCGCCATCGGTGAGCTAGAAGGGCACGCCACCGATTTGGTTGAAGCCAGCCCGCGCATCGTAACGGCGCTTCTGCTCCTCCTCGTGGTTGCGGGTCTGGCGGCGCTATTGCGTCGTCTGTCGACGGCCATTGCGCGGAGAAGCGGGTTGCGGGCCAGCCTGGTCGACCTGATCGCCCTTCTCGTGCCGGTGCTGATCTGGATCGGCGGCAGCTTGGTGGTGGCCGCCATCCTCTTCCCCTCGGTCACGCCCGGGCGCCTGCTCACCGCCCTCGGGCTCGGCTCCATCGCCATCGGCTTTGCCTTCAAGGACATCCTGGAGAACTTCCTGGCCGGCATCCTGATCCTGCTGCGGGAGCCGTTTCGCCTAGGCGATCACGTCGCGCGGGGGGAGATCGAGGGCTCGGTCGAGCGGATCACCATCCGCGACACCCACATCCGGCAGACCGACGGCCAGCGGGTGGTGGTGCCCAATGCCGCCCTTTTCCAGTCGCCGATCACCGTGCGCACCGATCGGGAGTATCGCCGGACCGCCGTGATCTGCGGCGTCGCCTACGGTGAGGATGCCGACCGGGCGCGGGAGGTGATCGAGCAGGCGGTGGTCGAGGTCGACAGCGTGCGCGACGACGTGCGGGAGGTGCAGGTCTTCGCCAAGGCCTTCGGATCCTCCTCGATCGACTTCGAGATCGCCTGGTGGACCGGCTCGCGCCCGGTCGACATCCGCGCCTCCCGCGACCAAGTGGTGCGCGCGGTGAAGCGCGCGCTTGATGAGGCGGGGATCGAGATCCCGTTCCCCTACCGCACGCTCACCTTCTCCGAGCCATTGCCGATCCGGGCCCCGGGCCCGCCCCAGGACCGCTCCGATGCTGCGTGACACGGCGCCGGTGCGCTCCGGCGAGCAGATCATTGCAGAGCGGGCGCGTCTGAAACCGCTGCTGGCGCTGACCGGGGCCAACGGCTTTGCGCTGGCGGCGCTCTGCGCGGTGCCGATGCTCGCAGCGCTGGCAGAGGGCGCGCACACGCTGGCCGCAGCCCTGGCGCCGGGCGTGCTGCTCGGCCTCGGGGCCGGTATCGTGACGACCCGGGCGCCGCCGGTGGAGAACAGCCGCCGGGTCGAGGCGCTGGTCTCGATCGCGCTTTCCTTCCTGCTCGCCGTGCTCTTCGTGCTGCCGGGCTTTGTGGCGCTCGGCATGTCGCCCATCGACGCGATATTCGAGGCGTCTTCCGCCGTCACGACCACAGGGCTGAGCGTGGCGACTGACGCCCAGGACTGGCCGTTCGCCGGGCATCTGCTGCGGGCCTGGACCCAATGGATCGGCGGCTTCGCCTTCATCGCCGCGGCGCTGGCCCTGGTGGTCGGCCGCGGCGTGGTCGCGCGCCAGCTCGGCGCGACCCAGGGCGTGAAGGCTGTGGCCGAGGGGGCCTCCACCCAGACCCGGGCACGGCAGTTGTTGGGCGCCTATGCGGCGGTGACAACGGCGTCGGCCATCGGGCTGATGCTCCTGGCGGAACGCCCGGGCGACGGCCTGCTGATCGCCCTCGCCGCGGTCTCGACCGGCGGCTTCGCGCCCCATGCCGACAGCCTGGCCAGCGTCTCCCCCGCCATGCAGGCATTCACGGGGCTCTGTTGTGTGGCCGGGGCCCTGTCGCTCGGCCTGGTCTGGTCGATGGGGCGCGGCGACGTGGCCCAGATCGTCAGGAACGGCGAGGCGCGCACCTTTCTCGGCATGCTTGCCTTGGTCGGTCTGCTGGTGATCGCGCTCGAGTGGTGGCGCGGCGGCATGGCCCCTGGCGACGTCGCCTTCACCGTCCTCTCTGGGGCGAGCACGGCGGGGTATTCGACGGCCCCCATGACGTCGCTCGGCAATGCCAGCCTGCTGCTGATCATCGCATTGATGCTGGCCGGCGGCTGCGTCGGATCGACGGCGGGCGGCCTCAAGGTCTCCCGCGCCGTCTTTCTGATCGCGATGATGCGCCTCGCCCTGCTCCGCACCCGGACCCCGGCCAAGGCGCGCACCACCCTCCGCGTCTTCGGCCGGCGCACGGAAGCTGAGGAGGGGACGGAGATCGCGGGGCTGACCATGCTCTACGGCCTGAGCCTGCTGGCGCTCTGGCTGATCTTACTCGCGACCGTCGATGCGCCGCCGCTCGCGGCCCTGTTCGACGCCGTCTCCGCGCTGTCGACCGTGGGCCTGTCGACCGGCGTCGTCGGGCCCGACTTGCCGGATTTCGCGAAATTGTCGATGACGGTGGCCATGCTGCTTGGGCGCCTGGAGTTTCTGGCGCTCATCGCCCTGGTCTCCGTCAGCACCTGGCGAAGGAAATAGCCAATGCGCGTGGTGATTGCCGGAGCGACCCGACTGGCCACGGTCGTGGTGCGACAGCTGATCGAAGACAAGCACGACGTGGTCGTGATCGACAAGGACAAGGCGGCTCTCGAGCGCCTTGGCGACACCTACGACTGCGGCATGATCCAGGGCGATGCCACGCTGCCCTCGACCTTGCGGGATGCCGCCGGGGACGAGGCGGACATCCTCTTGGCGCTCACCAATTCCGACGAGGACAACATCCTCGCCGCCCTTGTCGGCCGCTCCATCGGCTATCAGCGGGTGATCCCGCAGATCGTCGAGACCGAGCTCACGGCGGTCTGTGAGGAACTGGCACTCGGCGAGTTCCTGACACCCCACGCCACCATCGCCCGCGACCTGGTGGCCAGCATCGACGAGGGCCACGCGCCGGAGCGGGAGGCGCCGCTGGCGGGGAACTTCGCCCTGACTGGCTATGAAGTCGAAGGGCGTCTGGCGGGGACGAGACTTGGCGATTTGGATCTTGCTGATGGCCGGGTCGTAGCGGTCACGAGCGAACAGACCGACAGCTTCGCCGATCCCGACATGACGTTGGAGGCCGGCATGCGGCTGACCATTCTGGCCGACCGCAAGAGCTTCAAGAAGATCCTCGCCACGCTCTCGGATGCGGATGAGGAAGAGGGCGACCGGCCTTAGTCGCCGATGGCCTCGTCGACCTGCTCGCCCAACTGCTCGGCCGGGCCCTCGCTCTCGACGTCCAGGCTGATATCGCCGTCCCGTTCGATCTCGATGAAGCTGCCGGCCACGAAGGCGGCGATGAGTGCGGCGGCGACGAGCGCGCCTGTCACGATCGGTTTCATGGTCCCTCCGTTCGCTGTGTGTCAGCGCAACGCGAGCACGGCGAAACCGTTCCCTCAGGGGCCCGGGCACGCGCCCTGGAACTTCTGCGCCATCCCGGCGTTTCGAGCTGGAACGCAACAACGGATGGAGATGACGATGCTCGGTTGGGCCCTTACCTTCCTCGTGATTGCACTGATCGCCGGCGTGCTCGGCTTTGGCGGCATCGCGGCCATCTCCGCGAACGTCGCGCAGATCATCTTCGTCGTCTTCCTGATCCTCTTCGCGGTCGCCCTGCTCGCCAACGCCCTGCGCGGTCGGCCGCCGCGGTGAGGCGTCGCACGCTGAAGTACAGCCACATCGCTCTGCCGCGTTGACGAACTGACGCGGCACTATAGCTCTCGAGCTTATGTGATCGCGGAGCCGGTCCGACTAGAAAACGGTTCCGAAAAAAGACCGCTCAACCTTCGTCTGGCATCGGCCGGACATATCCACACCTACGACACTGCGGCGCAATACACCCCGAGACCGCAGTGCCGATTTCGCAGATCAGAACAGGAGCTTCCCATGGCCAGCAGCCTTGATGTCGTCGCGCACGAAGAAACCGTCTCGACCGGGGTGCAGAACAGCAAGGGCATCGTCGACGGACTGGCCGATGTCCTGGCCGATACCTATCGCCTGACCTTCAAGACCCACACCTATCACTGGAACGTGGCCGGGCCGCTGTTCTACTCCGTGCACAACATGACGGAGGAGCAGTACGAGAACATGTTCGACGCCGCCGACGAGCTGGCGGAGCGGATCCGGGCCCTCGGCCATCTGGCGCCGATCAGTTTTCAGGACCTCTCGACCAAGTCGGTGCTGAAGGATTTCGACACGACGCCGTCGGCGGGAGAGATGGTGGCCGATCTCGCCGCCGATCATGAGCGGGTGGCGCATCGGCTGCACGCCCTGATCGAGCTGGCCGGCGCGCGCAAGGATGAGGTGACGGTCGACCTCGCCACCGAGCGCTCGGCCTTCCACGAAAAGGCAGCGTGGATGTTGCGCGCGCTGATCGCGGAGTAAGGCAGAGGGGCCCCGCGCTATGGGCGCGGGGCCCTCAGGCCAACGCCTCAGTCGTGGCGAAGAACAGCGACTGGCTGACCGCGACCCTGATCTGCTCTTCCTGGAAAGGTTTGGTGATCAGAAACGCGGGCTCCGGCCGGGCGCCGGTCAGCAGACGCTCGGGATAGGCGGTGATGAAGACCACCGGCATCTCCGGCTTCAAGCGCAGAATATCGTTGGCCGCGTCGATGCCGGAGGAGCCGTCGGCGAGCTGGACATCGGCCAGCACCAGATCTGGCATTTCGGCCTCTACCCGGGCCACCGCGTCCTCGCGGGTGCGGGCGATCCCGGTGACGACATGGCCGTTTCCGGTGACGATGGACTGGATGTCCATGGCGATGATCGGCTCGTCCTCGATGATCAGCACTCGCCCCCGCACCTGCTTGGCCAGCTCTTCGACGGCGATGTCGAGATAGGCGACCGCCTCCTCCCGCGCCACCGACATGATGGTGGCGATCTTGTCGGGCGCGAAGCCCTCGATGGTATTCAGAAGCAGAGCCTCTCGCGTGTTGGGCGTCAGCTCCGCCAGGCGCTGCTGCGCCTTCGCCTCGAGCGGGTCCGCGGGATCGTCGGCTTCCGTCACCTGCCGGCCGGAGGACGACCAGACCGAATGAAAGACCTTGAAGAGGGCGACCCGCGGCGGCAGCGACGGGTCAAAGACCGCACGGTCGGCCAAGATCGCCTCCAGCGTCGTCGCGGCGTAGGCGTCGCCCGCCTGCTGCCGGCCGGTCAGCGCCCGCGCGTAGCGGCGCAGATAGGGCAGCTCGGCCGCAACCAGCTCTGAAAGCGCCGTCCCCGACGACTGCGCCATGTCCATCTCCCGTGCCAAACTGGTTGTGGAACTAACGCGGCCCGGACATGTTCCATCCTAGGACCATCGTTATTCAGGACGAGGTATGTCTGGGACCGACAAGGGCAAGGACGCGCAGTCGGCCAAGATCAAGGACCAGATCCAGGAGAATCTGCGCGCGCTCTATGACGAGACGCTGAACGAAGAGATCCCGGATCACCTGCTGAAGCTGCTGCAGGACCTGGAAGACCGGGATCAGTCGGCGTGAGCTTCCCCGATCCCAAGAAGGAGCTGGTGGAGCATCTGCCGGCCCTCCGCGCCTTCTCCCGCAGCCTTGCCCGCGATGCGGCCTCGGCCGATGACCTGGTGCAGGAGACTGTGGTCAAAGCCTGGTCGAACTTCGACAAGTTCGAGCCCGGCACCAACCTGCGGGCCTGGCTTTTCACCATCATGCGCAACACCTTCTATTCGGCCGTGCGCAAGGCGAAGTGGGAGGTCGAGGATGTCGACGGCGTCGCCGCCAGCCAATTGTCGGAGAAACCGGCCCATGATGGCGTGCTGGCGCTCGGGGAGTTCAAGGCGGTCTTCCAGCAGCTGCCGCACGACCAGCGGGAGGCGTTGATCCTAGTGGGCGCCTCCGGCTTTTCCTATGAGGAGGCGGCGCTGATGTGCGACTGCGCGATCGGCACGATCAAGAGCCGGGTCAACCGCGGGCGCCGGCGGCTCGCCAAGCTGCTGCAGCTGGACGAGGATGCGGACCTTGAGCTGACCGACAAGAGCACGCTTGCTGCGCTGACGAACCAGGACGCATGAACGCGCGCCTGCGCTCCCGCGTTGGATCGCTGCGGGTCCGGGTCGCGACGCTTCTCGGTCTCGCGCTTCTGCCGTTGGCGATGATCGCGGTCTATCAGAGCATCCTGTCGGCCAGCGAGGCGCGCCGGATCTCCGCCACCGCCTTGCTGGGCCAGACTGAGCGGGCGAGTGCTGAGGAGCGCGCCGTGATGCAGCGGGCGCTGGGCGCTGCCGGCGCCCTGGGGTCGATCATCGCGCCCGTTTTGGATAAGCGGGAAATCTGCTCCGCGCGTCTCAGAGACTTCGTCGAACGGGCGCCCGACTACGTCTTCGCGGGCTTCATCGACCGTGCGGGGCAAATGGACTGCGCCTCCTCCGGCCCGCCGATGGATTTTTCGGACTATCCCTCGTTCCGCCGCCAAATCGTCGATCCGCGGCCATTGATCGAGGTAAGCCCCGAGGGTGCCGTCACCGGGGCGCCGGTGATCATTGCCTCCGCCCCCGTCCGGGACCAGGCGGGCACGCTGCTCGGCTTTCTCGCGATCTCTGTGTCGCGGACAGCACTTCGCGCGACGCTGATCGAGAGCTCCCCGTCGCGGCGCGACTTCGCCATCGCCTTCTTTGATCGGACCGGCGCGCTCTTCGCCTCGAACGATCCGCGCGGGGATGGGCGGGCCGTGTTGCCGCGGGACGCCGACCTCACCCGCCATGTTGGCCAGCCTGAGACGACATTCATGGCCGTCAATGCCGACGGGGAGCGGCGCCAGTTCGCGGTGATGCCGATCGTCGCCCAAGACATCTATGCGCTGGCGAGCTGGCGATCCGCGAACGGCGGCGGGGCGAGCCTTCTCTCCCAACTCACCTCGGGGCTGGTGCCGATCCTGATGGCGGTGATCGGCCTAACGGTGGCTTACATATCGGTCAATCAACTGGTGATCCGACCGATCAATCATCTGCGGATCCGTATGGCCCGTTTCGTTCGCGGCGACCGCGGGCCGCAGGGCGCCACCCTGCCAGCCGCCCCGCGGGAGCTGCGCGAGCTCGCCGTGAGCTTTGACCAGCTCGCCCGGACCGTGACACGGGACGAAATCGAACGCGACGAGGCGTTGTCGGAGAAGACGATCCTGCTCCGCGAGGTTTATCACCGGGTGAAGAACAACCTGCAGCTGATCGTCAGCATCCTGAACCTGCAGATCCGCAATGCGGTGACGGAGCGGGAGAAGATGTTGCTCCGCCGCCTGCAGGATCGGGTGATGAGCCTCGCCACGGTGCACAAGAGCCTCTACACCGCCTCCTCGTTTTCCAGCGTGCGGGCCGACGGCCTCTTTGCCGAACTCGTCAGTCAGCTCGTGGGGGTGGGGGCCGAGCATCCGGCCAAGCTGGACGTGCGGACCGATTTCGACCCGGTCACCCTGCACCCCGATCAGGCGGTGCCGCTGGCGCTGTTGCTGACCGAGGCCGGCACCAATGCCCTGAAGCACACCGGTGCGCGGAACGGCGAAACCTGGGTGTCCTTCACGCTGAAACGCGCCGGGCCCGATACCGTCACCCTGAAGATCGCCAACTCCAAATCCGATATCGCGGAGGAGCCGGACGGCGCCGGCCTCGGCAGTCGCCTGATCGACGCCTTCGTCAGCCAGCTCGACGGAGAGATGGAGCGGATCGAGACCGATGGGACCTATACCCTGCACCTGACGTTCAAGCTGCTCGAGGCGGCCGACCTTACCGACGACGCCGCGCCGATCCTGGGGGCGCCGGCAGAAAAAGAACCGGTGTGAGCGGGCGAAGCGTGTATCTTTCCGGGGATACTCCGCCCGGTCTTCAAGGTCAGTGCAGCCAATCCCAATGAAATCCCGTCCCGGCCGGTGCGCCGCCGTCGCACCTTGCTGTCCTTAGCGATGGACCACGGCTCGCTCGACGATCCCTCGGCGGTGGAAGAAGCGCCGGTCGCCACCTTCCAGCCGCTCTTCACGGCCGAGGAGGCCTATCCGGCGCTCGAGGCGCTGTTTCTCGCGGCGCGTCGGCACGTGACCGCGAGCTTCCGGATCTTCGATCTGCAGACCAGGCTGCGGTCAGCGGAGGCTCGGGCGATCGGCGCCTGCTGGTTCGACTTGATCTGCCATACGATCGAACGCGGGGTCGACATCGACTTCGTGCTCGCCGATTTCGACCCGATCCTCGCGCCGGCCCTGCACGCGGCCACTTGGCGCTCGGCCCAGCAGTTCTACGCGGCGCAGGAATGCAGCCCAGGGCCGGGGAGGCTTCGCTTCACGCCCGCGCTGCATCCCGCGGTGGCGGGGCGGGTGCCGCGGACGGTCTACTGGCCACTCGTCCGCCGGAAACTGCGCGCGCAACTCGCCGAGCTCAACCGATTGCTGGGGCCGGAGCGGCAGGCGGCGCTGCGTCACCGTCCCGGGCTCTGGCCGCTGGTGCGCACCGATGCGGAAGGCCAGCTTACCCTCGCCGGCGGCGCGCCTCTGCTGTTTCACCCAGCCACCCACCACCAGAAGCTCGCTGTCTTCGACGATGCGACCGTCTTCCTGGGCGGCCAGGATGTCGACGAGCGCCGCTATGACGACCGCCGGCACAGCCGTCCGGCTGAGCAGACCTGGCAGGATGTCTCCTGCATCTTCACCGGGCCTGCCGTGCGCTTTGCCATCGACCATCTGGCGCGGTTTCGATCCGTGGCGGAGCCGACGCCGACAAGAAGCCCGTTTCTGCGCACCATGTCGCGGCCCTGGCGGCGCAACCCGTTCGCCATCTCGCCCCGCACCGTGTTGGCGGAGATCGAGGCGGAGACCTGTCGGCTCTTCGCGCGGGCGGAGAGCCTGATCTACATCGAGACCCAGTTCCTGCGCTCGCAACCGATCGCCCGGGCCCTGGCGGCGGCCGGACGTCGCAATCCGAGGCTGACGGTGATCGTCATGCTGCCGGCGGCGCCCGAGGACGTGGCCTTCGAGAACGCCACCGGCCTCGACGCGCGCTTCGGCGAGTATCTGCAGGCGCGCGCCGTGCGGATCGTCCGCCGGGCCTTCGGCCAGCGGGCGTTCTTCGGCATGCCGCTCAAGCCTGTGGCGAAGCAAAGCCCTGGCCGGGATACGGCGGAGGGTGCGCCGATCGTCTACATCCACTCCAAGCTCACGATCGTCGATGATCGGGGCGCCATCGTCAGCTCGGCCAATCTCAACGGCCGGAGCCTGCGCTGGGATACGGAGGCCGGCATCCGCCTCGACCGCGCCGATCAGGTCCGCGACCTGCGGCAACAGGCGTTTCAAAGCTGGCTTCCGGCGGACGCGAGCCCGGCCTGCTTCGATCCCGCCGGCGCGGCCGCAGCCTGGCGTGCCCTTGCCGAAGCCAACGTTGCAGTACCGCCCCATGCCCGCCGCAGCTTCCTCGCACCCTACCAAGCCGCCAAGGCCCGGCGCTTCGGCACGCCGGCCCCCTTTATCCCGGAGGAGACGGTCTAAGCCGCGACTTGGAACCTGTCGGCGTTTCTGCCGTTTCTTCTTTGCCAACGAGCGTAGGGAGGCAAGATGAGCGACATCGCGGTGGGCGATCGCGTGCGCTGGAACTGGGCGAGCGGCGTCGCCGAGGGGGTTGTGGTCGAGCGCCACGACGCCGACGTGACCCGGACCTTCAAGGGGAGCGAGGTCACCCGCCGCGCCTCCCCCGACAGCCCGGCCTTCGTCATCGAGCAGGACGACGGCGACCAGGTGCTGAAATCCATAACGGAGATCGAAAAAGACTAGGCCGCCATGTTGGATGTTCTGTTCATTGCCGCCGTGTTTGGCGCGGCGATCTGGGCCACCGTGTCGATCGCGCGCTCTCGCGAGGCGTTGCTGCACAAGGCCATCTGGTGCCTGCTGGTGCTCTTTGTGCCGGTCATCGGCTTCCTGGCATGGCTGATCGCCGGGCCAAAATCGCGCCTGATCCCCCTGCAGTAGGCGCAGTGGCCCCGCCGGAGCCGAAGCCCCGCCGGTGCCTCAGGTCGTCTGGACCCACTCCGGCATGGCGTAGACGATCTTCAGGATCAGCCGGTCGAACTCGGCCTTCTCCGCCTCCGACAAGGCCTGCCGCATCGCCTGCTGGCGCCGGTCGAACTCCGGGATGGTCTCTGCCAGCATTGCCCGGCCCGCCTCGGTCAGGGCGAGCAGCTTGGCGCGCTTGTCGCTCGCGTCGGTGCGGCGGGCGATCAGGCCCTTGCCGAGCAGATCGCCGACAGCCCGGCTGATCGAGTTCTTCGGCAGCCCCGTCACCAGGCAGATATCGCGCGCCACCAGACCCTCGGCATTGGACAGGCAGTAGAGGATGACGAACTCCGGCCGGGTGAGCGCAAACCGATCGTCGAGCTGGCGATAGATCGGCCCGGTGAAGAAGTTGGCTAGGAAGTTCACCCGCCAGGCGTGACGCAAGTCGCTGTCGTTCAGCATCACCAGCGACAGGGCGCCGAAATGCGCGGCCATCGCCGCGTCGGGGGATGGATGGAGATCGTCCTTGCTCATGGGCCCGGCATAGCCCCTCGGGTCATGGAACTGAACTTTACATTTGGTTCCATATGGTACTATATAGCCGCTGGGCAAGCATCTGCCCCAACACGGGGAGGACAACATGAACAGACTTACCGCGCTGGCCGCTGCGGCGGTGCTCGGCGTCTCGTCCGGCTCGGCCATGTCGGCCGAACTGCGGATGATCGGCGCCTTTCCGGAGGGCTTCGTCTTCACCGAAGAGATCGTCCGGCCCTTTATGGCCCTGGTGGAGGAGGAGACCGACGGCGCCGTCACCTTCGCGCTCGACGGACCCGATGCGGTGCCACCGCTCGAACAATTCGAGCCGGCCCAGGCGGGCGTCTTCGACGGGCTCTTCACCCATCCTGCCTACCACGCCGGCACCACCCCCGTCGGCCTGGCCATCGACGCCATCGGCGCCGATCCGGTGGCCCGGCGCGAGGCCGGCATCATCGACTACATCGACGCGCACTACCGCAACCTCGGCATGAAGCTGATCGCTGCACCCGCCACCGGTTCCAAGGGCTTTCGCTACTTCCTGAAGGAGCCGATCGCCGGCGCCCCGGGGTTCGAGGGCCGCAAGATCCGCGGCACCGTCTCCTATCACCCGATGATCGAGGCATTGGGCGGCACGGGCGTCGTGATGGGCGGCGGAGAGGTCTATTCGGCCCTGCAGACCGGCGTGGTGGACGGCGCGGCCTGGGGTCTGACCGGCGCCAAGGACTTCAAGTGGTACGAGGTGGCCGACTACATGGCCGACCCGGTCTTCGGCCAGGTGGGATTGATGATCTTCATGAACCTGGAGGCCTGGGAGGCGCTCTCACCCGAGGAGCAGGCAGGGCTCGAGCGCGCCGCCCGCCGGCTCGAGACCGAGAGCATCGCCCGCTTCGATGCCCTGGCGGCGGCGGAGACAGAGGCGTTGCTGGAGCTCGGCATGCAGATGACCGCGTTTAGCCCGGCCGAGGCGGCGGAGTTCGAGAGCCTTTGGTCGAACGGCGTCTGGTCGGTGGCCGAAGCCGGCGATGCCGAGACGGTGGCCGGTCTGCGCGCGCTGGCGCGTGAGGCCGGCCTCTCCGACTAGGGCGCCATGCAGCGCCTTGGCCGCTGGCATGACGCAAGCTCCCGCTGGCTCTTCCGGCTGGCCGGGGCCGCCCTGCTGCTGGCCGTCGCGCTCTACGTCTTCGAGGTGGTGGCGCGCTATCTCTTCGATGCGCCCACCACCTGGTCGGGGGAGGCCGTGCAGTATGCCCTGGCGGTGCTGATCTTTGGCGCCTTGCCCGACGTGACCCGGCGGGGCGCCCATGTGGCGATCGACATCGTGCCGGAGGCGCTGCCGCCCGGCGCGCGCCATTGGCTCGGCCGGGCCAACCATCTGATCGGTGCTACGGCGACGGCCGTGGCGGGCGGCATCGTCGCCGGCGAGGCGCTCCGCCAGTTCGAGCGGGGCCTGATGACCAACGCCGCCCATCCGATCCCGCGCTGGTGGTTGACTGCGCTCATCGCCCTTGGCCTGATCAGCGCCGCGTTGCACTTTCTGCGCCACGCGAAGGCCGACGCTGGATCGGCGGACGCTCAGTCGTGAGCTGGCTCGCCTTTCTGGCCCTGGCGATTGGGCTGTTGCTGCTGCTGCTGCTCTTCGCCGGCGCCCGGGTCTTCGTCGGCTTCCTGGCGCTCAACCTGGTGGGCGTGCTGGTGCTGATCGGTCCGCGGGGCTTCGGCCTTTTCAGCAATTCGATCTACGAGACCGCTACCTCCCCCACCCTGGTGACCGTGGCGCTTTTCGTGCTGATGGGGGAGATCCTATTCCGCTCCGGCACGGTGGACGTGCTGTTTCGCAGCGTCGACACCCTGGTCGGGCGCCTGCGGGGCCGGCTCTACGTCGTGACCATCGCGCTTTCGACGGTGTTCGGCGCGCTCTCGGGCTCGGCCGTCGCGGTGGCGGCGATGCTCGGGCGGTCGGTCTTGCCGCTGATGCAGGAGCGTGGCTATGACACCCGCCGCTCCGCCAGCACGATCCTGGCCGGGGCGAGCCTTGCGCCGATCATTCCGCCGAGCCTGCTGGCGATCATCGTAGGCTCCCTCGCCGATGTCTCGATCGCCGGATTGCTGGTAGCGGGGCTGCTGCCCGGGCTGCTGTTCGCCGGACTGACGCTCGCCTATGTCTTCCTCGGCGCGGGATCTGCGCCGACGGTCGCGCGGGAGGAAGGCGGCGCCTCGGCCGGGCGCGCCGTGCTCGCCATGCTCCCCTTCCTCCTGGTGATCTTCGCGGTGATGGGGCTGATCATCCTCGGCATCGCCACGCCGTCGGAGTCGGCCGCCACCGGCGTGGTCGGCGCCCTGATCGTTGCTGCCCTTTTTGGCCGGCTCGATGCCGAGATGATACGCCAGACCGTCACCTCCGCCGTGACGATCAGCGTGGTCATCCTGATCATCGTCGCCTCGGCCAAGCTCTTCAGTCAGCTCCTTTCGCTGGCGGGCGCGACCCGGGGGCTAGTCGGCCTGATCACGGAGCTTGGCCTTGGCCCGGATCTGACCTTTCTGGTGATGATGCTGATCCCCTTCGTGCTCTGCATGTTCATCGACCAGATCGCCTTCATGCTGTTGGCGATCCCGATCTACCAGCCGATCGTCGCGGCCTTCGGCTTCGATCCGATCTGGTTCTGGACGCTCTTCATGGTGAACCTCACCGTCGGCAGCCTCACGCCGCCCTTCGGCTACACGTTGTTTGCGCTGAAGGGCGCGAACCCGCAGCTTTCGACCGCTGCGGTCTTCGCCGCCGCCTGGCCGGTGGTGGGTCTTTTCCTTGTCGGCATGGTCGTACTTTGGGCGGTGCCGGACATCGTGACGCTGATCCCGGAACTGCTGCGGTGAGCTGGCGGGCGCATGACAGCGCAACCTCCGACCTGATCGCCTCGAGCAGTGAGCCGGGGGAGCATCTGCACCTGCGCGCCCATGGCGACAACCCCGCTCGGCCCCCGGTCCTGTTCGTGCACGGCGCCACCTATGCGAGCCGGTTGTTCGACGTGCCTCATCCCGGCGCGAGCTGGCTGGCGGCGACGGTGGAGGCGGGCTTTGCCGCCTACGCCCTCGACATCCGGGGCTATGGACGATCTCGGCGCGACCTGTCCGCCGCCACAGCGCCCTTTGCCCGGGCGCCGGATGCGGTGCGCGACATCGGCGACGCCGTCGCCTGGATCCTCGACCGCCACGGCACTGGCAGGCTTCGGCTGGTGGGCGGCTCCTGGGGGTCGATCACCGCGGCGATGTTCGCGACGATGGCGCCGGATCGGGTGGCGGCTCTGGTGCTCTCCGCCCCGATCTATGCGGAGCGGAACCCGGGCTGGCTGTCCTTTCTCGCCGATCCCGCCGCGCCAGAGCGCTTCAACCCCGCCTTCGGAGCGGCGCGCCTGGTGAGCGAGGCGGCGACCCGCGCCCGCTGGGATGCCGAGATCCCCGACGGCGCGGACTGGCGGGAGGAGCCGGTGCTGCAGGCGCTCGTCCAGGCCAGCCTGGCCGACGATCCGGCGGCGGCGGGGCGCTGCCCCCCGGCCTTCGAGGCGCCGAACGGCACGCTCCACGATCTCTGGCAGGCCTTCAACGGCCAGCCGCTCTACGATCCCGCGCAGATCCGCTGCCCGACGCTGCTGATCCGCGGCAGCGCCGATCCGACGTCGACCCGCAGCGACGCCTTGGAACTGTTCGACCGGCTCGGCGCGGCGACCCGGCACTATGTCGAGATCGCCAACGGCGCCCATTTCCTGAGCGCCGAGAGGAACGCCCCGCAGCTTTTCGCCGCCACCACGGCCTTTCTGCAGGCCAACGGAGGCGGATGACGGGAGCGCCCGAGGAGCGCCCTGGAGGCTATGCACGACACAGGCTGCCCATCCCGTGCGCACCCGCTATGCTCCCCGCTCAGCTGGCGCGGCGGGGGAGTGTGAGATGCGCGACGGGCTTGAGACCACGCCGATCGACCCATCGCACAGCGCCGCCGTGCGCCGGCTCGGCGCCGGGCGGGTGCTGTCGAACGAGGAGATCGCGTTCTTCGAGGCGGCGCAGAACGACCGCGCCGAATACGCCGCCGGCGACGACATCGTCCGAGACGACGATCTGTTGCGCCACGCCGTCATCATCCGCAAGGGCTGGGCCATGCGCTGGCACGCCACCGCCGGCGGTACGCGCCAGATCATCAACGTCTACGTGCCGGGCGAGATCTACGGTCTGCACATCAACTTCTATCGCCATGCGATGCACAATCTGACGGCGCTCACCGAGGTGGAGCTGGCGCGGATCGGGCCGGAGCAGATCCTCGACATCTACCGGACCTATCCGATCCTCGCCGCCGGGCTCGACTGGTCGTCGGCCCGCTCGGTCAACGTGCTGAGCGAGCGCAACATCAGCCTCGGCGCCCGCCGGGCCAGCAGCCGGATCCTGCATCTTCTACTGGAGATCTATCTGCGGCTGATGGCGGTCGGTGAGACGGAGGCGGACGGCTTCGCCATGCCGCTCACCCAACAGCAGCTCGCCGATATCTGCGGGCTATCCATCGTCCACACCAACCGGACCTTGCGCGCCCTGGTGCGGGCCAAGCTGATCGCGTTGTCGCGCGCCCGGGTGACCTTTCCCGACTTCGACGCGGCCATGGCGGCCTGTGAGTTCGACGGCCGGTTCCTGGCACCGCTCAAGCTTCGGATGCGGCCGGGATAAGACCTCGCGGCCATACTAGGGTCAGATCACCCCGTAGGCGGGCGATTGGGGCGAGGAGGCTCTCGAGCTGGTCTTCTTTGCCCTGCATGGGTGACGGCTCCGCAGACGTCAGGTCAGGACATAGAACGTCACCACCAGGGCGACGACGGAGAGGACGAGCGCCGCGGCGAGCAGCGCCCCGTCCCGCGCGACGAAGGCCAAGCCGATCAGCATCACCAGGGCCGCAACCGGTGCGACGCCGCCCGGCACCACGGCCAGCGGGACCATTGCGGCGGCCAGCAGGATCGTGGCGACGGCGACCAGGCGCGGCATCGGATCGGCGAAGGCCCGCTTGAACCGCGGCCGGGCGATCAGGGAGAGATAGCCCAGCGGCCCGTGCAGCCAGTCCACCGCGTTCGCGATCTTCGACGACTTGACCTCGACCGCGCACAGACGGTTCGGCAGCCAGATATAGCCCGCGCCCCAGACAAGCTGCATGGCGACAAGGACGATCAGCGCTGCCGAGATCAGGGACGCGCCCGGAATGGCACCGATCGGGGAGAGGGCGAAGAGGCCGACGATGAACAGCACCGGGCCGAAGGAGCGGTGGCCGAGTGCCTCCAACACGTCCTCGACGCTCGTCGTCTCGTCCGACGACGCATCCTTCACCCGCTCCAGAAGCTTGCCGAGCTCGCTGTCGTCCACCCCTGCCTCCACTGGAACCGCACGCCCGTCACGATGCGGAACCATCCGGGGCACCGTTCGTTCCGACCCGGTATCGCCAAAACAGGGAGAGCGACATGCCCGAGGTGAAATCCATGCCGTCGACGCACAGTGGAGATGTCACGCTGGACCAGTTGGCCGAGCAGATCGACGTCTTGCGAAACGAGATCTCCGACCTCACCCGCTCGGCCGCTGCCTTCGCCCAGCAAAAGGGCGACGCGGCGCTGCAGGACGCAAGATCGAAGGCCGATCGCGCCCTCGCCCAGGGCAGCGACAAGCTGGAGGATGTGCGGGAGACGCTTGAGCATCTGCCGGATCGCACCAAGGAGGCGGTACAGCAGCGCCCGCTGATGGCGCTTGGCGTCGCGGCTGGCATCGGGCTTCTCGTCGGGCTGCTCTCGGGACGCCGATAGGTGCCGGACGGCTTGATCGAGGCCTTGATCGAGGTGGAGACCGGGCAGTCGGCGCGCCAGCTTCTGCGGCGGGCGCTCGGCCTCTTCCTCGCCCTGGTCGCGGCCCTCGCGGGGGCTGCCTACCTGGTCGATGCCGCCTGGCGGGCCATCGCGGCGGCGCTCGGTCCCGCCATTGCATCGCTGGCCACCGGATCGGCGCTGCTCGCGGCGGCGTTGCTCCTCGTCTTCGTGCACCGCCCCGTGCGGAGGCAGCCCGCCCCCGCGGCGCCGACCCGCGCCCGATCGCCGGAGTTTGACGTGCTGGTCGCGGCCTTCAGGTCGGGCGAGAAGGTCGGCCGCTCGGCCCGGAACTGGACATGACGGCGTCGACGACCTCTCCCACCATCTCGTCGGTGAAGGGCTTGGCCAGCAGGAACCAGGACGGGCTCTTGCGCCGCTCCTGATCGGCCAGAATTCCGTCAATCAACACCGTCGGCGTCTGCGAGGCGCGCAGCCCGTCCAGAAGCGGATGCAGCGCCGGTTGGCCGAGATCGTAGGCGACGAACACCGCAAAGACGCGGTCGCGCCAGCGCGCGATGGCCGTCGCCAGCTCCTCCAAATCCGGATAGATCTCGACGTCGAGGGCTGCGCCGGCCTTGGCCTGCACGGCGTCGCGCAGATCCTCCGCCACGAACAGATCGGCGTACCAAAGCAAGATTTTCTTGCGAGCCGACACGCGCCGCCCCCATGTCTTTTGCTGATTTTGGACAGACCGAAACGGCCGCAACCAACCAGGTCGCCGGGCCCACCCGCACGCAACACACGCTCTTTCATGGAACCAAAGCGCCGGCCGCTCATTAAACTACGACATAGCGCGGGGTGTTTTTTCGATGGCGACCGACTGCAGGCGCTGCCCCCTTCGACGCCGCGAGATGTTCCACGACATGTCCGAAGACGAGCTCGCCTTCATGCGGCGCTTCAAACGGGGGGAGCTGGAGGTGGATCCGGGATCGACGATCCTGCTCGAGGGCTCGACCTCACCTCAGCTCTTCACCTGCCTTTCCGGCATCGGCGTGCGCCACAAGACCCTGGAGGACGGCGCCCGGCAGATCGTCAACTTCGTGCTGCCGGGTGACTTCATAGGGCTGCAGGCCGGCGTGATGGGAGAGATCCAGCACTCCGTCGAAGCCGTGACCGACATGACGCTCTGCGTCTTTGCCCGGGACGAGCTTTGGAAGATGTTCCGGGTGCAGCCCGAGCGCTCCTTCGACCTCACCTGGCTCGCCGCGCTCGAGGAGCATTTTTTGGGCGAAAACCTCGCCGTCATCGGGCGGCGAAGCGGGCTGGAGCGCATCGCCTGGGGTCTTCTGAAGTTCTACAGCCGGATGGAGGCGCTCGGTCAGGCGAAAAGCGGGACCGTGCCCATGCCTTTCCGTCAGCAGGACCTGGCCGATGCGCTCGGCCTGTCGCTCGTTCACACCAACAAGACGCTGAAGAAGCTGCGCGAGCGTCAGATCGTGCATTGGGATGGAGGCGAACTGCGGATCGTGGATATCGAGGCGTTGGAGGACGTGGCCCAGACCGACGGCTATGCCGTGAAGACCCGGCCGCTGATCTGAGCCGTTGGGGACCGCGCCGGTTCAGGCGCTCAGCCCTCGCCGTTCTCCACCTCGGCGCGCACCTGGCCCCAGGCCATGAAGGCGAAGATCGCCGTTCCCCCCACGACGTTGCCGGCCAGGACCGGCAGGAAGAAGCCGGCGATCGCATCGATGCCGCCGAGCTCTCCGATGAGCAGCAGATACGCCATCTCCACCGAGCCGGCGATGACGTGGGTGAAGTCCCCGGCCGCGATCAGCCAGGTGAAGAGCAGAATGATGACGACGCTCGCCTCCCGCGCCTGGGGCATCGTCCAGACGATGGAGGCCACCAGGATGCCGGCCGGGATGCCGCGCACGAAACTCTCGGAGGCGCCCATGCCGGTCGCGTGGCGGGAGAGATCGCCGATTGCCGGCAAAAGCTCCGCGGGAATGGCGGCGGTGTAGGCGAAAAGTGCCGCCGCCCCGAAGGCGCCGACGATATTGGCGGCCAACACGATGGCCCAAAGGCGAAGAACACCGAGCAGGATCTCGACGCAGGGCCGGGCCAGGAACGGCAAGACCGTGGTGATCGTGTTCTCGGTAAAAAGCTGCATGCGCCCGAGGATCACGATCAGAAAGCCGAAGCTGTAGCCGAGGTTCTCGATCAGATATCGCCACGGTGCGTCGGGCAGATAGGTCCGAAAAATCGCCTCGCCGAGGACGGAGAAGCTGATCATCAGCCCGGCGGCGATGCCCGACCAGATGAGCGAGGGCACGGGGCGCGCCAGCTCCTCCTCGCCGTCGCGACGAATGACCTCGTAGACCAGGCGGGAGGGCAAGGTGCTCGCCTTGTCGACCGAGCGGGCCTCGTCATCGTCCTCCACCGCCATCTCTCGGTGCGCATCTCGCGTCAAACTGAAACTCCGAACCCCTGGGCCACGGGTTGAAACGATCTCGCCGGCTATTTGGTTCCCGGGCAAGATAAAGCCGGAACCTCGCGCTGGCAGAAACGTTCTCCGTACAGACCGCGCAACATGGAGATCCCCCGATGGCGAAGACGCATGGCCCCTCGATCAAGGATCCCGAGACCTATGAGGCGCTGCGGGAGGACGGCCGCTCGAAACAGACCGCGGCGCGCATCGCCAACGCCCAGGCCAACGGCGCCATGCAGCCGTCGGCCAAGGGCGGCCGCGCCTCGCCCTATGAGGAGTGGACGCGGAAGGCGCTTTACGAGCGTGCCCGGGAGCTCGAGATCGAGGGGCGGTCGGGCATGACCAAGGCCGAGCTCATCCGGTCCCTGCGGCAGTCGTGACCGTTGCCAGGTCCGGCAAACGCGTCTCAGTGGTCGCTGGCCGACCAGGCGACGGCCGCCGATCCTACCGCCAGGGCGCCAGGGCATGCAGATCTGCGCTGATCTCGTCTACTACCCCGACAGTCGGCCCGGTATCCGGCGCCGGCGCCGTGGGCGCGGCTTCAGTTATACCGCGCCCGACGGGACGCGCATCGCGGATCGGGCGGAACGGGCGCGGCTCAACGCCTTGGCAGTGCCCCCGGCCTACGAAGGCGTTTGGATCTCGCCCCTCTTGAACGGGCATTTGCAGGCGACTGGGCGGGACGCGCGGGGGCGGAAGCAATATCGCTATCACGAGGATTGGACGGCCTTTCGTGCGACGAGTAAATTCGACTGCCTGCCCGCCTTCGGCCGCGCCCTGCCGGTGATCCGGCGGGCGACCGCGCGCGTCCTGGCCGGGGAGCCGGGCAGCCAGGACTACGCCATCGCCGCCGTCGTCGGCTTGCTGGACGCTCACTCCCTCCGCGTCGGCTCGCCGGAATACGCCGAGGAGAACCGGACATTCGGCGCCACGACCCTGCGCTCCCACCATCTGCGTCTCGAGGGCGACAGCCTGCTCCTCAGCTTCCGCGGCAAGGGTGGCACCAAGATCGAGGAGCGGGTGACGAGCAAGCGGCTGAGCCGCACCCTCCAAGCGGTGGACGACCTGCCGGGGGCGGAGCTGGTGAGTTGGCTCGACGACGCCGGCCAGCCC
The DNA here is from genome assembly GCA_039180875.1 of Pseudomonadota bacterium. Lineage (GTDB taxonomy): Bacteria > Pseudomonadota > Alphaproteobacteria > Rhodobacterales > Rhodobacteraceae > JBCDCY01. The sequence goes on along the minus strand of JBCDCY010000012.1, from coordinate 81,341 downwards.
CGCGCCGTCGGCTCCGAACGGTTGCGGGAGTGGCTGTCAGAGGTCGCCGGCTTCGACGTCACGCCCAAGACCTTCCGCACCTGGAACGGCTCCCTCGCGGCCTGGGCCGTGGCGGAGCGGCCGGGCCCCCTGACCATCAAGGCGATGGCGGAGGCGGCCGCGAGCGACCTGCACAACTCGCCCACCATTGCCCAGAACAGCTACGTGCACCCCGCGATCCGGGCCCTGACGGAGGTTGAAGAGGATGACCGACTGGACCTGATCGGCCGTTCGTTCGACGGCCGGCCACCGAACATGACCGCGACCGAGTGGTCGATGCTGCACTTCATCGAAGGGTCCGAATAGACCGGCACACGGACCCGCTCGGCACCGACCGGCCGGGATCCGCCGTGCCGCCCCACCCATGGTTTTCCCACTAGGAGATGGCGATGCTCTACAGTCTCAACGACATCCTGAAGTACAATGTGGATCTCGGCGATGCGCGCGGCAGCGTCGAGGATATCCTCTTCGAGGCGGAGGAGGGCCGGGTCTGCTTCGTCGCCATCGACATCGGCGGCTGGTTCGACAGCAGATCGGCCGTGCTCTCGGCAGAGCGCGTGGCGGAGATCGACGCCGACGCCCGGACCATCTCCGTCGACGTCGCGAAGCAGGAGATCGAGGCGGCGCCGGAGATCGGCGCGGCGGGGCAAGGCGGCGCCTTTCAGCCGGCCGGGGACTGGACCGCCTGGCCGAAGGTCATGGTCGGGCCGAGCGCCAGCGCGATCGCGCGCGATCTCGTCTCCTTCATCGGCTTCGATCCCGCTGGCGAGGATGCCGAGCCGCGCGGCGGTAAGGACGACGACATAGCGACCGCGGCCGGCCTCACCGCCGTCTCCACCATCGTCTCGACGACCGCCATCGGCAGCGAGGGGGAGATCGGGCGGGTCATCGACCTCCTGTTCGACGACGACAGCCTCCTGCTCAGCCATCTGGTCGTCGACACCGGCACTGTGCTGCCCGAACGCCAGATGGTCGTGCCGATCAAACTGCTCTCGCACTTCGCGGAAGAGGACGGCCATACGGTGCTGCGCACCACGAAAGACGCTGTCGAGAAGAGCCCACCTCTCGAAGAGTTCGATGGCCTGGAGCGGAATTGGCTCGACGCCGTCGCCGCGTATTACGGCCTGTCCTAGTGCGCTCGGCCCGATCCTGATCGCGGGAGGGACCCGCATCTGTGCCCCTGCCGCCGCTGCTTGGGGCACGTCTCGACACGACCGGTGAGCGGGCCGGTTTCTCGTCCCTATGTCAGGGCAGACCCCTCGGGCGGGGCGACGCGCTCAGGCCGTGTCACCCCAAGGCGGCGATGACCTCGTCGGTGCGCGTCACCAGCGCGACGTTCTGCATCGCGTAGTCGATGCTGGCCCGATGCCAGTCGGCGTTCATGGTCGAACAGCCGTCTTCGGGGATCACCATGACATAGCCCTTGTCGGCGCCGGTCCGGGCGGTGTGCTCGATCGACATGTTGGTCCAGGCGCCCGTCTCGATGATCATGTCGCGCCCCTCGGCCCTGAGGATGGTCTCGAGCGACGTGCCCTCCCAGGCGCTCATCCGCATCTTTTCGACCACATGGTCGCCGGGCTGGGGCGTCAGCGCGTCGACGGCTGCGGCGCCCCAGGTGTCGCGCACCAGGGCGTTGCCGTCGATCACGCCCTCGAAGAGCGGCGCGTTCAGGGTGAAGCCCGGGGCGCCCGGGTGGACCAGGAAGTGGACGTGGATCACGGGCACGCCTAGCTCTCGGCAGCGCGCGGCCAAGCGGGCGATGTTGGCGATCGCGTCCTGCTCCCGGCAATGCTGCGGGCTGCCGGACGCGGCGAAGGCGCCTCCCTCCATCACCACGTCGTTCTGCATGTCCTGGATGATCAGCGCGCAGCGCCGCGCCTCCAGCCGCAGCGGCTCCGCCCCGTCCGTGGTGGTGGAGGCCGCCGACGCCGCAGGGCGCCGGGCGCGCATGAAGGGCTCGTTCCGCGGGCCGATCTTCACCGGCAGGGCGTAGACGCTGGTGCAGGCGGCGACGTAGAGCGTCCGCCAGTCCTCGCCCCCCCAATGCAGGTTCGCCGCCTGCTCCGGCAACGCCACCTTGCCGATCAGGCGCCCGGCGGGATCGTAGACCCAAAGGCCGCCGGGCGCGGTCACCCAGACATTGCCCTCAGCATCGCATTTCATCCCGTCGGGCACGCCCGGCCGCAGGCTGTCGCGGATACCGGCGGCGAAGATCCGGCCGTTTCGGAGCTGCCCCGCTTCGCCTACCTCGAAGACGCGGATATTCGCCTGCTCGGTATCGTTGATGTAGAGCAGGCGCTCATCCGGCGAGAAGCAAAGCCCGTTCGGCATGGAGAACAGATAGCGGTCGACCACCAGCTCCGGCTCAGCCCCGGGCACGTGCCCCGACGGGAGGCGGAAGACGCCCTGCCAGCCGAGCGCGCGCGGCCGCTCCACGCCGAAATGCGGCATCCGGCCGTACCAGGGATCGGTGAACCAGATCGAGCCGTCGGATTTCACCACGATGTCGTTGGGCGAGTTGAGCTCACGCCCCTCGAAATGACTGCACAGGACCTCGCGCCGGCCGTCCGCGCTGAACCGCGTGACGGAGGAGGTCGCATGCTCGCAGACCAGAAGGTTCAGGTCCGCGTCGTAGGTCATGCCGTTGCCCTTCTGGGAGGGTCGCAGCACCTCCCGCACGCCGGCATTGTCGAGGCGCCGGCGCACGTCCCCGGGCATGTCGGAGAACAGCAGATAGTGCTCCACCGGGTGCCAGATCGGGCCTTCGGTGAAGATGAAGCCGGAGCCCGCTTGCCGGACCGGGGCGTGCTCCTCAATCAGCTGGTGAAAGGCGGGATCCTGAGCCTCGTGCGCCATGCAAGCCGCCTCAGGCCGGGAACCAGGCGCGCTGCGGCACCGATTGGCTGATCGGCCCCGGAATGGCCATGTCGGCGCGGCCGACGACGCGGCCATGCTCCACCACCGCGGGCTTGTCGTGGATTGGCAGGAGGTAGCGCGCGCCGGAGTGCATCAGCTTGCGGATCGCGCCCTTCTCACCGCGTTTCGAGCCGCCGTGATTGCCCGTCACCTGGTACTCCTCGGGCCCGAACGACTTCTGCGGCTCGATGATCTGATCGTTGAAGTCGTAGATCACGTCGCCGCAGATCGTGGCCCGGCCGTCGTCGGTCTCGACATGGATGTTCATCGAGCCCTCGGTATGGGCCCCTGCCGCTTCGAGGAAAACGCCAGGGATCAGTTCCACCGGTCCCGAGATCTCCAGATCTTCGAGCCGGAGCGCGCCGGGGTGATGCAGACGTTCGACGAGATGGATGATGTCGGGCTTGGGATATTGCGGATGCATCAGGCCCGACACGGAATATTCGAGCTCGCGGCGATTGATGACCACGGTGGTGTTCATGGGGAAGTGGTCGTCCTTCCCCGCGTGGTCGATGTGCAGATGGGTGTGCAGCACGTAGCGCACGTCGCCCGGCTTCACCCCGTGGTTGGCAAGCTGGCGCTCGATCATGTTCTCGTGGAACTGCAGGCCGCGCATCCCCAGCGTTTCCATGATCGCGTTGTCGCGGTAGCCGGTGTCGACGACGATCGGCACCGACCCGCCCAGGATCAGAAAGCCGTAGACCGGCACGCGCCGCGTCCGTCCGCAGTCGCGGGCGAGCACGAGGAAGCTCGATTCGAGCTCGATATCGCCGTAGTCTAGTATCTTGATTTCAAGCCCCATACCGTTCCCTCCCAATCAGTCCAGCCGGTAGACCCGGCGTGCGGTGTTCGCGAAGATCGCGTCTTGTTCGGCGTTGCTGAGCCCGCCCGCTGCGGCGCGGTGCGCGGTGAGCAGGGCCGGATAGTCGGTCCAGAGCTTCTCGATGGGGAAGTTCGAGCCCCAGAGGCAACGCTCGGCCCCGAACAGCGCCACCGTCTCCGTCGTCAGCCAGCGCACATGCTCCGGGTCCAGCCGATGCAGGAACGTGCCGAAGCCGGAGAGCTTGGCGACCACGTTCGGCCGTTCGGCGAGATCTGCCATGGCGCTGCGCCAGGCGGCGCGACCCTCCTCCGACAGGTCCTCCAGCATCCCGGCATGCTGCAGCACTAGGGTGACATCCGGGCAGGCGTCGGCGAGCGCGGCGGCCCCTTCCATCTGCCCGGTGAAGACCTGCAGGTCGAAGGCGAGCCCGTAGTCCGCGAGCCGCGCCACGTTGGCCTGGACGGCCGGATCGCGGCAGAGCTCGGCATGGGACGCAAAGCGGTAGAGCGGGTTTTCGTGCCAGTGGAACTGTTGCCGGATGCCGCGGAGCCGTGGGAAGCGCCGCAGCGCGTCGAGCGCCAGTCGAACATCTTCGACCGTCATATCGGCGTAGGCGACGAGGCCGTGGGGCCAGCCCGTCTCCGCGGCCAGCTTCTCGATCCACGCGGCCTCCGCCTCGGCTCGGTCGGGGGACCAGTTGGCCTGCACGTAGACCGCCCGGTCGACGCCGGTGCCGGCTATGTCATCGAGGTATTCCGCCATCGGATAGTCGCGGCGGATCGGCTCATAGGGGCCGAAGATCCGCGGCTGCATCGGGCCGGTGAGCCAGGGTAGGTCGGCCTGCCGCCAGACGTGGAAATGGGCGTCGACCGTCACCGCCGCGCGCCCTTCGAGAAGGCCAGGATCTCGCCCGCCAGCGCCGCCGGAGTGCTGCCGTCGCCCAGCCGATCCAGCAATGGCAGGATCGTGCGCATCGCCCCGGTTTCGGGCCGGTAGGCGGTATCGGCCGTGAGCGGTGAGAGCCAGAGGATCGACCAGGCCAGCCCGCGAAGTCGCGCCATCGCCGCCGTCAACGCCTCCGGCCCGCCCCGCTCCAGCCCGTCGGAGATGACCAGGGTGAGGGCGCCGCGGGCATGGGCGGCAAAGCGCGGCACGGCCAGAAAGACCTCCAGCGCTTCCCCCAGCCGGGTGCCGCCGTCCCAGTCGGCCACCAGGCCCGAGGATCGGGCAAGCGCCTTATCCCGGTTACGGTGGCGAAGCGCGCGGGTGACCCGGGTCAATCGGGTGCCGAGGGTGAAGCACTCCACCCGCTCGCCGCCCCGGACCAGGGCGTGGGCGAGGCGGAGGGCGCCCTCGGTCCCCTCCTTCATGCTGCCGGAGACGTCGATCAGCATCAGCACCCGGCGCTGGCGCGACAGGCGCCGCCGGGTCGGCAGGGCCGCGACCTCACCGTCGCGGCGTAGCATCTCACGAAACGCGCGGCGCGCATCGGCGTGCTGACCCCGGCCGGCGCTCAAGCGGCGCGAACGCCGTCGCGGCAGGGAGCGGGGGAGCGCCCGTCCGAAGCGGCGGAGGGTGGCGTCCTCCTCCCCACCGCCGAGCTGCCGGGCGAAGAGCCGCTCCGCCGGCGTCGCCTCACCGCCGGAGGGATCTTCGTCCTCCGGCATCGCCAACTCGTCGAAGGCGCCAGCATCGAAGCTGCGCGGCATTTCCTCCGGATCGCCCGGCGCGGCGACGGCCAAGCTGCGGCCGAGGAACACCGCGTCGAACACCGCGTCGAAGGCGGGGCGGTGATCGGGGCCCGGGCCGTAGACGGCATGGGCGGCCCGGCGAATGTCAGCGATGCCTTGGGGCCCGAGCAGACCCACGGCGGCGAGAAAATCCTCCGTCAGGTCCGGTGAGGCGCGGAGCCCCGCCGCGCGCAATGCCTGGGGAAAGGCGAGGAAGGGGTCGAGGGCGCGGGGCAGGCTCATGCCGCGCTTTCCGCCAACAATGCGTCGAGGCGCGGCGCCATGTAGGCGAGATCGTCCTGGTCCTTGAGCGCGACGCCGATCGCGCGCTGGAAGGCAACCGGCCAGGCCGCGCCCTGGGCGTTGAGCAGCGTCGCCGCCTCGGCCCATTCCACCGTCTCGGCAACGCCGGGCGGCTTGGCCAATGGCTCTGCCCGCAGCGCACCCACCGCGCGCACCACCCGGGCGGCCGTGTCCTGGGCGACGGTCGAGGCCCGCATGGTGACGATCCGCGCCTCAAGCGCAGGGTCGGGATAGTCGATCCAGTGATAGACGCAGCGCCGCCGGAGCGCCTCGTGCAGCTCTCGCGTGCGATTGGAGGTGAGGACGACGACGGGCGGCTCCCCGGCGCGCACCGTTCCGCGCTCCGGTATCGAGATCGAGAAGTCCGACAGGAACTCCAGCAGAAAGGCCTCGAACTCATGGTCGGCCCGGTCGATTTCGTCGATCAGCAGGACCCGGTCGCGCGGCGCCTCGAGCGCCTGCAGGATCGGGCGGGCGATCAGGAATTGATCTTCGTAGAGGTTGACGTAGTCGTTGCCCGCCTGCCGGATTGCGAGCATCTGGCGTGGGAAGTTCCATTCGTACATCGCCGCCGCTGCGTCGATGCCCTCATAGCATTGCAGGCGCACCAGCTCCCGCCCGAGGACCGCTGCCAGGGCCTTGGCCGCCTCCGTCTTGCCGACGCCCGGGGCACCCTCCAAGAGCAGCGGCTTGCCGAGGGCGAGGGCCAGATAGGCCGCCGTCGCGAGGCCGTCATTGGCGATGTACTGCGCGTCGCCGAGGGAGCGGGCCAGCGTCTCTGGCCCGTCGATCCCCTGGATGGCGCGCCGGACGGTCATCAGAGCGCCTGCCGCGGCCGGGCGCCGCCCATCTCTTGCAGCCCGCGCAGCACCTTCTCGGGCGTCACGGGCAGCTCGTCTATCCGCAGGCCAATAGCGTCATAGACGGCGTTGACCACGGCTGGCAGGACCGGATTGGCGCACATCTCGCCCGGGCCCTTGCCGCCGAACGGGCCGTCCTCCGCCGGTCGCTCCAGGATGCTGATGTGGTGGGGCGCGAGATCGCCGGGGCCTGGCATCAGGTAGGTGTTGAAGTCCTCGGGACGGTGGTCGCGGGAGGGGTAATGCGGCTCCGTCGTTTCCCAGGCGGCATGGGACATGCCCATCCAGGCACCGCCGCGTAGCTGCTGTTCGACCAGTTTGGGATTGAGGGCGCGACCGACCTCGTAGGCTGACTGCATGTCGGTGATCGTCACCTCACCGGTTTCGTCGTCGACCTCCACCGTCACCAGCATGGCCGCATGGGCGAAGGTCGTGACCGGCGACATCTCTCCGGTTTCGGGATCGACGTCGGAGAGCGGCACGAGGAAGATGCCGCGACCGGCGATGGTGCGGCCCTGGACGAATTGCGCCGCCTGGGCCGCGGCCATGGTGGTGATCGACCGGGCGGGCGCGCCGCGGACGTGGATATTGCCCTTGCCGTCAGTGATGAGGTCGGCCGCGTCGACCTCCAGCTCCTCCGCCGCCGCTTCGAGCATGACCTGGCGCGCCTCCTCAGCGGCGCGGATCACGGCGTTGCCCATGCGGTGCGTGCCCCGGCTGGCGAAAGAGCCCATGTCGTGCGGGCCGGTGTCGCTGTCGGCGGTGTCGACATAGACGTCCTCGATCGGCACGCCGAGGGTTTCGGCGGCGATCTGGCGGGTGACGGACTTCATGCCCTGGCCGAGGTCGATGGCCGAGAGGGCGACAGTGAACTTGCCGTCGGGGTTGGAATGCACCAGCGCCTGGGACGGATCGCCGCCGAGGTTCATGCCGATCGGGTAGTTGATCGCAGCAAAGCCGCGGCCGCGGTGAATGGCCATCAGCGCCTCCGAAACCCGGAGAGGGAGGAGAACCGCATTGCGCCGGAGCGTGCCGGGCCGCGCTGCGGCCGCTCCTCTGCCGGCGCCGTCGTCGGCGGGGGGCCGCCCGCCGGGGGCATCGAACCCCCGTCGGGCGGGCGCTGGCCGTCGGCCATCGCGGCGGGTTGCGCGCGCGGTGCTGCGGTCGGAGGGGGTAGAGCGGCGCGCGCCGGTGGCGGTGCCGTCGGCTGGCGGGGGGGAAGGGCCCCGCCGCCTATCCCGGCCTCGGCCGGGCCGCCCTTGCGCCGGGCATAGCTGGTGGCCGCGAAGCCTTCGACCCGGCCGCGTGCGTCCGTTGCGGTATAGCCCGGCAAAGCCCCGCGCTCTCCGCCCCCGCCGCTGAGCGAGGAGGCGGCGCGCATCTCCGGCGACAGGGTCACGCCGGCCTTCTCGGCCACGACCTGGGCGCACTCGATGAGGGCGCAGTTCTTGGCCACGCGGCGGTGGGCCTTCATGTCGCCGTCGCGATAGGCATTCAGGATCCGCAACTCGATCGGGTTCATGCCGACGGCTTCGGCCACCTTGTCCATATGCGCCTCGATCGCGAAGTCGACGCCGGTGATGCCGAAGCCGCGCATCGCCGTGGCCGGGGTGCGGTTGGTGTAGACGCAATAGACGTCGGCATAGACGTTGGGGATCGTGTAGGGGCCCGGGAGATGGCCCACACCCTTGATGATGGCGTAGGAGCTGAGCCGGGTGTAGGCGCCGGCGTCGAAATACCCGGTGAACTTGCGCGCGACGATCCGGCCGTCGGCCATCACTCCATCGGTGAGATACCAGCGCTCCGCCCCCCGGGGCGCGCCCACCTGCATCTCTTCGGCGCGATCCCATTGCGACTTCACCGACCGGCCCGTGAGCATGGCGCCGAGGATCGCCAGGGGTTCGTGGATCGAGTCCACCTTGCCGCCAAAGCCGCCGCCCACCGTGCCGCCGATGAAGTGCAGCCGTGAGGAGGGCAGGTCCAGCACCTTGGCCGCGGTGCCGAGCGAGAAGAACAGGCCCTGGGTGCCGGAGTAGCAGACATAGCGATCGTTCTGCTCCGGCGCCGCGATGGCGCCGCAGGTCTCGATCGGCGCCTGCTCGATGGGCGACATCTGGTAGCAACCTTCGATCACATGATCGGCGCCCTCGAGCGCCGCATCGACGTCACCGTAACGCAGCTTCTGGTGGTCGTACTTGCCGTGATAGACGAACTTGTTCTCGGGATAGACGTCGAGGACGGTGGGCGCGCCGGGGGCCACCGCCTCCTCGACGTCGAGCACGTGGGGGAGCGGCTCCCACTCCACCGCCACGGCGGCCGCGGCGGCGCGGGCCTCGGCCTCCGTCTCCGCGATCACGGCGGCCACGGGCTCGCCCATGTAGACGACCTTGCGCTCGGCCAGCACCGGCTCGTCGTCGATGCCGAAATCCAGGAGCGAGAGCAGGGTGTTGAGGTTGACCGGCACATCGCGGCCGGTCAGCACCCGGACGACGCCGGGCATCCGCTCTGCCGCGGCTGTGTCGATCCGGCGGATCCGGGCGTGGTGATGCGGCGAGCGGGCGCAGCGCATGTGCAAGAGCCCGTCGAACAGATGGTCGTCATAGAACGGCGAGCGGCCGGTGACGTGGCCGAGGATGTCCTGGCGCCGTGTGGGCTTGCCGATCTCGTTCAGATCGTCGTCGCGTTCGTCGGCGAACAGCTCCTTACGGAACTCCACCATCGGTCCGGCGTCTGTCATGTCCTTCATGTCCGAACGCTCCCATCGGCGACGGAGAGTATGGCGGCAATGATCGGCTCGTAGCCCGTGCAGCGGCAGAGATTGCCGGAGATCGCCTCGATCACCTCCTCCCGACTGGGGCGCGGATTGCGGTCGAGCAATGCCCGGGCCGAGACCAACATGCCGGGGGTGCAGAACCCGCACTGGGCGGCGAAGTGGTCCATGAAGGCGACTTGCAACTGGTCGAGCGTCGCGCCCTCGGCCAGTCCGGCGGCGGTGCGCACGTCGCGGCCATCGACCGTCTCGGCCAAGGTGAGGCAGGCGAGCCGTGTCTCGCCGTCGACCAGGACGGTGCAGGCGCCGCAGGTGCCCTGACCGCAGCCGTACTTGACCGTCAGGTCGCCGACGCCGCGGCGCAGGAACTCGAGCAGGTTCTGTCCGGGGTCGGCGAAGGCGGCCCGGGGGCTGCCGTTCAGTGTGAAGTTGGCGGGGGTCTTGGCCATCACCGCCCGTCCCTCATCTCGCTCAGAAGCCTGCGCAGATGCACGCCCGCGACCTCGCGCCGGTACCAGGATGTGGCGATCGGGTCGGTCGGCGGATCGAGCCCCTCGACCGCCGCGACCGCAGCCGCCTCTATCGTCGCGGGATCGAGCGCCTTGCCTTCTAGCGCCCGCTCCGCCCCGGGGGCCCGGAGCGGTCGCGGCCCCATGGCATTGAAGGCCACGCGCGCGCCCCGGATCTGCCCGCCCTGGCGCGGCAGCATCGCGGCGATGGCGAGGACGGAGATGCCTTTGGGTTTCACCCGACTGACCTTGCGGTAGCCGAAGGCACCCGGCTCGCGGGGGCGGGGCACCTCCACCGCGGCGATGAGCTCGGCGCGCTGCGCGCTGTGGGGGCGCAAAAGCTCCTCCACGGGGCGCGGGCTACCGGACCCGACGGGCACGGCCCGGGCGCCGAGGGCGAGCAGGGCTGCGGCGAAGTCCCCGTAAGGATGAGGCGCGAACAGGTTGCCCGCCACGGTCGCCATGTTGCGCACCTGGGGTCCGCCGATCAGCCGTGCCACGGGGTGCAGGAAGGCAAGCTCCGGGTGGGCGAGAACGGCGGACATCGTCACGCCGGCGCCGAGCCGGATTGCATCGCCGCTCACCCGGATCTCGGCCAGGCTGGGGTCGGTCACGCGGACCAGACGCGCCGGCGCCGTGCCCTCATTCACCTCGCGCATCAGCAGGGTGCCGCCGCCGAGATACGCGGCATCGGGGCCCAGGGCGCGGGCCGCATCGGCCAGTGTCGGATAGCTCTCGACCCGGGTCATGCGCCGCCGAGCCCCATATGCGCGCGGATCGCGTCGAAACCGCCCTGGTAGATGCCCTCCGCCACCATCTCGTGCATCTCACGCTCCCGCCCCTTGGGGGTGTCGAAACGGCTTTCCCAGTGCCAGAAGGTCATGTCGCCGTCCGTCACCGGGGCGAGGCGCACATGGGCGACGTAGTTCAGCAAGGGCACCGGCGTCTCGAGCAGGCAGTAGCTGAAGGCGGTGTCGGCGTCGGAAAGCGTCAGCAGCTGCTCGCGCAGTTCCGAACCGTCCTGCAGATGGAAGCGCCGCACGCAGCCGATCTTGTCCGACGGTTCGCGCCGGTCGATCGCGCTGTCGGCGACCGCGGGGTGCCATTCGTCGTGGCCGTTGAAGTCGCGCAGCACCTCCCAGACCGCCTCGATGGGCGCGTCCAGAACGGTGCTCTTGACCACCTTCACCATGGCTCAGGCCGCCACTTGCCGCTTGAGCGCCGAAAAACCGGCCTGGAACACGTCCGCGCCGATGCCGCTCACCAGGCCGTCGGCCTCGCTGTCGTCGCACTCGAACTCGGCGGTCCACTCGGCAAAGGTCCGGTCGCCGTCGGTGATCGGCGTCAGGCGGAGCGTGGCGACATAGTCGGTGAGCGGCATCGGGCTTTCGAGAATGGCGTAGGTGCAGAACATGTCGTAGTCGCTCAGTCCCAGCAGCTTTTCGCGGATGCGGTCGCCGTTCTGCAGATGGAAGTCGCGGATGCAGCCGACGCGGTCGGACGGCTCGCCGTTCTCGATCCGGCTGTCGCGGATGCGCGGGTGCCAGCGGGGCAGGCCGTTGAAGTCCCGGATCCTGTCCCAGACCCGCGCGGTCGGCGCGTCGATCACCGAGGAGATGTAGACCCGCGGCATCTACTTCTTCTCCCCACCGCCCGAGGTACCTTCGCCCTTGCCGCCGGCGTCGTCGCCACCCCCCTTCCCAGCAGCTTTGCGCACCGCGTCGGAGATCCGCTGCATGTCGGAGGCTTCGCGGATCAGCCCGCCCTGCTTCGCCAATCCCCCGCCATCGATGCCGATATCTTCGAGCAGACTGTCGATCAGCGGCGCCTGCACGCGGTAGCGGAGGGCGGAGTTGATCACCTCGTCGGTGGCGCTGCCACTGTGGCCGTCGCCCTGGCCCCCGGTCACGCCGTCGAGCTGCATGATCCGGATGTCCTGGATCTTCTCCAGCGGCTTCACGGAGGCCGCGACGATCCCCTCGACATGCTCCAGGAGCTTGCGGCGGAAGAGCGAGGCGCGGGCGGGGTCGGTCAGCACGTTCTCGGCTTCGTTGATCAGGCGCTGGGCCTCTGCCTCGACGGCGCGGCGCACCTTTTCGGCCTCGGCGATCAGGCGCGCCTCTTCGGCCGCCTTCTCGGCCATGGTTACATCGACGGACTTGCGCCGGTTCGCCGCCTCGGTCTCACGCACGGTCTTGACCTTTTCCTCCGCCTCCGCGGCGGCGGCGCGGGCGGCATCGGCCTCGGCCCGGGCGGCGCTTTCTTCCAGCGATTTCTGATAGAGCGCGATGGCCTTTTCCATCTGGGCTCTCTCGACGTTGAGCTCGCGGTCCACCTCGAGCCGGCGGCGCACGGTCTCGTGGTCGATGCGGATCTCGTCGAGGCCGCGTTCGGAGGCGACGCGGGCACGTTCGATCTCCTCCTGGCTGGCGATCTCGGCCTCGCGCAGGGTTTGGACGCGGGCGATCTCGAGCTGCTCGAGGGACCGCCGGCGTTCGACCCGGGCGGCCTCCACCGCCTGCTCGCGGGCTATTTCGGCGGCCTCGATGGCGCGCTTGGCGGCAATCTCGGCGTGGCTCACATCGGCCTCGGCCGCGGCGCGCTGGGCCTTGGTTTCGGCAAGCTCGACGACGCGCTGCTCCTCGGCCCGCTCGACCTCACGCCGACGCTCGATGTCGATCACCTCGCGGGCTTTCTGGCTGGCGATCCGCTCCTGCTCCAGCGCCAGTTCGGCCGCAACCCGGGCGGTCTCAATGGTCTCGCGCCGGGCGATCTCGGCCCCCTCCAACTCCCGATCCCGCTCGATCTCGCGGGCCCTGGTGTGCTGCTCGGCCGCGATGCGCTCGGCCTCCAGGGCGCGCTTCTGGGCGATTTTCGCCTGTTCCACCGCCTCTTCGGCGGCCACGCGGGCCTCGTCGATCGCCTTGTTGCGGTTGATCTCGCGCGCCTTGGTGTCCTCGTCGGCCTTGATCCGGCTGGCGGCGATCTGCTTCTCGCGGGCGATCCGGGCGGCCTCCACCGCCTCGTCCGCGGCAATCTCGGCGGCCTCCACGGCCTGCTTGCGCTCGATCTCGAGCTCGCGGATCCGCCGGTCCTCCACGATCCGGGCCTCGCTGATCTGGGCGTCCTGCAGGATGCGCGTGCGCTCCACCGCCTCCCGCGCGGCGATCTCGGCTTCATCGAGCGATTGCTGACGGGCGATCTCGCGCTGGCGGATGTCCTCTTCGCCCTTGATGCGGGTCTGCGCCAGCAGCAGGTCCTGGGCCATGCGCCGCTTCTCGTTCGCCTCGTTGGCGGCGATCTCGGCGTCGCGAATGGCCTTCTGGCGCTCGATCTCCAGCGCCTGGGTCTCCCGCTCCTTGGCGATGCGGGCTTCCGACAGGGCCTTTTCCTGCTCGATCCGGGCGCGCTCGGTTGCCTCCCGCGCGGCGATCTCGGCTTCCTCGATGGCCTTCTGACGGGCGATTTCCTGGGCCTGGGTCTCCTGCTCGTTGCTGATGCGGGCCTCGCGCACGCTGCGTTCCTGCTGGATGCGGGCGGTCTCGGTCGCTTCGGCCGCGGCGATCTCGTCGGCGTCGATCTGCTTTTGCCGGGCGATTTCGCGGGCCCGCACATCGCGCTCAGACGCGATGCGCGCCTCGGCCACGGCCCGGTCGTTGGCGATGCGCGCCTTCTCGATCGCCTCGCGGGCGCTGATCTGGGCGGACTCGGCCTCCGTCTCCCGCTCGGCGCGCTCCCTTGCCAGTTCGGCGCGCTGCTGGGCCCGGCGGGTCTCGACGTCGCGTTCCTGGGCGAGGCGCGCCTCCTCGCTCTCACGCTCGATGTCGAGGGCCTGCTTCTCCGCCTCCAGGTTGCGGGCGCGGATCTGGATCATCGCGTCCTGCTCGATGTCGTTGCGGAGCTTGCGGCGCTCCTCGATGTCCTTGATGAGCGCCGTCAGACCCTCGGCATCGAAGCGATTGGAGGGATCGAAGAACTCCAGCGCCGTCTGGTCGATGTCGATGATCGCGACGCTTTCGAGCTCGAGACCGTTTTTCTCCAGATCCTCCTGCGCAACCTCGCGGACCCGCGCCACATAGGCGGCGCGGCTCTCGTGCATGTCGCTCATCGACATCTCGGCGGCGACGGCGCGGAGCGCGCTCTCGAACTTGCCGGAGAGCAGTCCATGCAGGTTCTCGGCCTCCAGCGTCCGCCGGCCGAGGGTCGAGGCGGCTTTGGCGACGGAGCTCGGGTCGGAGCGGACCCGGACGTAGAATTCCGCCTCCACATCGACGCGCATCCGATCCTTGGTGATCAGCGCCTCATCCCGCGTGCGGGCGACAGCCAGCGGCAGGGTGTTCATGTTGACGGGCGTGATGTCGTGAATGATCGGCCAGACGAAGGCGCCGCCGTCGATCACCACCTTTTCGCCGAGAAAGCCGGTGCGGACGAAGGCGATCTCCTTCGTCGAGCGGCGGTAGAGCCATTGCATCACCCAGTAGATGATGGCGATGACCACCACCGCCACGATCAGCCACAGGGTCAGTCGTCCGATGAGCTGGCCTGTCATGTCGCGTCCTCCCCCTGCCGCCTCAGCGGCCTTTCATGGCCTTGAAGGCTTTCGTCTGGTCCGTCAGTGCAACCTCTGTCGGCAAGCGCTCCATCGAGGAGGCGCCGTAGAAGCCGTGGCAATGCTTGGTGTTCTTCAGCACGAACTCCGCATCCTCGGGCATGGCGACCGGGCCGCCGTGCACGAGAACGATCGCGTCCTTGTTGACCTTGAGCGCGGCCTCGGCCCACGCGTCCACCAGGGCCGGGCAGTCCTGGAGGGTGAGCGCCGTCTCCGCGCCGATCGCCCCGCCGGTCGTCAGGCCAAGATGGCAGACGATGATGTCGGCGCCCGCCCCAGCCATAGCCGTCGCACTCGCCTCATCGAAGACATAGGGCGTGGTCAGCATCCCCTTGGCGTGGGCCTTGGCGATCATCTCGACCTCGAGGGCGAAGCCCATGCCGGTCTCTTCCAGATTGGCGCGGAAGGTGCCGTCGATGAGGCCAACCGTCGGAAAGTTCTGCACGCCGGCAAAGCCGATGGCGATCAAGTCGTCGAGGAACTTGTCCATCAGCCGAAACGGATCCGTGGCGCAGACGCCGGCCAGCACCGGCGTGTGCTTGACCACCGGCAGCACCTCCGCCGCCATCTCCACCACGATCGCATTGGCATCCCCGTAGGGCATCAGACCGGCCAGGCTGCCGCGCCCGGCCATGCGATAGCGCCCGGAGTTGTAGATCACGATCAGGTCGATGCCGCCCGCCTCCTCACACTTGGCGGAGAGGCCGGTGCCGGCGCCGCCGCCGACGATGGGCTCGCCGCGCGCCACCATCTCTCGGAACTTGGCCAGAACCGTCTGTCGGTCGATCATCTGCGGCCCTCCCTGCGGGTCCCGTTGCGGTCCCCGACGCGGCGTCCGTTGCGGCCTTCGCCGCGGCGCCGTGGGTCGGTGTCGCCGTGCAGCTCGCGGAAGGCTGAAACGACGGCCTTCGCAAAGGCGGGATCGTTGATGTGCTGCGGCAGGCGGATCAGCTGGCGCGTGGAGCTTTGGCGGACCGTGTCCTCGAGCCCCGTGAAAAGCGCGTGGCGCGCCGCCGGATCGTCGAAGGGCTGGCCCGCGGCATCGAGGGCGGAAACCCCGCCCTCCGGCAGGAAGAAGCGCACCGGCGCCTCCATCTCGTTCAGCCTGCCGCCGATCCAGCGGCCCATGCGGGCGCATTCCTCCGCCGTGGTGCGCATCAGCGTCACCTGCGGATTGTGCTCGTAGAACAGTCGGTCGCGGTAGCGCTCCGGCACGGTGTCGGGCGCGCCGAAGTTCACCATGTCTAGCGCGCCGACCGAGCCGATATAGGGCAGGCGCCGCCGGATCATGGCGCCGAACCGGTCCTCGGTCGCGGGGAAGACCCCGCCCATCATCATATCGCAAACCTCGGTCGTGGTCAGGTCGATGACCCCGCTCACCTTGCCGCTGTCGACCAGCTTCTCCATCGACTGGCCGCCGATGCCGGTGGCGTGAAACACCAGGCAGTCGTAGCTCGCGTCGAGCGCCGACGTGATCTGGCTGACGGCGGGCGTGGTGACGCCGAACATGGTGAGCGCGATCGCGGGTTTGCGGGCCTGGGCGGGCGGGGCGGCCTTGCGCGCCTTCACCATGCCGACCATGGCCTGCGCGGCGTTGGCCAGCACCTCCTCAGTGATCGCGTTCAGGCCCTGCACGTCGGCCACGGAGTGCATCATCGTGATGTCGGCCGGGCCCACATATTGGGCCACCTCGCCCGAGGCGACGGTGGAGACGATCAGCTTGGGCACGCCCACCGGCAGCGATCGCATCGCCGGCGCCACCATCGCCGTGCCGCCGGAACCTCCGGCCGAAAGGATTCCGGCGATCCCCTCCTGCCGCGCCATCCAGCGGGCAAACGCCTCCGTCATGCCGGCGACCGACCGCCCGCGGTCGTTGGTGAAGACGCCGGCGGCGCCCCGGGGATGGAAGGCGGCGATTTGATGGGCCGGGATCTCGGCCCCGGAATGGCCGCCGCTGGTCGACAGATCCGCCATCCGCACCGGCAGGCCGGCGGCGCGGATCAGGTCGCGCATGAAGCGCAGCTCCACGCCCTTGGTGTCGAGCGTGCCGGCGACCAGAACGACCTCCGCACCGGGGCTCGCCAACGGCACGATCTCGGCAGGGCCGGTCGAGGCCGACGCGGGCGCGCCCGTGGTGACGACGCGCGCCGCCCGCTCGAGCTGGCCGACTGAGACCGGCTTGGACCAGCGGGTCGGCAGGCTTGGGTTCGACATGTAGATCTTGGCGGGTTGCCGCCCTGCGGGGCGCGTCTCCTCCTCCGCCTCCTCCCGCACCGGGGCCTCGGGCGCGTCCTCATGTGCGTGGCGGCCGACGCCCAAGAGGCGCTGTTGAAGATCGCGGTCGGCGGCGAGTTCGCGCGCCGGCACCATGCGGTTGATCTGGCCGTTCACCATGATCGCCACGCGATCGGCGACGGCACAGGCCACGCCGATGTTCTGCTCAATCACCAGCACGTCCATGTCGCCCTCGTCGGCGAGCCGGAGCAGCATCTCCTCCACCTGGGCGACGATCACCGGGGCGAGCCCTTCAGTCGGCTCGTCCATCACCAGCAGGCTGGGATTGGCCAGCAGGGCCCGGGCGATGGCCAGCATCTGCTGCTCCCCGCCGGAGAGCTGTGCGCCGCCGTTGCGGCGCCGTTCGGCCAGGCGTGGGAAGGTCGCGTAGATCCGCTCGCTCGACCAGGAGCCGCCCTTCTGCTCGACCATCTTCAGATGCTCGTCCACGGTCAATGAGCGCCAGAGACGCCGGCCCTGGGGCACGTAGCCGATGCCCCGCCGCGCGATCTCGGCCGGGCTGCGCCCGGTCAGCGGCTCCCCGCGAAAACTGATCTCTCCCGAGGCGGCGCGCACCAGGCCCATGATCGCCATGCAGAGCGTGGTCTTGCCCATGCCGTTGCGGCCGACCACCGAGAGCACGCCGCCGTCGAGCTTGAGGGTCACGCCCTGCAGCGCGTGGGAGGCGCCGTAGAAGACGTTCAGCCCCCGCACCTCAAGCGCGGCAGCGGGCGCCCGGCCGGTCTGGCGCCGATCACTCATGCCCGCCTACTCATGCCCGTCACCCAGATAGAGTTCCTGGACCTCCTCGTCGTTCTCGATCTCCTCTGGCGTGCCTTCTTTGAAGACCAGGCCGTTGTGCATCATCGTCACCCGCTCGGCGACGCGCAGGGCCACATCCATGTCGTGCTCGATGATGATGTAGCCGATATGCTCCGGCAGGCCGTTCAGGATCGCCACAAGCTCGGCCCGTTCGGCCGGTGAGAGACCGGCGGCCGGCTCGTCGAACAGGATGATCCGCGGCGCACCGGCCAGCGCGAGCGCGATCTCCAATTGGCGCTGCTGGCCGTAGCTGAGATGCGCGACGGCGGTGTCGCGCCAGGGCGTGAGGTGGACGGCCTCGATCAGCTCGTCAGCGCGGGCGAGTAGGGTGTCGCTGGCCCGCGGCCGCAGGAAGGAAAACCGCCCGCGCGACACACCCCGACAGGCGAGATAGACGTTGTCGGCCACCGTCAGTCCATTGAAAAGCAGGCTGATCTGATAGGTCCGCCGCAGTCCGCGCCGGATGCGCTCATGGGCTGGGAATACCGTCACGTCTTCGCCGAACAGCCGGACGGTGCCGCTGGTGGGGTAGAAGTCCCCGGTCACGCAGTTGAAAAGCGTGGTCTTGCCCGCGCCGTTCGAGCCGAGTACGGCGCGCCGCTCGCCCGAGCGGACGGTCAGCGTGATGTCGCGGATCGCCGCTAGGGCGCCGAACATCTTGGTCACGCCGCGCAGCTCCAGCGCATTGCCGGAGCTGACCGAGCCCAACCGTTCCGCCGTGTCGCGACTATCCAGCAGCGTCATCGCGCGCCCCTGTCAGCGGATCGCGGGCGCTGTCGCGCCGCGCCCTCCAACGCTCCCACAGGCCGAGAACGCCGTCCGGCGAGAAGAAGACGATGGCCAGAAAGCCAAGCCCGATCACCAGCTTGAAACGCTCGCCCGAGAGGTCGAAGGCCGTCAGCACGTCGGGCGAGAAGGTGCGCAGCAAGACATAGATCAGCGCGCCGATAAAGGGGCCGATGGGCCGCGCGAGGCCGCCGATCACCGCGATCACCAAAACGTCGATCACCGCCGGGATACCCGCCGTCCCCGGGGCGATCTGGGCGTTCTGCCAGACCAGGAGAATGCCGCCGATGGCTGCGATCACACTGGCGAAAGTGTAGGCGGCGATCCGGTGGGCGGTGACGTTGAAGCCGAGCGCCGCCATCCGCCGGGGATTGTCCCGCACCCCTTGCAGTGCCAGCCCGAACGGCGCGCGCGCGACATAGACCACCGCGCCGTAGCAGATCGCCGCGCAGCCGAGCGTCAGGTAGTAGAACGGCATCGGCGCCCGCCAATCGACGCCGAACAGCATCGGCGGCACCACCAGGTTGAAGCCCGAATACCCGTTGAAGATCGCGTAGTTCTGCCGCGTGAAGTAGAAGAACGCGGCCGCGATCGCGAGGGTGATCATGATCGTGTATATGCCCTCGGTCCGCACCGCGAGCGCGCCGACCATGGTGCCGAAGATCGCGGCGATGACGATGGCGATCGGGATGGTTAACCACCAGGGCAGCCCCATGCTGATCTCGCCCATGCCGGAGTTGCCGAAGATCGCGACCATATAGCCGGCCATCGCCGCCACCGACATCTGGATCAGGCTGACCATGCCGCCGTAGCCGGCCAGGAACATCAGCGACAGGGCGATCATGCCCAGGATGAACGTCCAGCCCATGACCTGGAAGAGCACAAAGTCGTTGGCCCAGGCCGGCATGGTCAGCAGGATCAGCACGATGGCCCACCATGCCACCGGGATCTTCTCGAGCCACGTGGCCTCGACCACCGGGCGCTTGCGGGTTTCGATCAGGGCCATCTATCGCGCCTCGCCCAGCAGGCCCTGGGGCCGGAAGGCCAGCACGGCGGCCATGATCAGGAAGGTGAAGACGACCGAGTAGGTAGGCGCGTAGATCAGGCCCAACTGCTCCGACAGCCCGATGATCAGCGCGCCGATCGCCGCCCCGGGGATCGAGCCCATGCCGCCGACGATGACGACGACGAGGCTGGCCAGGAGGAACCTTGTATCCTCCCCCGGCGAGAGCGACTGGAAGGTCCCGCCGACAATCCCGGCGATCCCGGCCAGGCCGGCGCCGAAGGCGAAGACGGCGAGGAACACGTACTGGATCCGCACGCCCGAGGCGGCCAGCATCTCCCGATCATCGACGCCGGCGCGGACCAGCATGCCGAGCCGGGTGCGGTTCAGCACCAGCCACATCGCCACGCCGATGACGATGGCAGCGAGCAGGATCGCCATCCGCACGGCCGGGTAGCGGAGATAGACGACCTCGCCTGTGTCCCGGATCGTCGAGATCACCGGGAGCGTCATCGGCCCCGACAGCCAGTCCGGCGAGAACACCGTGTAGGACTGACCGCCCCAGATCCAGAGCATCAGATCGGCAAACACCACCGACAGGCCGATGGTCACCATGGTCTGGCGGATCTCCTCCCCCTCCATCCGCCGGAACACCTGGTTCTGCAGGATCAGGCCCAGGATCGCGACGACGACGAAGACGACGGGAAAGGCGAACAGCCAGGAGCCCGTCGCCTCGGAAATCTCGAACCCCAGGTAGCCGCCGACCAGGTAGAGCGAGCCGTGGGCGAGATTGACGTTGCGCATCAGGCCGAAGATCAGGGTGAAGCCGGAGGCCACGAGGAAGTAGAGCGCGCCGAGGGTGACGCCGCCGAAGATGCCGTTCAGGAACACCCGTTTGCGGCCGAGGACGGCGACCATCTCTTCCGACCAGGGGGCGAAGATCAGCCACAGCAGCACCGCGACGACGAGCGCGATGAGCAGGGACCAGATCGGATGCCGCCTGACGAAGTCTTGCATGGCCTCACGCCTTGGCCGGTCCCGCAACGCTGCGGCCGGTGCGCAAGCCTAGCGCCGCGCGGCGGGCGACTGCATACCCGAGGGTCTGTTCCTTCTGCCGCCCCCCGGCAAAGTCAGGCGACGTGGACGCTGCGCCGATAGGCCGATGGCGGCACGGCGCCGTTGCTGATGAAGAAGCGGGAGAAGCTGGCCTGGCTCGAGAAGCCCAGATCGAAGCCGATCTCGGCCACCGGTTGGTCCGAGTTCACCAAATGGTCGATCGCCCGCTCCATCCTGAGGGCGTTCATGTAGAGGTTCGGCGTCAGGCCGATCTGCGCCCGGAACAGCTTGTAGAAGTGTGGGCGGGACAGGCCTGCCTCCCGCGCGACGGTGTCGAGCTCGATCATGTCGCCGATGCGCGATTGCATCGCCTTCAACGCCTTGCGGATCCGAAAATCACGCCGCGGCATGTCCGGGCCGGTGAAGTCCGCCCCGCGCGGCGTCCACTGCCAGGACTGGTCGAAGGCCAGTTGGCTGAGATCGCAGACCTGATCCTCGATCGACAGGTCCGTGCTGTCGTCGTCCAGCATGGCGTGCGCCGTGCCGAAGACCAGGCGCGACAGGTGGTCGGTCACTTCGATGCCGGTTCGCCCGAAACAGAGCGAGGCCGAGGCCCGCCGCGCCACCTCTAAGAACCAGGAGGGCCGGATGTAGAGGACCAAGGCGAGCGTCGGCTCGCGGCTGGTGATCGGCACGTAGTGATGCGCCTCCCAAGGGCTCACCGCGACGGCCTGACCGGGCGCCAGGGGCCAGGCCTTGCCGTTCACGTCCAGCGTCGCCGCCGGACCTTGGACATGGAAGATAAGATGCCCTTCGCGGTGGCCATGGGGCACCATGCGGCGGTCCATCGAGTAGAGGCAGACACGTCCGAAAGGGCCGTGGAAGACGGCCAGAGACTCGCTCATAGAACCCCCCTAGGGCGCTGGTTTTCTTTATATTTTTTGGCGTCGACCGATACGGCGGCCGCGCTCGGTTTTCCCGACGATACCGCAAGTCGCGTTGGCGACAAAACGGGCCGTGCGCGCCGCCGCTCAGAGAGTGGCGCGCAGGATGCTCTCATAATCGGTGGCGATTGCGTGGCGCGGGTTGGTGCGGTTGGCAGGATCGGCGGCCGCGCGGGCCGCCGCATCGGGCAGCACCGGGGCGGCAATCCCGGCCTCCGAGAGGCTGAGCGGCAGCCCGATCCGCTCCGCCAATGCGCTCAGATGCGCGGCGATATCGGCCCGCGGCGGCAGGCCGAGGGTTGCGCGGATCGCGGCGAAGCGGTCCTCGATCGCCGGGGCGTTGAAGGCAAGCACCTTGGCCAGGAGCGCCCCCCGGAAGCGCCCCGCGCGACGGTGCGAGGCGGCCTCGAGCCCATGGGCCGCCGCTTCGATCCCGCCGAAGCCCTTTTCGGCCGCGAGCCCGGCGTTGAGGGCGGCGGCCAGCAGATCGCGGCGCGCGTCAAGGTCGGCACCGTCGGCGACCGAGCGCTCCAGCGATCCGGCCGCCCGGCGCAAGCCGTCCAGCGCGATGCCGTCGGCGGGGGGGTTGAAGGTGGTGCTCAGAAAACTCTCGAGGCATTGGACCAGAACGCCCATCCCCGCAGCGGCAGTGGCGGCGGGGTCGAGCCCGGTCGTGAGCGTCGGATCGCAGAGGATGGCCGAGGGCACCGGCGGCCGCCGCGCCGGACGCGACCAGATGTGCGGCGCAATCGGGCCAAGGCCGATCGTCTCCGTCGTGGTGGGCAGCGCAATCACCGGCACGTCGGCGGCGGCGAAGACCCGGGAGAGGTCGAGGGTCCGACGCTCGCCAAGCGCCACGATGCCGTCGCAGGCTCCTTCGTTCAGGGCCGTCTGCACGCGCTGCCGGTCCGCGGCCGCGGGCCCCTGCGGATCGGCGCTGACAAGGGTCGGCGGTGCCTTCCCGGGTAAAGCGTCGATCACCCGGTCCAACCATGGCGCGGCCGCCGGGCTGTTCTCCGTCAGGATGAGCGGCCGCGCGATGGCGTGGCGCTTCGCCTCCTCGCCCAGCGCATCCTCCAGCACGCCATCGGCGAAGTGGATCCGCGTGAGGTAGAGGATGAGAGACATCGCCCGGCCCCTCTCGTCACGGAGCGGTTCGCAGCCCAGCGCGACCTAGCGCGCGCGAATTCACTTACTTGGGGAATGGCGGGGCCGGGCTGAGCCGGCCCCACCACGAGGAGGAGGTGTCAGCCCCCTTCGCGGAGCGCTGCGCAGTCCGGCGTGTCGCGGGACGGCAGGCCCATGGCGGCGAATTCCTCCGCCGTCATACCCAAGGTCTGGTTGACGTTGTCGGTGCGCGCCTTGAACTCGTTGCGCAGGCCGCCGTCGCCGTCCTCGACCACCTCGTTGATGAACACCGATCCGGTGGCCTGGCGGTTCTCGTTCAAGGTCACGGTGCCGAGCGGGGTCTCCAGAGGTACGCTCGACAGCGCCTCGCGGAAGGCGGCATGGCCGTCGGACAGATCGCCGTCGACCTCGTTTAAGCCCTGGATCGCGGCCAAGGTCGCGACGTAGTAGCCGACGCCGAAGAGCGACGGCGAGGGGAAGCGCTCATCCTCCGGGAACGCCTCCTGATAGGCGGTGACATAGGCCTGCCAGGCCTCGTCAGGGTTGTCTTCGGCCAGCGGGCCTGAGGTCGGCGTGCCGATCAGCGCCTCTTTCGCGCGCCCGCGCGAGGTGAGCACCGTCGGATCGGCCATGATCGTGCCGCCGATCAGGTTGGTCTCTGACCCAGCCTGATTGTACTGGTTCAGGAAGTTGATCGCGTCCGTGCCGCCCACGCCGAGATAGATCGCATCCACATCGTCGGGCAGCGCCGCGATCACGCCACCGAAGTCGGACGAGCCGAGCGGCACCCAGAACCGATCGACGATCTCACCGCCGGAGCGGCAGAAGTCCACCGCGAACCCGAGGAAGTTGGTGTAGCCGAAGGAATAGTCCGCGGCGACCGTGGCCACGCGGGTCCAGCCCTTTTCCTCCACCACATAGGTGCCAAGGCCGGCACCCCACTGTGCGCCGTCCAGGTTGAAGCGGAAGAAGTTCTCCGCCGGATCGACATAGGTGGTCTCGAGCGCGCCGGAGATGCCGTTGATCACGGTGTTGTCCGGGATCGTCTTGGCGTAGTCGCGCATGGCGATGCCCTCCGAGCCCGAGAGCGGCCCGAGGATGATGTCGACGCCGTCCTGCTCGATCAGCTTGCGGGCCTGGCGGACGGTGGTGTCGGGCGTCGTGTCGGTCGGCGCGACGACGATCTCGATCGGGCGCCCCCCGGCGGTGCCGCCGGCCTGCTCGATCGCCAGTTCGACGTTGCGCACGCCGTCGGCACCGCCTTCGGCAAAGGCGCCTTCGAGGGCGACGAGGACGCCGAACCGGACGGGGTCATCCTGGGCCAGGGCGCCAGCGGGGACCAGCAGGGCCAGGCTTGAGACTGAGGCGATAAGTGCCTTCTTCATGTGTGACCTCCCTATTCAAGCGCAGGTCGTTCCTCTGCACCTGCCGCTCCGCGACCTGCGTGCGCGGGACCCGGCAACGTCGTCGATGCTAGAAGGAACACGGCGCGGCGCGGACGCCCTGAGGTTGGGCGCCATATCCCGCGGTCTGAATTTTTTCGCTGGCGCGGGGTTGGTGAGCCTCGGCCCTATCCGGTTGGCCGCCCGGCAGGAGGCACGCCAGCAGGAGCGCGCCGCCGTTCAGGCCGTCATTGCAGCGCCAGCAACGACGCCCGGGTCAGCGGGGGCGCCAGCGCCTCGTCCCGGGGTGGGGCGTAGGTCAGTCCCTCCTCCCCAGCCAGGGCCGCGGCCTCACCCGAGGTCACCAGCGCCTCGAGGGCCTCGCTCACCTCGTCCAGCAGCGCCTGATTCTCAGCCAGTGCCGCAAAGCCGAGATCCATCCCGAACCCATGGCGCCAAGCGGCGAGGCGGAGGGCGCTGAACGGATTGGCCGCCATGTGGGTGTCGAAAGCCGGCACGTCGATGATCGCCAGATCGCCGCCACCGCTTTCCACGTCCCAAAGGAACCCTGGCCCCGGATTGTGGGTCGTGATCTTGGCGCGCACTTCCGGCGTGGATTGCAGCATGGCGATGGCCCCGCTCAAGACGCCCTGCTGCACGGCGAGGGCGCGCCCGCCTGTGTCGTTCAGCCCCGTGGGCTCCGGCGTTCCCTCGCGATAGACTAGGCCGATCTCCGAGCGCATGTAGCCCGCGCTCACCGCAATCGGCGCCACGTCGACATAACCGGCCAAGCGGTCCTTCAAGAGCCCCGTCAGCGGATCGACGTCGCGGGGCATACCGAGCCAGCGCGGCAGGGAGGCGCGGGCAAAGCTCGGCGTGCCGACCGCGCCGACATATCGGGGATGGCCGGGCACGAGATCGCAGAGGCGGTAGGAGAGCATGGCATAGGTCTCCATCAGCGGATCGCTCTCCTCCTCCAACTCGTTTTCGTACCAGACGACCGTCAGGGACTGCCCCAGGCGCGCGGCGACGGCCTCGGACATGCGAAAGTCAAAGCCGCTGCCACCGGTCAGGCGCCGCCCGGCGATCACGCCGGCATTGCGCGGCAGGCAGACCGTCAGATCGCCATTTGCGGAGACCGGCGGGGCGGTCAGGCCACTGAGGCCGAGCGCGACCAGCGCAACGAGGCTGGAAAGCCGCAACACGGCTCAGCCGCCGTTCAGGATGGCGTCGAATTCCTCCGCGAGGCCCTCAGGCAGCGGCTCTTGCCCGGCGCGGGTGACGACATAGGCCCAAAGCGCCACATACTCCTCCGGGAACAGCACATCCGCCCACGCGGGCATGTCACCCATGCCGTTGCGCACGCTGTCCTCGAAGCCCTCCCGATCGTCCTTGGGCCATTGGCGGAGATCGTAGGACGACACGCCCGAGTTAACCATCTCCAGCCCGTGGCAGTGGGCGCAGAGGTTCTTGTAGGCCGTCTCCCCGGCGTGGAACACGCGGGGGAACTCGGCCTGTTCCTCGGCGAACGTTGGCCCCGCCATCAGGGCCAACGCCAGCGCTATCGCGGCGTGGGCGCGCATCGGATCAATTGCTGAGCGCGAAGGTCCAGACGTTGCCCCCTGCCGGATATTGCGCCAACCGCTCGTCGCCCGAGAACAGGGCGTAGACCGCGCCGCCGCCGTTCAGGATGGTGACGTACTGGGTACCGTCCATCTCCCACGTCACCGGCTGGCCGACGATGCCGGAGCCGGTGTTGAAGGCCCAGAGCTGCTCGCCGGTCTCGGCGTGAAACGCCTCGAAGTCACCGTTCTGGTTGCCGGTGAACACCACGTCGCCGCCGGTGGAGAGGATGCCGGCGTTGCGCGGCATCTCGGAGGGTTGTTCCCACTGCACCTCGCCCGTCATCGGGTCGAAGGCGCGCAGTTTGCCGCGGTCACCCTCCGGCCAGGACCAGGCGAAATCGGCACCGAAATAGAACGTGCCGGCACGGTAGCGCGGCTCGACGGCCGTGTAGAACATGCCGATGTTGAAGGTATTGACGTAGATGTAGCCGGTGGAGGCCGAGAGCGAGGACGGCGCCCAGTTCTTACCGCCGAAGGCCGAGGGCCAGAACTCCACCTGCTCGCCGGCCACCAGGTTCGCCTTCAACTCGTCATTCTGAACGGGTCGGCCGGTGGTGAGGTCGATGCTCTCGGCCCAGTCCACGCGATCGACGAACTTGTTGGCCGCGATCGGCATGCCGGTTTCCCGGTCGATGACGTAGAGGAACCCGTTCCGGTTGGCCTGGATGATGACCTTCCGGCCGTCCAGCTCGGTCAGGATAAGCTCGTTCGTGCCGTCATAGTCGTAGGGATCGTTGGGCGAGAACTGATAGTGCCACTTGATCTCCCCGGATCTCGGATCGAGCGCCAGGAGGGTGTTGGTGAAGAGATTGTCCCCCTCCCGCACCGTCGGGTTCCAGGGGCCGGCATTGCCGGTGCCCCAGTAGACAGTGTTCTCCTCCGGATCGTAGGTGCCGGTCAGCCAGGTCGGGCCGCCGCCGCGCTGCCAGGCATCGCCGTCGGGCCAGGTCTCCGACCCGGGCTCGCCCGGCGCCGGCACGGTGTAGGTCCGCCAGAGGCGCTCGCCGGTGTCGGGGTTATAGCCCTCGAGGTAGCCGCGAATGCCGTACTCACCGCCGGAGATGCCGACGATCACCACGCCGTCGGCGATCAGAGGCGCGGCGGTCATCGAGTAGCCGGCCTTGAAGTCGATGGAGTTCGTCTTCCACTTCTCCTCCCCCGTCGCCATGTCGAGGGCGACGACGTTGGCATCCAGCGTGGTGCGGTAGAGCGTACCGTCGAGGATTGCCACCCCGCGATTGACGATGCCGCAGCAGGCCACCCGCGGTGTCTCGGCCGGGTACTCGACCGCTGTGCGCCAGATCTGCCGCCCGGTGCGCGCATCGAGCGCCATCGTCGCGGCATGGGAGGTGAGGTACATCACCCCCTCGTGGATCAGGGGAAAGCTCTCCTGCCCGCGGCTGTCGTTCAGGCTGTAGGCCCAGACCGGCCTCAGCCCCCCCACGGTCTCGGTGTTGATCTGATCGAGCGGGCTGTAGCGGTTCTGGCCATAGCCCATGCCATAGACCAGGACATCGCCCGGGGTCGCGGTGTCGTTCGCCAGCTCTTCCGCGGTTTGCGCCCACGATCCCGAGGCCATCATGGCGGCGATGGCCGTGGCTGCAGCTAGGTTCCGCATGTTCTTCCTCCCACATCATCTTTTTTGCGGCCTCTCACCATCCGGGCCGTAGCGGATCAGGCCTTCTCCATCTCCAGGGCTTTGACCATCTCGTCGCGCATGATGAACTTCTGCGGTTTCCCGGTGACGGTCATCGGCAGCTCGGACTTGATTTGCACGTGCAGCGGCACTTTGAAGTGCGCGATCCGATCGCGGCAGAAGGCGCGCACCTCCTCCGGCTCCAGGTCCGGCTCGGCCGGGACCACCCAGGCGCAAACCACCTCTCCCAACCGGTCGTCGGGGATGCCGAAGACCTGGACCTGGGCGATCTTGGGATGGGTGAAGAGAAAATCCTCGACCTCGCGGGGATAGATGTTCTCGCCCCCGCGCAGGATCATGTCCTTGACCCGGCCGGTGATGTCGCAATAGCCGTCGGCATCGATCACCGCCAGGTCGCCGGTCTGCATCCAGCCATCCTGGATCGCGGCGGCCGTCTTCTCCTCATCGGCCCAATAGCCTTTCATCACCGAATAGCCGCGGGTCCAGAGCTCTCCCTGCTCGCCCACGGGCAAGGTCTCACCGCTCGGGCTGACGACCTTGCACTCC
The DNA here is from genome assembly GCA_039180875.1 of Pseudomonadota bacterium. Taxonomy (GTDB): domain Bacteria; phylum Pseudomonadota; class Alphaproteobacteria; order Rhodobacterales; family Rhodobacteraceae; genus JBCDCY01. The sequence continues at coordinate 53,559 of JBCDCY010000012.1, read as the reverse complement.
ACATGGGGGTGGATGCGGCCGACGGTGCTGACGCGCTTCTCCAGGGGATCGTCGACATCGGATTGGAAGGAGACGGGCGAGGTCTCCGTCATGCCGTAGGCGATGGTCACCTCGGTCATGTTCATCTTCGCCTGCACCTGCTTCATCACCTCGATCGGGCAGGAGGCGCCGGCCATGATCCCGGTGCGCAGGGTGGAGAGGTCGTAGCTCCCGAAATCCGGCAGGCCGAGCTCTGCCACGAACATCGTCGGCACGCCGTAAAGCGCCGTGCAGCGTTCGTCCGAGACTGTCCGCAGGGTCTGGGCGGGCTCGAACGCCTCGCCGGGCACGACCATCGTCGCGCCCTTCGTGACGCAGCCAAGCGTGCCCATCACCATGCCGAAGCAGTGATAGAACGGCACGGGGATGCAGAGGCGGTCCTGATGAGTGAGCCGCATCGCCGCCGTCACGTTGTTGGCGTTGTTGACGATATTGCGGTGGGTGAGGCAGGCACCCTTCGGGCTGCCGGTGGTGCCGGAGGTGAACTGGATGTTGATCGCATCGCCCGGCGCGAGATCGGCGCTCGCGCCATCCAGCGTCGCCCCGTCGACGCTGTCACCGAGGGTGCAGATCTCGTCGAAGCTCAGGAAGCCGGGCAGCCGCTCCTCGCCCATCAGGATCACCCGGCGCAGGCTCGGCACCCGCTTGGCCTCGAGCTGACCGGGCTCGGCATCGGCGATCTCGGGGCAGAGCTCGGTGAGCATCGCCGCGTAGTCGGAGGTCTTGAACCGCCGCGCCGTGATCAGGGTGCTGCAGGCGACCTTGTTCAGCGCGAACTCGAGCTCATAGAGCCGATAGGCCGGGTTCACGTTGACCAGGATCGCGCCGATCCGCGCCGTGGCAAACTGGGTGAGCAGCCACTCGGCGCGATTGGGCGACCAGATCCCAACCCGGTCGCCGCGCACCACGCCGGCGCGCAACAAGCCGCCGGCCAGGCGGTCGACCTCCCGCGCGAGCTCGGCGTAGGTCCAGCGAATGCGCTGCTCGGCAAAGACCGCCGCCTCGTTAGCGCCATGGGCCGCGACGGTGCGCGCCAGAACCTCGGGGATCGTGTCCTCGAGCAATGCGACGTCGGTCGCACCGATGACGTGCGACTTGCCGTCCTTGGGTCGTCTTGCAGACATGAGAGGTTCCATCTGCAGATTGCCTGACATGGCCAACCGATACCTTAAGGGCAGGGTGGCCAGATTACCAAGGTTCTTGACGGAAGCGCCTTCACGCCCCGTGAGGCCAGTCATCGCGACATGCGGCGTCCTCTTTCGCGGGTAGGCGTCCGGCATCTGGCGTGTTGCGTGGATGGTCCGTTTCGATCGGCCATCGTTCCCGGCCAAATCAATCACGATGCTCTGGCCCTGCCTTGACCGGGGGGGCGCATCCATGCTCGCATCGAACGTCCCAAGTACACCGCAAGCCGTTGATTGCAATGAAAAACGGACGTGATAAATCGCCTCGGCTGCGTCGGCGCGAGCTCCTCAGGCGCGCCGCCGTCGCCGGTGTGTCCGGTCTCGCCGGGGCGGCTGTCGGCCGTCAGATCTTTCCGACACCGGCCATCGCTCAGACCGGCACCCGGGGCGGGGGGATCTGGGGCATGGGCGTGCGGCGGGAGGCGCACAGCCTCTCGGCCGACAGCGATGACGTCCGGATCTACCGCGATGTCGTCAAGTGGATGCGCGAGAAGTCGGTGGAGAACCCACTCGACCCCAACGGCTGGGCGCAGCACTGGGCCCATCACTCGTTGTTCTGCGCGACCAACACCTTCTCCTACCAGGTGCACTACGGGTGGTTCTTCCTGCCGTGGCATCGCGCTTACCTGGTCAATCTGGAGCAGAAGATCCGGCGCCTGGCGCAGGAGCCGGCCTTCGCGCTGCCCTACTGGGACTGGACCCACAACAATCGGATCCCGGACTGGTACTTCGGCGACGACAATCCGCTGATGAACTCCACGCGGTTGCAGGAGCAGGGCGATGCGCTGCCTGACGACTTCATCGAGCTCGGGCCGATCATGCGGGCGGCGCGCTTCGACCATTTCGGCGGACGCAAGCGCATCCCCGGCGACCTTCAGGTCGAAGGCACCCTAGAGCAGAGCGCCCACAACAACGTGCACAACTGGATCGGCGGCGAGATGGCCAGCTTCGACGGGGCGGGCAACGAGCCGATCTTTCAAAGCCACCACGGGCAGGTCGACCGGCTGTGGGACGCCTGGCTCGCCCAGGGCGATGGCCGGGCGAACCCCGACGATCCCGATTGGCTGGACAACGAGTTCTGGTTCTACGCATCTGACGGCTTGCCCGTGGTCACCCGGGTCTGGGATGTGCTGGAGACCGAGGCGCTTGGGTACACCTTCGACAACCTGGATTGGCGCCCGACGCTTAGGCCGGAGACCGTGCCGCAGCTGGCCGACCAGCCCCTCGCCTCGGCCTCCGAGCTCGGCACGATTGCACCGAGTGAGGAGATGCTGGCGAAGATAGAGGTGGTCCGCCGCGGTAACGGGCCCGGCCGCGTCTCTCTCAACTATGAACGGATGTCGGTGCCGATCCATCCGTTCCAGCACCGGCTGTTCTTCGTCGACGACCGGGCGGGCGGGGCCGCGACCTATGTCGGCACGTTCACCATTCTGCCGATCCCGGATCTGCTGAGCGGGCTTGAGCGGACGATCACCTCTCAGGTGGAGGTGCCGCCGGCGGCGCTCGACGCCCTGCTCGCCGGTGGCCGCGTCCGGGTGATCGGCGTGGGGGTTCCGCTGAAGGGGCGCGAGATCCCGACGCAGCCGATCCCCTTCAGCGGTGTTTCGCTGACGGTCGAGGCGTGATGGCCTCGTTTGGCGAGGTGACCGGAAGACGAAACTGACGACGAACCTGACGACGGAACCGCACGAGGGGCCCGAGATCGAAGGGCCCGAGGATTAGGGGTCTTCGGACCTGTATCGCAACCTGCGCTGCAATGAGAGGTATCCATGCTGCCGAAGTCCCGCTTTGCCCTCGACCGCCGCCACTTTCTCCTCTCCTCCGCCGCTCTGGCGGCCACGACGGCCGCCCGGCCCGGCTATGGCCAGACCAATGCGCCGGCCGATCTGATCGTCACCAATGCCCGGATCACCACCATGGATCCGGCGCGTCCGGAGGCGAGCGCGCTCGCGGCCCGGGACGGCGTGTTCGTGGCGGTGGGCGACATGGCCGACGTCGCCCCGTTCCAGGGGGCGTTCACGGCGGTGATCGACGCCGGTGGCCGGCGCTTGATCCCGGGCCTCAACGACAGCCACACCCACGGCATCCGGGGCGCGGTGAACTACAACATGGAGGTCCGCTGGGACGCAGTCGACAGCCTGGAGGAGGGGCTGCATCTGCTGCGTCTGCAGGCCGATCGGACCCCGGAGGATCAGTTTATCCGCGTCGTCGGCGGCTTCTCCGAACATCAGTTCAAGGAAAAGCGCCTGCCGACGGTGGCCGAGCTCGACGCCGTCGCCCCGAACCATCCGGTGCTGATCCACTACCTCTACAAGTACACCTTGCTGAACACCAAGGCGGTCGCCTATTTCGGCTACGATCAGCCGGATCACCCGACCTATCCCGGCGGCTTCGTCGAGAAGGTGGGCGGCGACCCGACCGGCAGATTGGTCGCCGACCCCTCGGGCGCGCTGATGTACCAGACGCTGACCCGGGCGCCGAAGCTGTCGATCAGCGACCAGATCAACTCCTCTCTGCACTATTTTGACGAGTTGAACGCGCTCGGGCTCACCTCGATGTCGGATGCCGGCGGCGGCGGCATGGTGTTCCCCGACGCCGAACCCTACCAGGTCATTCGTTGGCTCGCCGATCGGGGCCTGCTGACGACGCGGATCGGCTACCACACCTTCCCGCAGATCAAGGGCCAGGAATACGCCAACTACGACGCCTGGACCCAGGCCTGGTCGCCGCAGCAGGGCGACGACATGCTCAAGCTGGTGGGCGCGGGGGAGAACCTGTGCTGGGCCTCCTACGACTACGAGATCTTCGATGCGCCGATCCCGGAGCTCGATGCCGACGCGGAGGAGGTGCAGACCCGGATCATGACGCTCCTGGGCGAGCGCGGCTGGCCCTTCCGCCAGCACATCACCTATGCGGAATCGGCCGAGCGCCTGCTCACCGTCTATGAGGACGTGGCGCAGGGCGCCGGCCTGGCGGACGGCTGGTTTGTCGATCATGTGGAGACCTGGACGCCCGCGCAGTTGGAGCGGATCGCAGCGCTCGGCGGCGGCTTTGCGCTGCAGAACCGGCTGCAATTCCAGGCCGAGGACTTCGCCCGGACCCACGGCATGGAGCGGCTGAAGACCACGCCGAACTTCCGCGCGATCCTCGACCTCGGCATGCCGGTGGGCGGCGGCACCGACGCGACGCGGGTGACCTCTTACAATCCATGGTACTCGATCCAGTGGATGACCACCGGGCTCAGCCGGGGCGGGATGCGGATGTACGACGATGCGAACCTGCTGGACCGGGAGGAGGCGCTGCGCCTCTGGACCACGGGCTCGGCCTGGTTCACCGGCGATGCCGGGCGCAAGGGGGTGATCACCGCCGGGCAGATGGCCGACTTCGCGGTGCTCGACCGCGACTACTTCGCCGTCACCGACGCCGAGATCGCCCGGCTCCGCGCCCTGCTGACGGCCGTCGGCGGCGTCGTCGTACATGCCACGGGGCCGTTCGCCACGGCCGACCTCCGCCACGTTCCCCCGGTCAGCCCGGACTGGTCGCCTGTGGCCATGCCTGCCTGAGATGGGGCAGACTGGCCGTCGGGGTCACCGACGACCCGCCGGGCGCGGCACGCCGTCGCCACCTAGCGAGATCAGAAGCGAGGTACGGACTGCGATGAGCTGGTTTCCCTGTCCCGATCCCGTTCCGGGCGATGCGACCTCCGTCAATGCGATCGAGACGTTGATCGTGCCCCGCGCCGTGGACCTCGGCGAGATGACCGTTCGACGTGCTCTGCCATCGAAGAAGCGCCAGATGGTCGGCCCGTTCATTTTCTTCGACCAGATGGGGCCGGCCGAGTTCCTGACCGACACGGGCATCGACGTCCGGCCCCATCCCCATATCAACCTGGCCACCGTCACCTATCTGTTCGAAGGCCAGATCCTGCACCGCGACAGCCTGGGGACCGAGCTCGCGATCGAGCCCGGTGCCGTGAACTGGATGAAGGCGGGGCGCGGCATCGTGCATTCGGAGCGGACCGCGCCCGAACGCCTGCGCTCCGGCCAGCACCTCTTCGGTATCCAGACCTGGATGGCACTGCCGGCCGCGCGGGAGGAGGGGGATCCGGCCTTTACCCATCACGGCGCGGGCGAGCTGCCGCTGATCGAGGATCACGGGGTAAGCGCGCGCCTGATCGCGGGGGAGGCGTTCGGCGCGCGCTCCCCGCTCAGGGTCGAGTCCGACACGCTCTACGCCGATCTGCGCTTGCAGGCGGGTGCCCGTTTGCCGATCGACGCCGTCTATGAGGAGCGTGCGCTCTACACCATCGAAGGCACGATCGAGGTGGCCGGCGATCGCTTCGATCCCGGCCAACTCCTGGTGCTGCGCCCGGGCGATCCCATCACCGTCCGCGCCTCTGACGACGGCCCGGCCCGCGCGATGCTGTTCGGCGGCGCGCCGATGGAGGGGCCGCGCTATCTTTGGTGGAACTTCGTCTCCTCACGCCTCGAGCGCATCGAGCAGGCCAAGGAGGAATGGCGCAAGGGCCGCTTCGAGACCGTCCCGGGCGACGAAGAGGAGTTCATCCCGCTGCCCGACGACAGCCGCCCCGTCGTCCGCGCCGAAGGGTCAAGGCGCTTGTCCTAGGGCGTGGCCGAAGGAGGCGCAACGTTCGCCGCGCGGAGGCAGATGGCGAGTGTTCCAGTGTGGCCCACTAGCCGAGTTGAACCAGCCTTGCAGTACCGATGGCCGCCTCCGTCTTCTGGGCCTTTTTCACAGGCACCCCTAGGACGCGGGTTCTGATGGCGAGCCAGACATCATTCAGGGCGCCGCCTCCGGCCGTTACGATCGTCTCCGGATAGGGTGCGCCCTGTTGATGCAGCGTCTCGTAGGCGAGACGCTCGACCCGGGCAATTCCTTCCAGGAGGCCATACAGAAACGTCGCGTCGTCGGCGGGCCGGGGGCTCATGCGGGGTGGAAGCGCAGGATCGTTGATCGGAAAGCGCTCCCCCGGCTTGAGCAGGGGATAGTAGTCGAGCTTCGACTCTTCCATTGGGTCGATCTGGCGGGACAGGGCTTCGATCTCCGCGCCGGAGAAGAAGCTGCGCAACACCCCCCCGCCAGTGTTCGAAGCGCCGCCGACGAGCCAGCCCGCGCCGATCCGGTGGGCGTAGAGGCCGCACTCCGGCGCGTCGATCCGTGTCTCGGAGAAGAGCTTGACGGCCAGCGTTGTCCCGAGCGACGTCACCGCGGCGCCCTGGGTCGCCGGCGCGGAGGCGAGAAACGCCGCGATACTGTCGGTTGTGCCCGCGTGGACGACGGCGTGCTGGGAGAGACCGAACCTCTGAGCCACTTCCGCCGACATTTGGCCGATGGCGGCCCCGGGTGGCAGGAGCTTTGGCAGAATGCCGTCGGGCAACAGGGACGCAACCCAATCGGGCCAGTCCCCGCCCGCCGGATCGCAACCGGTTTTCAGCGCGTTGTTGACATCGGCGAAGCCGCCGTATCCGAGGAACCTGGCTGCGATGAAATCGGCTTGATGCAGAAGATGGCGCGCCCTGCCGTCGGCGTCCTCATCGACAAGCCGCAAGGCGCGCGCCAGGGCCGAGCCCGAACCGCGCGTAATGTGGGGATCGGGAGCGACGGCGGCGATGCGCCCGGCCTCGTCGACGAAGCCGCCATCGTCATACATCAGTGCCCGTGTCACCGGCACCAGATCGCGATCGGCCAGTAGAAGGCTGCCCGATGTCCCGTCGACGCCGAGGCGAGAGACCTCTCGCATGGATCGACCCGCTTCGCGCAACGCCTCCGCCTGCCGGTCGAGACAGTCCGACACCGCAGCCCACCAGAGCGCGGGGGTCCGCCGGTCCTCAGCGCTCTCGCCATAGCTGCCGCGCGCCATCGCCACGACCTGTCCCGCCGGGTCGATCACCGCCGAGCGGACACCGGAGGTTCCGAGATCGATCCCGAGGGCGAGGTCGGTCACGACCTGGCCGCCAGCGCCTGGCGGTACTTCTCCGCGTCCCAGTCGAGAAGCTCTGCCTCGGCTTCTTCGCCGATGGGCACCGGCGTCCAGCCCTCCGGCAACCGGAGAAGGAGGTCCGAAAGACACCGTAGCATGGCGCGGTGCGGCACCGTGGCGCCCTTGCGGAGCGCGATACCGACCGCGTCGACCAGCACCGCAGGTGGCTTTCCGTCATGGTCGTTCCGGGGGAGCGCCGGGCCCAGAAACACCACGTGGTCGGGGTAGTAGGACCCGGCCGTCGCGACGGTGGTTGCCCGTGGTGTGCGGGCGATCCAGCTTTCGGGCGCCCAATCAAAGCCCTCTGGCGGGGGCGTGTCCGGGACGGCGTTGTTGACATCGCCCGCCGGCATCGCAAGCCGTGTCTCGACCTCCTCCATCAGGACGGCCGTCTCCGCCACATCCTGCCCGCAGACGATGAGCCCGTGGTTCTCCAGGACGAAGACCTGCGTGCCGTCCCGGGCTTTGCGGATGATCTGATGCGTAAGGGGCAACCCCGGCTTGGCATAGGGAACGAACGCCACCGCGAGCCCGTCGAGCTTCTCACGCGCCGCCAGCCGACCTTCCGCTGCGACCGCGTGGACTAGGGTCGCGATCGAATGGGTGTGAGCGACGACATGCCAGTCCAGGAGTGCGTGAAATGTCGTCTCGATCGAGGGGCGAAGCGGACTCTTGGGATCGAGCACAGTCGTCCTGCAGCTTCCGTCTCCCGCCTCACCGCGGGCCTCGGCCAGGGCGCGCGCCCTGTCGACGGGTACGAAGATGTCCTGCGTCTCGGCCGAAGCCAATTCGGTGCCCGATGCCTTGATCCACATGACATGGTCCGACTTGATCGAGGTATTGCCGCCCGGTCCCTGCACGCGAAGCGGGTTCTGCCCAAGTCGGGCGGAGAGGGCGCGGAATGCCGCGAAGTCGGCTGGGACGGGCAGGGTCATTCGAGCCTCGCTAGGGCGTAATCCGGGGACGGGGTGCCCGCGCCGGCAACCAGAGCGGCAAGCGCGGCGTCGGGGTCTGCGCCGGAAAAGGCTGCGGCATGCAGGCCGCCCTGGACAAAGGCCGTCGACCAGCCAGCGGCATGACCTCCGGCGATGTCATGTTCGAGGCTGTCGCCGACCATCAAAAGCCGGTCCGGCCCTGCGCCGAGACGTGCCTCTAGCGCGCGGAAGACCGGCCCGTGGGGCTTGCCGTAGAAGCGCACGCGACCGCCTGCCTCGGCATAGGCGTGGGCCAACGCGCCGGGGGAAACGACGACTTTGCCGTTGGCGCGTGGTGCGGCGCGGTCGGGGTTGGTGCAGAGAACCGGGATGTCCCGGGCCCGTGCCGTCTGAAGAGGTTCGGCGTATCCGGTTTCGCCTGCATCATCCGGCAGACCCATCAGCAGGACGGCCTCCGCCTCCTCCACCTTCGCCACAAGGGTGACGTCGAGCCCCGTTGCCCAAGCGGCCCCGTCACCGTCCGCCCGCTCGATGGCGAAGAGCCTCCGCTCTCTCACCCGGCCACCGTCGATATCCTGCCAAAGGGCCTCGCCCGACGTCATCACTGCTTCGAAAAGCCCCGGTTCGAACCCCATGTCCGCGATCCGCTCGGCATTCGGTGCTGCGCGCTTGCCCGAGTTCGAGAGTACGGCAAGTCGTACGCCCCGCGACGCAAGATCCCGAAGACAGGCGATCGCACCGGGATAGGGGGCTGTACCATCGTGGAGCACGCCCCATTGGTCGAGAACGATGGCGTCAAAGCGGTCTGCAACCGCGGCAAGCGTATCGAGCCGCCGCGTCATGGGCTAGCTTTCAGCCATGTCCTTGGGGTGCTTCAGCCCGGCGAGGTAGCTCTTGGCCTCGGCCTCGCTCATCGCCGGGGCCGCCTTGGCGACCGTTCCAGGGGGCATGTCGCCGAAGTAGAACTTGAGACCGGGGATGTGCTGGCGGCGCTTCCGGATCGGCATTCCCTCGTAGGGAAATACGTCCGAGCGCGCGTTGGCCTCTTCGTCATGGCACGGAAGCACGTAGTCGGCGCGCTTGTCGATCTCTTCGACCGACCTCCAGCCTTCATAGGAATTGACGAACCGGGCGGGCACCCAATACCGCCAGCCTTCATCGGGGTTGGGCTCAAGGTTGCGCTCGACAAAGATCGCATCGCCCGCCACGACGATGTCACCCATCGCGGTGGCGACGGTCACCGCCATATGGCCAACCGAATGGCCCGGCGTGTGGAACATGGTGATACCTGGGAGGACCTCGCATTCGTCCTCCACTGCCTCGAAGACGCAACCCGTATAGGCCGGTTCAATTCCGAGGTAGCCGCTTTCGTAGGTCCGGTAGTAGAGCGGGAGGGGGTTGAACGCCATTTCGATCTCGGCCTTCGGGGCGATGTATCGGGCGTTCTTGAACTCCTTCATGTTCTGCACGTGATCCCAGTGCAGGTGGGTGAAGACGATCGCGTCGATCTCGTCGGGGTGGACGCCGAGCTTTTTCTGAAGGTGCTCATGCACCTGAAGGCATCCCCGCTTGTCGCATTTGTGGTGGTACTTCGTTGCGCGTTCCTCGTCGCAAAGGCCGGTGTCGATCAGGATCTTGTGCGTACCGGTGTCGACGTAGTGGCAGTATACCGGGTTCCAGTACTTCTTCCCCGCCGGGCCTTTCCAGAAGACATAGGTGCCAAGATCGGCCTCGAGCCAGCCTGTGTTGATCGGGTAGATCTTCGTCTCGCTGACGCCCATGAGGCCCTCCGCAGGTGTCGACTCGCTCTTTGCATACAGAAGCATCCTTAAGAATGCAGAAGCAAGCCGAAACCGGCCGCGAGCGTCAGTTGGCTTCAAGCGTCCTGAGAAAACTCTCGGTCATGTGGGCGCGCATGCCGTCCGAGGCAGCTTTGGAGTCCTCGGAGAAGATGCCGGCGATCAACTCCTCATGGCTCTTGGCCGACGCGACGAGGTCTTCCTTCGTCGCAAACTTCTTGGCGCGGAAGGGGCCGGTCTTGCGCCGAAAATCCGACGCGATCTCTGCGATGTAGGGGTTGCCGGTTGCGCGGTAGATTGCCTGGTGGAAGCGCTCGTTGGCGCGCATATACGCGTGCAGGTCACCGCTTTCGGCAGCGGAGACGCAGTCGGCTTGCCCGCGCTCGATCTCGGCCCGGCTCAGAAGCGACAGGCGCTGCGCGGCAATCCGGGCACATGTCGCCTCGATTTCATGCATGGCCTCAAAGATCTGCGCCAGCTCTTCGCGGGTGTACTCCGCAACCCGCACCCCCCGCTTCTCCCCCAGAACGAGGATGTCTTGCGCGGTCAGCCGCGTCAGTGCCTCGCGGACAGGCGTGCGGGAAACGCCGAAGCGCTCCGTCAGTTTCACCTCATCAAGCCGCTCGCCCGGCTGAAGCACCCCGCTGGCGATGTCTTCCATCAAGGCGGCCTCGATCCGCTGCACCGCCGTGCCGCGTCCAGGTCGTGAGCTCTGATCGTTCATGCGGGCTCGTCCGTGACCTGGGCAGAATATACAATGCCGGATCTGCCTTGGCAAATTCGGATATTTACATTCAATTTTGGATACAGAAAGGTGAAGGAAGGCGACTACGAGAGAATCGATGCCCGAAATTCGCTTTCAGAAGCTGGTGAAGCGGTACGGCGCCGTCGAGGTGCTCCACGGCATCGACCTTGACATGCAGGAGAACGAGTTCACCGTTCTGGTCGGTCCCTCAGGCTGCGGCAAGTCGACGACGCTGCGCATGCTGGCAGGTCTCGAGTCCGTCTCGGACGGCGAGATCACGATGGACGGACGATCCGTCAAGAACCTCGACCCGAAAGACCGCGACATCGCGATGGTCTTTCAGGATTACGCGCTTTACCCGCACATGAACGTCGCGCGGAACATGTCGTTCTCGCTGCGTCTGCAGAAACGGCCGCAGGCGGAGACCGACAAGAAGGTGCGCGAGGTCGCCGCGATGCTCGGCCTCTCGGACTATCTTGCCCGCAAGCCCGGCGAGCTGTCGGGCGGCCAGCGCCAGCGCGTCGCCATGGGCCGTGCGCTCTGCCGCGATGCGAGCACGTTCCTGTTCGACGAACCGCTCTCGAACCTCGATGCCAAGCTCCGTGGCCAGATGCGCGCGGAGCTCGCGCTCATGCGTCAGAACGTCGAGAAAAACATGATCTACGTCACCCACGACCAGATCGAGGCGATGACGCTGGCCGACCGGATCGTCGTCATGCACGGCGGGCATATCCAGCAGCAGGGCACGCCGTCGGAGCTTTTCAGGAACCCGGCCAACAAGTTCGTCGCTGGGTTTCTCGGCTCACCGCCGATGAACTTCATGGCGGTCGAGCTTCTGGACGAGGGTGGCATGCTCTATGCGGTTGGCGAAGGCGTCCGCCTGCGTCTGCCGGACGATCTATCGGCCCGGGCAAAGGATGCGAACCTGCGCGCGGCGACGCTGGGCGTCCGGCCCTCCGATCTCAACTATGCCGCCGACGCCCCTGCGGACACGGCCCTCGATCTCCGGGTCGTTGTCTCCGAGTACATCGGCGCGCAATCGGTTCTGATCTGCGACTGCGGGTCCGCCCGGGTCACCGTCGAGATCAAGTCCGAGACACCCGTAGCCCTTGGTGAAACGTTGCGCTTTGCCGCCCGTCCCGAGGGCCTGCACCTTTTCGATCCTAAGACGGAGAGAGCGCTCTGACGCTCCCCAATCTGCAACAGGGAGGAGACCATGCTGAACCTGCTGAGAGTAACCGCGCTGATCGCCGGGGGCGCCATTGCAAGTGCCGCCTTTGCCGACGGTCACGCAGGAGGGCCCTACGCGGCCTATGAGGGGACGACCCTCGTGGTGAACTTCCCGTCGCACCCGCACTACAACGCGGTCATGGAAGTGCTGCCGGAGTTCACCGAGCAGACCGGCATCGAGGTCGAGGTCGATATGCTGCCCTACCTCGACATGCGCGAGCGTCAGACGCTTGAGCTGGCGCTCGATGAAGGGGCCTACGACCTGATCGCCTACGTGGTGTTCTCCAAGGCCGACTACGTCTATGCGGACCAGATCTACAACCTCGCGCCGTTCTTCATGAACCCGCGTCTGGCCGATCCGGGCTACGATCCCGAGGACCTGATCGACGGGTACGTCCAGAACATCGGCGTGGCCGGGGGCGAGAAAGGCTATCTGCCCGGGCCGACAGGCTCGCTCTACGGGCTGCCGTTCGGGTCGGAGACGAGTGTTCTCTACTACCGGGCCGACATCTTCGAGAAGCACGGGCTTGAGGTGCCGACCACCTACGACGCGTTCCTCGATCTGGCGTGCCGCATCCCGGAGCTTGAGCCCGGAATGGGCGGCGTCGCGTCCCGGGCCGCGTCCGGCCATCAGGCCAGCCATGCCTTCCTTCTGCACCTTGCCCCGCTGGGCGGCCGGGTCTTCGACGACGCGTGGAACCCGATCATCAACAACGATGCGGGGGTCGAGGCCGCTCAGGCGCTGAAATCGATCGTCGATTGCGGGCCCGAAGGCTCCTCGGCGTTCGGGCCTCAGGAAGCGGCCAACGCGTTCGCTCAGGGACAAGCGGCGATGTATCTCGACTCCATCGCCTTCGCTCCCTGGTTCGAGGATCCGTCCCGCAGCACCGTGGTCGGTAATGTCGGCTGGGCGCCGCACCCGACGGGTGTTCGCGCGGCGAGCCAGACCGGCGGTTTCGGCCTTGCCATTCCACGCAACGCCGAGAACCCGGAGGCGGCGTTTCTCCTGATGCAGTGGCTGACCTCCCGGGAAGGCGATCTGATGGTCGCGATGGCCGGCGGCAACCCGTCGCGGTTCTCTACCTACGAAAACGCCGACCTGAATGCGAAGTACCCCTGGTCCGCCACCTTTGGTCAGGCGCTCGAGAACGCCGATCCCGACTGGCGCCCGATCATCCCCGCCTGGGGAAAGATCAACGCAGATATCGGGACGACCATGAGCCAGGTTCTGACCGAAGACCTCGACATTCAGACAGCACTCGACGGCATCGCCGAGCGCACCCGCGCGCTGATGGAAGAGGAAGGCTACTACATCTGGCAATAGCCTGAGGTCTCGGCCCGCGCCGGGCATTGGCGCGGGCCCCTCCCAGGTTGCTAGAGCGCTTTTCGTTCAGACTGGATCAGCAGTCGGCCCGGAAAACGCAACAAATGGAACGGCTTGCCCGTCTTGGATTTCGATCTGACCGAGGCAGTCAGATCGAAATCCGCCCTAGCCGCAGAGGTGCGGGCTGCCAGCGCCGTCTCACGCGCCAGGAAAGCCAACGTCCGTGTCCCGTAACGCACTCAACCGCCTGACGCCCTATATGTTCGCCGCACCGGCGGCGGTCGTGATGCTGTTGGCGCTGTTTCTTCCCATTGCCTACATGGTCTGGGGCAGTTTCCACGACTGGGACCCGAGCCAGAACCTCGGCGAGGCCGCGTATGTCGGCCTTGCGAACTACGTCAAGCTTCTGGGCGACGCTGCATTCCACACGAGCTTTTGGGTCACGCTGATCTTCGCCTTCACGGTGGTCGCTGTGGAGATGGTGCTCGGCGTCGGTCTCGCGCTGCTGCTCGACCGCAATATTCGCGGCATGTCGGTCCTGCGCACGCTTTTCATCCTGCCCATGATGATCGCGCCGGTGGTGGTCGGACTTGTCTGGCGCTACATGTTTCACGCCACCTACGGCACGTTCAACCGCTTCCTTGAGAGCGTCGGTCTGCCCAAAGTCGACTGGCTGGGTCAGAACCCGCTTCTCTCGGTCATCATCGCCGATATCTGGCAGTGGACGCCGTTCATCTTCATTCTGTCTCTCGCCGCGCTCCAGTCTTTGCCGCGCTCGACCCTCGAGGCCGCCCGCATTGACGGGGCCACCGGATGGCAGCAGGTGGTCCACATCAAGCTGCCGTTGATGATGCCGGTCTTGATCGTGACGATGCTTCTTCGGCTCATCGACGCCTTCAAAGTGCTTGAAGTCATCCTCGTGCTGACGGGCGGCGGCCCGGGCCTTTCGACCGAGATCCTGGCGCTTCGGATCGCGCGGACGGCGCGGGAGTTTCGAGAGCTGGGCGAGGCTGCGGCGATGTCGAACTACCTCCTGATGCTCCTGATGGTTCTCACCTTGGGCATGTTCGCCTTCACGCGCTGGCAGGAGGCCCGCTCGCGCCGCCTCAAGTTCGCCGAAGAGCGGGAGGAGGGCTGAGACCATGTCGGAGCGAAGCTACGACCGCCAGAACCCGGCCTTCTACGCCCTGATCGCCGTTCTGATCTTCATGTCAGTGGGGCCGGTCGCCCTGCTCCTGACCAACTCGCTCAAGCTCGATGTCGACATCACCAGCGGTGCTGGGGGCCTTTTGTTCCTGCCGACGATCCAGAACTACGAAACCGCGCTCTGCGATATTCTCTGGTACGAGCCCGACCATCTGCGCTTCTGTCAGATCCGCTTTGGCGGGGCCTTCATCAATTCGATCATCATCACGCTCATCTCCACCGCGCTGACCCTCGTTTTCGGTTGCATGGCAGCATATGCGCTGGTCCGGTTCCGCTTCCTCGGTCGCGACAGCCTGTCCCTGTCGACGCTGGCCGTCCGGATGATCCCGCCTGCGGTTCTTCTCGTGCCGGTCTTCGGGCTCTGGAACAACGCCTTCTGCCTCGACAACGACTATGGCCTCGGCGCCTGGATCCGCGACACTTTTGGAGGCCGAGGTGACGTCTGCCTCGCGGGCACCCATTCCGGCATCATCCTGATCTACGTCGCGATGAACCTGCCCTTCGTCATCTGGATTTTGCAGAGTTTCATCGCCCAGGTTCCGCCATCTCTGGAAGAGGCCGCGCGGGTCGACGGGGCAGGGCCGTTCCAGACCTTCTTCATGGTGGTTCTCCCGCTCATCAAGCCGGGTCTCGCGGCGGCCGCCATCTTCACCTTCCGCATCGCCTGGAACGAATACCTTCTGGCCTCGGCATTGGCCGACCGCAACACCATGACGGTGCCGATCCTCATCGTGAACAATGCCAGCGAGTTCGACGGCCTCGGCACGATCTTCGCGACCGGCATGCTGCTGGCGATCCCGCCGATCCTTTTCACGCTCTTTGCCTCACGTCAGATCATCACCGGCATGACGGCCGGGGCGGTGAAAGGCTGACGATGACCCGCGTCCTCCTGATCGGGACGGTTGAGAGCAAGACCGCGGAGATCGACTGCCTCGCCGCCGCTCTTGCCCGCCACGGACTGGAGCGCGAGGTCATCGACATCTCCCTCGGTTCCGGGGGCGCGATCCTGACCGGATCCGAGAAGATCGCCCGGATGGGGGAGGTCGCCGCGGCCGCTGCCAAGATCGTCAACGCGCGCTCGGCCGGCGCGGCCGCGGTGATCGGTCTCGGGGGCGGCACAGGGGGCGAACTTGTCCTCGGCGCGATGAAGTCTCTGCCCGCGACCTTTCCAAAGGTCCTCATCACACCTCTCGCCTTTGACCCGCGCGAGGCCCTTGCAGACACCGCCATTACCCTGGTGCCGACGCTCTGCGACCTCGAGGGTCTGAACCCCATGCTCCGGCAAGTGTTTGAGAACACGGCCGCCATGGTCGCGGGGCTGATCCGGGCAGCACAGGTCGCCGAGAACGAGCGCCCGAACGTCGCCGTCACCACCCTCGGCGCGACCGGTGCTGCCGGAGCGGCCGTCACCCGCGAGCTCGGCGCAAAGGGCATCGACGCGACGGTGTTCCACGCCAACGGATATGGCGGAGCGGCCTTTGCTCGATTTCTCGCGGAAGGCGGAGCGGCGGGTGTCATCGACCTCAACGTACATGAGCTGGGCCGCATCCGCCTTGCCGGGGCCCATGCACCCATGCCCGGTCGCTTCCGCGCCGGCGACGCGATCCCCCGCGTCGTGCTGCCCGGCGGGCTCAACTTCATCGGCCTCGGCGCCCTGTCCGCGCTTCCCGAGGCGTACCGGGCGCGCGCCCATTATCAGCACTCCAACCACTTCACCCATGTTGTGCTGAGCGAAGCGGAAATGGCCGATCAGGCGGCCGCCCTGGCCGCCGAACTGAACCACGCGACGGCCCCGTGCCATGTGGCGATACCGATGGGTGGCTTCAGCCACGAAGATCGCCCCGGTGGTGCCATCGAAGCCCCCGTCCTTCGTGAGATCGCGGCCGACGTGCTGGAACGCGACGCCCGGGCCTTCAGCGTCGAAAAGCTGCCTCACCACATCAACACGGACGAAACGGCCAAGGCCGCCGTCGCCGCCCTTCTCGAAAGGATGCCCGATGCTGGACACCGCCCGCTTTCCTGATCTCCACGAGAAGATGGATGCCCTCATCGCCACCGCCCGGCGCTGTTTCGAGCGGGGGCTTCAGACCAATGCGGGGGGCAATCTCTCGGTTCGCCTCGACGGGCGCGACGCGATTGTCATCAAGCCCTCTGGCGTGGGCTTCGCCGAATGCAGCCGCGAGAACCTTCAGGTCGTGGAGCTATCGGGCAAGATCCTTCCCGGGGCCGAAGGGCTCAAACCGTCGAAGGACCTCGACTTCCACCTGGACCTCTACCGGATCCGCGACGACATCAATGCAATTGTCCATTGCCACAGCCCCTGGGCCACGGGTTATGCCAGTGCCGGGCTCGAAATTCCGTGCCTTACGGTCCAGACCATCGAGAAAATCGGTCGAATGCCGCTGATCCCGCTCTCGGCCAACGGCGGACCCCAGACCGAAGCAGAGATCAGCCCGGTCTTTCGCGATGTGGCCATCCGCGCGGCCGTTCTTGCAAACCACGGGACAATCGGCGTCGGAAAGACGCTGATGGCGGCGCAGTACCTTGCCGAGATCATCGAAGAGACCGCTCACATCGCCTATGTCCGCGACACGCTGATGGCCGCCCATGGCCGGACGGCCGCCGAGTTGCCGAGCTATGGCACCGCCGCGGAGGCGAAGGCGGCCCGGTGAGCGCGGTAGGCTGCGCCGGCCACGTCCAGATCCTCGATAGTGCTTCACGCCTTTGCGGCGATGCACGATGCGACGGCGCTGGTCCGTTGCATCGACACCTGTTCCACCGGTCTTTCGCTGCAACCGCATGATCGACGCGTTGTCAAAGGGCGGGAGTGCGGACAACTGTACTTTGGCTTCGGCTGCGCAAATGTCTGCTATCCAGCGGTCTGAGCAACAGCATTGAACCAATTATCATACACTACTCTGGCAATCTGGTCATGAGAATTGGAGTTAGCATCTACATCACGGCGAAACGAATCGATCCCGTCAGCGCCAAGCATGGCTTCAAAGTCGTTCTTATACGCAGGGATCTCAAGACACGCATCGACCATTTCAAGCGTCAACTCCGAGTGGAACTGCAAACTGAAGGCGTTTGCGTTGACTTGAAGTGCCTGAACTTTGCAGTCGGGTGATTGTGCGAGAATAGCTGCCCCGGCTGGTGGCCGCTTCACTTCTGCGCCGTGGCCTTGGGTACAAACCAGTGTTGGCTCGAGGCCGCTGAAGATCGGGCTCCGCTTACCAGCCTCGGTCAGGTCAACAGGGAGGACGCCCACCTCGGGGGCCTCGCTTGGGCCAACCGTGCCGCCGAGAGCATCAGCCAGGAGTTGATGGCCTAGACAGAGACCGAAGTAAGGCATCTTTCGCTGCGCTACCGCTTCTCTAATGGCGGCTTTTTCGGCGGTAAGCCAGGGATGCTCCCGTTCTTCCCATACTTGCATAGGACCACCCAAAACCCATAGACCATCGAACTCCGAAAGGGATGGGATGTCATCATCGCGGTCAAATTCAACAGTTGTGACGATTGCGCCATCCTGCTCGAAGAGCGGTTTGAAGCGGCCCAAGTGTTCTGCCACGACATGTTGGAAGACAAGCAGTCTGAAACCCTTGCGTCCGAATTCAATGCTCAACTTTTCTCCCCTACTCTGAGTACTTTACCTAGAATACTGCTAGCCACTGTTACATCAATTATCTTGAGGACACCTTATCCCAAGAGAGACGACGGGGGAAAGAGTTGGCCGGACACTCTTACAAAAGGACAACGCTGTGCCGCACATCGGCCCGCATGTCACACTTGATGAACCCGCCTACATTCACGACACAGCCCTCCTGTATGGTAAGGTAATTGTCGGCAAGGATGCTTCGATTTGGCCTCATGTGGTGACACGGGCCGAAGTGCATGAGATCGAAATCGGCGCACGCACCAATATCCAGGATCACGTCATGATCCATGTTGGTTTCAACACCGGCACAACGATCGGCGAAGACTGCTCGATCGCGCATCGTGCGGTGCTCCATGGCTGCAGCATCGGAAATCGTGTGCTAGTTGGCATTGGCTCGATTATCATGGATGGTGCGGAAATTGGTGACAACTCCATTGTCGCGGGCAACGCCATCGTGACCGAAGGCGTAGAGTTTCCGCCGAACTCTATCGTCGGTGGAAGTCCAGCGAGACTAATCAAGTCAGCAGACAACTCTGTCGCAAACCTAAGGAACGCGCAGTTCTACCTAATGAATGCAAGGAACTATGCCGAAGGCCTGGATCGGCTTTTGCCTGAAGAGATGGCGACCCTTATGAGTTCCTGAGCTCCAAGGCCGTTGGAAAACGTCGTCCGGTCAAAGCCGACATTGGGACATCACGCAGCATCGGTGAGTATGGGCTTCAAGCGGACCTTCTCTGCTGTGCAATGGGATGATGTAGCCTAAGGCCGCAGGCACGGCGCCGGTGATGCAAGTACCTGCGGAGCAATCCGGAGTGAGCTGACGTTTGCTGCGACAGCTCGGCTCGGGCGGAAGTCGTGATCAGGCCGCGCAGAACTCCCGACGCATCCGACATGCCAGGTCGATTTCGATCAAGATGCTGCATAGCGCGAGCCATGTCTGGCGATATCGGCGACGCCCTTGATCGAGTCTCCTAAGGATTTGGATTCCGTAGCGTTTTGCTCCTCCCGCGGCGGTACGTCAGGTGGTTTCTCAGAGCGCAGGATATCCCACACGTTGAGGCGGCGGGCTGATGTCCCGTCCCGGCCAGCCTGACACCGACGTTTCTTGACCTAACGTTATCACCTTCGGCTGAGCGCGGTCGTTTCGCATTTGTCGCCGTGTTGACGACCGCCTCAAACATCAGTGCCCAAGGGAGGACTTGCCATGACTGAATCCCCGCTTCAGATCCAAGATGGCCAAAGGCTGGACCGCCGCGGCCTGCTCGTCGGCGCCGCCGGCATCGGGCTCGCCGCAGCTACCGGCGGTCTGATGGTCACGCCGACGCGGGCCATGGCCGCCACGGGTCTCAATCAGGCGCCCTACTACTATCGCTTCCGTATCGGAGAGCTGATGGGCACGGTCGTCTCCGACGGCATCCTGCCGCTCGGTGATCCGACCGGCGCGTTCTTCGGCCCCTCCAAGGAAGAGATGCAGGCGATGCTCACGCGCAATTTCCTGCCAACCGACAATGCGGTGCTCGAACAGAACATCCTGGTTGTGGATGCCGGCGACCGGCGCATCCTGTTCGACACCGGGATGGGCGCGTCGCAGATGTTCGGGCCGACGCCCGGCAAGCTGATGTCCAGCCTCGATGCGGCGGGGATCACCGCCGATACCATCACCGATATCGTCTGCACCCACGGTCACTGCGATCATGTCTGGGGCATCATGACCGAGGGTGGCGAGCGGTTCTTCCCGAATGCCGAGATCTGGATCTCGGAAGCCGACTTCGACTACTGGACCGACGAGGCGAAGCTCTCCGTGACCGATCCGGCCTGGATGAAACCCTTCATCGAAGGCGCGCGGCGCAATCTGACGCCCAATCAGGACCGGATGCGGTTCTTCACGGATGGTGAGGAGTTCTTGCCTGGGCTTCAGGCGATGTTCGCGCCGGGCCATACGGTGGGTCACACGGCCTTCATGGTGACATCAGGCAATGACACACTCGCGGTGGTCGGCGATCTGACGCATCACCACGTCATCCTGCTGGAGAGGCCGCTCACCCAGTTCGCGTTCGACACCGACCCGGCGCAGTCCGCTCAGACCCGCGTGCGGATGCTGGAGATGATCGCAGAGCAGCGCCTGCCGATCATCGCCTATCATTTCCCATGGCCCGGCATCGGCCATGTCGAGAAGGTCGGCGACGGGTTCCGCTATCATCCCGCGCCGCTGGTCATGCAGGAACTGCCGTCCTGAAGCCGATCGCCGGCGCCGGGGCGGCCCGTTTGCCCCGACACCGGTCAGAGCTGCGTCGGGTTGGGGACGTCGCCGTAGACCTCGGCAGGGTCGAAGGTTTTTCGGTCTTCGAGGAAGGTCAGAGGCCGGTCGGTGCCGGCGCCAACGGGCACGGCCCGGTAGAAGCACGACCGATAGCCGACATGGCACGACGCCCCCGACCCGGCGACCTTTACCCGCAGCCAGATTGCATCCTGATCGTCGTCGATCCGGGCCTCCACCACCGTCTGCACAAGCCCCGATGTCGCGCCCTTGCGCCAGAGCACCTGCCGCGCGCGGCTGAAATAGTGGGCCTCTCCGGTCTCGATGGTCAGTCGCAGCGCTTCGGCATTCATCCAGCCGAGCATCAGCACCTCACCCGACTCGGCATCGCTCGTGATGCAGGGCATCAGGCCATCGTCGCCGAACTTGGGCGCGAGGTCGGTGCCTTCCTCAACCTGCTCCACCGAGCGTCGGGGCCGAAACGCGGGCTGGGTCATGATGCGTGCCTTGTCCAGTGTTATCTTATAACGTAAGGCGCTCCTTACGCGGAGCCACAGCGATGTAAAGGGACCGGCATGTCGATCGAGACGAGCGAAGACCGGATACCGGTGACCTTGCTGACCGGTTTTCTCGGGGCCGGAAAGACCACCCTTCTCAACCACCTGATCCGTGACCCCGGTGCCGGACGCATTGCGGTCATCGTGAACGAGCTTGGGGATGTCGGCGTCGATCACGATCTGATCGAAGAGGAAACCGAAGAGACGATCCTGCTGCAGTCGGGGTGCCTTTGCTGCTCGATCCGCGGCGACCTTCTAAAGACGCTGGGCAGGCTCGTCGCCCGCCGCAACCGCGGCGCGCTTGCCTTTGATCGGGTGGTGATCGAAACGACCGGGATCGCGGACCCAGGTCCGATTCTCCGCAGCCTTGTCGTCGATCGTATCGTGGCGCCGCATTTCCGCATGGATGGTGTGGTGACGGTTGCGGACACGGCGACGGGCATGGCGACGCTCGACACCCAGTTCGAGGCGGTCCACCAGATCGCCTTGGCCGACCTCATCGTGCTGAGCAAGACGGACCTGGTCTCTTCGGCCGAGCTTTCGCGGTTCGAGACGAGGGTCGCGGGGATCAATGAGACGGCGCAGCGCGTGAGGGCGGCGCACGGGCGGGTGGAGAGCGGTCTCCTGTTCGGTCTCTCCGCCATGCGCCCGGATACGACGTCCGACGATCTTTCGCTCTGGCTCGGCGCCGACAATGAGAAGGCGCACGAGCACGATCACGCCCACGATCATGCCCATGATCATGGGGCACACGATCACCACGATCACCGCATCGTCTCGGCGTCGATCGAGTTGGCCGAACCGATCCCGGCGCAGACCTTCGACTTCTGGCTCGACACGCTCATTGCGCTGAGGGGGGCCGACGTCCTGAGAATGAAGGGCATCGTCCATCTCGAGGGCACGGATTGCCCCTTCGTGTTCCACGGGGTCCAGCACATCTTCGATGCGCCGGTCCCGTTGACGTCGTGGTCGGGCGGGAACACGACGAGCCGGGTCGTGGTCATCGCGCGCGACATGACGAGGGCTGATCTCGAGGCCAATCTGGAATGCCTCGACATGCGCCCGAAGCAGCCTGCGACGCAGGCGGAACCGCAAGTCGAGGGCATGATGGCTGAAACTGCCGAGAGCACGGTTTAAGCGATGGAACCCCTCCTTGATCCACCGGGCCGCGAGGGGGTCCGCGCATGAGGGCGGGGCTCATCTGGCTTCTCATTTTGCCGATCCGGGCGTATCGGCTGATCCTGTCGCCGTGGCTTGGCCATTCCTGCCGCTTCCAACCCAGCTGCTCCGCCTATGCCATCGAAGCGCTCCAGATCCACGGACCGCTTCGCGGCCTCTGGCTGACGGTCTCGCGCCTCGCGCGCTGTCATCCATGGGGTGGTTCCGGGTTCGACCCGGTGCCCCCTCGTGCCGGCAAGGCTCCGCCAGGCGTTGGCGACTGATACGAGTGTTGGAAGATCCATGCGTCGGGAGAGGCCGGCGCTCCGCAGGCTCAAGACAAAGAGGCCCACAATGAAAACACGCGCAGCCATCGCCTGGGAGGCGAACCGCCCGCTCGAGATCGAGGAGATCGACCTCGAAGGACCGAAGGAGGGTGAGGTTCTCGTCCGGATCGTGACCACGAGCCTCTGCCACACCGACGTCTTCACGCTTTCGGGCGAAGACCCCGAGGGTCTCTTCCCCTGCATCCTCGGCCACGAGGGATGCGGGATCGTCGAAGAGGTCGGAAAGGGCGTGACATCCGTGGTGCCCGGCGACCATGTGATCCCGCTCTACGTGCCCGAAGACCCGAATTGCCCCTACATCAAGTCCGGTAAGACGAACCTTTGTCAGACGATCCGCGAAACGCAGGGCAAGGGCGTCATGCCTGACGGGACGTCGCGTTTCTCCTACAAGGGAAAGCCGATCCTCCACTACATGGGGACTAGCACGTTCAGCGAATACACCGTGCTGCCCGAGATTTCGGTGGCCAAGATTTCCAAGGACGCGCCGCTGTCGAAGGCCTCCGTCATGGGCTGCGCCGTCCCGACGGGGATCGGGGCCGTGCGCAACACTGCCAAGGTGGAGGCTGGCGCGACCGTCGCCGTCTTCGGCCTCGGCGCCGTCGGCATGGCCGTGATCCAGGGTGCGGTGCTGAAGGGCGCCTCCCGGATGATCGGGGTCGATATCAATCCCAACAAGTTCCCGCTCGCGATGTCCCTCGGGGCGACGGAATGCGTGAACCCCAAGGATCATGCGCAGCCGATCCACGAGGTGCTGATCGACATGACCAACGGAGGTCTCGACTACACGTTCGAGGCCGTCGGCAATGTCGACCTGATGCGCTCAGCGTTAGAGGCCTGTCACAAGGGTTGGGGCGAATGCACCGTGATCGGTGTCGCTGGGGCGGGTCAGGAGATCGCGACGCGGCCCTTCCAGCTCGTCACGGGGCGGGTCTGGCGCGGAACCGCCTTTGGCGGGGTGCTGGGACGCAGCCAGCTGCCCGGCATGGTGGACGAATGGCTGCGCGGCGACTTCGAGGTCGATCCCTATATCACGCACCACATGACCCACGATCAGATCAATACGGCGTTCGACCTTCTGAAGGCGGGCGAGTCGATCCGGTCGGTCATCCATTTCCAGCCGACCGACACGATGACGGTGAACTCGCTACCGGGGACCGTGGTTCCTGAGTGAGGCGAGCCGAGCCCGGCGGCACGTCGGCCCGCGCACGCGCCCACGACGGCGGTGCGCACGTCGATGTTTCATCGCGTGGACCGTGCCCCGGCACCTGGCCGGAGTGTCGGCTGAGTGCCGTTCATGCAGCTGTCGCCCTAGCCATGCCCGCGACGGGGCGCGCTTCGATTCCGTGCCACGTCCCCAAAAACGCCGGAGGCATATGTGCTTCAACTCTACTACGCGCCTGACAACGCGTCGCTCGTTCTGCGCCTTGCGTTGGAGGAGGCATCCGCGCCCTACGGGACCATTCTCGTGGACCGGGCGACGGGCGCGCAGACATCTGCCGCGTATCAGAAGGTCAACCCGGTCGGCAAGATACCAACCCTTCTCACGCCCGATGGTGCCGTCTCCGAAACCGGTGCGTGTCTGCTCTGGATTTCGGACACCTATCCCGAGGCCGGCCTCGGCCCGGCTATCCAGGATGCGAAACGGGGGCCGTTTCTGCGCTGGTTGTTCTATCTGTCGAACACCGTCCATGCCGATCTGATCCGCGTGTTCTATGCAGAGCGCTTCGTGCCGCCAGAAGCTCTGGAGCGCCATCACGAAATGATGGTCGGGCACCTGCGCACGCATCTCGGCATCCTTGAGGGAGCGATCCGAGACGACCCGGCACTGTTCGAACCGCCGTCGGCGCTGTCGCTCTATCTTGGTCCGCTTGTGCGGTGGGCCGCACTCTATCCAAGGTCCCGTGCGTGTTGGCTGACCCTCGATGATTACCCGGTTCTGTCCGAGCTCATGATGTCCCTTGAAGCCCGGGCCAGCGTCGGCGCCGCCGTCCTTGCGGAAGGCCTCGGCGACAGACCCTTTTCCCGCCCGCAGGTTCCGCAGCCGCCGGAGGGGTCAGCCATCTGAAGCGCCAGAAACCTGCCGTGTCGGGTCGCTCGAGGGGCGAAACGCGGCGCGGAGTGCCGTTGCCGGCCTTGTTCGCGTGGCGCAGGGGCGCTAACGCCGGTCCGGCCTGATCCCGGGCAGGGGGCCCGGGGGAGCAAATGGGGGCGTGCGCCATGCAGAGCTTCGACATGGGCCGGGTGCCGCCGGTCACGTTTGGCGCCGGGCAGGTCGCGAAGGTCCCAAATCTGGTCGACGGCCTTGGGGGCGGACCGGTCCTGCTCGTCGCGGATGCCGCGCTCTCGCAGTTTGGCATCGTCGACAGGCTGGTCGCTGACCTGGCCGCACACGGCATCGTTTGCGACATCGCGGCGGAGGTGGCGGGCGAGCCGAAGGAGCAGCTGGTCGACGACCTGTCCGAGCGGCTTCGCGCCGCGGAGGCGAGATGCGTCATCGGCCTCGGCGGCGGGGCCGCGATGGATGCCGCCAAGCTGGTGGCGGCGATCGCCGGATCGGAAAGGCCCGCGCGAGACTTCGCGCTGGCGGCACGGCCTCTTCCGACCGGTGGTCTGCCGGCTATCGCCATCCCGACGACCGCAGGCACCGGCTCTGAGGTCACGCGCACCTCCATCGTCTCCACGCCGGAAGGTCTCAAGAACTGGTACTGGGGCGAAGAGCTCATGTTCGCTCAGGCGGTGCTCGACCCCGAGCTGACGGTCAGCCTGCCGCCTCATCTAACGGCTTGGACCGGGATCGACGCCGTGGCCCATGCCCTCGAAGCGTCGACCGCACGCACGACGAGCCCGGCGGGGCTGCTTTACGGGCTGGAGGCCCTCCGCATCCTCGCCGAGTTCCTGCCGCAGGCGGTCGCCGACGGCGCCGATGTGGAGGTGCGGGGTCGCGTTCTCTGGGCGAGCATGATAGCCGGGCTCGCTCTCCATAACTGCAACACGCATATGGGCCACAATATCAGCCATGCGCTCGGGTCGCTCGTGCCGGTGCATCACGGTCTTGCCACCGGCCTCGGGCTCGAGGTTGCGCTGCCCTGGCTGGTGGAAAGAGGCGAGGGTTCCCGGAACTACGCCGTCGCCTCCAGGGCGCTCGGCGGTCCGGAAGATGCCGGCGCGTTGCCCGATCGGTTCGCGGCACTCATGCGAAGCTGCGGGATTCCGCGCGCGCTGCCAGCGGCCTGCGAGGGTCTCGCTGCCGCTGCACTGGCGCAGGCGATGAAGAGCGCAGCGAATTTCTCCATGTCCCAGAATGCCGCCTGTCCCGTCGACGTCGGCGATCTGGACGAGATCGCCGCCTCCGTCGTCGCGCTTGCCCCGACCGAGGCCGCCTAGGCGAGGCTTTGCGCGTTTCCGCAGGTCACGACGTGAACTCGGAAGTGGCCGACTCGGGTCGCATGTCGAATAGTGACCTCAGGGAAACCACCACGGGAGAAGTGCCATGTGTCATCCGATCATCATGGAATACGTGAAAGGCAAGGCGCTGAGCCGCCGGGACCTGTTTCGTGGGTCTGCCGCCGCCGGCGCCGCCATCGTCGCTGCGAGCGTCCTGCCGACGAGGCCCCTCATGGCCCAGACGCCGAGCCGCGTCGTCGACCTGACCCACACACTGACGCCCGATTTCCCGACCTATTTCGGCGAGCAGCAGTTCTTCGACGAGGAACTCTTCAACTATGCCGAACACAGCTTCAATCTGAAGGAAATCCGGGTGAACGAGCACACCGGCACGCATATCGACGCGCCGCTGCACTTCACCGATGGCGGGACGACCATAGACGAGGTGCCGGTCGAGACCCTCGTTTGCCCACTCGCCATCGTCGACATCCGCGCAAAGGCAGACGCCGACCCGGATGCGCAGGTCACGCCGGATGATCTGACGGCCTGGATCGGCGCGAACGGTCCGATCCCGGCGGGCGCCTGCGTCGCGCAGAACGCCGGCTGGCAGGCGCGGCTTGGGACGCCCGGGTTCCGCAATGCCGACGACGACGGAAAGATGCACTTCCCCGGCTTCCATGTGGAGGCGGTGCAGATGCTGCTCGACGAAACCGAGGCCGGCGGTGTCGGGGTCGACACGCTCTCCATCGACTACGGTCCCTCCGCCGACTTCGCGACGCATTACCGTTGGCTGCCGGCAAACCGCTGGGCGCTCGAGAACATGGCCAACCTTGATGACCTGCCTGCGACCGGAGCGACGCTCGTGGTCGGCGCGCCCAAGCACCAGGGCGGAACAGGCGGGCCCTGCCGCCTGATCGCGCTGGTCTGACCGGCGCCAACTGGCCCGGGACGGAGGCGGCCCGCTCACGGAGGGC
The DNA here is from genome assembly GCA_039180875.1 of Pseudomonadota bacterium. Classification (GTDB taxonomy): domain Bacteria; phylum Pseudomonadota; class Alphaproteobacteria; order Rhodobacterales; family Rhodobacteraceae; genus JBCDCY01. Next base: position 26,764 of record JBCDCY010000012.1, on the reverse strand, counting down.
AGGCCGTCTTCGACGCTTCAGTCGCAGATCGACAGCGGTCGGGGCGTGTGCCTCGGCAGCGATTGCCGCCACCTGTTGATGACCTGCCGGAGGGTGGCTTGGGCTCCAAACCCGCCCTTTACGAATAGGTCTTGATGCTGCAGTGCGGCCCGCGGAACCTGCCGCTCGCCGCGGTTGCGAGAGTAGCTGACGTACAAGCGACCCTATTCGCGAAAGGAGCCGACTTTCGCTGCAACCGGGCCAACCTCAGCCCGAGCTACCGGGCGTGCTGCGGCAGCCCATCCCTGATCTCATAGTAGTCACCCTTCTCTGAAACGAAGATGTGCATCGACAGCGAGGTGTTGGTCGGTCCATCGAAGACCCCCATGGCGACGGCGGTCCAATCATGGTGGATCGGATCCCAGAAGAGTGTCGATCCGCAGATGCCGCAGAAGCCACGCCGGACCTTCTCAGACGATTGATACCATCGGACCGCATCCTCGCCCTCGATCCGAAGCGCGGTCCGGGGAATATCTATGGAGGCCTCGTAGTGACCGCTGTGCTTGCGACATTCGGTGCAGTGGCACGCCGTTGGGCGCGGCAAGTCCCCCTCAACCATGATCCGCACGGCGCCGCATAGGCAGGAGCCCCTATGCATGGCTCAGCTCCGCCACCGCTTTAGGCCGGGCGCGGCGCCGTGCGCCAAGGCCGCTGATCAGAGCCTTCGCCTCCGCCGTCGGTTCCTGTTCGATGCGTCGATAGTCCGTTCCATCCTTCCGGCGCGAAAGAAGCCCGGACGCAACCATCGTTCGGCGGAGTGTCGCGGGATCGCCGAACAGGTGCTCCTCGGCGAGACACTGGTTCACCTCCCGCTCCGGCATGGATCGGCCAGCAGGGACCCTCGCCCAGAGCGCCCAGAGACAAAGTGACTGCACGCTGCGTTTGGAAGGCCACCGACGCAGACGGCCCAGGGCATCGAACTGGTGCAAGGCACGCTCTACCGCCCGCCCGTCGACGGGCGGATCATCGGCAGCACGGGCCAGCCTTTGCCCCGCAGCGTAGACGGCGCGCATGTGCTGGACGTTCTGATAGCCCGCCGCACGCGCAGCCATGTTCATCAGGACGAGGTGTGAAGGACTTTCATCACCCAACTGCTTGGATAGTGCGCGCACAAAGGTGGTCAGGTCTTCCGCGCGCAACGGCAAAGGGATCTTCGGCATGGGTCTTCCACATTGGGCGCCTGTGCTCACCATCGGTCGCTGGCTTGATGACGCGGCGCTCTCATCGGTATGGATAGATGCAATGCCGTCTGGTTCTGATGGCAGGTTTAGCTCTCCCGAAGGAGCAGCGACGCCTCGGTGTCTGCCGACCGTGGAGTAAATGTATCGGAAAGCTCAACCACAGCCAAGGTGGCCCTCGGGCAGCTTTTGCGTCGGTGAAGGGCCCGGGCTCAATTGGTCCACCAGACGATGGCTGCGGCGAAAGAGGGGCTGACGGGAAGACGTCGGCGCGCCTGTCGTAACGCGTTGCAATTCTGCGGAAATCTTCGAGATGACAGAACATGCGCTCGACGACGTTGCGCCCTCGATAGGCGGCCTTGTCGTAGGAATGCGGGATCTTGCAGGTCGGATTTGGAGGAATGACCGGTTCGCAGCCGCGGTCCGTCAACCAGTCCCGCAGCCGTCGCGCATCATAGGCCCGGTCAGTCAGATCATGCGCCTGGCCCGGCGTCAGGCAGAGCGCAATGGGGCGTCCCTGCGCGTAGGTCAGGGGATCAACCTTGGTCCCTCTCGCGACATTTGCGTCACGGATGCGCTGACGGGCAGCGGTCCGTCCGCCGCGAGAGCGTTCGATGGCTTGCGCGAACTCTCCCCTCTTCCGCCCGAGACCGAGCGGTGCGCCTTGACCGACGTGCTGTCCGCAATCTTCGTGCCGATCACGCCTGAAGAGCCTGACAAGACGTAGAGAACATCTTCCCACACACCCTGTTTGGACCACCGGTTGAAGCGGTTGTAGATCGTTGTGCAGGGGCCCTACTCCGTCGGGCAGTCCCGCCAGCGCGCTCCGGTCCTGAGCATGTGAAGGATACGCGAGATCACCCGACGGTCATCCACCCACCGCGCCCCCCGCCGCCTTGGCGGCAAATGTGTTTGGATCGCCACCCATTCTTCATCTCTCGACCAATAAAGCGTCCGCGCCATGGCCACCTCTCGCCTGACATCGCAGGGAGTGACTCAGATCACGTAGCCGTCCGGAACCAGACAATTGAGTACAGACCCTAAATCGCCTCGTAGATCTGTGCGGCGCCTTCAGCCAGAGCGCGATCGACGGATATCTTGACCTGGCGCCGAGACAAAAATAACACCGGTCCACCTCGCGGGCGTGATGTAGTGGTAGCCTGTCAGCCTTCCAAGCTGAACGTGCGGGTTCGATTCCCGCCGCCCGCTCCAGGCTCCTGTTGCGAGCCGGGAGGGGCGCTGCTCAGCTGTTCCAGCGGCGGGCCCTCGCTCCGGTCGCCTGCGGCATTCCATTCCTAGCCCTTGGCGGCGGGGTGAGAGTGCAATAGCTCTGCCATCCGGGCCATGGATGATGCGGATGCTGCGGGTCCAAGACGTCAGGAAGAGCTATGTAACGCCCCAGGGACCGGTTCCGGTGCTGGCCGGCGTCGATCTGGCGCTTGGGGCTGGCGAGACGCTGGCGCTGACGGGGGAGTCCGGCAGCGGCAAGAGTACGCTCCTCCACTTGATCGCCGGCCTCGATAGCGTCGATGGGGGCAGTATCGCGCTCGGCGATCGGGATATCGGAGCGCTGGACGAGGCCGGGCGGGCGGCCCTCAGGCGGACCGAGGTCGGCCTGGTCTTTCAGCAGTTCAACCTGATCCCGAGCCTTTCGGTCGAAGCGAACCTGTCCTTCCAGGCCCGCCTCGCCGACCGCTACGACGCCGTGTGGGTGCAGGAGCTGGCGGCGCGTCTCGGCCTGGCGGAGTTGCTGCAGCGCTATCCCGAGCAGCTTTCGGGCGGGCAGCAGCAGCGGGTGGCGATCGGGCGGGCGCTGGCTGCCCGACCTGCGCTGCTGCTGGCCGATGAGCCGACGGGCAACCTGGATGAGCAGGCCTCCGACGCGGTGATGGACCTGACGGCGGATCTGGTGGCGCGGACCGGTTGCGCCTTTCTGATGGTAACCCATTCCCGGGATCTGGCCGCGCGGCTCGACCGCCGGGTGCATCTCTCGAACGGCAAGGTCCAGGCGGTAGAGACGCCGCCCGGACGTGCGGCCACCGGATGAGCGTGCGTTCGCGCCCTCTCTTCGCAGCGCTCCTCTCCCACTGGCGGCGGCGGCCGGGGCAACTCGCGACGCTGCTGATCGGCCTGGCCCTGGCGACGGCGCTCTGGTCCGGGGTGCAGGCGCTGAACGCCCAGGCGCGGAGCAGCTACGACGATGCGGCCACGGCGCTCGCCGGCGTGCAGGCGCCGATGCTGCTGCCGGAGGAAGGCGCGACGATGCCGGAGCGCGTCTTCGTCGAGCTTCGCCGGGCCGGCTGGCCGGTCTCGCCGCTGGTCGAGGGCTCGTTGGAGGTGGACGGGGTCACGCTCCGCGTCCTCGGCATCGACCCCGTAAGCCTGCCGAGCGGTGTGGGCCTGCCGCTCTTCAACCCCGACGACGCCTCGCCAGCCGCGCTGTTCCTGGGCGACGGCCTGACCCTGGTCTCGACCGATACGTTGGCGGAGCTTGGCGCGGCGGAGGGGGACGCGCCCGTCGTGCCGGCCGGTGCGCTGCCGCCGCTGACGTTGCAGGACGATCTGGCGCCGGCCCTTGCGGTCATGGATATCGGCGCGGCCCAGCGATTGCTGGGGCGATCGGGCGAGATCTCCGCCCTGGCGCTCGGCAGCGATCGCAGCCGGATCATCGCGCCGATGGACGCGGCGACGGACCAGATGCTCACCCGCTCCCTGCCGCGGGAGGATGGGGACCTGGCGGGGCTGGCCGACAGCCTGCACCTCTGCCTCACGGCCTTTGGCTTTCTGAGCTTCACCGTCGGGCTTTTCATCGTGCATTCCGCCGTCGGCCTGGCGTTCGAGCAGCGCCGGCCGGTGCTCCGCACCCTCCGGGCGCTTGGGGTGCCGCGGCGGCGTCTGGCCGCGGCGCTGGTGCTGGAGCTTGCTGGATTTGCCGTGGTCGCCGGGCTCGCCGGTATGGCCCTCGGCTATGTCTTCGCCGCGCTGCTGCTGCCGGACGTGGCGGCCTCCCTCCGCGGGCTTTATGGGGCCGATGTGCCGGGGGAGCTGCGGCTTGACTGGACCTGGTGGCTGGCCGGGCTCGCGATCAGCCTGGTCGGCACCCTGGTCGCCTCTGCCAGCAGCCTGGCGAAGGTCTGGCGGATGCCGATCCTGGCGCCCGCCCTGCCCGAGGCCTGGCATGGGGAGGAGCGGCGCTGGCTCCGCTGGCAGAGCGTCGCGGCCGTGACCCTCCTGGCCCTTGCGGCGTTGCTTGGCCTGCTTGGCTCCGGCCTCTATGCCGGTTTTGCCATGATGGGCGCGCTGCTGATCGGTGCGGCGCTGCTGCTGCCAGCGGTGCTGGCCGTCGCCCTCACCCTCGGCGCCCGGACGGCGGAGCGGCCGGAGGCCACGTGGTTCTGGGCCGACGGGAGGCAGCAGCTTTCCGGCCTGTCGTTTGCGCTGATGGCGCTGCTTCTCGCCCTCTCCGTCAATGTGGGTGTGGGCGCCATGGTCGGGAGCTTTCGCACCACCTTCCTCTCCTGGCTCGACCAGCGCCTCGCGCCGGAGATCTTCTGGAATGCCCCGGACGAGGCGCGGGCGGGCGAGATCCGGGATTGGCTCACCGCCCAGCCCGGCGTGCGGGAGATCCTGAGCCGGGGCGACGCCGAGGTGCGCTTCGCCGACGCCCCCACCTCCGTCGTCGGCGTCTCGGACGCGGCGAGCCTGCGGGCGAGCTTCCCGTTCCTCGCGGCCGAAGCGGACCCCTGGGACCGGCTCAGCGCCGGCACCGCCGCCTTCATCAGCGAACAGCTCGCCCGGCGGGAAGGGCTGGAACTGGGCGCCGCGATCGAAGTGCCGGGCGACACTGGCTTGGCGAGTTACACCGTCGCCGGGATCTTCGCCGACTACGGCAATCCGCGGGGGCAGATCCGCATCGGCTTGGCGGAGTTCCGCACCCTCTTCCCCGATGTCCCCGTCACGGCTCACAGTGTGCGGGCAGACCCCGCCCAGACCGCTGCCCTGGTGGCCGAGATGCGGGACCGCTTCGCCCTGCCGGCGGGACGGCTGATAGATCAGGAGCGGTTAAAGGCGTTCTCCCGCGCGATCTTCGAGCGGACGTTCGTGGTGACCGGGGCGCTCAACACCCTCACCCTCGCCGTCGCCGGCGTCGCCCTGCTCACCAGCCTTCTGACGCTGGCCGAGACGCGGTTGCCGCAGCTCGCGCCGCTCTGGGCCCTCGGCCTCCGCCGGGGGCGGCTGGCGCGGCTCGAGCTCCTCCGCATGGTGGCCCTTGCCGCGATCACGGCGGTGGTGGCCCTGCCGCTCGGTCTGGCGCTCGCCTGGGTGTTGGTCGCGATCATCAATGTGGAGGCGTTCGGCTGGCGCCTGCCGCTCTACCATTTCCCGCGGGACTGGGTGGTGCTCTATGCGCTGGCCCTGCTGACAGCCCTTGCCGCCACGGCGCTGCCCGCCTGGCGCTTGGCGCATATGGCCCCGGCGCGGCTGCTGAAGGTCTTTGCCGATGAACGTTAGGCGGATCCTGGGCGGGGCCGTGGCGGCCGCGCTCCTCCTCGCCCCACCCGCCGCGGCCCAGGGCTTCGCCGGTCTCGGCACCACGGTCGAGGGCTATGCCGAGGTCGTGCCCGGCCGCACTTTCAGCTTCCCCGAGGATCACGGCCCCCATCCGGAGTTCCGGATCGAGTGGTGGTACGTCACTGCCACGCTCGCCGATGCCGACGGCCGCAGCTTCGGCCTGCAATGGACGCTGTTCCGCCAGGCGATGACTCCGGACGGACGGGATGAGGGCTGGGCCAGCAACCAGATCTGGATGGGCCACGCTGCCGCCACCTCGGCCGAGAGCCACGCCCATGCCGAGCTCTTCGCCCGGGGCGGCACCGGCCAGGCAGGGGCGGTGGCAGCCCCGTTCTCTGCCTGGATCGACGGCTGGGAGATGACGAGTGAGGAGGAGGCGTTCTCCCCCCTCCGCCTCCGCGCCCAGGGGGCGGACTTCGCCTACGACCTGCGGCTTGTCACCGATGTGCTGCCGGTGCTGCAGGGCGACCGCGGCTTTTCGCTGAAGTCCGACCAGGGCCAGGCCTCCTACTACTTCAGCCAGCCGGCCTTTACGGCGGAGGGGACGCTGACCATCGACGGCGCGACCCATCAGGTAACCGGCCAGGCTTGGATGGATCGGGAGTTCTCCAGCCAGCCGCTCGCCGACGATCAGGACGGCTGGGACTGGTTCGCGCTCCGCCTCTCCGACGATGTTGATCTGATGCTCTACCGCTTGCGCCATGCGGAGGGCGACAACTACTTCAGCGGCAATTGGATCGAGAACGGGGTCTCGACCCTCCTTCCCCGGGGCGCCGTGCGGCTGGAACCTGAGCGCTGGACCGAGGTCGCGGGGCGAGAGGTGCCGACCCATTGGCGGGTGAGCGTGCCGGACCGCGACGTGGCGCTCAGCGTCACCCCTCTCAATGCCCAAAGCTGGATGGACACCAGCTTCCCCTATTGGGAGGGGCCGGTGCGGTTCGAGGGCAGCCATAGCGGCGTCGGCTTTCTTGAGATGACCGGCTACTGAGGCCTGGCCTCAGGCGGCTCCAGCCACCCGGGTCGCCACCGCGTTCCAGCGCTCCGTCTCGATGGCCTCGGCGACGTCGAGCCCGGTGAGCGCGCCGAACTTGAAGCCGTGCCCGCTGTCGGCGGAAATCACCACGGAGCGTCCGACCCGCTTCAGATGGAAGAGGCTGTCCGGCGCCATCAGGTAGAAATTTGCCACGGCCCGGATCGGCCGGGCCTGGTCCCAATCGGCGAAGCGCCCGTGGTAGGCGCCCATGATGTCGCGCACGTCGTCCTCGGTCGTCACCCGCTCCTCCAGCGGATCGCCGGGGCGGGTGTGGCGCCCTAGGCCGAGCTTCATCGGGATGGCATCGACGGGCGGCATGCCCCAATGGTCGTCTCCGCCGCCGAGATCGACCCAGCAGGGACCTTTCGCCCAGGCCTCCAACCATTGCGGCGGCGGCGCGACGTAGAGGACGGTGGAGCGGTGGGGTCGCCACTCCCCCGCCATCTCGGGCAGCAGCGACCGCAGGCCGATGCCTGCCGCTATGACCACCACGTCGCCGCTGACGGGACCCTCGGCGGTCTCCACCGTCGCACGCTCGGCATCAATTCGGCTGACCGCCGTCTCGGGCCGCAGCACCACGCCCCGTTCGATCAGCCAGCGGATCAGATCGGCGAGGATCCGGTCGGCGAGCAGGGCACCGCCGATCTCCGTCCAAAGGGCAAAGCGCACGCCATCGGCCACGATCATCGGAAAGCGCCGAGCGACCTCGTTGCCGCCGAGGCGGTCATGGGCGATGCCGGCGGCCGTCAGCCCCGCCTCCGCCCGCTCAGTCCAATCGCCCGCTGCGCGGCTGAGGGCGAGCATGCCGCGCCCTGCATAGTGCGCGCGGCCGAGGTCGCGCCACATCTCCTCCCACGCCGCGAAGGCCGCGCCGATCCGGGCGGCATAGCCCGGCTGATCGGCATAGTGCGGCCGGATCAGCCGGTGGGCGTCCCACGACGCGGCCTCCGGGTTGGGGAGCGGCCCCTGCTCCAACAGCTCGACCTCCCAGCCCTGGCGCACCAGCGCCCAGGCGGTGGCGAGGCCGTTGATGCCCCCACCGACGATCACGGCCCGCTGCCCCATCAGCCGAGGTCCGCCCGCACGTGGATCAGTGTCGGGACGGAGGCGGCGAGGGCCTGGGCGACGGCGGCCGGAATGTCCTCGTAGCGCGCGGGCTGGATCGCCTCGGCGCCATACGCCCGGGCAAGGGCGAGGAAGTCGGGATTGCGGGCGACGACGGCGTTCGGCGCGATCTGCTTGCGCACCATGTCCTCCTCGATCTCCCCCAATTTGCCGTTGTCCCAGATCAGGATGGGGAGGGAGAGGCCAAGCTCCACCGCCGTCGCCAGTTCCTGCACGGTGTACTGAAAGCCGTAGTCTCCCGCGACCGCGATCACCGGACGCTCGGGCGCGGCGAGCTTCGCGCCGATGGCTGCTGGCATGGCGTAGCCGAGGGTCCCGAAGCCTACCGGATGCAGCCAGCGCCCGCCGCGGGGGGTCGGGTGCACCTCGTTGCCGAGATAGGCGAACTGGGTCATGTCGGCGACGACGATCGCATCCTCCGGGCAGGAGGCGGCGAAGGAGGGGAGGACGGCGGCCACCCCCGGACGCTCGGCCAGGGCATCGGCAACCAGCCGGGTGCGGGCATCGGCGATCGCCTCCTCCTCCCATGTCGTCGCCTGCGGCTCGAGCACCTCGAGCAGCGCCCGGACGAAGGCGCCAGCGTCAGAGAGCACGACGCTGTCGGCCCGGTGCCGGTCGGCGAGCATGTTGGGGTCGATGTCGATGCGCAGCAGCGTGCCGCTGATCCCGGGCTCCTGCCGCCAGAAATCGGGCTCGGCCAACTCGGTGCCGAGGGCGACGACCAGATCGGCGCTTCCGATGATCTCCGCGCTGCCCGGCCGCGCCAGGGTCGGCCCGAAGGAGCGGGGATGGCCGTCGCCGATCAGCCCCTTGGCTGCATAGGTTGGAAAGACGGCGAGGCCGGCCCGCGCGATCAGCTCCGGCAGCGCGTCGGCCGCGCTCCAGGCCCCGCCGCCGACGATCAGTAGCGGGCGCTTGGCCTCGCGCAGCAGCCCGGCGGCCTCCTCAACCGCCGCCGGGTCAGGGCGTGGCGGCGGCGGAGGCGTGAGGGCGGCCGGCGCACTCGGCCCCGTCCCCTCCAGCAGATCGAGCGGCACCTGGATATGGACCGGTCGGGGCCGGCGGGAGCCGAAATCGGCGATCGCCCGGTCAATCAGATCCCAAAGCGCATCGGCCGTGTCGGCCGTGCGGGACCACTGGGCCACCGCCTCCCCCGCGCCCTCCTGATCGCGCATCTCATGTAGCTGACCATAGCCCATGCCCAGCTGGCCCCGCGGCAGGCAGGCGGAGATCACCAGGAGCGGCACGCTGTCGGAATAGGCCTGGCCCACGGGCGTCAGGATATTGGTGAGACCCGGGCCGGAGATCACGAAGGCAACCCCGGGCTGGCCCGAGGCGCGGGCATAGCCGTCGGCCATGAACCCCGCCCCCTGTTCATGCCGGGCGAGGACGTGGGTGATGCCCGACTCCTCCAATCCCCGGTAGAGCTCCACGTTGTGCACGCCGGGAATGCCGAAGACCGTGCGCACCCCGCGCGCCGCCAGGGCCCGCGCGATCTCCGACCCGATCGCCACCTGCTCCGCCATCTCAGACCCCCACCCTCAGCGTCTCCAGAAGGCCACCGTGAAGAGAACGTAGACCGACATCAACTCCAGCCGCCCGATCAGCATCGCCGCGGCGAGCAGCCATTTGGCGCTGTCCGGCAGGCTGGAGAAGTTGCCGGTCGGCCCGATCTCCGGCCCGAGGCCCGGGCCCACATTGGCGAGCGCGGTCGCCGCGCCGGAAAGCGCCGTGATGGTCGAGAGGCCCATCATGCCGAGCGCGATCGACAGCACCGCGAGCGACAGGGCGAAGAGCACGAAGAACGCCATGACGGAGCTCATCACATCCTCCGACACCGGGCGCCCCTCATAGCGCGGGGTGAAGACGCCGGAGGGCACGTGGATCCGCCGCACCTGGGTGGCGATGGCGGCGGCGAGGATCTGGAAACGGAAGATCTTGATCGAGCAGGTGGTGGAGCCGGCGCAGCCGCCCACCAGGCCGATCAGAAAGAACAGCACCACCGGCAGCGCGCCCCAACCGCCGTAGTTGGCGCTGGCATAGCCGGTGCCGGTGAGGATCGAGACGCCGTTGAAGAGCGCCTTCCGAAAGGCCGGCTCGAAAGCCGCGCCCGAGACCAGGGCCTGCCAGGCTGCCAGCGCGGCCACGACGGTCAGCGCAACCACCAAGAACAGCCGGATCTGGCTGTCCTCGAACAGCGGCCGCGCCGTGCCGGCGGTGAGTTGGACGTAGCGCACGAAGGGCAGGCTCGCGAGCATCATGAAGACAGCGCCCACGTATTCCGAGGCCGCCGGCAGCGCCGCGAAGGAGGCGTCGTGGTTGCTGAAGCCCCCGGTGGCGATGGTGGTCATCGCGTGGACCACGGCATCGAAGGGCGCGAGGCCGGCAAAGCTGTAGGCGAACATGCAAATGAGCGTAAGTCCCACGTAGATGTAGGCGATGGAGCCTGCGATCTCCGCCGCCCGGGGCAAGATCTTTCCGAACGTGTCGAAGCCTTCGGAGCGGAAGATCTGCATGCCGCCCACCCGGAGCGTCGGCAGGAACACCATGGCGACGACGATGATGCCGATGCCGCCGAACCACTGCATCAGGCCACGCCAAAGCAGCTTGCCCTCAGTCAACTCGCCGAGGCCCGAGTAGACGGTGGAGCCGGTGGTGGTGAGGCCCGACATCGCCTCGAAAAACGCATCGCCATAGGGCAGCGGGCGTTCGCCGAGGCAGAAGGGTATGGCGCCGAAGATCGGCAACGCCACCCAGACCCCGGTGGTGAGCAGAAAGGTCTGCTGCAGCGTCAGGCCCGACTTGCGGGCATTGGCGCAGCCCAGCGCGCAGAGCCCGCCGATCAGCGTGGTCACGATGCTGGCAGTGGCAAAGGTCTGCCAGGCGCCGTTGCCGACGGCGATATCGACGGCCAGCGGGATCGTCATCGCAGCGCCGAGGATGGTGACCAAAAGACCGATCACATAGAGAACGGGTCGCAGATCGATCATTGGGCGGAGCGTTGGCCGGGCACCTCTGAGCTGTCAAGCGGGCAGGGGCCTTGGCGTGACGTTTGCCGGCTGCGACCTCAGCAGTGCAGCGATTGTCTTCCAGTTCTTCTGGTAGGTCGCTCTGTGGGTGGTCGGCGTACTGATCCTAGTGGCCATCCTCGAGAACCTCGGCAGCATCTTCAGCTTCTGAGGCGCTATCGACGGGGCCCAGCGCGCTGGCGGTTCCCTTTGCCTCAGCGCCTGCTACCTTGACGTGCATCGCCCGCTACCTCGCCTCGGCCGACCCGAAAGGACGTCCCGATGCTGCAGCAAGTTATCGAACCCGATCTCTCGCATATTCCGGGACCCTCGGCACCGCTCCTGGTCGGCCATACGCTGGCGCTCGTCCGCGATCCCTTTGGTCTGCATGAGCGGATGACGGCGCGCTACGGGCCGGTCTATCGGCTGAAGACGCTGGGGCGCTGGAACGTCACGCTGGCGGGGGTCGAGGCGGTCGAGATGATCCTCACGGATCGGGAGGCGAACTTCTCGTCCAAGCTCGGCTGGTACGCGATCGAGCGCCTGTTCTCCGGCGGTTTGATGTTGCGCGATTTCGACGACCATCGGGCCCATCGACGGGTGATGCAGGTGGCCTTTCGCGCCCCGGCGATGCGGGACTATCTGGCGCGGATGAATGCCGAGATTGGGGTCGCCCTCTCGGCCTGGCCGGCGGGTGAGGTGCTGGCCTTCTACGCGGCCATTAAGGAATTGACGCTGCAGGTGGGCGCCAACGTCTTCATGGGGCTGGCGCTGGGATCCGAGGCGGAGCGGCTCAACCAATCCTTCGTCGACGAGGTCGCGGCCTCCACCGCCGTTATCCGCCGGCCGTTGCCTTTCACCGCGATGCAGCGCGGCGTCGAGGGGCGGGCGCATCTGAGCGAGACCTTCCGCGGACTGATCGCGGAGCGGCGCACCTCCTCCGCCGATGATCTCTTCTCCCACCTCTGCCGGGCGGAGGAGGACGGCAAAGGCTGGAGCGACGAGGAGATCGTCGATCATTTCAACTTCCTGATGATGGCGGCGCACGACACCACCACCTCGGCGCTCACCACCATGACCTGGGCGCTCGCCACCTACCCCGAGTGGCAGGAGGCGGTGCGGGCCGAGGTGCTGGCGCTCGGCGACGGCCCGCTGGCCTATGAGGCCCTCGGCGAGATGAGCGTGACCGAGCGGGTCTTCAAGGAGGCGCTCCGCTTCATGCCGCCGGTGCCGTTCATCCCGCGGGTCGCGGTGAAGGCCTTCACGTGGCAGGGATTGGAGATCCCGGCGGGCAGTCCGGTGGTCGTCAATCCGGGGCTCGTCATGCGATCGCCGGAGCTGTGGAGCGATCCTGAAAGCTATGATCCCGACCGCTTCAGCTCGAACCGGGCCGAGGATGCGCGCCACCGGTTTGCCTGGGCCCCATTCGGCGGCGGTGCGCACAAGTGCATCGGCCTGCATTTCGCCTACATGCAGGTGAAGGCCTTCGTCGCCCAATTCCTCCGCGACTTCCGGATCGAGCCCGGGTCGGACGAACCGACCCGCTGGCAGCGCATCCCGATCCCGAAGCCGAAGGACGGCCTGCCCGTACGCCTCACCCGCCTCACCTGACGCCGCGACGGATCAAACGGTATCGGACATCGCGATCGCGATGTCCGATGCGAGATACGTCGTTTTGGACGGCGCCTTAGGAGAGCCGGTTCGTCGGGTTGCCGATGATGTCGAGGAATTCCTTCCGCGTGGTTGGGTCCTGGCGGAAGGTCCCGAGCATGGTGGAGGTCACCATGCTGACGCCGGGCTTGTGCACGCCGCGGGTCGACATGCAGTGATGCTCGCCCTCCAGCACCACGGCGACGCCGGCGGGCTGCAGAACCTCTTGCAGGGTGTTGGCGATCTGAGCCGTCAGTTTTTCCTGCACCTGCAAGCGCTTGGCGTAGGCGTCGACCACTCGGGCGAGCTTTGAGATGCCGACGACCCGGTCGGTCGGCAGGTAGCCCACATGGGCCTTGCCGATGATCGGGGCCATGTGGTGCTCGCAATAGCTCTCGTAGCGGATGTCGCGGAGCACGACCATCTCGTCGTAGCCCTCGACCTCCTCGAAGGTGCGTTCAAGCAGTGCCGCGGGATCTTCGCTGTAGCCGCGGAACCAGTCCTCGTAGGCCTTGGCGACGCGGGCGGGGGTGTCGAGCAGGCCCTCCCGCTCCGGATCGTCGCCGGCCCAACGCAGCAGGGTGCGCACCGCCTCCTCGGCCTCGGCCCGGCTGGGCCGCGCCGATTTTGGCGCGATCCGGACATGCTTGTTCATGGGGCGGCTCCTGCAAGGCTGGATCACCTGAGTAGATAGGGCGACCGGCGCCCCGGCACAGATCGGCAGGGCGCTATGTCGCGTCGAGCGCCTGCAGGAGGTCGGTCAGCAGGTCGCCCTCATCCTCCAACCCGACGGAGACGCGCACCAGGCCCGGACCGATGCCGAGGGTGGCGCGGGCCTCTTCCGTCAGCCTCTGGTGGGTAGTTGTCGCGGGATGGGTGACGATACTTTTGGCATCGCCCAGATTGTTCGAGATCAGGAAAATCTCGAGCGCGTTCAGCAAGCGGAAGGCAGCCGCCTGATCGCCCTTGAGGTCGAGGGCGAAGACGGTGCCCCCGGTCTCCATCTGCCGGCGGTTGAGCTCGAACTGGGGATGGCTGGCGAGCCCCGGGTAAAGCACCCGGGCGATCTTCGGATGATCCTCCAGCGCCGCGGCCAGGCGACCGGCGTTTTCCGCCTGGGCCCGGACGCGGAGATCCAGGGTCTCGAGCCCCTTCAGCATGACCCAGGCGTTGAACGGGCTGAGGGCGCCGCCGGTGTGCTTGAGGTAGGGCTCAAGCTCGCCCCGCACGAAGTCCTGCGCACCCAGCACCACGCCGCCGAGGCAGCGGCCCTGGCCGTCGATGTGCTTGGTGGCGGAGTAGATCACCACGTCGGCCCCAAGCTCGAAGGCCCGGATCAGCGCCGGGGTGGCGAAGACATTGTCGGCCACCACCCGGGCGCCGGCGCGATGCCCGATGGCGGCCACTGCGGCGATGTCGATCACCTCGAGCGTCGGGTTCGAGATCGTCTCGAAGAACAGGAGCTTGGTGTTCGGCCGTACCGCCCCCTCCCACTCCGTAAGGGACGTGCCGTCGACGAACGTCACCTCGATGCCGTAGCGCGGCAGCAGCTTCTCGACGATGTAGTTGCAGGAGCCGAAAAGCGCCCGGGCCGAGACCACGTGGTCTCCCGCCTGAAGCTGGCACATCAGCGCGCCGTTCACGGCCGCCATGCCGGAGGCGGTGGCGAAGGCGTCCTCCGCCCCCTCAAGCGCGGCGATCCGATCCTCGAACATCCGCACGGTGGGGTTGCCGTAGCGGGCGTAGATGAAGCTCTCGTCCGTCTCTTCGCCAAGGAAACGCCGCTCCGCCGCCTCGGCGCTATCGTAGACGAAGCCCTGGGTGAGAAAGATCGCCTCGGCCGTCTCGCCGTATTGGCTGCGCCGCACGCCGCCATGGACCAGGCGGGTGCGGGGGCCCCATCCGTCTTTGCTGCTGTCCCTGCTCATGCGCTTGGCCCTGACCTCGTGTCCGGTTCCCGGCAAGGGCGGGGCCGGTCGGTGACCATGGCCTCAGTCCTCTTTAGCGGTTTCTTTCACGTGGCCCGCAATCCGGATCGACAAATCACCACCCCGGTGATGTCGCAGAGCGCGGCCCGGCGGTCAATGCCCGGGCCGGCAGGCCGTTGCCGTCACAGAGCCGTCACCGTGCGGTAACCGCGTCTTCGCATATCCATCGGAAAGTTCGGAAAACCAAGAACGATGACCAGAGGCAGAGAGCGGCTCAGATGGCGATTTTTCGCGTCTCGGCGATCGACGGCGCGCTTTGCTTGGCCGACGATCGCCACGGCGACTTTCAGACGGCGCTGGAACGGAGGCTCGCGGCCGTCGGGCCGGACGATCCCGTGGTGGTGCTGGTGCACGGCTTTCGCTTCGCACCCGCGCCGGACGGTGGCATCGGGGCGGCGCGCGATCCCCACCGGCTGCTCTATGCGCTCACGCCGGATCGCACCTGCTGGAAGCTGGCGAGCTGGCCCGGGGGGCTCGGCTTCGGCGCCGGCCAGGCACCGGGCCTCTGCATCGGCTTCGCCTGGCCCGGGCATGCGCCCCATCCGGCGGCGTTGTTGGCGGAGCGCCGGACCGGGCTTGCCGTCGCCTACGATCGGGCCGGGGCGGCGGGTGCCTGCCTCGCCCAACTGCTGAACGCCGTCGCCGCCTGCCGACCGGGCCGTCCGATCGACATGCTGGCCCACTCCCTCGGCGCCCGCGTCGCCCTGGCGGCACTGCCGTATCTGGAGGCGCCGGCGGCATGGGCTCTCGGCCGAATGATCCTGCTCGGCGCGGCGGAGTTCGCCGGGGTCGCGGCTGAGCGGCTGGCGAGACTGCCGTCGGGGGCTTCGCCGGAAATCTACAACGTCACGGCCCGGGCCAACGACCTTTACGACTGGTTGTTCGAGCGCGCCGCGCCGGGCGATCGCCGCGACCGGGCGCTTGGCCACGGCCTGGTCTGCCCGCCCCGCGGCTGGATCGACCTGCAGCTCGACCATCCGACCGTGCGCCGATCGCTCGCCATGCGCGGCGTCGACATCGCACCGCCCCGGCGCCGGATCTGCCATTGGAGCTTCTATGCTGCCCCAGGCGCCATGGAGCTCTATGCCCGCATCCTGCGCGACCGGGCGGTCTGGTCAGTCGAAGCCCTCTCCGCCCTTCTCGGCCAGGTCGAGGTGGAGCCGCGCTGGGCCCATCTCCTGCCCCACGCCCTCCATCCCTCGCTCACCGCGCTTCGCCCGCCACGTCTGCGTCGCGCCTGACGGCGCAGATCCCTTGACTTGCAAGCGCGCCCGGGCGCCACATCTCTTCGCCATGTGCTGACAGGGGAGATGATGGCAATGCCTGAGCCGATCGCGCTTCACTACTGGCCGACGCCCAACGGCTGGAAGATCACCATTGCGTTGGAGGAGATGGGCCTGCCCTACACCCTCCACCTCGTCGACATCGGCAAGGGCGAGCAGTTCCAGCCGGACTTCCTGAAGATCGCCCCGAACAACCGGATGCCGGCCATCGTCGATCCGGACGGGCCCGACGGCCAGCCGATCTCGATCTTCGAGTCCGGTGCCATCCTGCAGTACCTCGCCCGTAAGACCGGCAGCTTCTACGGCTCCACCCCGCGGGAGCAGGTGGAGGTCGAGCAATGGCTGATGTGGCAGATGGGCGGCCTCGGCCCGATGGCCGGCCAGGCGCATCACTTCCTCAAGTACGCGCCCTCCATGGACCCGCCGAACGATCTTCCCTATGCCAAGGACCGCTACCGCAACGAGACCGGGCGGCTTTATGGGGTACTGAACAAGCGCCTGGCCGACCGGCCGTTCGTGGCAGGCGACTTCTTCTCCATCGCTGACATGGCGATCTGGCCCTGGGCGAGCCTTTGGGAGGGTCAGCAGCAGGATATCGCGGGGCTGCCCCACATGCAGGCCTGGCTCGACCGCTGCGCCGCCCGCCCCGCCGTCGCCAAGGGGCGCGAGGTCGCGGCGGAGATGCGCGCCAACATCCAGGACAGCCGCGAGGCCCAGAAGGTGCTGTTCGGCCAGACCGCCCGCTAGGAGGCGGCGACGGGTGGGCGCAACCCCTTGCGAGCACCCCCACCCGTCGCTAGTGTTCGCCCCGTCTCGACCGACGCGCGAGCCTGCGGAGAGGTGCCGGAGTGGTCGAACGGGGCGGTCTCGAAAACCGTTGTGGGGGCAACCCCACCCAGGGTTCGAATCCCTGTCTCTCCGCCACCCTGGAACATAAGTGCGAACGCCATTCGCCGCCGTTCCTACGCCATCTGATGCGGCAAGCACCCGGATCAGCTCGTCATGCGACCCTATGATGCGCACTTCGCGATCTGCGACCTCGACGCGCTGCGCCAAAGCCCGCAGATGATCGCGCCGAAATCCGCCGTCCCTTCCACGCATCTTCTGGCGGGCGGACATCGCCATGCGGCGCAGATGCTCCGGCGATAGATGCTGGCCTGCGTTCTGGATCGCGCTCTTCGCGCGCTCAGCATCAACGCGCGCCTGGTCCCGCGTTGCAGTCAGCTCGGCGACTCGCTCTCTCAAGGACGGATCGTCGAGATCGGCAATCCCGCTTTCGATGGCGTCATAGAGGCGCTTCAAGCGCTGCTCAGCTTCCGCCGCCCGTTTCGTCAGTTCATTGGCCGTGTCGCGGCGGCGGGTGTCTCGCTCTTCCCTGCGGTCCAGATGTGCCGACAGCAAGTCTTCCAGCCGTTTCGGGTTGAGCAACCGGCGTTCAAGGTGCTCCGCAACCAGATGATCGAGCTTGTCCATTCTGATCGTCCGGCCTGAACAGCCGCACTTCCCTTGCCGGGCAGCCGTCGAGCAGGTGTAATAGCGATAGTGCTTTGCCTTGCCCGATGTGCGGAGCGTCATCGCGCCACCACACTCCGCACAGAACGCAATGCCGGTCAGCAAGGTCGGTCCGCTGACGGTCCAGCCCGGTGTGACCATCGGCGCACGTTTCTTCAGTGACTTTTGGACCGCATCGAACGTTTCACGGTCCACGATGGGCGGCACCGCTACGGTGATGATTTCGGTCTGCTTCTTGGGTGTCCCGTCCTTGTAGCTCTTCCCCCATTCGTGCTCGCCGATATAGGTCCGGCGGGTCAGGATACGGTGAACCGTGCCTACCCCCCAGCGTCCGCCAGTCCGCGTGTAAAGCTTGCGCTCGTTGAGATAGGTGGCGATCGCCTTGACGCCCATCCGACCGCTTTCGCCATTACCGTTAAGCGCCAGTTGGAACATCAACCGGATCGTGTCCGCGTGCAGCGGATCGATCTCAAGCACCTTCTTGACCTTCGCGCCGCGCTTCTCGGCATCGACGACGCGATAGCCGACTGGCGGCAATGACCCGTTCCAGAAGCCCTGGCGAGCGTTCTCCTTCAGTGCCCGGAGCGTGTGCTTGGCATTCTCCTTCGACTGATACTCGTCGAAGAGCGCCATGATCTGGCGCATCATGACGTGCATCGGATCGTCGCCGAGTTCCTGGGTCATCGAGACGAGCTTCACACCGTTCTTCGCGAGCTTGCGGACATAGAACTCGAGCTCAAAATGATCGCGGAAGAAACGGCTGAACGAATGAACGACCACGATATCGAAGGCGGACGGCTTGGCCGTCCCGGCCTCAATCAGGCGCTGAAACTCCGGCCGCTTGTCGTTCGTCGCCGACGCCCCTGGCTCGACATAGGTTTCGACGAGGTCGTATCCGCGCGCTTCGCAGTAGGTCTCGCCCTGGCGCTTCTGATCAGGAATGGAGACATCGTGCTCCGCCTGCCGTGCCGTCGAGACGCGCAGATAGAGCGCCGCGCGCAGCTTCACGACAGGCTGCGGCGCGTTCACGCTGCTTTCCTTAAGGCTTTTTGCACCGCCTTGGGGTTGCGGTCGATGACGAGCAGGTACGCCCGCGCAGGGCCTTCCGGCGCCCGCTGCCCTTGCTCCCAATGGCGCAGAGTCTTGATCGAGAAGCCGAACCGTCCAGCGAACTCTTCCTGCGTCATGTTCAGCTTCGTGCGGATCGCCTTCACGTCGATCACAGCGGGAATGTGGACACCGTATTGGTTCTCGTCCGCCGTCCCTTCAGCATAGGCTACGGCCTCTTCCAGCCCGCGCCGGATGCTATCGGCTGCCTTGCCGCTCATGATGCGCTCCTCCCGAGATAGGCTTCCTTCAATCGCGCGGTCAGCTCGCGAAACCCATTGCGATCAGCCCGACTGATGTCGGCGCGCTGGTTCTTGGCGAACGCCGTCAGCGCGAAGAGCGGCATGGCACCGCTATGATAGAAGTAGATCACCCGCGCGCCGCCTCGCTTGCCGCGACCGGGCAAGGCCCACCGCAGCTTACGCACCCCGCCAGTACCCGGAATGACATCGCCTGCTGCGGGATTTTAGGCGAGATAATCTACCAACAAGGCACGCTCCTCTTCATCCATCATGCGACCTGTCACGGAGATGAATTCCGGCGTCTCGATGACACTGACGGGCGCTTCTTCGACCATTATGATTATACTCCAATGAGGCAGTTATGACAAGTCGTTTCGACCGCTCAATCGCGGTCGGACTCCGGCCCGAACATCTCGTCGAGCAAGCCTCCGAACCAGCGTTCGAAGACGTCGACCTCTTCGGGCGTGACCGGAACATCGTCCGGCCAATCATCCACGACCCGCCAATCTGACAAGTCGTCCGCAATCGGGCGGCCGCGCGGCTTGGGGTCCGGCAGCTTCGCGTAGTCATAGAGATCGATCCGTGACGAGCGGTCAGGCGGAGATGAGTGGCGATTGCGGTAAGGCATGTCTTCATCTTGGCGACGCGATTTCCCGATTGAAACGTCCGCTTGCCGTGTGGCGTGCCTGCTGCGGCGAAGACAGGTGGAGTGCGGATCGGCGCTTGCCAGAAACTTGGTCCGAACACCCTGCTGCGCAGTTCTACTTGCTCATCCCGGTCTTACCTGAGCGATCCCCTCGGAGCCGCCGTCACTCGCCTCGCCCAGACCCGGGCGAGCGGCGGCGGTGGAGAGGGTCAGGCGCGCATCCCCTTGGTGAGTCCAGAGCGAGCGGCAGGTATTGTAAGACTGGGAAGTTGAAGGTCGGAGAAAATGTGCGGCACGGTAAAAATCTCATAAGAACAGAGAGTTACTTATGATGACGGCACCACGCGGGTTCTCGCGGCACTGGAAAACCTCAACAACAACAATGCTGTAGGGCCGATTGGCTCACGGCCTTTTATCTTGCCCTCCAGTCGTTGCCACAATAGCAAATCGTTGCACTCTTTCCGGGAACACGAGGTAGCACGACAGAACACGATAGTATGCGACGCGAATTTTGCAGCTTTGACGCTCGCTTTCGACATGCAGATCGCATACTTGCTGCATCTGTAAAGTCGCGAAAAAGCCGTGCTGCTACAGCAGAGCCGCTCCTAAACCGTATCCATCAGAGCGAACGATATGATCGCTGCTTGAAACAATCAGCGAGACAGAGTGCCATTGAACTGGTCGATAGCGTCGCGATGGCTTGTGGCGGCGCTGAAGTGAAGACCGACGATCTTGTAAATAATTATGCGCGGACAATAGACGATATGCGTGACCAAAATGCGAAAAACTGGCATTGATAGATCATGTCATTGATTTGGAAAATCATCCGCATTATCGGGCTTTACGTAGGATCTTTGTTTTTTTGCGTAATATTTGCGGCATTTATATTGGACAGTTTGCCCGATTCGCTCGAAGCTCTATTCGCTCTTCTCGCGCCGATAGCTTTTGTGTGGTGGTACGAAAGACGTCGTACAGCCAGGATTGCAGAAAAAGCCGACTCTGGGGGCGAAGGCTATATGCCGTTGGCGACCGGAGGGGAGCCGCTCCGCCAAGCCAAACCCTACCGGCCAAAGCAGAATAACGCCGAGCTTATTCGAGCAGGGCGGCAAGCGAGGGCTGATCTTGAAGCAGCGGCAGAGCGCAGATCAGTCGAAAAACTTGCGCGACAAGGCCGGTCCAGTCCTCTCATGGATCAACAGTTACAATCAAAAGGTTCGCGCCAAAACCCAACAGAAAGGTCGCAAAGCTGGGTGCCAAAGGGGCAATCGGTCACTATCGCAGGCCGCACGATCGATGGAATGGTTTACGTCGGCAAACCGCCACGTGTTGGTTCATCCTATTATGGCGACGGCTGTCGAGCTTACATCGATCCTGCGCTGTCCGTCGCGCGGGTCGGATCAGACAAAAATGGCGACAACATGTCATACTGGCCGGGCTATTCGAGTATCCCAGCCGTTTGCAGAGCCACCTATCTCGATTGGCTGGTTGATGGTCGAAAAGACGGGACGATCAACCCCGGCTATATGTTCCTGTTCTTCTATGGTTTGGAGCGGCGGTTTCTGGTCGACCAGCCGTCCGACGATGAAAAACAGGAAATCGTGGAGGAGGTCGAACGCCTCAAATCACTCTTCTCTGCGAACTACTCCGTCCAAAGGTATCTCGGTGAGTTTCTCGACATCGCGCGTATCATGGCGATGGGCGGCATCTCACTGGACGATGCGACCCTCAAACAGGCGATCCTTGAGAACCACAGTTGGGACTTGCCATTCTCACTGAAGTTCGCGCTCGGCGGTATGATCGCAGACGGCAAGGCCCTCAATGCCGAATGGCTGCACCTCTGGCTGCTTTGCCACCCAGAGCGACGCCTTCGAACGCCTGCCGAGCGTTGTGGCGACGAATTCAAAGCACTCTTCAAACTGAAATTCGACGCGCTGCACCCCAATGGCTTGAAGGTGCGAACGCCACGCAAACTGTTGAAGATGGACTATCGCGCTGCATCCAGCGAGTTCAATTGCTCCGTCAATCTCACGACGGGAGATGGTGGTGATGTCGCGATCCCTGACGTATCTGATCTGCGTTCGCCTGTGCAGAAGGCACAGAAGATCGCAGACGAGGCAATGGATGAACTCGATAAATTCAGCCGTTATCTGGGTCGCAATCCGGACGGCAGAGGAACAATTGAAGCCCAGGCGCTGCTGCCTGCTGAGCTTTGGAGTCTGTTCCCGTCAGACGAGCTGGAAGAACTCAAGGACTGGGCGCGCGAACAAGTAGCGGCAGGCGGTCTAGTCCCAGCACTTGATTTGATCTCGCGCCTAGAAGGCGAAACGCCGAAGAAACTCGGTAAGCGGAACTTGACTGGCGCAGCGGATGCGCTCGCCCGGATCGGCTTTGGCATGGCCCCTGACCCGAGATTTTCGCTGCGTGGACCAAAGATCGGCGAACCCGTCGTAATCTTCGAACTGGGTGAGGTAGTCGAGCAACTCGAGGATGTCTCACCGGCCTACCGGGCCGCATTGTTCGAGCTAGCGCTGGCGACGTTCGTCGCACATGCCGACAGCGAGATTGTGGCAGCAGAACGCAGAGCGCTCCGTGAAAAGATCGAAGCGACCACGGGTCTGACCGAGCTTGAGCACAAGCGTCTCCACGCCAACGTCGAATGGTATCTCGATGTCCCGCCAGACATGTCGTGGCTGCGCAGCAGGCTGAAAGACTCAGATGCGGAACATCACCTCGCCTTGCGCGCGGCGGTCGTCGCAACTGCCCATGCCGACAGTGTCATTAAGCCTGAGGAAGTGGCCTGCATCGAGAAAATCTACAAGGCTCTCGGGATCGATGCTGGCCTCGTTTACGCCGACCTCCATGCTGCCGACGTGCCAGACGGCCCGGTTCGCGTCAAAACAGCCGAAGCGGAAGCACCAGGCGAACAAATACCGGATGAGCCGAAGGCCAAAGCCGCTTCGCTCGATGCAGCGCGTATTACCGCTATTCGAGATGACACCGAGCGCGTTTCAAACGTTCTGGGCGAGATTTTCTCGACCGACGAAGACGTGAGCGACGAGGCCACAGCAGCACATGCTCTTCCATCGTCAATGGCTGGCCTCGATCCCAAGCACGCAATGCTTGTGGAGCAGATAATCCAGCGCGAACACTGGACCGACGACGAGTTTGACGAGATCGTCGGCAAGCAAGGCCTCATGCCGTCTGGCGCGCTTGAGGTAGTCAACGAGTGGGCTTTCAATAAATTCGATGAAGCCTTGCTCGACGAATATGACGGATATGACGTGTCGCCGGACATTTCCGAGGCACTAAGAGCTGAGATTGCGAAGGGGGATTAATTCATGTCGAGACTGAAACCGCGCGAACGTGACGCCATCGTTCAGGCGCTCCGCGCCGGTGTTGTTCCCAAATTGGGACTTCGACACATCCAGGTCGGACGCGCGAGAGAGATCGAGGAACTCGTCAAGGATATGGACCGGATCGCCGATGGTGGTTCGGCAATCCGTTTCATCATCGGCGAGTATGGCTCCGGCAAGACCTTCTTCATGAACCTCATCCGGCTTGTGGCGCTCGAAAAGGGACTGGTCGTCATGTTTGCCGACCTTGCCCCGGATCGACGCATCCACGCGACCGGCGGGCAAGCACGGGGCCTCTACGCGGAGATGGCGCGAAATCTTGCCACCCGTACCAAGCCAGATGGCGGTGCATTGTCGAATGTTGTCGAGCGATTTGTCAGCCAAGCCCACCACGACGCCGAAGCGCAAGAACAATCGACAGATGAAATCATTCGCCAGCGACTTGCCCATTTCGAGGAACTGACAGGAGGTTTCGACTTCGCGCAGGTGATCCGCCGGTATTGGGAGGGACATGAAACCGGCGATGAAGAACTGAAATCGGCAGCAATTCGATGGCTGCGCGGCGAATTTGCAACCAAAACCGATGCTCGCAAGGCTGTGGGTGTTCGCACGATCGTCAATGACGCCAGCGTCTACGACCACCTCAAACTGATGTCGGCATTTGTTTGTGAAGCGGGCTACAAGGGCCTGCTCGTTGGCCTTGATGAGATGGTTAACCTCTACAAGCTGACTTCATCGCAAGCCCGCAATGCCAACTATGAGCAAATCCTGCGCATCCTGAACGACGTTCTGCAAGGGAGTGCGGAGAACCTTGGCTTCCTCATGGGAGGAACACCGGAATTCCTCATGAATACGCGGCGCGGCCTCTATAGCTATGAGGCCCTCCAATCTCGCCTCGCAGAGAACACCTTTGCGCGTGACGGACTGGTCGATCTTTCCGGGCCGGTCATTCGACTGGCCAGCCTTACGCCTGAAGACCTGTTCGTGCTCCTAGCCAACATTCGCGCCGTCATGCAGGGCGAAGAAGCAATCCTGCCAGACAACGCCTTGGAAGCGTTCATGACACACTGCTCGGACAGGATCGGGGAAGCCTATTTCAGAACCCCTCGAAACACAGTCACGGCTTTCGTGAATCTTCTGGCGGTGCTCGAACAAAACCCCGGCGTCGAATGGTCGGACCTCATCGAAGAACTCGACGTGGCGGAAGATTCCGGTGAAGACATGAGCGACGTGGATGAAAGCGTTGGCGCTGTCCCAGAGAGTGACGAGCTAGCCAGCTTCCGACTGTGATTACGGCATTCGACAAGCTGGCTCGACCGATCCAGAAATGGATACGTCAGCAGGGCTGGAAGGAATTGCGCGATATTCAGGCGCGCGCGACGCGCGAGCTTATGGATGGAAATCGCGACCTGATTGTCGCTGCCAGCACCGCCGGAGGCAAGACTGAAGCCGCATTTCTCCCGCTACTGTCCCAGGTACTCGATGAACCCAGTGAGAACTCCGGATTTGATGTTCTGTATGTCGCACCGCTGAAGGCTCTCATCACCGATCAGGCACGGCGACTGGAAGACATTTGTTGCGACACAGACTTGCTTATCACGCCGTGGCATGGCGACGTTTCGTCATCGATAAAGTCTAAGGCTACCAAGCGACCGAGGGGCGTGCTGCTAATCACCCCGGAGTCTCTTGAAGCGCTATTCATTCGACGCGGATTAGAGATTCCGAGGCTGTTCGGCGCTACGCGCGCAGTCATTCTGGATGAATTGCATTCGATCCTCGACAGTGAGCGCGGCATCCAGATGCGTTCGCTTCTCATGCGTCTCGAAATCGCTCTCAAGAGGCCTATTCGCCGGGTCGGTTTGTCGGCCACACTCGGAGATATGGAGCTAGCGAAGACTTATCTTCGTCCTGACAGCCCAGGTGAAGTCGAGCAGGTCATTGCCGAGGGCGGATCAGCCGAATTGCAGCTTCAGCTCCGTGGCTACGTTGCTGGCGACAAGGACGATGAAGGCCCTTCAGCGACGGATGCCATTGCGCAGCACCTCTTCGAACACCTGAAAGGCAGCGACAATCTTGTTTTCGGCGGCGCTCGTCAGTCCGTCGAAATCTACTCAGATCGGTTGCGCGCACTTTGCGAAAAGGAACATCTGCCGCAGGAGTTTTACCCTCATCACGCCAGCCTGTCGCGCGAGCATCGAGACTTCGTGGAGCGCCGCCTGAAAGATGGCAATGCGCCGACGACTGCCATCTGCACTTCCACGCTGGAATTGGGAATCGATATTGGCGATGTAACCTGTGTCGGCCAGATCGGCGCACCGTTCAGCGTCGCATCGCTCAGGCAAAGGCTTGGCCGATCAGGGCGGCGACCGGGCAAGCCAGCCATCCTTCGACAATATGCAGTCGAGGCGAAGCTAACGCCGACGAGCAATTTCTCGGACCGTCTTCGCCTAGGCATGGTGCGGGCCATTGCGATGATCGAATTGCTATTGGAAGGCTGGTGCGAACCGCCGCAACGCGAGGCCCTGCACCTTTCGACGCTCGTTCACCAAATCCTCTCGGTGATCGCCGAGCGGGGCGGAATACGTGCGCGGCAACTATACGGGATTCTCTGTCAAACCGGACCATTCCGCCAGGTCGATACCCAGCTGTTCTTGGATGTTTTGCGAGCACTCGGGCACCCTGAAGTCGTGCTCATTGAGCAAGCCGGCGATGGACTTCTGTTGCTCGGTGCCAATGGCGAGAAGATGGTCGAGCACTATAGCTTCTATGCAGTATTTCAGACACCCGAGGAATACCGGCTCATTTCCGGAGGTAAGGAGCTTGGGACGCTCCCCATCGACAACATGATCGCGCCGGGAATGCTTCTCATTTTTTCGGGCAGGCGCTGGCTTGTGCAGGAAGTTCTCGACCGGGATCGTGTCATTATGGTTGCACCGGCGAAAGCGGGAGTGCCCCCCATCTTTGGGGGCGATCCTGGCAACATCCACGACCGGGTGATCGAGCGAATGTTCGATGTTCTAGAAGACCAAATGCGCCCGATCTATCTTGATGAGACAGCGCTTGAGCTACTCGACGAGGCACGCAGCAACTACGGCCAACTGCAATTTGACCCCGGAAGGATTGCACAGCTCAGCGACAACGCTGCTGTCGTAGCAACGAAAAAGGGTTCCGTTCAGACAACGACCCTAGCACTCGCCCTTCGCGCGAGCGGCTTTACCGTGCAGACACACGACGGGTTTCTGGAAGTGTTCGGGAAGGACGAAAGCCCGCAGCTGATCGACGCAATTTCAACTCTGGCAGATGGTAAAGAGGTGGACCTATTTGCTCATTCACCGAACCTCTTGTTCGAGAAATTTCATCCGCATTTGACAGAGGAATTGCTGCAAAAGGACGCTCTTTCTGCCCGTCTGGACTTGAAGGGTCTTATCGCTCTTTCAAAAGCCATCTTGACCTCGAGCATGGCGTCGCAAGAGCAAGCGGGCACCCGTGTAGAACAACAGGGTGATTGATATCGAGAATTGGTCAATCTGTTGCTATGCGCGAAGCACAACCACTTCGACTGCAAATCTGCTCTAGCGTAGCGCTATGGCGAAGCAATAGTTCGCATCTTCGTCACGCGTGGCCCGCCAGTTCTTTCTAGATCAGTGACTTAGAGTTCGGACGGCCGGGTGCGACACAAAGTGGAGCACCACCCCCATGAAACTGTCCGCCTATCTGTCACCCTCCCGGCATGGGGTCTACTACTTCCGCTGGCCTTTGCCCTCCGCTGGCAGGCAAACCCGCAGAACTGACCTTCTCCCCGGATTAGGGCCGCGCTGAACTGGAGTTCTCCGGTCGGTGCGCTGTCCCCGAACCTTGGACCACCCGGAGCCAGAATTCCCGGGCTCTTGCGCTGTCCCCGAACCTTGGACCACCCGGAGCCAGAATTCCCGGGCTCTTTCACGGCGGCGGGCCGGATGCGCCGCCGTGGTCGGTGAGCGATATCGGGACGTTGTACCCGATCGCGCTGTGGGGTCGGTCCTCGTTGT
>JBCDCY010000011.1:0-127802 GCA_039180875.1 Pseudomonadota bacterium | reverse complement strand
GGGGGTGGTCCGGTTGGTGGGGGCGTGTTGTGGGTGGGGTGGTTGTTTGGGGGGGGGGGGGGGCGGGGGGCGGCCCGGCCGCCGGGGCGGGCGGGGGCGGCGGGGGGCCCCCCCCCCCCCCCCCCCCCCCCCCCCGGCCGGTGGTCACTCTTGCATCTCGGCGCGGATGCGCTGGCGGTAGACGTCGATGGGGACGAGGTCCCCATCGGGGCGCGGCACGTGCCAAAAGGTCCAGCCGTTGCAGCTTGGCGCACCCTCCAGCACTGCACCCACACGGTGGATGGAGCCCGAGACGTTGGCCGCCACCAGCGTTCCATCGACCCGGACCTTGGCGGCGTGCCGGCCGTTTCGCGAGACCAGGACCTGGCCGGGGCTGAGAAGGCCGCGCTCCACCAACTGGCCGAAGGGCACCCGGGGCGCGTCCCGGCGCGACGGCGTGACGGTGAGCGCGCTGTCCTCGGCGGTGGCGATACCCGCCAGGCGCGCCTCCGCCGCGTTGCGGTAGGCCTCCTCCCGCTCGATGCCGATGAAGTGGCGGCCGAGACGCCGGGCGACCGCGCCGGTCGTGCCGGTGCCGAAGAACGGGTCCAGCACCGTCTCCCCCGGCCGGGTGGTGCCGACGATGATGCGATGCAGCAGCGCCTCCGGCTTTTGCGTCGGATGGAGCTTGTTGCCGTCGTCGTCCTTCAGCCGCTCCAGCCCGGTGCAGATCGGCAGCAGCCAGTCGGAGCGCATCTGCACCCCGTCGTTCAAGGCCTTCAGCGCGTCGTAGTTGAAGGTGTAGCGGGCATCGTCCGACTTGGCGGCCCAGATCAGCGTCTCGTGCGCGTTGGTCAGGCGCTTGCCGCGAAAGTTCGGCATCGGGTTGGTCTTGCGCCAGACCACGTCGTTCAGGATCCAGAAGCCGGCATCCTGGAGCGCGGTGCCGAGGCGGAAGATGTTGTGGTAGCTGCCGATCACCCAGATCGCCCCGTCGGGCTTCAAGGCGCGCCGCGCCGCAGCCAGCCAGTCCCGGGTGAAGCGGTCGTAGGCGGCGAGAGAGCCGAAGCGGTCCCAGGCCTCATCCACCGCATCGACCCGGGAGTTGTCGGGGCGGTGCAGGGTGCTTCTGAGCTGTAGGTTGTAGGGCGGATCGGCGAAGATCAGGTCGATCGAGCCCTCCGGCAGGGCCGCCATGACCTCCACACACTCGCCCGCAAGTATCCGGTCCCGCGGCAGGGCCGCAGCGCTGGCATCCGACGTCATGGAGTTCGTCCGTTGTTTCCCCTCTCCTGACGCGACGATGCGGGAGAAGCGGCGATCAGTCAATTTATATTTGGAATCAAGAGGTTGTTTACGATTTCTTGCACAAGATCTTGTGTATCGGCGCGAACGAACGCCTATGGTGCGGGGTCGGGCCGAGCCGGTCGAGGGCGGCGAGATGCTCCGCCGTGCCGTAGCCGGCATTGCGCTCCCAGCCATAGCCGGGGAAGGCGCGGGCGAGCTCCGCCATCATTCGGTCGCGGTGCACCTTGGCGATGATCGAGGCCGCGGCGATGGAGAGGGAGCGGCGATCGCCCCCGACGATGGCCTCCGCCGCGCAGGGCAGATCCTCCGGCAGGGCGTTGCCGTCGATCAGCGCGGTGGCCGGAGCGATGGGCAGGGCGGCCACGGCGCGTTCCATCGCGCGGTGGGACGCCTGGCGGATGTTCACGCGGTCGATCTCCGCCACCTCGGCCCAGCCGATGCCGATCTGGGCGCTGGCCCGGATCGCCTCGGCGAGGGCCGCGCGGCGCTTGGCGCTGAGCCGCTTCGAGTCGTCGATGCCCTCGGGCACACGCGCGGGATCGAGGATCACGGCCGCCGCCACCACCGGCCCGGCGAGGGGCCCGCGCCCGACCTCGTCCACGCCGCAGACCGAGCCGGCGAGCGCCAGCTCTCGCCGCAAATCGGGGCCGTCGTGCTTGCCGGGACCGGACATGGCGCGACCATGGGGCCGGGGCGGCGCCGGGCGCAAGCGGGCTAGAGGTCGAGGGCCAGCTGATCCCCGGCACGCTCCGGCCGGCGGAAGCTGCGCGTGTCGAGACTGGGGCTGATCGCGCGCAACCCCTCCCGCTCGCGCGCCAGGTGGAAGCGGCGGGCGATGAGCTCGGCATAGACACCCTCACCCGTCATGCGCTTGCCCCACTCGGCGTCATAGTCCTTGCCGCCGTGCATCTCGCGGACATAGCGCAGGATCCGCGGCGCCCGATCCGGCATCACCTCGCTCAGCCAATCGCGGAAGAGGGGCGCGACCTCCCTCGGCAGGCGGAGGCAGACATAGCTGGTGTTCTTCGCCCCGGCGGCGGCCGCCGCCGCCAGCACCCGCTCGATCTCATGATCGGTAAGGGCCGGGATGATCGGTGCCATCATCACGCCGGTGGGGATGCCGGCCTTCACCAGCGCCCGGACGGTGCGGAGGCGGAGCGCGGGTGTGGCCGCCCGCGGTTCCATCGCCCGTGCGAGGTGAGGGTCCAGCGTCGTGACCGAGATCGCCACATGCACCAGCCGCCGCCGCGCCATGGCGCCGAGGATGTCGATGTCGCGGGCGATCAATCCACCCTTGGTCACGATGGTCACCGGGTGGTTGCAGGCTTCCAACACCTCGAGGATGCCGCGCATGATTCGCCGGTCCCGCTCGATCGGCTGGTAGGGATCGGTGTTGGTTCCCATGGCGATCGGGCGGACGGTGTAGCGCGGGCGGCGCAGCTCCTCGACCAGGCGGGCCGGCGCGTCGGACTTCACCAGGATCCGGGTCTCGAAATCCAGACCGGGGGAGAGGCCGAGGAAGGCGTGGGTCGGTCGAGCGAAGCAGTAGATGCAGCCATGCTCGCAGCCCCGATAGGGATTGATCGAGCGGTCGAAGGGCACGTCGGGGGAGGTGTTGCGGGCGAGCACCGTGCGGCTCGCATCCTCGATCACCTCGGTGCGGAGCGGCGCGTCCTCCTCCAGCGTCCAGCCGTCATCCTCCCGCACATGCTGGAAGCGCTCGAACCGGCCGTCATGGTTGCTGCCGGCACCGCGCCCGCGCCGCGCCTCGGGCCGGACGCCACCGCCGAAAAGGTCGGCCATGTCCATCCTCCGATTCTCTCGGATGAACGGAACATATAGTGAACATTTATGCTGAGGCCAGCCCCGTCAGGCGATCTCGTCGAGCTTGGCCAGGATCGCGTCGCCCATCTCTGTCGTGCTGACCGCCGTGCCACCCGCCGGCCCCATCAGGTCGGGCGTGCGCACGCCGTCGGCGAGCACGGCTTCCACCGCCCGCTCGATCAGGTCGGCCTCCGCGCCCAGATCGAAGGAGTAGCGGAGCGCCATGGCGAAGGAGAGGATGCAGGCGATCGGGTTCGCCTTGCCCTGGCCCGCGATGTCCGGGGCGGAGCCGTGCACCGGCTCATAGAGCGCCTTCGGCCGCCCCCCGTCCATCGCGGCACCCAGCGAGGCGGACGGCAACATGCCGAGGGAGCCGGTCAGCATCGCCGCGCAGTCGCTCAGCAGGTCGCCAAAGAGGTTGTCGGTAACGATCACGTCGAACTGCTTCGGCCAGCGCACAAGCTGCATGGCGCCCGCATCGGCGTACATGTGGGAGAGCGCGATGTCGGGGTATTCGTTGTCGTGCACCCACTGCACTTCCTCGCGCCAGAGGATGCCCGACTCCATCACATTGGCCTTCTCCATGGAGCAGACCTTGTTCGAGCGCCGGCGCGCCAGCTCGAAGGCGGAGCGGGCGACGCGGCGGATCTCCTCCGTGGTGTAGCGCTGGGTGTTCACCCCGACCCGCGTGCCGTCGTTCAGCTCGGTGATCCCCCGCGGCTCGCCGAAATAGATGCCGGAGGTGAGCTCGCGCACGATCATGATGTCGAGGCCGGCGACGACCTCTTGCTTCAGCGAGGAGAAGTCCGCGAGCGCGTCGAAGCACTGGGCCGGGCGGAGATTGGCGAACAGATCCATCTCCTTGCGGAGGCGCAGCAGGCCCCGCTCCGGCTTCACCGAAAAATCCAGATCGTCGTATTTCGGCCCGCCGACGGCGCCGAGCAGCACCGCGTCCACCGCCTGGGCCTTGGCCATCGTGTCGTCGTGCAGCGGCGTGCCGTGGGCGTCGTAGGCCGCGCCGCCCACCAGATCCTCGGCCACGTCGAAGGCGATGCCGCGGCCTGTCTGCAGCCAGTCGATCACCCGGCGGACCTCGGCCATGACCTCCGGCCCGATGCCGTCGCCGGGCAGGATGAGGAGTGAATGTGCCATGGAAGCCCCCGCGCTGATCCGCCCGGTCGCTATAGCGGACTTCGGTCTGGCTGTCGCAGTCAGGCCGAAATCCGAGACGGGCAAGTCTTTAAGATCGCTGCATTTTCCGCCCATGCCAGCCGGCGCGGACGCACGACGCTCTAGCGGTTCGCCGGGTCCCGGTCAAGCTGCTGCAGCTGGGCCGTCAGGGCATCGTAGACCCGGCGGATGCGCGGCACGGTGCGGAGGGAGGCATGGGCCGTCAGCCAGACCGGCAGCGGCTGGAGCGCGATCTCCGGCAAGACCCGGCGAAGCCCCGGGTCGCGGTTCCCCACCAGGCATTGCCCGGCGCCAATCCCCGCCCCTGCGCGGAGCAACTGCCAATAGGCCGCCTGATCGTCGCAGCGCACCGCGAAGTCGCTGCGGCGTGCCTGCAAGCCGTGGGCCTGCATCGCCCGGATGATGATGTCGGAGCGGTCGTAGCCGATCAGGTCGTGGCTCTGGAACGTCTCCGCTCCCTCAGGCAGCCCCCGCCGAGCGATATAGCTTTCGGCGGCATAAAGTCCGATGTGCAGGTCGGCGACCTTGCGGGTCACGACCTCCAACTGCTCGGGCCGGTACATGCGGAGCGCGATGTCGGCCTCGCGAAACAGCAGGTTGTCGGTCGAGTCGGAGGGGGCGAGTTCGATCTGCACCTCGGGCAGCGTCCGCCGGATCTCCGCCAAGATCTCCGGCAGGATGAAGTGGGCGACGTAGACGCTCGCGGTGATGCGCACGGTGCCGGAGGGGTCGCCCTCCTGCCCCTCGACGGTGCGGGCGAAGCGGAGGGCGGCGGCCCGCATCTCCTCCGCCGGGCCGAGGAGCGCGAGGCAGGCATCGGTCGGCACCAGGCCGCGCGCATGGCGGTGGAAGAGGGTGAGGCCGAGCCGCGCCTCGGCCGCCTTCACCTGGCGCCCGAGGGTGGGCTGGGTGAGGCCGAGGGTCCGCGCGGCGGCGGAGAGGGTTCCGGCCTCCGCCACCGCATGGATGGTCTGGACCAGGGACCAGTCGAGATGTTGCTCAGGATCCATGCGTTTCTGCATATCAAGTATTGGTCCATGGCGAATAGCCAAATGTGGATGCACGACTGAAAGTGCCAGCGAGCCGATGAGGAGATGGAGATGACCAAGACCGTGTTGATCCTCGGCGCCGCCGGCCGGTTCGGCCGCCACGCCGTCACCGCCTTTGCCGAAGCCGGCTGGCAGGTCCGCGCCCAGACCCGGCCAGGAAAGGCGCTGACCGTCGCCCCGCCGGTGGCGCATCTGCCCGTCGATCTGGCTGACCAGGCGGCGCTCGATGCGGCGAGCACCGGCACCGACCTGATCGTCAACGCCCTCAATCCACCCTACACCGATTGGGCGACGGAGGTGCCGCGCCTGACGGAGTGGGTGATCGCGGCGGCCCGGGCCGCGGATGCCCCCGTCCTCCTCCCCGGCAACGTCTACAATTTCGGCCGCGCGATGCCGGAGCTTTTGGACGCCGACACGCCCCAGCGGGCGGAGACGCGGAAGGGCCGGATCCGGATCGCGATGGAGGCGGCCTATCGGGCGGCGGATGTGCAGACCATCCTCCTCCGCGCCGGGGACTTCATCGACACGGTGCCCACCGGCAATTGGTTCGAGAGCCATATCGCCGCGAAGGCGCATCGGGGCCGGCTGACCTATCCGGGACCGACGGACGTGGTGCACGCCTGGGCCTGGCTGCCGGATCTGGCCCGCGCCGCCGTCGCAGTGGCGGAGCAGGCCGATCGCCTGTCCCGCTTCGCCGACATTCCGTTTCCGGGCTATGCCGTGACGGGTGACGAACTCGCCGTCGCCGTGGCTGAGGCGCTGGATCGCCCGATGCGGATCCGCGCCTTTCCCTGGCCGTTCCTTGGCCTGATCGCCCCCGTCGCGCCGATGATCCGCGAGGTGTTGGAGATGCGCTATCTCTGGCAGCGGCCCCATCGGCTGGACGGGAGCGCGTTCGCGGAGCTTTGCCCCGATGTCCGGCCGACACCGCTCATCGAGGCGCTCCGCCAGGCGCTCGCCTACTCCGACGCTGCTAACGGCAGCGCGATGTCGACCCAGACCAACCGGTGGTCCGATGTGGCGTCGCGGTCGCCGGAGACCCAGTCCGCCCCCAACTCATCCGGTTCGGGCCAGAAGACCCCGGCATCGAGAACCCGGAGCGTCGCGGCCGGCAGCACATAGTCGACCCGCAGGTTGCCTGGGCCCCGCTCGTCGTTCCAGTCAGCGGTGTCGAGCGCCGGGTCGCCGCGATGGCGGGCGTTGGCGCCGCCGGTGGTCTCCGCCGCCTGGGCCGCACCGCGGCTCGCCGGCTTTGGGTCCTGAACGCGGGGATGGGCCAGCAGCCCGGCGATCCCTTCGTGCCGGCCATCGCCGTCGAAGGGGTCGGCGTTGAGATCACCGAGGATGACGAAGCGCCCGGCGTCGAAAGCCCGATCATCGCCGTCGTCATCGGCGAGGCGGGCGCCGTCGAGGTAGTGGGCCCAGAAGACGATCTCGTCATGGTTGCGCCGACCGTTCCGATCCTCTGGCCCATCGAAGACCGGGGGCGTCGGATGGCTCGCCAAGAGGTGCAGCGTGCCGCCGGGGACGGCGACGGGCACATCCCAGTGGGATTTCGACGAGAGGCGCATGGCAGCGGCCGCCTCCGCCGTCGGCCAGGGGGAGCCGTCCTCCATCGTGGGCATGATGTGGCCGGGCAGGGCGTTCCAGGGGAGGAGGGCGAAGGTCCGGGCCTCCTCCTCCAGGATCGGATAGCGGCTCAGGATCGCCATGCCGTAGTGGCCGGGGTAGCGGCCGAAACCGTAGGCGTCGCGCGGGCCGTCGATCGTGCCGTCGCCGTCGAGGTCGACGCCGCTTTCCACCCCGGTGTTAACCGGCGCGGAGAAGCGGTGGGGGTAGTCGAGCCCTGCCTCGGCCAGCACCTCGGCGAGCGCGGTCAGGGTCGCCCGGCCGGCATCGTGGTCGACCTCGTTCAACAGCACGATGTCGGGCTGCACCTCCGCCAGGATCGCTACGATGTTGGCGACCCGTGGCCGGTCCTCGGCGCGGCGGAGATCGTTCAGCAGCAGGCCGGGCGCGCCGCGGCTGAGCGCCGTGTTGAAGCTGGCGATGCGCAACCGCTCCTCCGCCGCCGCGCCCGAGGCGAGCAGTAGGGCGGCGACAAGCGTCAGACCGCGCGCGACTTCTGCACCAGCCATCCGACCTTGAGCAGTGCGGCGCCGCGAATCACCAGGGCGGCGGGGATGAAGGCCCAGAACGTCACTCCCCAGATCAGCGGCTGGAAGTTCACCAGCACCCGGGGATCGAACCAGCCGCCGGAGCGGGTAGCGAGCAGCACGATGACGTAAGGCAGCGCCAGGCCCACCAGGATGTTGGCCAGGCCGTCGCGCTTCAACCGCCGCTCCACATCCCGGCCGGTCGAGGGCGCGAAGGTCGGCAGATTGACCCACAGGTTGAACTTCGCCCGCCCGGTCGGCCAGCGAAAGATCCAGAGCGTCAGGCCAAACATCAGCACCGCGATCAGCGCCACCAGATGGGCCAGCGCGGTGGCCTGGCGGATCACCTCCTGAAAGCGTGGGCTCTCCCCCTCGCCGACGAAACCGACGGCCATGCGCACTGGGCTGAGCGGCTGGTCGAGCACCGCCGCCGCCCGATTGGCGAGCTCCAGGATCGGGGAGGT
The DNA here is from genome assembly GCA_039180875.1 of Pseudomonadota bacterium. Lineage (GTDB taxonomy): Bacteria > Pseudomonadota > Alphaproteobacteria > Rhodobacterales > Rhodobacteraceae > JBCDCY01. The sequence continues at coordinate 119,831 of JBCDCY010000011.1, read as the reverse complement.
CTCGGGCGCCGGCCCGGCGATCGCCCGGCAGTAGAACGTCAGCAGCAGGACGATGGCGGCCAGCGCGAAGAAGCGGGAGCGGTTGTAGGGCGGGGCGAAGCGGAAATCGACGAGGCCGGGATGGCTCGAGGCGTATTCAAAGATGGTGAAGAGCGCGGCCAGCCCGCCGATGACCAGCGAGATCTCCTGTGCCGCCTGGCTGACCGACGGCAGCAGGAACGCCGGCGCCGACAGCACGACGATGACCAGGAAGCCCCTGGATACCGCTCCCAGCAGGCGTGACACAGCGCCCCTTCCGTCCCCCGTTCACCGCGCCGATGCCGCAAGCCAGGGCATCCGCGTGTTGAGTTCGTCTTCGTGGGCCGCGATGCGATCGACACGCTCCAGCGTCAGACCGATGTCATCGAGACCGTTTATGAGGCAGTGGCGCCGAAAAGCGTCCACCCCGAAAGCTATCTCCCCTCCGTCGGGACGGCTGATGACCTGGCGCTCCAGATCGACGGTCAGAACCGCATTCGCCCCCCGCGACGCGTCTTCCAGCAGCAGATCCACCTGTTCCTGTGGCAGAACAATGGGGAGGATACCGTTCTTGAAACAATTGTTAAAGAAAATATCGGCGAAAGACGGTGCGATTACGCAACGGATGCCGAAATCCAACAGGGCCCAGGGGGCGTGTTCCCGGCTCGATCCGCAGCCGAAATTGTCGCCGGCGACCAGGATTTGGGCGTTGCGATAGGCGGGTGTGTTGAGCACGAAGTCCGGCCGCTCCTCCCCCGCCTCGTCGTAGCGCATGTCGTAGAAGGCGTTGGCGCCGAGGCCGGTGCGCTGGATCGTCTTCAAGAACTGCTTGGGGATGATCATGTCGGTGTCGATGTTGATCAGCGGCAGGGGTGCCGCGACACCGGTCAGGGTGGTGAACTTCTGCATCATGGCCTCCGACAGGGTCAGTCACCCGGTGATAGACCCGCGACCCCGTCCTTCGCAACCGGAGGGGGCGGCTCCCGCCCGTCGGCGCCGCATCGAAGATGCGGAGCCTCCCGTTGGGCCCGGCGGTCGGGGCGCGTGGCCGGCGCGCGGGCCGCGCCGAGCCCCAGCGGGCGTTGGGGCGTTTATCCCGGGTCGGGCGTCGGCTCCGACCGCTCGCTCTCGGCGGAGCTGCCGCGGCTGAGGCGGAGCGGGGGGGCTCCGCCAGCCTTGTCCTCGCCGAAGTAGAGGGTCTGGTGCGGGAACGGGATCTCGATCCCGCGCTCGTCGAAGATGCGCTTGACGATCTCGTTGTAGGCCCGGCCGACGCCCCATTGCTTGCCGGGCGCACACTTGATCCGGGCCCGCACGATGATCGCGCTGTCGCCGAAGGTCTGCAGGCCGAACCACTGCAGGTCGTCGAGGATCGCCGGGCCCCAGTCCGGATTGGCCTTCAACTCGTCGAATGCCTCCTGCATCGCCTGCTTGGCCTCGCCGATGTCCTCGCGATAGGCGATGCCCATGTCGCAGAGGAAGTTGCCGTAGTCGCGCATGTAGTTCGAGACCATGTCGACCGAGGAGAACGGCACGATGTGAAACACCCCCTCGACGTCGCGCAGGCTGACGGAACGGATCGTCAGGCGCTCCACCGTGCCGGTGGTGCCGCCCACAGTGACCACATCGCCCACGTTCATCGCGTTCTCGAACTGGATGAACACCCCGGTGATGATGTCCTGCACCATCTTCTGCGCGCCAAAGCCGATGGCGAGGCCGAGCACACCGGCCGAGGCGATCAGCGGCGCGATGTCGATGCCGATCTCGGAAAGCACGAACATCAGGGTGATCACGACCAGCACGATGGTGACGGCGTTGCGCAGAAGCGTGAGCAACGTCTGCTCCCGCGCCGTGGGGGTCGAGCCGAACTCCGGGTTCAGGCGGAAGTCGATCCAGGACGCCAGCGCCAGCCAAATGGCGAAGGTCATCAGCAGCACGAAGACCACGCTCAGGATCGTCTCGGTCAGCCGGACGCCGACGGTCGAGGTCAGCCAACCGTCCACGTCGAAGAGCTGGATGGTGTCCATGGCAAAGCCCACGACGGCCACGATGATGATCAGGCGCAGGATGAAGAGCACGCGCGGCACGAAGCTGTTGAGCCGGCGTTCGAGCGCCGGCAGCCGAGCCGTGACGCTCTCCGGCAGGGCGACGCCGCGGATGATCGCCCGGCGGAGCAGGTTGGCGACCATGGCGCCGATCAGCACTGCGGCGATCACCTGGCCGGTGGCGCTCAAGAGCGGAAACAGGATCCCGCCCGGTCGGGTGAGCACGATGGCCAGCAGAAAGATCAGGTAGAGCAGCGCCGGCACGTGCCAGTTCCGCGCCAGGAAGCGCAGCAGCCCACCCCGCGCAGAGGTGCCCATCAGCCAGGCGCCAACCGGCGTGCGATAGCGCAGGATCAGACCGATCAGGATCAGGATCGAGACGAGCGAGACCACGGTCGACAGGCTGCGCCCGGCCAGCCAGCCGACATTCTGGCTGACGATCGGCACCGCCAGCATCTGGCCGTAGCCGAGAAGACCGACGAGGAACGATAGCCAGCCCGAAAGGATGCGCGCCGGGCGATCCTCTATGGCGACGGTTCGCAGGCTCGGCGTGTTCGGTGCCAGCACGGCGCGGATCACGACGTTGATCAACCCGACCAGCAGAAAGGCGTTGAGGAACAGGGTCTGGCGGATGCCGATCGCGCCCATATCGCCGAGGCCGATCAGCGTGACGGCGTAGCCGATGGACCAGGCCAGGGCGACGACCGCCACGTCGACGACGACCGAGAAGGCGATGATGACGGCGGTCCGCCCGGCCCCCACGCCCTCGGCCGCTGCGCCCATGCTGCGGTAGATCCGCCGCGCCAGGCCGCGCAGCAGGTAGAAAGCCGTCAGGGTGACAAGCAGCACGAGCGCAAGGTCGATCAACGCCTCCCAGATCACCTCTGCATTCAGGTCGGAGACGGCGCTGAGGGCGGTCGGCGCCCGCTGCAATTGCGACCAGAACCGCAGCGCGCCGTTTGCGATCCCCTCCGCAAACTCCTGGGAGGTCTCGGCAATCTGGCGTCCGACAGAGATCTGCTCGGGCTCCGATGGAGGACCTGCTCCGGCATCGGCGGCCGGCATGTCGCCTGCGCCGATCCGCTCCAACTCCCGCAGCAGAGCGTCGCGGGTCGCCTCGTCCCTCAGAAGATCGGCGAGCGCCCCCGCCTGCTCGGGTGAGAGCCCGACCGGCGGCGCCGCCTCCTCCTGGGTTTGCGCCGCACCGGGTACCAGGCTGGCGACGAACAGAAGCGACACAAAAAGCAATGGCAGCCAGCGACTCATCGGGCAGGGCATCCTCTCAAGGGCAAGGGACATCGTCTGATGGATGGGGAGCGGTTCGGGATCGGCACACCATATTCGATCCCTCGCCTTTGCACACCCCGCGGTGGCCGAGCGTCGATCCCTGCGGCGATCTGGCCGCCGGGCGCAACGGCCCTGCTGGCGCCGCACCGTCGACGGGCGTAGAGGGGGGCGATGCACGGCTTTCTCTTCGCCAACCTGCGCTGGATCGGCGCCGGCTTTCTGCTGACCTTCGCCTCGTCCTTCGGCCAGACCTGGTTCATCTCGCTGTTCGCCGGCGAGGTGAAGGCGACCTACGGCCTGAGCGACGGCGGCTGGGGGGCGATCTACACCGGTGCGACGCTCGCCTCGGCCGCGCTGCTGTTCGCCCGCGGCGGCGTGGTGGATCGATTGAGCTTTGGCCGGGTGGCGCTGCTCACGGCGCTCGCCTTCGCGCTCGCCGCGGTCGGCATGGCGCTTTCCTCAAACCTCTGGCTGCTGATCCTCGTGGTTTTCGGCTTGCGCTTCTGCGGCCAGGGCATGATGGGCCATATCGCCATGACCGCCATGGGGCGATGGTTTCAGGCCCGCCGTGGCCGGGCGGTGGCACTGGCCGGGCTCGGCCATCCGTTCGGAGAGATGGTGCTGCCGCCGCTGGTCGTGCTGGCCATCGCCGGCTTCGGCTGGCGCGGCGCCTGGGGCCTGGCGGCGGCGCTTCTGGCCCTGATCCTCGCGCCACTGCTGGTCGCCCTGCTGGCGCGGGAACGGGTGCCGTCGGGACGGGAGGCTGAGGCGGGAGAGATCCCGGGTCTCGACGGCCGGCATTGGAGCCGGGCCGAGGTGCTGCGCCACCCCCTCTTCCGCCTGATGCTGCCGGGGATGGTCAGCACGGCGTTCATCGGCACCGTGGTGGTGTTCCACCAGATCGGCCTCGCGGAGCGTCGCGGCTGGGACCGAGCGGACCTGGCGCTCACCTTCAGCCTCTACGCCGGGGTCTCCGTCGCGGCCGCGCTGATCGGCGGCTGGGCGGTCGACCGGTTCGGCCCGCCCCGGCTGCTGCCGGTGATCTTCCTGCCGCTCGGCCTGTCGCTCGCGGTGATCGCGGCGGGGGCTGAGATCTGGGCCTGGTACGTGGGCCTGGCGCTGATGGGCGCGGCGGTGGGGCTCAACAACACGCTTTGGGGCGCGCTCCTCCCCCATCTCTGGGGCACCCGCCATCTCGGCAGCGTCCGGGCGGTGACGACCACGGCCATGGTGATCGCGACCGCCGTGGGCCCCGGCCTGACCGGCCTCCTGATCGACCTCGGCGTCGGCTTCCCGGCGCAATGCGCAGCGATGGCCGTGTGGTGCGGGGGCGTGGCGGTAACGTTCTGGCGGCTGGGTGAACTGCGCGTCCCGACCAAAGCTGTTTGACACGCACTTGTCGAAATAAACGCCTCGATCAGTGAAAATTCACAGTTGGGTAACGGTCGGATAACGCTCGCATCACGCACAGGGCTTAAGGAGGTCAAGTCCGAAGACAACTTGGAGGATATCAGAGATGAGAGTCTTGATTTTCATTATAGCAACCGTGCTTTCGACTGGTGCCGCGCAGGCATGCAACCCTCAAACCCACTATCCCTGCGGCACGTCGCTGTGCTGCCCGAAATAGGAGAGCAGCTATGCCTCTCATACGGTTGATCCTCGAACGCCCGCTTCGCGCCGGCATCGGATCTCTGGCCGTCGTGATCATTGTCCTTTTGAGTGCGATCGACCACCAGGATTTCCATACGTACCACTATGCGGTACCCAATACCGGCTTCGCGCAGGCGGTCCCTGGCGCATTTTACGAGGTCGGGGCGACGCCGGACGCCACGCCGCTTTGCCGCGACACAGTGCAGGATGCCGTGACGGATGACCATTCCAGGGTCTACTACAATGTAATTGGCCAACTGGCGGCGCCGATCAATGCGGTTCTGGGTTTGTTTCGCGAGGACTCTAAGGATCGTGTGCGCCACGAGCTTCGTATGGACTTTCGCATGGAGACCCTACCCGAGCATCACAGAGTGGCTATGAGTGATACTTGTGTGGACAAGCTCGAGAGACATGCGCGCGAACCCGGTCGGGTGGTCTGCGTTGTCGAGCAGCTCTACTATGCGCAGGATACGGAGATCCCCTTCGCCATCAGGTTCAAGCGAGGAGCGCTCGGCCCAGACGATGGCCGCCGGGGTCTTTGCCCTCTTGCCGGTCGAATGTTCAACTTGTCGAGGTTGCGCCAGCCCTTGATCGTCTTTCGAGATCTGCCAAGAGATCCCACTGAGGATGAGAGTGAAACGACGGCTTCGGCTGTCAACCCAAATCCCTAACGTCGGTCAGTCGTCCCGTCACGGCCGCTGCGGCGGCCATGGCGGGGCTCATCAGGTGGGTGCGGCTGCCGCGGCCCTGGCGGCCCTCGAAGTTGCGGTTCGAGGTCGATGCGCAGCGCTCGCCCGGGTTCAGCTGATCGGGGTTCATGCCGAGACACATGGAGCAGCCGGCCATGCGCCAGTCGAACCCGGCCTCGATCAGCTTGGCCGCGATCCCCTCCTCCTCCGCCTGGGCCCGCACCAGGCCGGAGCCCGGGACGATCATGGCGCGAAGGCCGTCCTTCACCCGCCGGCCCTCCATCACCCGGGCGACGGCGCGCAGATCCTCGATCCGGCCGTTGGTGCAGGAGCCGATAAAGACCGCGTCGATCTCCACGTCCTGCAGCCGGGTGCCCGGCTTAAGCCCCATATATTCGAGGGAGCGGCGCGCGGCCTCCACCTTACCGCCCTCGAAATCCTCGGGGGTCGGCACCACCTCGGTGATCGGCAGCACATCCTCCGGGCTCGTCCCCCAGGTCACCACCGGCGCGATGTCGGAGGCGGCGAGCGTCACCACCTTGTCGAAATGGGCGCCTTCGTCGCTGAAAAGCGTGCGCCAGTGCGCCTCCGCCATCTCCCAAAGCGCGCCCTTGGGGGCGTGGGCGCGGCCCTTGACGTAGGCGAACGTCGTCTCGTCCGGCGCGATCAGGCCGGCCCGGGCGCCGCCCTCGATGGCCATGTTGCAGACGGTCATCCGCCCCTCCATGGAGAGGCTGCGGATCGCGTCGCCGCAATACTCGATCACGTGGCCCGTGCCGCCCGCCGTGCCGGTCTTGCCGATGATCGAGAGGGTGACGTCCTTGGCCGTCACGCCCTCACCGAGCGTCCCGGTCACCTCGACCCTCATGTTCTTCGATTTCTTGGCGATCAGGGTCTGGGTGGCGAGCACATGCTCGACCTCCGACGTGCCGATGCCATGGGCGAGCGCGCCGAAGGCGCCGTGGGTCGCGGTGTGGCTGTCGCCGCAGACGATGGTCATGCCGGGCTGGGTCAGGCCCTGCTCCGGCCCGATGATGTGCACAATGCCCTGGCGCACGTCGTCGACGTCGTAGATCTCGATGCCGAAGTCGCGGGCGTTCTGGCGGAGCGCCTCGATCTGGATGCGCGACTGCTCGTCGTCGATGCGCATGGCCCGGTCGATGGAGGTCGGCACGTTGTGGTCCGGCACCGCGATCGTGCGCTCCGGCGAGCGGACCGGGCGGCCGGCCATGCGCAGGCCCTCGAAGGCCTGGGGGCTCGTCACCTCATGCACCAGATGGCGGTCGATGTAGAGCAGCGCGGTGCCATCGTCGGACTCCTGGACAAGATGGGCGTCCCAGATCTTGTCATAGAGGGTCTTCGGCGCGGACATCGGTGCTCCGTCAAGTTGCCTAGTCGAACGAAGAGGAAGTACTGCCTCGGCCCTTGGACGGCAAGAGCAAGGCACGTGGGCCTGAAGAGAAGGATTATCGCCCCGGCTGCGCTTTGCGCCTTGTGAGCAGGGTGGCGAGGCCCACGCCGCCGAGGATCAGGGCCGCGGCGGTCCAGACCCGGGGGCCGGCGCTCTCCCCCAGGAAGACGATGCCGCCGGCCAGCGCGATGAGCGGCACGGTGAGCTGGCTGACGGCGGCGATCGAGGCGTCGAGGCGGGGGAGGGCGGCGTACCAGATCGCATAGCCGCAGCCCGAGGCGAGGGCGCCGGAGACGATGGCGAGGGCCAGCCCCTCCGCCTCCACCATCATCGGTAGGCCTGCGGCGAGCCAGATCGCGGCAGCGAGCGGGGCGGCGGCAAGGAACGCGCCGAAGGTGTCGGCGAGGGGATCCCGCGCGCCCCGGCCGAGGAGCGAATAGACAGCCCAGCCGAGCCCCGCCGTCACCATCAACGCTGCGCCGAAGAGCGGCGGCGCATCGGCTCCGGGCAGCGTCAACCAGCCGAGCCCGCCAAGGCCCAGTGCCGCGCCGAGCCAACGCGCCGGTGCGGGCCGCTCTCCGCCAAACACGGCGCCCGCCAGCATCGCCACCTGCACCGTGCCGAACAGGATGAGCGCGCCGACGCCTGCGTCCAGGCTCACATAGGCGAAGGAGAAGAAGGCGGCGTAGATCAGCAGCGCCAGGCCCGGCACGATCCGCGCCTGCCGCAGTGCCTGCCCGGCGCCGGGGCGAAACGCCAGCAAGGCCGCCAGGGCCGCGACGCCCGAGATTACGCGCACGGCCGTGAAGCTCGCTGGGTCGATCGCACCTCCGAGAAGTGCCGCCCGGCAGAGCACCGAGTTCGCGGCAAACGCCACGAGCGCGGCAAGCGTCAGACCGGCCGTCCGCACGTTCAGGTGGGGCCGTCCAGCAGGGCCTCGAACCAGTCGATGGCCGTCCCCATCCAGCCCGGCGGCAGGCCGTGTCCGCCCGGATGCAGCACCAGCGCCAGCGCCGCCCCCTCGGCGCAATCGGTCCAGACCTTGGTCCAGGTCTCGGCGCTGATCGCATGCTCCCCGGCCCGGCTGCCGCAGCCGTTCACCCGGCGCCAAAGCTGCAGACCCTCGTGGATATCGCCCTGGGTGACGTCGAGCTCCTCCCAGAGGATGCGCCGCCCCTCGAGCGGCACGGTTCGGTCCGCAAAGCCGTGGCCGTGGAGCAGGCGAACGGGCCCCGCGCAGTCCTCTGGATGCGGTCGCCAGAACCCGCCGGAGGCGGGCGCGTAGGCATAGGCGGTGTCGGGCGCGATGCAGGCAATGTCCCAGGTCATGGAGCCGCCGCGGGAAAAGCCGGTGAGCAGCACCTCGCCCCGCCGGATGGCGAAGCGCTCCGCCGCATCGTCGATCACCGCGCGGATGAAGGCCACATCGTCGCGGGGATAGGTCCAGGTGTCGCGCACGGCCCAGTCCGGCGGGTTCGGCTCCGCCTCCCGCCACGGCACACCGGAGGGGGCGACGAAGGCGTGGCCGCGCGCCGTCACGCCGCCCACCAACCACTCGTTCTGCGCTTCGCGCGCGCCGGAGCCGCCGAAACCGTGCAGGAAGACGACGGCGCGGCCGCCCTCCCACCCCCGGGGCAGCACGACGTGATACTCGCCGGTCTCGATGGTGCAGGCGCCGGCGTCCGTCCCGCAGACGGCCAAGGCCGGGGTGGGTGCGAGCAGGGCCGCGGCGAGGATTGCCCGGATCACAGACCGCCCGCCGAGACGGCGCCGGCCTCGTACCAGTCGAGGAACAGCGTCGACCAGCCCGGCGGGATCGAGTGGCCGCCGGGGTGCAGGGCCATCTCAATCTCCCCGCCCTCGGCGCAGCTGGTCCAGCGCCGGATGAGGTAGGGCTCGGCCGCGTCGTAGCTGTCGGGGTCGTCCTTCACGCAGCCGGAGGCGGCGCGGAGGATGTCGAGGCCGCGGAACAGGTCGCCTTGGGTGAAGCGCCCGCCGGCGACACTCCGCCCCTCGATCGGGACGACCGGGTCCGCCCAGCCGTGGGTGTGCTGCATCCGGATGGGCCCGGCGCAGCTCTCCGGCAGCGGGCGCCAAAGCAGCCCGGCGATCGGCCCGTAGGCGCGGAAGGTCGCGGGCGCGTCGCAAGCCACGCGCCAGGCCATCATGCCGCCGCCGGAAAAGCCGGTGACCGCCATGTTGTCGCGGTCGAGGCCGAAACGTGCCACCGCATCGGCCGCTACGGAGTCGAGGAAGGCGACATCGTCGCGCCGGCTCTCCCGCGCGAAGGAGTTCCAGCTGCCGCCCGTGTCGCCCTCCCGCCGCGGCATGCCCTGGGGCGCGATCAGCGCATAACCCCGCTCGAGAAAGCCCGAGACCAGACCGCCGTTCCGGATCACGCCGCGGCCCGTGCCGCCCCAGCCGTGCAGGAAGAGGACGGCGCCCCGGGCCGCCCCGTCCGCAGGCAGTGCGGCATGGTAATGGCCGCCGTCGATCTCACAGGGCGTCTCTGCATCGCCGCAGCCCTGCGCGGCGGCGGGAAAGGTAGCCAAGGCAAGGACTGCGCTCAGGAGGGTGCAGGATCGGCGACGGCGCATGAGGCCCCTCTGCGGCGACTTCGGGTGAGGCTGATCGACCCACATTGCACGATTTGCCGGGCGGGGCACTCACGAAACGGTCAGCAGGGCGGGGAGGCGGCGGCGCCGGCGCAAACCGGGCGCCCGTCGTCGGAAAGGCGCGGCCGCGATGTCCGGGTTGCGGACCCGGCCGCCGTCAGTACGCGGTGATCCCGCCGTCCAGCGCGAGGGTCTGGCCGGTCATGAAGCTGTTCTCGGGCGCGGCGGCCCAGAGGATCGCCTGCACGATCTCGGCCGGCTCTGCGATCCGGCGCATCGGCACGCCGCGCACCAGCTCGGCTTCGGCCGCAGCAGGATCGGGCGCGTGGGCGAGCGTCTGGTCCACCATCGCCGTCCGCGCGAAGGAGGGGCAGATCGCGTTCACCCGGATGCCGCGGCGCGCGTTCTCCACCGCCGCCGTGCGGGTCAGGCCCACCACCCCGTGCTTGGCCGCCGCGTAGATCGAGAGGGTGGCGGAGCCCACCAGCCCCGCCACCGAGGCGACGTTCACGATGGCGCCTGTCCGGCCGTCGGCCCGGAACTGCGCCTGCATGGCGGGGATTTGCGCCTGCAGCGCGAAGAAGACGCCGAGGAGGTCGACCTCGATCACCCGCCGGGCCTCCTCCGCCCCGATCTCCTCCGTCCGGGCGGGGCGGTTCACGATGCCGGCGTTGTTGACCGCGATGTCGAGTGCGCCGAAATGGTCCATCGCCCGCGCCACCAGGGCCGCATGGTGGGCTGGGTCGGTGACGTCGCCCGCTAGCACCTCGACGGGGCCGTCGATCGCCGCCGCAACCTCCTCCAGCCGGCTCCCCGGCAGATCGGTGAGCAGGAGCTGCGCGCCCTCCGCCGCGAAGGCCTTCGCCGCGCCATGGCCGAACCCGCCCGTGGCGCCGGAGATCAAAACCGTCTTGCCCTCGAACCGCATCATCGCCTCAGAACGCATTCGCAAAAAGGTTGCCGGGGGTCTGCACGCTGATGCCCCCGTCGAGCGGCAGGATCGCGCCGGTGATGAACGCGCCCCCCGGCCCGCAGAGATAGAGCATGGCCCCGGCAATGTCGGAGGCCTGCCCGATCCGGCCGAGCGGCACGTTCTTACTCACCTTCGCCGCCTTCTCCTCCGTCCCCGTCGCGAAGGCCGTCATCTTTGAGGGGAAGGGGCCGGGGGCGAGCGCATTCGCGGTGATCCGCCGGCTGGCGAACTCGGTCGCCATGATCTTCGTCAGATGGTGCACGCCGGCCTTGGAGACGGCATAGGAATAGGCGCCCTCGGCCAATGGCAGCGTGCCCATCAGCGAGCCGACGTTGACGATGCGCGCCGGATCGGCCTTCGTCGCCGCCGCCTCCTGCAAGGGCATCAGGTCGCGGGTGAGCGTGAACATCGCGGCCACGTTCACCTCCATTACCCGGCCCCACTGGGCGTGGGGAAAGCTGGGAAAGGGCTCGCCCCAGGTCGTGCCGGCATTGTTGGCGAGGATATGCAGGCGGTCGGTGCGCTCGCCCACCGCCGCGACGAGGGCGGCCAGCCCCTCTTCCGTACCGACATCGCCGGCGAAGCCCTCAACGGTGCCCGCGGGGCCTGTGGCGTTGATCTCCGCCGCAGCCTCCTCGCACGCCGCGCCCTTGCGGCTGGCGATCAGCACCCGGGCACCGGCGCCGGCCAGGGCCTCCGCCATCATCCGGCCGATGCCGGTGGCGCCGCCGGTCACCAGCGCCGTCTTGCCGGCCAGCGAGAAGAGATCGTCGAGATAGGCCATCAATGTCCTCCGGCAGGGCGGCTTCGGGCGGTGGGATCGGGCGACGCGCGAGGCGGGCCTTGACCCCCGGGGCAGGAGATGTCCCATGGCCCCGGTGCGGCCGAGCATTGGCCGGACGCGCGAGCCGATGCAAGGGGGCCAAGATGAGCGAGCGAGCGGAACTGCCGGCGGAGATGCGCGCCGTGATCCAATTGGGCGAGGGTTACTCCGACACCGCGACCGGCCCGATGCTGGAGGATGCCGCGCCCTTCCTCGAGCATGCCACGATCCCGGTGCCGCAGCCAGGCGAGGGCCAGGTGCTGATCAAGGTGGCGCTCGGCGCGGTCAACCCCTCCGATATCCACTTCGTGAAGGGCGAGTACGGCCGGCCGCGCGAGCGGGGCGTGCCGGCGGGGTTTGAGGGCACCGGCACCGTGGTGGCGGGGGAAAGCCCGTTTCTCGGCCAGCGCGTCAGCTTCTTCGCCGCCCATTCCGGCGTCTGGGCCGACTATGCATTGACCGATGCCAGCGCCTGCGTGCCGCTGCGTCCCGACCTTCAGGACACGGACGCTGCGGGGCTGTTAGTCAACCCGCTCACGGCGGCCGCGATGTTTGAGGAGGTGAAGGCGGCCGAGACCGAGAGCTTCCTCGTCACCGCCGCCGGCTCCCAACTCGGCAAGTTCCTCCTCGGTCTCGGCAAGGACGGGGGCATCGCGCCTATCGCCGTCATCCGCCGGGCGGAGCAGGCCGACGCGCTCCGCGAGCTCGGCGCGGCCGAGGTGCTGGTCACCACCGATCCGGAGTTCGAGGCCAAGGCGCGGGAGGTCTGCCGCGCCCGCAAGCCCCGCATCATGCTCGACGCTGTGGCCGATCCGGCCGCCTCCACCCTGTTCTTCGCCATGCCCAACCGGGCGCGCTGGGTGATCTACGGCAAGCTCTCGACCGATCTGCCGGTGCTGACGGAGCCCGGGCAGTTCATCTTCATGTCGAAGCGGATCGAGGGCTTCTGGCTCACCAAGTGGATGGCCGAGGTCCCGCGGGAGAGGGTGGGCGCGGCCATTGCCGAGGTTCAGGCCCGCTTCGCCGATGGGCGCTGGACGACGGATGTGGCGGAGATCGTGGCGCTCGACGATCTGGTGGCGCGGCTGCCGGAGGCGCTGCGCATCCCCGACGGCAAGGTTTTCATCCGGCCCTGAGCGGGGTCTCAGAGCCCCAGCACGTCGCGCATGGTGTAGAGCCCGGGTGGCTTGCCCCGGGCCCACAGGGCCGCCCTCACCGCGCCCCGGGCGAAGATCGCCCGGTCGGTGGCGATGTGGCGGAGCACGATCCGTTCACCTTCGCCGGCGAAGATCACGTCATGTTCGCCCACCACGTCCCCGCCGCGGAGGCTGGCAAAGCCGATGCGCCCAGCCACCCGCCGCCCGGTGAGGCCGTCGCGCCCCCGCTCGGCCATCTCCGCGAGCGTTCCGCCCCGTCCGGTGGCCGCCGCATCGCCCAGCATCAGCGCGGTGCCGGAGGGGGCATCGACCTTGCCGCCATGGTGCATCTCCACGATCTCGATGTCCCAGCTCGCGTCGAGGGCGGCGGCGACCTTGCGGGTGAGCTCGGTCAGCAGGTTGACGCCGAGGCTCATATTGCCGGCCTGAACGATGGCGGTGCGCTCCGCCGCCCTGGCGATGGCTGCCTGCTGGTCGTCGGAAAAGCCGGTGGTGCCGATGACGTGGACCGTGCCGGCCGCCGCGGCGATCTCCGCCTGGGCCACCGTGACGGCGGGGGAGGTGAAGTCGAGGATCGCGCTGGCGCGCGCCGTGACGGCCGCGGCGTCGGCCTCGACGGCGACCCCGATCTTGGGTCCGCCGAGGGCAGTGCCCACGTCCTGACCCAGCCAGCCATGGCCCGGGCGTACCGTCGCGCCGGAGAGCGTCGCCTCCGGGTGGTCCCGGACCACGCCGGCCAGCATCCGGCCCATGCGCCCGGCGACGCCGAGCACCGCCATTGCCATCGGTTCCATGCTCCGCCCTCCCGCGCCCGGTCTAGAGCAAGCGGCGGCCGCGCGGAAGGACCCGGGGCCGCAGGCGCCCTGGTCCCGGCGAGGGATGCCTCCGGCGGGGATATTGGGGCCAGCAAGAAAGCCGCTGGCTTTCGCAGTGGTTCAAATATCCAAAGGTACTCCGGCGCGGCGGGCACCCGAGCCGGCGAGGTGAGGCACGACCCCGGCAGGCTTGACAGCACCGGGGCGAGGCGGGATGACGGCGCCATGGCCAAACGATCATCGCGCGCCGGGGCAGGGCCCAGCCAGCGCACGTTGCGGGTGGGCGAGGCGATCCGCCGGGCCCTGGCCGACGTGCTGGCCCGGGGCGATCTGCACGACCCCGACCTCGCCGGCCTCTCGATCACCGTGGGGGAGGTGCGGGTCTCCCCCGATCTTCGCCATGCAAAGGTGCATGTCTCGCCCCTGGGCGGGGAGGACGTGGATCGGGTCGTCACCGCCCTCGACCGCCATCAGACGACGCTGCGGGCCGCGGTGAACCGGCAGGTCAGGCTGAAATACTCACCCGAGCTGCGCTTTCTGCCGGATGACACCTTCGACCGGATGGACGCGACGCGGGCGCTCTTCGGCCGGGCCGCTTCGGGGGAGCGCGAGGGCGATGGGTGAGGGCGCGCGCGGCCTGCTGCCGGGGCGACTGCTCGGCCGTCTGTTCGCGCGGGAGGCGGCGGAAGCGCCGGAACCGGCGGTGGCGGAGGCGGAGCGGGCGGTTCGGAGCCCCGGCCGCATCCTCTTCACCACCCGGCGCTACCCGATCTATTATCTGACGATCACCAAGTGCGGCTGCACCTACCTCAAGAACCTGCTCTACTACCTCGACCACGACCATCTGCACGAGCATCCCGAGGTCATCCATCGCTATGCCGATGAGGACATGGTGCGCCCGCTCGACGTGCCCGTGGCCGAGATCCGGCAGAGCCCCTATGCCTTCGCCGTGGTGCGCGATCCGGTGGACCGCTTCCTGTCGCTCTACTTCGACAAGATCTATCCCGACAGTCCCCAGAGCTTCCGCGCCGTCCGCAAGTATCTGGCGCAGAACGCGGCCATCGACCTGACCCCGGGGCTCGACGCCGCGGCCCACACGGCAAACTGCCACCGCCTGATCGCCTGGCTCGACGACAATCTGGCCCGGCGCACGGATATGTCGGTGAACCCGCATTGGCGCTGGCAGACCTCGCGGTTGAAGCGGGCGGCGGAGTTCGATCTGACCTTGCTGACGCTCAAGGATCTGGACCGTCAGCTGCGCCTGCTCCTCACGCCGCTGATCCCGGACATCGCTGCGAAGATGGCGGCGGTGACGGTGCGCAACGTCTCGGCCCGCCCGGTGGCGAAGGAGGCGGTGCTGACGGAGGCGCTGCTGGAGGAGGTGAACACCGTCTACGCCCGGGACCGCGAGGTCTATGACGACACCGTCGCCACCTGGGCCGAGCGCACCAAGGATCTGCCGCCGGAGCCGCGGCCGATGGCCCGGCCGTTGACGGCCAAGGTCACGCCGCCCCGGCGGGCGGCCCCGCCGGCCCTGGTGCGCGCCAAGCGGCTGCCGCTCTACGCCCTGCAGATCGAAGGGGCGGGGGATGCCAAGATCCGGGACCTGTTCCACCGGCTCGATCACCAGGCGGCCCATCCTGACCCGGGGGACGCGGCCGCGGGACCGCCGCTCCGGCAACTGTCAGTGGAGCAAGCCGCGAGCGAACAAGCCGGGATGGGCATCGTCGTCCTGCGCAGCCCGGTGGCGCGCTTCCTCGAGTTCTACTTCGCCCAGATCTGGCGCGACGGGCAGGAGCGCTATGCCGGCCTCGCCGACTATCTCGCCAGCCGGGGCCTGTCGCACGATCCCGACATTTCGGTGGGCAAGCACCGGGACAATTGCCGGCTCCTCCTCGAAGAGCTCGAAGACTATGAGGAGGAGATGGAGGCCGCCCCCCTTCGCCCCCAGGCGAGCTTTCTGGCCGATGCGGCGACCCTGCCGCTCATCCCGGTGATGCGCGACCGCTTCGGCGAGCAGCTGATGACGCTGCTCGGCCCCGTCGATCCGCCGGTGGAGGAGGCGATCCGTGCCGCCGATGTCCGGGAGCCCGTGGCCTGGCCGGTGGCGCAACGGGACGTCATCACCAACGCGCTCCGCGACCGGCTCCGCCGGATCTACGCGCCCGACTTCGCCCTGGTGGCCGAGACGCGGGAGCGTTGGCGCAGCGGCGCCTTCGGCCCGGGCTGAGCGCGATGGCGAGGCGGCGGCGCGGCAGGCCGATCCACGGCTGGCTGATCATCGACAAACCGGCCGGCAAGACCTCGGCCGACGTGGTGGCGATCGTGCGCAAGACACTCGATGCGCAAAAGGCGGGCCATGCCGGCACCCTCGATCCGGCCGCAACCGGCCTTCTGGCCGTCGCCCTGGGAGAGGCGACCAAGACCGTGCCCTGGCTGACGGATGCGCGAAAGACCTACGAATTTCGCATCCGCTTCGGCCAGGCCACCGACACCGACGATGCCGAGGGCACGGTCATCGCTGAGAGCGATGCGCGCCCGACGGAGGACGAGATCCGCGCCGCGCTCCCCCGCCTCACAGGAGAGATCGAACAGGTGCCGCCCCAAGTCTCCGCCGTCCATGTCGACGGCGTCCGGGCCTATGCCCGCGTCCGGGCGGGGGAGACGGTGGAGCTTGCGCCCCGAAAGCTGGTCGTCCATCGGCTGGAGCTGCTCAGCCAGCCGGACCGCGATCATGCCGACCTGGTGCTCGACTGCGGCAAGGGCGGCTATGTGCGGGCCATCGCCCGGGACCTTGGGCAGATGCTGGGCTCCTGCGCCCATGTGGTGCAGCTTCGCCGCATCCAGTCCGGCCCGTTCGATCTGGAAAGCGCGGTGTCGCTCGATGGGATCGATGCGGCACACCTCCTCCCCGTCACCGCCGCCCTGGCGCCGATGATGGAGGTCCGGGCGACGGCCGGCGGCGCCGCGCGCCTGACCAACGGCAATCCCGGGGAGGTCATCGCCCGCGATCTTGCCTTCGGGGAAGAGGCTTGGGCCTCCTTCGACGGCCGCCCCATCGCCATCGGGCGCTATCGCGGTGGGCTGCTCCACCCCACCAGGGTCTTCCGCATCGCCCCCGATGCGGCCGAGATCGCCGAATGAGCGCTCAGGACCCGGAGGCGCCGCTCGCTTACCTCGCCTGCTCGCCGGGGCGGCGCTGGCTGGCGGCGGGCATGCTCTTCGGCCTCGGCCTGATGATCCTCTACTTGCTCGCCATCCAGCCGCCGGACGCCCCGGCGGGCATCTTTCTGCTCTTTGCCGTGGCCGCGGGCGCGCTCTGGCTCGGCCTCGCGCTTTACCGCGCCACCGCGCGCCACTTGGTGCTGACGGAGGAGCGGCTGGCCGACGATCTCGGCGAGGTGCTGTGCGAGACCGCCGCGATCACCCGGGTCGAACGCGGCCTCCTGGCCTTCAAACCATCGAACGGCTTCGTGCTGCTCACCAGGGAGCCCGGCCCCTTCGCCTGGCGCCCGGGCCTCTGGTGGCGGATCGGCCGGCGCATCGGCATCGGCGGGGCCGCGGCCGGTGGGTCGGCGCGGCTGATGGCCGATATCCTGCAGGCCCAGCTCGCCCAGCGCGACGGCGAGCTGCCCTAGCGCTATTCGAGCCGGGTCCAGTCCTGGCCGCGGCAGATCAGACCGCCGAGGACGCAGCCCTTCACCGTCAGCACATCGCCGCTCAGCTCCATGCGGGAGCTGTAGGTGCGGTCCTCGTCTGGCGCCCAGATCGTGCCGCCGGACCACTCGGTGGCGCCGTCCGCCTCCATATCCGCCACGATGGTGCGGCCGACCACGTCGGGGTTGGCCGGCTGGTCGTTGCCGTCGAAGGCGCCGACGATCACGCCGCAGGTGAGCCCCGCGGTCGGGCAGGCGCCGACCTCGACATGGATGTAGTTGCCCTCATCGTTCGGCTCCGACTTCCAGAGGCCCGCCACTTCCTGCCCGAAGGCGGCGGTGGGGAGCATCAGGGCGGCGGCCAGAAACAGGATGCGCATCGGTCGGTCCTCCAGCGATTTTGCCCCGACCGTCCTCCGGCCTCGCGCCCGGGTCAAGGTGCGACGCGGCGGCGGGATCGGCCTTTGCAATTCCCGGCCGACCGCGCTAGGGCCGCGGGCCGGAGCGTTTGGGGGCCCGCATGATCCTCTACCCTGCGATCGACCTGAAGGACGGCGCCTGCGTCCGGCTTCTGCGCGGAGAGATGGCGGCGGCCACCGTCTTCAACGACGATCCGGCCGCCCAGGCGCGGAGCTTTGTCGAGGCCGGCTGCGCCTGGCTGCATCTGGTGGACCTGAACGGCGCCTTCGCCGGGCGCCCGGTCAACGAAGCGGCGGTCGAGGCAATCCTGGCGGCGGTCGAGGTGCCGGTGCAGCTCGGCGGCGGCATCCGCGATCTGGCGACGATCGAGATGTGGCTTGCGAAGGGCGTGCGCCGGGTGATCCTCGGCACCGCAGCGGCCCGCGACCCCGATCTGGTGCGCCAGGCCGCGCGGGCCCATCCCGGCCGCATCGCCGTCGGCATCGACGCAAGGGGCGGCCAGGTTGCGGTCGCCGGCTGGGCCGAGACGACGGAGATCGGCGCCACGGAGCTCGCCCAACGGTTCGAGGATGCGGGCGTCGCCGCCCTTATCTACACCGACATCGACCGTGACGGCGCCATGGGCGGCCCCAACGTCGCCGCCACCGCCGCCCTCGCCCGGGCCGTCACCATCCCGGTCATCGCCTCGGGCGGCGTCTCCTCCCTCGCCGACCTCGAGGCGCTGAAGATCTGCGGCGCTCCCCTCGACGGCGTCATCTCCGGCCGCGCCCTGTACGACGGCCGCCTCGACCTCGCCGAGGCGATGCGGGTCCTCGCCTAGGCACGGGTCCGCGATTGCGAGGCGCCGGGCGCTGCTTTATCTCTCGCGACCAGCAGCCAATCGGATCGAGGGATCATGCTAAAAACCCGCGTCATTCCGTGTCTCGACGTCAAGGATGGGCGGGTGGTGAAGGGTGTGAACTTCGTCGACTTGGTCGATGCCGGCGATCCGGTGGAGCAGGCGCGGGTCTATGATGCCGCCGGGGCGGATGAGCTTTGCTTTCTCGACATCACCGCGAGCCATGAGCGGCGGGCGACCCTGCTCGACGTCGTGCAGCGCACGGCGGAGCAGTGCTTCATGCCGCTCACCGTCGGCGGGGGGGTGCGCACGGTCGAGGATGTGCGCGCCCTGCTCCTCGCCGGGGCCGATAAGGTGAGCTTCAACACCGCGGCCGTGGCAACGCCGGAGGTGGTGGCGGCAGCGGCCGAGAAGTTCGGCAATCAATGCATCGTCGTCGCCATCGACGCCAAGTCGGTGGCGTCCGATCGGTGGGAGATCTTCACTCACGGCGGGCGCAAAGCCACGGGGATCGAGGCCATCGGCTTTGCCGAGCGCATGGTCGCGGCGGGGGCGGGAGAGATCCTGCTCACCTCGATGGACCGGGACGGCACCAGGTCGGGCTTCGACCTCGCGCTCACCCGCGCCGTCGCCGATGCGGTGCCGGTGCCCGTGGTTGCCTCCGGCGGCGTCGGCACCCTCGATCACCTGGTCGAGGGCGTGCGGGAGGGGCATGCCTCGGCCGTCCTCGCCGCCTCGATCTTCCATTTCGGCACCTTCTCGATCGCTGAGGCCAAGGCCCATATGGCGGCGGCGGGGATTCCGGTGCGCCTCGGCGCCGAGATGCTGGAGGAGTTGGGATGAGCGATGTTCTGACCCGGCTCGAGGCGGTGATCGCTGCCCGGAAATCGGCGGACCCCGAGGGCTCCTGGACCGCCCGGCTATTGAGCGCGGGGCCGGGGAAGTGCGCGGAGAAATTCGGGGAGGAGGCGGTGGAGGCGATCGTGGCCGCCGCTTCGGGCGACGCCGCGGCGCTGCGGGCGGAAGCGGCGGATGTGCTCTACCACCTGCTGGTCATGCTCGCCGCCAGCGACGTCGCGCTGGCCGATGTGCTGGCCGAGCTTGAGCGGCGCGAGGGTACGTCCGGTATTGCAGAGAAGGCGGGGCGCTAGCCTCCCCACGCCTCCAGGATCACCCCGGCAGTCATCAGGTCGAGATGGGCGCCGCCGCCGTTCTTGAAGACGGTGATCGCTGCATCGTCCAACCGGCCGGCCCGGCCGGCCACCAGGTCGTGCAGGTCGCCCAGCACGTCGTCGCGCCCGATCACGCCGCGGGCGAGCGGGTCCTTGAGCTCGCCGATATGGTCGAGGGTCGTCTCGCGGCTGTCGACGAACAGATGGCCGCGGCGGAGGACCTCGTCATCCGCCTCCCGCATGTCGGGGCGAAAGGCGCCGATCAAGTCGACATGGGTGCCGGGGTGGAGGTCGGCGCCGCGCAGGATCGGCGCCGTCGCCATAGTGGCCGTCGCGACGATGTCGGCCTCGGCCAACGCGGCCGACAGGTCCGTCGCCTGCGCCACCGGGACCCGCGCATCGGCGGAGGCCTCGACCAATGCCGCGGCTCGGGTCGCACTCCGGTTCCAGACGCTGATCCGCTGCAGCGAGGGCAGCACCGCCGGGTAGGCCTCGATCAGCGAACGGGCGACGGTCCCGGCGCCGAGGATCAGCAGATAGGCCGCGTCCGGCCGGGCGAGCAACCGGGCGCCGAGCACCGAGTCGGCTGCGGTCTTCCAGTAGGTGATGAGCGCGCTGTCGACGACGGCGCGCACGGCCCCGGTCTCACCATCGAAGACCAGCATGGCGCCGTGGATCGTCGGCCGCCCGGCGGCCTCGTTGCCCGGGATCACCGTGACGGACTTGACGCCGATCCCCAGGCCGTCGATCCACGCGGCCCGGCTGAGGAGCGCGTCCTTCCCCTGGCTGAGCAGCAGATCGCCGACCTTGCCCGGCGGGCGGCGGTGCCCTTCGGCAAGCGCGTCGACCAGGGCGGGCCACGACAGGCGCCCGGCCACATCCTCCGGCCCGATGACCGGGATCGCGGCCATCAGACGCCGGCGCTGACCAGGGCCCGGGCGAGCGCCGGCAGGCCGTCCTCGGGCAGGCCGGCCACGTTCACCCGGCTGTCGCCGACGATATAGATGCCGTCGCGCTCCTTCAGCTCCGCCAACTGCTCCGGCGTCGCGCCGAGCAGAGAGAACATGCCGCGGTGGGCGGCGAGAAAGTCGAAGCGGTCGGAGTTCGTCTCCCGCCGCAGGGCATCGGCCAACCCCTCCCGCAGGGCGAGCATACGGGTGCGCATCGCTTTGAGCTCCGTCTCCCAGGATTGGCGGAGCGCGGGGTCGGTCAGGACCTTTGCCACCACCGCCGCGCCATGGTCGGGAGTGAAGGAGAAATAGGTGCGGTTGATCGCCGTCAGCGCCCCGGCCACGCGGTCGCGGATCGCCTGGGTCTCCGCCAGCACGATGGCGCAGCCCACCCGGTCGCGGTAGACGCCGAAGTTCTTGGAGCAGGAGGCGGCGATCAGCAATTGCGGCACCCCGGCCGCCATGGTGCGGAGGCCGGCGGCATCCTCCTCCAACCCATCACCGAAGCCCTGATAAGCGATGTCGATCAGCGGCGTCGCCCCGGTGGCCGCGAAATGGGCAGTGAGCGCGGCCCAATCGGCCGCCGTCAGATTGGCCCCGGTCGGGTTGTGGCAACAGCCATGCAACACCACGACGTCATGCGGCCCGATATCGGCGAGATCGGCGTGCATCCCCTCCACATCCACCATCCGCGTCGTGCGGTCGAAATAGCGGTAGCTCTGCCAGGGCGCCCCCATGGCCTCAAGGATCGCCGCGTGGTTCGGCCAGGAGGGGTCGGAGATCCAGAACCGCGCCTCAGGATCGGCGCTCAGCACCAACTGAAAAAGCGTGCGGAGCGCCCCTGTGCCGCCCACGGCCTGGGCCGCCGTCAGCCGCTCTGCCGGCACCGCATCGCCGAGGGTCAGCGCCTGCATCGCCGCGATGTAATCGGCATTGCCGAGGAGCGCGGTGTAGCCCTTCGTCCCCTGCTCCTGCCAAAGCTGCTCTTCCGCCTGCTTTACCGCGGCGAAGATCGGCGTGTTGCCGGAGGCGTCCTTGTAGACGCCGACGCCCAGATCGACCTTGTCGGTCCGCGGATCGGCGCGAAAGGCCTGCATCAGCGCGATGATCTTGTCCTCGCGCGCCGGGCCAAGCGATTGCAGCATCGGGAAGCCTCGCCTGTTGGATCAGGGCTCGGACGGCGGCGGGAAGGGAAGCTCTACCCGGCGGATCGGCACGAACCCCATGCGCTGATAGAGGGGAAGCGCGCGGGGATGGTCAAGGGTGTTGGTGTTGACCGTCAGGCGCTCGATCCCCGGCCGCTCCCACGCCGTCAGCACCGCGGTGCGCAGCAGCCAGGAGCCAAGGCCCTGGCCGATCGCCTCCGGCACCAGGCCGAAATAGGCGAGGTCGCTCTCCCCTTCCTCGCCCTCGTCCAACAGGAAGAAGCCTGCCGGCCAGCCATTGCGCATGAGAGTGTAGAGCGTCATCCCGGGGCGCGTGAGGTAGGCCGCCACCTCCTCCTCCGGGCGGGAGGTCATGTCGACCCAGTAATGGGCATCGCCCACCGCGCGGTAGAGGGCGAGGAAGTACCAGACCGGCGGATCCTCGGCCGCCAACAGCGCCGTGGCCGCACCCAGGGGCAGGGGCGGGCGGCCGAAGCTCGGCGGCGCCGTCATCTCCAGATAGGTGATCGTGAAGCTCTTGGGGGCGCTGTCGAGGCTCATCCGGTCTCGACCGCCAGTTCGTCGTACATCCCCCATTCCGACCAGGAGCCATCATAGAGTGCGTTCCGCCGATGACCGATCCGGGCGAGGGCCAGCATCAGGATCGCCGCCGTGACGCCCGAGCCGCAGGTGGTGACGACCGGTTTCGCGAGGTCGACGCCCGCCGCCTCGAACACCCGGCGAAGCGCATCGGGCGCCAGCATCGTGCCGTCGTCGTTCAACAGCGTGCGGTAGTGCACGTTGATCGCGCCGGGCATGTGGCCGGCACGCAGGCCCGGGCGCGGCTCGACCTCCTCCCCCCGGAAGCGGCTGGGGGAGCGGGCGTCGACGATCTGCTCGTGCCCGAGCTTGGCCGCTGCGGCGACCTGGGTGACGTCCCGCACCAGGCCCGCGTCGCGGCGGGCGGTGAAGTGCCGTTCCCGCGGTGGCGGCGTGTCGTCGTCGAGCGGCCGGCCCTCGGCCCGCCATTTCGGCAGACCGCCGTCGAGCACCGCCACATCGGTCTTGCCGAAGAGGCGGAACATCCACCAGACCCGCGCGGCGCTGAACAGGCCGGCACCGTCATAGACCACCACCCGGTGCCCATCCCCGATCCCCATCCGCCGCATGCGAGAGATGAACTTCTCCACCGATGGCGCCATGTGCGGCAGGTCGGAGCCGTCGTCGGAGATCTCGTCGATGTCGAAGTAGAGCGCGCCAGGGATATGCGCCTCCGCATACTCGGCCCGGCCGTCACGCCCCTGGTCGGGCAGATACCAGCTGGCATCGAGGATGCGCAGATCGGGCGCGTCGAGATGCGCCTCCAGCCACTCGGTCGTCACAAGCAGGGTCGGATCGCTCTCGGCCATGGCGTTCCTCACGACGGTCTCGCCCCGACCTAGCCGCGTCACGATGCCATGGCAACCGTGGGCGGGCACGCGTGATGTGACGCGGGCCGTTCGGGGGGCTACATTCGCGGCGGAAACGGTCGGAAAGGACGCCACCATGGTCTCGGACGCGGCGGATGCATCTGCGGGGCGCAAGCGTGTCGTCATCATCGGCGCCGGTTTCGCGGGCCTTGCCGCGGCCAAGCGGCTGAAGGGCGCACCGGTCGACATCACGCTCATCGACAAGCGCAACCATCACCTCTTCCAGCCGCTGCTCTATCAGGTCGCGACGGCGGGATTGTCGCCCTCCGACATCGCCTGGCCGATCCGGCATATCTTCGCCCATCAGTCGAACGTGCGCGTGGTCCTCGGCGACGTGAACACCGTCGATCGCCAGGCAAAGACGGTGCAGACCGGCCGGGGCAGCTACCCCTACGACGATCTGATCGTCGCCACCGGGGCGCGCCACAGCTATTTCGGCAAGCCGGAGTGGGAGCCCTATGCCCCCGGTCTGAAGCGCATCATCGACGCGACCGAGATCCGCAAGCGGGTGCTGATCGCCTTTGAGCGGGCCGAGACGGCATCGGACCCTGAGGAGCAGCGCCGTCAGCTCACCTTTCTGATCGTCGGCGGCGGGCCCACGGGCGTGGAGATGGCCGGCGCCATCGCCGAGCTTGCACGCCACGCGCTCGCCAGCGATTTCCGCCATATCGACCCGACCTCGGCCAAGATCATCCTGGCCGAGGCGGGCGACCGCATCCTGCGCGCCTTTCCCGAAGATCTGTCCGCCTACGCCGCCGAGGCGCTTGAGAAGCTCGACGTCGACGTCGTCGTCGGCAAGCGGGTGGAGGTCGACGGCCAGAGCGGCGCCCATATCGGGGATGAGCACGTGCCCTGCGCCACCATGGTCTGGGCCGCCGGCGTCTACGTGCCCCGGGTCGCCAACTGGTTCGGGGTGGAGACCGATCCCTCCGGCCGGGTGCCGGTGCGCGGCGATCTGACCTTGGAGGGCGACGAAAGTGTCTTCATCGTCGGCGACGCGGCCAAGATGGCCTGGGGCGATGGCGACGTGCCCGGCATCGCCCCGGCGGCCAAGCAGGCCGGGCGCCACGCCGCCGAGGTCATCCTCGCCCGGCTGTCGGGCAAGCCGGCACCGGCGCCCTTCGCCTATAGCCACCAGGGCAACCTCGCCACCATCGGCCGGAACGCCGCGATCGTCGATTTCGGCCGCTTCCGGTTCCGCGGCTGGTTCGCCTGGTGGCTTTGGGGTGTAGCGCACATCTACTTCCTGATCGGCGTGCGCGCGCCGCTGCTGGTCGGCCTGCAATGGTTCTGGAGCTACCTCACCTACGGCAAAGGCGCCCGCCTGATCACCGGCGTGATGCCCCTCTTCGAGACCGAGCCCAAGAGCGAGAGCGCGGAGCAGAAACCCACCGCGGCGGAGTGACCGCGAAAGAGACGCATGCCTCCGGCGGGGATATTTGCGCCACTGCGAAAGAAAGAAGGCCCTTTCGCATTGGTAGAAATATCCCGGGGTGAATTCCTCCGCAGGAGGAAGAGGGGCAGCGCCCCTGTCGCCGCCCGCCTAGCCTCGCGCAGCCTTCTGGACGTCGGCGGTGCGGCGGCGCTCGGCCCGGGCCATCTGCCAGCCGCCGAGGATCAGACCGGTGGCGACGACCGCGATGATGATGGTGCCGAGGGCGTTGACCTCGGGGCTCACGCCCAAGCGGACCTTGGAATAGACCACCATCGGCAGGGTCGACGAGCCCTGGCCGGCGACGAAGCTCGCGATCACCAGATCGTCGAGCGAGAGGGTGAAGGCCAGGAGCCAGCCCGAGACCAGGGCCGGCGCGATCACCGGCAGCGTGATGCCGAGGAAGATCGTCGGCTGGCGGGCGCCGAGGTCCCGCGCCGCCTCCTCGATCGCGCGGTCGAAGCCGGCGAGGCGCGCCTGCACGATGACCGCGACGAAGGCCATGCAGAACGTCGCATGGGCGATGACGATGGTCGTGACACTCCGCCCCGCGGGCCAGCCCACGGCCTGCTCCATCGCGATGAAGAGCAAGAGCAGCGAGAGCCCCGTCACCACCTCCGGCATCACGATGGGCGCCGTGGCCATCGCCGTCATCACCAGCCGCAGCCGGAACCGACCGAAGCGCGATAGGACGTAGCCGATCAGCGTGCCGAAGACCGTGCCGATGGTCGCCGCAAAGATCGCGACGCGGAGCGAGACCCAGGCCGCGCCGAGGATCTGATCGTCCTGCAAAAGCTCGCCATACCAGCGCGTCGACCAGCCGCCCCAGACGCTGACCAACTGCGAGGCGTTGAACGAATAGATCACCAGGATCACCAGCGGCACGTAGAGCAGCGCGAAGCCGACGAGCGCGGCCAGCGGGAGCACAAGCCGCCGCATCACGTCTCTCCCCTCAAGGCTGAGGAGTTCCTCAGCAGCATGAACGGGATCACCAGAAGTGCCAGCATCGCCATGGCCACGGCCGAGGCGACCGGCCAGTCGCGATTGTTGAAGAACTCGGTCCAGAGGACGCGCCCGATCATCAACTGATCCGGCCCGCCCACCAGCGCCGGGATCACGAACTCGCCCACCGCCGGGATGAAGACCAGCAGGCAGCCCGCCAGGATCCCCGGCAGCGAGAGCGGCAGCGTCACCCGCCAGAAGGTGGCGACCGGCCCCGCGCCGAGATCGGCGGAGGCCTCGAGCAGGCTCGGGTCCAGCTTCTCCAGCGTCGAATAGAGCGGCAGGACCATCAGCGGCAGGTAGGTGAAGACGATGCCCAGATAGATCGCGAAGTCAGTCTGCAGCATCTGGATCGGCGCCTCGATCAACCCAGCCCCCATCAGCGCGGAATTGATGAAGCCCCCCGGGGTCATCAGGGCCATCAGCGCGTAGAGCCGCAGCAGGGAGGAGGTCCAGAACGGCAGCACCACCAAGAGGAGCAGGATCGCCCGCATCGTCCGCCGCGCGCGCGCGATCAGGTAGGCCATCGGATAGGCGACCAGCAGGCAAAGCGCCGTGGCAATCCCCGCCATCTGTACGGAGTTGAGGTAAGCCCGCCAGTAAAGGTCGTCCTCGGTGATGAAGACGTAGTTCTCGAAACTGCCGAGGAAGCGGGGCAGGCCGTCGGACCAATCGAGGATCGGTGAGTAGGGCGGCACGGCGATGCGGAGCTCGGCCAAACTCACGCCGAAGACGATGGCGAAGGGGACGAGGAAGAAGACCAGCAGCCATAGGAACGGCCCCGCGATCGCCAGTCGCCGGCCCCAGCGGCCGCGCAGCGCCTCGGCCCTCATGGGGCGAGCAGAACCGCGGCGCCGGGGGCGACGGTGACGCCCACCCGGTCGTTCCAGTCGAGCGCCGCGCCGTCCGTGTGGGTGACGTTCGGGCGGGTGGCGCGGAGGCGGGCACCGGTCTCCAGCAGCAGCCGGTACTCCGTCAGACCGCCGCGATAGGCGATGTCCTCGACGGTGGCCGGCGCGCCCTCCTCAGCCGCGGTGATCGTGAGTTTCTCGGGTCGGATGGCGACGGCGGCGGCGCCGGGATCGGGCGCGTGGCCGCGTACCGTCGCCTCGATACGGCCGAGGCCCGGGGCGTCGAAGCTGGCGCTGTTGCCTGTCGCCGCCGTGACCGCCCCCTCGATCAGGTTCACGGTGCCGATGAAGTCGGCGACGAAGCGGGTGGCGGGGTATTCGTAGACCTCCCGCGGCGGGCCGATCTGGGCCAGGCGGCCGGCGTCCATCACGGCGATGCGGTCGGCGAGCGTCATCGCCTCCTCCTGGTCGTGGGTGACGACGATGAAAGTGGTGCCGAGGCTCTCCTGAATATCCATCAGCTCGAACTGCGTCTCCTCGCGGAGCTTCCGGTCGAGCGCCGAGAGCGGCTCGTCGAGCAGGAGCAGCGCCGGGCGCCGGGCGAGCGAGCGGGCGAGCGCCACCCGCTGGCGCTGCCCGCCGGAGAGCTGATGCGGCCGGCGCCGCGCCAGCTCCTCCATCCGCACGAGGCGCAGCATCTCGGCCACCCGCCCCTCCCGCTCGGCCCGTGGCAGGCGCATCTGGCGGAGGCCGTAGCCCACATTCTCCGCCACGCTCATATGCGGGAAGAGGGCGTAGGACTGAAACATCATGTTGACCGGGCGGTCGGCGGGATCGACGCCGGCCATATCCTGGCCCGCGATCTCGATCCGCCCGGCATCGGGCGCCTCGAAGCCGGCGAGCATCCTGAGCAGGGTCGACTTGCCGGAGCCGGAGCCGCCGAGCAGGCAGAAGAGCTCCCCCCGCCGGATCTCGAGATCCACGCCATCGACGGCGGCGAACGCGCCGAACCGCTTCTCCAGCCCGGTGATCCGAACCGCCGTCTCCACCTCTGCCGGCACGCCACCCTCCGCCCTGTGAGCCTTCTCACCCTAGCGCCATTTCGCGCTGTGAGGGCAAGGACTTCGCCCATCACGAATTTTCATCTGGCGGTCGATCAAAACGGTCGCGCCGGCTTAACCATTGTGGCTATTTTGTGGCCGGGTGCTTCGCCCGTTTTGAGTCACGAAACCTGTTGGTTTCGGTAATCTGGAGTACGTACCATGACGAGCCTGATCGGCACGAGCGTCATCTCTGACGCTATTTTCGACTTCACCACATCGCCAGAGCTGTCCGGGGCCTGGGAGGTTCAGACCACCGAGGTGAACGGCAAAATCTACGTCTACGTCTCGGCAGACAGCGACGACGGCATCCAGGTCCTGACGATCGACGGCGACGGACAGCTTTCGCCGGTCGACGCGACGCCCGACACGGCTCCACTCGGCCTGAATGGGGCGCAGGGCCTGCGCATCGTCGAGGTCGGAGCCAAGAAGTTCGTCGTCGTCATCGGCCGGAATGACAGCGCCATCGGCACCTATGAGATCGACACGACCCCGGGTCCGAACGAAGGCACGCTGATCCCGGCCCAGACGCTCTTCAACACCACGATCGGCGGCTTCAGCTTTCCGAGCTATCTCGAATCGGCGACGGTCGGCGGTAACACCTTCCTCATCGGCGGCGCGCCGGTCAGCGACTCGCTCTCGGTCTTTCAGATCGACGGCGATGGAAACCTGACCCTGACCGACCAGGTGTTCGACGCCGACAACCCGGACTTTGAGCTCGACGACGTGCAGGAGATCGAGGTCGCGACGATCGGCGGCGCAACCTACGTCTATGCGACGAGCTTCACCGACAACGGCGTCAGCGTCTTCTCCCTATCGAGCGGCGGGGTGCTGACCAGCGTGCAGAACGTGCCGACGAACGGGGGTGGCGGCCAGTCCATCGTCGTCGGCGAGGTCGACGGCCAGACCATGCTGTTCGTGGCCAATACCGATGCGAACGCGATCGACGCCTACACCGTGGCGAACGACGGGACCCTGACCTTCGCCGCTCAGACCACCGGACTCGCCGATGTCTTCGGCCTTGAGCTCGTGGAGATCGACGGCGTCACCTTCCTGGCCGGCGCCGAGTTCTTCAACGACCGGGTGAACCTCTACAGCATTGCAGCCGATGGCTCGGTCGAAGTCGTCGAGACGATCAACGATACGGCGTCCGTCGATGTTCGGCTGAACGGCGCCTTCCATATCGAGCCGTTGGAGATCGACGGCCGGCAGTTCCTGCTGGTCACAGGAAACGCCGATGCCGGCCTGACGGTGATCGAGCTCGGCTCGCTCGACGACGCGATCCTCGGTACGGCCGATGACGACGGTCTAATCGGCCTCGCGGGGGACGATGATCTGATCGGCCTCGACGGCGATGACTTCGTCTCGGGCGGCGACGGCGACGATGTCATCAGCGGCCGGCGGGGCGACGATAACCTCGACGGTGGTGCGGATGACGACGTGATCGTCGGCGGTGTCGGCAACGACACGATCCGCGGGGGCGAGGGCGCCGACGTGCTGGTCGCTGGGCTCGGCCGTGACGCCATCTCCTACACCGACTCGAACCTCGGCGTTGCCGTTAACCTCGGCGCCGGCACGGCCGACAATGGCCACGCCACCGGCGATGTCTTCCTCGGCTTCGAGGACATCATCGGCTCGGGCCGGCGCGACACCCTGACCGGCGATGACGAGAACAACGAGATCGACGGTGCCAACGGGGCCGACATCATCAATGGCGGCGGCGGTCGCGACATCATCGCCGGCGGCAACGGCCCTGACACCATCGACGGCGGTGGCGGCGATGACATCATCAACGGCAATGGCGGCAGCGACGACATCTTCGGCGGTGCGGGTGCTGACAACCTGAACGGCGCCGGCGGTCGGGACGAGCTCGTCGGCGGCATCGGCGACGACACCCTCTCCGGCGGCGGCGGTCGCGACACCATTGATGGCGGCGCCGGCGACGACATGGTGGATGCCGGGGCGGGCTTCGACCTGTTCATCTTCGCCGACGGCTTCGGCAACGACACCGTGAGCGGGTTCGACACGGCCGAGGACACCATCGACTTCTCGGAACTCGCGGCGATCTCGAGCTTTGCCGAGTTTCAGGCGGCCGCCTTCACGTTCTCCGGCAACACGGTGGTCTCGATCGACGGCAACACGTCCATCCTGATCGAGAACGTGGAGGAGGCGGACTTCTCCGCCTCCAACTTCCTGTTCGTCTAAAGCGCCTGTTTGTCTAAAGCGACACTCCGGGGCCGCCGCGCTGCGGCCCCGGATCACCTCGCCTACTGGCCGGTCTTCACCTCGGTCCAGAGCCGGTTCACCACCCGGTCCGTCCGGGCGTCATAGATCTCCGCCCCGTAAAGGTTCGCCTTCGCCTCTTCCGTCGGGAAGATCCCGGGGTCGGAGGTGATCTCGGCATCGACCAATGGCATCGAGGCCGCATTGGCGTTGGCGTACCAGACGTAGTTGGTGATGTCGGCCGTCACCTGGGCGTCCATCACGAAATTGATGAAGGCGTGCGCCAGGTCAGGGTTCGGCGCGTCGGCCGGGATCGCCAGCATGTCGAACCACTGCAGCGCGCCCTCCTTCGGGATGACGTAGGCGATCTCGACTCCGTTCTCGGCCTCCTCGGCCCGGGCCTGGGCCTGGAACACGTCGCCCGACCAGCCGACGGAGACGCAGACATCGCCGTTCGCCAGATCGGTGATGTACTGGGAGGAGTGGAAGTAGCGGATGTGCGGCCGCACCCCGGCCAGCAGCTCCGCCGCCGCCTCGAAATCCGCCCGCTCGGTCGAGCGGGGGTTGAGGCCCAGATAGTTCATCGCCGCCGGCAGCATCTCGGTCGGCGCATCGAGGAACGAGATCCCGCAATCGGCCAGCGCGGCGGCGTTTTCCGGGTCGAAGACCAGCGACCAGCTGTCGGTCGGCGCGTCCTCACCCAGGCGCTCGGCCACCGCCTCGGCGTTGTAGCCGATGCCGGTCGTGCCCCACATGTAGATCGTGGCGTAGGTGTTGTCGGGGTCGTAGGCCTCGGCATTCTCCATCAACGCCGCGTCCATGTTGGCGAGGTTCGGCAGTTGGTCCTTGTCGAGCGGCTGATAGACGCCAGCCGCGATCTGGCGGGCCAGAAAGTCGGAGGTCGGCACCACGACGTCGAAGCCGGTATTGCCGGCGAGCAGCCGCGCCTCCAGCACCTCGTTGGAGTCGTAGACGTCGTAGTTTACCTCGACGCCGAACTGCTCCTCGAACTGGGCAATGGTGTCCTCGGCGATGTAGTCCGACCAGTTGTAGACGTTGAGGACCCGGTCCTCGGCGGTCGCGGCCCCGGCCAGCGCGACGCTTGCCGCCAGGCCAAGTGCGGTCTGTGCTTTCATCCCTGTCTCCCTGTGGCAGGTACCCTCTCGGCGGCGCATAATGGCGTATCGAGGCCAGACGACAAGGCCCGCGGCAACAAGGGGGCCGACGATAACGGGTGGGGCCTCGGCAAGGTTGCCCGCACCTGCTATCAGGCGGCAAACGAAAGCGACGAGCCATGGCCCATGCAGACGGGGCGCTCAGCCTCGATGTCTCCCCCGATCTCGAGAAGAACGATCTGGGAGCGCTCCGCGATTGGGTGCGTGCCTTCCGCATCGACGAGATCGAGTGCGTCACCCCCGACCTCGCCGGTATCGCCCGCGGTAAGGTGATGCCGGCCGCAAAGTTCCTGCACGAGACAGAGATGCGGCTGCCGTCGTCGATGTTTTTCGCCACGATCAACGGCAGCTATGCCGGCAACGACCGGCCCGAGCTGCACACCGATCCGGATCTGGTGCTGACGCCCGACCTCTCGACCGCACGCGCCGTGCCCTGGGCCGCCGATCGCTCGCTGCAGATCATCCACGACGTGTTCGACGGGTCTGGCGCCCCATCCCCC
This sequence comes from Pseudomonadota bacterium, assembly GCA_039180875.1. Classification (GTDB taxonomy): domain Bacteria; phylum Pseudomonadota; class Alphaproteobacteria; order Rhodobacterales; family Rhodobacteraceae; genus JBCDCY01. The sequence goes on along the minus strand of JBCDCY010000011.1, from coordinate 88,415 downwards.
GTCGCCCCCCGCGAGGTCCTGCGCCGGGTCTGCGCGCTTTATGCCGAGCGGGGCTGGCAGCCATTGGTGGCGCCCGAGATCGAGTTCTACCTCACCAAGCCCAACACCGATCCGGACTATCCGCTGGAGCCCCCCGTCGGCCGGTCCGGGCGCACCAGCCTCGGCAATCAGGCCTTCTCGATCTCGGCCGTGGACGAGTTCGACCGGGTCGTCGCCCTGATCTACGACTACGCCGATGCGCAATCGCTCTCCATCGACACGATCATTCAGGAGGCGGGGGCAGCGCAGATGGAGATCAACACCTATCACGGCCACCCCGTGGACCTGGCCGACCGGGTGTTCTTCTTCAAGCGCCTCATTCGGGAGGCGGCGCTCCGCTGCGACACCTACGCCACCTTCATGGCCAAGCCGCATGAGGATCAGCCGGGCTCTGCCATGCACATCCACCTGAGCGTGACGGATCGGGAGACCGGCGCGAACATCTTCTCGGCCGCGGATGGCAGCGCGAGCCCCGCCTACGACCACTTCATCGGCGGGCAGCAGGCGCATTTCTACGCTGCCACCGCCCTCATCGCGCCGTATGTGAATTCCTACCGCCGCCTGGTCCCCGGCTGGGCCGCGCCGATCAACCTGGACTGGGGGGTGGAGAACCGCTCGACCGGCCTTCGCGCCCCCCGCTCGGCGCCCGAAGCGCGCCGGGTCGAGAACCGCCTCGCCGGGGCCGACGCCAACCCCTACCTCGCCATCGCCGCCTGCCTCGCCGCCGGCTATCTTGGCCTCACCCAGCGTACGGCGGCCCGACCCGAGGTCACCGACAACGCCTATACCGGCCGGCGCGAGCTTCCCCCCGACCTGCTCTCCGCCATCGAAGCGCTGGGGGCCTCCGCCCCTCTCCGCGAGGTTCTCGGTGACCCGTTCGTCGACACCTTCGTCGCGGTCAAACGCGAAGAGCACGAGCAATTCATGCGCGTCATAAGCCCCTGGGAACGCGAACACCTGTTGCTGAACGTCTAGCCCGGTGACGGGAGGAGCGGGTCAAGGCTGCGCCGCACGGGGCGCCAGCCCCGCTCGGCCTTGACGCGCTCCTCCCGTCACCTTCACGCTCGAAGCCGGCCGCCCTCGGCGGCCTTCCCCAGCAAACACACCGCTCGCAAAGCGCCGAAGGCGCGGCGCGCGCATAAGGACTCGTCGCGCAGCGACACCGCTTAACAACCCTACGCCAACAACCGCACCGCCGCCCGCGCCAGATCCCCGATCGCCGCCCAGTTCCGGGTCGCAACCAGATCCTTCGGCGTCACCCAAGACCCCCCCACCGTCAGCACATTCGGCAATGCCAGATAGCCCGGCGCGTCCGCCGCCGTGATTCCACCGGTCGGGCAAAAGCCGAGGCCCGCCAGGGGGCTCGCCCAGGCCGAAAGCGTCGCCGTCCCGCCCAGGGGCTCTGCCGGGAAGAACTTCAATGTCTCGAACCCCCGGTCGGCCAGATCCATCGCCTCCGTCGGCGTCGCCGCGCCCGGCAGAAACGGCAATCCCGCCTCGGCCACCGCATCGAGCAGCCGCGCCGGCCCGCCGGGGGAGACGCCGAACTGCGCCCCGGCCTCGATCGACGCCGCGAGATCGGCGGGCGTCCGCAACGTTCCCGCCCCGACGACCGCCTCGGGCACCGCCCGGCGCATTTCGCGGATGACGTCGAGGGCCGCCGGCGTGCGGAGCGTCACCTCCAGCACGGGCAGGCCACCCCCCACCAGGGCCTGGGCCAGCGCGCCGGCGTCGGCCGCATCGTCGAGCACCAGCACCGGGATCATCGGCGCCCGCGCGCAGATCTCGCGCACGCTCAGCATCGCCCAACCTCCTTAAGCCGCATAGTACACCTCCGTCGGGGGATCGCCGTCGACCAGGACGACGCGGACCGGCGCCTCAAGCACATCCGACGCGGCGCGTGCCCGGTCGAGCGCCGCCCGCTTCTCCTCTCCCTGGATCAGCAGATAGCGTCGCCCGGCCGCGCGCAGGACCGGCCCGCTCAAGGTCACCCGCGGCTCGAGCCCGGCCGGCGTCACCACAGCCACGGTCGCCCCGTCCGCCAGCGCCGCCTCGAGGCCTTTGGCGTCGGGAAAGAGGGAGGCCGTGTGCATATCCGCCCCCATGCCCAGCACCGCCACGTCGAGGGGTAGCGCCTCCGCCACGTCCCCCGCATACTCCCCTGTCCAGAGCGGCAGGAACCGGGCATCGGTGGCTCCGACAAGCAGTGTCTCCCGCACAAGGCGGGCATTCGACCGCGCATCGTCCGCCGCCACCTGCCGCTCATCCGTCAGCGTCACGACCACCCGGCTCCAGTCCAGCGCCTGCCCACCAAGAGCCGTGAGGAAGGTCGCCGGCGTGCTGCCCCCCGGCACGGCGAGATGCGCCGTCCCCCGCGCCTCCAATGCCCGCGAGAGGTCCTCGGCCACCGCTTCCGCCAAGGCCTCCGCCTGCGCCGCCCGCCCGTCGAACGCGCGCAGGATCACAGGCCGATCTCACGCCAGCGCCGACCGTCGCGGTGCATCAGCATCAGCGCATCCTCAGGCCCCGATCCGCCGCTGTCATAGGGCGTGGGGGCGCTGCCCGCCGCCTCCCACGCCGCCAGGATCGGATCGGTCCAGGCCCAGGCCGCCTCCACCTCGTCGCCGCGCATGAAGAGCGTCTGGTCGCCCCGGATCACGTCCATGATCAGGCGCTCATAGGCATCCGGCATCCGGACGGAGGCGCCGTCGCCGTTCCCCATCACCCGGGCGAAGGTCATATCGAGGGGCGTCTCGATCAAGCGCATGCCGCCTGGCCCCGGCTCTTTGATCGTCATCGAAAGGGTGATGCCCTCATCCGGTTGCAGGCGGATGGCCAGCACGTTGCCGTGGGGATCCGGCGCCCGGCCGAGGAAGATCGAATGGGGCGGATCCTTGAAGGCCACCGCGATCTCCGACATCCGGGCGCGCAGGCGCTTGCCCGTGCGCAGATAGAACGGCGTCCCCGACCAGCGCCAGTTGGCGACATGGGCCCGGATGGCGACGAAGCTCTCGGTCCGGCTCTCGCCATTGGCGGCATCGGCGGTGTAGGCCGCACCGCCCGCACCGGCCCGGTACTGCCCCCGCACGGTGTGGCGCGCGATCTCTCCCGGCCCGATCGGGTCGAGGGCCCGGATCACCTTCAGCTTCTCGTCCCTGACGGCATCGGGATCGAACTGGGCCGGCGGCTCCATCGCCGTCAGGCAAAGCAGCTGGATCAGATGGTTCTGCACCATGTCGCGCAGCGCACCGCTCTGATCGTAGTAGCCGCCCCGCCCCTCGACTCCGATCGCCTCGGCCACGGTGATCTGCACATGGTCGACATGGCGCGCGTTCCAAAGCGGCTCGAACAGCGCGTTGGCGAAGCGGATCGCCATCAGGTTCTGCACCGTCTCCTTGCCGAGATAGTGGTCGATGCGAAACAGCTGGTCCTCGCCGTAGTGGCGGGAGAGCTGAGCGTTCAGCCCCCGCGCGCTCGCCAGATCGTGGCCGAAGGGTTTTTCCACCACGATGCGGCTGTCGGCCGGCGCGATGCCGAGCTCGGCCAAACGCGCGCAGATCGGCTCGAAGAACTCCGGCGCGACGGAGAGGTAGAAGGCCCGCACCCGCTCCGCCTCATCGCCCAAAAGCTGGCGGAGATCGTCCCAGCCGCCCGGGCCGGTCACGTCGACCTGCACATAGTGAAGCGCGGCGAGAAACGCCGTGTCTGCCGCCTCGGTCCGGTCGCCCGTCGGCACGAATTGGTCCAACGCCTCGGCTGCCAGGGCGCGAAATCCGTCCTGGCCGAGATCGCGCCGCGCCGCGCCGATCACCCGGGCCTCTCCCGGCATCTGCCCGGCGCGCAGCCGCTGGTAGAGCGCCGGCAGCAATTTGCGCCGGGCAAGGTCGCCGGTGGCGCCGAAGACCACCAGATCGAAGGGATCGACCGGAATGGTGCGCGCGACCATCGCTACGCCTCCGCCAACTCTGCTTCTGCGTCCCAAAGCCAGGCCGCCCCCCGCACGCCGGAGCTGTCGCCGAAGCGGTTGCGCACCAGCCGGGTCTCGAACCGCGGCCCGAAGATGTGCGGCGCCATGGCACGCGGCACGGTGCGGTAGAACCGCCCCACGTTGGAGAGACCGCCGCCGAGCACGATGACATCGGGGTCGATCAGGTTGACCGGCAGCGCCAGAACCCGGCCGAGCCGATCCTCGTAGCGCGTGAGCGTCGCCTCCGCCGCCCCATCGCCGGCCTCCGCGGCCGCGACGATCTCCGCCGCTGTCGGCGTGTGGCCCTCACCGTTCACCCGGGCATGGTCGGCCGCCAGGGCGGGGCCGGAGAGCCAGGCCTCCGCGCAGCCCCGCCGGCCGCAGGAGCAGATCGGGCCCGGCATCTCCTCCGCCGTCGGCATAGGCAAGGGCACATGGCCGAGCTCACCGGTGACGGCGTTCCGCCCCTCGACCAGCTGGCCCCGCACCACGACCCCGCCGCCGACCCCGGTGCCGAGGATCACACCCATCACCACTTCCGCCCCGGCGCCTGCCCCGTCCCGCGCCTCTGACAGGGCGAAGCAATTGGCGTCGTTGGCGATCCGCACCGGGCGGCCCAGCGCATCGCTCAGATCGTCGCCCAGCATCCGATCGTGCAGCCAGGTGGCGTTGCCGAGGCTGACGGTGCCGCGCCGGCGGTCGACCGCGCCGGGCACACCGACACCGATCCGCGTGGCACCGGCCCCCACCTGGCCTTCCAGCCGGGTCACCAGATCGGTGATTGCGGTAAGACAGCCGGCATAGTCATGGCGCGGCGTCGCCAGCCGCGCCCGGGCACGCTCGACGCCGCCATCGTCGAGCATCACGCCCTCGATCTTCGTCCCCCCGAAGTCGATCCCAAGCCGCATCACCCAATCCAAAACCGTCCGCGCACCGGGACCTTAGCTTCTTGACCCTCCGCCCGAAAGCCGGGGCCATCCCGAAGGTCTTGCTGGCGCAAATATCCGGGGGGCGTTCCGCAGGAACGGGGGCAGAGCCCCCCTGACACAAAGCCTCGCGCGCCAGCGGCGCGCACCGTTTAGAAACGCTCGACCCAGGGGCGAATCTCGATCTCCTGGGTCCAGGTCGTGCGGTCCTGGTTGATCAGCATGAGATACGTCTCCGCGATCGCGTCGGGGTCGAGCATCGAGCCCGGCGCATCCGCCGGCTCCGTCCGCCCCGGATTGCGGATCGCGCCGTCGATATTGATGTGGCCCACATGGATGCCCTTGGGGTGCAATTCCCGCGCCATGGACTGGGCGAGACCGCGGAGCGCGAACTTGCCCATGGCGAAAGGCGCAGAGTGCGGAAAGCCCTTCCAACCGGCCGAGGCGCCGGTGAAGAGTATCGTGCCGCTCCCCCGCGGCAGCATCGCCCGGGCGGCCTGCTGACCCACCAGAAAGGCCCCGAAGGCTGTCACCTCCACCGCGCGCTTCACCTCCGCCGGGTCGAGCTCGGCGATCGGCCCGCGGGTTCGGGCAGAGGGGTTGTAGATCACCACGTCCGGCACCCCATCGAGGCCCGCGAAAAGCGCCGCCACCGCCTCCGGCTCCGCCGAATCGCAGGCGACCGCCGTCGCACCGGTCTCCGCCACCAATGCCTCGAGCTTGGCCGTATTGCGTGCCGAGAGGGTGAGGCCGTAGCCCTCCCGCGCCAGGAGCCGCGCCAGAGAGGCGGAGAGGCCGTCGCCCACACCCACGATCACCGCATGTTTCGCCGCCTCAGCCATCCGCCCCTCCCGCATCGTTCTGCGCTTTGGAAATCGCCTCCGACAGCACCTGCCGGCTGCCCACGTGATTGGCGAGCAGCAGGATCAGCCGCGCGTTGAGCGCATCGCTCTCATCCTTGCTCAAGCCCTCATGCGCCGCCAGAAGCTCCGCGTAGAAGCCGTCCGGATCGGCGATGTTCTGGTGCACGATCAATGCCATCCTCAGCCCCGCCCGATGGCCTGGCGTAGGGCGCTTGCCACCGCGAGCTGATCGAAGTTCGGCCAGCGCGCGACGACGTGCTGATCGGGGCGGAGCAGATAGACCGCCGCCATCTGGGTGCCGAGATAGCGCTCGACCAGGGCGCCGGAGGGATCGTCCTCGGCCGAGATCTCGATGCACGGGATCGCCAGGCCGTCCACGTCGATCTCCCCCGGCACCTCGGCGTCGATGGCGAGAAGCTGGAAACGCCCGCCCAAACGGTCGAGCAGCCAGCCATCGCCGAGCGGCGCGTCGACCGCCGGCGCCCCGGGCCGGGTCCGCTTCGGCCCGGCGAGGGCATCCGGCCCGTTCAGCGGCCCGCCGTCATAGACTGTCGGCAGCGACAGGCGCCCGGAATTGACCAGGGGCCGGGCAAAGGGCTGCTCCTCCGCCAGATCGAGGACGGCATCGCGAAAGATCCGGCTGATCTCCGATTTCGGCGTGATGAAGTCGGTGGAGCGGGTGGAGTTCAGGATGTTCTCATCCGCCGCCTGGATCCGCTCATGCTCATAGCTGTCGAGCAATGCCTCGGGCGCGGCCCCCTCGATCACCATGCGGAGCTTCCAGCCGAGGTTGTCGGCATCTTGCAGGCCGGAATTGGCCCCGCGCGCGCCGAAGGGAGAGACCTGATGCGCCGCATCACCGGCGAAGATCACCCGATCATGGCGAAAGCGCTCCATCCGCCGGCACTGGAAGGTGTAGATCGACACCCATTCAAGCTCGAAGGCGACCTCGTCGCCCAGCATCGCCTTTAGCCGGGGGATCACCCGCTCCGGTGCCTTCTCTGCCTCCCGGTCGATGTCCCAGCCGAGCTGTAGGTCGATGCGCCAGATCCCGTCAGGCTGTTTGTGCAGCAGGGCCGACTGGCCGCGGTTGAAGGGGGGATCGAACCAGAACCAACGCTCGGTCGGGAACTCGGCTTCCATCCGCACATCGGCGATCAGGAAGTTGTCCTCAAAGACCCGCCCGACGAAGTCGAGGCCCATCATCGAGCGCACCGGAGAGCCCGCCCCGTCGCAGGCCACCAACCAATCGGCGAGCAGGCGGTAGGGCCCGTCCGGCGTGTCGATGTCGAGGGTCACACCATCCGCGCCCGTGGTGACATCGGTCACGCGGTTCTGGCCGCGGATCTCGATCGGCTTGCCTTCAGCCTCCAGCGCTCGGACGCGGCGGACCAGGAACTCCTCGAAATAGAACTGCTGGAGGTTGATGAAGGCCGGGTGCTTGTGCCCCTCCTCCGGCAACAGATCGAAGGCGAAGACCTGGCGGGCGTCGAAGAACACCTTGCCGGTCGACCAAGTCACCCCTTTGGCGACGTAGTCGTCCGCCCCGCCGAGCCGGTCCAGGATCTCGAGCTGGCGCTTGGCAAAGCAGATGGCGCGCGAGCCGAAGGAGACCTTGTCGTTGTCGTCCAGCACCACCACCGGCTGGCCCGCCTGGGCAAGGTCGATGGCCAGCGCCAGGCCCACTGGCCCTGCGCCGATCACCACCACTGGATGATGCACCGGCTGCTCCGCCCGCTGGTCCGGCGAGGCCTGATAGGGGTAGAGCCGGGTCTCGAAGATCGCGTTCTGCCGGTTCATTCGCCGTCGTCTTTCCTGCGTAGATCGCGCCAGCCGCTCCAGATGAGCCAGGCGCTGATGCCGCCGCCGAGCACGCCGACCTCGATCAGCATCAGCGGATGTTTGAAGCTCTCCCACTGGAAATAGGCCATCAGGCCCAGCAGGGCCAAGCCGATCGCACCGTAGAGGAGGCGTGTCCGCGGTTCCATGGCTGCCTAGGCGTCGAAGGCGGCCGCCGTCGGGTGGCGGTCGTAGCGCAGGTGAAATTCGTCGAGCTGCGGCGGGGCGGCGCCCGCCTCGCTCAGCATCGTATGGGCCTGGCCGCGGTGGTGGATCTGATGCTGGAAGAGATGGATGAGCAGATCGTCGGCCCGCTCCATCACCTGGCCTGCCGGGCCGCGGTCGGTTGGCATTTCCCGCGCCAGATCGTCCGCACCCAGACCCTCGACGAAGGCGATGAGGCGCTGATCGACCTCCTGCTGACGCTCGGTGACTTCGGACAGGGGGATGTCGCGCGGCCACTCCTCGAAGATCGCGCGGCGGGACTGCCCCTCGAGCGAGCCGACGTAGTAGAGATCGACGAGCAGGATGTGGAAGAGCGTCTGCTGCAACGAGGGGAAGAAGCCCGGGCGCGGCGCACGAAAGCCGTCGTCGCCGAGTTCCGCCACCGCCCCGTGCAGGCGCGCGTTGGCCCAGGCGTTGTTGCGGGCCATGCGCGCAAGCAGGGCGGGGCCGCTGATCGCCGCGAGGTTGCTCATCCCTGCAGCGCCTCCCACATCTCTTTGTCCCGGGCGGCCGTCCAGATCCGCGGGGTGTCGATGCCGCGGGCCTCGTCATAGGCGCGGGAGACGTTGAAGGGCAGGCAGTGCTCGTAGATCGCCACGTCGGCGAATTTTGGGTCACACTCGGCCCGCACGGCGTCCCAGGCTTCTTTCAGTGGCCCACCCCGGGCCGCGACCCGGGCCGCGGGACGGTAGGTGGAGGCCAGGAAATCGGCGGTGAAGTCGAGTGCGCCGTCGACCGCCGCCCGCCCCACCAACGCATCCCCGCGGCCGGGAGCGATCGCGTCGGGCGCAAAGCCACGGACAGCGGCAAGCGTTCCTGGCCAGTCGCGGAAATGGGCATCGCCGCAATAGCAGGCGGAGCGATACTCCACGATGTCTCCGGTGAACATCACCCCCTCGTCCGGCACCCAGGCGACGATATCGCCGGCGGTATGCGCCCGGCCGAGATGCATCAGGTCCACCCGCCGATTGCCGAGATAGACCGTCATCCGGCCCTGGAAGGTGGCGGTCGGCCAGGTGAGGCCCGGGATGCTCTCATGCCCCTCGAAGAGACGGGGGAAGCGGGCGAACTCACTCTCCCAATCCTCCTGCCCGCGTTCGGCGACCATGGCGCGGGCAGCCTCCGACATCAGGAGGGTGTCGGCACCGTAGGCCGAGGCGCCGAGGACGCGGACGGCGTGGTAGTGGCTGAGCACCACGTAGCGGATCGGCTTGTCGGTGACGCTGCGGATGCGCTCCACCACCAGGCCGGCGAGGCGCGGCGTCGCCTGGGCGTCCACCACCATCACGCAATCGTCGCCGATGATGACGCCGGTGTTGGGATCGCCCTCCGCCGTGAAGGCCCAGAGGTCGCGGCCGACCTCGGTGAACGAGATTGTCTTCGCGGCCAGATCCCCAGCCGATGCGAATGCCTTGGCCATATGTATGTGCCCCCAACGCCGATGCGCTTGGAGGGTGGCAGAACCGCGCGCGGCGGTCCAGAGTTGCGCCGCGAGGTCCGGGAGGGAAGACGATGCCGCCACCGACGAACGCCCTGAAAGCGCGGCTGGGCGACGGGCCGCCGATGCTCTGCCTCTGGCTCGGCCTGGCGAACGCTTACGTGGCGGAACTTTCAGGTCGCGCCGGGTTCGACTGCGTGGTGGTGGATGGGGAGCATGGGCCGAACGACATCCCGACCATCACCGCCCAGCTTCAGGTGTTGGCCGGCACCGGCACGCCCGCCGCGGTCCGCCTGCCGGTGGGCGAGCCCTGGCTGATCAAGCAGGCCCTCGATGCCGGGGCGCAGACCCTCATCATCCCGATGGTCGAGACGGCAGAGGAGGCCGCGCGCCTGGTCGCCGCCACCCGCTATCCGCCGGCCGGCATCAGGGGCGTGGGCGCCGCGCTCGGCCGCGCGTCCGATTGGGGGCGGATCGGCGACTACCTGACGACGGCGGAGCGGGAGATCTGCCTGCTCTTGCAGATCGAGAGCGCCGCCGCCCTCGACCAGATCGAGGCGATCGCCGCGGTCGACGGCGTCGACGGCCTGTTCGTCGGGCCGAGCGACCTCGCGGCCTCCATGGGCCATCTTGGCAATCCCGGCGCGGCGGAGGTCGGGGCGGCGATCGAGGATGCGCTGCGGCGCATCGGCGCCACCGGCAAGGCCGCCGCGATCTTCGCCTCGGACCCGGAGATGGCGGCGGGCGCGATGCGCCTCGGCGCCCGACTGGTTGCGGTGGGGGCGGACGCGACGCTCTACGCCCGGGCGGCCCAGGATCTGTACCGGCAGGCCGCCGCTGCCCGCGATGCGATGGGGGACTGAGCCATGCCGCATCTGACGCTGGAGGTCTCCAACGGCCTCGACAAGATCGTCGATCTCGGGGCGCTTTGCGCGACGCTCCGCGATGCGCTGCTGGCCACCGGGGCCTTCCCCCTCGGCGGCATCCGGGTCCGCGCTTTCGTTGCCTCGGCCCAGGCGGTGGCCGACGGCAGCCCGGATCTGCACTTCGCCGACATGGTGCTGCGGATCGGCCGGGGGCGCGACCTGGTCACCCGCCAGTGCATCGGCGAGACGGTCTATGCTGCGGCCGAGACGGCGCTCCATCCCCAGCTCGGCGCCCAGCCATTTGCCCTGAGCCTCGATTTGCGCGAGAATGGCGAGGTGGCGGAGAAGCGCTGGAACACGATCCACGCCCATCTCGACCGCGCCTGAGCGCAGCTGGCGCTGAGACCAGGTGCGATTTCGCGCAGACCGGGCCGCCCATTTGTCTTAAGTTGTTACTGGCAACGCTTCTGTGGTGGTGGGTGGCCTCGTGTTTCGTACGCTCAATATGGTGCTCGGGTGTGATGAGCCGTTGGATCGGCTGCACCGGGCGATCGCGCTCTCGCAATTGTTGGAGGCTCATCTCGGGGTGACGATCGTTGCCCGGGCGCCGATTCCTCCGACCTCGTCCTACGCCCATGCCGCTGCCGATCTTTGGGCCGGCGAGACGCGGAGCGGTCAGCAGGCGGCGATCGGCCGGGCCGAGGAGGTGGAGCAGACCCTGGCTGCGGCCGGCGTCTCGGGCGACGTCGATCCCCATTGCGTCGTGCCGATGATGGTCGACGACCTCGTGGCCCAGCGTGCCCGCTATGCCGATATCACCCTGATCGACCCCGATGCGCCGGGCTGGGAGGCGGAGCAGCGCGCCGCGCTCGACGGTGCGCTTTTCCACTCCGGCCGCCCGGTCCTGCTGCGGCCCGATCCGAAGACGCCCTTTGCCCATGCAGAGCGGGTGGTGCTGGCCTGGAACGCCACGACCGAGGTCAACCGCGCCGTCGCCGCCGCCATCGGCATCCTGCAAGGCGCGGCCGAGGTGCATGCGGTGCTGGTCGATCCGGTCCCGGCGGAGGACGGTCACGGGCCCGAACCCGGCCATGGCATCGCCAGCTACCTCGCCCGGCACGACATCAAGGTGAGCGTCGATCCAGTGCCGTCTGGCGGCCGTCGGGTGGCCGAGGTGCTGAGCGCCCGGGCCCGCGAGATCGGCGCCGATCTGATCGTCATGGGCGGCTATGGCCATGCGCGCCTGCGCGAACGCATCTTCGGCGGCGTGACGCAAGAGATCATCGAGGGGGCGACGGTCCAGACCTTGATGGCCCACTAGGCCGGGGCCTCACGGCTAGCTGCCCGACCGCCGCGCCATCTGGCGCTCTCGAAAAAAGGTGAAGAGCCCGGTGGCCACGATGAGGACGCTGCCGGCGATGGTCCAGCCGTCGGGCACCTCGCCAAAGACCAGCGCGCCGAGGATCAGGGCCCAGATCAGGATCGAATAGCGAAAGGGCGCGGTGAAGCCGACCTCGCCCACCCGCATCGCCAGGATCGAGAAGAGGTAGGCCAGCAGGATGCTGGCGGCACTCGCCAGGATGAGCGCCATCACCCATCCATCCACCGGCGTCCAGTCCCCGGCCAGCGTGCCGACAAGGCCGAGGAGGGCGGAGGCGCAGGAGGTGACGAACGTGACGAAGACCGAGCTTACCCCGGCGCTCAGCCGCCGCGTGGTCAGATCGCGGAGCGCGATGAACAGCACCGCCGCCAGCGCCGAGAGGGCGTAGACGTTGAACCCGGCCGCCCCTGGCCGCACGATCAGCAGGACGCCGGCAAAGCCCGCGGCGATGGCGAGGCTACGGCGCCAGCCGATGGGCTCTCGCAGGAAGAGCGCGGCGCCGAGCGCCACGGCCAGCGGCAGCGACTGCAGGATCGCGGTCGCATTGGCGAGGGGCATGTTGATGAGGGCGGTGAGGAAGAACACCGTCCCGCCAAGCTCGCCCAGGGTGCGGAGCCCGATGATCCCGCTGTCGCGCCGGCCCGGTAGGCCACGAAAGGCCCGCATTCGCCAGGCGAGGAGGCCGATCAGCACGCTGGCTGCAGCGCCGCGCAGGAAGATGGTCTGGAAGAGCCCGATCTCCGGCGCCACGACCTTGACCAAGGCATCGTTCACCGCAAACGCAGCCATCGCCGCCATCATGAAGGCAGCGCCGCGGGCGTTCTCGGCCGTGCCGGCGGCGGCCGGCTGCGGCGACTGGATCGGGCTGAGGGGCATCGTCGGGGGCTCCTCCCCCGGACCTAGAGCAAAAGCCGATCAAACGGAATCGGAAACCGCGCTCCCGCTCAGCAAGGTGCTGATCGTGAACGCAATTTCCGACACGACACTGCCTGTTTGGGGCGCGCCGCCGGTGGCGTGCTTCAGGTCGGCGGACGGCTGCCTCACCCGTCCGGGCTAGTCGTCCGATGCGGACCGAGAGCGCCCTAGCTGCCGGCGAGGGCCGAGACCATCATGGCGCGCAGGCGGGCCCCGCGCGCACCCGGTATCTCGGTAGATGTGCGCATCAGCAGGTCGAGGCGGGCGCAGGCGGCGGCATCGGTGTTATCATTGGCCGCGATCTTCTGCAGATCCTCATCGGTCCCGCCGGCGGCGAGGAAGGCGCTGCGCAGCGCCTCCTGGTCGCTGTGATTGGCGGGAAAGCGCGGCGTCTCCTCCGCCCGGGCCCGGGCGATGGCGCGCAGCATCGCGGTGCCGTGGCGGTCCATCGGTTCGTTCAGCGGGGCGATCTGGCGGCGGTCGAAGATCGCGGGGCCGCGGGCGGCGAAGCGGGCGCAGGTCTCCTTGCCGTATTGCTCGCGCACCGCGACGAGAAGCGTGCGGGCGGTGTCCAGGACCTCGATCAGGGCGGGGTCGGGGGCGCCGGCCACGATGGAGGCGCCGTCGCGGCGGATCCGGGCCGTCGCGTCGGCCGAATGCCGGTAGATCTCGTCGGGGTCGGCACCGCCCCGCACCATCTCGGCCAGGTCCGCCAGCATCTGCGCGTACTCCGCCGGGAGCTCCTGCTTGAGGAGCGCCATAAGCTCCGACCCCTCGGCCTGCACCGCCCGATCTATGTCGTCGACGTCGATATCGCCGCGGGTCTGGCCGACAGCGCTAAGCCAACCACCGTCTTCGCGGGAGAATTGCGGCTCCAGATTCAAGAGAAGCAGCGTCACCGTCGCCGCCATGATCGCCGCAACGCCGAAGCCCAGGATCCGTCTCATCGCCATCTCTCCGCATATGGCCCATCCGACCTGGCCCGGACGGCTGCCATAGAAATTAGGCCAGACTTGGGTCGTCGGACCGTATCACCTGCGCGAGGCCCCGGCCGCGCTCGGGCCGCCATGCCTCCGGCGGGGATATTGGGACCAGCAAGAAGGTCGCTCGGGCTTTCGCAGCGGCTCAAATATCCAACATGCCGCGCCGGCCGCGGGCGTGCCTTAGCCCTGGTAGAGGTCCGAGCGGGCGCCGAGATAGCCGTCCCAGGCGAACCAGTAGGCGATATGGCCGGCGACCCGGGGGGCGGTGGCACCGCCGGGGCCGGTGAGCGCCTCCTCCGCCACCTGCCAGCTGGCACCGTCGGCCCGCAGTTCGGACGGGGTGCTGCCCGCGGTGAACTGCCGTGCGCCGCGGTCGTAGGCGCGCACCGTCCGACCCGCGGCGTCGCCGATCAGCACGACGTTCAGGTCGCCCACGGCGTCGTTGATCACCCGGCCGCCGGCGAAGACCTCGATCGGCCAGGCCTTGGCGGCGCCGAAAGTGCGGATGCCGAAGACGTAGTCCTTCTGCTGCAGCTGCGCCTGGTCGACCAGGGCTGGGAACATCAGATCGTCGCTCGCGAAGTATTCGCGGTAGACCACGCCGGAGCCGTAGTCGCGCCGGTGCCCGGTCTCGAGCGACAGCACCCGCGTCTCGGGATTGCGCGCGCGCCAGGCCGACCAGGGTTCGATCGTCACCGGGCGCTGGCCGAGGACGATGCCGCTGTCGACCAGGGGGCCCATCACGGGTTCGCCGGTGAACTGGTTCCAGAGCGAGTGGGTCTCACGGTCGAACATCAGCTTGTTGGATCGGTAGAGGAAGCCGGAGGAGCCGAAGACGAAGGGCTTCTCCCGCCCCGCGACCTGCGTCTCGAAAAGGATGCCGGCGCCGCAGAGCGTGCAGTAGGCCAGCGCCACCGGCACGTCGCCGATGACCTCGTTGAACATCTCGTGCCAGCCCATGATGCGGAGCGGATAGGCCCGGGCATCACCGTTGATCGAGACGCCGAAGACCAGGTCGTCGTCGCGGAGGTAGCTGGCATCGGCCGCCGCCAGTAATTCGGGATTGTCCAGCGACGGGATGCCGTCCTTGCGGACACCGCCCCAGGTGATCTCCTCCAATCGGATGCGCATCCGTTCGGGCTGCAGGTGTTCGGGGCGGAGGAAGATCTCGAAGTTGGGGTCGATGGCGCGGTAGACCGTGCGCTTCAGCTCGACGTAGGACGGGTGGGGCACGACCTCGGCATGCGCCTGCTGCCAGAGCATCCATTGGAACCAGTCGTCGCGCCCGCGCTCTCCGGTCAAATCCTGCATCACCGCGTTCAGCGGGCGCCCGGCGCCGCGGCTGAAGCGCAGGGCCATGATGAGGGACGGCATGATGTCGACGTTGCCGTGGGCCTCGATCGCCTCCAGCGCTGCGTCGCGCCTTGCGTCGATGCCGAAGATCAGCGCCTCCACCGCCCGGTCGATGCCGAGCGTTTCGGCCTGGGGCAGGGCGGCTGTCGGGGCGAGGGTGAGGCCGGCGGTCGCCGCCCCCATCTGGCTGAGGGCGCAGCGGCGGGTGAAGCGCATGGCGACGTCTCCGGGCAGATGCGGTCCGCCGAAAGATGGCGCCTCGCCGTTCCGCTGACCAATCACGCCTCCTCTCTCCGGCGTGATCCCCGTTTCAAAAGAAGACCGGCCAGGGCGCGGCCGGATCAGCCGTCGGCGACGGTTCCCTGGGCGGCGAGGATCCGGGCGGAGAGGTCGCGGGCCAGGCATTCATGGCCCAAGGCGCTCATGTGGAAGCGGTCGCGGGCGAGCATCCGGGTCATCGCCGCGGGGCCGAGCGCCTCTGCCCGTTCCATCCGGGCGAAGCGCTGGACCAGCCCTGTGCCCTCCTGCCGGGCGACGGCCGCGATCTCTGCCACGGTGGCGCGGTAGTGCCGGTCTGACGCGACGGAGGGGTAGTATTGCGGGTCGACGAGCACCACGGCGGCGGCCGCGGCGCGGGCCTGGGCGATGCCGGTGCGGAGGGTCATGGCGAGCTCCGCCAGGGGCACCCGGCCCCGGGCGTCGTTGGTGCCGACCTGCCAGACCAGCAGATGCGGCCGGGTCTCCCGCAGCAACGGCCCGAGCCGGGCGAGCGCCCCGGTCGCCCGCTCTCCCCCCACACCGTGGGCGACGAGCTCGACCGCCATCTTGGCCGATAGGTGCGCCATGGTGCGGGTGGGATAGGCGGCCGCGGCCTCTCCTGCGCCGGTGCCGGAGGTCGACGAGGAGCCGATGACCAGGATGCGGAGCGGCCCGTCGTCCCGGGGCGTCAGCTGCCAGGGCATCGAGGCGGATGGCAGGACGCCGCAGCCGAGGCGACCGAGCAGATCGTCGGTCATGGCCCCGGCCGGAACCGCCGGGCTCAGCAGCAGCAGGAGCGCGGCGGCCCAGGCCCGCCAGCCGCCCGAAGGCGCAAGGACGCGTCGCATCATCTCCCCTCCGATGATCCGGGGCGGCAGGTTGCCCCAGCGTCCGGGACAGGTATCCTCAATTCTACGGCATCAATAAGGCCCGGATCAGAGGGACACCCAGCCCATGCACGCCGAATTCGACCGCTTGGCCAAGGTGGAGGCGAACCACGTCGCGCTCTCCCCCCTCAGCTATCTCGACCGCGCCGCCCTGGTGTTTCCGGAGCGGACATCGATCATCCACGGTGCGCGGCGCTATACCTGGGGAGAGACAAGGGTTCGCTGCCGGTGCCTGGCCTCAGCACTTTCGGCGCGAGGCATCGGCCTTGGCGACACGGTCTCGATCTTGGCGCCCAACACGCCCGAGATGACGGAGGCGCATTTCGGCGTGCCGCTGGCAGGCGCGGTGCTGAACCCGATCAACACCCGGCTCGAGGCGGAGACGATCGCCTACATCCTCGAGCACTCCGACGCCCGGGTCCTGCTGGTCGACAGCCAGTACGGCGCCCTGGCCAAGGCAGCCCTGGTGGAACTTGGCCGCGACCTGCTGGTCGTCGACATCAGCGACAGCGAGGGGCCGCCGGCCGCCGGGATCGGCAGCCTGGACTACGAGGCCCTGCTGGCCGAGGGCGACCCGGAGGCCACGCTGCCGACGCTCGGCGACGAGTGGCAGGCGATCACCATCAACTACACCTCCGGCACCACCGGGCGGCCGAAGGGCGCGGTCTACCACCACCGAGGCGCCTATCTGATGGCCATGGGCACCGTCGTGGCGTGGGAGATGGCGCACCATCCCGTCTACCTCGCCATCGTGCCGCAATTTCACTGCAACGGCTGGTGCCATGCCTGGGCCATCGCGCTGATGGCCGGCACCATCGTCTGCACCCGCGAGGTGAATGCCGCGCATATCTACAACAGCATCAGCGATCACGGCGTGAACTTCTTCGGCGGTGCGCCCGTGGTGCTGCAGATGCTGGTGGACGCAAAGCCGCCGGTGAAGCGCGACCTGCCCCATCCGGTGAAGGTCTTCACCGCCGCCGCGCCGCCGCCCCAGTCGGTGCTGGAGGCGATGGCCGCCCTCGGCTTCGCCGTCACCCATGTCTACGGGCTGACCGAATCCTACGGCCACGTCACCCAATGCCTCTGGCGCGATGAATGGGAGGCGCTTAGCGGGGCGGAGGCCGCCGCCGTCGCCTCCCGCCAGGGGGTGCCCTTCCCGATGTTCGAGGCGGCCCAGGTCTTCGACCGGGAAGCGGGCACGCCGGTCCCCGCCGACGGCGAGACCCAGGGGGAGATCGCGCTCCGCGGCAACACGGTGATGAAGGGCTACTACAAGGCGCCCGAGGCAACGGCGGAGGCCTTCGCCAACGGCTGGTACTGGTCGGGCGATGCCGCCGTGATGCACCCCAACGGCTACATCCAAATCCGCGATCGCCTGAAGGACGTGATCATCTCGGGCGGGGAGAATGTGAGCTCCATTGAGGTGGAGAACGTGCTCTACGCCCATCCGGCCGTGGCGGCAGCCGCCGTGGTAGCGCGCCCGGACGACAAGTGGGGCGAGACCCCCTGCGCCTTCGTCGAGGTGCGCGAAGATGCGGGCGTCTCCGAAGACGACATCCTGGAGTTCTGCCGCGCCCGCCTCGCCGGGTTCAAGCGGCCGAAGACGGTGATCTTCGCCGAGTTGCCCAAGACCTCCACCGGCAAGATCCAGAAATTCGTGCTGCGTGCGCAGGCAAGGGATCTGGGCTCCGCCTGAAGCTCAGGCCTTGGCGCCCCGCTTGCCGGAGCCGAGCATCGGCGCCGCTGTGCTGTCGAGCGGCCAGCGGGGACGGGCGGCGAGCGTCAGGTCATCGGCCGCGCCGAGGCGCCAGCGCTCCCACCCCGCCCAGGCGATCATCGCGGCGTTGTCGGAGCAGAGGGCGAGGGGCGGTGCCAGGAACCGCGTCCCCGCCTCCTCCGCCACCGCCTGAAGACCAGCGCGGACGGCCCCGTTGGCCGCGACCCCGCCCGCCACGGCGAGGGTAGGGGCGGGCGGTGCGTATTCTGCCAGGAACTGCGCCAGGGCCCGCCGCGTCTTCTCCGCCAACACGTCCGCGACGGCTGCCTGGAAGCCGGCGGTCAGGTCGTGCAGGTCGGCGGCGCTCAGCCCGCCTTGCTCCGCCACCAGCAGATCGGCCTGCCGGCGGACGGCGGTCTTCAGGCCGGAGAAGCTGAGGTCGAGGCCCGGCCGGTCCATTAACGGCCGGGGGAAGGCGAAGCGCGCCGGGTCGCCGTCCGCCGCCAGACGCTCCACCTCTGGCCCGCCGGGATAGCCGAGGCCGAGGAACTTGGCGATCTTGTCGAACGCCTCGCCCGGTGCGTCGTCGATGGTGCCGCCGAGGCGATGGAAGCTGTCCGGCCCCTCCACCACCAGGATCTGGCAGTGCCCGCCGGAGACCAGCAGCATCAGGTAGGGCGCCGGCACGCCATCAGTCAGCCGCGGGGTCAGCGCGTGGCCCGCCAGATGGTTGACGCCGATGAGCGGCGTGCCGGTGCCGAGGGCGAGCCCCTTGGCCGCCATCACCCCGGCCAGCAGCCCGCCGATCAGGCCGGGGCCGGCCGTGACTGCGATCAGGTCGATGGCGCTGAGGTCGATGCCCGCCTCGGCCAAAGCGGCCTCGATGCAGTAATCCACCCGCTCCGCATGGGCCCGGGCCGCGATCTCCGGCACCACCCCGCCGAAGCGGTCGTGCAGATCGGCCTGATCGAAGATGACGGAGGCCAGGATCTCTCCCGGCCCATCCACCGCGCCGGTGCGGACCACGGCGGCGGCGGTCTCGTCGCAACTCGTTTCGATACCGAGGATGGTGGCGGTCTCCGCCAAGGCCTGTCGCCTCCGTTGCGTCGCGCTCGGGCCGCAGGTAACACTCCGCCAATGGCGCCGCAATCGACCCCCCCGACCGCATCGACCGAGGCTGGCCCGGGGACGGGCGCGGGCCTCTCCCACCCGCTCCGCATCGGCACCCGCGGCTCTCCCCTGGCGATGGCCCAGGCGGAGGAAGTGCGGGCCCGGCTGATGCAGGCCCATGGGCTGGAGGAGAGCGCCTTTCGCATCGAGGTGATCTCCAC
Organism: Pseudomonadota bacterium; assembly: GCA_039180875.1. Taxonomy (GTDB): domain Bacteria; phylum Pseudomonadota; class Alphaproteobacteria; order Rhodobacterales; family Rhodobacteraceae; genus JBCDCY01. Next base: position 69,427 of record JBCDCY010000011.1, on the reverse strand, counting down.
CGCCGGGGACCGCATCCTCGACCGGCCCCTCTCGGAGGTTGGCGGCAAGGGCCTGTTCACCAAGGAGATCGAGCAGGCCCTGATCGACCGGCGGATCGACATCGCCGTGCACTCGATGAAGGACGTGGCCACGGCGCTGCCTGACGGGCTCGAGATCTCGGCGATCCTGCCGCGGGAGGATGTGCGCGACGCCTTCGTCTCCCGCAGCTTCCGGGCGATCCGGCAACTGCCCAAGGGCGCGGTGGTCGGCACCTCCTCCATCCGGCGGCGGGCGCAATTGCAGGCGGCGCGGCCCGACCTTGCGGTGGTGGAGTTCCGCGGCAATGTGCAGACCCGGCTGCGGAAGTTAGACGAGGGGCGGGCGGCGGCCACGTTCCTGGCCTGCGCCGGGCTGAACCGGCTCGGGCTGGCCGAGCTTGCCCGCCCGATCGAGACGGCGGAAATGCTGCCCGCCGTCGCCCAGGGCGCCATCGGCATCGAGCAGCGACGGGGTGACGATGACGTGCGAGCGCTCCTCGCGCCCCTCGACGACCCGACCACGGCGATCTGCGTGATTGCCGAGCGCGCCTTTTTGGCCGAGCTTGACGGCTCCTGCCGCACGCCGATCGGCGGCCTGGCGGAGCTCGACGGCGAGACGCTCAACCTGCGGGGCGAGATCCTGCGACCCGACGGCAGCGAGCGCCATGCCGATGCCTGGACCGGCCCGGCGGCGGACGCCCTGGCGCTGGGGCGGGAGGCCGGAAAAGCCCTGCGGGCCCGCGGCGGGCCGGATTTCTTTGCGTGAGCCCTTGCGCCTCCTCCTGACCCGGCCTCAGGCCCAGTCGGAGGAGATGGCGGAGACCCTCGAGCAGGCGATGCCGGGCCGCATCGCCCCGGTCATCGCCCCGCTGATCGAGGTGGTGAGCGAACCGGCAGACATCGACTTGGACGGCGTGCAGGCACTGCTCTTCACCTCGGCCAACGGGGTCGTGGAGTTCGCCCGCCGCTCCCCCCGCCGCGACATTCCCTGCCTTTGCGTCGGTGCGCGTACGGCGACGGTGGCGGCGCAGCACGGGCTCGCGGCCGAGTCGGCCGACGGCGATGCCTCCAACCTCGCGGGCCTTGCCATGTCGGCCTTCCTGCCGGGGGCGGGTACCTTCCTACACCTTCGCGGCCGGGACCAGGCGGGTGATCTGGTGGGCGCCCTCCTGGCCGAAGGGGTCGAGGCGCGGGAGACCATCCTCTACGCCGCCGAACCCCGCCCCTTGGCGGCAGAGGTCCGGGCCCGGATGACCCGGGGCGAGATGGACGCCGTCACCGTCTTCTCCACCCGCACCGCCAGCCTTCTGGTTGCCGCTGCGCGGGACGGCGTGCCCTGGCCAACGAAGCACATGCAGCTCGTGGCGATCAGCGAGCGGGCGGCGGCCGCGGCCCACCCCCTTGGCTTCGGAGGCATTCGCGTCGCTACCCACCCGAGTGCGGAGGGTATGGTCAAGGCAATCCGGGCAACCCTCGGGCGGTAGGGTGGAATTTCGACGGTGAGCGCGCGAGCGTCGTTCCGACGCGGACCTTGTGAGGATCTTTTTCGTCCCCTAGGCTCTTAGTGCGTATGGGCGAGTCTCGCTCCACGATTTTTGTAACCTGACACAGGACGTTCTGGGACCGATGAGCGACAAAGGGCCAAAGGACGAGAGCCCATCGTCCGAAAGCGCCAAGACAGAGCCGGACGCGGCCGACACTCCGACCCGGGACGTGAGCGACGAAGACCCGCACGAGCAGGCGACGACCAGCAGCGAGGACGATCCGGCCTCGAACGCCGATGCCGATGGGGCGGAGGTGCGCGCCGAGGATACACTGGACGGGGAGACCCTCGACGAGGAGGTTTCGGACGCCGCGACGGCGGACGACGACCGTCCCGGCGATGAGCACACAAGTGACGATCACTCGGGCGACGACGAGATCCAAGGCGACGCCCGCGAGGATAGGCTGCAGGATGAGGAGCCTCACCCCGACGACGAGCCTCACGAAGACGAGCATCACGACGAAGAGCACCACGACGACCATCTGCATGATGAGGACGCCCATGGGGAGCGGGGCTGGTCGCTGGCCGCGCGCCTGCTCGCGGCCCTGGTGCTGATCCTCTTCGGCGCCGGCGCAGGTATCTGGGCGGCGCCGCGGGTGGCCCCCCTGCTGCCCTCGGGCCTCGCGCCGGTGGCGGAGTGGCTCACGCCCGGCCGTGCTGAGACGGCCGAGCGCATCGCGGCGCTGGAGGCCGACATCGACGCAAGGATCGCTGCGGCCGACACCGGCGTCACATCTGAGGCCGTCGCGGCGGAGATCGACGCCCGGTTGGCGGCCGCGACCGATACCCTGGCCGAGGATCTGCGCGCCGACATCGCCGGGATCAGCGACCAAGTGGCCGCCGCCGACAGCGCTGCCATCGAAGGGCGGCTCGCCAGCCTCGAGACCATCGCCGACGGCCTGGTCGAAGAGATGACGGTGCTGCGCAGCCGCCTCTCCGACATCGCCACCACTGCCGAGGCGGGCGGGGCCGCGACCGAGGCGACGGCGGAGGAGCTGGATGCCGCCCGGGCCCGGATCGCGACCTACGAGGCGGCGCTCGAGGGTCTGCGGGCGGAGCTCGAATCCCTCGCCTCCCGCGACGGTGCCCTGGCCCAGCGCATCGACGAGGTCGCCGCAGCCGCGGCGCGCCAGCGCCAGGAGGCCGAGGATCTGGCCGCCGAGGCCCGGGCCCAAAGCGAGGCGACCGCGGCAGAGGCGGAGCGGATCGCGGCACTCACCGAGATCGAGACGGCGCTCGCCACCGGTGCATCCTTCGGGCCGGAGATCGACCGCCTGGCCGCGGCTGGTGTCGAGGTGCCGGAGGGTCTTTCGGACGCCGCCGGCGGTGTGGTGACCGCGGCGGAGCTGGAGGACGGCTTCTCCGGCGCGGCGCACGAGGCGATCCGGGCCGCGATCCAGGCCGACGCCGGGGGCTCCCTCAGCGACCGGGTGGGGGCGCTGGTGCGGGCCAACTTCACCAGCCGGTCCCTCACCGAACAGGAAGGCGACAGCGCCGACGCGGTGCTCAGCCGGGTCGAGGCACGCCTGCGCGACGGCGATCTGAGCGCCGCCCTGGCCGAGGCCGACGCGCTGCCGGAGGAGGCGGCCGGCGCCATGGCCGGCTGGCTCGCCGACGCGCGTCGCCGGGCCGATGCGCTCGACGCCTATCGCGGCCTGGTCGGCGGCGGCACGAACTAAGCGGGGGACAAACGGATGCTCTGGTCGCTCCTCAAAGTCGTGATCTTCTTCGCCCTCGCCGGCCTGCTCGCCTATGTCGGCCTGTTCGTGCTGGAGACGCCGGGCGAGGTGCGCATCGCCTTCGGCAATCGGGAATGGCAGGTGACGCCGTTCCAGGCTGTCGTCGCCCTTCTGGTCTTCGCCCTCCTGGTCTGGGCCCTGCTGCTGCTCGCCGGTCTGCTGGTGGCGGTCGGCCGCTACCTTACCGGCGACGAGACCGCGCTTACCCGCTATCTCGACCGCGGTCGCCAGCGGCGGGGGTTCGAGGCGCTCACCCGCGGCTTCATGGCGCTCGCCACGGGCGATGCGCCGGAGGCTGAGAAGATGGCCAGCAAGGCGGAGCGTCTGCTGGGCGAGCCGAACCTCACCCGCCTCATCAACGCCCAGGCGGCGGAGATGGCCGGGCGCACCGACCGGGCGGAGACCTACTACAAACGGATGCTGGGCGACGACGCGACCCGCTTCGTCGGCGTGCACGGCCTGCTCCGCCAACGCCTGGCCGACGGCGACAGCAACACCGCGCTCAAGCTGGCCGAAAAGGCCTTCGCCCTCCGCCCCCGGCACAAGGGGGTGCTGAGCGCGCTCTTCGGGCTGCAATCCGAAACCGGTGATTGGACGGGCGCGCGCAAGACGCTGAAGGCCACGGTGCGGGCCCAGGCGCTCACCCGCGATGTCGGCACGCGGCGCGACGCCGTCCTGCTCGTGGCCGAGGCGCAGGAGGCCGAAGAGGCCGGGGAGCCCGCCCGGGCCCGCACCGCGGCCCTCGAGGCCAACCGCCTGGCCCCCGGTCTGGTCCCCGCCGCCGTCCTGGCGGCCCGCCACTACGTGGCAGAAGGCCAGGCCCGCCGGGCGAGCCAGGTCCTGCGCAAGGCGTGGGAGCTCGACCCCCATCCCGACATCGCCGCCGCCTTCGCCAAGATCGCGCCTGAGGAGAGTGCCGAGGCCCGGCTCCGCCGCTTCCAGACGCTGATGCGGACGAACCCGACCCACGCCGAGACCATCATGCTCCACGCTGAGCTCGAGCTCGCGGCCGAGAACTTCCCGGCGGCGCGCAAGGCCCTGGGCGATCTGGTGGAGCGGGAGCCGAGCACGCGGGCGCTGGCCATCATGGCGGCGATCGAACGCGGCGAAGGGGCCGAGGACCGCGTGGTCCAGGCCTGGCTCGCCAAGGCCGTCACCGCCTCGCGCGGCCCGCAGTGGATCTGCGATGTGGACGGCAAGGCCTATCCCGAATGGCGGCCGGTCACCGATGGCGGGTTCGATACGCTCAGCTGGAAGGCCGTGCCGGGTTCCGAGGATCTGTCGGGCAGCGCCGCCGCCATGCTGCCGATCGTCACCGGCCTCGCCCGCGCAGAGAGTGCCGCCGCGAACGGCAGCGTACCGGACGCCGAGATGTCGGAGAGCGACGAGGCGGGAACCGGTGAGGCGGCCACCGACGGTGCAGATGCGGAGACGTCACCACCCGCGCCCGACGGCGACGCGGCCAAGTCGGGCGACGGCGAACAGCCGGCCCGGGCCGCCGGCTAGCATGGCGTCCAGCCCCAAACGCCCCCTTGCCAAGCCAGCCCCCGGGCCCTAAACGGACGCGGCACGACGCCCAAGCGGCGCCGCGCCCCGGGTGCGTAGCCCGAAGCCGCAGTAGCTCAGCTGGTAGAGCACGTCATTCGTAATGATGGGGTCGGGGGTTCGAGTCCCTTCTGCGGCACCACCTCCCCCTGCTTCGTTGATCTACGCCCTGCCGCTGCAGGCCCAGGACCAACTGATGGGCGTCTGAGTGCGCGTCGTTTGCGTTTTCTGGGCGCGGACGGCGCCGATCGTGAGGATGCGACGGGCACCTGTCGAACGCAGAGCGACGGGGTCGCTGGACGGCGGGGGGCTCTGGCGTTAAGCAGGCCGCCATGTCGGAGAAGCCTGCGAAGACGCCGAAGACCAGGCCGTCCGCCGATGCGGTCGAGGAGAAGCGCGACCGGCTGAAGGCGGCCTTGCGCGCCAATCTGATGCGGCGCAAGAGCCAGGCCCGGCAGCGCAAGGATCGCGAGCCGGACGCTGGGGAATGATCGGCTGGGCGGGACCTCTGGCGTGCATGGGAACGGACGGCTGGGACCGAACCGTGCAAGAACGAACGGGCCAGGAACAACTGGCTGAGGGCAGAAAAGCCAAAGAGCGAGCGGGGTAGGGCAGCGATGGACAAGATGGTGATCCAGGGCGGCCGGCCGCTCAGCGGACAGATCCCGATCGCCGGGGCGAAGAATGCCTGCCTCACCCTGATGCCGGCGGCCCTGCTGACGGAGGAGCCGCTGACGCTCACCAACGCGCCACGCCTCAGCGACATCGACACGATGGCAGAGCTTCTGCGCTCCCTCGGCACGGAGGTCGCGGTGCTGCAGGAGGGGCGGGTGCTGGCCCTCAGCTCCGCCGAGGTGACGAGCCATCTCGCCCACTACGACATCGTGCGCAAGATGCGGGCCTCGATCCTAGTGCTCGGGCCGCTGCTGGCGCGGGAGGGGCGGGCCGTGGTCTCGCTCCCCGGCGGCTGCGCCATCGGGGCCCGGCCGGTGGATCTGCACCTCACCGCGCTCGAGGCATTGGGCGCGACGCTGGATCTGCGCGACGGCTATGTCCACGCCAGCGCGCCGAACGGCCTGCGCGGGGCGGAGATCAGCTTCCCCGTGGTCTCGGTCGGCGCGACGGAGAACGCGCTGATGGCCGCCACGCTCGCCCGCGGCGAGACCCGGTTGAAGAACGCAGCGCGGGAGCCCGAGATCATCGACCTTGCGCACTGCCTCCGCGCCATGGGCGCCCGGATCGAGGGCGAGGGCACCGACGAGATCACCGTCGAAGGGGTCGAGCGCCTCTCCGGTGCCACCCACCGGGTGATCGCCGACCGGATCGAGCTCGGCACCTTCATGCTCGCCCCGGCGATTTCCGGCGGCGAGGTCGAGCTTCTCGGCGGCGGCCGCGATCTGGTGAGCGCCTTCGCCGATACGCTGGAGGAGGCCGATATCGCGGTCGAGCAGACCAATGCCGGCCTCAAGGTCAAGCGCAAGAACGGCCAGATCCTGCCCGTCGATGTGCGCACAGCGCCGTTCCCGGGCTTTCCGACCGATCTGCAGGCCCAGATGATGGCGCTCCTCACCCTCGCGGACGGCGAAAGCACGCTCGAGGAGACGATCTTCGAGAACCGCTTCATGCACGCGCCGGAGCTGATGCGCATGGGCGCCCAGATCGAGGTGCATGGCGGCACGGCGAAAGTGACGGGGGTGGAGTGCCTTCGCGGTGCGCCGGTGATGGCGACGGATCTGCGCGCCTCGGTTTCGCTGATCCTGGCGGGCCTCGCGGCGGAGGGGGAGACGGTGGTGAGCCGGGTCTATCATCTCGACCGCGGCTACGAGGGCTTGGAAGCCAAGCTCGCCGCCTGCGGTGCGGCGATCGAGCGGGTGAGCGAGGGGAGTGCGTAAGAGCCGATGAACGACGATGCACGGTTCGAGGACGGCGGCGAGCGCCCGCTGTCGCTGGCGGCCGAGGGGCCGGAAGATCTCGAGGTGATCTCGGCGCTCCTGCAGGACGCGGTCGGCCAGACCTCCGACATCGCCTGGATGCCGAAGCGGCGCCGGCTGGCGCTGTTGCTCAACCGCTTCCGCTGGGAGGACAAGCGCGCGGCGGAGCGGCGGAGCCGGCCCTATGAGCGGGTTCGCACCATGCTGGTCTTCGACGACGTAAAGCGCGTCCGCTCCCAAGGTGTCGATCCGCGGGAGAAGGACGTGGTCCTGTCCGTCCTCGCGCTGCAGTTCGCCCCGGCTGAGGATGGGGCCGGCCAGCTCTCCCTGATCCTCGCCGGCGATGGTGAGATCGCGGCGGAGGTGGAGTGCCTGAACGTCCGCCTCCGCGACGTTACCCGACCCTACCGCGCGCCCTCGGGCCACGTGCCGGGCCACGACGCCGACTGACCCCGCCCTATCGTCCTCTCGGCCCGGATGCTGTGCGCGTCCAGGGATATCCGTGCTATGGTTAACGCGCAGAATAACCAGCCCGGGAGGACGATCGCATGGCACTGGACGACAAGCACCCGCCCACCGTGAGCGCCTTTTTCGCCGCCGATCCCGCGGCGGCCGACAAGGCCGTCTTTGGGCGGGTGGCGCATGCCGACCGGCGGGGGTTCCTGCGGGGCGCCGGGCTCGCGACGATGACGGCGATGGTCGGCATGACCATCCCCTTCAATCGCACCATGCCCCAGGGTCTGGTGCCGATGGCGATGGCCTCTGACGACGTGCTCTTCGGCAAGGACGGCCTCACGTTGCTGAACGACCGGCCGCTGAATGCCGAGACGCCGGCCCATCTGCTGGACGACGCGATCACGCCCACGGAGCGGCATTTCGTGCGCAACAACGGTATCCCGCCGGAGGATGTGGATCCCGCGACCTGGACCCTGACGGTCGACGGTCTGGTCGACACACCGATGACCCTCTCGATCGCTGATCTTCGCGAGCGCTTCGAGGTCGTCAGCATGGCCCTGCTGATCGAGTGCGGCGGCAACGGCCGGTCGGCCTTCGATCCGCCGGCGCGGGGCAACCAGTGGACCGTGGGCGCGGTCGCCTGTGCCGAATGGACCGGCGTGCGTCTTCGCGATGTGCTGGAGGCGGCGGGGGTGCAGGACGGCGTCGTCTACACCGCCCATGTCGGGGCCGACACCCACCTCTCCGGCGATCCCGAGAAGCTGCCGATCTCCCGCGGGGTGCCGATTGCCAAGGCGATGACGGAGGATGTGCTGATCGCCTTCGAGATGAACGATGGGCCGATCCATCCGATGAACGGCGCGCCGCTCCGCCTGGTGGTGCCGGGCTGGCCGGGCTCCTGCTCCCAGAAATGGCTGACGCGGATCACACTGCGCGACGTGGTGCATGACGGACCGAAGATGACCGGCACCTCCTACCGCGTGCCGAACCGTCCGGTGGAGCCGGGGGAGGATGTGGCGGAGGAGGATTTCGAGATCATCGAGCGGATGCCGGTGAAGTCGCTGATCACCAATCCCGAAAACGGCGCCGGTGCAGGGCAGAGCGCGACGGTGCGCGGCCATGCCTGGTCCGGCGACCGGACGATCGAGGCGGTCGATGTCTCCATCGACTTCGGCGCCACCTGGCAACGGGCCGAGCTCGATGCGCCGGCCAACAGCGGCGCCTGGCAGAACTGGCGGGCCGAGCTGAGCTTCCCCGAAGCCGGCTACTACGAGGTCTGGTCCCGGGCCACCGACAGCGGCGGTGCGATGCAGCCCTTCGCCATCGACTGGAACCCCAAGGGCTACCTCAACAACACCATGCACCGGATCGCCCTCAGGGTGAGCTGATGCGGTTGTTCAGGGGCGGCGGTCCTGCGTCGCCCCGTTTGATCGGGATACGGACAGCAAGATGAGCAAGGCGTATCTGACAACGGTCGCGGCCCTGCTGGCCCTCGCCGCCCCGGCGGCGCACGGTCAGGAGGAGGGCGAGTTCGGCGTGCTGAAGATCGCGGCGGGGGTGGAGACCACCTACTTCACCTGCGCCGGCTGCCATTCCGAGCGATTGGTCGCGCAGCAGGGTCTCAGCCGGGAGGACTGGGACGAGCTGCTCGACTGGATGATCGAGGAGCAGGGCATGGGCGCCATCGACGAGGCCGACCGGACCGAGATCCTCGACTACCTGGCAGAACACTACAACGAGGATCGGCCGAACTTCCCCGGCCCGGCCAACAACTGATCCGTCGGCCTGGCAGAGCGCCGGACGTCAGTCGCGGCCCTTGTAGATATCCACGAGCTTGGCGAGCATCGCCAGCGCCTCGTCCCGCGGCCGCTGGAAGGTGTTGCGCCCGATGATCGAGCCGTTGCCGCCGCCGTCCCGGATCGCCCGGGCATCGTCGTAGACCGAGCTCTCGCCCTTCTTCGCACCGCCGGAGAAGACGATGATCCGCCGGCCGTTGAACGCAGCCTTGACGCAATCGGCGACCCGGGCGGCCTGGGTCGAGATGTCGATCCGCTGCTCCTCGTAGACCTTCTTGGCTTCCTTGAGTTCCAGATGGTCGGAGGAGAGCTTTACCTTGATGACATGCGCGCCGAGGAGCGCCGCGATCTGGGTGGCATAGGCGCCGATGTCGATCGCCGTTTCGCCGTCTTTGGTCAGCGCCTCACCCCTTGGATAGGACCAGATCACGGTGGCGACGCCCTTGGCCGCCGCCTCCTCCCGCATCTCGGAGATCTCCTCGAACATGTCGAGGCCGGCCGAGGAGCCGGGATAGACCGTGAAGCCGATGGCGGCGCAGCCGAGCCGCAGCGCATCGTCGACCGAGGCGGTGATCGCCTGGTCCTTCGGTGCCTCGGTCGGGATCAGCGAATTGGCGGAGTTTGCCTTCAGGATCGTCGGGATCTGGCCCGCGAAGGTGTCGGCGCCCGCCTCCAACATGCCAAGCGGCGCGGCATAGGCGTTCAGCCCCGCGTCGATCGCCAGCTGGTAGTGGTAGTGCGGATCGTAGGCGGCGGGGTTCGGGGCGAAGGACCGCGCCGGGCCGTGCTCGAACCCTTGGTCCACCGGCAGGATGATCATCTTGCCGCTGCCGCCGAGCTTGCCGGTCATCAGCATCCTGCAAAGCTGGCCCTTCACGCCGGGATTGTCGGCCTCATAACCGCTCAGGATACGCTGAACCGCGCGGGTCGCTTTCATGGTTGAAACTCTCCCTCGATTGGCCGCTCAGGGCCTTACACACCCGTTACCGGGCGGCATAGGTGGCCGGCGGCGGGCGGTCAATACGCCAGTGGCGCGACGCAGTGCGCCGGCGTCAGTGGCGGTGGAGTGCGGCGACGCCCGGCAGGGTCTTGCCCTCAAGCCATTCGAGGAAGGCTCCGCCCGCCGTCGAGACGTAGGAGAAGCGGTCGGCCACGCCCGCAGCATTGAGCGCGGCCACGGTGTCGCCGCCCCCGGCGATGGAGGCGAGGCGCCCGGCCTGGGTAAGCTCCGCCGCCTTTTCGGCCGCGCGCCGCGTCGCGGTGTCGAACGGTGGCACCTCGAAGGCGCCGAGGGGGCCGTTCCAGACCACGGTCCGCGCGTCCTCGAACCGCGCGGCGATCCGCGCGACCGTGTCGGGGCCGGCATCGAGGATCATCGCATCCTCAGGGCAGGCATCGGCGGAGACCACGTCGTACGGCGCGCCAGGCTCCAGCGCCCGGGCAACGACGATGTCCGTGGGCAGGAGGATGTCGCACCCCGCGCCCTTGGCCTCGGCCCGGATGGTGCGGGCGGTCTCGGCTAGCTCGGCTTCATGGAGCGAACGGCCGACCGGGCGCCCCTCCGCCGCGAGGAAGGTGTTGGCCATGGCGCCGCCGATCACCAGGCAGTCGACCCGGCGGATGAGATTGCCGAGAAGGGCGAGCTTGGTCGAGATCTTTGCACCCCCGACCACCGCCACCACGGGCCGGTCCGGGTCCCCCAGGGCCCGCTCCAGCGCCTCGAGCTCCGCCTGCATCAGGCGCCCGGCGCAGGCGGGCAGCAGGTGGGCGAGCCGCTCCGTCGAGGCATGGGCGCGATGGGCGGCGGAGAAGGCGTCGTTCACGTAGACATCGCCGAGTTCGGCCAGGGCGGCGGCGAAGGCGGGGTCGTTCGCCTCCTCTCCCGCGTGGAAGCGGGTGTTCTCCAGGAGCAGGACGGTGCCGTCGCGCAGCGTCCGCGCCGCATCCTCCGCCGCCGCGCCGACACAGTCCTCGGCAAAGGCGACGGGCATGTCGAGGGCTGCGGCGAGGGTCGGGCGGGTGACATCGAGCGACATCTCAGCCACCACCCGCCCCTTCGGCCGGCCGAAATGGGCGAGCAGGATCGGCCGCCCGCCGCGGGCCGCCACATCGCGCACCGTGGGCACGATGCGCTCGATCCGGGTGGCGTCGGTCACCCGGCCAGCCTCCACGGGCACGTTGATGTCGACCCGGATCAGCACCCGGCGCCCGGCCATCTCTATCTGGTCGAGGGTCTTCCAGGGCATCGACGGTCCCCCGCTTTAGCGCCAGAAGGCGAGCCATTCCGACAAGTCGATCAAACGCTTGCCGAGAAAGATCACGCCCGCGAAGTCCTGCCAGATATAGTCGGCGACCAGCAGTCCGACGATGAGCGTGCCGAGGCCGAGGGCGAAGGAATTGCTCATACAGCGCGCGGCCGGCAAAAGGCCGCCTAGATCAGCTTGCCCATCGCCACCGCCGTGTCGGCCATCCGGTTCGAGAAGCCCCATTCGTTGTCGTACCAGGTGAGGATCCGGCACATCGTGCCGTCCATCACCTTGGTCTGATCCATGTGGAAGACCGAGGAGTGGGGGTCGTGGTTGAAGTCGCTCGAGACCAGCGGGTCGTCGGTATAGCCGAGGATGCCCTTGAGCGGACCGTCGGCCGCCGCACGGATCGCCTCGTTGATCTCCTCGACCGACGTCTCGCGCGCCGCCTCGAAGGTCAGATCGACGACGGAGACATTGGGCGTCGGCACCCGGATGGCCACGCCGTCGAGCTTGCCGTTCAGCTCCGGCAACACCAGGCCCACCGCCTTGGCTGCGCCGGTCGAGGTGGGGATCATCGACATCGCCGCCGCCCGGGCGCGGTAGAGATCCTTGTGCATCGTGTCGAGCGTCGGCTGATCGCCGGTATAGGCGTGGATCGTCGTCATGAAGCCGCGGGTGATACCGATCGCCTGGTTCAGCACATGGGCGACGGGCGAGAGGCAGTTGGTGGTGCAGGAGGCGTTGGAGACCACCACGTCATCGGCGGTCAGCGCCCCGTCGTTCACGCCGAAGACGATGGTCTTGTCGGCGCCCGAGGCGGGGGCGGAGACCAGCACGCGCTTCGAGCCGTTCTCGAGATGGATCGCCGCCTTGTCCCGCGCTGTGAAGATACCGGTGCATTCGAGGCAGACGTCCACGTCGCTCCAGGGCAGCTCCTTGGGGTCGCGGATCGCGGTCACCCGCATCGGGCCGCGGCCGACGTCGATGGCGTCGCCGCTCACTGTCACCTCGGCGGGAAAGCGGCCGTGCACGCTGTCGTAGCGCAGGAGGTGGGCGTTGGTCTCCACCGGGCCGAGATCGTTGATCGCCACGACCTCGATATCCTGGCGCCCGCTTTCCACGATGGCGCGCAGCACGTTGCGCCCGATCCGGCCAAATCCATTGATGGCGACTTTGACAGCCATTCCCCTACCTCATGTGATCTCTGCGCTGGGCGTCGCGCGCGGTCGGGCGACCGGTTCCGAAGGTTCGGCCCCGATGCCCGCAAGCGGCGCCGACGCCCGAGGCTCTACACCGCCCGGGCGGGCGCTCGCAAGGATCGTCTTGGGCCCTACTCCTGAGCGGTTGCCGGCGCGCCGAGCAGGTCGAAGCTCAACGCCACCTCATCCTCGATCCGGGTAAAGAGGCTGGTGAAGCCGATGCCGATCCGATAGTCGCGCCGGTCGAAGACGAAGCGGCCCCGGGCGCGCAGCCCCTCCGGCACGTCGACGAGCTCGACGATCGGGGTGATGACGACATCGCGGCCCTTCACCGACAGGGTGCCCTCGGCCTGGTAGCGGCCGTCTTCGAGCGCAGTCAGGCGGTCGAGCCGGAACGACATCTCCGGATAGGTCGCGGCATCGAGCCAGTCGATCGAGCGGGCGATGGTGTTGAGAAAGGGATTGCCCATGTCGATGGAGCTCGCCTCGACCCGCATCGACATCTCCGCCGTCTCGGGCTGGGCGGGATCGAAGCGGGCCCGGCCGTCGAAGTCGCGGAACCGCGCGGCCTTTGGCCTGTCGTTCTCGACATAGACGAAGGTGATCTCGCTCCCCGCCGGGGCCAAACGCCAGTCGGACGCCGCGCCTGGCGGGGCCCAAAGGATCAACAAGGCCGCGAAGGCGATCAGTCTACGCACGTGAACATCCGCTCCATAGGGCAAGAGGGGTAGGGGGCTGGGCCGCGCTTTGCCATACACATGGGCGCGAGCGCGGGGTCAGAGCAGCGTCCGCACCCGCTCCGCCACCGCCTCCGCCGTGATGCCGAAATGCTTGAACAGCGCGCCGCCGGGACCGGAGGCGCCGAAGCCCTCCATGCCGACGAAGCCCGCCTTCTTGGCCGCTCCCCGTTCGCCTGACAGCCACTGGTCCCAGCCGAAGCGGATCGCGGCCTCCACCCCCACCCGGACCGGGCCGGGGGGAAGGATGCGGCGGCGATAGGCTTCGTCCTCCGCCGCGAACAGGCTCCAGCAGGGCATGGAGACGACGCGGGTGCCGATGCCGTCTGCCTGGAGGATATCGCGCGCCGCCATGGCGACCGAGACCTCAGAGCCGGTCGCGAGCAGGATGGCGCGTCGCCGTCCCTCCGCCTCGGCCAGCACATAGGCGCCCCGGGCGCTCTGGTTGCGGTTGCTGTGGCTCGTCCGCACCGTCGGCAGGCCCTGGCGGGTGAGCGCCAGGACAGAGGGGCCGTCGGTTCGTGCCAGCGCGAGCTCCCACGCCTCCACCGTCTCGACCGCGTCGGCCGGGCGAAAGACGGCGAGGTTGGGGATGGCGCGGAGTGCGGCCAGATGCTCCACCGGCTGGTGGGTGGGTCCATCCTCGCCAACGCCGATCGAGTCGTGGGTCATCACGTAGACCACCCGGGTGCCCATCAGCGCCGAGAGGCGGATCGCCCCGCGGGCATAATCGGAGAACACCAGGAACGTGCCGCCATAGGGCACCACGCCGCCGTGCAGCGCCATGCCGTTCATCGCCGCCGCCATGCCGTGTTCGCGGATGCCGTAGTGCACGTAGCGGCCCTTGCGATCCTCCGGCGTGAAGAGGCCGAGGCCGGCGGTGAGCGTGTTGTTCGAGCCGGTGAGGTCGGCCGAGCCCCCCACCGTCTCCTTCATCGTCGGGTTGAGGGCGGCGAGCGCCACCTCGGACGCTTTGCGTGTCGCCATGGTCGGAGCCTCGGCGCTTAGGCCCTTGCGGGTGGCCCGGGCGACGGTGGCGAGGCGGGCCGGCGGGTCGCCGGCCATCAGGCGCTCCCACTCCTTCCGGCGGGCGTCGGAGAGACCGCCGAGTTCCGCCTCCCAATTCTCCCGCGCCGCGCGGCCCCGCCCGCCGATCTTGCGCCAGGCGTCGAGCACCGCTTCCGGCAGCTCGAAGGGCGGATGGGACCAGTCGTAGACCTGGCGCACCCGGGCGATCTCGTCGCCGCCCAGCGGAGAGCCGTGGGCCGCCGCCGTGCCCTCCTTCCCCGGAGAGCCGTAGCCGATGCTGGTCTTGCAGGCGACCAATGTCGGCCGTTTGCCCGTGGTCGCTGCGGTGAGTGCCCGGTTGATATCGGCCGGGTCATGGCCGTTGCAGGCGAGCACGTCCCAGCCCGAGGCCGCGAAGCGCGCCGCCTGATCGGTGCGGTCCGACAGCTCCACCGCGCCGTCGATCGAGATGCCGTTGTCGTCCCAGAGCACGATCAGCTTGCCGAGCTCCTGCCGGCCGGCGAGGCCGATCGCCTCGTGGCTGATGCCCTCCATCAAACAACCGTCGCCGGCGATCACCCAGGTCCGGTGATCGACGATCTTGCGCCCGAAGCGGGCGGCGAGGGAGGTCTCCGCCATCGCCATGCCCACGGCGTTGGCGAGGCCCTGACCGAGGGGGCCGGTCGTCGTCTCGATCCCCGGCGCATGGCCGTATTCCGGGTGCCCGGCGGTCTTTGAGCCGATCTGGCGGAAGTTCCGGATCTCATCGAGCGTCATGCCCGGCGTGCCGGTGAGGTGGAGGAGGGCGTAGAGCAGCATGGAGCCGTGGCCAGCCGAGAGTACGAAGCGATCCCGGTCGGGCCAGTCGGGCCGGCTCGCGTCGAACTTCAGGTGCCGTTCGAAGAGGACGGTCGCCACATCCGCCATGCCCATGGGCATGCCGGGATGGCCGGAATTGGCGGCCTGCACCGCGTCCATGGCCAAAACGCGGATCGCCGCGGCCTTTTGCCAATGGTCCGGATGCTCTGCCCTCAGTTCTGCCGGTTTCATCGTTTGTCCCCTTGCCGTGCGGCCGGCACGCCCCCGCGTCCGGTGCGGGCGTTGATAGCGACGGCTGGCGGGTGGTCAAGCAGCAGGAATTGGCACGGCGCGTCGGCAGCGTCCCGCCGCCGGTTGGCGGCTCTACGGCGGAGTAGGCATGAAGGCGCTAAACTGTGTATATCCGGGGGGATGCGGCGATTCGCGAAGACGGTCGCCGGGCATCCCGCGCTGGGGCAGGTGCGGATGCGGCGAGGCGGGAGAAACCGTGATACGATCGCGGCGACAGCCGGGACGGAGCAGAGATGGACGATATTGACGCCCTAGAGCGCAGGATCGCGGCGGCGCTGGAGCGGCTGCGGGGTGCCGCGACACAATTGGCCGAGCACGAGACGGCGGAGGCGCCTGCGAGCGCGGCATCGGGCCAGGCGGCGGGCGACGACTCCCAGACCCGCGCCATGCGCAAACTGCGCCGTGCCAACACCAATCTGCAGGCCGAGCTCGAGGCGCTGCGGGAGAAGCAGGCGCGCGACGCGGCAGAGCTCGACGCCCTGATCGCCGAGCTCAAACCGCTGATCGGAGAAGACCCCAATGGCTGAGGTGACGGTCCAGATCGGGGGGCGCCCGTTCAAGATCGCCTGCGATGACGGGCAGGAACCGGCGTTGGAATCGGCCGCCTCCCTGCTGAATGCGGAGGCGAGCACCCTGCTGCAGGCGGTCGGCCAGGTGCCGGAAAGCCGGATGTTGCTGATGTCGGGCCTGATGCTCGCCGACCGGATGCAGGCGATGCAGGGCGCGCTCGCCTCGGCCGAGGAGCAGTTGACCGCCGGAGACGCAGCGCCGGCCGCTCCGCCGCCCCAGCCCGAGCCAGCGTCGGAGACCGCCGCACCGGCCTCCGGCCAGCCGCAGATGGGGCTGTTCGACGGAGAGGATGCCCGCGCGGCCCGCCATCTGCTGATGCAGGTGGCCGAGGCGCTAGAGATCCTGGCGACGGAGGTGGAGGGCACGGCCGCCGCCCGCGCCACCGCCAGCCCCGCAGCGGAGGAGGCGGCGCAGGGCCGCTAGGCGCTTGTCCGCGGCCCCAAAACGCGGCGGCAGCCTCAGCTGTCGGCGCTGTTGGCCTCGCGAATGCGGTCGGCGGCATCCTTGTCGAAGGCAACGCCGCTGGTGGCCAGCAGCTCATCCAGCTCGCCGGACAGCGCCATCTCTGTGATGATGTCGCAGCCGCCCACGAACTCTCCCTTCACGTAGAGCTGCGGGATCGTCGGCCAGTCGGAGAAGTCCTTAATCCCCTGGCGGAGCGCGTCGTCGGCCAGCACGTTCACGTCCTTGTAGGCCACGCCCATGTAGTTCAGCACCCCGGCCACCCGGGCGGAGAAGCCGCACTGGGGCATCTGGGCGTTGCCCTTCATGAAGAGGACCACATCGTTGGCCTCGATATCGGACTTGATCGTGTCGTGAGCAGGATTGGTCATCTCGACGTCACTCCGGTGCTTTCGTGGTCAGGGCGAGGGCGTGGAGCTCTCCCGCCGGTCCGTCCATTTTTCCCTTCAGGGCAGCATAGACCATCTGGTGCTGCTTGACCCGGCTTTTGCCCCGGAACTCCTCGGCCACCACCGTGGCCGCGTAGTGATTTCCGTCGCCGGCTAGGTCGCTTATCTCGACGTCTGCGCCTGGGAAGGCTTCGCGGATCAGCCGCTCGATCTCGCTCGCCTGCATCGGCATCTACGGCTCTCCCCGCGCTAGACTGCGAGATGTAGCGAGGCGGTGGGTTGCCCGCAAGGGAGGGGAACCCGGCGCGGTGAGCGCCTCATGTCGGCGGCAGCAGGGCGGAGAGGGCGCCCTCATGCGCTGCGCTGAGCTCGGCTAGCGCCAGGCGGGCGGGGCCGAGTGTGACGTCGGGGCCCCCGAAGCGGCCGATGAGGGTGATGGGCAGACCCTCGGGCCGCGCCCGGTCGAGGATCGGAGCGGCGTCGGGGGCGGCGAGCAGGTAGCGCGCCTGATCCTCGCCGAAGGCCCAGGCGACCGGGTCCATGGCGTCGGGGGCGGTGTCGAGCGCCACGCCGCAGCCGGCGGCAAGCGCCATCTCCGCCGCCGCAACGGCCATGCCGCCGTCGGCGATGTCGTGGACGGCGCTCACAGCGCCCTCGGCGATCAGGGCGCGGACGAAGGCGCCGTGGGCCGCTTCCGCCGCCAGATCGACGGGTGGCGGCGGACCGTCCGCCCGCGCGAACAGCTCCGCCATGAGGGCCGAGGCGCCGAGATGGCCGTGGGTCTCGCCCAGCAGGATCAGCGCGTCGCCGTCCCGGGGCGTGATGCCGACGGCCCGGCGCCAGTCCTCGATCAGGCCGACCATGCCGATGGTCGGCGTCGGCAGGATCGCCCGCCCGTCGGTCTCATTGTAGAGGCTCACATTGCCCGAGACGATGGGGGTGGCCAGCGCCCGGCAAGCCTCACCGATGCCGTCGATGCAGAGCTTGAACTGGCCCATGATCTCCGGCCGCTCGGGGTTGCCGAAGTTCAGGCAGTCGGTGGTGGCGAGCGGGGTCGCTCCGGTGGCCGAGACGTTGCGATAGGCCTCCGCCACCGCCTGCCGGCCGCCCATCGCCGGATCGGCGACGCAGTAGCGCGGGGTGACGTCGGCACTGAAGGCGAGCGCGCGCTCCGTCCCGTGGACGCGCACCAGGGCGGCATCGGCACCGGGGCCGAGGACGGTGTCGGCCATGACGCTGTGGTCGTATTGCTGCCAGACCGCCCGGCGCGAGCCGATATTGGGGGAGGCGACCAGGCGGAGCAGCGCCTCGGCCGGGTCGATCTCCGGCACCGGCCCGGCGGGCGCGGGCGATGGGGGCGCCACCCAGGGGCGCTGATATTCCGGTGCGGCGCCCGAGAGGGCGCTGAGCGGCAGATCGGCGGCGACCGCACCCTGCTTCTCGATGATGAAGCGGTCCTCGGCGATGGTCTCGCCCACGATGGCGAAATCCAGATCCCAGTCGGCCAAGATCGCCATCGCCACGTCGGTCTTCTCCGGGCGGAGGAGCATCAACATCCGCTCCTGGCTCTCGCTCAACATGATCTCGTAGGCCGACATGTCGGCCTCTCGCGTCGGCACGCGGTCGAGGTTGAGGCGCACGCCAAGGCCGCCCTTGTCCCCCATCTCCACGGCGGAGCAGGTGAGGCCCGCGGCGCCCATGTCCTGGATGGCGATCACCGCGCCGCTCTCCATCAGCGCGAGGCAGGCCTCGAGCAACCGCTTCTCGGTGAAGGGATCGCCGATCTGCACGGTGGGGCGCTTTTCCTCCGTCCCCTCGCCGAACTCGGCCGAGGCCATGGTGGCGCCGCCCACGCCGTCGCGCCCGGTCTTGGCGCCGAGATAGACGACCGGCATGCCGACGCCCGAGGCGGCGGCGTAGAAGATCGCGTCCTGGCGCACGATCCCCGCGGCGAAGGCGTTCACCAGGCAGTTGCCGTTGTAGGCGGCGTCGAAGCGCAGCTCGCCCCCCACCGTCGGCACGCCGAAGGCGTTGCCGTAGCCGCCGATGCCCGCCACGGCGCCAGCGAGGAGCGATGCGGTCTTCGGATGATCCGGCGCCCCGAACGAGAGAGCGTTGAGCGCCGCCACCGGCCGCGCGCCCATGGTGAAGACATCGCGGAGGATGCCGCCGACGCCGGTGGCCGCGCCCTGATAGGGCTCGATGTAGGAGGGGTGGTTGTGGCTCTCCATCTTGAAGACGACGGCCAGGCCCTCGCCGATGTCGACGACGCCGGCATTCTCCCCCGGACCCTGGATCACCTGGGGCCCCTCGGTCGGCAGGGTGCGGAGCCAGACCTTGGAGGACTTGTAGGAGCAGTGCTCGTTCCACATGGCCGAAACGATGCCGAGCTCGGTGAAGCTGAGGGGGCGGTTCACCAGACGCTCGGCCGCGGCGAACTCCTCCTCCGACAGGCCGTGCGCGGCGGCGAGGTCGCCGGTCACCTCGGGCTCGAGCGCCCGTGCTGCCATCGTCGCGGATGATGTCGCCATGGCCGGTCCCCAAGCTGCTGCCCGCCGCCCTTCTAGCCGGCTCGCCCGGGGATGAGAACCTTGGCGCGGCATCGTTGCGGGGGCCGGGTCGGCCCGCTATCACCCGCCCATGGCAAAACGCTTCAAGGTCTTTGGCATCGGTCTGAACAAGACCGGCACGACGTCCCTGAAGCTTGCCCTGCAGCGGCTCGGTTACCGCCACATGCGCCGGACGCCGCGGCTGCTGCGGCTCTACGAAAAGGGCAAGCTGGACGCACTGTTCGCCGAGAGTGCGGCGTGGGAGAGTTTCGAGGATTGGCCCTGGCCGCTGATCTATCGCGACGCCTTCGCCCGGTTCGGCAACCGGGCGCGCTATGTCCTCACCCGCCGGCGGACGGCGGAGGTTTGGGTCGAGAGCCTGAAGCGCCACGCGCTCCGCACCAATCCCGACAAGAACCCGCGCCGGCGAATCTACGGCTACGACTATCCCCACGGCTACGAGGGCGCGCATGTCGCGTTCTACGAGCGCCATCTCGCGGAGGTGCGACAGCACTTCGCCGACGCCGGCGCGGCGCATCTGCTGCTCGAGCTCTGCTGGGAGGAGGGGGACGGCTGGGCGGAGCTTTGCCCCTTCCTCGGCGAGCGTGCGCCGCGGGAGCCCTTCCCTCACGGCAATCCGGGCGCCAACGAGGCGGACCTCGATCCCGCGACCCTGGCCGAGAACAAACGCCGGATCGACGCCCAGCTCGCCCAGGCCCAGAGGCCATAAAAAAAGGCCGAGCGAGAAGCTCGGCCCAAGTCCAACAGGGAGGTATCACGATCAGCTGCCAGCAAGAGTGTTGCGAAACTGCCGACCGTGGTTTGAGTGTAGGCACCATATATCGGTCGTTCAAGCGCCGAGGGCGGCAACAGTTGCGATTGCGCTACTAATCCACTGCCCGAGGAAAAATATGTTGCGCAAAAAGCACGCTTTGCTTGAACTCATCAGGAGGCCGGCAGACCCGCCATATCCTGCCCTGTGCCCTGCCGTGCCCGCCGGTACGCGGCAATCTCGGCCAGGATGAAATCGCGAAAGGCCACGACGCGCTTGGACTGGCGCAGCTCCTCCGGATAGGCGAGATAGACCGGCACCGGGCGCGATTGCCGCTCCGGCCGGACCGGCACCAACTCGGGCGTGTCGATGGCCAGATAATCGGGCAGGGCGCCGATGCCGAGGCCGTTCAGCACCGCCTGCAGAATGCCGAAATAGCTGTTGACCGTGAGGCTCGAGGTCTCGGATTCGGCGAAGAACGGCTGCAGCCACTCCGCCCCGGCGCTGATCTGGGCTGCGCCGGGGGAGAAGCCGACCAATCGGTGCTCGCGCAGCGCCTTGTCGGTCTCCGGCAGGCCATGGGCGGCGGCGTAGTCGCGGGAGGCGTAGAAGCCCATCCGCACCTCCATCAGCCGGCGGCGAATCAGATCGGCCTGGCTCGGCTCCTTCATGCGGATGGCGATGTCGGCCTCCCGCATCGGCAGGTCGAGCACCTGCTCATCGAGGTTCAGGTCGATCTTCAGGTTCGGGTGCTGGGCGTAGAGCCGGCCGAGCCGCGGGGCGAGCCAGAGCGTGCCGAAGCCGGTGGTGGTGGTCACCCGCAGCTCACCGGCCACCGCCTCCTCGGCGTCGCGAATGCGGGCCGTGGCGGTGTCGAGCCGGCGCATCATCTCCCGCGTCGCCTCGAACAACAGCTCGCCCTGCTCGGTCAAGATCAGGCCGCGAGCATGGCGGTGGAAGAGGGTGGCGTGCAGGTTCTCCTCCAATGCCCGGATC
This sequence comes from Pseudomonadota bacterium, assembly GCA_039180875.1. Taxonomy (GTDB): domain Bacteria; phylum Pseudomonadota; class Alphaproteobacteria; order Rhodobacterales; family Rhodobacteraceae; genus JBCDCY01. Next base: position 48,358 of record JBCDCY010000011.1, on the reverse strand, counting down.
TGGCGGCTGACGGCGGATTGGCTGAGATGCAGGCGATCGCCGGCATGGGTGAGACTGCCCGCGGCGGCGACGGTGTGAAAGATCCGGAGCTTGTCCCAGTCCATGCCCACCTCCGACCGTTTTGGGGGCCGCTTGCCGATCCGCTTGCGCATTTTTTCGCGAGATGCGGGCCGGCGCCCTCAACATCCCCCGCACTAAGACGCTATAGGTGGCCAAGGCGAGGCGGGGCGACAACCCCGCCCGCGACAGGGTTCGGGGGAGAACGGACGGTGGACCGGGTTTTTCGCACGCTTCTGGCCGCGCTGGCCTTCACGGTGCTCGGCGCCCTCGCGCCCGCCGCCGCCCAGACCTCGGTCGAGGCCGGCAGCTTCATCGGCATCGGCGAGGCCGAGGGCATGCGCATCGTGACCGAGCGCGAGGGTGAGCGGGTGACCGGCCGCATCGACGACGTGAACGGCAAGTCGGCGGCGCTCGACCTCACTCCGGTCGGCCGCGGCTCTGAGGGCATTGTCGAATTCCCCGGCCGCCAGGTCTTTCTCACCCTGATCGGCGAGCCCCAGGGGATGATCGCCATCGCCCTGCCGCTCGACGCCCAGGGCGAGCCGTTGCCGGGTCGCGACCGGGTGCTGGCCTTCGTGCCGGAGGGCACGGAAGTGCCGCGGATCCCGGCCGGGGTGATGCCGGCGCCCACTACTGACATTTTTGTCGATCCCGACGTGTTCGTGCGCAGCTATCAATACTGGCCGCCCGATGGGGTGGCGCGGGGCTATGTCGGGCTCGAGGCGCGCTTTCGCCCGCTCGTCGGCCTTTACCCGGTGGTGCTGACCGACGTGCTCTGGAAAATCTGCAGCTCCGGCCAGCGGCCCCCCGAGCTTGCCGAAGCGCTGCGCGGTCACGGGGTGACCTGCGAGCAGATCACCCGCGGCGTCGAACGGATGCAGCAGACCGGTCGCTTCTCGCTCTTCAAGCGCGAGGTGGCGAGCGAACTCGACATCCTCCTCAACGCCATCCAATGCGCCCGGGGGTACACCGTGCTTCCGGCCGTATGCGAGCCGGCGGCACGGCGTACGTCTGAGGCGGCAGTCTCTCTCGTGACCGTCGGCGCGGTTCTGGCCCGTTATCGTTAGAGCGCTTTCCGCTCAGACTGGAACACCGGTCCGCACGGACAGCGCGACAGTCTGCACGACTTGCCGGCTTGGATCTCGACCTGACTGACTCGGTCAGATCGAAATCCGCCCTAGCGCGTTGCGGATGGCTGCGCCGGTGCAAGGGTCCGGCGTTGGCTCGCCTTAGGACTGAGCGTGTTCCTCCCAGCGATGGCCCCAGCTCTCGATTTCCTGCAAGGGCAGGGCGAGCTCGCGGCCCTTCTTGGTGATGCGGTACTCCATCCGCCGCGCACCTTCATGCACCGGCCGCTTGGCCAGGATGCCGTAGTCGACGAGCCGGCGTAGGCGCGTCGATAGGATGTTGCGCGCAACACCAAGCTGTCGCTGGTAGTCGTCAAATCTGCTCACGCCGTTCAGCGATGCCCAAATGATCAGGAGCATCCACCGATCGCCGATACGCTCGAGCGTCTGGGAATGGATATCTATGTCTGCTCGTTGCAAGGTGCTCACGTCGACCTCCATGTGTTCCGTCATGCACCGTTGACAGCACAGTAGCGGACCCCAGCCTGACACGACATGGCTTAGTTTATCACGATTTTGCGTATTTCTACGGCGTTCGCGGCGCCCATGATCTAGGTTTTCGGTCAGTCGACATGACCTAGATGCGCCTCGATCCCTGGGCTAGACTTGGATGTCCCACCTACGGTGCCACCCTGCCGAGGAAGGTATAGATGACGCTGCAGCCCGTCGCATTGAGCGATCGCTACGATCTGTCGAAGGACCAGGTCCTGTTGAGCGGCATCCAGGCGCTGGTGCGCCTTCCGATCATGCAACATGCCCGTGACCGGGCGGCCGGACATGACACGGCAGGCTACGTCACCGGCTATCGCGGCTCGCCCGTGGGCGGCGTCGATCTCCAGATGGCGCGGGCCAAGGCGGCGCTCGAGGCCGCGAATATTCGGTTTCAGGCTGGCTTGAACGAGGATCTGGCGGCGACGGCGCTTTGGGGTACCCAGCAGGCAGAGCTTAGGGGAGAGGGGCGCTACGACGGCGTCTTCGGCATGTGGTACGGCAAGGGGCCGGGCGTCGACCGCTCCGGCGACGTCTTCCGCCATGCCAATCTCGCTGGCACCTCGCCCCTCGGTGGCGTGCTGGCGATCATGGGGGACGACCATACTGGGGAGAGCTCCACGGTCCTCCACCAATCCGAGTTCGCGCTTCTGGATGCGATGATGCCGATCCTCTCGCCCGCCGGCGTGCAGGAGGTGCTGGATTACGGCCTGCTCGGCTGGGCCCTCAGCCGCTATTCCGGCTGCTGGGTCGGGCTGAAGGCGATCAAGGACACGATCGAGGTGACGGAGGTCGTGGACGGCGACCCGCATCGGCTGACGATTGTCCGGCCGGATACCTTCGAGATGCCGCCGGACGGGCTCAACATCCGCCTGGTGGATGATCGGACGGTGCAGGAGGCGCGGCTCCACGACCACAAGCGCTTCGCGGCGGAGGCGTTCGCGCGTGCCAACCGGATCGACCGGCGCATGCTCGGGCGGCCGGGCGCGAAGATCGGCATCGTCTCCGTCGGCAAAAGCTGGCTCGACACCGTCCACGCCCTCGACTTGCTGGGCATTGATGCCGAGACGGCCGACCGCCTTGGCCTCACCACCTACAAGGTCGGCATGGCCTGGCCGCTCGACATGGCGTCCTTCCGCGAGTGGGCGGAGGGGCTGGAGTTGATCATCTGCGTCGAGGAAAAGCGCAAGCTGCTCGAGCCGCAGATCAAGGAGGCACTCTTCAACGACCGCAGCGGCACCCGCGTGGTGGGTTGGCGGGACGAGGCGGGTGCGGAGCTCTTCACCGTCCGCGGCGCCCTCGACCCGGTGCTGGTGGCGCGCAAACTCGGCGGCCTATTGGTCGCGGAGGGTCGGGTGGGCGAGCGCCAGCGGGCGGCGCTCGAGGTGCTGGATGCCGCCGCCAAGGCCGACAATGCCGAGGACATAGCGGCGCGCCTCCCCTGGTTCTGCTCCGGCTGCCCGCACAATTCCTCCACCAAGGTGCCCGACGGCTCCCGCGCCTATGCCGGCATCGGCTGCCACTTCATGGCACAGTGGATGGACCGCGACACCCTCGGCTACACCCATATGGGGGGCGAGGGGGCGAACTGGATCGGCGAGGCGCCGTTCTCCAACACCTCCCACGTCTTCCAGAACCTGGGCGACGGTACCTACAACCATTCCGGCATCATGGCGATCCGCGCCGCTGTCGCCGCCGGCACCAACATCACCTACAAGATCCTCTTCAACGACGCCGTTGCCATGACCGGCGGCCAGTCGAATGAGGGCGGCCTCTCTCCCCAGCAGATCGCGGCGGAACTGCGCGCAATGGGCGTCGAACGGGTCGTCGGCGTCTATGACGCGAAGGAGGAGGTCGACCTGACGGCCTTCCCGCCAGAGGTCGAGTTGCGCGAGCGCGCCGACCTCGATGCCGTGCAGCGCGACATCCGCGAGGTGCCGGGCGTCAGCGCCATCATCTACATTCAGACCTGCGCGGCGGAGAAACGGCGGCGGCGCAAGCGCGGCCTTTTCCCCGATCCCGACAAGCGCGTCTTCATCAATCCTGCGGTCTGCGAGGGCTGCGGCGATTGCGGGGTGCAGTCGAACTGCGTCTCGATCCTGCCCCTGGAGACGGAGTTCGGGCGGAAGCGCGAGATCGACCAATCCGCCTGCAACAAGGACTTCTCCTGCCTGAAGGGCTTCTGCCCCTCGTTCGTCACGCTGGAGGGTGCCGTGCCGAAGAAGGCGGAGCGGGAGGCGGTGGCGATCCCGGATCTGCCGGCGCCGGACCTGCCGGCCATCGCGCGCACCCACAACATCGTCGTCACCGGCGTCGGCGGCACCGGCGTGGTCACCGTCGGCGCGCTGCTGGCCATGGCGGCGCATCTGGAGGGCAAGGGCGCGGGCGTGATGGAGATGGCGGGCCTTGCCCAGAAGGGCGGTGCGGTCCACATCCACGTCCGCATCGCCGAGCGGCCCGACGATATCTCCGCCATCCGCGTCGCGGTGGGTGAGGCCGATGCGGTGATCGGCGGCGATATGGTGGTGGCGGCCGGTGCCAAGACCCTCGGCCTGATGACCCGGGGGCGCACGCGCGCCGTCTGCAACAGCCACGAGATCATCACCGGCAGCTTCACCCGCGACACCGAGTTCAAGCTGCCGACCGACCGGATGTCGGTGGCGCTCCGTGCGCGGCTCGGGGAGGACGCGCTGGCCTTCCTCGACGCAACCCGGTTGGCAGAGAGGGTGCTGGGCGACGCGATCTACGCCAACGTCCTGATGCTGGGCGCGGCCTGGCAGGCGGGCCTGGTGCCGCTCACGGAGGAGGCGATCCTCCGCGCCATCGAGATCAACGGCGCGGGCGTCGACGGCAACAAGTCGGCCTTCCATCTCGGCCGTTGGGCCGTCGCCTTCCCGGCCGAGGCCCACGCCGCGCTGCACGAGGTATCGGCGGAGGAGCCGACGCTCGCGGAGCTAGTCGCGCGCCGGGCCGCGTACCTCACCAAGTTCCAGAACGCCGCCCTCGCTGAGCGCTATCGCCGGCGGGTGATGGAGGCCGAGGCGGCGGGGGAGGAGCTCGCCGTCGCCGTGGCAAAAGGCTACCACAAGCTCTTGGCCTATAAGGACGAATACGAGGTGGCGCGCCTCCATGCCGAGATGCTGGACGCGGCTGTGGCGGATAAGTTCGACGGTGTCCGGACCATGCGCTTTCACCTCGCGCCGCCGATCCTGGGGCGGAAGGATGCAGAGGGTCGTCCGCGAAAGAGCGAGTTCGGCCCCTGGATCCTACGGGCCTTCCGCCTCCTCGCCCGGCTCAAGGCGCTGCGCGGCACGCCGTTCGACATCTTCGGTCGGACGGAGGAGCGGCGGATGGAGCGGGCGCTGATTGCCGAGTACGAGCGCGACCTCGACGAGATCCTGGGCGGCGTCACCCCGGCGACCTACGACATCGCCGTGGCGCTCGCCGAATTGCCCCTACAGATCCGCGGCTTCGGTCACGTAAAGCAGGCGGGCGCTGCGGCCGCCGCGAAGCGACGCGAAGAGTTGCTGGCCGCCTACCGCGCCGGCGGCACCCCGGCGGCGCAGGCGGCGGAGTAGCCCGTCAGGCCGCCCGTATCCGGCTCACGATCTCAGACGTGTCGCGGCTGAGCCCTTGCGTCGCCAGGATCCGGTCGAGGCAGGTGGCGATCTTCTCCTGCCGCCCATCGTCCAGCCGGCGCCAGGTCTCGAACGTTCCGGCGAGGCGGGCGGTGGTTTGGGGGTTGAGCGGATCGAGCCGGATCAGCCAGTCGGTCAGCAGCGTGTAGCCGGCGCCGTCTGCACGGTGAAAGCCCGCGGGATTGCCGGCCGTGAAGGCACCAATCAGCGACCGAAAGCGATTTGGATTTTTCCAATCGAAATCAGGATGTTTCGCGAGAGTCTTCACGGCATCCAGGGCGGCGTCCGGCGGTGTCGCCATGGCCTGGACGCCGAACCATTTGTCCATCACCAAGCGGTCGCCGCGCCATTGTTCGTAGAACGCGGCGAGCGGTTCCTCGCCCTTGCCGGCAACCACGAGGGCAGTGAGCGCCGCCATCTGCTCCGTCATGTTGTCGGCACCTTGGAAGAGTGTCTGCGCCGCCCGCGCCTCTGGGTCCGCCCGCGTCAACAATGCCAGGGCCCGGAGGCGGAGCGCCCGGCGGCCCGCAGCCTCGGCGTCCGGCGCGTAGGGGCCCGGGACGGCCATGTCGTCATAGAACGTCGTGAGGATGCCGGAGAGGTGGTCGGCCAGGTGCCGCTCCAGCGTCATGCGCGCCGCGTGGATCTTGCCCGGGTCGACGGGGCCGCCGTTTGCGTGCACCTCCGCCGCGATCTCCTCCTCCGTCGGCAGGGTGAGAGCCAGGGCGCGGAAGGCGGGGTCGAGGCCGTCGTCCTCCGCCACCGCCTGCATGGCGTCGAGAAAGGCGGGCTCGACCGCTGCGTCCGCGAGCGTCATCCGGGTGAGCAGATCCCGGGCGAAGGCGGCGCCGGCCTCCCACTTGTTGAAGGGATCGGTGTCGTGGCGGAGGAGGAAGGCGCGGTCTTCGTTCGTCACCGCGCGCTCCAGGATCACCGGCGCCGAGAAGCCGCGGAGCAGCGAGGCGACGGGGCGCGACGGGGCAGGGACCTCCAGCACTGCCTTCTCTTCCGTCAGTTCAAAGAGGCCCTCGGCGATCTCGTCGCCGTTGGCGCCGATCAGGCCCCAGCGGACAGGGATGACCATCGGGGCCTTCTCCGCCTGGCCCGGGGTCGGCGGCACCTCCTGCCGGAAGGTGAGGCGCGCGGTGCCGTCCGCCCACTCCTCCTTCACATGGACCCGCGGCGTGCCGGCCTGGCGGTACCAGAGCGCGAATTGGCCGAAGTCGCGGCCCGTCGCATCCTCGAAGACCTTGAGCCAATCCTCGATGGTGCAGGCCTCGCCGTCGTGGCGCTCGAAGTAGAGCTTGAGCGCGCGATCGTAGGCCTCCGCGCCGACGAGCGTGCGCAGCATGCCGATCACCTCGGCGCCCTTCTCGTAGACCGTGGCGGTGTAGAAGTTGTTGATCTCGATGTATTCTTCCGGCCGGACGGGATGGGCAAGCGGCCCCGCATCCTCGCGAAACTGCCGTGCGCGGAGCGCCCGCACATCCTCGATCCGCTGCACCGCGTGGGAGCGTTCGTCACCGGAGAATTGCTGGTCGCGATAGACCGTCAAACCCTCCTTCAGGCAGAGCTGGAACCAGTCGCGGCAGGTGATGCGGTTGCCGGTCCAGTTGTGAAAATACTCGTGCGCGACGATGCCTTCGATCAGCGCATAGTCACGATCCGTCGCCGTCTCGGGGCTCGCCAGCACGTACTTGGCGTTGAAGATGTTAAGGCCCTTGTTCTCCATCGCGCCCATGTTGAAGTCGTCGACGGCCACGATCATGAAGAGATCGAGGTCGTATTCGCGCCCGTAAGCCTCCTCATCCCAGCGCATGGAGCGCTTGAGCGCGTCCATGGCGTAGGCGCAGCGCCCCTCGTCGCCTGGCCGGACGAAGATGCGCAGCGCCACCTGCCGGCCTGAGGCGGTGCGAAAACTGTCGTCGAAGCTCACCAGATCGCCGGCGACCAGGGCGAAGAGGTAGGCGGGCTTCGGCCAGGGATCCTCCCACTCCGCCCAGCCGGGGCCGGAGCCCACGGGATTGCCGTTGGAGAGCATCACCGGCAGGTCGCCCTCGATCCGCACCCGGAAGCGCGCCATCACGTCGGGGCGGTCGGGGTAGTAGGTGATCTTACGGAACCCCTCGGCCTCGCACTGGGTGCAGTACATGCCGTTCGACATGTAGAGACCCTCGAGCGCGGTGTTGCCGCCGGGGTCGATCTCCGTCTCCGCCGTCCAGACGAAGCGGTCGGCGGGAAGGTGCGCGGCGGGAAGGGTCAAGCCCTGGGGGTCGATCTGCACCCCCTCCATGACCGACCGGTCGTCCACGCTGGCGGAGAGGAGCCGCAGCGCCTCCCCATCGAGCCTCAGGTCGTGCGGGCCGTCGGAGGCCCGCGCCGGGTTGGCCGCGAAGGCGATCCGAGCCGTCACCCGCGTCGCCTTGGGGTCGAGCCGGAAGGTGAGCGCCACCTCCTCCACCAGCCAGGCCGGGTGCAGATAGTCGGCGAGGCGCGTCGGGGCGGGGGGCGGGGCGGTATCGGGCATCGTGATCCTCTGGCAGGGGTGGGCCGCAAGGTGGATCGCGCCATCGGCAGCGACAAGGGCCATCTGGTTTCCGCATGGCGGAAACGCATCCCAAAAATGGTTGCGATTGCGCCGCCCTGTGCTGTTTCAGAACGAAACCGAAGTGGGGATGACATGGCGGATCGAGTGTCGCGGGCAGGACTGCGGGTGGATCCCGCACTCCAGGCCTTCATCGAGGAGGAAGCGCTGCCGGGCACGGGTGTGACGGCGGAGGCGTTCTGGGCAGGCCTCGCCGATCTCTTCGCCACCCTCGGCCCGCGGAACCGAGAGCTGCTGGAGGTCCGCAAGCGTCTGCAGGCCCAGATCGACGACTGGCACACGACCCACCGCGGCCAGCCCCACGACCCGGCGGCCTATCGCGCCTTTCTCGAGGAGATCGGCTATCTGCTGCCCGAGGGGCCGGATTTCGCCATCGAGACGGCGAATGTCGATCCGGAGATCGCCGAGATCGCCGGGCCGCAGCTGGTCGTGCCGGTGATGAACGCGCGCTACGCGCTGAATGCCGCGAACGCGCGGTGGGGCAGCCTATACGACGCGCTCTACGGCACCGATGCGCTCGGCGATCTGCCGGCCGGGGGCGACTACGACCCGGCCCGCGGCGCTCGGGTGATCGCCTGGGCCAAGGCGTTTCTGGATGAGGCGGTGCCGCTCGACGATGCCAAGTGGGCCGACGTGACCGCGATCGCGGCGGGGGAGGCGCTAACGCTTAGCACGAGCGCTGGCGACGTCGCGCTCTCCGATCCCTCGCAATATCGCGGCCATGCCCAGAGCGGGCCCTGGCGTCATGTTCTCTTGCAGAACAACGGCTTGAAGATGGAGCTTCTGATCAATCCGGAGGTCGGCCCCGGCCGCGATGATCCGACGGGGCTGGCGGCCGTGAACCTGGAGGCGGCGGTCTCCACCATCATGGACTGCGAGGACTCCGTCGCTGCCGTCGACGGACCGGACAAAGCGCTCGCCTACCGCAACTGGCTCGGCCTGATGAAGGGGGACCTGGAAGAGGAGGTGATGAAGGGCGGCGAGACCTTCACCCGCCGCCTCTACGGCGATTTCACCTACACCGCGCCCGACGGCAGCCCGTTCGAGGTGAAATGCCGCTCCCTCATGCTGGTGCGCAATGTCGGCCATCTGATGACGACGCCTGCGGTGCTCGACGCGGATGGCGCGGAGATTCCGGAGGGCTTGCTCGACGGCCTCGTCACCGTCCTTTGCGCGATGCACGATCTGAAGAAGACGGAGGGGCCGCGGAACTCTGCGTCTGGCTCGGTCTACGTCGTGAAGCCGAAGATGCACGGGCCCGAGGAGGTCGCCTTCACCGATGCCTTCTTCGACCGGGTGGAGGACATCCTCGGCCTGCCGCGCCACACGGTGAAGATCGGCATCATGGATGAGGAGCGGCGGACGACCCTTAACCTCAAGGAGTGCATCCGCGCCGCCAAGCATCGCGTCTGCTTCATCAACACGGGCTTCCTCGACCGCACGGGGGACGAGATCCATACCTCGATGCAGGCCGGCCCGATGGTGCGGAAGGCTGCGATGAAGGACACCGCCTGGATCGCGGCCTATGAGGACTGGAACGTCGATGTGGGCCTCGTCTGCGGTCTCCGCGGCCGGGCGCAGATCGGCAAGGGCATGTGGGCGATGCCGGATCTGATGCAGGATATGCTCGCGCAGAAGGTCGGCCATCCACGGGCGGGTGCCAACTGTGCCTGGGTGCCGAGCCCCACGGCCGCGACGCTGCACGCCACCCATTACCACCAGGTGAGCGTGGCCAAGCGCCAGGCGGAGATCGCGGCGGATGGGCGCCGGGCGGCGCGCGAGACCCTGCTCGAGATCCCGGTGGCGGCGGGGAAGAACTGGTCGGCGGACGACATCCGGGCCGAGGTGGAGAACAACGCCCAGGGCATCCTCGGCTACGTGGTGCGGTGGGTCGATCACGGGGTGGGCTGCTCCAAGGTGCCGGATATCCACGATGTCGGGCTGATGGAGGACCGCGCGACCTGCCGCATCTCCTCCCAGCATCTCGCCAATTGGCTGCACCATGGGGTTGTGGACGAGGCGGAGGTGCGCGCAGCGTTTGAGCGCATGGCCGCCGTCGTCGACCGCCAGAACGCGGGTGATCCGGGCTACCAGCCGATGGCGCCCGGCTTCGACGGGCCAGCCTTCGGCGCTGCGCTGGCTCTGGTGCTTGAGGGTGCGGCGCAGCCCTCCGGCTACACCGAACCGCTCCTGCATGCGGCGCGCCAGACGGCGAAAGGTCGGGGCTGAGGCGGGCGTCTCGACCGGATGAATGCCTCCGGCGGGGATATTTTTACCAATGCGAAAGCAGAATCGGTTTGGCCTTCTCTCGCGGTACAGGCGGGGACGCCGATGACTGTTCAATGCGAGAGCGCCCTGTTGCTAACGATCCGTGGCAAGGCGTCCAAGCCGGCTTTCTTGCTGGTTCAAGTATCCAAAACCGGCGCCGCGCCGGGATTGCCTTTGACCGCGTCGGGACCGTCGACGCACGTGCCTGAGCGCCGATTTCGTTGCTTAGGCGGATCTGCCGCGCAGATCGTTGTTGGGTCGCAACGCTCGACTGGGGCGCCAAGACGGATTATGGAAACGGATCTTATTTAGAAACGGAGCGGGGCATGGCGCCGGTCATCGGTATCATCGGGAACCACTATCTGCTCAACGAGCAATATCCGGTGCAATGCGCCGGGACGATGAACATCGATGCGGTGTCGGAGGTCGTGGGCGGCGTGCCGCTGATCGTGCCGGCGATGCCGGAGGCGGTTGCGGTGCCTGACCTGCTCGACGTCTGCTCCGGCCTGCTGTTCACCGGCGGACGCCCGAACGTGCATCCCTCGCACTACGGCGCGGATGAGACCGAGGCGCACGGCCCTTTCGATCCGGAACGCGACTCGCTGACCCTGCCCCTGATCCGGGCGGCGGTGGAGCGGTCGGTGCCGATCCTCGGCCTCTGCCGCGGCTTTCAGGAGATGGCCGTCGCCTTCGGCTCGACCCTGCATCCGGAAATCCGCGATCTGCCGGGCCGGATGAACCATCGGATGCCGCCCGACGGATCCCTCGAAGAGAAGTTCGAGCTGCGCCATGAGGTGCATCTGAAGCCCGGCGGCCGCTTCGCCCGGCTGTTCGGGGCGGAGCAGGTGAAGGTGAACTCGCTGCACGGCCAGGGGGTGATCGACGCCGGCGGGCGGGTGCAGATCGAGGGCCACGCGCCCGACGGCACGCCGGAGGCGATCCTGATCGACGGCGCCCCGGGCTTTGCCCTCGCCGTGCAATGGCATGCCGAGTACCGCGCCGCGGAGGATCCCGTCTCCCGCCCGCTTTTCGAGGCGTTCGGCGCGGCAGCCAGGACGATCGCGAAGGCCGCCTGAGGGCAATCGCCAGGGTGCAGCAGCGTGCACTCCGGGCGCATCGAAATCACGTGACCAAAGGTATCTGACCGCCGGCGCCGTCTTGCGCGCCGCCGGTCGGCGCGTCAGAGAGGGGCGATGGCGAGGCGGCGGGCGCGGAGCGACGAGATCTGGGCGAGGGGCCTGGTGGCGGCCATCGCGGCCGTGACGCTGCTGCACCTGCTGGCGCTCGCCCTCGGCCTGGTGCCCGCGCATTTCGACGAGGCGCAGTACTGGACCTATGGCCGCGATCTGTCGGCCGGCTACTACTCCAAGCCGCCACTCGTCGCCTGGCTGATCCGGGTGAGCACCGATCTGTTCGGCGCGTCGCTCTTCGGTCTGCGGGTGGCGGCGCCGCTCTGCCATGCCTGGATCGCCTGGCTGATCTTCGCCGCGGCCCGGCATCTGTTCGATGCGCGCACCGGGTTCTGGGCCGGCGTCGGTTATCTGGCGGCGCCGGGCGTCATCGCCTCCTCCGGCTTGATGACGACCGATCCGGTGATGATGCTGGCCTGGGCCGGGGCGCTTTACGCGGCGGTCCGCCTGCAGGCTGACCGGGGGGCAGAGATCTGGTGGATCACGCTCGGCGCGACCGTCGGCCTCGGCCTGCTCGCGAAGTACACGATGATCGCCTTCGTCGGCGGGCTGCTGGGCCACGCCCTGTTCACGCGGCGCCGCAAGGTGCCGTGGCGCGGGGTCGGCCTCGCCTCGCTGGCGGCACTCGTCGTCCTCTCACCCCATCTCCTTTGGCTTGCCGGCAATGGCTTCGTCACCATCGCCCATCTCGGGGAGAACGCCGATGCCGGACGGTCGGGGCTGCAGCCGGGCGCCTTGGCGGAGTTCTTTTTCGGCCAGCTTGGCGTGATCGGGCCGGTGTTCTTCGTGGCCATTCTCTGGGCCGGCCTGTCCCGCGCCGCCTGGCGGGATGCGGGGCGGCGGGCCTTGCTCGTCTGGCTGACCTTGCCGCTGATCCTGGTGATGCTGGTGGCCGCGCTGCTGGAGGGCGCCAATCTCAACTGGGCGGCGCCCGCCTATGTCGCCGGGTCGATCCTGGCCGCCGACGCGCTCCTCCGCGTGCGATGGCGCCGGGCCTGGCCGATCTGGCTGCAGACCGGAACCGGGGCGGTGAGCTTTCTGGTGATGACCGGCGCGGCCGCACTTTACGCCGACTACCATGCCGGCCTGCCCCGGGCGCCGGATCCATTCAAGAAGATGCGCATCGGGCCGGTGTTCTGCGAGCGGGTGCTGACGGCGATGGAGGAGACGGGGGCGGAGACCCTGCTCTCCGACGATCGGCGGCGGCTCGCCGAATGTGCCTTCGTCGGCGGGTTGGAGCCAGGGGATCTGCGGGTCTGGAACCCGACCGGGCGGGTGACCAACCACTACGAGATGCAGAACAGCCTCGCGCCTGGCGAGGGCCGGGCCCCGATGATCTTCGCCACGCTGCGCCCCGCCATCAGCCCCGACGTCGCGGCCCGATTCGCCGACGCCGAGGAGCTTGAGACCGGGGAGGCCGCGACCCATGTCGACCGGAGCTTCGCCTTCAGCATCTGGCGGGTCGAGGGGTTCGAGGGTTACGGCCCCTGAGCAGCCTCAGCCTCGTCCGGCAAGTCTCGCGACGGGACGAACGGGAAGAAGCGGCCGCCGGACCAGAGGCCGAACCAGCGCTCGCCCTCCACCTCCGCATGGTTGCCGATGTCGACCAGGCGGTAAAAGCTCTTGCGGTCGATCAGCGCCTCGAGCCGAGCGCGCACATGGACATAGGGCGACGGCTCCCCGGTTTCGGGATCGCGCTCCACCCGTATCGGATGCTCCGCCCCGGCGGTCACGCTGTCGCCGACATGGGTGGTGAAGGTCACAATCTGGTCCTCTCCCACCCCCTCCGCGCTGAAATCCTGGGCGACGAAGGGGGCGTCGTCGACCGTGATGCCCACCTTCTCCACCGGCGTGACGAGGTAGAACTTGCCGTCCTCGTCATGGCGCAGGATCGAGGAGAAGAGCTTCACCATCGCCGGGCGACCGATCGGCGTGCCGAGGTAGAACCAGGTGCCGTCCCGGGCGATCCGCATGTCGATGTCGCCGCAGAACGGCGGGTTCCAGAGATGCACCGGCGGCGGCCCTTTCTTGGACGCCGCCTTGGCCGCCGCGGCGATGCCCTCGGCGCTCGGCGGGGCCGCGGGCGCATCGGTCGCGGGGTTTTGAGGCGCATCGCTCATGGCCATTTCCCGATCGGGCGTTATTCTCAGTCTCTATCCCGAACATAGAGCGTCCGGGCAGATGAATGAAGCGGGCGCGGATCGCCCGAGGCAGAGGGATCGTTGCGGTGAGCGAAGCGGACGAGGAACTGGTCGGCAGCATCGAGCAGGCGACCGAGGAGCTTTCCAGAACGCGGGAGATGATCGCCCGCCGCATCATCGGCCAGGAAAGCGTGGTCGAGAAGTCGCTGGTGGCCTTGCTCTGCGGTGGCCATGGCCTGCTGGTGGGCGTGCCGGGCCTGGCCAAGACACGCCTTGTCGAAACCCTCGGCACCGTCATGGGTCTCTCGGCCAACCGCGTGCAGTTCACGCCGGATCTGATGCCGGCCGATATCCTCGGCGCCGAGGTGCTGGAGACCGGCCCGGACGGGGCGCGGATGTTCAAGTTCATCGAGGGGCCGATCTTCTGCCAGTTGCTGATGGCCGATGAGATCAACCGGGCGAGCCCGCGCACCCAGTCCGCGCTTCTCCAGGCGATGCAGGAGAAGGAGGTCTCCATCGCCGGGGAACGCCGCCCGCTCGCCAAGCCGTTCCACGTGCTCGCCACGCAGAACCCGATCGAGCAGGAGGGCACCTATCCGCTGCCCGAGGCGCAGCTCGACCGCTTCCTGCTGCAGATCGACATGGACTATCCGACCCGCGACGCCGAGCGCGATATCGTCATCGCCACCACCGGCGCGCACGATGCCGAGGCGGAGCCGGTGCTGACGGCGGAGCGGTTGGTGGAGCTGCAGCAGCTGATCCGCAACCTGCCGGTGGGCGAGCGCATCGTCGACGTCATCCTCGATCTCGTCCGCTCGGCCCGGCCCGGGACGGAGGACGCCCCGGATTTCGTGACCGAGTCGGTCAGCTGGGGCCCTGGCCCCCGCGCCGCCCAGGCGCTGATGCTGTCGGTCCGGGCCCGCGCGCTGCTGGACGGGCGCCTGGCGCCCGGCATCGAGGACGTGGAGGCCTTGGCCCATCCCGTGCTGAAACATCGCATGGCGCTGGGCTTTGCCGCCCGGGCCGAGGGCCGGACGCTTGAGGGCGTGATCGCCAGCCTGGTCAGCCGGGTCACGGGGCTGGCGGACGCCGCTTGATGGCAGAGGGCCGCGCCAGCTCCTCGATCCGGGACGACGCCAGCCGCGCCATCCTGCTGCGCCGCGACGCGGCGAAGATCGCGGGTGCGCTGCCGCCCCTGCTGGCCGAGGCGGAGGCCCTGGCCGCCACCGTGGCCATGGGGGTGCATGGCCGCCGCCGCCCCGGCCATGGCGAGACCTTCTGGCAGTATCGCCAAGCTGGCCCCGGCGATCCCCTGCCGGCCATCGACTGGCGCCGCTCCGGCCGCTCCGACCATCTCTATATCCGGGAGATGGAGTGGGAGGCGGCGCAGACCGTCTCCTTCTGGGTCGACGATTCGAGCGCCATGGATTACCGCAGCGCCCGCAGCGCCCGAAGCAAGCGGGAACGGGCCCAGGTGCTGGCCCTCGCGCTCTCGGTGCTGCTGGTGCGGGCGGGGGAGCGGGTGGCGCTGCTCGGCTCACCCCTGTCTCAGCCCCGGGGTGGGGAGACCCGTCTCCGCCGCCTGGCCACGGCGCTGGCGCATGAGCGGGCGGACCGGCCGGACTACGGCGCGCCGCCCGAAGGCGAAACCTTGCCACCCGGAAAGGCGGTTTTTCTCAGCGATTTCATGGGCCCGCGCGATGCGATCTTCACCGCGCTCGGCCAGGCGGCTGATGCCGGCGTCTCGGGCGCCTATATCCAGATCGTGGATGAGAGTGAGGAGACGTTCCCGTTCGACGGTCGCAACATCTTCGAGTCCATGGGCGGCAGCGTCAGCTTCGAGACCCAGCGCGCCCGGGCCCTGCGCACCGCCTATCAGGCGCGGCTGGCCGAGCGCCGGGCCGAGCTGATGGACACCGCGCGGCGCACCGGCTGGCAATGCCTGATCCATCGCACGTCGGAGAGCCCGCGCCGGGCATTGCTTTGGCTCTACATGGCGATCGGCGGCGTGCGGTGAGGGGGCGCCGGTGCTGAGCCTCGGCGCACTCGCCTTCCTCACGCCATGGTTGCTGGCGGGCCTGCTACTGTTGCCTGTGCTCTGGTGGCTGCTCCGCGCCGTACCGCCGGCGCCGCGGCGGCTGGCCTTTCCCGGCGTGCGCCTGCTGCTTGGCCTCCGCGATCCGGAGAAGATGCCGGATCGGACACCCTGGTGGCTGCTTCTGCTCCGCCTGGCGGCGGTGGCGGCGGCGATCCTGGCCTTTGCCGAGCCGGTGCTGAACCCCGAGCGGCCGACGACCGGAGACGGGCCTTTGCTGATCGTGATGGACGGCGGTTGGGCCTCGGCCCCCGACTGGACCCTCCGCCAAGCTCGGGCCGAGGCGGCGATCGAGGATGCGGCCCGGGCCGGCCGGCCGGTGGCGCTCACGGTGTTGAGTGACGGCCCGCCCGACGATGTGCTGACCTTCCGCGCGGCGACGGACTGGAGCGGCCCGATCTCCGGCCTTCTGCCCGCCGCCTGGGCGCCGGATCGGCTGGGTTTCGCCGCCTGGCTCGCCTTCAACGCCCCTGAGATCGAGGAGACGCTCTGGATCTCCGACGGGCTCGACCACCAGGTGGGGGAGGCGGAGGAGCTTGGCGCGGCGCTCGGCGCCCTCGGCCCCGTCACCGTCGTCCTGCCGGGCCGACCGGCCCCGGGCCTGCGCCCCGCGATCTTCGCCGACGACGCGCTCAGCCTCACCGTGCTGCGGGCCGAGGATCTGGGGGAGGAGCGGCGGACCGTCGTCGCCTACGGCCCCGATCCCACCGGCATCGAGCGTCGGCTCGGCAGTGCCGAGGCGGTATTCGAGCCGGGAGAGCTAGAGGCCGAGGCGTTGATCGAGATGCCGATCGAGCTCCGCAACCGCGTCGCCCGGTTCGAGATCGAGACGGTACGCGCTGCGGGCGCGGTGGCGCTGACCGACGATGCGCTCCGCCGTCGCAAGGTGGGCCTGCTGGCCGGCCAGGCCCGGCAGGAAAGCCAGCGCCTGCTCTCGCCGCTGCACTATCTGCGCAATGCGCTGGAGCCGACGGCGGAGCTGATCGAGGCGCCGCTGACCGACATGCTGCTCGCCGCCCCCGACGTCGTCATCCTGGCCGATGTCGGCACGCTCGCCCTGGCGGAAGCCGAGGCCCTTGGCGAGTGGGTGGAGGCCGGTGGCGTGCTGATCCGCTTCGCCGGGCCGCGGCTCGCCGCCAGCGGGGCCGGGCAGACGGAGCGCGATCCGCTGCTGCCGGTGCGTCTCCGCGCCGGCGGCCGCTCCGTCGGTGGGGCGATGAGCTGGGGCGCGCCGAAGCAGCTTCGCCCGTTCCCCGAAGGCTCGCCCTTCGTCGGCCTGACCCTGCCCGAAGATGTCTCCGTCACCAGCCAGGTGATGGCGCAACCCGACCCCGACTTGCCCGAGCGGGTGATGGCGGCGCTCGAGGACGGCACGCCCCTGGTGACCGGCGCTGACCGCGGCCGGGGCCGGGTCGTGCTGTTCCACGTCACCGCCAATGCCGAATGGTCGTCCCTGCCGCTCTCGGGCCTCTTCGTCGATATGCTGGAGCGGCTGGCGGTCTCCGCCCGGGTGTCCGCGCTGGACGCCGGCGCGCTCGAGGGCACTGCCTGGACGCCGGAGCTGGTGCTTGACGGCTTCGGCGCTGTGATCCGGCCGGACCGCGAGACGGCAGTCGACGGCGCACGCCTGGCCACCGCGCCGCCAGGGCCGGACGCGCCGCCCGGCCTCTACCGCGCCGGCGACCGCAGCGTCGCGATCAACCTGCTGACGGAGGAGGCGACGCTACAGGCGGCCACCTATCCCGACAGCGCCATTATCGACGCCCTGGTCCAGCGAGAGGAGACGACATTGAAGCCCTGGCTGATCGCCGTCGCCCTCGCGCTGCTCGCCATCGACATCCTCGCCACGCTGGCGCTCGGCGGGCGCCTGGCCGGGCGGGCGGCGGCCGCGGCGCTGGCCATCCTGTTCGCCCCGCTTGCCTTTGCCCCGCCGGCCATCGCCCAGACCGGTGCGCCGGAGGATCGGGCGCTTTACGCCACCAGCGAGACGGTGCTGGCCTATGTCGAGACCGGCGATGCCCGGGTCGATCGGATCAGCCGGGCCGGGCTGCGCGGCCTCTCCCGCGTCCTCACGCAACGCACCGCCATCGAGCCCATCGAGCCCGTGGCGATCGACCTGGAGACCGACGAGCTTGCCTTTTACCCGCTGCTATACTGGCCGATCAGCGAGTTCCAGGACCTGCCGTCGCCCGAGGCCAATGCCAAGCTCAACGCCTTCATGCGCTCGGGCGGCATGATCTTCTTCGACACCCGCGACGCCGATCTCGGCGGCTCTTTCGGGGGCGGCACGCCGAACGGGCGGATGCTGCGCCGGATCGCCGCCGGCCTCGACATCCCGCCCCTCGACCGCGTGCCGGACGACCATGTGCTGACGCGCACCTTCTACCTGCTGCAGACCTTCCCGGGGCGCTACACCTCTGGCGAGCTCTGGGTCGAGGCGGCGCCCGATGCGGAGGAGGTGGAGGGGCTGCCCTTCCGCAACCTCAACGACGGCGTCTCTCCGGTGGTGATCGGCGGCAATGACTGGGCCGCGGCCTGGGCGATAGATGAGGCGGGCAACGACCTCCTGCCCATCGGCCGCTCCCTCGGCGGGCAGCGCCAGCGGGAGATGGCGCGCCGCCTGGGCGTCAATCTGGTGATGTACGTGCTGACCGGTAACTACAAGTCCGACCAGGTGCATGTGCCCGCCCTTCTGAACCGGCTTGGCCAATGACCAGCACCGTCGCCTTCGCCCCGCTTCTGCCCTGGCCGCTGCTCGTCGTTTTGGCGGCGGCCTCCGGCATCCTGCTGATCTTTGCGATCTGGCGCGGGCTGTCGGGCTGGTGGCTGCGGGCCCTGGCGGCCCTGGTGCTGCTGGCGGCACTCGCCAATCCCTCCCTCCGCCAGGAGCTGCGCGATCCCTTGCCGGATGTGGCGCTGATTGTACTCGACGAAACCTCCAGCCAGACGATCCTGCCCCGGGCCGAGCAGTTGGCTGAGGCGCGGGAGGCGCTTCTGGCCCAGCTCGAGGCGCTGAGCATCGCCCGGGCCGAGGATGCGCCGATCGAATGGCGCGAGGTGCGGGTGCGCGACGGCGCGGCCGGTGCGGTCGGCGTGCGCGACCGCGGTACGGCGCTGCTCCGCGGTCTGGCCGATGCGGCGGCCGAGGTGCCACCCGGCCGTCTGGCCGGCGCCATCGTCGTCACCGACGGCCGGGCCCACGACCCCGAACTGCTCACCACCTTGCCGGCCCCGGTCCACGTGCTGCTCACCGGCACGGAGGAGGAGTGGGACCGCCGCCTGGTGGTGGAAACCGCCCCGGCCTTCGCCATCGTGGGCGAGCCGGTGACCCTGCGCCTTCGCGTCGAGAGCCTCGGCGAGGCCCCCAGCGCCGACGAGACCCTGACGCTCACCGCCACCGTGGACGGCGGCGCCCCGGTCAGCGCCGAGGTGCCGGTCAACCGTTCCTTCGATCTGCCGCTCGAGATCGCCCATGGCGGGCCGAACGTGCTGCAATTCTCCATCCCGGCCGACGAGGAGGAGCTGACCGGGCGCAACAACACCGCCATCGTCTCGATCAACGGGGTGCGGGACCGGCTGCGGGTGCTGCTGATCTCGGGCGAGCCTCATGCCGGCGAGCGCACGTGGCGCAACCTGCTGAAGGCCGATGCCTCCGTCGATCTGGTGCATTTCACCATTCTGCGCCCGCCGGAGAAGCAGGACGGCGTGCCGGTGAACGAGTTGAGCCTGATCGAGTTCCCGACCCGCGAGCTTTTCCTGGAGAAGATCGACGAGTTCGACCTCATCATCTTTGACCGCTACCGCCGGCGGGGGGTGCTGCCCAGCGCCTACCTGGAAAACATCGCCCGCTACATCAACGACGGCGGCGCCGTGCTGGTCGCGGCCGGTCCGGCCTTTGCGGGGGCCGAAAGCCTCTACCGCACCTCGCTCAGCGCCGTGCTGCCGGCCTTTCCGACCGCCCGGGTGGTGGAGGGCGGTTTTCGCCCCGAGGTGACCGATGTCGGCGGGCGTCACCCGGTGACCGACGATCTGCTCGAGGTCGGCGGCGGCCCGGATGAGGAGGGGCGTCCGCCCTGGGGCCGCTGGTTCCGCCTGATCGAGCTGGAGGTGAAGGCCGGCCACACCCTAATGGCCGGGGCGGAGGGCCTGCCGCTCCTCGTATTGGACCGCCCGGGGGAGGGGCGGATCGCGCTTCTCGCCTCCGACCACGCCTGGCTCTGGTCCCGCGGCTATGAGGGCGGCGGGCCCCAGGGCGAGCTGCTGCGCCGGGTGGCGCACTGGCTGATGCAGGAGCCGGAGCTGGAGGAGGAGGTGCTGAGCGCCACCGCCGCCGGTCCCGACATCACCGTCACCCGCCGATCCCTCGACACCGAGATCGGCGATCTGGAACTTCTCTCCCCCTCGGGCGAGCGCCAGAGCCTGCCGTTTCAGGAGGTCGCCCCCGGCCGCTGGCAGGCCACGGTTCGGGCTGAGGAGAACGGCCTTTTCCGCCTCTCCGACGGGGTGCTGACGACCGTGGTCGCGGTCGGCCCGGCCGCGCCGAAGGAGTTCGAGAACCCGATCTCCACCGGCGAGATCCTGGAGCCATTGGTGGATGCCACGGAGGGCTCCATCACCCGGGTAACGGAGGGCGTGCCCAATATCCGCCGCACGCGGGAGGGGCGCGTGGCCGCCGGGCGCGGCTGGATCGGCTTGCCGGAGCGCGGCGCCTACCAGGTGGCCGACATCCGCCTCACCTCCCTCGCGCCCGGTTGGTTGATGCTGGTGCTGGCCTCGGCCCTGATCCTCGGCGCCTGGCGGATCGAGGGGCGCTGAGCCGGGTCGCGCCGGCGCCCGTGAGGCTTGCTCGAATCGCCCCGTCCCTGTAGTCACCGCCGCCCGACCCCAAGCAGAGGAGGGCGGCATGCAAGTCATCGTTGAAAGTCGCCGCCCATCCGGCGGCCCGGGATCGGCCTGAGCGACAGTCCCTGAACTATCGGCGGGAGCGATGTGCGTGGATCATGTGGTCCGCGCCTAAAGCTCCTTTGCCCTTCTTTGCTCAATAGCCCCGCGCGCGGCGGGGCGGTGCAGGACGATGCTGACATCTCTGGAAGACGACATCGCCCGGGCGCTCGGCAGCGAGATGTTCGCCGGCGGCCTGGCGCTCGGCCTGATCGGGGCGGCGGTGGCGACGCTGCGGCTGCTCTGGCGGCGGGTCGCGACCTTCCTTGCGCGGCGGATCGGGTATCCGTCACCGTCGAGAAGGCGAGCCCGGCCTACGACCATGTCGCGCTCTGGCTGCAAGAGACCGGCGCGCTCGCCCATGTCCGGCGGGTGCGCTCGGCCGAGCTGCGCCGCGGCCACCGGCGTCCGCTGTTCGTGCCCGACAGCGGGGCCCACTGGTTCTGGCGTGAGCGGCGGCCCTATCGCCTGTATCGCTCGATCGGCGAGCAGAGCGCCGTCGCCAATGCCCGGACGCCCGAGACGCTGACCATCGGCGCCCCCTTCGGCCGGATCGAGACGATCCGCGGCTGGATTGACGAGGGCGCCGCCTTGGCCCGGCGGGAACGGCGGATCGGTCCCGGCTTCTATCTGCTGATTGGCGGACGCTGGGAGTGGCTGGGCGACGTGCCGCGGCGCAGCGTTGCGACGATCGTCAGCGACGATGACCGGGTCGAGCGGCTGCTGGTCGATGTCCGCCGCTTCCTCGGCGCGCGCGAATGGTACGCGACCCGCGGCGTGCCGTGGCGCCGGGGTTATCTGCTGCACGGGCCGCCGGGCACCGGCAAGTCGAGCGCCATCCGCGCGGTCGCCTCGGAGCTCAGCCTCGACATCGCTAACCTCGACGTGGGCCGTTCGGACCTGACCGACGATGAATTGCGGGAGGCGATGGTCATGGCCCCGGCCCATGCGCTGATCGCCATCGAGGACATCGACGCGGTTTTTGCCGGGCGTGAGAGTGCCGAGAAGCGGGCGGGCGTCAGCTTCTCCGGCCTTTTGAACGCCATCGACGGGGTGGCGGCGCAGGAGGGGCGGGCGCTCTTCATGACGACCAACCATGTCCAGCGGCTCGATCCTGCGCTCATCCGCCCGGGCCGCGCCGACCTCCACATGGCGCTCGAACCGGTGGGTGCGGCCGCGGCGGCGCGTCTCTTCGCCCGCTTCTTCCCCGGCGAGGAGGCGCTGGCCGCCCGCTTCCGCGACGCCCTCGGCGGGTCGCGGGTCACTCCGGCCGCGCTCCAGGGCTGGCTGCTGGCCCATGCCGAGGACCCCGTAGGGGCCGTTGCGGCAACGGGCCTGACCGGCCCCGCCCTCGCGGCGGAGTGAGCTCCGCGCAAAGATCATTGGCCGATCGGACAGGGCGTGCCACTCTCTCGGCACGCCCACCCAGAGAAGGAGAGACCGACGATGTCCACCGTGAAAGTCGCGGCCGTCCAGGCGGCCCCCGCGTTCCTCGACCTCGACGCTTCGGTCGCGAAGGCGATCGCCCTGATTGAGGAGGCGGGCGCCAAGGGCGTGGATCTGATCGCCTTTCCCGAAACCTGGATCCCCGGCTATCCCTGGTGGATCTGGCTCGGCGCGCCCGCCTGGGGCATGCAGTTCGTCGGACGCTACGCCGCCAACTCCATCGAGGTGGGCTCGCGCCACGAGATGGCATTGCGGGAGGCGGTGGGCCGGGCCGGCCTGCACGCCGTGTTCGGCGTTTCGGAGAAGGCCGGCGGCAGCCTCTACATGGGCCAGTGGTTCTACGGCCCCGACGGCGCACCGATCCAGCGCCGGCGGAAGTTGAAGCCGACCCATGTCGAGCGCACCGTCTTCGGCGAAGGCGACGGCAGCCACATCGCCGTGCAGGACACCGCCCTCGGCCGGGTCGGCGCGCTCTGCTGTTGGGAGCATCTGCAGCCGCTGACCAAATACGCCATGTATGCCCAGGGCGAGCAGATCCACTGCGCCGCCTGGCCCTCCTTCAGCCTGTATCTCGGCGCGGCCTACGCGCTCGGGCCCGAGCTCAACCAGTCGGCCAGCCAGATGTACGCGGCCGAGGGCCAGTGCTTCGTCGTCGCCTCCTGCGCCAACGTGAGCGAGGAGATGGTGGAGATGCTCTGCGACACGCCGGAGAAGCGGGAGTTCCTGAAGGTGGGCGGCGGGCACGCCCGGATCTTCGGCCCCGACGGATCGCCCCTGGCCGAGCCGATCCCGGAGACGGAGGAGGGCCTGCTGATCGCCGACATCGACCTCGACATGATCGCCATCGCCAAGTCGGCCCACGACCCGATCGGGCACTATTCGCGCCCCGACGTCTTCCGCCTGATGTTCAACGACCGGCCGAACCCGGTGATGATGCCGTTCGGCGAGGGTCTGCGGGTGGTCGAAGACGGCGAGCCGCTCGACCCGGCGGAGGCCGCCCCTGAAGCGGCGGAGTAACCCGCCGCCGCATCGGCGCGCCGCGGGCTGGCTCGCGGCTCTGGCGGCAGCCCTCTGGGCCGGGGCGGCCTTTGGCGAGGGCCGGCGGTTTCTGGAGGCGGAGGAGGCGGCGGCCTGGACCGCCGTCGGCCGGCTGAACGTCGCCGGTGCCACGTTCTGCACCGCTACGCTGATCGCGCCGGACCGCGTGCTGACGGCGGCGCACTGCCTGCACCATCCCCGCTCCCTCCGCCCGGTAACGGCCGACCGCGTGCATTTCGTCGCCGGCTGGCGGATCGGCGATCACGCGGGCCATGGCCGGGCGGAGGCCCTGCACCCCCACCCGGACTTCGAGATGGACGCCATGGGCCTGGCGCGCACAGCGGACGACATCGCGGTGGTCGAGATCGCGCCGGCGCTCGACCTCGCCCCCATCGCCGTCGGGCCCCCCGTCGAGACCGGTGCCCTGGTGACGCTGGTGAGCTACGGCCGGAACCGGCCCGAGGCACCCTCCATCGAGGTTGGATGCCCTGTGCTGGCGGCCGAGCCGGGGCGCCTGGTCTTGGGCTGCGACGTGACCCACGGCGTCTCGGGCGCGCCGGTGCTGGCCGAGACGGCAGAGGGACCGGCCGTGGTCGCGGTCATCTCGGCAATCGCGACCTGGCGCGGCCGCACGGTCGCGCTCGCCGTGCCGGTGCGCGCGGCGGCGGCGATCCTGCCGCTCGACTGAGCCTCAGATCAGCACGTCCGAGGCGTCGAGCGATGCGAAGCTGAGGCCCTGGACCAGGACGCTGTCGCCCGCGCCGAACTCGAACAGGGTCTCGTCGGCCCGCGCGGTGGCGGAGGCTGCGCCGGTCAGTGCCGCGAAGCTGGCGAAGCCATGGTCGGAAAGATCGAGCACGTCCGCGCCCTCAACGAAATCCGTCACCAGGTCGGCCCCGTCGCCGCGACCGAAGACGAAGGTGTCGGCGTTAGAGCCGCCGGTCAGCATATCTTGCCCGGCGCCGCCGTCGAGCGTGTCGGCGCCCTGGCCACCGTCGAGCTGGTCGTTGCCGCCGTCGCCGCTCAGCACGTCCGCCCCGCGCCCGCCGGTGACGGTGTCGTCCCCCGCGCCGCCCGAGAGATCGTCGCGCCCGTCACTGCCGGAGACCTGGTCGTCGCCGGCGCCGCCGCTCACCGTGTCGTTGTGGAACCCGCCGTCGACGGTGTCGTCGCCGTCTCCACCCCGGAGAAGGTCGTCGTCTCCGCCGCCGTCGATGATGTCGTTGCCGCGCCCGCCGACGATCGTGTCGAACCCGGATCCACCTCTGGCGATCTCACCATCCTGACCAAGGACAAGGAGGTTTTCCCCGCCCCCGGTGATGACGATACTGTCGCTCCGAGAGCCCGTCGCGCCGAGGTAGACGTTGTTGTCCCCTCGAACTCGATCAGGCCACTAATCGAGCCAGTGTTGACGATTTCGATGGAGTTGGACCGGCTGATGATGAGACCGGAAATTGCTCCCGCATTAGTCAACAAGAATTGTGAGAACATAGACTGAACATCGATCAAGACTCCCCCGGATATCACCCCGGAGTTCTCTGTAAAGATATTCAGGCTAGCTGATCTAAACTCAATAATCCCGGTCATCTCTCCACTATTGATAAAGGACTCGAGGAAGACGCCTTCACCAAAGAACGCGGAGTATTCGCCTGATATCGTTCCGCTATTGACAAACGCAGTATGACCGCTGATGAAAGCGGTCGCGACGCCTGTTGAGATAATCTCTCCATCGTTTTGGAACTACATTATCCCGGGCCCTTCATAATACACCGACGCGAAGGCAGGCGTATCGTTTGGAAGGTCCCCTCTGAAACTGTCGGCACCATTCTGCGACGTGATCGTCCCGGTATTGAGAAAATAACTCCTCGAAAAATCCGCTGAGGCGCTGACGATGTTCACGCCCATATCGCGACCTTCAACGAGCCCGTAGTTCGAAAAGTACTGAGCGTCATAGTTGCTGAGGCCCAGGCGCATCTCGATGCCCGTGCCGTTCGACGAGACAATGCCCGTCTCGAACACCGTCACCTCCTGAGCGCCCGGGATCCCGTCGATGTCGCCTGTGAGCGAGATCGCGGCGTCGTAGCGTCCGCCCTCACCACGGATCACCGTGCCGGCGATCTGGACGGAGTGCAGTCCCTCGGCACCGACGATGCCGTGCCCCTCTTCACTGACGATCGTGGTGCCCTGGGTGAGGAACAGGTCGTCGCCCGAAGCGCCCAGAGTGATCGCGTCGCCGGTGGTGATGATGTCGGTGCTTTGCACGGTGAAGGTCATTTTTGCCCCCCAAGGCTGAAACGGCTTTGCCGTAATCCCGGCCAATTTCTTCGCTAACGCTGTCGCGGGGCCTCCTTCGGGAGGATCGCGCACGCAGGGGCGTAGGCGCGAAGTGTGACGATATTGAGGGGGTCTTTCATGCGGCTTTTGGCCTGTCTGATGGTGCTATGCCTGGCGTCGGGCACAGCCATGGCGCAGCAGCAGGACGGCGAGCGCCGCCTGCTCCAGACCCAGGAGGAGGCGCTGCGCTGGGCCGGGGTCGGTCTGTTGCAGATCGCCGGATCCTCCTGCACCGGCGCATTGATCGCGCCACGCCTTGTGCTGACGGCAGCCCACTGCCTCTACGACAGATCGGGCAACCTCGCCTCGCCGGAGCGGGTGGTCTTCCTCGCCGGCTGGCGCCGCCAGCGGGCGGTGGCGGAGCGGCGGGCCCAGCGCCTGATCGCACACCGCGATTACGACCCGGGCGCGCGTTATGGCCGGGACAACATACAGGTCGACATCGGCCTGGTGGAGCTTGATGAGCCGATCCCGTC
This sequence comes from Pseudomonadota bacterium, assembly GCA_039180875.1. GTDB lineage: Bacteria > Pseudomonadota > Alphaproteobacteria > Rhodobacterales > Rhodobacteraceae > JBCDCY01. The sequence continues at coordinate 22,510 of JBCDCY010000011.1, read as the reverse complement.
GTCCATCATCCGCCCGTTCGAGCGTCTCGACCGCCTGACCGCGGGCGATCCCGTGGGCCTGGTCTCCTACGGCCGCGGCCGGTTCGAGGCGCCGTCGCTGCAGGCGCCCTGCCGCACGCTCCGCGACCGGGGCCGGATCCTGGAGTTCAGCTGTGAGGCGGTGCCGGGCACCTCCGGCGCGCCGATCTTCGTCTCGATCAACAGCCGGCCGCGCATCGCCTCATTGGTGTCGGGATCGCGAAGCTCCGGCAGCCGGCAGACCACGCTGGGGGTGGAGCTTGGCGTGGCGCTGCGCGACGTGATGACCGACCTGGCCGGGGGCGTGCCGCGGGGCGGCAGCTTCAGCCGCTCTTGGGACACCGGTCGCGTGGCGCAGGGGCCGGCGACCCCTGTCGCGCCGCCGGCGACCGTCGGAAGCACGACCGGTTTCATCGGCAGCGGTGAGGACACCACGGGGCGCAAAGTGGTGCTGCCGCCAAGCCAGTGAGGGCGCGGCCGTGGCCCCTTGAAACCGCCACGACGCATTCCGATATGGGCAATCGACGGAGGCCAGATCGGCTCCGTCACCCGATCCCGACCCGTCCTGAAGGAGGGTCGAACGGTTGTGTTGCTCAATGGAGGATGCAGATGCGCACCTACGACTTTTCCCCGCTTTTCCGCTCGACCGTGGGCTTTGACCGGCTGGTCAACCTGCTCGACCATGTCCGCGATGCGGACGTGAACCAAACGGCCTATCCACCCTACAACATTGAGAAAACCGGCGACGATGCCTATCGCATCACGATTGCCGTCGCGGGCTTCTCCGATGACGAGCTGACGGTGGAGGCGAAGGACGGTCAACTGACCGTGGCCGGCCGCAAAGCCAAGGATGGCGACGACGCGGCGAGCTTCCTGCACCGCGGCATAGCTGCCCGCGCTTTCGAGCGGCGCTTCCAGCTCGCCGAATTCGTGCGGGCCGATGCTGCGCGGACCGAGAACGGTCTTTTGCACATCGACCTCGTCCGCGAAGTGCCCGAGGCGCGCAAGCCGCGCCAGATCGCCATCAACGCCAGCCCGGCGCTCGAGGCGACCGCAGCCTAACACTGCTGCCATACCCCTTTCGACGCGGCTCGCCCCCCGGGGCGGGCCGTTTTCGTTTGCGCCGCGGTCTCGCGACCTCTCAGATCCAATCTGGCAAGGTCGCAGGTGAACCACCGTTCATTTTTTTGTTGTCGGGAGGCCCGCGTGCGATAGTCTCTACGCCAAGAAAAAGGCCTGCGCCGGGAACAAGCGGAAAGCGGGCCGCGCGGCAGGTATAAGCGCGAAACCGGGGAGGGGAAGACGTGGCGACCGAGACAGCCTTGGCCGAGGATGCGCGGTCCTTTCCGAAGCTGCTGGCGCGGAATGCGCGGCTTTACGGCAATCGACCTGCCTATCGCGAAAAAGAGTACGGGATCTGGCAAAGCTGGACCTGGGCCGAGGCGGAGCGGGAGGTCCGCACGCTCGCCCTCGGCCTGATCGAGCTGGGGCTCGCCGAAGGTCAGCATGTGGCGGTGATCGGGCGGAACCGGCCGCTGCTCTACCTCTCGATGGTCGCGGTGCAGGCCGCGGGAGCGATCCCGGTGCCGGTCTATCAGGAGTCGGTGGGCGAGGAGATGGCCTACGTCCTCGACCATTGCGGCGCCGCCTTCGCGATCTGCGGCGATCAGGAGCAGGTGGACAAGCTGCTCGACATCCAGGGCCGATTGCCCGAGCTCAGCCAGATCATCTACCTCGACCCCCGCGGACTGCGCCGCTACGACCACGGCCATCTCCACGCCTTCAAGGACGTGCAGGAGACCGGGCATTCCAAGCTGAAGGAACTCGGCCCGGAGCTCGACCGTCGGATCGAGGCGGCCGGGGCCAGCGACACCTGCGTGATGCTCTACACCTCCGGCACCACCGGGCGGCCGAAGGGGGTGGTGCTGTCGAACGCCAACATCATCCACACGGCGAAGAACGCGGTGGGTTTCGACGATCTGAAGGAGACGGACTCGATCCTCGCCTATCTGCCGATGGCCTGGGTCGGCGACTTCATCTTCTCCATGGGCCAGGCCTATTGGGCGGGCTTCTGCGTCAACTGTCCCGAGAGCGAAGACACGATGCAGATGGACCTGCGCGAGATCGGGCCGACCTATTTCTTCGCGCCCCCGCGGTTCTTCGAGGGCTTGCTCACCAGCGTCACCATCCGGATGGAGGATGCCGGGCGGCTGAAACAGTGGCTTTATCATCGCTTCATGGGGGTGGCGCGCCGGGTCGGGCCGGCAGTGCTCGACGGCAAGCCGGTCTCGGGCTGGGACCGGCTGCAATACGCGCTGGGCGAGCTTCTGGTCTACGGGCCGCTGAAGAACAGCCTCGGCATGAGCCGGGTGCGGGTGGGCTACACCGCCGGAGAGGCGATCGGGCCGGAGATCTTCGACTTCTACCGCGCCCTCGGCATGAACCTGAAGCAGCTCTACGGCCAGACGGAGGCCTCGGTCTTCATCACCTATCAGCCGAACGGGGAGGTGCGGGCCGACACCGTGGGCGTGCCCTGCCCGGACGTGGAGCTGCGCATCGACGAGAGCGGCGAGGTCTACTACCGCTCCCCGGGCGTCTTCCAGGAGTACTACAAGAACGCGGACTCCACCGCCTCGACCAAGGACGCCGAAGGCTGGGTCGCCACGGGCGATGCGGGCTTCATCGAGGAGGAGACGGGGCATCTTCGCATCATCGACCGGGCGAAGGACGTGGGGAAGACGGCAAGCGGCGACCTCTTCGCGCCGAAATACGTGGAGAACAAGCTCAAGTTCTATCCCAACATCCTGGAGGCCGTGGTCTTCGGCGCTGGGCGGGAGACCTGCTGCGCCTTCATCAACATCGACCTGACGGCGGTGGGTAACTGGGCCGAGCGCAACAACCTCGCCTACGGCTCCTACCAGGAGCTCGCCCAGCATCCCCAGGTCTACGCCATGGTGCAGGAGCATATCGAGGAGACCAACCGCAGCCTGGCAGCGGACGAGATGCTCGGCGGCTGCCAGATCCACCGCTTCCTGATCCTGCACAAGGAGCTCGACGCCGACGACGGCGAGCTGACGCGCACCCGAAAGGTCCGCCGTCGCCCGATCGAGGAGAAGTACGCCGACCTGGTGACCGCCCTCTACGACGGCTCCGAGAGCATCAAGACCGAGACCGAAGTGACCTACGAGGACGGCCGCAAAGGCAAGATCCGCGCCACCCTCCGCATCGCCGACGTGGCCGTGCAGCCCCGCGAGCAGAGGATGGCGGCGGAATGAGTGCGCCCGCCCAGCCGTCGCCGCACACCGCCCCGGACTTGATCCGGGGCCTCGCTGGGTGTCGCGAGGCCGCTGCGAGAGGTCCCGGACAATCGGCATGGTCGATTTCCGGGACGGTTCGAGAGAGGGGACCTGCCCTATGAGCGTTGCCGAAGACATCCATCACGTGCCGGAGCGTCGTATCGGCGAGGTGATGATGGAGGTGAAGAACATCACGCTCCGCTTCGGGGGCGTGGTGGCGATCAGCGATGTGTCCTTCGACATCCGCGAGGGGGAGATCCGGGCGATCATCGGGCCGAACGGTGCCGGCAAATCCTCGATGCTCAACGTCATCAACGGCTTCTACCATCCGCAGGAGGGCGAGATCTGGTTCCGGGGCGAGCGGCGCCGGGCGATGAAGCCGCACCAGATCGCCCGTCAGGGCATCGCGCGGACCTTTCAGAACATCGCGCTCTTCCACGGCATGTCGACGCTCGACAACATCATGACCGGCCGCTTCACCCACATGAAGGAGAACCTGTTCTGGCAGGCGCTCTGGGCCGGCCGGGCCGAGCGGGAGGAGACGGCGAACCGCGCGATCGTCGAGAAGGTCATCGACTTCCTGGAGATCCAGCACATCCGCAAGACCCCCGTCGGTCGGCTGCCCTACGGCCTGCAGAAGCGGGTGGAGCTTGGCCGGGCGCTGGCGGCCGAGCCGAAGCTGTTGCTGCTCGACGAGCCGATGGCCGGCATGAACGTCGAGGAGAAGGAGGACATGTGCCGCTTCATCCTCGACGTGAACGACGAGTTCGGCACGACGATTGCGCTGATCGAGCACGACATGGGCGTGGTCATGGACCTGGCCGACCGGGTCGTGGTGCTCGACTACGGCAAGAAGATCGGCGACGGCACGCCCGACGAGGTGCGCGCCAACCAGGACGTGATCGACGCCTATCTCGGGGTGCCGCATGACTGAGCGCGTGTTGCGCCGGCCGAGCTCGCGCCTCCCCGGTCGCGGGGATGGGGCCTGTTCCAGCCGGGCTGCGAGGTCCCGGATCACGTCCGGGACGGTGCGGGTTGGGTCAGCCGTCCTTCTGATGCTGTCGGCTGGATGCGCGCAGGAGGCGCCTGCGGTCCGGGATGTCGCCGACGGTTCATCGGCAGAGTCCGGTTCGTCGGAGGCGGCGTTCCGGATGGCACTGCTCGAACACTGTCTGCCGTCGGTCGCGGCGGGAGAGCCGAGACAGGTCGTCGGCTTCGAGAACTTCAGTCGCCCGGGCCAAGCGCAAACAGCCGTCTGGGTTCGCGACGATGCGCCGGGCGTGACGTTGATTGACGCCGTTCCCGGCCGCCTCTGCTCGGCCTCTCTCAGTGGCCCGCGCAGTGCCGACGTCGCCCGGAGCGTCTTGATGGACCATCGGTTCGGCGACGGCGGCCAATTCGGTGAGGGCGAGAGGGTGACGACGCAGGACGGGCCGATGCTGGTTTTTCGACGCTTGCTTGGCGGAGGGCGGCAGGTGATCGCGACCATGGACCTGGAAAACACCGACGGACAGACGACCGTGTCCGTCCTGGCGAGCGAGGCATGATCCGATGAGCGCCGATTTCCTCTTCGTTGTCGAGGTCGTCATCAACGGGTTGATGACGGGGATCATGTATTCCCTCGTCGCCCTCGGCTTCGTGCTGATCTTCAAGGCCTCGGGTATCTTCAACTATGCCCAGGGGGTGATGGCGCTGTTTGCCGCCATGACCCTCGTCGGGTTGCAGCAGGGCCAGGTGCCGTTCGCCCATCTGATCAAGGCGGTCTCGGGCGCCGACGTCCATCATTGGGGCCAGCCTGCGGTGGTCATCGCCACGCTCTTCACAGGGGGCGACGTGAATGCGGCGGCGGAGTTCATCACCAACCTGATCGCCATTCTCGCCACCATCGGCGTGATGATCGGCCTCGCCATCATCGTCGAGCGCTACATCCTGAAGCATCTGGTCAATCAGGAACCGATCATCCTCTTCATGGCGACCATCGGGCTCGCCTATTTCATGGAGGGTTTCGGCGACCTGATGTGGGGGGCGGAGATCAAGACCCTCGACGTCGGCCTGCCGTCGGGCGGCTCGCTGGCGATCGAGAACTGGTCTGCCGGCTGGGCCAGTCAGGAGGACGGCTGGTACGGCCTCTATATCGACCAGCTCGACGTGGCCGCGGCCCTGATCGCGATCATCCTGGTGATCTCGCTCACGATCTTCTCGCAGTACACCAGGACCGGGCGGGCGCTGCGCGCCGTGGCCGACGACCACCAGGCGGCGCTGTCGGTCGGCATCTCGCTCCGCTCGATCTGGGTGATCGTCTGGTCGATTGCCGGCTTCATCGCCCTGGTCGCCGGGATCATGTGGGGGGCGAAATCGGGGGTGCAGTTCTCCCTCTCGCTCATCGCCTTGAAGGCGCTGCCGGTGCTGATGCTCGGCGGCTTTACCTCGATCCCGGGGGCCATCGTGGGCGGCCTGATCATCGGGGTGGGCGAGAAGCTCTTCGAGTTCTTCATCGGCCCGCTGGTCGGCGGCGCGACGGAGAACTGGTTCGCCTATGTCCTCGCCCTTCTCTTCCTCGTCTTCCGGCCCCAGGGCCTGTTCGGCGAGAAGATCATCGAGAGGGTGTGATGCACAAAAGCCGGCTCGGAGTGATCGTGATCGACTGCCAGGGGGAGGCGCTGGGCGACGCCGCGCGCTTCTGGTCCGGGGCGCTCGGCTATGACTTTCCGGTCGACGCCGACGGCAAGTATGCGGTGGGGGCGAGCCCTGAAGGGGAGCCGCGGGTGCTGCTTCAGCATGTGGGGCATGAGAGCCGGGTGCACCTGGACTTTGAGACCGACGATCGGGAGGCCGAGCGATCCCGGCTCGAGGCGCTCGGCGCGAGCGTGGTCGAGCGCTCACCCAAGGGCTGGATCGTGATGCAAGCGCCGACCGGGCAACGCTTCTGCCTGGTCGGACCCCAGCGCCCGGATTTCGACGCCGGCGCGACGGTTTGGGAGGGCTGAGGCATGTTCTATCGTGAGGCGGGCGACTTCAAGACGTCCTATGTGGCGGACAGTCAGACCTTTCCGATCGCCTTCGATCGCTATCGCTACTACTTCGTCATCGCGGTGGCATTGATGATCGTGCCCTTCGTGGTCACGGACTATTTCGCCAATGCGGTGCTGGTGCCCTTCCTGATCTGGTCGATCGCGGCGATCGGATTGAATATCCTGACGGGCTATTGCGGGCAGGTATCGCTCGGCACGGGCGGGTTCATGGCGGTCGGGGCCTATGCGGCCTACAAGCTGATGACGTCCTTTCCGGATCTGAACCTGTTCTTCGTGGTCATCCTGGCAGGCTTCATCACGGCGGCCGTCGGCCTGGTCTTCGGGCTGCCGTCGCTCCGCATCAAGGGCTTCTATCTGGCGGTGGCGACACTGGCCGCGCAGTTCTTCCTGGTCTGGCTCTTCAACAAGGTCTCGTGGTTCTACAACTACTCCGCCTCGGGCCAGATCAACGCGCCGGAGCGCACGGTGTTCAGCATCCCGGTCTCGGGGCCGGAGGCGCCGCCCTATGCCGTCTACCTCTTCTGTCTCGCCTTCGTGGTGGCCCTCGCCTGGGCTGCGCGGAACCTGACGCGGGGGCGGATCGGGCGGTCCTGGATGGCGATCCGCGATATGGACATCGCGGCCGAGATCATCGGGGTGAACCCGCTGAAGGCGAAGCTCACGGCCTTTGCCGTTTCTTCCTTCTACATCGGCATTGCGGGGGCGCTGTTCTTCACCGTCTATCTCGGCGCGGTCGAGGTGGGCGAAGCCTTCGGCATCCAGAAGTCGTTCCTGGCGCTCTTCATGATCATCATCGGCGGGCTCGGCTCGATCTTCGGATCGTTCGCGGGCGCGGCCTTCATCGTGCTGCTGCCGGTGCTTCTGAAGAACGTGATGGTGGGGGCGCTCGGCTGGCCCACCGACATTGCGGCGCATTTCGAGTTCATTATCGTGGGCGCCTTGATCGTGCTTTTCCTGATCCTCGAACCGCACGGGCTGGCCCAGCTCTGGCGGGTGGCGAAGGAGAAGCTCCGCCTCTGGCCGTTCCCGCACTGAACGGCGGGGCAAAGATCCGGGAGGAACCCGGGTGGTGCATCAGAACAGTCCGAAGGGAGGACCGAGATGAAACTGACGAGACTGGCAACCGTGACGGCCCTGGCGATGGGGGCGGCAAGCCCCGCCCTCGCCGACCTGGTGTTTCCGTCACTCTCCTACCGCACGGGGCCTTACGCGGCGGGCGGCATCCCGTTCGCCGACGGCTATGCCGACTACTTCACGCTTCTGAACGAGCGTGACGGTGGCATCGGCGGCGTGCCGGCCCGGGTGATCGAGTGCGAGACGGCCTACAATACGGAGAAGGGCGTCGAGTGCTACGAGTCGACCAAGGGCGAGGGGGCGCTGCTCTATCAGCCACTCTCGACCGGGATCACATACCAGCTGATCCCTCGTGCCTCCGTCGATGAGATCCCGATCCATTCGATGGGCTATGGCCGGACCTCGGCCGCCGACGGCTCCGTCTTTCCCTGGATCTTCAACTATCCCGGGACCTACTGGGACGCCGCCTCGATCATCGTGAACCACATCCTCGAGATCAACGACGGCGACGTCTCAGACAAGCGCATCGCGCTGGTCTACCACAACTCCGCCTACGGCAAGGAGCCGATCCGCACCCTGCAGGAGCTTGGCGCGAAGCATGGCTTCGAGCTCATTGAGGTGGCCGTTGACCATCCCGGGCAGGAGCAGCGTTCGCAATGGCTGCAGATCCGGCGGGAGCGTCCGGACTACGTGCTGATGTGGGGCTGGGGCGTGATGAACCCGACGGCGATCCAAGAGGCCGCCAACATCAACTACCCGATGGAGAACTTCATCGGCGTCTGGTGGTCGGGCTCGGAGAACGACGTGACGCCCGTGGGTGACGGCGCGGACGGCTACAAGGCCGTGACCTTCCACGGCGTCGGGGCCGACTTCCCGGTGTTCGACGAGATCCAGGAATATGTCGTCGACCGCGGCCTGGCGGCCGGTGCCGGCGATCAGATCGGCACGGTGCTCTACAACCGCGGGCTCTACGCCGCGATGCTGGCGGCCGAGGCGGTGCGCACCGCGCAGGAGATGCACGGCGTCGACGACATCACGGCGGCGATGATGCGCGACGGGATGGAGGCGCTGACCGTCGACAATGCCCGGCTCGAAGAGCTCGGCCTCGGCGGCTTCGGGCCGGAGATCCAGGTGTCGTGCGAGAACCACGGCGGCCCGGGCCTCGGCGCGATCGCCCAGTGGGATGCCGGTGCGGAGACCTGGTCGATCATCAACGATTTCGGCCCGGCGGATCGGGAGATCGTCGATGCCCTGATCGTGGCCGATGCGGAGGCCTTCGCGGCGGAGAACAATATCACGCCGCGGGACTGCGCCGCGGAGTGATCTGACGACGCTCTCGGAGGGTGCGCCCTCCCTCCCCTCTCCCGTTCGCGGGGGAGGGGGCACGACATTCGTTTGGTGCTTTTCTGACGTTCGAGACAGGCCATGTTCGACGCGACCAAAACCGAGACGCTCCTCGAAGTGAACAACATCGAGGTGATCTATAACCACGTGATCCTGGTGCTGAAGGGAGTGTCGCTGTCGGTGCCTCAGGGGGGCATCACGGCGCTCCTCGGTGGCAACGGGGCGGGCAAGACGACGACGCTGAAGGCGGTCTCCAACCTGCTGAAGTCGGAGCGGGGCGAGATCACCAAGGGCCAGATCCTCTATCGCGGGGAGCGGGTGGGAGATCTCTCGCCGTCGGAGTTGGTACAGCGCGGCGTCATCCAGGTGATGGAGGGGCGGCACTGCTTCGAGCATCTGACGGTCGAGGAAAACCTGATGACCGGCGCCTATACACGCCGGGACAATGAGGTGCAGGCCGATCTGGAGATGGTCTATTCCTACTTCCCGCGGCTCAAGGAACGGCGGCGGAGCCAGGCGGGCTATACCTCGGGCGGTGAGCAGCAGATGTGCGCCATCGGGCGGGCCCTGATGAGCCGGCCGGAGACGGTGCTGCTGGACGAGCCGTCCATGGGCCTGGCGCCGCAGTTGGTCGAAGAGATCTTCGAGATCGTGAAGCGGTTGAACGAGGTGGAGGGCGTGTCCTTCCTGCTGGCCGAGCAGAACACCAATGTGGCGCTGAAGTACGCCCACTCCGGCTATATCCTGGAGAGCGGGCGCGTGGTTATGGAGGGGGCGGCGGCCGATCTCCGCGAGAACCCGGACGTGAAGGAGTTCTACCTCGGCATGTCGGAGGAGGGGCGAAAGTCGTTCCGCGACGTGCGCTCCTACCGCCGGCGGAAACGCTGGCTGAGCTGACGCGCCCATCCGGGCGGCGCGGCCCGCCCGCCCACCCCCGTCGCCGCCCGGATGGGCGCGTGGCGGCGGTCTCTCTCCCACAGCACCAAGGGTGACGGCATGACGGGCCACTACGACGATCTGGAGACGCGCTCGGCCGATCAGCGGGCAGGGGCCTTGGCTGAGGCTTTGCCAGCAGCGGTCGCGGCGGCCCAGGCGACGCCGGGGATGGCGGGGGTGCTGGCGGGCGTGGAGGCCGGTGAGATCACCGATGCGGCGGCGCTCGCGCATTTGCCGGTCTTGCGGAAGGCGGATCTGTCGGAGCGGCAGAAGGCGGAGCCACCGCTCGGCGGTTTGCTCGCGGCGGGCGCGCAGCCCGATTTTCTCTTCCAGTCGCCCGGTCCGATCTATGAGCCCGGCTGGCGCGGGCGGGACTTCTGGCGGATGGGGCGCTTCCTGCATGCTGCGGGGATCGGCGTGGGGGACGTGGTGCAGAACTGCTTCTCCTACCATTTCACCCCGGCGGGCGCGATGTTCGAGGCGGGGGCTGCCGCGGTGGGCGCCACGGTCTTCCCCGCTGGCACCGGCAATACGGAGCTCCAGGCCCAGTCGGCGCACGACCTCTCCATCACCGCCTATGCCGGCACGCCCGACTATCTGAAGGTGATCCTCGACAAGGCGGCGGAGATGGGGCTGGCGCTCTCCATCACCAAGGCGACGGTGGGGGGCGGCGCGCTTTTCCCGGCGCTGCGCCAGGAATACGCGGATCGCGGCATCGCCTGCCTCCAGGCTTACGCCACGGCCGATCTCGGCAACATCGCCTACGAGAGCCCGGCGATGGAGGGGATGATCGTCGACGAAGCCGTGGTGGTGGAGATCGTCACCCCCGGCACCGGCGATCCGGTGGTCGAGGGCGAGGTGGGGGAGGTGGTCGTCACCACCCTCAGCCCCGACTATCCGCTGATCCGCTTTGCTACCGGCGATCTCTCTGCCGTGCTGCCGGGCGAGAGCCCCTGCGGGCGGACCAACATGCGGATCAAGGGCTGGATGGGCCGGGCCGATCAGACGACCAAGATCAAGGGCATGTTCGTCCGGCCCGAGCAGGTCGCCGCCCTGGTCGCCCGCCATCCCGAGGTCGCCCGGGCCCGCGTCATCGCCAGCCGCGACGGTGCCCAGGATGTGATGACGGTGCAGGTCGAGATCGCGGAAGGCGCCGGCGATGCCGAGGCGATCGGCGCCTCCGTGCAAGCTGCGCTCAAGCTGCGTGGCCTGGTGGAGATCGTTGCAGAAGGCACACTGCCTCGTGATGGTAAGGTGATTGAGGATCGGCGAGACTACGACTGAGTGTCGGGGGGCGCGGGACGGTCCGCGCCATCGTCGGGAGTAGCGTCATGCTGAGATCGTTTCGGGCCGTTGCGGCCCTCGCCGCCTTTGCCGTCCTCGCCCTCGTGCGACCTGCCGCGGCCGATCTCGCCGTGCTGATCGTCAACCAGACCTATGAGCGTGCGCCCGACTTCGGCGATCTGAGCGGCCAGGCCAATCGTCTGGCGCGGGCTTACGAGGACGCCGGCTACGACGTGCTCTACGGCCTGGATCTCGACGGGCGCGCCATGCAGGAGCTGCTGGGCGAGGTGGAGCGGCATGGCGGCGGTGAGGACGCACGGCTGATCGTGCACTTCATCGGCCACACCCTGCGCGATGGCGGTGTCGTTTGGCTGGCTCCCGTTGACGCGAACCCGGACCGGATCGTCGACACTGCGTTCTCCGCCCCGACGGTCCGCTTGCTCAACCGGCTGGCGCAGCGTTTCGATGGTGGAGCGGCGATCCTGGTCGGTACGCGGGCGACGGGGCTGCCCGAAGATGCGGTGCTGAAGTCCAACGTAAGGCAACTCCGCGTCGGCAACGGGGTGCTGGCGGTCCTCGGCCGGCCGCGGCCGTTGAGTGATCTGGTGGTCGAAGAGCTGCTGGCGCCCGATGCGGAGCTGACCCTCGATGATCTACCCGACGGGTTGGAGGCCTTCGGCGGTCTGGAAGACGGCGTAACCCTCGCCCTGCGGGAAGGGGGCGGGCCGAGCGATGCCACCCGCGCCGCCCGCCGCGCCTGGCGCGAGGCCGAGGCGGAGGATACGGCGGAGGCCTATGCCGCCTACCTCGAGGCCCATCGCTGGGGCCGCTTCGCGCCGGAGGCGCTGGCCAGGATCGCCGCCGTCGATGCCGGTCAACCGCCGCCTGCGCAGCAGCAGCGCCGTCGAGGCGACGATGATGACGAAGATGATGATGGCGACGATGATGACGAGGCCCGCACGCGCACGCCGGGCCGCAACGATGACAGCGCGCGCCAACAGCCGCGCCGGCAACCGGAGCGCACGGATGCGGCGGCGATCGAGCAGCGCATGAACCTGGATGCGGCGGCCCGGCGCCGGGTGCAGCGCGATCTGGTGGAGCTCGGCTACAATACCCGCGGTGTCGACGGCGTCTTCGGGCCGGGCACACGCAATGCGCTGCGCTCCTGGCAGCGCACTGTCGGCCTGCCGGTTACCGGGCACCTGACCTGGGACAGCCGTCGCCGGCTGCGCGAGATGGCGGACGCGAGCCGAGCCGAACGGCCACGGCGCCAGCCGAACCGTACCGTCACCCGCAACCAGACGGAGCTGGTCAATCAGCGCTGGCGCCAGGCCTACCAGGAGAACACCATCGCCTCCTACGAGCGCTTCCTCCGCCAGCACCCCAATGCCGGCCAGGCCCCGGCCGCGCGTCGGCGGATCGACGAGCTACGCCGGCAGCAGCAGGTGCGCCAGCGCCGGGCCCAGTGGGTCGCGGCGGAGCGCCAGCTTGGCCTGAGCTACGATCAGCGCTTTCTGGTAGAGCAGGTGCTGGCCCGGCGCGGCTATCGCCCGGGTGCAGTCGACGGCCATTTCAACAACGGCACGCGGGGCGCCCTCCGCCGGTTTCAGAGCGCGCACGGTTGGCCCGTCACCGGTTACGTGACGGATCCCTACATCTACAACAGGCTTTATGCGCTGCGCTGATCCTGCGGGTCGGCGATCTCAGCCCTGGCGCGCTTTGTAGCGGCGCTGGGTCTTGTTGATGACGTAGATCCGACCCTTGCGCCGGACCACGCGGCAATCGCGATGGCGCGCCTTGAGCGAGCGAAGTGAATTGCGAACCTTCATGGCCCTTCTCCGTCCAATGCCTGTGTACCGAGGCCCCTTTGGATCCGGCCGTCCGGTCGTTGAGTGCCCCGCGCGGGCGGGCGTGGTGGGCGTAACTGGGATCGAACCAGTGACCCCTTCGATGTCAACGAAGTGCTCTCCCGCTGAGCTATACGCCCCTCCGGCACGCCACGTCCGTCGCCGGAGCCCGTGTCTTATTGGCTTTCAAAATACCGTTCAAGAGGTTTTGCGGAGGCCCCGGACCAAGTTATATGACAGCAGGGCGGCAACCACGCGCGGGCGATCCACCGGTATCGGATGATCACGACCCAGGCCTATATCCTCACCCTGCCGCAGCAGCGGCTGTCGCCTGCCGTGTTCAATTCGCCCCATAGTGGTCGGGACTATGCCGCGCGCTTTCTGCAGAAGAGCGATCTGGCGCCCCATGTCCTGCGCTCGTCCGAGGATGCCTATGTGGACGAGCTGTTCGCGGCGGCACCGGAGGCCGGGGCGCCGCTGATGACCGCCCGGGCGCCGCGGGCCTTCGTCGACCTCAACCGCGCGGCCTCCGAGCTCGACCCCTCGCTGGTCCAGGGCGTGCCGAAGATCGGCGTCAATCCTCGGGTTGCGGCCGGTTTGGGCGTGATCCCGCGGGTCGTTGCCGAGGGCAAGGTGATCCGCCGCGGCAGGATCTCGCTCACGGAGGCGCGCGGACGGCTGCGCCGTTACTACGAGCCCTACCACGAGCGTCTGCAGGAGCTGTTGAGCGCTCAGCGCGCCCGCTTCGGCCTGGCCCTGCTATTCGACTGCCACTCCATGCCGCACGAGGCGGTGCTGGCGACGCCGCATGTGAACGGGCGTCGGCCCGACATCGTGCTGGGCGACCGCTTCGGCGCCTCCTGCGACCGCTGGGTGATCGAGGAGGTGGCCGATGCCTTTGCCCGGGCCGGCTTCACCGTGGCCCGGAACGCACCCTTTGCCGGCGGCTACATCACCCAGAATTACGGCATTCCAGAGCGGGGCCTGCACGCCCTGCAGATCGAGATCGACCGGGCGCTCTACCTCGACGAACGCCGCATCAGCAAGACAGCGGGCTTTGGCGAGACCCAGCGCGCGCTGGACGGCGTGATCGCCGATCTCACCACGCTCGGCGGTGCCTCCCTGCCGCTGGCGGCGGAGTAAAAAAAGGGGCCGCGCAGAACGCGGCCCAAGTCTAGGGAGGAAACGCCCACTTGGGGCGGCGATGCCGAAGCACCGCTTTGAAAAAGTTATACCGCAATGCAGCAAATGCAATAGCCATGCCGGCTGCGATCACGGAAATCGGCGGAATGGTCACAAACCGCTGATTTCGCGTTTGAATTTGTGAGGCGAGGGTGTAACGCAGCATGTCTGAGAAGGGCTGAGCGGTTTCTCTTTGCTCATTTATGCCGCAGCGCAGTGCAAAAACTGCACTAGCGTAAGGCACGCCCTTTGACGATCGCCTCCGCGCCGTAGCGCTGGCGGATCGCGTCGCTCGCCCGTTCGGCTGCGACGCGTTGGCGCGCCGCGGGGTCGAGCAGGTCGGCCGTCCGATCCGCCTCTGCCGCCGGCCCGAGATGGGAGAGGCCGATGCCGAGCAAGCGGAACGGCCCGCGCGGCAACTCGGGATCCAGCAACGGGCGCGCCGCCTGGTAGATCGTGTCGGCCATCTGGGTCGGCTCGCTCAGCCGGCTCTGGCGGGTGAGCAGGCGGTGGTCGTGGCGCTTGAGCTTCAGCGTCACCGTCGCCCCGGCCAGCGCCCGCGCCTTGGCCCGGTCGGAGACCTTGGCGGCCAGGCGCCAGATATGGCCGTCCAGCAGGTCGACATCGGCGATGTCTTCGCCGAACGTCGTCTCGTTGGAGATCGACTTGACCGGGGCATTGGCGGAGACGCGGCGATGATCTTCGCCGTGGGCGAGCCGCCAGAGGTGGTCGCCCATCCCGCCATAGCGCGCGACCAGACCGGCGCGATCGCGCCGCCGGATGTCGGCGATGCTGCGGATGCCGTCCCGCGCCAGCCGCTCCCGCATGCTCTGCCCGACGCCCCAGATCACGCTCACCGGCTGATCGGCCAGGAAGTCCAGCGTCTCGGCCCGGCCGACCACGGAAAAGCCCCGCGGCTTGTCGAGGTCGGAGGCGATCTTGGCGAGATACTTGTTGTGGCTGAGCCCGACGGAGGCTGTGACGCCGATCTCCCGCTCGATCCGCTGCACCAGCCCGGCGAGGACTTGGGCCGGGCTCGCCCGATGCAGGCGCTCGGTGCCGGAAAGATCGAGGAACGCCTCGTCGAGCGACAGGGGCTCCACCACCGGCGTCACCTCGCGCATCAGGGCCCGGATCTCGGCCGAGACCTCGGCATAGACGGCCATCCGCGGCTTCACCACCACCGCCTCGGGGCAGAGGGCGCGGGCCTTGAACATCGGCATGGCGGAGTGCACCCCGCGGATCCGCGCGATGTAGCAGGCGGTGGTGACCACACCCCGCTGGCCGCCCCCAACGATCAGCGGCTGGTCGCGCAGGCTCGGTTCGTCGCGCTTCTCGACCGAGGCATAGAAGGCGTCGCAGTCGAGATGGGCGATGGAGAGGGAATGGAGCTCGCCATGGCGCAGCACCCGGGGCGAGCCGCAGACGGCGCAGCGCCCGTTCGCCCGATCGCGGGCCAGACAATCGCGGCATAGGGTCGGGCTGGTGTCGGCCATGGCCTCAGCATAGGTCAGGCGCGCGGAGAAGTCGTCATCTTGCGGTCTGTGTCATAGTGTTGACCAAATGTGGCGCCAGAAGGCCGCCCGGAACGCGGGAACTGGAGAGAGATGATGGGTATTGGTGAGCTCTCGGGCGGCAGTTTGGTTCTTTTGATCCTGGCCGGCCTGGTCCTGCTCTCGATCGTCTTAGCGGTGCGCATCGTGCCGCAGTCGGAGAAATACGTGGTGGAACGGTTCGGCCGGCTGCAGTCAGTGCTCGGGCCGGGCATCAACGTGATCTTTCCGCTGATCGACCGGGTGGCGCACAAGATCTCGATCCTCGAGCGGCAGCTGCCCTCGGCAACCCAGGACGCCATCACCTCCGACAACGTTCTGGTGCAGGTGCAGACCAGCGTCTTCTACCGGATCATCGAGCCGGAAAAGACGGTCTATCGGATCCGCGATATTGACGCCGCCATCGCCACGACGGTCGCGGGTATCGTGCGCTCGCAGATCGGCGCGGTCGAGCTCGATAACGTGCAGACCAACCGCGCCCAGTTGATCCAGGCGGTGAAGGACGCGGTTCGGGCCGTGGTCGACGATTGGGGAATCGAGGTGACGCGGGCCGAAATCCTGGACGTGAACCTGGACGAGGCGACCCGGGCCGCGATGCTGCAGCAATTGAATGCCGAACGCGCCCGCCGGGCCCAGGTGATGGAGGCCGAGGGCCAGAAGCGCGCGGTGGAGCTCGAGGCGGAGGGTGAGCTTTATGCCGCCCAGCAGGCCGCCGAGGCCCGTCGGGTGACGGCCGATGCCGAGGCGTACGCCACCCGGGTGGTGGCCGAGGCAATCGCCGAGAATGGCCTGGAGGCGGCGCAGTACAATGTGGCGCTGAAGCAGGTGGAGGCCCTGACGGCCGTCGGGGCGGGCGAGGGCAAGCAGACGGTAATCCTGCCGGCCCAGGCGCTCGATGCTTTCGCCAATGCCTTCCGCATGCTGCGGGAGCCGCGCTGATGCTCTGGACCGCCTGGTGGATCTGGGTCGCGGCCGGCCTGGCGCTCGGCATCCTTGAGCTGGTGGTGCCGGGCTACATCTTTCTCGGCTTCGCCATTGGGGCGGTGACCAGCGGCATCCTGCTCGCCTTCGGCGGGCCGATCGCCGCGGGGATGACGACTTCGTTGCCGCTGCTTCTGGTGATCTTCGGCGTGATCTCGCTGGTCGCCTGGCTGGCGCTCCGTCGCTTTGTCGGCATCCGGCGCGGCCAGGTGAAGGTCTGGGACCGCGATATCAACGAGAACTGACGGCTGGGTCTCCCCTGCGTCTGGGGCGCTTTGCGCAAGGTCGAGGTCCCGGGTCGAGCCCGGGACGGTGCGGAGGGGCGGCGTCGTATCGCGCTATCCCGGAAATCGGAGCCTGCTCCGATTGTCCGGGACCTCTCGCCGTAGGCTCCCCCGGCTGAGGACGAGGTCCCGGGTCAGGTCCGGGACAGCGCCCTTGCGGGATCAGGCGGGGAGGGCGGCGAGGATCTGCGCGACTGCGGCGCGGGGGTCCGGCGCCTGGTGGATCGGGCGGCCGATGACGATGTGATCGGCGCCGGCGGCGAGGGTGTCGGCCGGGGTCGCGACGCGCTTCTGATCGCCGAGCGCGGCGCCGGCGGGGCGGACGCCGGGGGTGACGATCAGGCGGCCGGCAGCCTCGGGCAGGGCGCGGATCGCCGCGGCCTCGGCCGGGCTGGCGATGACGCCGTCGGCGCCCGCCGCGAGCGCCCGGCGGGCGCGCTCGACGACGATCTCACCGATCTCGCCCGCCACGATCATAGCCTCGTCCAGATCGTCGCGGTCGAGGGAGGTGAGGACCGTGATCGCCAGGATCCGGGTCGCGGCGTCACCCCGCCCGGCGACGGCGGCGCGCACCACCTGGGGGTCGCCGTGGACGGTGAGAAAATCGAGTTCGAAGGCTGCGAGACCGCGCACCGCCGCCTCAACCGTTGCGCCGATGTCGAAGAGCTTCATGTCGAGGAAGACGCGCTTGCCCGCGCCCTTTAGTTCATTGGCCAGCGCCAGACCGCCCCCAGTCAGCATGCCGAGGCCGATCTTGTAGAAGGAGACCGCCTCGCCCAGCGTCTCCACCAGCTCCAGCGCGGCCGGGGCATGGGGCAGGTCGAGGGCGACGATCAGGCGGTCATCGGCGGTCATCGGCAGGCCCTCCCCGCCGTTCTCGTGCCTGCCGAGAGCGCCAAATGCAAGGCGTCCGTAGCTTGAGTGGGCGCCGGATCGTCCCCATATGTTCTCCAAGCGACATGCCGATGCGGGTGTCGCATGAACCGGGCCTTTGCCGCGGGCCGTCTTGGGCGCGCAGGGGTGCTGAGAGGAGCGACGGATGAATATTGAGAAATTTTCCGAGCGGGCGCGGGGCTTCGTCCAGGCCGCCCAGACCATCGCCCTGCGAGAGGGGCATCAGCGGTTCCGACCCGCCCATCTCTTGAAAGCGTTGTTGGACGACGACAAGGGCCTCGCCGCGGGGCTCATCAAGCGCGCCGGCGGCGATCCGGGCCGCGCGGTGGAGATCGTGGAGGCGGCGCTGGTGAAGGAGCCCAAGATCTCCGGCGGCGGCGATCAGATGTACCTCGACGCTGCGACTGCGAAGGTGCTGACCGAGGCAGAGACCCTGGCCGAGAAGGCGGGCGACAGCTTCGTCACGGTGGAGCGGTTGCTCACCGCCATCGCCATCTCGGGCGGGGAGGCCGGCACGGCGCTGAAGGATGCCGGCGTCACGCCGCAGAGCCTGAACGCTGCGATCAATGACATCCGCAAGGGGCGGACGGCCGACACCGCCTCGGCCGAGGAGGGCTACGACGCCCTCAAGAAATACGCTCGCGACCTGACGGCGGCAGCGCGGGACGGCAAGATCGACCCGGTCATCGGCCGGGACGAGGAGATCCGCCGCTCGATCCAGGTGCTGTCGCGCCGGACGAAGAACAATCCTGTCCTGATTGGTGACCCGGGCGTCGGCAAGACCGCCATCGCCGAGGGGCTTGCCATGCGCATCGTCAACGGCGACGTGCCCGAAAGCCTCGAGGACAAGGCGCTGATGGCCCTCGACATGGGCGCGCTCATCGCCGGGGCGAAGTACCGCGGTGAGTTCGAGGAGCGGCTGAAGGCCGTGCTGTCGGAGGTGCAGGCCGAGGCCGGCGGCGTCATCCTTTTCATCGATGAGATGCACACGCTGGTGGGTGCGGGGAAGTCCGAAGGCGCGATGGATGCCTCCAACCTGCTGAAACCGGCGCTGGCGCGGGGCGAGCTGCACTGCATCGGCGCCACCACCCTCGACGAATACCGCAAGCACGTGGAGAAGGACGCGGCGCTTGCCCGCCGGTTCCAGCCGGTGCTGATCGACGAGCCGACGGTGGAGGACACGATCTCCATCCTTCGCGGCATCAAGGACAAGTACGAGGTGCATCACGGCGTGCGCATCACCGACAGCGCGATCGTGTCGGCGGCGCAGCTCTCCAACCGCTACATCTCCGACCGCTTCCTGCCGGACAAGGCGATCGACCTGATGGACGAGGCCGCAAGCCGGCTGCGGATGGAGGTCGATTCCAAGCCCGAGGAGCTCGACGCCCTCGACCGTGAGATCCTGCAGAAGCAGATCGAGGCGGAAGCGCTGAAGAAGGAGACCGATGAGGCCTCCCAAGAGCGGCTCACGAAGCTCGAGCATGACCTCACCGGTTTGCAGGAGCAGTCGGCCGAGATGACCGCGCGCTGGCAGGCGGAGCGGGAGAAACTCGCCGGCGCGCGCGACCTGAAGGAGGCGCTCGACCACGCGCGGAACGAGCTGGAGAACGCCAAGCGGGCAGGGGACCTCGCCCGCGCCGGTGAGCTTAGCTACGGCATCATCCCCGATTTCGAAAAGCGCCTGGCCGCTGCCGAAGAGGCGGGCGAGGACGTGATGGTCGAGGAGGCGGTGACGCCCGAACACGTCGCTTCCGTCGTCGAGCGCTGGACCGGCATTCCGGTCGACCGGATGCTGGAGGGCGAGCGCGAGAAGCTGCTGCGGATGGAGGAGGAGTTGCACCGCCGCGTCATCGGGCAGGAGGCGGCGGTCACCGCCGTCTCGAACGCCGTGCGCCGGGCGCGGGCCGGGCTGAACGACCCGAACCGGCCGCTTGGCTCTTTCCTGTTCCTCGGCCCGACCGGTGTCGGCAAGACCGAGCTGACGAAGGCGCTCGCCAGCTTCCTCTTCGACGACGACCAGGCGATGACCCGGGTCGATATGTCGGAGTTCATGGAGAAGCACTCCGTCGCCCGCCTGATCGGCGCCCCCCCGGGCTATGTCGGCTATGACGAGGGCGGCGTGCTGACGGAGGCGGTGCGCCGCCGGCCCTATCAGGTGATCCTGTTCGATGAGGTCGAGAAGGCGCACGGCGACGTCTTCAACGTCCTCCTCCAGGTGCTGGACGACGGCCGGCTGACGGACGGGCAGGGCCACAGCGTCGACTTCAAGAACACGTTGATCATCCTGACCTCGAACCTCGGCTCGCAAGCGCTTTCGACCCTGCCGGAGGGGGCGGAGAGCACCGGCGCCCGCGATCAGGTTATGGACGCCGTGCGCGCGCATTTCCGGCCGGAGTTCCTGAACCGGCTGGACGAGATCGTGCTCTTCGACCGGCTCTCCCGCGCCAACATGGATGGCATCGTCGGCATCCAGGCGGAGATCCTGGCCCGGCGCCTGGCCAGCCGGCAGATCGCGCTGGAGCTCGACGAGGCGGCAAAGACCTGGCTCGCCGATCGCGGCTACGATCCGGTCTACGGCGCCCGGCCCCTGAAGCGGGTGATCCAGAAGCATCTGCAGGACCCGTTGGCCGAGATGCTGCTGGCCGGCGATCTGCGCGACGGTGAGACCGTCGCGGTAAGCGCCGATGCGGACGGATTGGTGATCGGCGACCGCGCGCCCGCCCCGCCCGAAGCGGTCACGCTGCACTGAACCGGGGGCCGCGCGGCCCCCGCCCACCCCGCACCGAACAACAGCGCGAGACAGCTCGGGCCGCACGCCCTATAACACTCGCACGCTGAGTGACGCGAGGTGAGCGATGCGCAAGGCCAAGCCAGCCAACCCGACCGATCGTAGCCGAATGCGAGGCGATCGACGCTAGGGCCGCGCCGTGATGTGGTTTGCCGATGCGGTCGCGGCGGGGCTCGAGTTCCTCGCGACGCTCTTCGTGGTGACGATCGGTGTCACGGCCCTCGCCGTCGTGCTGATGGCCGTCGTCGATCGGCTACAGACCCGGGACGCGGTCCGACGCAACTATCCGGTGCTCGGCCGCTTTCGCAACCTGTTCACCGAGCTCGGCGAGTTCTTCCGCCAGTACTTTTTCGCGATGGATCGGGAGGAGTTGCCGTTCAACCGGGCGCAGCGCAACTGGGTCTACCGCGCGGCTGACGGCCGCCCCTCCACCATCGCCTTCGGCTCGACCCGCAACCTGACGATGCCGGGCACGGCGATCTTCGTCAGCGCGCCCTTTCCCCCGCTTGACGAGATGGCGGCGAAGTCGGAGCCACTCCGCATCGGGCCTTATGCGGCCCAACCCTACGATGCGCCGTCGTTCTTCAACATCTCGGGCATGAGCTTCGGCGCGATCTCCCGCCCGGCGGTCAAGGCGCTCTCCCGCGGGGCGGCGAAGGCGGGGATCTGGATGAACACAGGGGAGGGCGGCCTCTCCGACTGGCATCTGGAGGGCGGCGGCGACATCGTCTTCCAGATCGGCACGGCCAAATACGGTGTGCGTGACGCCGACGGCCGGCTGTCGGACGCCAAGCTCCGCAAGATCGCGGAGATCCCCCAGGTGCGGATGTTCGAGATCAAGCTGAGCCAGGGGGCGAAGCCCGGCAAAGGGGGCGTGCTACCGAAGGAGAAGATCACCCGCAAAATCGCCGAGATCCGCGGGATCAGCGACAAGGCCGACAGCCTGTCGCCCAATCGGCATCCGGAGATCGCGACGAACGAGGATCTGCTTGATTTCGTGGCCCATGTGCGTGCGGTGACGGGCAAGCCGGTCGGAATAAAGACGGTCGTCGGCGATCCGGGTTGGATCGAGACGCTGGCCCACTCCGTGCTCGAGCGGGGGATCGAGGCAGCACCGGATTTCATCACGATCGACTCGGGCGACGGCGGCACCGGCGCGGCACCGATGCCGCTGATGGACAATGTCGGTCTGACGATCCGGGAGGCGCTGCCGCTGGTCTCCGACATCCTGCACCGCTACGGCCTGCGCGATCGGGTGCGGGTGATCGCAAGCGGCAAGCTGGTCAATCCGGTGGATGTCGCCTGGTCGCTCGCCGCTGGGGCCGATTTCGTGACCTCCGCGCGCGGCTTCATGTTCAGCCTCGGCTGCATCCAGGCGCTCAAGTGCCACCGCAACACCTGCCCGACCGGCATCACCACCCACAACCCCAGCCTGCAAAAGGGCCTGGTGCCCAAGGTGAAGTCAGAGCGGGTGGCAGCCTATGCCACGGGCCTGATCCACGATGTCGAGATGATGGCCCATTCCTGCGGCGTGAACGAGCCGCGCCAGCTCCGTCGGCACCACGTGCGCATCGTGCAGGAGAGCGGCCGCTCGATCCCGATGCACGAGCTTTACCCGCGACCGGAGCCGCTCTCGACCTGATCCGATTGTGGCCCCAGCCAGCCCTCGCGCAAGATGCGGGGATGATGCCGTGGGCCTGTCAAAAAAATGACGCTTTCACGCCGAAAGCGCTTGCGCGACCCGGGCGCAGGGTCTAACTACAGGCTCCGCTGACCGGGGCACTCCGGCAGTGTCAGAGGCAATGTCCGAGCAGGTGTGGCGTAGGAAAGCTACGCAGCGCTTGCTCATTGTCTCGCCGCTCTTTGAGATTTGTGATGATATGGAAGGGATATGTGGGCGGTTTGGTCTGTCTTTGAGGCGACTGGATCTGTTTTGCATATCGGCCTGGCTAGGGGATTGGGTCTGCTGTGATGGCGGGTTTGGTTTCTGATGATGC
>JBCDCY010000010.1:0-138581 GCA_039180875.1 Pseudomonadota bacterium | reverse complement strand
CTACTTGCCTGAACCAGAGGCACAACGCCGTTTAAAGCACCTTTCAGCAGATGCGCGGTGTGCGGTATTGTTTGATAAGTTAAATGATCTCACGGCCGCGGCGCGCGCCGCGGCCGTCCCCGGTGATCCGAAGAGGAGAGAGCAACGATGATGTCCGCATTCGCTCCGGAGCTGGAAAGGCAGGTTGAGCAAACTTTGACGCGCGTTGGCCGCGAGCTGAACATCACCCTGCGTTTCGACGCTGAAGGCGCCTGTTACTTCCAGCATCGAGAAGGCTGGAATATCGCCGTGATCCGTTCGGGCACCGATCAGCTTGTCATCACGGTCAGTGTCGTGACCCAAGAGTTTCCAACAGCCGAGACCATCAGCGCGCTGCTCTCACAATTCGGCTGGCTGGGGTTCGGCACCGGCGGCGCCGCTCTTTCCTACAACCCAGAGTCTGGGAGCTTCGTGCTGTGGCGTTCGATCGATGCCGCCACGGCCGATGCCAATCAAGTGAACCGGGAGTTGCTTCGCGTGGTTGGCTACGCGGCAAAGCTGCGGCGCCCACTCCAGGCGGCCCTGGTGGAGGCTGCAGCGGACCAATCGACGGCTGATACCGACAACGACGCAGTCCCCGCTCACCTGTTAGGCTGAGTGAGCCACGGTCGAGCCGACAACGCCAATTTGGTGCGACGCAAGTACTGCGACGACCGCACTCCGTAACCCATGATCAAGGTGCTCCCCGTCGATGCATCCGCCGCCGCGACCATGTCCTCTGACCTAAGCCCCATTCTGTCTCCGCGGCAGCATCCAGCCTGCTTGGCAGACGTTCAGTCCCGGAGTGTGATGGCATATCGTTCTGCTGAACTGCCCCCACCGAGTGGTTCGTTGGAATCGTTGGTGCATGACCGGCCTCTGGTCGACGGGGGTGATCGCTCTGGGGCCTGACGGTGTTGTAGTGGTGCCGCCACTGCTCGATCAGGACCTGGGCCTCGCGGAGCGAGAAGAAGATCTCGCTGTTCAGCAGCTCGTCTCTGAACCAGGCGTCGAACGCCAGTGTGAAGCATAGCGTAGATTGCACAGAATGGTTCCGGATGGACGAAGCGTTCTACACTGCCTGCCTTGACCCAACGGACTGTCGGTCATGAAAGCAAATTTCAAACTGACCCACTACCCTCCGCCGCAGGGTAGAGGTTGTGAAATGATCTGATGCTATGAGGCAGCCTTGTGGGCGAGCCTTTCGCGCCGCAGGTCTCGCCGTCGGCCCGGGTGAGGGCAAACGCGATCTGCTCGTTGTGAACCGTTTCATAGACATCCCGCGCATTCTCCCTGCTCAGGACCATCCCTGAAATCTCACATGCAGATCAGATCGTTATCGGCGATCAGGAACGTTGACGGCACCACAGCGCCTCAGTAGGGTTATCCAATGGGAACCAGCGGCGGCATGCCGACCTGGGGTCGGAATGGCGCGAAGGCAAATGCTCGGACATCTTGCAGCAAGATGTTTGCTCGCTCTGGCGCTTGGCGCAGGCAGCGCTCAATCGGCAACGCTTTTTCTCACCGACCAGTTTGGCTCGGATTTGTTCACGTTTGACACAGACACCGGCACAACGACGTTGGTGGGCAACATCGGCTTTGGCATCAGCGGGCTGGCCCTGGCGCCGTCGGGCGACCTGTTCGGAATAACCACCGGGAACGCGTTCATCTCAATCGACACATCGAGCGGCGCGGGCACGGTCATTGGCACATCGACCGTTTCAAGCTTCCCGGAGGGACTGGCTTTCGCTCCGGATGGAACGCTCTTCGCCAGTGGTGGCGAGGCACTCTTCACCATAGACCCGCTCACCGGGGTGGCGATTGAGCTTGGCGCGATTGACCTCGATGACCTCGATGGCCTGACGGTCACACAAGGACCCGTGACAACGGCGGTGGGGACATTCGGTGCGGGCACGATCCTGGCCGCCGATTCAGGCGGTCTGTTCGCCATCGATCCAGGTACGCTCGCAGTAACCTTGATCGGGTCGCCGACCAATTCGGTGCCACAGGAAGCGCTGACAGTTCTGCCGGACGGAACGTTGTTTGGCGCAGATTCCAACTTCGACGCGGTTTTCCTAATCGACCTTGTGACACTCGTTTCGACACAGGTTGGGCCGCCAACAGGGCTTGAGCTTATTGGAGGGCTCACAGGCCCAGTCGCACCCCCTGGTACCGTTGTTCCCGTTCCAGCCGGCTTGCCCCTCACACTGGCTGGTCTGCTTTCACTCGCCTGGGTTGGCCGCCGCCGCGGTTGACGACATCTGGAGTTGGAGTTCCCCCGGTTTCGTGGACGGTCATGGGTTAGAGGTTTCCGGCCTGGCGAGGGCCTCTCTTTCCTCGTCGATGGGTGAGAGATAGCCGAGCGCGGATAGGCTGCGCCGCGACCTTGCCTGGTTGCGCTCCTCCTCAAACGCCTGCATCACAGCGCCGTCATGCGCCGCGAGCGGGTGTCGCCGCCTCGCTGCTTCGGCTCGAAGCTGCCCGTCGTCCGCTGGGCCGCATCCCACCGGATGACCGACGAGACCGAGACCCCGAACCGCCCGGCCGCCGCCCGTCGGCTCATCCGCGCATCGACCGCAGCCAAGGCCCGTCGCCTCAGATCCTTGGAGAGTGGTTTGCCCATGCCAACGCCCAACATCTGCTCTATCGAGCGCTGAATCGGGAAATTGCCGCAGTGGGAGTCCCTTCATCGCGATTCAGCAAGGACGCGCGACGCTCTAGAGGCGTGCGGAGCCCTCGTCGCCTTGGACCGCACGGGAAAAGGTCATCCGGCAACTCTCGGGCGCGGCGAGGAGATCCACCGTGCCCCAGCAGCGCCTCCTTCAAATGCCGGATGCCGAGCTGAGCAAAACCGGTCCTCCCGCGCACATTCTACGGCGTCCCGCGTCGTCCGATCATCGTGTCGAGCCAGGCGAGGCCGGCGAGCGTTAGGCCGAGAACGAGGAAGGAAACGACACGGATTAACCCTTCAAGCCCGCTGATATCGACGAGGAACACCTTCGCGATCGTGAGCCCGAGGACGACCATCGCGACCCGGCGAAGGGGCCGCGATGCCGTCTGGATCGAGCGCAGCAGGAGCGCCGCACCCGCGATCAGGAGTGCAAGCGTGTAGGTATATAGCTCCCCGTCGATGACCCTGGGAATTGTCAGATCCGGCCCCTGCCAGAGCCTTCGCACCTCGAGCCCGATCCATCCGATTGCGCTCGTCATAGCCAGTGCGAAGCCACCCTGCGACGCTGCGCGTGGCAAGGCTGGGACCAGCCGAAGGACGCCGAGGATAAGCAGCGCGGGCAGACCGTAAGCGACCAGAAGGCTGTCGAGCAATGGCGGCCCCGCGATCTGCCCTGCGAGGAGCGGGCTGCCAATGGTCAAGCTCAAGAGCAGCAGCACCGCGCCAGTCCCGCTGAAAAGAGCTGCAAGGACCCTCCGCACAGCCTTCAAGGCGTCGTCGATCTTCGCGCGGTAAGCCTGAACTGCGCCGGAGATCAGCCAGATCATTGCGTAGAGCGACAGCGCCCAGTGGCTCACCGTGTCGCCACTGTCGTCGAGCGCGCGGAAGATCAGGAGACAGATGAGGATGGCGGGTAGCGACCACGCGGCCGATTCGAGCGTCGTTATTGCGCCGGTACGACTGCGTTCGGTGGCGCACTGCCGCGCTGCGAAGAGAAACGTGATGACGCCCCCGAAGGCGAGGATCAGCGCGGGCCAATCCGCCCCCAAGGCCCAAGGCAAACCGGGGTCGACAAGGAGGCGATAGCTGCAGACGACGACCCCAACCTGCGCGAACCGCGAGAGCAGGGGCACGTCGAACCGCCGGTCGAGCCAACTTGCGGAAAACATGATCGCGGCGAAGGCGAGGGTGAGAGCGGTCTCCGTCAGTACGATCGACACGGCGAAGGCGATCATGTTGAGTGCCGCCAGCGAGAAGACCGAAGCCCTGAACCGCTGGAGTGGATCACGCTTGAACGCGCGCTGCGCGAGCGCTGTCATCACCAGCGCAATGGCTGCCGCGTGCAGCGCCCATGTCGTGTCGCTAAGCTGGGCAAGCGGCTGCCACCACAATGCGAGCACGAAGATCGTGGCGGGCGCGAAAGCTGCGGCGGCGATAGACCATTCGCGCGAAAAGTTCCTTGCAGTCTCGCTCTTTCTGGCAGCGACGAGCGACAATGCAGCGCCAAACGCTGTCAGCCAGAGCATCGTGTTCGGCGGGCTGCCCTCAAACCCCACCTCAGCTGTCACGAAAGATCGCGCAACCTCGAGGTTCCAGAAGCCATGAGCTCCGATGATCGAGAGAATGCCAAGAAGGACCAGGGGTGCTGCGTCATCCAGGACGTCCGTCTCAAGCCAAAGGGCGAGAACGACGAGCAAGAACGCCAGCGCGCCGAGGGCAAGCCAGAAACCGAGCGCGCTGTTCAGGGATACGATCACCGCAACGCCGATCAGCCCGGCGACTCCAGCCATGGCAAGTCGCGCCGGAAAATCGGGCGCTTCTGCCGGGCCGCGACGGTGGATGCGCCTAAAGACCATGCCACCCTGGAGTGCAGGCCTCAACGAGCGAGTCGGTAAGGTGAGGGTCGCGGCGCCGATAAGCGCGGCGAAGGCAAGGAAGTGGCTCTCGGAGCCCGGTGAAGCGAGATACACCAACGTGGCTGAGCCGTAGGAGGCGACGAGCCCGACCGCCGACACCCAGGCCGTACGCTGAAAACTGTCCGTCGCAAAGGCAACGCCGGCGATCAGGGCAAAGTAGTAGAAGAGCCCGGTAATGCTTTCCGCCTCCCCGCCGATCACGAATGGCGCGACCATGGCGCAGAGGATACCCATCACCGTCAGAAACACGCCGTGGCGCAGGCCGAGTAGAACGCTGAGCGCCGCCGTCGCAGTGAGGCCCATGAACGCGACCTCGGTGCCGATGAGGTCGTAAAGAATCCGGGCGCCCAAGACGGCGGAGTAGACACTTACCACACCGCCGGCACACAGTGTTCCCGGCAGCAGATACCCAGCCGTGCCCAAGCCGGAGCCGCCGACACGCCGAAGCCGCTCACCGGCGACGATAAGCGCCGCACCGAGGACAAGACCGCAGATGATGCGCAACGCGGGCGGTACCAACCCGTGTTCGATCCCGTAGCGGACGAAGAAGACACCGGCGAAACTCAGCGAGAGTGCTGCGATTACGGAGACCCAGTGGCGCGAGAGCCAAGCAACGAGGCGCGCCCAATTGTCGGCCGTGAACACGTAGTGCTTCGGTGGCGCGTCCTTCGCTGGAAGCCCCTGTCTTTGCGGCTCCCGCGCGGTGCTTTGCGCTTCGGCGGGCTCCCCAGCCGCGCCTTCTTTCGGCGCAACCGGGCGCTCCGGCGGCCTCTCAGCCGTGACACGCCGTTCTGCGGCGGCATCGGGAAGGAGACCCGCTGCGTCGAGCAGGGCCTCCAGCTTGGCGATACGCTGCGTCAATCGTCGGTTCGACAGGATCAAGAAGAACGGCGCAACGACGACAAAAACCATCGTGGCCAGCACCATAATTCCGACCAACATCAACATCGCTTCCATGGAGCGATACCCCCAAAGGTTCAAAGCAGACGAGTAAAACTGTGGGTAACGTGCCCATTGCGTAAACCGTGGAAAACCACGCCCTCTCGGCCTGACGGTCCGACGCGGACCGCTAGGTGCCTGTCGGCAAGATGAATTGCCGGACTCGATCGGGCAATGATGGTGCCGAGTGTCTCGGCCGGACCACGAGATCTCACCTTGCTGGCTCGCGATGACGGCCGCCTGCTAGGTGGGGGCTTCGCTACGCGCAGTCGGTTGCCGAAGTCCTGTCTCATGCCGAAACCGTGGCTTCAATTGCAGCGTCGACGGTGTCGAGGCTTGACGCGGTGCCGCGAAAGTCGTGCGCTTCGTGGTGTCGTGAAACATCGAGGAGGACGACCGGCCATGGAGAGAAGACGTTTTCTGACAGCGCTCGGTTCAGGCGCCGCAGCCGCACCTCTCGCCACGCCCCTGGCCTCTCCTGCGATCGCACAGGACGTGCAACGATGGAAGATGGTCACGGCCTGGCCCAAGAACCTGCCGGGACCGGGGGTCGCCGCGCAGATGCTGGCCGATCGCATCACTGCGCTCTCGGGGGGGCGGATCGAGGTCGAACTCTTCGCCGCGGGCGAGATCGTACCGGGGCTCGGTGTGTTCGACGCAGTCTCGGAAGGGACCGCCGAACTCTATCATGCGGTGCCCGCCTACTGGGGCTCGAAATCCAAGGGCATCCTCCTCTTCGGCTCCCAGCCCTTCGGGCTTCGCGCGGACGAACAGGCGGGATGGCTCGCCCATGGCGGCGGGCAAGCGCTTTACGACGAGATGTACGGCCAGTTCGGGCTGAAGCCGTTTCTCTGCGGCAATTCCGGGCCGCAATGGGCAGGCTGGTTCCGCAATCCGATTGAAAGCCCGGAGGATCTCAAAGGCCTCAAGTTCCGTACCACGGGCCTTGCCTCAGAGATGGCCTCCAAGCTTGGTATGGCGGCCCAGGCCATGGGCGGGCGCGATATGTTCCAGGCGCTGCAGACCGGGGCGCTCGATGCTGGCGAGTTTATCGGGCCCTGGACCGACAGTGCCCTCGGCTACTACCAGATCGCGAAACTCTATTACTGGCCGGGCGTCGGTGAGCCGTCCTCCGCCGAGGAATGCGGCGTGAACCTCGAAGTCTACGAGGCGCTGCCCAACGATCTCAAACAGGCCGTGCGCTTCGCCTGCGAGAGCCTCTACAATCCGGTCTGGACCGAGTACACGACCAAGCACGCCGAGGCGCTGAAGACCCTCGTCTCCGAGCATAGCGTCGAGGTGCGCAAGCTCCCCGACAGCGTGATCGCTGCTATGGGCGACGCTGCGGCAGAGGTCATTGGCGAGCTCCGTGAGGACAGCGACGAACTTACCCGCCGGATCACGGAGAGCTTCGTCTCCTACCGCGAACTTGTCGGCGGCTACATGACCTACGCCGATAACGGGCAGATGAACGCCCGCGCACAGGCGCTCGGCTACTGAGCCCCGCGCGCCTGCCGCCGTCTCCCGCCAGCGTCCCCGGTCCCATCGGCCGGGCGGCCGCGCTTGCGGACTGGCTGAACCGGGTTGTGGGGCAGGCGGTTCGCTGGCTCGCGATCGCGATGGTCCTCGTGCAGTTCGCTATCGTCGTTGGGCGCTATGTCTTCGGCGTCTACGACATCGCGGCGCAGGAGAGCGTGCTCTACATGCACGCGGCCCTCTTCATGCTCGCGGCCGGCTGGACGCTGCAGAAGGATGCTCATGTCCGCGTCGACATCCTCTATGCCCGCGCCTCGCCCCGGATGCGCCGCATCATCGACATCGCGGGGCACAGCCTCTTCCTGATCCCGTCGATGCTCACGCTTCTGTGGTGGTCCTGGCCTTCGGTCCGGAACTCCTGGGCGATCCTCGAGGGTCCGATCTCGGTCGGCGGGATCGAGGCCGTGTTCCTGATGAAGTCGCTCATCCCGGCGTTCGGCGTTCTGCTGATCCTACAGTCGCTCGCGATCCTCACCCGGCTGATCGCGGGCCCGCGCGGGTGAGCGACTATCTCGACCTTCTGATGTTCGGGGCGCTGATCGCGGCGATCCTTTCGGGGTTCCCGGCCGCCTTCTCGATCGCCGGCATCGCCGTGATCTTCGCCTATCTCGGATGGGCCATGGGCGCGATGGATATCGGCCTTCTCGGCGCGCTCGGCCAGCGGGTCTTCGGGCTCCTCTCGAACGATGTGCTGATCGCGATCCCGCTTTTCGTCGCCATGGGCGCGATCCTCGAGCGGAGCCGCATCGCCGAGCACATGCTGGAGACGATGGGGCGCCTCTTCGGCGGCATGCGCGGTGGTCTTGGCATTTCCGTTGTTCTCGTGGGCGCACTCCTCGCAGCCTCGACCGGGATCGTCGGCGCCACCGTCGTCGCGATGGGAATGATCGCCCTGCCGTCGATGCTGCGCGCAGGCTACGATCCGCGCGTGTCGGCGGGGGTCGTCTGCACGGCTGGGACGCTCGGCCAAATCATCCCGCCCTCGACCCTCCTCATCATCCTCTCGGACGTGATGTCGAATGCCTGGCAGCAGGCGCAGTACGAGCAAGGGAGGTTCGCGGTCGAGGCGCTCTCGGTGGGGCAGGTATTCGCCTCCGCCGTCATACCGGGCCTGGTGCTCGTAACGCTTTACCTCGGCTACATCGCAATCCGCGGCCGCCTGCGCCCAGGCGACATGCCGCCCGTTGGCGAGGGCGTCCCCCTGCCCAACCTTGCCGCGATCATGCAAGCGATCCTGCCACCCGCCATCCTGATACTCGCCGTCCTCGGCGCGATCCTGGGCGGCGTCGCCACCCCGACCGAGGCCGCCTCCGTCGGAGCGGTCGGGGCGCTCATGATGGCGGGGATCCGGCTTGGCCGGTGGCGGGGTGCGATCCTCACGGGCGCCCTCGCGCTCGCAGTCCTTGGCGTGCTCGCAGGGCTTCTACCGGTCCGTCTCCAGCGCGGCGATCTCGGCGCGGGCGAGGTCACGCTCGGCTGGCTCTATGTCGGACTAGCCATAGTCGGAGCGGCAGGCATCGCGCTCGCACTGGTCTCAGCACTCCGGGCGCGGCTCATCGCCGAGGCCGTCGAGGCGACGGCGACAATGACCGCGATGATCTTCGCCACGATCATCGCGGCCGGGTTCTTCAGTCTCGTCTTCGTCGGCCTCGGCGGCGAGGAGCGCGTGGCCAATGTCCTCGCAGCGATGCCGGGTGGGGCTACGGGCGCCCTCCTCTTCTCGATGGCCTTCGTCTTCGTCCTCGGCTTTTTCCTGGATTTCGTGGAGATTGCCGTCATCGTGCTGCCGCTGATCGTGCCGCAGCTCATTCTCATGGGGCACGACCCGATCTGGCTCGGTGTCCTGATCGCGATCAACCTTCAAACGAGCTTCCTAACACCGCCCTTCGGCTTCTCGCTCTTCTACCTACGCGGAGCAGCCCCACCCGAGGTGACGACAGCGCATATCTACGCGGGCGTCGCCCCCTTCATCGCCCTACAGATCCTGGGCATCACGCTGGTCTGGCTCGTCCCCACACTCGCAACCTGGCTTCCGTCGATCCTTTTCTGAGAACCGCCCGTCACAATCGTAACCCGACCGCTGGCAGCACGTCGGTCTGCCGCACCTCTGGCGCTACGACTGCCACGCTCCACCTCGATCTGGCCCAAAAATCCTATGTCGTGTGGTCCATCCTGCTCTACCGGGTGTGCCCGGTCGCTCACCTACTCGAGCTTCAAGCCCAAAGTAATTCAGGAGGTTGTGGGGATCAGCGTCTTTGTTCCTGGGGTTGTAAAGATCGGACGTCAAGTGCGTAGTCTCGTATGTCTGAACCAGGTTGAAAATCTGGCTAGGAAGGTACTGCCGGGTCGCTTGCAGTGTCCCCAGGAAGGGGTCACGATGTCTCCCTATCGCTTGCGATGCCGCGCATCATGTCCCTCGAAACATGGCAACCGCCAGCGTCGGCTCGGCATCGTAATGCCAAATTCGCTCCGCCGGCCTCGGTGCGGCCCGATCGATACCGACAGGCACGCCGGCGACGGGAGGTCCGTATGCGGATCGCAAAGCGTACAGCGAGATCGCCGTAGCCAAGCCCCCTCGAGGCCGGCGTTCCGTCAGCCTGTCATCTTTCCTCCGTCTTTATCCGGCTGAGGGCTCCGGCTCGAAGACCACGCCGTCGCGCATCATCCGGAACAAAACGGTGGCCAGCTTCCTGGCCAGCGCGACGCGCGCCTTCCAGCTTCCCGATCGCAAGGCGATCGCCTGGGCCAACCTTCGCAAACGAGAAGGGGTCTTCGTCCGATAGAGGATCACGTTCGCTGCCTCGAACTGGAGCCGGCGCACGCGATCGCGGTGAGCGACCCGACGCCCGGCGCAGTCATCAGCAGCCGGCATGTCGGATCGGCCCGTGCGATGCGCTCGAGCTGGCGGTCGAGCAGACGACGTTTCGCGCGCAGAACGCCAAGGGTCTCCAACAGGCCGCCGAAGAGTTCGGCGAGCATCGGATCGCTCGGCATCGCCTGGCGCACCGCCCGATCGAACGAGCCGCCCTTTCCGGGGCCGACGATGATCCCGAAGGTCTTGGCCAGACCGCGGATCTTGTTGATCAGCGCCGTGCACATGCTGACCAGCTGGTCGCGCGCCACTAGCACGGCTCTGACGCGATGCGTCTCCAGCGACTTCATTAGAACCGGCTCGTACCAGCCGGAGCGAACGAGCTGGGCCAGGCCGCGGGCGTCGTTCCGGTCGGTCTTGTTCGCCTGAAGCTTCAACGCGGCCGCGGCGCGGCGGGCATGGATGCAGTCGAGCGGCACGTCGGCATCCCTCAGGCCGTGCCAGAGCCAGACGGCGACAGGGCCGGTCTCCATCCCCGCCTTCGTCAGCAATGGCGCATGACGTCGAAGCGCCTGGTAGATCTCTCCGACGCCTGTGGCGACCTTGCCCTCCCAGATCGCCGCGCCCTCGGCGTCGACTATGCAGATCGCGGTCTCTCTCACCGACACGTCCAGTCCTGCATACTGCATCATCGTCTCCTCCATGATCGACGACGCAGCGTATCCGGCGGCCGTCCGCCCTCGATTACGCCATGTGATTGATCTCCCAGACCTCGCGGCGGAGCTGCACGTGCACCCGGCGGGTGCCATAGCGCACGCCGGTCTCGCCTTCGTCTGGGAACGATCCACTGGATCGTTTTCTGATCCTCCTCAGCTCCTTAATGCGGGCCTCCAGCGCGGGCTGCCCGCTCTCGCGGTTTGCAAGCAAAACCGCTGCCGGGCAGCGGGTCGGCGCTAGCGGTACTGACAGGTCGAGCGGTTCACGAACAACACGGCGTAGGCCCGCCGCTCTGACACACCCCAGTCGACCTGGACCGTCGCCGCCAGCTTCCGCTTCCGGGCAGGCCTTAGAGCTTTCGGCGCACGACATCCTGCAGCATTTCCCAGTCGAGGCTGAGGTCCGCGACCATCTTCTTCAGCCGGGTATTCTCATCTTCAAGCGCCTTCAGCCGGCGTATCTCGGGCGGCGTCATGCCCGCGTATTTCTTCCGCCAGCTGTAGAGCGTCGCCTGGCTGATCCCGGCTTTGCGGCAGATGTCGCCAACCGGCACGCCTTCCTCAGCCTGCTTCAGGATGAACGCCTTCTGCGCGTCCGTGAACTTGCTTGCCTTCATGCTTCTCCGCTCCTCCCGGCCAGGGGCTCGGGTCGCGGAAAGTTCTAGCGACCGATCGCCCAGATTTGCGGGGACAGAGCAGAGGCATGGCGCATCGACTACGATCTCAACCGTCCGCACACCACTCTCAGCGGGCTGACACCGAACGAGTTGGCAGCCCGGTCAGAAACTGACCAAAACGTCAACAGGGTTAGCTTATAGGCGCGTACATTCCGGGGAGCAGGTCACTTCCGAGCCACACGTCGACCGTTGGGCGCTTATCGACCCACTGCAGAGCGTCGCCAGTACTCAGTGATCACTCCGACGTACACTTCATCGACTTCCTTCGTAGGGCGGCACATCATCCAGCTCGATCAACCGCGACGTGCGCAACGTGCTTGCTGGGTACTGGGGATCGTCGCGGATCTGTCGTAGAGAGAACCCCGGTTCAAGTCTTCTCAACTTAGCCGCGACATTGCGCGCCAGGCCGAAGTTCTCTGCCTGAAGATGAAGCGCGTATAGGTGCCGCATCGGAGGCCGGAACTGCGGCGCGCGCGAAAGTGCACTCTCGGCATACATTGTCGCCTCCTGATACTGTCCGCAGGAGATCGCGGCAAGACAGTGGAACATCTCAATCCAGTGGAGCGCCGGAGAGCCGCTGGCAATTGCGTGGGCGCGCTCCGCGACGCGCTTTGCTTCGTCAGGTCTACCGTCGCGAGCAAGTGCCACTGCGAGACCGGTGTGTGCAATGACGTTGCTGGGATTGGACTCGATTGCTCGTTGCGCCAAGTGCCGGCCGTGTCGCGTCGTTCCGTCGAGAAGCTGGTGCACGACGCTGCAGATGGCCTGTATGATGGAATTATCTGGTTCGGCCGCCAAAGCGGCTTGCGCACACTCGGATGAGCGACACTTGAGCTTGTCCAGGTCCTCTTCGCTTCGCTCCGCGAGCATGAATTGATACAGAAGGGCGCGCCAGGCGAGGTGGATCGCGCGTGGTTCTTGGCCCTCGGCGGAGGTGATCAGCCCTTCGGCAAGCCGGAGCTTGGCAGGGTCGAAGGTGAACATCTCGCGCACCGCGCGCGAGAGAAGCGCATGCGAATGGGTCCGAGATCCTGGCTCATCGAGCCTAGGGAGAGTGTGGATCACGGCCGAAGTGGCGCTGTGGACAAGACGTAGCAGATCGCTCTGGCGCAAGATGTCGGTCTCGCCCTTGGCGAGAGCTGCCCTGCCATCCCACAGCCGTCTCCGTGAGACTGGCTCTTCGAGCCGCAAAGCCAAGCGGGCCATCTCCCCCTGTTCGACCACCGCGGCGCGCAAGATCATCGTGCCGCGATCGATCCGGACGGGCACGGCGGCGCGGTGCAGGCCCTCGCCCAAAGACTCGGTGAGATTGCGGTCGACGAAGTCGAGCATCGCCTCTGCAACGTACTCCTCCATCCGCGATGATCCGACGTCCATGCGGCCGACGACCAGCGGCTGGCGCGCGTCATCTCGCTTGACGGGTGCCGTCCGTGGCGAGCGCCTTGCATCCTGTTCACGGCGAAATGCCGTAAGCCACGCCTCGAAGGCCTCGTCTCGGATGTCTATACCCTCGACGAAATCCGGGTCAGCGTCACTCAGATCCACGTCGTCAAGATCGGAGGTGATGGAACCCTCGACCAGGTGCACGGCGCTGCGGTTCGACTGCAGGGCGTCCTTGTAGGCGCCGAGCTCACGGCGCAGCGTACTCAATGCCGTCCGCAGGCTTTGGCTAGCCTCTCTCTGACCCCGGTCCGACCAGAGCGTCGCTTCGAGCCATCGGCGGGCCCGCATCCGCCGCGGGGACGCGAGCAGCAGAACCAAGAGCGCCTTGTTCTTGGCGTGGGGTACGGTGACCGTAGTCCCGTCCGGTCGCTCGAGAGAAAATGGTCCGATCATTCGGGCTATGAGTGGCCCTGAGGTCAGCCAATGTGCGCGATCGTTCGACACTGATCTGTTCTCCGAACGCTTTTCAGATCGTCGTGGCGCTGCTCGGCGTGAACGGGCCGCAAATTCGTCGAAGAACGACTTTAGACCTTTTGACCAGGGCCGCCCCGCCTTCTTTAAGGTTCTTGTTGCTATTACTAACACAAGGATCCTTGAAATGGCACGGTCGAGTCCGCATAGTCCACATTCTCTTCACTCGCCCCATTCTCCTCACTCCCCCCATTCGCCGCACAGTCCGCACTCGCCCCATGGCTCCCATGGGGGCGCGGCAGGGTTCGGGTCCCGCCTGACAACGGCGGACGGGCTGATTGGCTACTGGGACGGCAAGCCCGACGACGACGTAAAGATCGAGTTGCCGAAGCTCGACAAACAGGGCGTGGAGTTCGATGTTTTCCGCAGACTCGATCCCCAGCATCGCATGCAGATCGTAGCACACGATCTACAAACGTTGTTGCAGGCAGACCGGCGCCGGCGTTTCGAGGGCAGCGAGAAGGGCAAGACGCGAAAGACTCGCATCGTCGCGACGAGTCCGCGGTTGCCGAACCGGCACCTGATCAAAATCACGCCACCCGATCGCTGCACCTTCGTGGAACAGCTAATGCTTGTGCGTGACTACGCCGATCTGCGCCGCGATCGCATCGATGAAATCGTCGATCAGCGCTACGACATCCTGTCGTTCTTTGGTCTCAACGGATTGCTCCACCCTGATCGCAGCAAATGGACGCTGACCCTCCTTCTCGGCGTTCAGGGCGCCGTGGCACAGCTCGGTATGCCGTTGAAGCATCTTGCCTACTGCCCACGACCGATCGACTACTCGCGCCGTGTGATGCCCATCATCGAGACCCCAACCCACAGCACGTTTCCGAGCGGCCACGCCTGCGAGGCGTTCGCGGTCGCGATGGTCCTTCGATGTCTGATGCACAGGTGTGGCGTCTTCACCAATAGTGACGGCTCCCCTAAAGAAGCCCCGTCGCTCCAGCAAGAGGATCTTAGGACTGTTCTTGCGAACTTTGCGTCGATTCACGAGTTTCGTATCGCCCACCGGATTGCCGAGAACCGGGTAGTCGCCGGCGTGCACTTCCCCGTGGACAATGTGGTCGGCGCCATCATCGGTATCATGGTCGGGGCCTGCTTTGTGTGGGCGATGGCTGGGCCACGCCGCTTGCGCCCGATGCAGAAGCAGAGGGAACTCGAGCGCGTCAGCGACGCGGATTGGAACAAATATTATGCGGACTTGGAGGGCGTCTGTTCTCTTCCGAAGGTCCGAGTGTACGCTTCGAACTTGGAGGGTGACTTTGCACTCGCTCATTTCCAGAAGATGATCGATGAAACCATGAAACGCTCTGAAAAGAGCGATGAAGGTAATCAATCGACCAGCGCGAAGGCCGACGATCCAGTGGCGATTGACGAACCAATGCCTGTCGAGAACGCCTCACCCCTGATGCGCCGCGTCTGGAGAGAAGCGCTCCGTGAGTGGCATCCGACGATCGGCTCGAATTCTTCGGACGGCGACGGCGGCAAGTGATGTAGCTGTCGAATGCCGTCGGTTTGCATGGCCGAGCTCACGCACCTTGCCGTAGTCATACGGCAAGGCGTCTCACTTGGGTTGATGCGTGCCTTACGACTCCTCTCGTGCCACGCCACCTTGCCGAGGCCACTGTGCGAGGGCGCCATGGCCTCGGCGCAGCTTATCGTCCGCCAAGACGCTCTTCGCTAGTCCCTCACCCAAGACTTCTGGCGAGCAGTGTCCGGCGCCGGTTTCGAGGAGAGCAGTTATCTCCGCCTGGGCGTTCAGCGGCGGCATATCGCCCGAAAGAACCCTCAGCAGCTCACGCGCGACCTGGGGCGCAGCCACGCTGGTGCCACCCAGGCGCGCGGTCGATCCGGTCACGACGCCGGTTCCGAGTATCCCGGGGTAGCCGTGACTTTCCTCACCGGCCGCGCTCAGGCTCGGTGCTGCCGTGTTGGTCCATCCGGGGTCAGAAGAGCCCGCCGCCGAGTATCGTGCCATCGGCGGACAGCCGTATCGCCACGGTCGCGCATAGACCGCGCCCACC
Source organism: Pseudomonadota bacterium (assembly GCA_039180875.1). Taxonomy (GTDB): domain Bacteria; phylum Pseudomonadota; class Alphaproteobacteria; order Rhodobacterales; family Rhodobacteraceae; genus JBCDCY01. The sequence continues at coordinate 123,355 of JBCDCY010000010.1, read as the reverse complement.
GCGTAGAGGCCATCACTGTCCACCTGGGGCGGCGCACCGGGCGGACGCTGGGATGGCGATATCTGCTCGCTATGGGTCCCGCGGCGGGTAATCGGGGCGTCTGGACCGGGCATGATGTAAGAGCGAACCTCACCGTCCAGTTCGGCCGCGCGCGGGTCGCTGAGGTAGGACTGACGGCCGTTGGGACGGTAGTTGAACGGTGTGTCGTCGCGCTGCACTTGCGCGATGACCTGCGCGGGGGTGTCTGCACAAACCTCCACCTCCCAAGCGCCCACGGAGGCCGGCATCAGCTCGTCCTCGGGAAAGCGCGTCGGCCTCAGCGCCACGACATAGCTTGCGACCGCATGACTGCCGGAGCCCTCGTTCGACTGGCGGTAGAGCCGACCCATCACGACATCTTTGATCTTGATGTCGACGTCTTGCTTCTCGCCGATGCACACGTACGACAGACATTCACCGCCGGGCGACCTGACCGATAGGCGGGTGCTGGCGGAAGCTGGCAGACGGATCTCCAGATAGCTTGCCGTGCGGTCATCGGGTTGCACCCGCCACTCGATCGTCTCCGGCTCGTCCGGCCCGACGTTGAAGACAGACACCGTGGACTCGCGATAGCCGTTGCCAAAGGCCATCACCACACGCATCGGCGAGGTGCCGAAGCCCAGCAGCCGGGCCCAAGTTTGATAGCGCCTGATCTCGTCACGAAGTGCCTCCTCCAGGAAACCCGTACCGTCCTTGGGCCCTGCCGACGTACCGAAGCTTACGTTGATCACCAGTGGAACCCGGTCATTGGCCTGCGCGCCCTCTCGCCGCAAAGCCCGCGCCATAATCCAGCGCACACCCTGCAGAATGTTGTGGTCGAGCCGCTTGCCGGAGGTGTCGAGCACCGATGCCGGCGGGAGTTGCACGGCCGCCACGCGCAGCTCGGGCAGGTCACGCGCGAGATCGCGACATGCGAGTTCGAGCACATGGGCGCCGTGGCTGGCTGCATGATCGGAGGTCTTGGTGTCGGTGCGAAGGTAAAGCTCGCTATTCTTGGCGCGATAGGAAGCCCGCTCGTCGCACTCGCCCGGCACAATGTCGCAAGGCTTCAGGATTTGGCCGGCTACGAGGGGCGTCCCATTGTTCTTAAGGTTCCGGAAAGACTGTAGCCAGACGCCGAGAGCCCTACTTTGCGGTGGGCAACTGTCGTCTATGCGCCCGAGCGCTCCATGCAAGTAAGGAATTCCGTCGTCGATGACCCCGATCACAGGAAAAACCTCGACTCCCCTATCTTTCTCAGGTGGTCGAGAGGGAGGCACAAAGCGCGCCACGCCTGGTTCGTCGACCAACACAGGGACACCGCGACGGATCTCCACAAAGTGCTCCTCGGGGTCGTGCTCGTCTGCGTCCTCCGGTCGAAAGAGGATCAGTCGAACCTCCCCCAGGTCGGAGGCCGGGTCGTCCTTCTCGATGTTCTTTAGTAGAGATAGCGTTTCTTCCTCGGCTGTATCGATGAGCAGGCGCGTGTTGTCGTCCGAGTTCTTGTCGGTGGCACGCTCTCTCAATTCGTGGGCGAGATCCGTGTAGCTCTGCCCTGGCTTGGGCGTGAGGCGCACAAGCACCGGTGCCCACCACTCATGCTCAGTTTCTTCCTTGCGAGCCGCGACCGAAAGCTCGCGAAAGTAACGCTCCCAATCTAAGTATGCGTCGAAGGGCGGCATTCTGGCCTCCATCCAAAAAAAATCGATGCTCAATCAAACTCTGTTGTCATCACCAACTCGACTAAAATTTGAGAATAAAGCTACGAATTTGCGCGCCGCTCACGGCCCGCTGTCACCGGGTTTGCGGGTGATTTACGCACCTGCTGCAACGTCTCCCCGTCCCCGCCCTTTCGGTGGCCGCATAGACGGAGACGCTGCCCATGCTCATCAACAAGCGCCATGGCGCGCCGCTCGAACTCCCGACCGGAACAGAGGGTGGACCCTTCGGGTACTTCTTTCCAGATGCACCTTCCGCGCCGCCCGGGATGACGGACGCGCTCGACGCGTTGGCCTCTGCGATGGTCGACCATGCCGATGTCGACGACGGCAACTCCGACGTCCCTGCAGCCTACACTTACTTCGGTCAGTTCATCGATCATGACGTCACGGCCAACACCGATAGAGAGACGGACTTCTCATCCGTGGAAGGCGAGGAGATTATCCCTGCGCATCGGAGCGATGTGACCGCCGCGGTGCGCAACTTGCGCACTGGAAGATTGGAGCTTGACAGTCTCTATGGTGATCGGACGCTGCCCGATCCTTACGTCCAACGGTTCGCGGCGATGCTGCGACATCCCACTTTACCGGCAAAGATGTGGCTCGGCACTCTTGAGGATCAGGGCTTCGGCCGGCCACCGCTTCCCGCCGATCCGGCGGCGGATCTGTTGCGTCTGGATCGTGTGATCCAAGATCCGCATCAGCAGATCACGCCGGCCGAGATCCGAGCGCTCCCTCCGTCGATGCGCGAGGCGTTCGTCCGTGATGACGGTTCGCTTCGCGTGCAACGCGCCATCATCGGCGACTCTCGGAACGACGAGAACCTTGCGGTGGCTCAGTTTCACGTCGGGATGCTGCGTTTCCACAACAAGGTCGTGGACACGATCGGCGACCAGGGCGGTCCAGAAGCGACCTTCACGGCGGCACAGACTGTTGTGCGATGGACGTACCAGTGGCTCGTCGTGAACGACTACCTTCCCCGAATGTGCGGCGAGGCGGTCGTCCATGACGTTTTGGTGACCGGCGCCCCTCTCTACTCTGACTTTGCTCAGCGGATGGGTTCCCATGGCGCCCATGCGCCTTTGCCGCTCGAGTTCTCGGTGGCCGCCTTTCGCTTCGGACATACGCTTGTTCGGCCGAGCTACGACTGGTCGCGTCTCTTCGGCCGACCGGAAGGGAGCGCGGCGCCACTCGCGCCACGCGCGAGCTTCGCGGACCTTTTCCGGTTCACGGGGAACGGCGGGTTACCGATGGCCGTTGAGAACGGCGTGTCGACTTCGCGGCTGCCGGCGCAGTGGCCCATCGAATGGGCAAGGTTCGTCGACGAGAATGTCGAGACGCCTGACAGGTTCACGCGGCGCTTCGACACCCGGCTGGCTCCTGATCTGGGCGACATGTTTAACGAAGGCGGGGTTCAGGGGGACGTGCTTCGAGTTCTGGCTCGGCGCAACCTGCGCCGGGGCTACCGGTTGAACCTACCGACGGCTCAAGATTGCATCGCCGGCGTTCAGGAACGAGTCGGCGTCGAGCTCCCGGCCCTCGGCTCCGACGTGCTGACATCCGGAGACACCGGCGTGATCGTCGCTGGCGGTGGCCTGCTCTCGCGGACACCTCTGTGGTTCTACGTGCTCAAGGAGGCGGAGGCGCAGGAGAATGGTCTCCGTCTCGGCCCGCTCGGTGCGCGCCTCGTCGCGGAGACTCTGATCGGCCTAATCCAGACCGACCCATGCTCCTACTGGAACGCGCCTGGCAGCGACAGCGGACGTTGGCAACCGGTTGACGGTCCGACGGGCGAACTCGCCGTCCTCGCAGATCTGCTCCGCTTCGCAGAGTTGATCTGAGTTTCCCACTGTTGAACCGCCGGCCACAGCACCCGTCGGCCGGGGGCGGTTTACGAAGCCAGCTTGAGGAGGAGATGCTCGATGACGGACATCGAACCTATATCCAAACCAATGACGGCTCGTGAAGAGCGTGAGAGCACTGGCGCAGTCGCGCAGTTGACGGGCCACTTCGGCAGCGCCGCCAATGCGCCGTCACACGCGGGGCGGGCCTACCTTTGCGGTCGCGCATTCCCCGCGATGCGAAGTGCGGCTCCGCTCCGGCGGGGAGGCGTTCGCGAGAGCATCATCGAAGAGGACGACCGCGAGAGGATCCTCGAGACCGAACTCGCGCCTTGGCGGATGATCGCAAGTCTCCGCCTATTTGGCGGTGGCAGAGTCTTGACCGGCACCGGCTGGTTTGCCGGCCCCCGAACGCTGATCACTGCTGGCCATTGTGTGCATGATCTCTCGGCCTTCGGCGGATGGGCCGAGAGCGTCCAGGTAGCGCCAGGACGGAACGGCGATGAGTTTCCGTTCGGCAAAGTGCGAACTCGCCGGCTTGCTTCGTTGCGCGGCTGGGTCGAACGTGCTGACCCGGATTACGACATCGGCTGCTTGCAGCTCGCCGAACCATTGGGCGAGCGCACCGGCTGGCTACCGATCGCTTCGCCCGGCGCGGAGGAACTCAACGACCGCGAGGTTGGGATCAGTGGTTACCCTGCGGACCGCGGGATGGGGCGTTTCCAGTACTTTGACGCCAACCGTGTCATCCGGGTGGGTGAGCGACGCCTGCACTACGCCGTAGACACGGCTGGCGGACAATCGGGCGCGCCGGTCTGGATACCTTCGGGCGAGGATCATCTGCCGCAGGTCGTGGCGGTGCATGCTTACGGCTTCGCAGACGCCCGTCTTGGCCCGGCAATGCTCGGTAACGCCGCCCCCCGGATCGCCGGCCCCATCCTGGATGTGATCCGCGGCTGGATCGCTGAAAGCGAACGTAGCTGAAAGCCGGCACGCCGTTCCATTCGCTCATTGAAGTACTGATGAAAGGGGATATGAAGTGTCAAAGAAATACACTTATCGACGCGTCCGACGCAAGGCTCCGGCCCTCTTGGCCGTGGCGGCTCTCAGCAGCCTCGGCGCGTGTTCGCCATACGGCTACCAGGCTGAAATCGCTGCTTTTGAGGGGGCCACGGACCGCCTCACGGACGCAGTGCAAGAGACACGCGAGGATTTGAGATCAGCGCCTCGGAACACGGCTTTTTGGCGCGTTTACGACAGCCCCCAAGATACCGAAATCGACGTGGCAAGCTGCATCAGTTTCGACGTGGAGTGCACACTCCTAGTCGACGGCCAGCCGGTGTTGGTCTCTTCGGAAGCCGAGCGGGCAGTTGACGCGGCGCTCGCGGACATTGAGAAGCTGGGTGCCTACGCTGCCGCGCTCAAAGCCGTTACTGACGCAGAGGACCGCGCGGCGTTCCGCGCGGCGACCGGTGAGCTGGGAGACTCCGTGAGCGGTCTGGTTAGTCTGACGCCAGGCGGAGCTGTCGCGGCTGGTCCAGCCAAGGCGGCGGTCGAAGCAGCAGGACTTCTCACGAGTTTCTTTCTGGACCAGGCGCGCCTGAGGCGTCTGCGGGCGGCAGTTACGGCAGTCGACCCCCACCTGCAGAGCGCAGCGACAGAAATCGCGTCCGGTCTGATGGTCGTCTATGAGGTTCGGATCGGCGACCGTGAGCAGCGTGGCGACAATGCTCAGGAGGCACTCCGAAAAGCCCGAAGCGAGGCTGCGCGCATCCAGTTCGCCAATCAGTTGTTGGATCGTGTCGAGGAGATCCGCGCCCTGCAGAGCGCCCGTCCGGAGCCCTTCGTTGAAACCATCGCGACGGCACACGCGGCCCTGGCCGCTGCCCTGGCCTCGCCCGGCCCGGATCCGTCCGGAGTCGCCGAAGCGATTTCGGAGTTCGTGGAAGTCGTCGCTTCACTGACCGACGCGTTACGTAATCGCTAGATAAGGAGGCAATTAGATGGAACCGATTTCACTCATCTCCGGCGTGGGCGTCTTTGGCATTGGCTTCGTGTTGGGTTGGACGCTCTACTTCGCGATCCGCGGTCGCAGCGGACAGATCGACGCTGCCGAGTTGACGTCGATCGCGGCAGTTGTCTTTGGAGGTGCTGTGACGGCCCTCTTTGAGGCTCAGCCGGATTTTCTGGGCGCCTATGGCCTCGGCGTTTTCGCTGGCTTCACAGTCTTGTTCGCGCTGACGTTGCGCTCGCTAGCCGGGTTGCCCGGTCGTAGCCCCGCCGAGGCGCTCGAGCGTGGATCGCCGACGCATCGCTTCGAGACCCAGTCCGTCCGCCGAGCGTCCTCGACCGACGCGGAAGACGACGGAGACACGGCCAGAGCCTTCTTGCAGAGGCTCGAGACGGACTTGGAAGTGCTGCTCCAAAAGGTGGCAGAAGAGCGACAAGGCACTGAGGATGAGGAGCGTGATCGACTGACCTCGCTGATGAACTATATCCGCGCGGCACTTCGTCAGATCCGCTTGGCGCGCACGATCCGCCACCTTCGTGGCGAACCCGTAGTGGCGCTTATGACCGCGCTAGAGGAGCAAAGCGAAGCGCTTAACAAAGAAGCGGAGCGCTACGAACAGATCACGAAGGAGCTCAAGCAGTTCAACGCAACGCTCGGCTCCACTATGCCGGTTCTGACAAGGCTTTCTGGTCTTTTCTAGTCGGAAACGAGTCGGCGCTCGGCTGCCTCACAGCCGAGCGCCGACCTCCGCGAACAAGCAGCGGGCCGCAACTGACGATCAGAACCGGAGCCGCGCCAGTCGATTGTGCACCGCCAAGAAGTCCGGTTTGAGCCCAAGGTGTCGGATGCTGCACAATGACCAAAGGGCAGCTTCGGAGGCTTGGCATAATAAGTGCAGTATTGCCCGAGGCATGCTACCGAACGCCATGATAGTCAGGCACGATCGTGATCCAGCCCGTTACCTATGGCGCACGTTGAAGGGCTCTGCTGTCGGTTCTTTTCATCCGTGGGGCGATTGTGGCGTGCTGGTTGCGCCAAGATGGGTTTTGACAGCCGCGCATGTCATGCGCGTGCTGGCGGGTAACGGCAACAATAGGGGTTTGCCGTACGTACCATTCGACCAGACCTTCACCTTTGCCGATGAGACGCCTGTAGCTTGCGACCGATTGGTGATCCATCCGGCCGCCAGCGAAGACCCTTGGGCAAACGATCTCGCGCTTGTCCGGCTTACAAAGCCCGTGGCTGATCGCTCACCAGCCCTTATCTTCGACAGAGAAGATGCGGATGCAGATGGCGGTTGCGAAGTGGGACGCGTCGCTTGGTTCGCTGGATGCGGCGACACCGGACATGGGAACAATGAAGAACGTTGGGGTGACGAGCGCTGGCGGATCGCCTTCAACCAAGTCGAAGCCGCAAACGACCAATGGCTGCGTTTCCGCTTTGACCAGCCGCAAACCGCAGCAGGCCCAGTTTCAAGCGACGTGGAAACGTCCTTTGCTTGCGATTTAGAAGGCATATCAGGTTCTGGAGATAGCGGCGGTCCAGCCTTTGTGAGATTACCCGAAGGTGATCGCTTGATTGGTATTAGTTCTTATCAAGATGGCGAAACCGATGGGTGCTACGGTGTGCGCGAATTCTATAGTCGGGTCAGCAGTTACCGGCAGTGGATAAGTGAAGTTGCGGTGTGACGGGTAAAGGTGCCATGCTGGCAGAAGTTCAATACCGGACTTTGATATCGAAAAAATCAACGGCAGCAAGGTCCCGATAGCCGACCTCGGGGCTTCGTATCTACCCTGAACCGAACTCTCTTGGATCAACAAAAACTCGACGCTCCGCTAATTGCTGCGGGCGCTCACAATCGGCACCAAGTATTTCGCAGTTGCACAGAGTTTCTTTTTTATACTGTTTGCCAAAAGCACATTTGCAGGCGTGCTCTGGTCGCTTACATAAGCAGTCTAGGCAAGACTGGTGTGGGAGCGGACGGATGCTCAGGACCATCAAGCTTGGCAGTTGCATTCTCGTTCAGGGGGAGTTCGTGCGGGACGGGGCCAATGGATGGCTCGTGATCCGCGTGGGCGGCCGCCTGTTCGAGGGGCCGGCGGTGCCGCGGCGTGGGTTGACCCGCGCCCGAACGGCCACGGCGTAAGCGGCAAGCCGGCTACAGCCAGCCGGAGAGTTCGCGGCCGAGGATCGCCATCATCATGTCGATGTGGCTCTCTTCTACGTTGAGGCAGGGGATGTAGGTAAAGCGCTCGCCCCCCGCCTCCTCGAACGCTTCGCGGATCTCGCCGTTGATCTCCTCCAGCGTCTCCACGCAATCGGCGCTGAAGGCCGGCGCCATGATGGCGATGTGGCGGGTGCCGGCCTCGGCGAGGCGGGCGACTTCTTCGACCGTGTAGGGCTGCAGCCACTCCTCCGTACCGAAGCGGGACTGGAAGGTGGTGCGGACCTCGCCCTCATCCCAGCCGAGACGCTCGCGCAGCAGGCGCGTCGTCTTCTGGCACTGGCAATGGTAGGGGTCGCCCTCCAGCAGATAGCGCTTCGGCACGCCGTGATAGGAGGTGAGCAGGATCTCCGGCCGCGCGTCGATCCCGGCATAGACCTCCTCGACCGAACGGGCGAGCGCCTCGATGTAAAGCGGTTCGGCGTAATAGGCCGGCACGGTGCGGATCGCCGGCTGCCAGCGCATGGACTGGAGCACGCGAAAGGCCTGGTCGTTGGCCGTCGCCGTGGTGGGCGCGGAGTATTGGGGGTAGAGCGGGAAGAAGACGATGCGCTCGCAGCCTTCGTCCTTCAGCCGGCGGATGGCGCTTTCGGTCGAGGGATTGCCGTAGCGCATGCAGAAATCGACGCGCACCTGGTCGCCGTGAAGCGCCTGCATCCGCGCCGCCACCGCCTCCGCCTGGGCCCGGGTGGTGGTGAGCAAGGGGCTCTCGTCCCGCTCAGTGTCCCAGATCTCGCGATAGGCGGCGCCGGAACTGAAGGGCCGCTTGGTCAGGATGATCAGTTGCAGGAGCGGCTGCCAGAGCCAGGGCGAGTAGTCGATCACCCGGCGGTCGGAGAGGAACTCGTTGAGGTACCGCCGCATCGACCAATAGTCGGTGGCATCCGGGGTCCCCAGATTGACCAGCAGGATACCGATGCGCGCCGGTGCAATCGTCGGATGATCCTTCGCCGCATGGGCGAGCCGGTCCACCGCCGCCGCTTGCGTGTCCAGCCGTCCCGACCCCTCAACCGTGTCCCGCATGCGTTGGCTGTTCCTGCGCTGCTCTCGCCGCTCGCGACCTATGCTAACACGGGTCGAGGTCAATCGCCGTCTTTGTCGCGGGTCGGCTCGGGAGGGTCGAGCGCGTCGGCCAGCCGCATCTTGGCCGAGCCGGGGGTGAGGGGCTGCGGCTGATCCGGGGCCGGGGCCCAGCCGGTGAGGAAGACGATCTCGAAGGTGGCGCGCACCTGGCCATCGGGCTCGCTGTGGGCGGCGGCATAGAGCTCCACCGCCCGGCCGAGCACGGCCCGGCGGAGCGGGCGCCGCGCCCGGTCGGCCAGCGCATTCGCCTCTCCCATCCGGCGCAGGTCCTGCATCAGGTGGAGCGGCGTGGGATAGCGCCGAACGACCCGCACCGTGTCGGCCACCGGCAAGGCGAACCCGGCGCGCTGCAGAAGGCTGCCGAGGGTCCGGATCTCCGCCATCGGAGCGACCCGGGGGGCAAGACCGCCGGTCACCTCCGCCTCCGCCGTGGCGAGCGCCGCGCGCAACTCCGACAGGGTGGCGCCGCCGAAGAGGGGGGCGAGGAGCAGGCCGTCGGGCCGCAGCGCCCGGCGCATCTGGATCAGGATGCCCACAGGGTCGTTCGCCCAGTGCAGCGCCAGGCCGTGCACGATCAGATCGTGGGCCCCCGGCGTGAGCGCCAGGGTCTCCCCATCCGGCGCGAAGATCGACGGTGCGGCCCCGGCACGGGCGAGCGCCGCATCCCACGGCGCCGGCTCGACCCCGACGACGGCGGGGGCCGTAAACCGCCTGTTAATCTCGAGCAGCCTCTCTGCACACTCCTCCGCCGCCAGCCGGTGGAGCGCGGGCACGGCCTCGCCGTCGGCACGGCGGAGCTGGAGGGCACGCTGTCGCTGCCGGTCGAGCGCCAGGCGATCGACGAAGGGGGCGGTGTCCATGGCCGCGCAGATACGACGGGCGCGGGGCGAAGGAAAGGTACGGAGGGGGACGGCCCATGTTGGCAGAGACGCGACGCACCCTGATCGACGCGCTTTATCCACCGCGCTGCATCGCCTGTCCGGAGGCAACCGATGCGCCCTCCGGCCTCTGCGCCGGCTGCTGGGCCGAGACGCAGTTCATCTCCGGCGCGATCTGCGACCATTGCAGCGTGCCGATCGAGGCGACGGGGGGCCTGTCGGCGCCGTTCACCTGCGATGCCTGCCTCCACGCCCCGCCGGCCTGGGGGCGGGCGCGGGCCGCGATCCTCTATGAAGGGGCGGGCCGGCGCCTCGCGCTCACCTACAAGCACGGCGACCGCCTCGACATGACCATGACGCTCGCCCGCTGGATGCAGCGGGCCGGCGGCGATCTCTTGGAGGAGGCGGAGATCATCGTGCCGGTGCCGCTGCATTGGCTCCGCCTGCTGCGGCGGCGCTACAACCAGGCGGCGGAATTGGCCCGCGGGCTGTCCCACCTCACCGGCACGCCGACAGTGCCAGACCTGCTGCTCCGCCCCCGGGCGACGGCAGCGCAGAAGGGCAGTCGGGAGGCCCGGCAGGAGAACATCGCCGGCGCCATTCGGCCCGCCCGCCGGGTGCCCGAACGGCTTCGCGACCGGCGCGTGCTGCTGCTCGACGACGTGATGACCACCGGCGCCACCCTCTCCGCCGCGGCGGAGGCCTGCCGCGAGGCAGGGGCCGCCTCGGTCGACGTGCTGGTGCTCGCCCGCGTTGCGCCGGAGGGGTGATCGCCTATATGCAGGCGACACGGACAGGAGCACCCCGATGAGCACGCCCGCGCCGACGGTCGAGATCTACACCTCGCCCCTTTGTGGCTTCTGCCACTCCGCCAAGAAACTGCTGACCAAGAAGGGCATCGCCTTTCACGAGATCGATGTCTGGGCTGCCCCCGATCGCAAGCCCGAGATGATGCAGCGGGCGGGCGGGCGCCACACCGTCCCTCAAATCTTCGTGGGCGAGACCCATGTGGGCGGCTGCGACGATCTTTATGCGTTGGAGCGTGCGGGCCGGCTCGACGCACTGCTCGCGGCCTAGGCTGCCATGCGGGTCGGCCTCGTCCAGCTCTGCTCCGGCGACGATCCGGCCGCCAACCTGACGGCGACCGAGGCGCTGGTGCTGGAGGCCGTCGCGGGCGGCGCCGATTTCGTGCTGACGCCGGAGGTGACCAACATCGTCTCCGGCAGCCGCACCCACCAAACTGCGGTGATCGTGGCGGAGGATGCGGACCCGACCCTCGCGCGGCTCCGCGCCCTGGCGGCAGAAAGCGGCATCTGGCTGCTGATCGGCTCCCTCGCGCTCCGCACCGAAGATGCCGACGGGCGCTTCGCCAACCGCTCCTTCCTCATCGACCCGTCGGGCGCGATCGTCGCCCGCTACGACAAGATCCACATGTTTGACGTGGATCTCGACGACGATCAGAGCTATCGCGAATCCGCCGGCTATCGCCCCGGCGAGCGTGCGACGGTCGCCCCGGGACCGGCCGATCGCCGGATCGGCATGAGCATCTGCTACGACATGCGCTTTCCCGGCCTCTATCGCGATCTCGCCCAAGCGGGGGCGGAGATCCTGACGGTGCCGTCGGCCTTCACCGTGCCGACGGGGCGGGCCCATTGGCACGTGCTGCTCCGCGCCCGAGCGATCGAGACCGGCTGCTTCGTCCTCGCCCCCGCCCAATGCGGCGACCATGCGGTCAGCCGCGGCCCGGCGCGGCGCACCTACGGCCACTCCCTCATCGTCTCGCCCTGGGGCGAGGTGCTGGCCGAGGCGGGGGAGGAGCCGGCGGTGATCTTCGCCGATCTCGACCTCGACGCGATTCAGCGGGCCCGGGCCCAGGTGCCGTCGCTGAAGAACGCGCGTCCCTATGTGCTGGAGGGGGCGGCCCCGGCGCCGCGCCCGACCTCCGTCACCGCCTGATCCCTGTCGCGAAAACGATCCTCTGCAAAAAACTGCTCGCGGCGATAGTTTAACGTTGAACTATCTTGCGCTTTGCGCTAAGTAGTTCAACGTTGAACGACTTTGGGAGAGCACGATGGCACGGACCAGACGGCGATTTCTGCGCATCCTCGGCGGCACGACGATCCTGGCGGCGGCGGGCGCGGGCGCCTGGCTCGGCACCCGCACGCCCACGGAGGCGATCCTGCCGTGGGAGATGGCGGGCAGCGGCTATACCGACCCCCGGATGCGCATGCTCTCCTACGCCATCCTCGCGCCCAATCCGCACAACCGCCAACCCTGGCTGGTGGATCTGGCCGAGCCCGACACCATCACGCTCTACTGCGACCTGGAGCGGCGCCTGCCGGAGACCGATCCCTTCGATCGCCAGATCACCATCGGCCTCGGCTGCTTCCTGGAGGGGTTGGCCCTCGCCGCCTCGGCCGAGGGCCAAGTGGCGGAGATCACGGCCTTTCCCGAGGGGGAGCCGACGCCCCGCCTCGACGCCCGCCCGGTCGCGACCATCCGTCTGAGCCCCGGCGGCGCGCCCGATCCGCTCTTCGCCGAGATCCCGCGACGGCATACCAACAAGGAGCCGTTCGACGTCTCCCAACCCGTCGCGCCGGCCGAGCTCGAGGCGCTGGTGGCAGCCGCGGGGGCGGACGTGACCACCTCCGGCACCCTCGACCGGGACCGGATCGTGACGCTCCGCGACCTCGCCTGGCGCGCCCATATGGTGGAGGTGGAGACCCCCCGCACGCTTATGGAAAGCGTCGATCTGATGCGCATCGGCCGCTCGGAGATCGAGGCCAATCCCGACGGCATCGACCTCGGCGGCCCGATGCTCGAGACCCTGTCGGTCTTCGGCGTGCTGACCCGCGACCAGATCGCCGATCCGACGAGCCAGGCCTTCGCGCAGGGCCTCGACATGTATCGCGAGATCATCGGTTCGGCCATGGGCTTCCTCTGGCTGGCCACCCCCGACGGTCGCCAGCATGAGATCGCCGCCGGTCGCGCCTGGATGCGCCAGGCCCTGACGGCGAGCGCGGCGGGTCTCGGCCTGCATCCTCTCAGCCAGGCGCTGCAGGAATATCCCGAGATGGCAACGCTTTACGAGGAGATCCACCAGAGCCTGGTGCCAGAGAGCGGCCTGCGCCTGCAGATGTTCGCGCGCCTCGGCTACGGCCCGCCGGTGGGGCCGAGCCCGCGCTGGCCGGTGGAGAGCCGCGTGCGGACGGCATGAAGGCCGAGAGGGTCGCGACGGACATCCTGTTCGCGCTCTTCAACGAGATCGGCATCATCGACCAGCTCGCCCGGACGCGCCTGCAGCGGACCCTGCCGTCCGGGCTGCAGGTCGCCCACTTCACCTTGCTCAACCATTGCGTCCGGCTGGGCGACGGCAAGACCCCGGCGGAGCTCGCCCGCGCCTTCCAGGTGACGAAAGGGGCCTTGACCAACACGGTGCAGCGCCTGGAGGCGAGGGGCTTGGTGAGGGTGGAGGCGGACGCGGAGGACGCGCGGCGCAAGCGTGTCTACCTTACCCAGGCGGGCCGGACCGTGCGCGACGAGGCCATCGCCGCGGCCGCCGCCCGTTTCGCCGATGTGGGCCTCCGCTTCTCGCAGGCGGAGGTGGAGAGCGCCCTGCCCTTTCTGCAGGCCCTCCGCACCCACCTCGACACGCATCGGTCGGAGACGGGGGGAGAAGGCAACTGATTAGGCGCGAATATGAACTGAGGATCACGCCGAACCCGTTGGGCGCGATCCGGTGCTGGCGCACCGGAGATCACCATTCGACTGAAGGTGTTCGCTAGTCCGGCTTGCTCTCGGCCCGCTTGATCCAGCGGCCATCCTCCTGCGCCCAGTAGGTGGCCATCGCGCCGCTTGCCGTCACCGCCCGCCAGTCGTCGCGAGCGGCCCCGACGATGCCCTCGTCGTGGCCGTCGAAGAGCAGGACGACCCGGGTGAAGCTCTCCACCTCCTCGGTCCGCAGCCGCGCGCCGTCGACGAGCATCAGGATGTCGGCGGCGTTCGGCACCTCCTCCCCCGCGGTCAGGTAGATCGGCTGCGCCGCCGCGTGGCCCATCTCGGCCGTGCCGTGGGCCAGGAAGCTGTCCTCGCGGTAGGTCCAGAGATGGGTGTCGAGGGCGGCCAGCCGCTCCGCCGCGCCACTCCGCACCACCACGCGCCAATCGCGGGCGACGGAGCGCTCCAGCAACTCCGGCAGCGTGCGCTCGAGCGGCGTCTGGGTCAGGTGATAGAATAGAACCTCGCCCATCGGCGCGGGCCTAGCCCTCGAAACGGTCTCGGATCAGCCGGTCGAGGGTGCGCACGCCCCAGCCCGTGCCGCCCTTGGGTGCGAAGTCCGTATCCTCCTTCAACGCCGCCACCCCGGCGATGTCGAGGTGGATCCAGGGCGTGCCGTCCTTGACGAAGCGCTGCAGGAACTGGGCTGCGGTGATGGCCCCGGCGGGTCGGCCGCCCACGTTCTTCATATCAGCGATCCGCGACTTCAGCGCGCGGTCGTAGCCGGGGCCGAGCGGCATGCGCCAGGCACCCTCCCGCTCCGCCGCGGCAGCCTTGAGGAACGCATCGGCCAGGGCATCGTCGTTGGCGAAGACACCCGCATTCTCATGCCCAAGCCCGATGATGATCGCCCCGGTCAGCGTCGCCAGGTCGATCATCGCCGACGGCGCGAACCGGTCCTGGGCGTACCAAAGCACATCGCAGAGGACGAGCCGCCCCTCGGCATCGGTGTTGATCACCTCGACCGTGTCGCCCTTCATCGAACGCACCACATCGCCCGGGCGCTGGGCCGTGCTGCTCGGCATATTCTCGACCAGGCCGACCAGACCGACGACATTGGCCTTGGCCCGGCGAAGCGCCAGGGCCCGCATCACGCCGGCCACCACGCCGGCGCCGCCCATGTCCATCGTCATGTCTTCCATGCCGCCGGCGGGCTTCAAGGAGATCCCGCCGGTGTCGAAGACCACGCCCTTACCGATCAGCGCCAGCGGCGCCTGCTCGCCACCGCCGTTCCAGCGCATCACCACGAGCTTGGAGGGGCTGGCCGAGCCCTGCCCGACGGCGAGGAGCGCGCGCATGCCGAGCGTCTCCATCTCCGCCTCCTCGATCACCTCGACGTCGAGGCCAAGCTCCTGCATCACCGCGAGCCGGGCCGCGAAATCGTTGGTGGTGAGCACGTTGGCCGGCTCGTTCACCAGATCGCGGGTGAAGAACACCCCCTCCGTCAGGGCGGCCATGTCGGAGGCGGCTTCGGCCACCTCCTCGGGCTTGTTCACCATGAAGCGTACGCCAGGCGGCGGCCCGGCATCGCCATTGCCGTTCTGACCCCGGTAGGCGTCGAAGTCATAGGCGCGAAGGGCGAGGCCGTAGGAGATCTCCGCCGCCCGGGGATGCGCAGCGGCCAGCACCGTCATGGGCTCCTTCCCGCGCATCGCGGCGACCGTTGCGCCGGCCAGGCGCGCGGTGTGCACGTCGGCCCGCTTCGGCAATTTCACGACCGCGATCGCCTCTGCCGCGACGCCCACGGGATAGGGCAGCAACATGCCCTTGCCGGGCTTCAGATCGGCAAACATCTTGCCACCTACGACGCGGCTGAGCGCCTTTTTGGTCAACCGATCGACCCGGCGGGCCAGCATGTCGAGGCCGGCGTCGGGATCCACCAGGACGGCAAGGCGCCCCTCTATCCCGGCGATTGCGTCCGTGTCGCTCGCATCGAACGAAATCGTCAGGGGCGCTGTCATGGTGGTCTCCCGGCTGGACACGGCGTAAGGGCGAACCGTAGTGTCTTTGCGGCCCCGGCGCCAGCGAGCACTGGCGCCTGCCACGCCCCGGCTGCGCGACCGGCGATCATGCGCCAGAGCGGGGAGAAGGGACCGGCACGATGAACCGCATCGACCGCTACATCATTGCCCAAATCGTCGGCCCCTTCGGCTTTTTCGCCCTGGTCTTCACCGGGGTGATCTGGCTCACCCAATCGCTCCGGGTGATCGACACGGTGGTGAATGCGGGCCAGACCGCGGGCGTTTTCCTCGCCTTCACGGCGCTGTTGTTGCCCGTGGTGATGTCGATCGTGTTGCCGGTCGCGGCCTTCGCGGCGACGCTCTATCTGGTCAATCGCCTCTATTCCGAAAGCGAGCTGGTGGTGATGATGGGGGCCGGCATCTCCACCCTGCGGCTTGCCCGGCCGATCGCCATCTTCGGCGCGGCGGTGATGGTGGCGATGTGCGTCATCACCCTCTACCTGATGCCCACCGCCGCGCGGGAGTTGCGCGAGCGCATCGCCGATATCCGGAGCGAGATCGCCAACGCGCTGATCCGTGAGGGGGAGTTCGTGCACCCCGGCGACGGCCTCACAATCTACATCCGCGAGACCAACCGGGCGGGAGAGATGGCGGGCATCTTCCTGCACGACAACAGCGATCCGGCCGAGCCCGTGACCTACACCGCCGAGCGCGCCGCCCTGGTGCGGGAGGATGGCGCTCCGCGGGTGGTGATGTTCTCGGGCGCGGCGCAGCACTACGACGTGACCCGGGGCAGCCTCTCAATCCTGGATTTCGAGACCCTGGTCTACGACCTCAGCCCCTTCATCGCCGACGATGAGACGCGCGCCCGCAAGCCGTCGGAGCACTATGTGGGCACCCTGGTCAATCCGCCGGAGGAGCTTTGGGAGGGGGCGCGCCGCACCCGCGGCGACTTCACAGCGGAGGGGCATGAGCAGCTCTCGGCGCCGCTTTATGGGCTGACGCTGCCGCTGCTCGCCCTGGCGCTGGTCGTCTTCGGCGGCTTTCGCCGGCGGGGGTTCGCCATCCGCATCGCTTTCGCCATCGTCGGCGCGGTGGTGATCCGGGTGCTCGGCATCGTGGCAAAATCGGCCGCGACCTCGGTCTCGGAGCTGTGGCCGTTGATGTACGTGCCGCCGATCCTCGGCCTCATCATCGCCGTCGTGCTGCTGAGCGGGCGGCGCCGGGCCGCGCCCTTCCCGGCAGCGGCAGAGGGGGCGGTGCCGTGAGCTTCACCCTCGCCGCTTACATCGCGCGCACCTTCCTGCAGCGCCTCGGCCTGGTGCTCGTCATCGTCGCGGTGCTCATCATCATCGGCGACCTGATCGAGATGGCGCGCAACCTTGGCAGCAGCGGCGCGGGTGGGGTCGAGGTCTTTACCATGGCGCTCCTCCATATGCCGACGGTGCTCGGCAGCACCCTGCCCTTCGTCTTCATGCTCGCCTCGATGGCCGCCTTCCTGCAGCTCGCCCGGTCGAGCGAGCTGGTGGTCACCCGGGCCGCCGGCGTCTCTGCCTGGCGGCTGATCCTACCGGTGATGCTCTGCGCCGGGGTGCTGGGGGTGGTGGCCTTCGCCGCGCTCAACCCGATCGCGGCCACCACGCTCAGCCGCTACGAGACGATGAACGCCCGCTATTTCAAAGGCCAGGCGAGCCTGCTCTCGGTCTCCGGCAAGGGCCTGTGGCTGCGCCAGGCGGAGGAGAGCGGCCAGACGGTGATCCGCGCCGCCCGCTCCAACGCCGACGGGACGCGCCTTCTCCTGCCGACGCTCTTCCGCTTTGACGAGAACGGCCGGCTGGTCGGGCGGATCGAGGCGGAAAGCGCCGAGCTCTCCCCCGGTGTCGGGGCCTGGATCATGGCCGACGCGACTGAGTGGCGCTTCGGCCCGGAGCTCGCCGACGCCGCCCTGCCCGTCGCCCGGGACGAGATCACGGTGCCGACCACGCTCACCAGCGAGCGCATCCTCGACGGCTTCGCGCCGCCCCAGTCACTTTCTTTCTGGGATCTGCCGCGCTTCATCGCGATCTTGGAGGCCGCGGGCTTCACCGCCGATCGGCACCGGCTCTACTACCAGGCGGAGCTCGCCAAGCCGCTCCTCTTCATGGCGATGGTGCTGCTCGGCGGCGCCTTTTCCATGCGCACGACCCGGTTCGGCGGGGTCGGCATCATGATCCTGGCGGCCGTGATGACGGGGTTCGTGCTGTTCTTCGTCTCCGACGTCACCCAGGCGCTCGGCGGCAGCGGCGCCTTACCGCCGCTGATCGCGGTCTGGGTGCCGCCGGCATCCGCCATGCTCGGTGCGATGGGGCTATTGTTCTACCTCGAGGACGGGTAGAGCTTATTCGGGGCTGGGACAGAGGGAGATCGCGGGTGGCAGGACCTCGGGCATGGCCGCGATCGTGCGCGCTTACCGTGGCGCTGACCGCCGTGCTGGCCTCCGCCGTGGCCGTACCCACTGTCGCCCAGCAGCGCCCCCTCGATCTGACGGAGATCCCCCGCGACCTGCCGGTGGCGCTGATCGCCGACGACGTGCGCTACGAGGCGGAGAGCGAGCGGCTGATCGCCCGCGGCAATGTCGAGGTGTTCTACGGCGAGCGCACGCTCACCGCGGACGAGATCGTCTATGACGCCCAGGCCGGGACGATCACCGCCACGGGCGATCTGATCCTGCGCAACCCCGACGGCACCACGGTCTATGCCGACATCGCCACCCTAGACCCGGAGCTGCGCAACGGCCTGGTGCAGGGCGCGCGCACCCTGATCTCCAGCCAGTTTCGCGTGGCCTCGGTCGAGGCGCGGCGGGTCGAGTCCCGCTACAACACGCTCTACCGCGCCGTCGCCAGCGCCTGCGAGGTGTGTGAGGAGCATCCCACCCCGATCTGGCAGATCCGGGCGGAGCGGGTGATCCACGACGAGCAGACCCGCCAGATCCACTACGAGAACGCCTATTTCGACGTCTTCGGCGTCACCGTCGCCTGGCTCCCCTACTTCCGCCATCCCGACCCCTCGGTCGAGCGGGCGACCGGCTTTCTCTCGCCCCGGCTGCTGAGCTCTGAGATCTTCGGCTACGGCACCAAGATCCCCTACTTCGTCGTCATCGACGACCAGTCCGATGCCACGATCACGCCCTTCATCACCACCAACCAGGGCCTGATCATGGAGGGCGAATACCGCCGGCGCTTCGCCCGCGGCTACCTGGATTTCTACGGCTCGATCACACCGGACGATGACGAGTTCCTGGATGTCTTTCGCGGCCATCTCGACGTCTTCGGGAGCTACTTCCTGACCGACACGATCCAGGCCTATGCCGATATCAACGCCGCCTCCGACGACAGCTATCTCAGGGAGTTCGACTTCTCCGAAACCGACCGGCTGACCAGCGTACTCGGTGTCGCCTCCTTCCGGCCGAACGGCTTCTGGGAATTGAACGGCGTGCGGTTCCAAAGCCTGCGGGACGCGCCGGACGAGTTGCCGGGCCTGGTGCCAAACGCCCTGCCCGAGTTCGAGATGCGCCAGATCGTGCCGCAAACCGTGGCGGGCGGCACCCTGGCCTTCGACGCCTCCGGCTACGCGCTCTTCCGCAACAACAGCACCAACTCCTTCCGCTTCTCGGCCGAAGCGGATTGGGAGCGGGACTGGATCACCCCCCGCGGCCTGGTGCTGCGCAGCTTTGGCGAGTTCGGCGTCGACCTCTTCGGCTCGGAAGGTGACGACGTGGTACCCGACGGCACCAGCACCCGCTTTCGACCCCTTATCGGCGGCGAGGTGCGCTACCCCACGGCGCTCCGCACCGCCAACGCGATGCACTACCTAGAGCCCATCGCCCAGCTGATCTTCGCCGGCAGCGGCGGCAACGGCCCCGGCATCCCGAACGAGGACAGCCTGCTGGTCGAGTTCGACGAGACCAACCTGTTCGACATCAGCCGGTTCCCGGGCGAGGATCGGTTCGAGCCCGGCTTTCGCTCCAATGTCGGGGTGCGCTACGAGCGGGTCGCCGACAACGGCACCAGCATCAGCTTCCTGGTCGGCAACGTCTTTCGGGTCGACGCCGATCCGGTCTTTACCGAGGGCACCGGCCTCACCGGCACCACCTCCGACGTGGTGACCGCGCTGACGCTCAGCTTTCCGCCCTACTTCAAGCTCACTAACCGGGCGCTCTTTGACGAGACCTTCAACTTCAGCCGGAACGAGGCGATCTTCTCCCTCGACTATGCCGGCGCCACGCTGAACAGCTCCCTCGTCCTGCTTGAGGAAGACACGGCCCAGGGCGCGCCGGAAGATCGGGCCGAGCTACTCCTGCAAGGCGGCTACGAGTTGACGCCGAACTGGGCGATCAGCGGCTTCTTCCGCCAGGACCTGGTGGAGGGCAGCGTGGTGCGGGCGGGCGGTGCCCTGAGCTACACCACCGACTGCGTCGGCATAGATGTTTCGGTCTCGCGCCGTTTCACCACATCCCTTAATGTAGCGCCCTCGACCAGTGCCGGGCTCAACATCCGGGTGGCGGAGTTCAGCACCGGCGACCGGCGCGGCCGGCCGCGCAGCCGCTGCAGCAAACTGGCGCGCAACTGAGCGACGAAAGAGAGATGATGCGACCGACCAAACTGCGCCCCGGCGCGCTTTGCCTGGCCCTCGCCCTGCTCATGCCGGCCTTGCCCGACGGGGCCGCGGCCCAGAACCCGTTTTCCCCAGCCCTCGTCGTCAACGACGACGTCATCACGCATTTCGATCTGGCCGAACGCTCCCGCTTCTACCGCGTCTTCGGCCTCGATGAGAGCCGGGCGGCGGCCCTGGCCCAGGAGGCGCTGATCGAGGAGGTGCTGAAGCTGCAGGAGGCGCGGCGCCTCGGCCTCACCGTCTCACCGGCGGAGCTGGAGGACGGCATCGCTCGCTTCGCCCGTTCGCGCAACCTGACCGCCGATCGCCTGATCGCTGGCCTCGGCAGCCGCGGCGTGGGGCGCGAGGCGCTCGAGGACTTCATCCGGGCGGAGCTGGCCTGGCGCAAAGTTGTGCGGTTGCGCTTCGGGTCCCGCGCGACGCCGACCGAGCAGGACATCGAGTCCGCCCTCGAGCTCGGCCTGGCGGACGAGAATGTCAGCGTGCGCCTAGCTGAGCTGGCCATGCCCTTCGAGGAGCGAGGCGAGGAGGAGACGCTGGCCCTCGCTGCTCAGTTGGTGGAGGAGCTGCGCGCCGGCGGCGATTTCACCGCAGCGGTGCGGCGCTACTCCCGCTCCGGCTCTGCCGCCCAGGGCGGCGATATCGGCTGGGCTCCCCTCGATGCCCTGCCGCCCGAGATCGCCACCGAGATCTCGCTTCTCGAGATTGGCGAGGTCACGCCGCCGATCCCGATCACTCGCGGCGTGACGATCATCAAGTTGCTGGACCAACGGACCGATGTCGCAAGCGCCGCCGATGGTGAGAGCGAAGCAGCGGCCCAGGTCACCTACGCCATCGCAATCGTCGAGATACCGACGGGCGCCAGCACCAACGAACGCCAGCAGTTTAGGAACGAGGCCCGAGCCCTCGCCCTGGGGCTCGGCGGTTGCGGCGACGTGGTGGCGCAGGGCAGCGAGCTCAGCGCTGGATCGGGGATCATCGGGCCGGTGCCGGAGGCCGAGCTTTCCGACACCGCCGCCAGCGCGCTCGACGGCCTGGCGATCGACGCGGCAAGCAGCCCGGTGGAGACCGATACGCGTTTCGAGATCTACGTGCTCTGCAGCCGCGACGCGGGCACCGGGGGCAGCCCCGTCGACGCCCGCGACAGCGTCCGGGGCGAGATCTTTGAGCAGCGCCTCGGCAGCTTCGCCGACGGCTACTTGCAGGAACTGCGCCGCGACGCGGTGACGGAGGTGCGATGATCGCGGCCGATCCGTCGGCCCCGATCGTCATCAGCCTCGGCGACCCGTCCGGCATCGGGCCGGAGATCGTCTCGAAAGCCTTCGCCGCACTCGTTGGCGACGTGGCGCTGGCGGTCATCGGCGACCCCGCCGCCCTAGCCCGCTGGACCGCCGGCGCCGGCCTCACCATTGCCGAGATCGACGCGCCGGCCGCCGTCGCCACAGCGCCGCGGGGCGCCCTGCCCGTGCTGCCCGAGCCGCTGCTCGCCCCAGCCCTCGCGGGCAATCCCGATCCGGCCAACGCGCCCCCGGTCCTGTGCGCCATCCGTCGCGGTGCCGAACTCGCGCTGGCGGGAGAGGCCGCGGCACTCGTCACCGCACCGATCAACAAGTGGGCGCTGATCGACGGCGCCGACTTCGCCTTTCCCGGCCATACGGAATATCTCGCCCATCTCGCCGGTGGTGTGACGCCAGTGATGATGCTGGCAGGCCCCGGCCTGCGCGTGGTGCCGGTGACGGTGCACATTCCACTGGCCGAGGTGCCGGGTCGGTTGAGCGTCGCCCTGATCGTGGCCACCGTGCGGATCGCTGCCCGCGCCCTGCAGACCGACTTCGGCATCGACAGCCCCCGCCTCGCCGTCGCCGGGCTCAACCCCCACGCGGGAGAGGGCGGCGCGATCGGCCTCGAAGAGCGCGACATCATCGCCCCGGCGGTGGCCGCGCTGCAGGCCGAGGGTCACGACCTCACCGGGCCACTGCCGGCCGATACCATGTTCCACGCGCCGGCCAGAGCGCGCTACGACGCGGCGATCTGCATGTATCACGACCAGGCGCTGGTGCCGCTCAAGACCCTGCACTTCGACCAGGGGGTGAACGTCACCCTCGGCCTGCCCTTTGTGCGCACCTCGCCCGACCACGGCACCGCCTACGACATCGCCGGCCAGGGTTGCGCCGATCCCGCCTCGATGATCGCCGCGGTCCGCTTGGCGGCCGAGATGGCGGCCCGCCGGCGTCAGGCGGCGTGACCGGGTGACGGCGCGGCTTGCCCCCGACGGGCTGCCACCGCTGCGCGAGGTGATCGCCAGGCACGGGCTGTCGGCGCGGAAGGCGCTGGGGCAGAACTTCCTCCTCGACCTCAATCTCACCGGCCGGATCGCCCGCGTCGCCGGCGATCTGAGCGCGGCCGACGTGCTGGAGGTCGGCCCCGGCCCCGGCGGCCTCACCCGGGCGCTGCTGCAGGAAGGCGCACGCCGGGTGGTGGCGGTGGAGCGCGATCCGCGCTGCCTGCCCGCGCTCGAGGAGATCGCGGCGCACTATCCCGGCCGGCTGGAGATCGTGGCGGGCGACGCCCTCGCGGCAAGCCCCTGGGCGGAGATGACGCCGCCGATCCGGGTGGTCGCCAACCTGCCCTACAACATCGGGACGGAGCTGCTGGTGCGCTGGCTCACCCCGGCCATGTGGCCGCCGCCCTGGCAGAGCCTCACCCTGATGTTCCAGCAGGAGGTGGCGGAGCGCATCGTCGCCCAGCCCGGCAGCCGGAGCTATGGCCGGCTCTCGGTTCTCAGCGCCTGGCGGACCGAGGCGGCAATCGCCTTCGGCGTCGCACCGACCGCGTTCGTGCCGCCGCCAAAGGTCCGCTCGGCCGTGGTGCATCTGCGGGCGCGCCCGGCGCCAGCCTATCCGGCGGACGCCAAGACGCTGGAGAGCGTCGTCGCCCAAGCCTTCGGCCAACGGCGCAAGATGCTGCGCGCGAGCCTGCGCGGCCTGCTGCCGGAGCTGGAGCAAAGGCTCGAAAGCTGCGGGATCTCACCGACGGCCCGGGCCGAAGAAGTGGGGCTAGAGGCGTTCTGCGCCCTCGCCCGCCTGGTCGAAGCGCATCGGACGGGCCGCGGCTAGGATCTGTCTCTCAGGTCGCGACGGGCTCGCCGTCATCCTCAGCCGCGCCGTCGGACGCCGTCTCCTCGCTCGCCTCGGCCGCGGGCTTCTTGCGGGATCGGCTGGAGCTTGGACGGCTGCCGCTGCTCCGGCCATTCAGACCGGAGGCGGATTCGGGCGTGGAGACCAGACCGGTATCGCCGGTCGGCTCCGTCGGCTCGATGGTCTCGAGACCGCCGGCCGCCCCCTCCCGCGCCGGGGTCGGAGCGGCGCCGTTGCCGCTCTGGGCCGGCTGGTCGTCGCCCTGGCGCTCCTGACCGGCCGTGCGGTCATGGCCGTTGGAGAATTCCGGCTGCGGCTGGGCCGAGGGATCGCGGCGCTGGTTTTCCTGTTGCTGGCGCTGCGCTTCGCCCAGCAAGCGCGAATAATGTTCGGAGTGCTGTAGGAAATTCTCCGCGGCAACCCGATCCCCGGCCAGCTGCGCATCGCGGGCCAGGGTCTGATATTTCTCGATGATCTGTTGCGGTGTGCCGCGCACCCGCCCCTCGGGCCCCGCGCTGTCGAACACGCGGTTGACCACATTTCCCATCGAGCCTTTGTTTCGATTGCTCTTACTGCGAGAGCGCGACTTTGATGACGATCGCATGTTGTCCGGTCTTTTGCCGGAACGCGGCACCGAGATGCCGTGTCCAATTTTGGTCAATCGGTATGGCGGCCGGTGAAGGCCGTTCCACGCCTTACGAGCGGTAGTTAAACCCCGTTAGCCATCGTTGAACTGCAGGGTCGAAAGCAGCTGCCGACGACAACCAAGGCTATACAGATCGAACTTTGAAGCACAAGCCAAAACCGCATTGCGCCGGAAAAACGTTTCATTCGGCACGTATTTTGGCGTTTTGCAGCTCGATTGCGCGCTCGCGGCCGTCGAGATCGGTGTGGACTGTCGCGCCCCAGCCCGTGGCGGCGAAGATCGCGCGGACGTCCCCCGCCTGGCCTTCGCCCACCTCGAAGATCGCCCGGCCGCCGGGCGCGAGCACCTGAGCAAGCGCCGGCGCCAGGCGGCGATAGACGCTGAGGCCGTCGGCCTCGTCGGTCAGCGCGCCGCGCGGCTCCCAGTCCCGCACGTCGGGCGCGAGGTCCGCCAGCGCGTCCGCCGCGATGTAGGGCGGGTTGCAGACGATCAGCTCGAAGGAACCGTCGATCCCGGCCAACCAGTCGGCGCGTTGGAAGGTCGCGCGATCTGCGACGCCCAGCGCCGCGGCGTTCTGCCGGGCGACCGCAAGCGCCGGGGCGGAGATGTCGGTGCCGAGCCCGGCGGCCGTCGGCCATTCGGCCAGCAGCGTGAGAAGCAGCGCGCCGGAGCCGGTGCCGAGGTCCAGGATCCGCCCCGCTGCCGGGCCGTCCAGACACGCGGCGATGACCGTCTCCGTCTCCGGACGCGGGTCTAGGACGTCGCCGGTCACCTGGAACGGGCGCCCCCAGAAGAGCCTGCTGCCGGTGATTTGGGAGACCGGCTTTCGCGCCCGCCTGGCCGCCACGGCGGCGGCGAAGGCCGCTTCCTCCGATGCCGCGGCCTCCGCCGTGAGCCCGCCGGCGAGCGCCGCTCCGTCGAGGCCGGCCGCATGGGCCAGAAGGCGCCGCGCGTCCCGGGCGGCGTCGGGCACCCCGGCCTCGGAGAGGTCGGCCGTCGCCTTGGCCAGAAGCTGCCCGCGCTGCACCTCAGCCCTCGTCGAGGTTGGCCAGGCGCTCGGCCTGGTCGGCGGTCAGCAGGGCGCTCACCACCTCCTCCAAATCGCCGTCCATCACCTCGTCGAGGCGATAGAGCGTGAGCCCGATCCGGTGGTCGGTGACGCGGCCCTGGGGGAAGTTGTAGGTGCGGATACGCTCCGACCGGTCGCCGGAGCCGATCTGGTCGCGGCGCTCGCTCGCCCGCGCCGCCGCCGCCGCCTGCCGCTCCTGGTCGTAGAGCCGGGCGCGCAGCACGGCCATGGCCTTCGCCCGGTTGGCGTGCTGGGATTTCTCCGACGAGGTGACGACGATGCCGGTCGGCAGATGGGTGATGCGCACGGCCGAGTCGGTGGTGTTCACGTGCTGTCCGCCGGCGCCCGAGGCCCGCATCGTGTCGATGCGGATGTCGCTCGGCGCGATCTCGACGTCGATCTCCTCCGCCTCGGGCAGCACCGCGACCGTGGCGGCCGAGGTGTGGATGCGCCCGCCGCTTTCCGTCGTCGGCACCCGCTGCACCCGGTGCACGCCGCTCTCGAACTTGAGCCTGGCGAACACGCCCTCACCCGCGATGTTGGCCACCGCCTCCTTCAGCCCGCCGAGCTCCGTCGTCTGGGCCTCGACCAGGTCCATGCGCCAGCCGCTTCGCTCGGCAAAGCGCTGGTACATGCGCAGGAGGTCCGCAGCGAAAAGCGCCGCCTCCTCACCCCCCGTCCCCGGCCGGATCTCCAGGATAGCCGGGCGGGCATCGGCGGCATCCCGCGGCAGAAGGGCGACCCCGAGCTCGGTCTCGGCCGCCTCGAAGGCGGTCTTCAGGCCCGGCAGCTCCTCGCTCGCCAACTCACCGAGCTCGGGGTCGGAGGCCAGGGCCTCCGCATCGGCGATCTCGGTCCGGAGCCGGCGATAGGTCTCGGCACGCTCGACCACGGGGCGCAGATCGGCGTATTCCCGGGCGAGCGCCACCATGGTCTCGCCGTCCGCCCCCTCGGCCATCTTCGCCTCAAGAAAGGCGAAACGCTCGAAGATCTGATCTATCCTGTGGTCGGGAATCATGGCTCGTCGTTTGAACGCTCCGCGGCTTTCGGTCAACTCAGCCGGCCTTTTGCCGGCCGCCTTGGCCATGCTGCTCCTCGCCCCTGCCGTGCGCGCCGACGGCGCGGCGGACGGGATCGACTGCTATTGCACGGACCGAGAAGGTGGGCGGGTCGATCTCGGCCGGTCGATCTGCCTGGTGGTGGACGGCAACGCGTTCGTCGCCCGCTGCGAGATGGCGCTCAACAACCCGATGTGGCGCAAGGTCATGGACGGCTGCCCAAGCGCCGGGGCGCCCTCACTCCTCGAACGACTGCAGGGTGCCGAGCCAGCCCTCTACTCGCTCGCCATTGACCCCGAGATCACCATAGCCGTAGCGCGAGCGGGAGAAGATGGCGAGGGTCGAACGGCCCTCCTCCAACTCGTAGAACACGACTGAGATGTAGTCGGGGAACTTCACCGCCTCGGTGCGCTGCACATAGGTCATCCACTGATCGACCGGCCGGCCAGCGATGCGCTGGGTATCGCGCTGGCGCAGCACGAAGTTGTCGAAGGCTTCGGCCAGCACCACCGGCGAGGCGGCGTAGACCGGCGCCGGGCTATGCGGCGTGGCCGTCGCGATCTCCGGATCGGCCACCAGATGCCAGTTCGGCGTGTCGGGCGCCGCGACGGTCCGGGGATCGACATGCCACAGGTCGGGATCGTGCGAGGCGGTGCGGATCAGGGCGATGGCGAGGAAGCCCAGGAAGATCGCCCCGACGATGACCAGTGAGATAAAGATGCGCATCCCTTTTGGCCGCTCTACTCGGCGGCTTGGGTGGCCGCGGCCGCATCGGCGGCTTCGCGCGCCTCGATCTCCGTCGCCTTGGCCTCGACCAGCTCGACGATGTGGTCGATCATCGAGGCATTGTCTTGGCGGTGGTCCTGCTTGCCGGCAAGGTAGACCATGCCGTGACCGGCACCGCCGCCAGTAAAGCCCACATCCGTCATCAGCGCCTCGCCCGGGCCGTTCACCACGCAACCGATGATGGAGAGCGACATCGGCGTCTTGATGTGCTCCAGCCGCCGCTCGAGCTCCGCCACCGTCTTGATCACGTCGAAGCCCTGGCGAGCGCAGGACGGGCAGGAGATGATGTTGACGCCGCGATGGCGCAGGCCGAGGGATTTCAGGATCTCGAAGCCGATCTTCACCTCTTCGACCGGATCGGCCGAGAGGGAGACGCGCATGGTGTCGCCGATCCCCATCCAAAGCAGCATGCCCAGGCCGATCGCGGACTTCACACTGCCCGAGACGGCACCGCCCGCCTCGGTGATGCCCAGATGGATCGGTGCGTCCGTCGCCTCGGCAATGCCCTGATAGGCGGCAGAGGCGAGGAACACGTCGGACGCTTTCACGGAGATCTTGAACTCGTGAAAGTCGTTGTCCTCGAGGATCTTAATGTGGTCGAGCCCGGATTCGACCAAAGCCTCCGGACACGGCTCGCCGTACTTTTCGAGCAGGTCCTTTTCAAGGCTGCCGCCGTTCACCCCGATGCGGATGGAGCAGCCGTGGTCGCGGGCCGCCTTGATGACCTCCTTCACCCGCGCCTCGTTCCCGATATTGCCGGGGTTGATCCGCAGGCAGGCGGCGCCTGCCTCAGCCGCCTCGATGGCGCGTTTGTAGTGGAAGTGGATGTCGGCGACGATCGGCACGTCGACCCGGGGGATGATCTGTTTTAGCGCGGCGGAGCTCTCGGCATCGGGCACCGAGATCCGCACGATGTCGGCGCCGGCCTCGCTGCAGGCCCGCACCTGGGCGACCGTCGCCTCCACATCCGGGGTGAGCGTGTTGGTCATCGTCTGGACCGAGATCGGGGCGTCGCCCCCGACCGCTACCTGCCCCACATGGATCT
This sequence comes from Pseudomonadota bacterium, assembly GCA_039180875.1. GTDB lineage: Bacteria > Pseudomonadota > Alphaproteobacteria > Rhodobacterales > Rhodobacteraceae > JBCDCY01. The sequence continues at coordinate 95,450 of JBCDCY010000010.1, read as the reverse complement.
GCCGGCTCTTCCGGCGCTCGATCGTGCGCCAGGGTCGGATGGCGGTGTGGCTCATGCAGCGAACCCAGTGCTGGTGTCGTGTCCCGTGGGGCGCACAGACGGTGGCGCCCCGTTCGCGGCTGAACATATGCGGCGCGAGGGGGGCTGTCACCCCAATGCGTTAAGAGATTTGGTCAAGAGACGGCGGGGGCGGCGGGGAGCGGTGAGTAGGCGCAGGCTTGCCGGTGGTTTGGGGCGGATGCCGATCTGACTGACTCAGTCAGGTCGAAATCCAGGAGGAGCAAGTCGTCCAGGTCGCAGCGCTTTCCGTTCAGATCGGTGATCCTGTCCGAACGGAGAGCGTTCTAGTCGGCCGTCAGGGCGCTGCGCTGCAGCACCGCCTCCTCCAACGCTTCGCTCACCGCGCTGTCGGCGGCGACCTCGGGCCACTCGGTCCGCACCGCCTCAACCTGCAGGGAGACGTCTTTCACCACGCTGGGTCCATCGCCGAGCGGGCCGTAGGTCTCCCCCCCGACCAACAGGAAGACGGCGCCCGAATTGCCGGCGCGCAGCAGCGGTGCATCGAGCTCGTCAGGCAGGGTGTAGGCCTCGCCCGGATCGAGGATCTTCTCAAAGACCACGGTGCCGTCGGCCAGATAGACCCGCACCCAGGCTGCCTGCTGGGCCACAACTTGCACCTCGCGCGGGCTGGCCAGCGGGGCGATCATCTCGTCCGCGTCGGTCAGGGCTGCGACAGGCAGCACCGGCATGTCGTTGGCCACCGGATTGCCTGGGGCGGGCGTGGCGACGCGCTCCGGCGCGCCGTAGATGCCCACCCGCTCGGGATCGAGCTCGGCGATGGGGCCGTCGCGCGGCTCGAAATCGGGCAGGCTCAGCTCCTGCGGGGCGTAGAGGCTGGCGATGTCGAGCGCCGGCTCGGCCGCCGCCGTGCCATCGGTGCCCGGCGCGGCCGGTCCTTCCGGCAGCGGAATGGCCGTGGCTTCGGCCCCGACCACCGGCACCTGCTCGACCGGCGCGATGCGCACGCGCTGCAACTCCTCCAACACGAACCAGCCGCCATAGCCGAGGCCGGCGATCAGTGCGGCCAGCACGGCGACCGAGCCGAGGCCGGAGAGCGCCTCGAGCGCGTTCCAGTCGAAGGCCACATTGTCGCTGCCGAGGCGGGAGCGCTTCAGCACCTCGTCCTGCATGGCCGCGCGGCCCGCCGGGCGCCCCGCCCGGGCGCGCTTGCCCCGGCCCTCGGCCTTCGAGCGGACGCCGGCCAGGTCGCTGTTGACGCCGCCGAAGCCACTGCCGCTGCAAAACTGCTGGTAGACCTCGTCGGGATCGAGCTCGAGATAGCGGGCGTAGGAGCGCACGTAGCCGGCGATGAAGCCCGGATTGGGAAAGACGTCGGCGTCGGTGTTCTCGATGGCGGAGATGTAGGCGGCCTTGATGCGCAGGTCGCGCTGCACGTCGAGGAGCGACTTGCCCTTGGTCGCCCGCTCACCGCGCAGCATATCGCCGAGCGTCACCTCGTAGGCGTCGAAGCCCCGCAGTTCCTGTCGCTCAACGCTCTGCATGGACCTGCCTGCAGACCCCCGTTCCGATGCCGAACCGGCAATCGTGCCCCCCAGACTGAGCCCCTCAGGGTGCCGCACCGCACTGCTCGTTCTGCCACGAGCCTACCACAGTGCGACCCGAATCGAAGCCGTCCACGGCCTATTTCAGTTACTTGCACCCAAAACATGGCGCGAAAAAGGTCGCAATCGTCCGCATCGGCAAAGATCCACTCGCGCAACCTTCGCGTATATCCGGGCAACTTGGTGAGTCGATCACCGCAGAACGGCCCGGTGCAGGGCCCGGGGGAGCTTATGTGGACGACTTTCGGTGCGGCCTGGCTGGTCGCCCTCGGGGGATTTTTGCTGCTTTGGCTGGTGAGCCTCGTGCGCCGCGACGCGAGCGTGGTGGACTTTTGGTGGGGCCCTGGCTTTGCCGCCATCGCCCTGACCGCCTGGTGGCAGGCCGGTCTGCCGACGGAGCCCCAGGCGCTGCTGCTGCTCGGCCTGATTGTTGCCTGGGCCCTGCGCCTCGGCCTGCAGCTCGGCGCGCGGCGCCTGCGGGAGGGCGAGGAGGATCCGCGCTACGCCGAGATCCGCGACGCCTGGAAGCCGGGCTTCTGGTGGAAAAGCCTTTTCGTCGTCTTCCTGTTGCAGGCGGTTCTGCAGGGCCTCGTCTCTGTCGGGCCCGTGATGGCGATGCTGTCGGCGAGCGGGCCAGTGGGACCGCTCGGCCTGATCGGCGGCCTGATCGCCATCGCTGGCATCGTTCTGCAGACCGTGGCCGATACCCAACTCGACCGCTTCCGCCGCGACACACCCTCCGGCGGGCTGCTGACGACCGGCATTCGCGCGGTCGTGCGCTTTCCGAGCTATCTCGGCGAAATCATTGTTTGGTCAGGCATTTCGCTTGTCGCCCTTGAGGCCGGCATCGCCTGGGCGCTGTTGTCCGCCGCGCTTGTCTTCGTGCTCCTCACCCGGGTCTCCGGCATCCCGGTGATCGAGGAGCGGATGCTGCGCACCCGGCCGAGCTACGCCGCCTATCGCGACCGCGTCCCGGCGATCTTGCCGCGTAAGCGCAGCATCGGCCTGTTGTTTCAGGGCCGCGCCTGAGAAGGCACGGCGCCCGGTGTCGGCCAGGCGCCCGTCAGCGCCTGGGCAGCCTAGTAGATGTAGCGGATCTGGTCGGACCAGAACCGTTCGATCCCGCGCAGATCGCCGTTCAGCGAGCGCAGACCCTCGGGCTCAACGATCTCCCGCTCGTTCAGCAGATCGGCATGGCGGGCGAAGAGCTCTCCGACGATGACCCGGATCTCCCGCCCCTTATCGGTCAGGCGCACCCGCACGGCCCGCCGGTCGATCTGGCAGCGCTGGTGGTGCATGTAGCCCGCTTCGACCAGCTTCTTGAGGTTGTAGGAGACGTTGGAGCCCTGGTAGTAGCCGCGGCTTTTCAATTCCCCCGCCGTCACCTCGTTGTCGCCGATGTTGAAAAGCAGCAGGGCCTGCACGGCGTTGATATCGAGGATCGCCAGACGCTCGAACTCGTCCTTGATGACGTCGAGCAGCAGGCGATGCAGCCGCTCCACCATCGAAAGCGTCTCCAGATAGGTCGGCAGAATGCTGCCGACGGGCAGCTCCACCTCGGCCTCCTGCGGGCCCGCGGCCGGTTGCATATTCATTGTCCCTCTCCGAGTAAGATCAACTCGGTGAGAACATTCTGCGAACTTTCACAATAAGCAGTTAAAGCGGTTGGGCAAAATCGCTGCGATCCTCGGTCTTGCTGCGGATCAGCTCGATCAGCGCCGCATAATCCTCCGGCGCGGCGATCCGGCCGCTCACCCAGGCGTAGAGGTCGCCGTCGTTTTCGTTCAGCAGCCGTTCGTAGTGATCGCGCTCGGCCGCGGCGAGCGCGCGCAGGTCATGGTCGGCGAACGGGCCGAGGATCAGATCCATCTCCCTTGTGCCGCGCCGCCAGGAACGGATGCGCAGGCGTTTCAGCTGAGCGTCGTCCGTCTCTACCATCGGCTCTCCTCCGCCTCGCTCGCCATGTCTTTAGAGGATGGGCCGGGCCATCGCCACGGCCAGATGTCAGTCGAGATGGGCGCGCAGCCGCTTCTCCAGCCGGGCCAGGCGGGTGTTGAGCTGGGCCTGGGCGAGCCGGATCTCGCGCAGATCGCGCAGCTCGTCGGCCAGGTTCGCGGGCTCAACCTGCGCCTCACCGTTCGGCGCCCCCTCCCCCGCGCCGGTCATCAGCCAGATGATGGAGACGTTCAGCATCCCCGCCAGCGTCTGCACCTTGTTCGAGCGCGGTTCGGAGCGGTCGTTCTCCCAGTTCTGTACGGTGGCGAGCTTCACGCCCAGGCGCCGGGCCAGCTCCGTCTGGCTGAGGCCCAGGGCCTCCCGCGCGGCGACGATCCGGTCGCCGAAGGTTGCGGTATCGTCGGAGAAGTCGTCGCTCATCCACTGTCCTGACATCTGGCGATTGCATTGGGGGGGCGGGGGCGCATCCTCGACCCTTGCGCCCGGCGATACAAGCGCCGGCTCGGCTTGATCCGGTCTCGCCCGCCGGCCTAAGAACCCGCGAACGCGCCCAGCGGTTCCCTGCCGCCCGACGATGGAGCCACCGATGCCCTTCCTTGCCGAAAGCCTCTCCCGGGTGAAGCCCTCCCCCACGATCGCCGTGACCAACAAGGCGCGGGAGCTGAAGGCGGCGGGGCGCGACGTGATCGGCCTCGGCGCGGGCGAGCCGGATTTCGACACGCCCCAGAACATCAAGGACGCGGCAATCGCCGCCCTGGCCGCGGGGCAGACGAAGTACACGGCACCCGACGGCATCCCGGAGTTGAAGGAGGCAATCGCCCAGAAATTCGCGCGGGAGAACGGGCTGAGCTACAGCCCCGCCCAAATCAGCGTCGGCACCGGCGGCAAGCAGGTGCTCTACAACGCCCTCGTCGCCACTCTCGATCCCGGTGACGAGGTGATCATCCCCGCACCCTATTGGGTGAGCTATCCCGACATGGTGCTGCTCGGCGGCGGCACGCCGGTCCCGGTGGCGACCACGGCCGCGAACGGCTTCAAGCTGACGGCGGAGGCTTTGGAGGCGGCGATCACCCCGCGCACCAAGTGGCTGATCCTGAACTCCCCCTCCAACCCCTCGGGCGCGGGCTACACAGCGGCGGAGCTCCGCGCGCTGCTCTCCGTGGTGGAGGCGCACGCCCATGTCTGGGTGATGACCGACGATATGTATGAGCACATCGTCTATCCACCCTTCGGGTTCGCCACGCCGGCCGCCGTTCTGCCGAGCCTGGCGGAGCGGACGCTGACGGTGAACGGCGTCTCCAAGGCCTATGCCATGACCGGCTGGCGGATCGGCTATGCCGGCGGGCCGGAGCAGCTGATCGCGGCGATGCGCAAGGTGCAGTCGCAATCGACCTCCAACCCCTGCTCGATCAGCCAATGGGCGGCGGTGGAGGCGCTGACCGGGCCGCAGGACTACATCGCCGAAAGCCGCGTGGCCTTCGAGCGGCGGCGCAATCTGGTCGTCGAGATGCTGAACGCAGCCGAGGGCATTGCCTGCCCGACGCCGGAGGGGGCGTTCTACGTCTACCCCTCCATCGCCGGCTGCATCGGCAAGACCGCCCCCTCCGGTCGGCGGATCGAAACGGACGAGGACTTCGTGAGCGCGCTTTTGGAGGCGGAGGGCGTTGCCGTGGTCTTCGGCGCCGCCTTCGGCCTCAGCCCGCATTTCCGGGTGAGCTACGCCACCTCCGACGCGGCCCTCACCGAGGCCTGCAGCCGGATCCAGCGGTTTTGCGCCAGCCTCTCCTAAGGCCCGCGCCGCGCGCGCCATGACTTCGCCGTCTCCCAGGGTTATCGTGCGCGCCGCCCGGCCGATGCCTGCCGCGCCGGGGCCGCTCCGCGAGGGACCGACACCATGACGCTCTACTTCCGCACGCGCGAGAACGGCGCGGCCATCTTCCGGCTGGATCTGGAGAACCGCCAGCGCCGGCTCGACATGCAGCAGATCGCCGTCGTCAACACCCGCAATGGCGAGATCAAGGCCCACGGCGAGCATGAGCTGACGGCGGCCGAGCGCACGGAGATCGAGAAGTGGGTCGTGCAGCGCCGCAAGCACCTGGGCGCGCGGGAGATGGACGACATGGACCGCCTGATCGACCAGATCAAAGGGGCGGCCCAGTGGATCCAGTCCCGGGCCACCGACAAGCAGGTCGAAGAGATCTCGGAGCCGCTGCTGATGGCCATGCACGATCTGCGCGCCACCATCGTGCGGCGGAAATCCGATGCGCTGGCAAAGCGGTAGGGGATGACGGACGGATCCCAGACGGCGCTGGTCACCGGTGCCAATCGCGGCATCGGTGCGGCAATCGCGGCGGCGCTCGCGGCGCGCGGCATCCGGGTGATCGCCGCGTGCCGGCTGGCGGCGGATGCCGAGGCGGCGGCCGCTTCACTCGGCGATGCCATCCCTTTGGCCATCGACCTGACCGATGCTGAGGAGGCCCAGAAGACTGCGCACCGGGCGGAGGAAGAGCACGGCCCGATCGACATTCTGGTCAACAACGCCGGGCTGCTGAGCGCCGGCGATCTCCCGGCGCTGTCGGTCGCCGAGCTCTCCCAGACCCTCACGGTCAACAGCATCGCGCCCTTCGCCCTGATCTCCGCCCTTGCTCCGGGGATGCGGACGCGGGGATGGGGGCGGATCGTCAACGTCTCCTCCGGCTGGGGCGCGTTTTCGGAGGGGTTGGGCGGCCCCGCGGCCTACGCCATCAGCAAGGCGGCGCTGAACGCGGTGACGGTGCGCGCCGCCCGCGCCTACGGACCGGCGGTGAAGGTGAACGCCGCCTGCCCCGGCTGGGTGCAGACCCGGATGGGCGGGGCCGGCGCCACCCTGACGCCGGAACAGGGCGCCGACACCCCGGTCTGGCTGGCGACCCTGCCCGACGACGGCCCGACGGGCGGCTTTTTTCGGGAGCGTGCGCCCATCGAGTGGTAGCGCCCAGGGCTCGGCCGTGCGAGCCTCCGCCCATGACCCTCACCCGCATCACCGGCGCCCGGATCTTCGACGGCGTCTCCGACGAGATCCTGGAGGATGCCGACGTCCTGATCGAGGGCGAGCAGATCCGGGAGGTCGGCCCCGGGCTCACCTCCGGCGAAACCGTGATCGCGGCCGAGGGCCGGTTCCTGATGCCCGGCCTGATTGATGCGCATTTCCATGCCAACACGCCCGGCTACGACTTCTACGCGACCGACCGGATGCCGCCGGCCCTGCTCGCCGCCCATGCCACGCGGCTCTTGGAGGGTGCGCTCGACCGCGGTTACACCACCCTTCGCGACGCCGGCGGCGGCACTCAGGGCCTGGCGCTGGCGCTCGAGGCCGGGCTGATCGACGGGCCGCGCTTCTTCTATCCCGGCAAGGCGATCACCCAGACCGGCGGGCATGGGGACATGCGGCGTAAGGGCTGGATCGAGCCCTGCGGCTGCGCCTATTCCGGCGTGGTCTGCCAGAGCGTGGACGGCGAGGACGAGATGCGCCGCGCCGCGCGCGAGACGTTCCGCCAGGGCGCGCACCAGTTGAAGCTCTTCCTCTCCGGCGGCGTCTCGACCGACCTCGCGCCCCTTGCCATGCCCCACTTCTCCGACGCCGAGATCGGTGTGGCGGTGGAGGAGGCGGCGCGGCGCGGCTCCTACGTCATGGCCCATTGCCATACGGACGAGGGATCACTCCGCGGTGTGCGCCTCGGCATCCGCTCCATCGAGCATGGCAGCCTGATCGGGGCCGACACAGCCGCAGAGATCGCGGCGACTGGGGCCTACGTGGTGCCAACGCTCTCGGCCGGCGAGCTGATCGGAGAGCATGCGGCGGAGCTCGGCCTCCCCCCATCGGCCGCCGAGAAGATCCACGAGGTGAACGCCCGCGCGCTCGAGGCCGTGACCACCTGCGCCGCGGCCGGCGTGAAGCTGGGTCTCGGCTGCGACCTCCATGGCAACCAGTTCCTGCAGACCCAGGGGCGGGAGATCGCGCTCCGCGCTCGGGCCCAGCCGGTGATCGACGTGCTCCGCTCAGCCACCTCGATCAATGCCGAGATCGTGCAGCGCCCGGGCGAGCTTGGCGTCATCGCCCCCGGCGCGCTCGCCGATCTGATCCTGATCGACGGCGATCCGGTCGCCGACCCCGCGATCCTCACCCACTCCGCTAAGACCGTAGCGCTCGTCATGCTCGGCGGCACGGTCCGGCGCCGGCGCATGTAGCGGGCCTGCGGCGCAGTTGCGACTGCGGAAGCTGCAACCTAGGGTCCTGTCCCTAGCGACACAGGGCAGAGGACGCCGATGAGTAGCCAGCAGATTAAGTTTGATGAATTGATGGAGGCGGCGAAGAAGGACGCCCAAATGGTGACCTCGGACGGCACGCCGGTGGGCCGCCTGGCCGACGGCGTCACGGTCCGCCCCCTCGTCACCCACGCCGACGAGCGCGGCACGGTCTGCGAGATGTACGACCCGCGCTGGAACTGGCATCCCGATCCGCTCGTCTTCTGCTACCACTTCACCATGCGACCCGGCGTGGTGAAGGGCTGGAACCTGCATGCCAAGCACGAGGATCGCTACTGCCTGATCAAGGGCGAGATGAAGCTCGTGTTCTACGACACCCGCCCGGGCTCCCCCACCTTCGGCGAGATCAGCGAAATCGTGCTTTCCGAGCGCAACCGCCAACTGGTCAACGTGCCGATCAACGTCTGGCACGCCGACCAGAACATCGGTTCGGACGATGTGCTGGTGGTGAATTTCCCGACGATCCAGTACGACCACGCCAATCCCGACAAGTTCCGCCTGCCGATCGACACGCCGCTCATCCCCTATCGGTTCGAGAACGCCTTCGGCTGGTAGGCGGCTCAGCCGAACAGGTGGCAGTGCACCAGGCGGTTGCCGACCCGGGTGGGCGCCGGCTCCTCCACCGCGCAGCGCTCCATCGCCTGGGGGCAGCGGTCGCGGAAGCGGCAGCCGGAGGGGGGATTGCGTGCATCCGGCGCGCCGCGACCCACCGGTAATGGGTCGTGGGACTGGTCCGGGTGCGGCACCGGCACCGCCTGCACCAGCGCTTTGCTGTAGGGATGGAGCGGCTCGCGCACGATCTCTTCGGTCGGGCCGTCCTCCACGATCCGGCCGAGATACATGACGATCGTGCGCTCGCAGACATAGCGCACCAATGCCAGGTCGTGGCTGATGTAGATCGCCGTCAGCCCCAGCCGGTCGCGCACGTCGCGAAAGACGTTGAGGACCCCGGCCCGGACCGAGACGTCGAGCATCGAGACCGGCTCGTCCGCCACCACGAACGACGGCTCCAGGATCAGCGCCCTTGCCATGACGATGCGCTGGAGCTGGCCGCCGGAAAGCTGGTGGGGATGGCGGTCGAGGTACTGGTCGGGCTCGGCCAAGCGCACCAGTTCCAGCGCCTGGCGGATGCGGTCGCGGCGCTCGGACTTCGGGATGCCGGCATTCTCCAATGGCTCGGCCAACGAGGCGGCGATGGTGAAGCGCGGGTTGAGCGCCTCGAACGGGTTCTGAAAGATCAGCTGGGCCCGGCCGCGGAAGCGGGCGAGCGCCGGGCCGCGCAGCGTCGCCACCTCCTCCCCATCGAAGACGATGTCGCCCTCGGTCGGATCCTCGAGCTTGGTGAGCAGCCGGCCCATGGTCGTCTTGCCGCAGCCCGATTCGCCCAGCAGACCTACGCTTTCGCCCTTGCGGAGGGTGAAGTCGACGCCGTCCACCGCCTTCACCATGACGGGGCCGCGCAGCATCGAGGCCAGGGCCCCGCCGGCGCGGAAGTGCTTGCGCACGCCCTCCACCTCGACCAGGGGCGCGGCGCTCACGCCTCCACCTCCCAGGTCTCGACCTTGGCGGCCTCGGGGCGGAGCGCGGCCGCCTCCTCGGCCCGGTGGCAGGCCACCCGGTGGCCCGGGGCGATGGCCAGCGCCTCCGGTTGCGTCACCGCGCACGGCGCCGCAGCAAAGGGGCAGCGCGGCGCGAAGCGGCAGCCCTCCGGCGGGTTGGCGAGGTTGGGCGGCGCGCCGGCGATGGGCGTCAGCACCCCGGTGGCGCTCGCGAGGTCCGGGAAGGCGTTATAGAGGCCCATGGTGTAGGGATGGATCGGTGCGGTCAGCACGTCGCGCATCTCCCCCTCCTCAGCCACCCGGCCGGCATACATCACCACGATCCGGTCGCAGACATAGGCCACGACAGACACATCGTGGGTCACCAGAATGACAGATATTCCAAGCTGTTCCTGAAGGATCTTCAACTGATCCAGGATCTGGCGCTGCACGATCACGTCGAGCGCCGTCACCGGCTCGTCCGCGATCACCAGCTTCGGCTCCAACGCCAGGGCGAGCGCAATCGCCACCCGCTGGCGCATACCGCCGGAGAACTGGTGGGGAAAGTCGCGGAGCCGGCGGGGCTCGATCCCCACCATCTCAAAAAGCTCCTCCGAGCGGGCCCGGGCGGCGCGGCGATCCATGCCGCCGCGCTGCGTCAGCACCTCCCGCAACTGGGTCTCGACGCGGTAGACCGGATCGAGGGAGTTCATCGCCGATTGCGGGATGAAGGCGATGTCGCGCCAGCGCAGACGGTTCACCTCCCCCTCCGACAGCGCCATGATGTCGGTGCCGTCAAAGACCGCCTGGCCGCCCGCGATCCGGGCATTGCCGGCCATCACCCGGGTGAGCGCCCGGGCCACGGTGGTCTTGCCGCAACCCGACTCGCCCACCAGCCCGACAATGGAGCCCTGGGGCACCTCGAAATCCACACCGTCCACGGCCCGCACCTCGCCCGCGCCGACGCGGTAGGCGATCTGCAGATCCCGCACGGAGAGCAGCGGTGCGCTCATTCCTTGAGCTTCGGGAACAGGATTTCCTCATAGCCGCGGGAGACGAAGAAGCCCGCCACGACGATGAGGATGATGCAAACCCCCGGCGGCACGAACCAGTAGAAGGCCCGGGTCGAGAGCGCCTGGCTCGCATAGGCATCCTGCAACATGTAGCCCCAGGAGATCGTCTCCGGATCGCCGAAGCCGAGGAAGCTGATCGAGGCCTCCGTCAGGATGGCCCAGCCGATGGCGATGGAGCCGTAGAGGAAGCTGAGCGGCAGGATATTCGGTGCGATGTGGCGAAAGACGATCTTGAGGTCGGAGGAGCCGGCGATCCGCGCCGCCTCCACATAGGCCCGCGTCTTCAGCGTCAGCACCTGGGATCGGATCACCCGGCCGGTGTCGCGCCAAAGGACCAGCGCCATAGCGAGCACCACGTTCCAGATCGAGGGTTCGAGAAAAGCCGAGAGCACGATGACGAACGGCAGGAACGGGATGCCGAAGGCAACATCGGCCGCCCGCATCAGGAGGGTGTCGATCAAACCCCCAAAATAGCCGGCGAGAAGCCCGACCACGGTGCCGATCAAGGCCACCACCACTGCGGCCGTCAGGCCGATCAGCAGGGCCGAGCGCGAGCCGTAGATGAGCTGGGAGTAGATATCGCGCCCGAGTGAGGTGGTGCCGAGCAGGAAGCCGTCCTCCCCCGGGCGCCGGTCCGAGGCAAGATCGTAGCTCGGGGTGAACAGGATCTCCGTCGGGTCATGGGTGGCGAGCTGGTCGGCAAAGATCGCGACCAGGATGAACAGCCCGTAGATCACCAAGCCGGCAATGGCGAAGGGATCGCCGAGCGGCAGGTGCAGGCTGCGGAAGAGCCGGGTTACGAGCCCCGGCTCCCGCTTGGCCGGGGCGGCGGTGGCGGTGGTGTCAGCCGGCATAATGCACCCCCCTGCCCGTCCCGGACCCGATCCGGGATCTCGCCCCCTCGGCCGGGAGGTCCAGGATCTGGTCCGGGACGGCTCGGCGCGCACCCTCACGCATGGGAAATCCTCGGGTCGAGCAGGCCGTAAAGCAGATCGGCGATCAGGTTCATCACCACGACCACCACGGCGATCATCAGGAACGCCCCCTGGGCCAGCGGATAGTCGGAGGCGGAGACGGCGTTCACCAGTTCCCGCCCGAGCCCGGGCCAGGAGAACACGGTCTCCACCACCACATTGCCCTGGATCTGATAGCCGACGGCGATGGCGAAGGAGGTCATCACCGGCAACAGCGCATTCCGCGCCGCGTGGCGCACCACGACCGTCCAGGACGACAGTCCCTTGATCCGGGCCATGGTCACGAAATCCTCCCGCATCACATCGAGCATGTTCGAGCGCATCAGGAGGAGCGGCAGGCCTTGCGAGTAAATCGCCAGGGTGAGCGCCGGCAGGAAGATATGGGCCAGGAAATCGGCCGAGGTGTAGAGGTCGAGAAACCCGTCATAGCTCGCCCCGGGCGGCCGCGTGCCGCCGGCCGGAAACCAACCCAGCGAGAAGGAGAAGATGGCGAGCAGCACCATGCCGAGCCAAAACTCCGGCATCGCCCGCGTCGTCAGCACGATCGGAATCGCCGCCTGCTCGACCAACTTGCCGCGCTTCCAGGCCAGGAACGCCCCGACGATGATGCCGAAGGCGTAGGCCACCAGGAGCGAGGTGAAGGTGAGGATCAGGGTGTTTGGCAGGAGCGCCAGCACCCGCTCCCCCACCGGTTCGCGGTAAAAGAAGCTCTCGCCAAGCTCGCCCTGCAGCAGGTTGCCGAGATAGATGAAGTACTGTTCCCAGAGGGGCTTATCGAGTCCGAACTTCGCCATGAGGATCTGCTGCTGTTCCTCGGTGAAGGTCGGGTCGATATAGGCGGCGAGGGGGTTGCCCGGCATCAGCCGGAACATCAGGAAGAGGATGGTGGCGACGGCCCAGAGCACGAAGACAAGTTGGGCGACGCGCGCACCGATCTGCTTCAGGCCGGACATGGGCTCTCGCCTCCTTGGCTCGCGCCGCCTCTGGGGTTCCGGTCCGCCCGGCCTATCGGGCGAAGCGGAGGCGCGTGGCTCAGGGCCTTCCGCCGGCCCCGCTCAGGGCGAGACCAGCGTCGGGCCAGCCTCTCCCCCACGCGACGGGGGGAGAGGATCCGTGGGGCGTTGCGACTACTCGCTCAGCGTCTCGCTCACGCCCTCGGGGTAGTGCAACGCACCGTCGATCACCTCGTAGCCCGCCTCTTCCAGCATCGAAGCGGCGAGGTCGGTGCCCGTCGGGAACTCGACGATATCAGCGTTGTGCCAGAAGGGCAGCGCCGGCGAGATCACGGAGTTTGACTTTACCGCGAAACCCTTGAAGGCCGCACCGACGATCAGATCGCGGTTGATGGCGAAGCTGAGCGCCCGGCGGAAGGCCGGATCGTTGAACGGCGGCCGGCGGTTGTTGAAGGCGACGTAGCGAAAGCCGATGTCGACGGTGGAGACCACTTCGAGGTCGCCGTCCTCGGCCGCCACATCCTGCAGGATCGCCGGGTCGCCGCCGAAGTCGGAGAGGAAGTTGATCTCGCCCGAGCGCAGCATGCCGAGGGCCGCTTCGGCGTTTGGCACGATGCGCAGGATCCAGCGCTCTGCCTCCGGCGCCGCCCAATGCTCGGCATTGGCCTCAAGCACCACCTCCTCGTTGGTCGTCCAGGAGGTGAAGCGATAGGGGCCGGAGCCGATCGGCGTCTCCTCCTGATAGCTCTCGGCGTTCTCATCCTTGGTCTCGAGGTCGGTCAGCACCGGCTCCCAGACGTGCTTCGGGATGAGGTTGAGCTTGGCGAGCGACGCCGTGGTGAAGGCGGCCGACGGCTCGGTGAGGGTGAAGGTCACCAGGTTCCCCTCGGTCTCGATCGAGGCGATGTTGCCGACGAACGGCTTGTACATCGGGGCCTCGTCGCCCATCGCCGCCTCGAAGGAGAACTTCACGTCCTCGGCCGTCACCGGCTCCCCGTCGTGCCACATCATGTCGTCGCGAAGCGTCACGGTGATGGTGGTCTCGTCCACCCACTCGAAGCTCTCCGCCGCCCAGGGCTGGGGCAGACCGTCCGGCCCGATGCGGAGCAGACGGTCCCAGACCAGCTCGGTGATCCAGCTATCGGTGCCGCCCGAGATCCAGAGCGGATTGATGCCTTGGATGTTGTCGGAGGAGTTCACGATGATGTCCTGCTCCTCCCCGAGCGGCGTCAGCTGCAGGAAGGTCCAGGTGTTGCGAATGCCGATCCCGCCCTGATCGACGGCGGTCGAGGCATCCCAGATCGTGTTGTCGAAGGCGAAGGTCGATTGCGGATGGGCCAGCATCATTGCCGGCTGATCCTCGGCCAGGATCGCCTGGGCCTGGAGCAGCAGCTCCTGGCGCTTGTCGGCGTCGGTCTCCACCCGCTGGGCCTCGACCACCGAATCGAACTCGGAGTTCTCGTAGCCGAGGAAGTTGTAGCCCGTCGGCGCGGTCGAGGAGTGGTAGAGGTTGAAGATCAACTCGTCGGGATCCGAGCGCTCCGGCCGGCCGACCATCTGCCAGCCGGTGGTGTCCCAGGTGTCGCGGTTGTACCAGACCAGATCGGCCATCTGCTCCCACGGCATGACGTCGACCTTCACGTCGAGGCCGAGCTTGCGCCATTCCTGGGCGATGATGTTGACGAACTGGAATTCGGCCGGCTGAGCCGCCTGGGGGCGGGTCACGATCGAGATCTGCCGGATCGGATCGCCGGCGGCGAGCGCCGGTGTGCCGAGGCCGGCCAGAAGCGCCGCGGTCGCCGTGGCGCGGAAAAGGGTCTTCATCGTCCGGTCTCCCTGTCGCTGTTATGGCTTTCGGTGCCGCGCCGTCAGGCGACGCGAAGGTTCTTGGCATCGAGCCCCGCCGCCATCTTGGCAGGCGTGGGCCAGGCAGTCTTGGAATGGGCAAGCCCCATGGAGACGAGCATCTCGGCATGCTTCAATGCCGCCTTGCCGGCATTGACCGCCGGGGCGCCGACGGCGGCGGAGATCTCGTCGGCCATGTCGAGGAACGACATGGTCATGCAGCCGAAGAGGAAGGCATCGGCCCGGTCCTCCTTCACGCAGGCCGTCGCCACCTCGATCATCCGGGCCTTGGAGTGCGCCGGATCCTTCATCAGGTCGAGCACCGGGATGCCCGTCGCGCGCACGCTCGCGAGCTTTGCGCCGACGCCGGCGCGGTGGGCCAGATGCTCCTGCCCCGCGATCAGGCTGTCGAAGATCGTCAGCACGCTGAACTTGTGGCCGAGCCCGGCGGCGAGCAGCATGGAGCTTTCGCACGGACCGACGACGGGCATCGACACGAGCTCCCGCGCCGCCTCCATCCCCGGATCGCCGAAGCAGCCGATGATGGCGGCATCGTAGCCCTCCCGCTCGCAGGCCATGATCAGGTCGAGCGTCGGCGGGATGGCGATCATCTCTTCGTAGGCGGATTCGATCGAGGCCGGCCCCTCCGGCACATCGACGACGCGCACCTCGGTGCCCGGAAAGGCCCACTGGTTCAGCAGGCCCTCGCGCCGTTCCATCTCCGCCCGGCCCATCTCGCCCTTCGACATGGGCCCGGGCACGACATATGCGATCCGCATTCTCAACCTCCCCGGTGTCGTGCGATCTGCAAAGTTGCTGCTTGACGTCGACGTTTCGATAGTCAAAACAGCGTTTCCAAATTTCGTTAACGCTAAGCTAGAATAGCCGAGCTTGGCAAGGGGCGCAGCCGCTGGGGGCAGAAATGGCTGACCAACGCGACTATCGTATTGCATCCGTCGATCGGGCTTTGACCGTGCTGGAGCGCTTGGCGGAGCGGCCAGACCAGGGCGTCACGGAGATCGCCCGCGAGCTCGGCATGACGAAAAGCATCGTCTTTCGCATCCTGCAGACGCTCGAGGCGCGGGGCTTCGTCTCCCGCAACGCCGAGCGCTCGGTCTACGGCCTCGGCTACCGCGTCGCCGTGCTGGGAGAGCGAGCCGGGCACCGCCACAGCCTGCTCCTGGCTGCGCGGGAGGAGATGGATGCGTTGAGCGAGGAGACGAGCGAAAACATCAACCTGCTCGTTCGCGACGGCAATCAGATCCTGGTCCTGGCCACGCGGGAGGGGCGCCACTCCATGCGCCTCTTCGCCGCCGCAGGGCGCTACGGACCGCTGCACGCCGGGGGCGGATCGCTGCTGCTGCTCGCCTTCGCGCCCCCCGAGTTGCGGGAGGAGATCCTAGCCGGCACCCTCACCCGCTTCACCGATGCCACGATGACCGAGCCCGACGTGCTGCGCCACATCCTGCAGCGCATCCGCGATCAGGGCTGGAATATCGCCAAGAACGATCTGGATGAGGGCGCCTTCTCCGTCGCTGCGCCGATTTCGACGACGCCGGGGGAGGTGATCGCGGCGCTCTCCATTGCCGGGCCGCTCGCCCGTCTCAACGACAACCGCCAGGCGATGTATCTCACCGCCGTCCGGGGGGCGGCCCAGCGCATCTCCGCCAAGCTCAGCATCGGCGGTCCCGCCGAGCCGGCACCAGCCGTTAGCGCAGAGCCGACGAACGCTTGAGCCAAGGCCGCGTGGCTGCTACATTTTTCACAAATCGAAACCTTGTTTCATTGATCGAAACAAGAACAAGGGCCCTGCGCCCCGCGCCAGGGCCCGCGCCAGGGAAGGAGAGCCCCCATGACCGAGCATGAAAAAGCGGTACTGGCCGAAGCCAGCCTCGACGAGCCCTGGGCCCTGGTGGAAAGCTTCGCGACCTACAAGCGCGAGCATCCGACTGACGTGAACCGCGGCATGGACGAGGTGGTGGAGCGGCTCCAGAAGCACGGGGTCGAGGTGACGGTGCACGAGCCCGACCTCTACCTCTCGCTCCCCGGCCTCGCCCGGGTCGAGGCGGGGGGCGAGACCTTTCGCGCCAAGCCCCCGGCCTACTCCCTTGACGCGCGCGGCGGCGTGACGGGGGAGCTGATTTATGTGGGCGCCAACCAGGCCGATTCGATCGACAACATCTTCGACAAGAAGGTGGGCGACCCGGCCTCCGTCGCCGAGCGGGTGCGCGGCAAGATCGTGATCTCGGAAGGCTTCGCCTCCCCCGGCATGATCAGCCAGTTCGAGGATCTGGGAGCGATCGGCGTGATCGGCATCAATCCGGGCATCGACATCCACTGGGGCATCTGCACCACGATCTGGGGCACGCCCGACCTCGACGATCTGCCGCGAAAGCCCGGCGTCGTCTCGGTCGCCGTCAACCAGCCCGACGGCCAGAAGCTGATCGAGCTCGCCAACCAGGGCGGCTCCGTCACCCTCTTCACGGAGATGGAGGAGGGCTGGTTCAGCTCCAAACTGCCCGAGGTCTGGATCGAAGGCACGGAGGAGCCGGAGAAATACGTCTTCCTGCACGGCCATCTCGATTCCTGGGACGTGGGCGTCGGCGACAACGCCACCGGCGACGCCACAATGCTCGAGGTCGCGCGCATCCTCTGGGCCCACAAGGACAAGCTGAAGCGCTCCGTCCGCATCGCCTGGTGGCCGGGGCACTCCACCGGTCGCTATGCCGGCTCCACCTGGTTCGCCGACCGCTTCGCCCTGGATCTCGACGCCAACTGCGTCGCTCAGGTGAACTGCGACAGCCCGGGCTGCCGCTGGGCCTCGGAGTTCATCAACCTCTCAGTGATGACGGAGGCCGAGGGCTTCGTCGAAGACGTCGTGCAGGCGGTCGCCGGCAAGACCGTGGCGGCGGAGCGGCCGCATCGGGCGGGCGACTACTCCTTCAACAACATCGGCATCTCGTCCTACTTCATGCTCTCCTCGACCATGCCGGTCGCGCTCAGAGAGGAGAAGGGCTACTACGCCGTCGGCGGCTGCGGCGGCAACATCGCCTGGCATACAGAGAACGACACGCTGGAGATCGCGGACCGGGACAACCTGCTCCGCGACATCAAGATCTACGCGCTCGCCGTGATGCGCAACGCCAATGCCGATATCCTGCCCTTCGACTGGCGCAAGACCGCGGCGGAGTTCGCCAACACCGTGGCAGGCTACCAGCAGAAGGCCGGCGACCGCTTCGACCTTGGTGCCTCGAAGGACGCCGTGGCGGCCTTGAAGGACGCGCTGGACGGCTTCTACGGCAAGGTGGAAAGCGGCGCGGTGCCGGCGGGGACCGCGAACCAGGTGATCCAGGACCTCGCCCGGATCCTGGTGCCGATCAACTTCACGCGGGAAGCGCGCTTTCGCCACGATCCGGCGCTGACGGTGCCGCCGCTGCCGACGCTCTCGGCCGCCGGCGATCTGGACTACCATGAGCGGACGGGCAATCTGGGGTTTGCCCAGACCCAGCTCGTGCGCGGCCAGAACCGCCTCGTCGCAGCGCTCGGCCAGGCGGTCCGCCATGTGGAGCTGATGACGGGCTAGGCGCCATGCGCGCCGCCTTCTACCGCCGCACCGGCCCGGCAGCCGAGGTGCTGGAGGTGGGCGATCTGCCGACGCCGGCGCCCGGTCCGGGGGAAGTGCTGGTCCGCGTCCACGCCTCCGGCATCAACCCGGCCGACGTCAAGCGCCGGGCCGGCTGGCAGGGCCTCACGATGCAGCACGATCTGGTCGTGCCCCACTCCGACGGCGCGGGGGTGATCGAGGCTGTGGGGGAGGGCGTCGCGGCAACGCGGGTCGGTGAGCGCGTGTGGCTCTGGAACGCGCAAGGCGGATACGAGGGGCCGGGCCGCGCCCACGGCACGGCGGCGGAGTACGTCGCCCTGCCCGCCCCCCAGGCGGTGCCGCTGCCCGAGGCGTTGGACTTCGCCGCCGGCGCCTGCCTCGGCATCCCGGCCATGACGGCCCACCGCGCCGTCCTCGCCGACGGGCCGGTGGCGGGCCAGACCATCCTGATCCAGGGCGCCGGCGGCGCGGTCGGCCACTTTGCCGTGCAGTTCGCCGTCGCGGGCGGCGCCCGGGTGATCGGCACGGCGGGAACCGAGGCGCGCCGGGCCCATGCGCGCGAGGCCGGGGCGGAGGTCGTGCTCGACCGCCACACCGACATCGCGGCGGCCGTTCTGGAAGCGACGGACGGCGCCGGCGTCGACCGGGTGATCGAGGTGGACTTCGCCGCCAACCTCGCCACCGACATCGCGGTGCTGAAGCCCAACGGCTGGATCGCCGCCTATTCCTCGACCTCGGAGCCCGAGCCGCGGCTGCCCTACTACGCCCTCGCCTTCAAGGGCCTGAACGTCCGCTTCGTCCAGGGCTTCAACCTGCCGGAGGAGGCGCGCCGCCAGGGCGAGGCCGAGATCGCCCGGCTCTCCGCCGCGGGCGCTCTAAACGCTGCGGTCGGCACGCATTTCCCGCTCGACCGGATCGCCGAGGCGCATCTCGCGGTGGAGGCGGGCGCCACCGTCGGCAACGTCGTGCTGGACTGCGCCTAGACCTGGCCGCGCGGCTCCCGCCCCGTCTCGATGGTGAACTTCATGCCGGCCAGCAGATCCGCCAGATCCGGGCGGGCAGCCGGGCCGTTCGAGATCGCCACGATCTGCGCCCGCCCGTCCGGGCGAATGCAGAAGATACCGGGCTCGGCGAAACGCCTGTCGGTCTCCTCCGGGCTCAGGGGATCGGAGACGTAGAGGCCGAGCGCCCGCATATCCCGCTCGGCCATCGAGTGGGCGACCGGGAAGGTCCAACCGAACTCCTGCACGTCCGCCTCGGCCCGGTCGGCCGGATCGGCGGAGACGGTGAGGATGTCGAAGCCCGCCGCCTCCCACTCCGCCTGCATCGCCTCGAGCTTGTCGAGGTAGGTCTTGCACTTCGGACAATGCCGGCCGCGATAGACCACCAGCAGCGTCCAGCGGTCCCGCGCACCGCCGATGCTTGCATCGCCGCCGCCGACCAGCGGGAAGGACAGCGCCGGGATCGGCGCGGCGGCGGGAAAACGCTCTCTCGGGGCGACGGTGGGGACGTTCATTGATCTCTCCATTTCTACAGGCTGGAAGATGCGGGCTCCGATACGGGAGATTTGCGCCCGACCCGAGCCCCGACCACGGGGCAAACCCGTCCAAGATCTCGTAGTTTGGCGCCTGTCGTTCGCGAAACCTTAACTACTTGAGGAGCTTAACGGACTCGCTTTCCCCAACGGCAACTTTGTGCGTCATTCGCCCGCGTTTTCACATAGCGGAACTCAGACCCGTTGACGGATCGCAGAGTGAAACGTTTACGTGTCGCAACGACTTTTTCTCGCAATCGGCTAGAGCTTGAGGATTGTACGGCGCGGGCCTTCGGGCCGAGTGCGGCGCGGCCGATTATGGCGCGATCGCAAAGAAGCCGGCCCGATCTCCAGACGTCGCCGACGGGCAGGTAAGGGCCGCGCGCCCAGGCCGGGTTGGCCAGCGCACAGAAGACAACCGATGACCGCGGAGCCAAAGCGCATCCGCATGGGGACCTAGTTGGCAGAGAAAACGCCTACGACCGAACGACCAGAAAGCTTCGCTGCGGCCGGCGTGCAGCACATCCTGAACCTCGGATGCGCGCGCCCGATGGGCATGGCGTTCTCTCCCAAGGCCGATGTCGCGGCCATCACGACCCAGACGACCTTTCGGGAGTCGCGCCATGCACCTCCCCCGGTCTACGTCGTCGTGCTGCCCCTCTCGATGCCGGATCCCGTCGTCAAGCACGGCGGTCAACAGCATCGCGGTCACGGCGCCTCGACCGGCACCTTCAGCGTCTTGACGCCGGAGCATGAGGGCCGCTGGCGCGTCGCCTCCGGCGCGAGCTTCCGGTCGATCAAGCTGTTCTTGCCGGAGCATCTGCTGCGCGAGAAGGCCCGCAACGGCATTGACGCCATCACGACAGGGGTCGAGTTGCGCGATGTGCACGGTGTGAACGACCCGACGGTGCGCGATACGCTGATGCTGCTCGCGGCAGAGCTCTCGTGGGGCGTCGCCCGTTCGCGTCTGCTGTTGGAAAGCGTGGCCGACGCGGTGGCCGGGCGGCTGATCACCGACTTCTCCTCGCTCTCCGATGCGCGGGAAACGGCGGGGGCGGCCCTCGGTTCCTCCGCCGTGGCCCGGGCGCAGGACTATGTCGAAGAGAATATGGGCGATGACCTGTCCCTCGGCGCCATCGCGGCAGAGGCCGGCGTGAGCCCCCATCACTTCGTGCGGGTCTTCAAGGCCGCGACCGGGACGACGCCGCACCGCTACGTGCTCGACCGCCGGGTCGAGCGGAGCCGGCAGCTATTGAGCGACACCGATCTCTCCCTGGCCGAGGTGGCGTTTCGCTGCGGCTTCTCCAGCCAGTCGCACATGACCGCCGTCTTCCGCCGCCTGGTCGGCGTCACGCCGGCGAAGTACCGCATCGACACCACCACGATCCCCCGCCCCGTGGTCGCGGAAGGATAGCGGCTCTCGCGCAGGCCCGCTCAGGCGCGGCGGTAGGGGGTGAGCGCCAGGGCCTTGTAGTCTTCGTAGCGGGTGCGAAGCGCCGTGGCGGCCCCTGCCACGGGCGCGTCGGTCCGCGCGATCGGCACCGGCGCGGCGAGGCGGGCGAGTTCTCCGGTCGCGGCCACGCGACCCAGCCGGGCGGCGCCTAGATTGGCGCCGAGTGCGGCGTCGGCCGGTACGTCGAGCGGCAGGTCCATCAGCGTCGCGACAAGCTGGCCCCAAAGCGGGCTGCGCGCCCCGCCACCCACCAGGCTCGCCGCCGTGAAGCTGACGCCGGCCTCGCGCTGCGCATCGGCGCACTCGGCGATCTGGAAGGCCACGCCCTCGAGCAAGGAATAGGCAAGCAGCCCGCGATCCGACTGATGGGTTAATCCGTCGATGATGCCGCCCACATCGGGCCGGTTGTGCGGCGTGCGGATGCCGGAAAAGGAGGGGCGCATCACCGGCGCCGCCCGCCAGGCGCCGCTCGCAAAGGCCTCGTCCGCCAAAGCCACCAGCGCCGGCACCTCCACCCCGGTGATCCGCCCGAGCCAGTCGAGGGAGGCCGTGGCGCTCATCACCACGCCCATGGAGAGGAAGAGGTCGGGCGCCGCGTGGGCGGTCGTCAGCACCGCCCGCTCCGGCGCCGGGTGGTCACCGGCGTCGACGCCGCAGACGACGGCCGAGGTGCCGATGGTGACCATGGCCGATCCCGCGGTCGCCGCGCCCACGCCAATGGCAGCCGCCGCGTTGTCCCCCGCCCCCGCCGCGACCGGCACGTCGGCCGGCGTGCCCCAGCGGCGGGTCAGGTCGGCGCTCAGACTGCCGGCGGCCTCCCACGAGCCGACGACCGGCGGCAGCTTCTCCATCGGCCAGTCGACCGCCGCACAGAACGCCGGATCCCATTGCCGCGTTGCCCGGTCCATCAGGAGGAGACCGACGGCATCGCTCGGCTCCGTCGCGGTTTCGCCGGTCAGGCGCAGGCGCACATAGTCCTTGGGCAGGAGCAGCATGGCGACTCGCGCCACCTCCTCCGGCCGGTTGCGCTGCAGCCAGAGGAGCTTGGGCGCGCCGAAGCCCGGATCCGGGGCGCCGAGGCCGCGGCGCATCATCTCGGGTGCCGCACCGGCCAGTTCGGCGCACTCCGCCACCGCGCGCTGATCGTTCCAGAGGATCGTGTCGCCCACCGGCTGGCCGGCCTCGTCCACCAGCACGGTGCCGAGCATCTGTCCCGACAGGCCGATGCCGCCGAGGGCCGCTAGGTGGGCGGGATGATCCGCCGCCAGCCGGTCGAAGGCCGCCAGCACCGCCTGCCACCAGATATCGGGGTGCTGCTCGCTCCATCCCGGTTCGGGGCGCGAGACCTCGAGCCGGACGGAGGCCTCCGCCACCATCGCCTCTCCATTGTCGAACAGGGCGACCTTCACGCCCGAGGTGCCGATGTCGATGCCGGCCCAGATGCTCATGCCACCCCCTCGTAAAGTGCGGCCGCCGTCGCTTCGTCTGTCACCATGGTGTCAATGACCCCCCGGGTAAGAATCGCCTTCAGGATCGGCACCTTGTGCGCCCCGCCGGCGGCCAGGATGACGTTCGGGATGGCGTGCAGGTCGTCGATCTCGATGCCGATCAGGCGGCTGTTGATCGGATGGTCGATCACCTGGCCCTTGGCGTCCAGGAAATAGCCGAGGATGTCGCCCACCGCGCCCCGGGCGGTCAGATCGGCCAGGGTGGTGTCGCCTGGCAGCCCGTCACGAACCAAAAGAGAACGAGCCGACATATCGCCCGCGGCCATGGTCAGGGCATCTGCGCTGCGGATCTTCTCCAGCACCTCGTGGATCACGTCCTGGCGCACCAGTGTGCGCTGGCTCTCCGCCGAGCCCGAGTAGAGCGGCGCGGTGAAATAGCTGTGGCGCGCATTGCAGAGCGTCGCGAGCCGCGTGGTGATCTCGTAGCTGTTGAGGTCCGACCCGCGGGAGAGCCCGCCCATCACCGAGACGATCTCCAGCTCCGGCCGGTCGAGCGGCGACATGTAGCGTGTGGCGAGGTTCAGCGTGTTGCCCCAGGACATGCCGAAAAGCCGGACCGCGGGATCGTCCAGCACCCAGCCGAGATGATGGCCGAGGGCGGTGCCGACGATGGTCTGCACGTCCCGCGGATCGCCGGGGGTGGGCGCGACGTAGGCAGCGCTGAGGCCGAAGGCGGCCTTCAGCCGCGCCTCAGCATCGGCGCAGGAGGCGAAGGGGGAGTTGATGGTCACCCGCACGATCCCGCGCCGCCGCGCCTCCCCCAAGGCGCGATTGACGCGGAGGCGGGTGACGCCGAAGCGCGAGGCGGCCTCCGCCTGGGTGATCCCCTCGATCTCGCAGGCCCAGGCGACCCGGGCGAGGAAGCGCTCCTCCTCATCCAGTTGCAGCGTCTTCGGGGTGCGGGCCATCAGCGGGCCTCGAGCAGGGCGTCCACCAGCTCCACGAAGCCGTCGGCCGCGCGGCCCTGCGTCACCCAGGCCGGCCAGGCCGGCATCTCGAAGTCCCGGACATTGGCGACGCCGACGCCGTGTTGGAAGGCCGCGAACATCGGCGCGTCGTTCGGGCTGTCGCCGGCATAGACGCAGGCCGCGTTCTCTGCCCCGAGATCGAGGCCGAAGACCTCCCCCAGGCAATGCGCGGCCATGGAGCGTTTGTCGTAGCTGCCGAACCAGCCGTTCACGTGGATCGAGGAGACCTTGGCCGTGGCCCCCGCCCGCTCGAACGCCGCCACGATGCGGGCGACCGCCAGGGCATCGAGCGGCACCACGTCCTCGCAAAAGTCGATGGCCAGGTCCGCCGCCCGGCAGAATTGGTCGGAGGCGAGCGCCGTCCCCGGCACCTCCGCCAAGATGCGCTCGCCAAGGTTGGTGAGGCGCGCGCGATCCTCCGCCCGCTCCCCCGCCGGCTTGGCAAAGTGGGACCGCATGCGCCGGGCCCCGCGGTCATAGGCGAACCAAAAGGCACCGTTCTCCCCCACCACGGCGTCCACCGGCCACATCCGGGCGATGTGGTCGCACCAGCCCGCCGGGCGGCCGGTGACGGGCACGATGCGGACACCCGCCTCGGCCAGCCGCTCCATCGCCGCGAGGGTCGCGGCCGGCAGGCGCCCGTCCCGGGTCATGGTGTCGTCGATGTCGGAGAGCAGCACCTTGACCGCCGCCCTGTCAGTCGCCGCGAACTCGGCCAATGGCCTCATTTCACCGCGCCCATGGTCAGACCGCGGACGAGCTGTTTCGAGGCGATGAGCGCGAAGATCAGCACCGGCACGACGATCAGCGTCGAGGTGGCCATGATCTTGCCGTAGGGGAGGTTGTAGCCCTCCATGAAGCTCACGGCCATGGCGGGTGCAGTCTTGGCATTTGTGCGTGTCAAAAGAAGGGCATACATAAGTTCATTCCATGAAAATATGAAGGAGAAGATCGCGCTCACCGCTACCCCCGGCATGGCGAGCGGCAGGCAGATCGAGCGGAAGATCCGCCAATGCGACGCCCCCTCCAACGCCGCGGCCTCGTCCAAGTCGTAGGGGATGGCGCGGAATTGATCGGTGCAGATCCAGATCACGATCGGCAGGTTGAAGGTGAGATAGATCAGAATGAGCGCCAGATGGGTGTCGTCGAGCCCGATATTGCGCACGATCAGGAAGAACGGCAGGGCGAGCACGATGGGCGAGATCATCCGGTTGGTGATGAACCAGAACCAAAGGTCGCGCTTCCCCCGAAACTCGAACCGCGCGAGCGCATAGGCCGCCGGGCAGCCGAGCGCGATGGAAAGCGCCGTGGTCGCCACCGCCACGATCAGCGAATTGACGAGGGTGCTGGCCACCCCGTCCTCGAACAGCGCCTCGCGGTAGTTCGCGAAGGTCGGCTCGAAGATCCAGACCGGCGGGCTTTCGAGCGCCACGATCTGCGTCTTCAGGCTGGTCGTCACCATCCAGTAGAACGGAAAGACGCAGAACAGCACGATCAGCAAGAGGAGCAGGGCCTGGAGCGGCAGGCTCCGCGCCTCCCCGGGGGCGACCTGGGCCATCAGCGCACCTCCCGATAGAAGAAGCGGATATAGAGCTGGCTGAGCACGATGGTCAGCACCAGCAGGATCATCGCCTGGGCCGAGGCGAGGCCCTGGTCGAAGGCGCGAAAGCCCACCCGCTGGATCATCAGGGAGACGAACTCGGTCGAGGCCCCGGGCCCGCCCCGGGTCATGGTGAAGACCATATCGAACAGCTTCAGCGTATCGGCTGTCCGCAGGATCAGCACCGCGACCAAGCCCGGCAGCAGGAACGGCAGTTGCACGTGGCGCAGGACCACCCACCAGCGCTTGGTCTCGAGCGTCGCGGCCTCCTCGATCTCCCGCGGCACGGTGGTGAGCCCGGCGAGCAGGACGAGGGCGACGAACGGCGTCCATTGCCAGACGTCCCAGAAGATCACGGCGATGAAGGCGTTGGTCGGATCGCCGATCCAGTTGATCGGCTCCACACCGAAGGGACTGAGAAGGTGGTTCACCACGCCGTACTTGATGTTGAACATCACCTGGCCGAGCAGACCCACGACCGCGTAGGTCGTCGCCATCGGCAGCACCAGCGTCAGCCGCGTCAACGTGCGCAGAAAGCCGATCCCCGGCTGGTGCAGCAACAATGCGATGCCGAGGCCAAGGATGATCTGCAGCGGGAGCGCGATGATGAGCAGGGTGAACGTCCGGCCCATCGCCTCCCAAAACACCCCATCGGCGAGAACGGTGCCGTAGTTCTCTAGCCCGATGAAGCGGACGCGGTTGAGCTTGGTGAGGTTGAAGTCGTGGAGCGAGGTCCAGATCGCGTAAAGCAGCGGCCCGATGCCGACGATGGCCAGCGCCAGGACAGCTGGGCTAAGGAACGAGAGGATCGTTCGGCGGGGGATATGCTGCCGCATCCGTCGCGCCTCCCACGCGGTCAAAATCGCTTCTTCGGGGGACGAGGCCCCGGATCAGGTCCGGGGCGGCGCGAAACCGGCCGCCCCGGGGCCACTAGGCGCTACTGCACCAGCGGCTTTTCACCATCGTAGTAGCCAGCATCTTCGAGCACGGCCTCCATACGCTCGCCAAGCTCGCGGGCGCCTTCCTCGATCGAGACCTCCTCGAGCATGATCCGCGTGCCCCATTCCTGCACGATCTCGGTGATCTCGGGCCACTCGGCAAAGCGCGGGCGGAATTCCGGCACGCCGTCCTGCCAGCTTTCGACCAGGGCGGGGACGAAGTCGAACTCCTCGGCGATCCCGGGCATCTGGTAGACCGACTGGCGGGCCGGCACGCCGCCGCGGCGGAGGTACTCCTCGGCATTGGCCTTGGAGGTGATCCACTGGATGAAGAGCCAGGCCGCCGCCTGCTCGTCCTCATCGGCCTGGCTCGCCACGGCCAGCGAGAAGCCGCCGAGCGCGGGCTTGCGGCCGGCCGGGCCCATCGGCTCCGGCGCGATGGCCAGGCAGTCGGCGATGCGGGAGGTGTCGGGGTCCTTCAGCGTCGAATAGAAGGCCGACCATTCGGTGATCATCGCCACGTCGCCCTGGGCCAGCGCGTTCACCGTCTCGGCATGATCATAGGCGACGATGCCCTCGGGCATGTACTGCATCAATTCCTGGCGGAACTGCAGCCCGGCCTGGCTTTCCTCCGACAAGAGGTTGGAGCGGAAGTTCTCGTCCAGGAACGAGCCGCCGAAGGGCCAGAGCATGCGGGCGAAGCTGTCGGCCGACTGGGTCTCGTTCCGCTTCGACTGCAGGGCGTAGGCGTACTGGCCATCGCCGGTCAGCGCCGGGCCGTAAGTGTCCTTGAGCTCGGCCCAGGTCTCCGGCGGGCCGTCGAAGCCGGCCTCCTCCAACATGCACTGGTTGTAGAACAGAAGCCCCGAGTAGTTGTCGAAGGGCAGGCCGTAGATCTCGTCGCCCCAGCCGCCGAAGGCGTTCAGCACCAGCGGGAAGAAGTCGTCGATGTCCACCGCGGGATCGGCGAGATCGGGGTTCGAGGTGAACTTGCTGATCGGCTCGATCCACTCGTTCTCGGCGAAGTTACCGATCCAGACGAGGTCGATCAGCGCGATGTCGAGGTCGCCGCCCGCCACGAAATCCCGCACTTGTTCGCCGAGCGCGTTCTCGTAAGGGTGCTTGATGATGTTGATCTCGATGCCGGTCGCTTCCTCGAACTCCGGCAGCATCGCCTCGGCCGCCTCATAGCCGGGGCGGAGCAGGAAGACGACGTCGACCGTCGTCCCGGCATAGGGGGCCGCCGCCTCCTCCAAAGACCAGGCCGCGGCACCACCGCCCGTGCCTGCCACCAGGCCGGTGGCAAGCGCCATCGCGCTCAGCGTCGATCTCAGCTTCATGGGTCGTCTCCCTGTTATTCGTGTCGAGCTGCCACCTTTGGCGCTTGACTTTCATTTGTCTCGCATTTCATACAAATGTTCAGACGCGGCCGAGAGTCAACGAAAATGTCGGGCCGCGCGGCGTTGCTGAAGTGCTTGGCGCTGGCTCGGGAGGCCAGCTGGGGAGGGAAGTGTTGGCCCGCGTCACGCTCTCGGCTGTCGAGAAATACTACGGCGCCAACCGGGCCCTCGCCGACGTCTCGCTTGCGGTCGACGACGGCGCGTTTGCGGTGTTCGTCGGGCCATCAGGCTGCGGGAAGTCCACGCTGCTGCGGGCCGTGGCGGGGCTCGAGATGATCTCCTCGGGTCAGATCCATATCGGAGAGACTGAGGTCTCGGACCTGCCGCCGTCCGACCGCGACGTCGCCATGGTCTTTCAGTCCTATGCCCTCTACCCGCACATGACCGTGCGCCAAAACATCGACTTCGGCATGCGCGTGCGGGGCGTTGCCCAGGCGGAGCGGGAGCGGCGGATCACCGACGCCGCCCGCATCCTGCAGCTCGACGACTATCTCGACCGGCGCCCGGCCGAGCTGTCGGGCGGCCAGCGCCAGCGGGTGGCGATCGGCCGGGCGATCGTGAAGGAGCCACAGGTTTTTCTGTTCGACGAACCGCTCTCCAACCTCGATGCCAAGCTGCGTATCCAGATGCGGGTGGAGCTCGAGGCGCTGCACCGCCAGTTGGGGGCCACCATGATCTACGTCACCCACGACCAGGTGGAGGCGATGACCATGGCCGACACCATCGTGGTGCTGAACGAGGGGCGGGTGGAGCAGGTGGGCCCACCGCTCGAGCTCTACCGCCGGCCGAGGACCGAGTTCGTCGCGGGCTTCATCGGTGCGCCGAGCATGAACTTCCTCGACATCGCGGCAGAGAATGGCGTGCTCCACCGCGAGGGCCATCGCCTGGCCGACGCGCCCGCCGTCGGCGCGCCCATCCGCCTCGGCATCCGGCCGGAGCATCTGGCGCTCGGCACCGCAGGCGAGGGAATGCTGGAGGCCGAGGTGGCGGTGAGCGAATCCCTCGGCGGCGAGACCTATCTGCACGTCGATGCAAGCACCGGCGACCGGATCGTGGTGAAGACCGACGGCGAGACGACGGTGAAGGCGGGCGACCGCATCTCCCTCTCCCTACCACCCCAGCACGTCCATCTCTTCGATGCGGCGGGGCAGGCCCTCCGCGATCCGGGGGACCAGCCATGATCGCCTGGCAAAGCGAGATCGAGCGGATCATCGAGCCCGCCGTCGCCCGCTCCGCCGCCATTCGCGAGGTGATCATCGCGGCGGACGTGCTCTCGGGCGCGGCGGACCTGCACCGGCGGATCGCGGGGGAGGCGCCCGTCCTGCTGATCGCCGACGACAACACCCTTGCCGCCGCGGGCGCCGCCGTCTCCGCCGTGCTGGAGGGCGCGGGGATCGCGGTCCGCCGCTACGTGCTGCCAGCCAGCCCGCTGCCGAAGCCGACGCTCGCGCTCGGCCAGGCGATCGCGGCGGAGATTGCGGGGACGGAGGCGGTGCCGGTCGCCGTTGGCTCGGGCGTGATTAACGATCTGGTCAAGTTCGCGGCCTTCAGCGTCGACCGGCCCTATTGGTGCGTGCCCACCGCCGCCTCGATGGACGGCTATGCCTCCGGCGGCGCACCGCTCTCAGATGCCGGGTTCAAGAAGACCATCCCCTGCCGGCCGGCCGCGGCGATCCTGGCGGATCTGAGCGTCATTGCGGCGGCCCCGGTGGAGATGACCGGCTGGGGCTACGGAGATCTCGTGGGCAAGATGCCGGCCGGGGCCGACTGGCTGATCGCCGACACGCTCGGCGTCGAGCCGGTGGACAGCTATCCCTGGTCGCTGGTGCAGAACAGCCTGCGGCGCTGGCTGGGCGATCCGGCCACCCTGGCGGCAGCCGATCCGGCGGCGGTGGCCAACCTCTTCCTCGGCCTCACCGTCGTGGGTCTGGCGATGGAGGCGCACGGCTCCTCCCGCCCGGCCTCGGGCGCCGACCATCAGATCGCCCATCTCTGGGAGATGCAGGGGCTTGCGCAGAACGGCGAGCCCGTGGCCCACGGCGCCTGCGTCGCCGTTGGTGCGGTGACCGTCCTGTCGCTCTACGACTGGCTGCTGAACCAGGATCTGGCGAACCACGTCCCGCCGCCTGCCCCGACGGCGGAGGCGCGGCGGGCCGAAATCGAAGCCGCCTTCCCCGACCCCGCCGTCGCCGCCCGCGCACTCGCGGAGACGGAGGCGAAGGCCGGCGATCCGGCGGCGCGGGAGGCGCGCCTCGCGGCCATCCGGGCGACCTGGCCGAAGCTCCGCGCTCGGCTGCGCGGCCAGCTGATGCCCGCCGCAGCGATGGCCGATCGCCTGCGCCAGGCCGGCTGCCCGACCCGCGCCGCCGATATCGGCGTCGACCCGGCGGGCCACCGCGAGGTGACGCTCGCGGCGCGGTTCCTGCGGAGCCGCTACACCGTGCTCGATCTGCTGGACGAGACCGGCCTGCTCGAACCGGCGGTCGACGCCGTCTTTGCCCAGCCCGAGTTCCGGGCGGCCTGAGCATGGCATCCGCCTTCGATCCCCGGAGCAAAGGCGCCGGCGCGCTCGCCGAGCTCGGCCATGTCGTCGCGGACCTCGACCAGGCAGGCTTTGCCGGCTTCGTCGAAGACCTTGCCTCTGCCCGCCGCATCGTCTGCCACGGCGTGGGGCGGGAGGGGTTGATGATGCGGGCGCTCGCCATGCGCCTCTACCATCTCGGCCTCGACGCCCATGTCCTCGGCGACATGACGACCCCGCCGGTCGCGGGCGGCGATCTGTTGGTGGTGAGCGCCGGCCCGGGCTGGTTCTCCTCCATCGCCGCGTTGGCCGAGACCGCCTCCCAGGCCGGCGCCCGGGTCGCCTGCGTCACGGCCCAGGCCGAGGGCGCGGTGCCCGAGGCCGCTGATCGGGTGCTGCTGATCCCTGCCCAGACCATGGCCGACGACCAGCAGGGCGAGGGGTCGATCCTGCCCATGGGGTCGCTCTTCGAGGGTGCACAGTTCGTGGTCTTCGAGCTCCTCGTGCTGGCCCTCTGCGACCATATCGGCGAGACGGCGGCCGGGATGCGCGCCCGCCACACCAACCTCGAGTAGCGCATGGCGTCCTGGATCGACCGCTTTTCCCTCACCGGGCGGCGCGCCCTGGTCACCGGCGCCTCGAAGGGCATCGGGGCCGAGATCTGCGCGGTGCTGGCCGAGGCCGGCGCCGACATCGCCGCCGTGGCGCGGGACGAGGCGGGCCTCGCCGCCACAGCCGCAGCGGTGGAGACCCACGGCCGCGCCTGCCTCCCCATCGCCGGAGACCTGGCATCGGCGGAGGAGCCGGCACGGATCGCCGCCGCCGCCCTCGCCCACTGGGACACCATCGACATCCTGGTCAATTGCGCCGGTGTCGCCCGGATCGCGCCCGCCCTCGACCTCACCCTTGCGGCTTGGGAGGAGACGATGGCGGTGAACGTCCGCGCGCCCTTCCTGCTCGCCCAGGCACTCACCCCGCGGATGATCGCCCAGCGCCGGGGCAAGATCATCAACATCTCCTCCCAAACCGGCGTTGTCGCGCTGGACGAGCACGCCGCCTACGCCACCTCGAAGGGTGCGCTCAACGCGCTGACGAAGTCCCTGATGGCGGAGTGGGCGCAGCACAACGTCCAGGTGAACGCGGTCTGCCCCACGGTGATCCTGACGCCCATGGGTCGGGAGGTCTGGGGACCGGAGGAGAAGGGCGGCCCGTTCATCGCCCGCACCCCTCTCGGCCGCTTCGGGGAGCCGGTGGAGGTGGCCGATCTGGTGCTCTACCTCGCCTCCCCCGCCTCCGATCTGGTGAACGGCGAGTTCATCATGATCGAGGGCGGCTATTCCTCCGTTTGACGCCACAGCGCCCGAGGCCGGCGCTTGACCGGCCCCATCCGCCCATCGTAGGACCGCTGGGGCTGCGGGCGTAGCTCAGGGGTAGAGCATTGGCTTCCCAAGCCATGTGTCGTGGGTTCGAATCCCATCGCCCGCTCCACCCCCTTGCCGCTCCACCCCCTTGCTGACCAGCCCTACCGCGCCCCGATCCGCCGGACGCCGCCGTCGAAGGTCGGGACCGTGAGCACGAAGGGATCGGTCGGGTAGCAGATCGCCTGCTCCTCCAACAGACCGATGGCGATCTCCTCCCCCATGCGCAGGCTGTCGTAGTAGTCCGAGAAGTAGTGCACGCCCACCATGTTCCGGCCGATGGAGATATTGGCGGCGAGCTTGTTGAGCTCTCCCTCCAAGGTGAGGAACGGCCCGTCGGTCTCTGCCACCAGGGCAGCGCCGGTGCCGTCCGGGACATAGGCGAGCGGGGTATCGTCTGGCCTGCGATGGCTGAAGGCCTCCACCGGGTCGCCGCCGGTCGGGCGGCGGACGAAGGCGGTGCTGGTGTCGAAGAACGCCTTCAGGATCGTCACGCACGCCCCCGCCACCGTCGCATGACCGGCGCCGTAGGCCGGGTGCATGGGTGAGCCCTCGGCAAAGGCCATCGGCAGGAAGGCCGTGCCGTTAGCGCTCCGCACTTCGGTCACCACCGGCTGGATCGCCGCCTCCATGTCCTGGAACATCGCGCCGACGCCGGGGAACTGCGCCTCGATCGCCGGAGCGAACTCGATCCGGCCGGCGAGCGCCTCAGGCCGCAAGCGGATGTGATTGTTGAACTTCTGGTAGCGCACGGCCTTGAGCGCCCGGGTCGCGACCTCCGTCACCAGGGTGAGGATATGCGGCCCTCCATAAAGCGCGAAGCCGCCGGCCTGACGGTCGAACTGCCGATGGGTGCCGTTGGACTCCAAGGCGAAGAGACCGCCCTGCCCTGACAATGCGCCAAAGCCCGGATCGAAGGGCGTCCCCATGCCGAGGAGGATCAGGCAGGCTTTCAGGTAGGCCTGATAGAGCGCGTCGAAGTGCACATAGGTCGCCAGATCCCGGGGCGTCAGGATGAAGCGGCGCGGCACCGGATCGACCAGCGTGGCGCTGCCCGGGATGGCGCAGCCCCGCTGCACCTCGAGCCAGGAATTGGCGTCGGTCATGTAGTCCGTGGCGCTCGCCACCGGCACGCGCTGGTCGATCTGCTGGGCACCGAAGGTGATGCGCCCGTCGGCCACCGCACTCGCCCCGCCCTGATCGACGGAGCCGATCAGCATGAATTGGGAGAGGTAGGGGCCGACTTCGACGCCGGTGGAGGAGCCGCGGAACACCGTCTGCGCCGTCACGTCGCCGGCCGCATCGGTCTTGCGCCCGCGCCCCGGCCCCTCGGCCGGCCGATAGGCCAGCGCGTTCAAGCGGTTCACGCTGTCGGCGACGGCGGTCGAGCTGCCGCTCGTCCGCAGCTCCGTCAGCGGCACGTCGCGGATCAGCGCCAGCTCATAGACCTCGGCCATCTCATAGGCCAACTCGTCGCTGCCGAGCGCCGGGGCCGGCGCCATGGTCACGGCCTGGGCATCCGGCCCCTCAAGGTCGAAGGCGGTGCCGGCGGTCGGCGCCTCCCAATAGCGCCGCGCCTCACAGGCGGTGGCCACCGGCACGCCCATGCTGAACGGCCCGATGGAGCCCTCGTCGATCGCCTTCCGAAACGCCTCGAAATCGCGACGATCGTTGATCAGGCCGGTGGTCGCGCTGTGCGGCAGACCCTTGGTGAAGCACATCGCGTAGTTGGCGGCAGCAAAGCGCTGCTCGTCGCCGTTGGCGAGATGCACGGGGTGATGACGGTTCTTGGCCATCTCGGCAGCTTCGACGCGCGCCCGATAGGCCTCTTGTCTGCGGTCCTTGGTCATGGGGTCCTCAATGCTCGTGGAATACCAATCGTCGGCTCAAGACCGAGCACTATGCCATTGAAACAACGGGCTGACTGTTAGGATCGACACCTTCCGCAACGATCCCGAAGCGACGCCGCCGGAGCCCTCCTAACGCCGATGTGAGGTGCATTGCTCCCAACCGGTGGTGCAGATGGTTGACCCCATCCGGGGTCTCAGTAGGGTTTCAGCGTACCGGGACGCGAGGCGCGATGACCGAGCAACGAGTTAAGAGCGCCGAAGCGCATCCCCTTGCGCCGTTCGAGGACGCCCGCATCACCGCCAAGGGCGAGGCGCGCGCGGCCGTGCCGCTGGCCGGGGTCCGCACGCTTTGGTTCAACACCGGCACGCTCTGCAATATCGCCTGCGCCAACTGCTACATCGAAAGCTCGCCCACGAACGACCGACTGGTCTACATCACCGAGGCGGAGGTCGCCGACTTCCTCGACCAGATCCCGGAGCGGGGTTGGCCGGTGACGGAGATCGGCTTCACCGGCGGCGAGCCGTTCATGAACCCCGAGATGGTGGCGATCACCCGCCGAGCGCTCGCGCGCGGCTACGAGGTGCTGATCCTCACCAACGCCATGCGCCCGATGATGCGCCCGCTTGTGCAGGACGGGTTGGCGGAGCTGATCGAGCAGTTCGGATCCCGGCTGACCTTCCGCATCTCCCTCGACAATCACGACGCGGCCGGCCACGATGCCGAACGCGGCCCCGGCAGCTTCGAGGTCGCGCTCGACGGGATGCGCTGGCTGCGTGACCAGGGCGCGCGCCTGGCGGTGGCGGGCCGGCTGGCCTTCGGTGTGGATGAGCAGACGATGCGCGCGGGCTACGGCGCGCTCTATGCGCGGGAGGGCTTTGCGATCGACGCCGCGGACCCCGGCGCCACCGTGCTGTTCCCGGAGATGGACGAGAGCGTCGAGGTGCCGGAGATCACCACGGCCTGCTGGGGCATCCTCGGCAAATCGCCGGCGGATGTGATGTGCGCCACCTCCCGCATGGTGGTGAAACGTCGGGGGGCGGAGCGCCCGGCGGTGGTCGCCTGCACCCTCTTGCCCTACCAGCCGCAGTTCGAGCTTGGCGACAGCCTTGCGGCGGCGGAGCGGCCGATTTTCCTCAACCACCGCCACTGCGCGAAGTTCTGCGTCCTCGGCGGCGCCAGTTGCTCTGCCTGAGGACCGCGGCACGGCGCCCGGCCTCAGCCGGCGCGCCACCCTGCTCGCCTGGGGAGCGGTCGCCGTCACGGTCCTGGTCTGGGCGAGCTTCCTGGTCGCGGTCCGCGCCGCCGTCGCCACCCCCCTCGGCCCGGTCGAGGTCGGGCTTCTGCGCTTCGTCACTGGCGCCGTGCTTTTTGCGCCGGTCTGGCTGCGCCGCGGACCGCTGCCCGGTGGCGTGCGCCTGCACCATGCGGCGATGATCGCGGGCTGCGGCGGCTTTCTGTTCATCCTGCTGCTCTCGACCGGGATGCAGTTCGCGCCGGTGGCGGATTCCGGCGTTTTCGCGCCCTCGATGCTGCCGGTCTATGTGGCCCTGCTCTCCGCCATCTTCCTCGGCGACCGGTTCGGCCCGTCGCGGCTCTTCGGCCTCGGGCTTATCCTGCTCGGCGCCGTCGCCATCGGCGGGTGGGAGGCCATCGCCAATGCCGGCAACGGCGCCTGGCGGGGCCATATCCTGATCTCCCTCGGCGCCTTCGGCTGGGCGATCTACACCGTGGCCTTTCGGATCTCGGGTATGCGGGCGCTCGATGCGGCGGCGATGATCACCTTCTGGTCGGCCCTCGGCTTCGGCGTCGTCGCCCTGTTCGTGCCGCTCAGCTTCGGTGCGGTGCCGATGGAGACCATCGCGCTCCAGGTGCTGTTTCAGGGCGTGCTGTCGGGCTTCGTCGCAACCTTCACCTACGGCTACGCGATCGAGCGCTTGGGGGCGACGCGGGTCGCGGCCTTTGCCGCCCTCGTCCCGGTGCTCGCGGCGCTCGGCGGCTGGGTGTTCCTCGGCGAGCCGATCGGGCTGGTGAAATCCATCGGCATCGCCGTGGTCGCCACCGGCGTGGCCCTCGCCTCCGGCGCCGTGGCGTTTCGGCGGGCCGCACCGGGGCCGGCGCCGTCAACCCACTAGGGCCGGGGCAGGTCTAAATCGAGGATCAGCGGCACGTGGTCGCTCAGCCCGTTGCCGACCCAATCGGCGAAGCCGCCGACCTGAAAATCCCGAACCAGCGGCAGCCAGTCCCGCGGCAGGAAGACATGGTCGATATGGTAGGTCGGCCCATCCTCCCGCCGGTCGCGCCAGTAATGGGTGGGCTCGCGCTCCTCCCCCTGCGCCTCACCGCGAAGGGCGTGATAGACGCTGACAAGTCCGAGCTCCTCCAACAGACGCACCTTCTTGATGTGGTTGATGCGCCAGCCGGGCCGGTCCCAGATCACGTTGCTGTTCCAGTCGCCGCCGACGATCGCCGGCCCGGCGGTTAGCAGGCCGCGATACTTGGTGAGCGCCCGGCGGAGCGGCCCCTGCTGGTGCTTGCGCGTCACCCCACCGCTCGCGTTCTGGGCCCAGACGGCAATCAGCCCGAAGGGCACAGGGGCCGCGACGTGGAGCGGCAGGATGTAGCGCAGCGTCGGCCAGAAAGGCTCGTGTTGGGTGAGTTGCGCCCCGGTGAAGGCGAAGACGCCGAGACCCTTTTGCCGGTTCCGCCCCATCCAAAGCACCGATCCTGCCGCGAACGGATCGAGACCGCGCTGCACCAACGTCTCAGGATCGGCGCATTCCGAGATCACGGCGATGTCGGGGGAGAGCGCCTGAAGCGCCGCCATCTTGCGATGCAGCGCCATGTTGCAGTTCCAGAAGACCAGCCGCATCGCCCCCCGCAAACCTCAGATGCGGGCCGCCAGGGCGTCGGTCAGCACCGCGCGGACCGGCGCGAGGTCGAGCGCCGGGGCGACGAACGCCTCGCCGATATCGCGAGCCAGGATGAAGGTGATCGCCCCGTCCCGCATCTTCTTGTCCTGCTGCATGAGGGCGATCAGACCGTCGGCGTCCGGCAGCTCTCCCGGAATGTCGGCGAGCCGGCGTTTCAGGCCCATCGCCGCGAGATGGGCGGCGACCCGGCTCGGTGCCTCCTGCGGGCAGAGGCCGAGGCGGGCGCTCACCTCAAAGGCCAGGAGACAGCCGATCGCCACCCCCTCCCCATGCAGCAATCGGTCGGAATAACCCGTCGCGGCCTCGAGCGCATGACCGAAGGTGTGGCCGAGGTTGAGCAGCGCCCGCTCCCCCCGCTCGGTCTCGTCCCGGGCGACGATCGCCGCCTTGATCTCGCAGGAGCGCTGCACCGCATGGCGCCGCGCGGCTGGATCTCCGGCGGCTAGGGTTTCGCCCGACTGCTCCAGCCATTCGAAGAACCGGGCGTCCCCGAGCAGGCCGTATTTGACGACCTCGCCGTAGCCCGCCCGCCACTCCCGCACCGGCAGGGTGTCGAGTAAGGCAGTGTCGCTCAGCACCAGGCGCGGCTGGTGGAAGGCACCGATCAGGTTCTTGCCGGCGGTGGCGTTGATCGCGGTCTTGCCGCCCACCGCGCTGTCGACCTGGGCGAGCAGGGTCGTCGGCACCTGCGCATAGCCCACGCCGCGGCGCAGGATGGCGGCGGCAAAGCCCGTGAGATCGCCGATCACGCCACCGCCGAGGGCGAGGATCAGATCCCCCCGCTCGATCCGCTCGGCGATCAGCCAATCGACCGCGCGCTGCAGACCCGCCCAGCCCTTGGTTGCCTCGCCGGGCGGTAGGGCGAGGGCGGAGCTGGCGATCCCGGCCTCTCGGAGCGCTGCTTCGAGCGGCGCCAGATGATGCTGCGCCACGATCTCATCCGTCAGGATCGCCACCCGCGGCCGCTCCAGAAGCGGCTGAAGCCGCGCGCCCGCCTCGGCCATCAGGCCGGCGCCGATCAGGATGTCATAGCTCCGCGGGCCGAGCTCAACCCGGAGCGTCGCGATCTCCGCTGCGCTCATCGGGGCTGGCCGAGGCAGCGCTCGGCGGCAGGCAGACCGGCGTCGCGCGCTGCGACGGCCCGCAGGATCGCGTCGGCCACCGCCTCGTGCAATCCCCCCGCCGGGCTCTCGACCGTCAGATCGGCGAGGGCGTAGGTCGGCTCTCGCTTGGCAAGCAACTCCGCCAACGCCTCCCGCGGCGTGGGGCCTGCCAGAAGCGGCCGCCCCGGCTTGCCCTTCAGCCGCGACCAGAGCGTCGCGAGGCTCGCCTTCAGCCAGACCGAAACGCCGGCCGCGGCGATCCCCGCGCGCACCTCCGCATCCATGAACGCCCCGCCCCCGGTGGCGATGACGGCGGGCGGGCCGGCCAGCAAGCGGGCGATCACCCGCCGCTCCCCATCGCGGAACACCGCCTCGCCCTGGGTCTCGAAGATCTCGGGAATAGACATGCCGGCGGCGGCCACGATCTCCTCATCCGAGTCGATCAACGCCACCCCGAGCCGTGCCGCCAAACGCCGCCCGACCGAGGTCTTGCCGGCCCCCATCAGGCCCACGAGCACGATCGAGCGTTGCAGATGGGGCACGCCCGCCGCCCCCTCCCTGCCTTGCGCGAATTGATCGGTTCCCGCCATCGCGGTAGGCTTAGCCGACGCGGCCGGTCGGAAAAACAACCAAATCGGCGCCGAAGGGCGCCCCGCCGGTCGCGGTGAGAGGCGGGATCAAGGGGCGAGGAGACCAGACCGTGCGACGTTTGTTGCTCCGGTATCTGACGATGCTGATCGTCGTGGCGCTGGCGGGCATCGCGCTCTACGCCATGTTCGCCGATCTTCCAGCGCCGAAGCGGGGCGTGATCCTCGATGTCGAGATCCCGGCGGACCGTTAGGCGCGTGGTGCTCCGTTCCGCGACCCTGGCGCTGCTGCTGGCCAGCGCCCCGGCCTTGGCCGACACGCCGCGGAGCGCAATTCCGTGGCTGTCGGACAGTCTAGAGGCACCGCCCGCGGCGGAGCCCGAGGCACGGCCCGCGGGCATCGTGGGCGACGGGACGAACGGCGCGTTCG
The DNA here is from genome assembly GCA_039180875.1 of Pseudomonadota bacterium. GTDB lineage: Bacteria > Pseudomonadota > Alphaproteobacteria > Rhodobacterales > Rhodobacteraceae > JBCDCY01. The sequence continues at coordinate 57,339 of JBCDCY010000010.1, read as the reverse complement.
AAATCACCTCCCTCGATCGCCGCTACGGCGACGAGGTCGGCCTGCTCCCCCCAGCGCGCAGCGGCCTGCGCCGGGATCTTTGGGGGACGACCTCCGCCCTCCGCGCCCGCAAACTGATCTCGTCGGTGGAGAACACCGGCGTGCCGGCCGCCCAAGCGCTCTTCCGACGGCTGTTGCTGGCCGAGCTCGACCCGCCGGTGGGCGGCGGCGCAAGGCCGAGCGTGCTGATCGCCCGGCTCGACCAATTGCTGGCTATGGGCGCCCTCGATCAGGCGGAGGCGCTGATCGACCGGGCCGGGCTGGTGCATGCCGACGTGGCGCTCCGCGCCTTCGACGTGGGCCTGCTGACCGGCCGGGTGGAGGAGGTGTGCCAGGACCTCGCGAGCAATCCCAACCTCTCCCCCACCCTGCCCGCGCGGATCTACTGTTTGGCGCAGCTCGGGGATCCGGCCGCAGCCGATGTGACGCTCTCGGCCGGCACGCGGCTCGGCACCATCGCACCGATCATGGCGAACCACCTGGCACACTTCCTCGACCCCGAGGGCTTTGAGGACGCACCGCTTCCCGAGATGCCGTCGCGCCTCACCCCGCTTTACTTCGCGCTGCGGGAGGCGCTGTTCCTGCCGCGCCCGGCGACCGCCCTGCCCCGGGCCTTTCTCTACCGCGACCTCGACCGCCACGTGCCGCCACGGCGCCGGATCGCGGCATTGGAACGGCTGACGGCAAGCGGTGCAATTGACGGCGATCGCCTGTTCGCCGCCTACCGGGCCCAGCGCGCCGCCACGTCGGGCGGCGTCTGGGGCCGCGCCGAGGCCGTGCAGGCTTTGGACACGGCCCTGGCCGAGGATGATCGGGCGGCGCTTCTCGACGCCCTCCGCCTCGCCGACCGCAGGCTCGGCGCCGTTGGCCTGCGGGTCGCCCTGGCACGAGCCGTCGCCCCGGCGCTCGCCGAAAAAACCTGGCCTGGCGCGGTGCCCGCGGTCGCGGCGGAGCTGCTGCTTCTCGGCGACGCGGCCGAAGCGCTCGGGCGGATCGCCCCCGATAACCCGGTGGTGGAGACTGCCCAGGCCCTAGCGCTGCAGCGGCCACTGGCGCAGACGCCCCGCCGTATGCTCTCCCAGCCCGAGGCACGGGCCGCCGCCGCCTATTCAGCCCTGAACGAGGCTCTGCCCCAGGCCGAAGCGCCCGGCGCCGCGCAGATCCTGATCGCCCTAGGCCAGCTAGACGCGGGAGAGGAGATCGGCGCCGCCGATCTCTACGCCACGCTCCGCACGCTGCGTATGGCGGGGCTCAGCGACGCGGCCCGCCGCATCGCAGTGGAAACCCTGCTGCTGCAGGGGCACTGAGATGGCCTGGATCGAGGCGTTTCTTGAGGCGATGCTGGCGGAGCGGGGGGCCGCGCGGAACACCCTCGCCGCCTATGCCCGCGACCTCACCGACTTCGAGCGCAGCCTTGCCCGGGCCGGAACCGATCTGGCTCATGCCGACCGGGCCGCCATCGAGCGCTATCTCGGCGGGCTCGAGGCCCAGGGCCTGGCCCGAAGCACCCGGGCGCGCCGCCTCTCCGCCATCCGCCAGCTCTACCGCTTTGCGTTCTCCGAGGGCTGGCGCGACGACGATCCCGCCGCCCGCATCAAAGGCCCGCGCCGGGCCCAGCGTCTGCCGAAGTCGCTGAGCGAGGCCGACGTCGACCGCCTACTCACCGCCGCCCGCCAGCACGGCGCAACGATGGAGGAGCGGCTGCGCTCCACCTGCCTGTTCGAGCTGCTCTACGCCACGGGCCTCCGCGTCAGCGAGCTGGTCTCGCTCAAGCTCGCCGACGTCCGCGGCGATCCCCGGATGCTGCTCATCCGCGGCAAAGGCGGGCGGGAGCGGATGGTGCCCCTCTCCGACGCCGCGCGCCACGCCCTGGCCGCCTGGATCGCAGCGCGGGATCGAGAGGAGGAGGCAAAGCGCCTCGCCCGCCGCCCGCTCTCCGCCTTTCTTTTCCCCGCCGGGGGCCGCCAGGGGCATCTGCGGCGCGAGCAGTTCTACCTGCTCTGTCGTCAGGTAGCCGTCGCCGCCGGCCTCGACCCTGCGACCGTCTCGCCCCATGTCCTGCGCCACGCCTTCGCGACCCACCTCCTCGCCCATGGCGCGGACTTGCGCGCGATCCAAACCATGCTCGGCCACGCCGATCTCGCCACGACCGAGATCTACACCCACGTGCTCGACGCCAGGCTGAAGGCCCTGGTGCTCGACCATCACCCCCTGGCCGAGGGCTGAGGCCGCTTGCCAGGCGGCAGACGGCCCCGCATATCGGGGCAAACGGGACCAGCCGGAGATGGATATGCAGACGGGCGTGGCAGAGATGGCGGGACAGGGCTTTGACCTTGGCCTCTGGCTGTTGGGGGGCGCGATCCTGCTGCTGCTCGTCGTCTCCGCCTTTTTCTCAGGCTCCGAGACGGCGCTGACCGGGGCGAGCCGGGCCAAGCTCCATGCCGCGGCGGAGAAGGGGCGGCGGGCCGCGGCGACCGCGCTCCGGCTTCGCGAAGATGGGGAGCGGCTGATCGGTTCGATCCTCCTCGGCAACAACATCGCCAATATCCTGGCGACCTCGCTCGCCACGGTGTTCTTCACCGCCCTCGTCGGCCAGTCGGGCGTCGCCGTGGCCACCTTCGCCATGACCGCCCTTGTCGTCGTCTTTGCCGAGATCGCGCCCAAGACCTACGCCATCACCAATGCGGAGCGGGCCTCAATGCTCGTCGCGCCGCTCATCGGCTTCGTCACCCGGATCTTCGCGCCGATCGTGGGGGGCGTGACGATCTTCGTCCGTGCCTTCCTGCGGATCTTCGGCGTGCGCACCGATCCGGACGCCCATGTGCTGGCGCATGAGGAGATCGCCTCCGCGATCTCGATGCACGCGGCCGAAGGCGCGGTGGAGAAGGTGGACCGCGACCGCCTGCTCGCGGCCCTCGACCTCCGCCATCGTCTGGTCGAGGAGGTGATGATGCACCGCTCCCAGATCTTCACCGTCTCCGCCGACGACCCGCCGGAAGAGATCGTGAGCCAGTGCCTGTCGGCCCCCTACACCCGCATCCCGATCTGGCAGCGCGAGCCGGAGAACATCGTCGGCGTGGTCCATGCCAAGGATCTGCTGCGCGCCGTCGGTCGGATCGGCCAGGCGGGCGAGGACAACGCAGCCGAGCTCGGCGCCGTCGACATCACCAAGATCGCGATGGAGCCCTGGTTCGTGCCGGAGACCACGACACTCGACGACCAGCTGCGCGCCTTTCTGCGGGAGCGGGCGCATTTCGCCCTGGTGGTGGACGAATACGGCGCGCTGCAGGGGCTGATCACGCTCGAGGACATCCTCGAGGAGATCGTCGGCGAGATCACCGACGAACACGACGTCAGCACCCCCCATCTGGAGCCCGAGAGCGACGGCAGCTACGTCCTCGACGGCGCGATGACCATCCGCGACATCAACCGCGCCTTCGACTGGTCGCTGCCGGACGAAGAGGCCAACACCATCGCCGGCCTGGTGATCCACGAAGCCCAGACCATCCCCGATGCCGGGCGCATCTTCAGCTTCCACGGCTTCCGTTTCGAGGTGGTGGAGCGGGAGAAGAACCGGGTCACGCAGATCCGGGTGCGCCCGCTCGAGCAATAGGCGGGCCGACGGCCGGATCGCAGCCGACGGGATTTGGATATTTGAGCCACTGCGAAAGCGGCCAGGGCCGTCTTGCTAGCCCAAATATCCCCGCCGGAGGCCTGCTCCTCTTCGGGCCGATCAACGCCCCCGAAACAGCCCGCCGAGCACGCCGCGCACGAGGCTGCGGGTGAGTTGGGAGCCGGCGGCGCGGGCCACTGACTTGGCGAAGGTCGTGCTGACGCTGTCGCTCCCGCCGCTCCGTCGCACCGGCGCGGCCCCGGCGCCGCCGGCGGAGTAGCGTCGGCCGGATCGGAACGTGCGCTCTTCGCTCGGGGCCGTGGCTTCGGCTGCGCCGCCGGCCTCCTCGGCCCGGGCCCGGAGGCGCTCGAAGGCGGAGACGCGATCGACCGCATCCTCGTAGCGCCCGGCGAGCGGCGAGGTCGCCAGCACCTCCTTCCGCTCCGCGTCGCTCAAGGTGCCGATCCGGCTCGACGGCGGGCGGATCAACGTCCGCTCGGCCATCCCTGGCACGCCCTTCTCGCCGAGAAACGAGGTCACCGCCTCTCCCACCCCGACATCGCGGATCGCCTCCGCCGTCTCGAAAGCCGGGTTCGGCCGGAAGGTCTCCGCCGCGGCGGAAAGCGCCCGCTGGTCGCGCGGCGTGAAGGCGCGCAGCGCATGCTGCACCCGGTTGCCGAGCTGGCCCAGCACATCCTCCGGCACATCGTCGGGGCGTTGCGTCACGAAATAGACCCCGACGCCCTTGGAGCGGATAAGCCGCGCCATCTGCTCCACCTTGTCGACCAGAGCCTTCGGGGCGTCGTCGAACAGCAGATGCGCCTCGTCGAAGAAGAAGACGAGGCGGGGCTTCTCGGGATCGCCCACCTCCTCCATCTCCTCAAAGAGCTCCGACAGCAGCCAGAGGAGGACGGTGGCGTAAAGCCGCGGCGCCTGCATCAGGCGATCGGCGGCGAGGATGTTGATGCGCCCCCGCCCCGCCCCATCGGTGAGGAAAAGATCGGCGAGCGCCAGCGCCGGCTCGCCGAAGAACTGGGCGCCGCCCTCAGTCTCCAACACCAGCAGTCGGCGCTGGATCGCCCCGACGGAGGCCTTGGAGACGTTGCCGTAGCGGAGTGACAGATCGGCGGCGTTCTCGCCCACCCAGACGAGCAGGGCCTGCAGATCCTTCAGATCGAGCAGCGCCAGCCCCTGCTCATCGGCCACCCGGAAGGCGATGGTCAGCACCCCCTCCTGCGCCTCGGAGAGCTCGAGCAGGCGGGCGAGCAGCAGCGGCCCCATCTCCGTCACCGTGGTGCGCACCGGATGGCCATCGGCGCCGAACACGTCCCAGAGCGTCACCGGGAAGGCCTCGTAGAGATAATCGTCGAGCCCGATGGAGGCGGCCCGCGCCTGCAGCTTCTCATGCAGCTTGTGGCCGGCATCGCCCGGACGCGCGAGGGCGGCCAGATCGCCCTTCACATCCGCTAGCACCACCGGCACGCCGGCGCGGGAGAACGCCTCCGCCAGGATCTGCAGCGTGACCGTCTTACCGGTCCCGGTGGCACCGGCGATCAGCCCGTGGCGATTGGCGTAGCCGAGCAGCAGGGATTGCGGCGTCGCCTGATCCGGCCCGCCGCCGCCGATCATAATCTGTCCGTGGTGTGGCATCTATCACTGTTCCCCATCCGTTTTTTCGCCATCATCCAAATTTAACGGTGGTTCTGTAGTGTTTATCTCGTACCGGGTGGTGTTGTGTGTTCGACCGGTACACTTTTCCTCCCTGTCGACTGGCCGCGCCTCTGGCGCGGCCTTTTTTTCATGGGCGGATCTCCGCAAATCGACGTCCGTCTTCCTGTTGACGAAGTGTCGCATCTCACCTAGCGTCTCCGCGTTCGGCCGGTCCGACGGGGAGAAATACCGCAAAAAGGCGGGCTTAAGAGGGTACCTTACGGTGCCCTTTTTTGTTGTGGGGTGAGCAGCCGCGATTTGCGCGATGCGGTACCGGCTCTCGGCCCTGGGCGCTTCGCTTGAAAAGCTCCCGTCATGCATGAGAAGTTCCCCTGAAAGCACTGAATCCAATCATAGATGCTTTGTGCCCCAAGAGCACCTCCGGCACACTTTCCGGATCGTGCTCCGTTAGCCGCCCAATCCCACGGGGTGCGGTTGACAGCCCGATGCCATCCTGACACGGGTGGTGCCGATCGTCGGAGAAACCATCGGGATGTGCATTGCTGCCATGACCAACGCGCTTCGGATCTCGGCCATTCTGCTGCTGGCCTTCGCCTTCCCCCTGCCGGCTCTGGCCCAGGACGCGACGGAGGAGACGCCGGCAGAGTCCACGGCGGCGCAACAAGATGCCGCACCGGCGGAGGAGGCCCCGGCCGAAGACGCACCGGCAGAGACGGTGGAAGGTGAGGACGCGGCACCCGCCGAGGACAATGCCCCCGCCACAGCCGAAGGGGCGCCGGCCCAGCCTCAGGAGCAGCAGCCGCAAGAGTTGCTGCGCGAGACCCATGGCGACTGGCAGGTGCGCTGCGATCCTCAGGACCTGGAGCGCTGCTTCATGGTGCAGATCGCCTCCGCCGCCGACGGCAATGCGGGGGCGGAGTTCTCGCTCATCCGCCTGCCTGACGGCCAGGATGCCGATGCCGGCGCGACCATCGTGGTGCCCCTCGGTGTGCTGCTTCCGGCTGGCCTGCGCATGCAGATCGACGGCGGCCAGCAGCGGACCCTGCCCTTCAGCTGGTGCGTCCGCTCCGGCTGCTTCGTTCGCCTTGGCCTGGACGGCGCCACGATCACGCAGATGAAGCGCGGCGCCCAGGCCAGACTGACGGTCGTCGCGGTACCGCGTCCCGATGCCGGGATCGAGCTGACCCTATCGCTTGCCGGCTTCACCGCCGCCTACGACTCCCTGCAGCCCGTGGCGGCCCCCCAGTAAGGTACGGCCCGGATCGGCACACTCGCCCTCTAGCGGAGCTTTTCAAGTAGCGCGTTAACTGGGATGAATCGTGCGCTCCGCAGCGCGTTTCACGTTCGCGGTCACTCCGCTTGCGTGCGCCTCCGCGGCTCGTCGAAGACTTAGACATAGCCGGCCGCCTCAATGCGCTCCTTGAGCGCATCACGCTCCGCGTCCAGGCGCTTGCCCTCAAAGAGCAGATAGCGACCGCGCTTGGTGAACAGCAGGAACGCGACGCCGAGCGCGATGATCCCGGGCCCCACGACATCGCCGTCCAATCCGAGCAGCCGCGATGACAGTCCTCCGAGCGCCCCAGCTGCAGCGACCGCCGCAAACATGACGAACAGTGCGGTCGCGCCGTTCCGATCACCGAACTCCCTGTTCATCTGCCAGACTTTGAGCGCATCGGCGCGCACGTCCTCGGGGATCGCCTGGTCCTCGGCCCAATCCGGCGGCGCCCTTTTGCCGAAGTCGAACACGGTCACTCGAGCGATCCCACGTGGGTCTGGCAGAAGTCGATGTCGAGGGCGAGTTCGTCCGGGACCGCGTCCGGTGAGCGTTCGTAGGCGGCGCGGAAGTCCGGGACGAGGGCGGCGACGCCCTGGCGAATCTGCTCCCGGATCTCGGCGATGGAGCCACCCTGTCCGGTGAAGACCAGCCGGTTCTCGGCCTCGATAAGGGAAAGCTGCACCGCCCGCTCGTACTGCCCCACCACATCAGGCGTGAGGCCGAGCGTGCCCCGCAGCTCGACCGCCGCCTGATAGAGCGCGGCGCAGCGCTGGTAGAAATGGCTCTCCCCCGCGCCCCGGGCAACGGCGTCGGCGAAGGGTTCGAGGGCCGCCGCCGGGCCGGCGCTCAGCAGCAGCGAAAGCAGCATCGGGGCGGCGTTCCGACCGCCGCGCGTCCGTCCCGCCAGATGGCTCCGAACTCTAGGCATCGGCCCGGGCCGCCAGGGCCTCCTCCACCTCCCAGAGGGTGTTCTTGCCGAAGTAGAGCTCGTCGCCGACGAAGAAGCTCGGCGCGCCGAAGACGCCGCGGGCCACAGCCGCCTCGGTGTTGGCGATCAGGGCTTGCTTGATCTCGGGCTGGCCGGTCGCCGCCATGATCTCCGCCGCCGGCAGGCCCGAGTTCGCCAGCGCCGCCTCGATCACCTCCGGGTCGTCCATCTTCTTTTCCTCCTCCCACATATGGGCGAAGACGGCGTCCATATAGGCCGCCAGAAACCCGGTCTGTTCGGCATAGATCGCGCCGCGCATCACGTGCAGCGTCAGGATCGGGAAGTTGGGGTTGAACTTGAAAGCCGTGAGGCCGTGGCGCGCGACGAAGCGCACGATCTCGCGCTGCTCATTGGCCATTTTGCCCTTGATGTCCTTGAAGGCCATCATCGGCGGCTGGTTGTTGGTGGCCTTGAAGATCCCGCCGAGCAGTACTGGCACGGGCTTCACCTCGGCCCCCGTTCGCTCGGCGATGCCGGGCAGCACCTTGTGGGCGAAGTAGGCGTTCGGGCTGCCGAAATCGAACAGGAACTCGACGGTCGCCATCACCATGTCTCCCTAAACGGTCGCACATCCATCTCGAAGGTCCAGGCGTCGCGCGGCTGATGATAGAGCTGCCAATAGGCCGCGGCGACCGAACTCGGCTGCATCAGCGTCTCGGGCGGCAGCTTGGCGGGATCGGTGCCGGCCTCAGTCAGACGCTCGCGCACGAACGGGGTGTCGACGCCGGCGTCGATCACCAGATGAGCGACGTGGATGTTCTCCGGCCCCAGCTCTCGCGCCGTGGCCTGGGCGAGTGCCCTTAGGCCGGCCTTGCCGGCGGCGAAGGCGGCGTAACCCGCGGCCCCCCGCATGCTCGCCGTGGCGCCGGTGAAGAAGAGCGCCCCCCGACCCCGGGGCACCATATAGCGCGCCGCCTCCCGCGCCGTGAGGAAGCCCGCGTAGCACGCCATCTCCCACACCTTGCGAAAGACACGGGAGGTGGTGTCGCGGAGCGGAAAGCGCACATTGCCCCCGACGTTGAAGATCACCAGATCGAGCGGGCCGAGTTCGGCCTCGGCCTTGGCGAAGACCTCCTCCACGCTCTCCTCCTGGCGCGCGTCCATGGTGTAGCCGACGGCCCGGCCGCCATGGGCCTGAAGCTCCTCGACCAGGGGGACGAGCCGCTCGCCGCGCCGGCGCCCCATGGCCACGTCGAAGCCGCCCTCGGCAAAGCGCCGCGCGATGGCAGCGCCGATCGCGTCCCCGGCGCCGACGATCAGGGCGATCGGCCGGCCTTCAGGCATCCCAGGAGGCCGCCAGCGCGGGGCGGGCCCGCAGGCGCTCGACATAGCCCGGCAGGTGCGTCATGGCCGACAGATCGGCCCCCAACCCCGCCGCGACGATGGTCGCATGGCCGGTCATGATGTCGGCCCCGCTGAAGTCGCCGAGCAGATAGTCCCGCCTCGCCAGGGCCGCGTCGACAGCGGCGAGCGCCCGGCCGAGCTGCTTGGTCGCGCGGTCGACATTCACCTGGTTGCGCCGCTCCGGCGGCAGGAACACCGTCTCCACCACGATGACGTTGACGTGGGGCATGATGATCCCCTCGGCGTAGTGCAGCCATTGCAGATAGTGCGGAAAGCTCTCGTCCTCGGGCGCAGGCCGCAGCCGGCCGCCGCCATGGCGGGCCAGGATGTACTCGACGATGGCACCCGATTCGTAGAGGCGGGTCGCGCCGTCCTCCAGCACCGGCACCCGGCCGAGGGGGTGGCGCGCCAGATGCTCCGGCCCCCGCATCTTCGGATCGCCGAGGGCGTAGCGCTCCAGCGTGTAGGGCAGGCCCAGCTCCTCACAGAGCCAGACGACGCGCACCGCCCGGGTATTGGGTGCGTAGTGGATCTTCACCGGCCGGTCCTCCGCCATTCGCCGCGGCTCAACCTGACAGGGTTCTGCCGCTCGTCAACCATGGGCGCTGGCCGGGCGCATTCGCGCATTGACCCGGGGGGCGAGATCGGGAACGACGGCGCCGGGGACGATGAGGGGTGAGGAGATCGGTCGATGAGTTTCCTGGTTCAGCCGGCGCCGCCGGCCCGGCCCAACCGCTGTCAGTTGTTCGGTCCGGGCTCGCGGCCTGAGATCTTTGCCAAGATGGCCGCCTCCGCCGCCGATGTGGTGAACATCGACCTTGAGGACAGCGTCGCGCCCGACGACAAGGCGACGGCCCGGGCCAATGCGGTCGCGGCCCTGCGGGAGGTGGATTGGGGGGCGAAGACCGTCTCCGTCCGGATCAACGGGCTCGACACGCCCTACTGGTACCGCGACGTCGTCGACCTGGTGGAACAGGGGGGAGAGCGGCTGGATCTGCTGATGATCCCCAAGGCCGGCAATGGCCGCGACATTTATGCCGTCGACGCCCTGGTGACGGCGGCCGAGGCGGCGGTGGGGCGGTCCAAGCGCTTGGGGCTCGAGGCCTTGATCGAGACCGCCGCGGGCCTCGCCCATGTAGAGGAGATCGCATCGGCGTCCCCGCGCCTTGAGGCCTTGAGCCTCGGCGCGGCGGACTACGCCGCCTCCATGGGCATGGCGACGACCGGGATCGGGGGCACCCAGGCGGGCTACTACATGCTCGAGGATGGGGAGGAGGCGCGGGGCCGACACCCGGTCGATCCCTGGCACGCCCCCACCGTGGCGATCGTCGCTGCCTGCCGGACCCACGGCCTATTGCCGGTGGACGGGCCGTTCGGCGACTTCTCCGATCCCGACGGCTTTCGGGCCCAGGCGGAGCGTTCGGCCACCCTCGGCATGGTCGGCAAATGGGCGATCCATCCCTCCCAGGTGGCCCTGGCGAACGAGGTCTTCACCCCGTCAGAGGCCAAGGTGACGGAGGCGCGGGAGATCCTGGCGGCGATGGAGGCGGCCAAGCAGGCGGGCCAGGGCGCCGCGGTCTATCGCGGGCGGCTGGTCGACATCGCCTCGATCCGCCAGGCGGAAGTCATCGTGCGCCAGGCCGAGATCATCGACGGGGGCGAGGCGCCCTAGCGCAGATCCAGGCGCGCCGCTGCGATGATCGGGCCGACATCGCCCTCCTGCAGCAGGATGGCGATGCCGCGACCCATCTGGGGCCAGGGCGCGCTGAAGGTCATGGGTTCCCGCCCCGACCAATTGCCGAGGCGCACCCAGTCGATCGCCACGTTGTGGTAGGTGATCTGCGCGCCGGCATTCTCTCCCCGGCGGATGTCGACCATCTGCGGCCGATCGTAGGTCACCATGAAGATCACGGTTTCGCCCAGCTCGCCGTTCGGCGTCACCTCGACCGAGACCGTTCCATCGGCAGCCGCCAAGGTGATGTCTGCGGGCGGATCCATCAGGCGATGCTGAGCAATCCGGGCCGCAACCTCGCCCCGCCGATGGCCCACCACCGCATGGCGGCCCATGATCATCATCTGCGGCGTGTAGACGGAGCGGGCGTTCTGGGCCCGAGCATAGGCCTGCTGGCGGGCGCTGAACTCCGGCCGGGCGAAGCGGTCGCGCCAGCCGAGATAGTCCCAGTAGTCGACGTGCAGCGACAGGGCGACAACGTCGGTCTGGGCCGACAACTCCCCCAACAGCTCATCGGCCGGCGGGCAGGAAGAACAGCCCTGGGAAGTAAAAAGCTCGACCACCACAGCATTTCCCTGGGCCCAGGCTGCCGGAGCGGTGAAGACCGACGCCAGAACGGCGAGCAAATGCAAAGTACGCTTCATGGTGGGATCCCGCGATTTCAGTCCCTCGTACCTAGAGGCCGGGTTTCGCGACCACCAGTCAAGCTTTCGGGAGCTTTATGACGCGGGCTTCACTCTCCCGTGACTGGGGCTCTCCCGCAACCGGCGCGGCTCACCAGCGGCGGGTGCGGGCGAAATAGGCCTCCGCCTTGGCGCCGAAGGTCTGGCGCAAGCCCTCCTCCTCTCCCAACACGAAGCGGTAGGTCATGATGAGCGGGAAGAGCAGGGCGAGGATCAGCGCCGAGAGGGTGCCGAGGATCAGGGCCCAGCCGATCAGCACCACGGTCATGCCGGTGTAGATCGGGTTGCGGTTCAGCCGGTAAGGCCCCTCCACCAGCAGGGCCGAGGGGGTGTTGCGCGGCTCGATCGGCGTGCCCATGCGGCGAAACCAGATCGCTGCCCAGACGATCAGCGCGACGCCCGCGAGCATCAGGCCGACGCCGAGGCCGGGGCCGAAGGCAAAGGTCCAGATCGGCAGGATCGAGGAGAGACCGAAGGCGATCATCCCGAACAGCACCGTCCACACGGGCGGCAAATCAAGCGCATCCATCGCCGAGCGGTCCCCCAACCTCGTCTCGCCTCCAGCGTGTTAATGCGAAACCCGCTCGGTTGAAAACACCTGATAGCGGGAATCGCGACAGAGGCGCGCGGTCGAGGGCCGGCTCCTATCGGATCGGGCAGAGAGGCCCCGGATCAAGTCCGGGGCAGCGCGTTTGGGGTGTGTCGTGCTTCAGGGTCATGCGAGATGAGCGGCGGAAACGACGCTCAACATCGGCGCCGCCGGCGCCTCGGCGTCGACTGGCGCGCCCCTGCGCCGCCCCGGACCTGATCCGGGGCCTCTCCCTCCCGTAAGTACGACCGCCGGCGGCGCAATGGGTGGCACTGCCACCTGTCGGACGGCGCCACCGGATCTCAGCTTCGCTCAGTGCAGCAGCAATTCGTGGTTGGTGTAGCGGAAGTCCTGCGGCCCGATCAGGGCCCGGTGGGCCACTCGTACCGAGTGCAGCGGGCCGTCCAGCTCCCGCCGCCAGAAGTCGAGGAATTTTCGGAGTTCCGGAAAGCGCGGGGCGATGTCGTAGTTCTGCCAGACGAAGGTCTGCAACAGCCCCGGCGCATCGGGCATGTGGTAGGTGATCTCGGCCGTGGCCACGGAATATCCGGCCAGTTGCCGCTTCAGCTCGCTCGATTTCGACCTCATGTTTTGACCGTCACACATCTCCTTGCAGGTTCGCGCCGGACCTGCGGCGTGCGTTTCGGCACGGACCCGCGAGGTGGCGGTGGAAGAAGTGTGACGGACGCGGGTTAAGGATGTCTAGAAACTTGCGCTTGTATCTTCCCAAACCGCGGTAAAGTTTCGGCGAGGTCGCCGCCGCATACCTCCCGAGCAGGTGCGTGCTTTCAGCCCACCGACGCCTACGACGGTCTATTCCCCAAGAACGGCCAGCAGACGTCGCAGGCCCAGGTTCTCCGGGTAGCGCCGGAGGCCCTCCTCGAGCACGGTCCGGGCCGCGTCACGGTTGCCCAGAGCCACCTCGGCGCGGACCAGCTCGTCGAAAATGCGCGGGGGCGCATCGGCAGCAGCGGCGGCCCTGCGTGCCACACGGGCCGCCTCATCATGCGTGCCCAGTTCATTCAGGCTGCGGGCAAAGAAGTAGGCGGTGTCGGGATTGCCGGGATCGCGCGCCTCAGCCTCCCGGCAGTCGTTCACAGCATCTTTCGGCCGATCGAGATCGAGGCGGACGACGCAGCGTGAAAGCCAGCCCTGCCAGTGATCGTCGACCGTCAGAACCCGCGTGTAGATCGCCTCCGCCACTGCGAGGTTGCCACGTTCGCGCTCGGTCCACGCAAGCATGCGGAGCCCGTCCGCATTGCCGGGTGCCAGGGTGAGCGCGCGCTCGAGATCAGCGATCGCGGCATCGTATCGCCCGAGACTGCGCAGGGCGACGCCGCGCTGGATCAGAACCTCGACTTGCAGCACCGTGCTGAGTTCCTCGGAGAAGGCAGGATTACAGGCCGCCACCGTGGCCTCGGGCTTGAGCGACGCCTCCAAGGAAAGACAGCGATCGGCAAGCGGGCCGGCCTCTGCCAGCCCGCCGATGCCGAGAAAGCCAGCGAGGAGACCCGGCATGAGCCACCGGGCCAACACCTAGGCCGCCTGGGCCAGGTTGCGCAGCACGTAGTGCAGCACGCCGCCGTTCTCGACGTACTCGATCTCCACCTCGGTATCGATCCGGCAGAGCAGCTTGATCTCCTTCACCGTGCCGTCCGCGTAGGTGATGGTGCAGGGCACCTCGTCGCGCGGGTTGAGCTCGCCCGAGAGGCCGGTGATGGTGACGGTTTCCTCCCCCGTCAGGCCCAGCGTCTTGCGGTTGTCGCCGTCAGTGAACTCGAAAGGCACCACGCCCATGCCGACGAGGTTGGAGCGGTGGATTCGCTCGAAGCTCTCGGCGATCACCGCCTTGACGCCCAGCAGCGCCGTGCCTTTGGCCGCCCAGTCCCGCGACGAGCCGGTGCCGTACTCCTTGCCGCCGATGACGACCAGCGGCGTGTCGCGCTCCTGCCAAGCCATGGCCGCGTCGTAGATTGAGGCCTGATCGCCGTCCGGGTCCTTGGTGTAGCCGCCCTCGACGCCCTCCAGCATCTCGTTCTTGATGCGGATATTGGCGAAGGTGCCGCGCATCATCACCTCGTGGTTGCCGCGGCGCGAACCGTAGGAGTTGAACTCCCGCGCCGGCACCTGGCGGTCCATCAGGTACTGGCCGGCCGGATGCTCTGCCTTGAAGGAGCCAGCGGGCGAGATGTGGTCGGTGGTGACCGAGTCGCCCAGGATCGCCAGGATCCGCGCGCCCTCGACATCCGAGATCGTGCCGGGCTCGTGGCCCATGCCCTGGAAGTAGGGCGGGTTCTGCACGTAGGTGGAGACCGCCGGCCAGTCGTAGGTGAGCTGGTCCGAGGTCTCGACCGACTGCCACTTCTCATCGCCCTTGAAGACGTCGGCGTACTTGGCCTGGAAGCTCTCCCGGGTCACGGTCCGCTCGACCAGTTCGGCGATCTCGGCCTGGGTCGGCCAGATGTCGGCGAGGAAGACGTCCTTGCCGTCGGGCGTCTGGGCGATCGGATCCTTGGTGATGTCGATCGTCATATCGCCGGCGATGGCGTAGGCGACGCAGAGCGGCGGCGAGGCGAGGTAGTTCGCCCGCACGTCGGGGTTCACCCGACCCTCGAAGTTGCGGTTGCCGGAGAGGACGGAGCAGGCGACCAGATCCCCTTCCTGCACTGCGGCCGAGATCGGCTCGGGCAGCGGGCCGGAATTGCCGATGCAGGTGGTGCAGCCATAGCCCACCAGGTGAAAGCCGAGGGCGTCCAGATCGTCCTGCAACTCCGCCGCCTCGAGATAGGCCGAAACCACCTGGGAGCCGGGCGCGAGGGAGGTCTTGACCCAGGGCTTGCTCGTCAGGCCGAGCGCCCGCGCCTTTCGCGCCACCAATCCCGCGCCCACCATCACATAGGGGTTCGAGGTGTTGGTGCAGGAGGTGATGGCCGCGATCACCACGGAGCCCGATTTCACCGTGTAGTCAGTGCCCTCGACCGGCACCTGCTTGTCGAGGGGGCGTTTGAACTCGCTCTCCATCGCCTCGACGAAGGCCGGCGCGGCATCCTTCAGCAGGATCTTGTCCTGGGGCCGCTTGGGGCCGGAGATCGAGGGCTCGACCGTGCCCATGTCGAGGGCGAGCGTGTCGGTGTAGACCGGGTCGTAATCGGCATCGCGCCAGAAGCCGTTGGCCTTGGCATAGGCCTCGACCAGCGCGATCCGATCCTGATCCCGGCCAGAGACCTGCATGTAGCGCAACGTTTCCTCATCCACCGGGAAGAAGCCGCAGGTGGCGCCGTATTCCGGGGCCATGTTGCCGATGGTGGCGCGGTCGGCCAATGGCAGATCGGCCAGGCCGTCGCCGTAGAACTCCACGAACTTGCCGACCACACCCTTCTGGCGCAGCATCTGGGTGACGGTGAGGACAAGGTCGGTCGCCGTCACCCCCTCCTTCAGCTTGCCCGTCAGCTTGAAGCCGATGACCTCGGGGATCAGCATGGAGATCGGCTGGCCCAGCATCGCGGCCTCCGCCTCGATGCCGCCGACGCCCCAGCCGAGCACCGCCATGCCGTTCACCATCGTGGTGTGGCTGTCGGTGCCGACCAGCGTGTCGGGATAGGCGACCTCGGCGCCGTGCTGATCCTTGTCGGTCCAGACGGTCTGGGCGAGGTATTCCAGGTTCACCTGGTGGCAGATCCCGGTGCCCGGCGGCACCACGCGGAAGTTGTCGAAGGCGCCCTGCCCCCACTTCAGGAACTCATAGCGCTCGCCATTGCGCTCATATTCCCGGTCGACGTTCATCTGAAAGGCGCGGGGATTGCCGAACTCATCCACCATCACGGAGTGGTCGATCACCAGGTCGACGGGGTTGAGCGGGTTGATCCGCTCTGGATCGCCGCCGAGGGAGACCATGGCGTCGCGCATCGCCGCGAGGTCGACGACGGCGGGGACGCCGGTGAAATCCTGCATCAGGACACGCGCCGGGCGATAGGCGATCTCACGCGGGTTCTTACCGCCGTTCTCCGCCCATTCGCTGAAGGCCCGGATGTCGTCCTGGTTGACCGTCTTGCCGTCCTCGAAGCGCAGCATGTTCTCCAGCACGACTTTGAGCGCGGCCGGCAGGCGCGAGAAGTCTCCGAGGCCCGCTTTCCCCGCTTCCGGGATTGAGTAGTAGGCGTAGGTCTTTTCGCCAACGCTCAACTCGCGGCGGATCTTGGCGGTGTCATGTCCGACTGTGATGGTCATGCGCGGGCTTCCCTCTAACTGGCGGCAACAACGACCGTTGGCTGGATCTTTCCGTTTGCCGTAGCAGATATAGGGCCGTTGATCACGGTGCACAATTGCATACCGTAGAAAAATGCTGCCTTTCGTGGCCGATCGAGACAGTTCGAGCCAGGCAGTTGTCGGAGGCAACGATCCTGCGCGGGAATGCGCTCAACTTGCCGACTTACCGCCGTTCAGGCTGGCACGGCTTTATCCGGCGAAGACTCCGAATGAGCGGAATTGCGGTGGCTAAAGGCGGTTGCGTCGACAAGACGCGCATAGGCGGAAGGCGGCCGGCAAGGTCAAGACGCAATAGCGCTCAAGGCTTGGGGGATGCGCAACCGGGCGAAACGCAATCGTCCGCCGGGTCCTAGAACGCTCTCGGTTTGGACTGGATCGACAGTCTGAGCGGAAAGCGCCGTGACCTTAACGACGTGCCCGTCTTGGATCCCAACTTGACTGAGTCCGTCAGACTGAGATCCGCCCTAGTCGAGCGCCCGAGCCAGCACCCGACCCTCAAAGGCCTTGAGCGTCGGCAGAACCGTGCTCGCCGCCGCCGCTTTCTCGGGCAGATCGGGGAAGAGCTTCAGAAGCTCGGTCCGCGCAGCCTCGTCGAGGGCGCTCAGCGACTGTTCCGCGACGTGAAAGCTCTCGGTCGCCAAACCCTCCGACAGCACGATCTCGTGGCTGTCGAACATCACGTGGAAGTACTCGACCGCACCCGCCGGTTCGGCCACCACGCGCGCGCCGTCGACCAGGGACTTGGCGGGGGCCAGAACCTCCCGCGTGCCGAACATGGTCTCGACCCGCCAATGGTCGACGACCACCCGGTGCTGGGGCGAGACCACCAGATCGCGGAGCGGCACGCCGAAGCCGTAGGCGTTGGCCCGCACCCGCACGGGCGCGAGATCCGGGTTCTCCCGCACCTCGGCCGCGCTCAGCGACCGGCGGCCGATCCAGCGCACCGGCTCCGTCCGACCGTCGGCGAGCGTGACCAGATCGCCGATCCGCAGATCCTCCACCGCCCGCTCCCCCTCCGGCGTGGCGAGCCGGGTGCCGCGCACGAAGCACGGCACAAGCTCATCGTAGGTGGTGTCCCCGCCATCGGCGGAGCTGACAAAGGAATAGACCACTCCGGGCTCGAGCGGGGCAGTCGGAAAGACCATGGTCAGCAGGCCACTGTCTTCGCCGTCGGCATCGGAGTCGAAGGCCGCGAACAAGAGATCGATCTCATTGCCTTCCGGATCCGCCACCGTGACGGTGAACTCGACCTCAAGGAAGTCGCCCGCCGCGCCGATCTGAACCGTGCCGCCGTCGATGAAGACGTCGTCCGTCACCTCCTGATCGCCCGGGCCGATCCCCGCATCCTCCTGGAAATCGTCCTCAAAGGTGTCGTCGTCGTCGATCACGTTGATGGTCTGCAACTCGGCGCCTGGCGGCAGCTCGAACGTGATGTCGAGGCCGGTCGAGGCGCTGAGCGGCCCGTTGGCCGACGGCGTCACCTCACCGGCGTCAGCGCCGCCGATGATGAAGTCGTTGAACTCGAAGAACGAGACGAAACCGCCGAGGGACATGCGGATTTCTCCGATATGCAGTGCCGATACGGCGGGAAAACACCTATGAGCGCGTTAACCAGCCACCATGACCGGCCGAGTAAGTCAATTATCGCCTGGGTTTATGGTTTATTCTTGGTGAAGGGGAGGCGGTAATCTGCCGGTGCGTTGCGGGTCTGCAACCCTTTGCAAGACCGGGCGCCCCGTCTACCAACGCCGCATGGAGCTCCTGCTCGAAAACGTCGCCTGCCGACGCAGCGGCCGCCTTATTTTCGCCGGTCTCTCGGCTCGCGTGCCCGCCGGCGGTGCGCTGATGCTGCGCGGCCCGAACGGCGCCGGCAAATCGACGCTGCTCCGCGCCATCGCCGGGCTGCTGCCGGCGACGGGCCGCATCCGCCTCGGCGACCGCGACATCGCCGCCGAGCCCGGCGCGGCGGCGGAGATGGTCGCCTATGCCGGCCATCTCGACCCGGTGAAGCCCCAGCTCACGGTGGGCGAGAACATCGCCTTCTGGGCCCGGCTGCTCGGCGCGCCCCGGGCGGCGGAGGCGCTCGACACCCTCGCCCTCACCCCGCTCGCCAAGCGTCCGGCGCGGTTCTGCTCCGCCGGCCAGCGTCGGCGCCTCGGCCTGGCGCGCCTCTTTCTGGCCGAGCGTCCGCTCTGGCTGCTGGACGAGCCGCTCACGTCCCTCGACCGGGAGAGCGCCCATGCCTTCACCAAGGCGCTGGAGGCGCACCGGGCCGCCGGCGGTCTGGTGGTCGCCGCCACCCACGCCGATCTCGGCCTCACCGGGGCGGAGGAGCTGCATCTCGCCCCTGCCCCGCCCCAGCAGGACCTCGCCGAAGATCCGTTCCTGGCCGGGGACTGGGGGTGAGCGCCCTCGCCGCCCTGATCGCCCAAGACCTGGCATTGGCGCTGCGGAGCGGCGGCGGCGCGGCCCTCGGCCTTGCCTTCTATCTGGTCGTCGCCCTGCTCATCCCCCTCGGCATCGGGCCGGATCCGGCGGTACTGGCACGGATCGCCGCGGGCGTGCTCTGGGTCGGCGCGCTTCTGGCTTGCCAACTGTCGCTCGACCGCCTCTTCCAGCTCGACTTCGAGGATGGGACGCTCGACCTCCTCGCCCTCGCGCCCCTACCGCTGGAGCTGGTGGTGGCGGCCAAGGCGACGGCCCACTGGCTGACCACCGGCCTGCCGATCGTCGTCGTCGCGCCGCTGCTGGCGGTCACCCTGAACCTGCCGGCCCCGGCCTATGCCTGGCTGGTCGCGGGATTGCTGGCCGGCACCCCGGCACTCAGCGCCATCGGCGCCTTCGGGGCGGCGCTGACGGTGGGCGTGCGCCGGGGCGGGCTGCTGCTCTCGCTCCTGGTGCTGCCGCTCTACGTGCCGACGCTGATCTTCGGGGCTCGGGTGGCGGATCTGGCGGGAAGGGGCCTCGACCCCTGGCCGTCCTTCCTGCTGCTGGCCGGGCTCAGCCTTGCCACCGTCGCCCTCGCGCCCTTCGTCGCGGCGACGGCACTGCGGGTGCATCTGCGCTGAGCTGGCCGCGCCACCGCTCACTCTTCCGGCAGGGCCGCCAGCCAATCCAGGATCGCCGCGGTCAACCCCGCCGTCTGGCCCGGGCTCATGATGTCGCCGGCGATCACGTGGGCAGAGGGATCGTCGCCCTCCCCCATCACCACCGACTGCAGCCGCACCGGCCCGCCCCAGGCCTGGGCCACCGCCCGGGTCGCCGCGGGATCGACCACCGCGTCGTCAGGGGAGAAGGCGACGAACAACGGCAGCGCCCCGCGCGCCAGCGGCAGCGCCCGCGCCGCCTGGACCGCGGCGGCCATCGGCACCACCGCGACGGTCGGATAGTCGGTCGTCCACCAGGCCGCATGGGCCGGGCTCGTCGCCTCAAAGCTCCGCCGCGCGCCGCCGATCGCGGGCACGATCCAGCGGGCAAAGGGCAGGGTCAGGACCGGCGCGAGCGGGCTCTGCACCCCGAAATTCGGTGAGATCAGGACGAGAGCGCGCAGATCGGCGTCCATGCGCGGATCGAAGGCCGCGAGCATTGCAAGAGTGCCGCCGGTTGAGGTGCCGATCAGGATAATCTCATCGCCGATGGCCCGGGCGACGGCGAGCGCCTCCGCCACATCGGTCATCCAAGCCGGCACCGTCGCCTCGGCCATGGCATCGCCGTCGCGGCCGTGGCCGGCAAGGCGGGTGTAGACCAGATTGGCGCCGAGCCCCGCCGCCACATCGTCGGGCAGCGGGCGGATCTCCTCCGACGTGGCGGAAAAGCCGTGAAGGTAGACGACCACCCGCGCCGTCCGCCCCGGCGCCGCCGGATCGGCCCAGATCACCCGCTTCTCGGCCCCGGGGCGCAGATCCGGCACGTCGCGCTCCCGCCAGGCGAGGTAGCCGGCCGGATCGGCAGCGATCGCCGTCTCGTCGAGCGCGATCGGTCCCCGCACCGGTTCCCGCGGGCCAAAGAGCAGCAGCGCGCCGAGCGCCACCAGCACCGCAAAGATCACGCCGGCAATGATCCGCACCGCCCGCCCTCATCCGCTCTTGCCGCGACCCATAGCCCCCCGGCCGCGGCCGGACAAGCATCGGCCTCGTCTGAGCAACGCCGCCACCGGCGCTCCACCCAGCGCATCTCGCATCGGCAATCGGCCTCGCGATCAGCCCCTGGCTGAGCGTGGGGCCGATTACCGATTCCGCTGGGCCGGACTTTGCTCTACCTCGGGATGCGAGCGGGAGGAGAGACGCGATGACCACCTATCTGATCACCGGCGCAAGCCGCGGCATCGGCCGGGCCCTGATGGCGGGCGCCCTGGCCCGTGGCGACAGCGTCATCGCCACGGCCCGCAATCCGGAGAACACGAACTGGCCCGAGGGGGCGGAGGTCCATGCCCTCGACGTGCAAGACCAGCCGGCGCACCGGCGCCTGGCCGAGGTCCTGGGCACCCGGACCATCGACGCCCTCATCTGCAATGCCGGGATCTATCTCGGCCGCGGCCGGATCGGCGACGCCGCCTTCGACACCGCCGACTGGCAGGCGACCCTGATGACCAACGTCGCCGGCCCGTTCTTCGCGGTGGAGGCCTTCCTACCCCATCTCGCCCGCGCCAAAGCACCCCGGATCGCCATCATCTCCTCCCAGATGGGCTCCTCGGCCCGGGCCGGCGGCGGCGCCTACATCTACCGGGCATCGAAAGCCGCGGCGACCAATCTCGCGGTCAATCTGGCCAAAGACCTCGCGCCCCAGGGCATCGCCGTCGCGGCCTATCATCCCGGCTGGGTGCGCACGGACATGGGTACCTCGGCCGCCGCCATCGACGTCGAGGAGAGCATCACCGGCCTCCTGCAACAAATCGACGATCTGTCGATGGCAGAGAGCGGCCGCTTCCTCTTCTATTCCGGCGAAGAGATCCCGTTCTGAGGGCCGCGCCTCAGGCCCGCGCGCCCACCTCCTCCACCGTCGCCGCGATCAACTCCAGCAGCTCCGGCGTGCTGAAGCGGTGGTCGGCGTCCTTCACGAAGGTCATGCGCAGATCGGGGCCCGTCACGTGCTCCAGGAGGCGGAGCGGCACCGACATCGCCACATCCTCGTCCGCCGTGCCGTGCAGGAACCGCGCCGGAAAGGGCAAGTCGAGCGGCGCGCGCAGCACCAGGTTCTCGCGGCCATCCTCGATCAGGGCCCAGGTGATGACGTAGGGCTCGTCGGAATAGTCCGACGGCAGGGCGATCCGGCCATCCCGGGCCAGCGCCTGGCGCTGCTCGGCAGAGAACCCGTCCCACATCGCGTCCTCGGTAAAGTCGGGCGCCGCGGCGATGCCGACCAGGCCCGCCACGCGCTCCGGCATCCGGCGGGCGAGCAGCAGCGCGATCCAGCCGCCCATGGAGGAGCCGACGAGGATCTGCGGCCCTTCGGTCAACGCCGCGATCGCGTCGCCCGCGTCCCGGGCCCAGGCCCCGATCGTGCCGTCGAGGAAGTCGCCCGAGGACGCGCCATGGCCGGTATAGTCGAGCCTGAGGAACCCCCGCCCGGCCCGCATCGCCCAGTCCTCGAGGAACAGGGCCTTCGTCCCGGTCATGTCCGAGCGAAAGCCGCCGAGGAACACCACCCCCGGCCGATTGACCCCGTCGCCCCGGGGTCGGAGAGTGTGGTAGGCGATCCGGCGCCCGTCGCCGGGCTCGAAGAACGAAGGCCCCTCACCGTCCGCCATGGCCCACGCCTCCTCTCCGCCCGATGACCAGGGCCGCGATCCTGCCCGAGGGCCGACGGTGCTGCAACTCGTGCCGCGGCTGGACGAGGGCGGGGTAGAGCGCGGTACGGTGGAGATTGCCGCAGCGATCCGGGCCGCCGGCGGGCGGGCCCTGGTGGCGAGCGCCGGCGGGCGGCTTGAACGCAGCGTGGCGCGCGCCGGGGGGGAGCACATCGCCGGGCCCTTCGCCGCCAAGGGGCCGCTTGCCATCCGGGCCAATGCCGGCCGGATCGCGGCGCTGGTGCGGGCGGAGGGGGTGGAGGTGATCCATGCCCGCTCCCGCGCGCCGGCCTGGGCCGGCTGGTGGGCGGCGCGGCAGACCGGCGCGGCGTTCGTCACCACCTTTCACGGCGTCTATTCGGAAGGGCTGCCGGGCAAGCGCCTCTACAATTCGGTGATGGCCCGGGGGCGGCCGACGATCGCCATCTCCCACTTCGTCGCCGACCATATCCGGGCGCGCTACCAAGTGCCGGAGGCGATGCTGCGGGTGATCCCCCGGGGCGCCGACCTCGCCGATTTCGACGAAGCCTCGGTGGCGGCCGGCCGGGCGGCTTCGGTGGCGGCCGCCTGGGGACTGGCGGACGACACCAGGCCCATCGTGCTGATGCCCGCCCGCCTCGGCGGCTGGAAGGGCCACGACCACGTGGTGGCGGCGGCGCGGATACTGAGGCAGCGGGGCCAGGTCGACCCACTCTTCATCATGGCCGGCGAAGGGCCGGAGGCGGCCGACAACATCACGGCGGCCGCGGCGGAGGCCGGCGTCGCCGATGCCATCCGCCTGGTCGGCCACTGCAGCGATATGGCTGCGGCCTACAAGCTTTCGGCTGTGGTGCTGTCCGCCGCCACCCGGCCCGAGGCCTTCGGCCGCGTGCCGATCGAAGCCCAGGCCATGGGCCGGCCCGTCATCGCCTCCGACCATGGCGGCCCGCGAGAGACGGTGGACCACGGCAAGTCCGGCTGGCTCTATCCCCCGGGCGATGCCGAGGCCCTGGCGGCGGCGATCGAGACCGTGCTCAGCCTCGACGACAGCGGCCGGGCCCATATGGGCCTCGCCGGCCGCGCCCGGGTGCGGGCGCAGTTCTCCTTGAAGGCCATGCAGCAGGCGACCCTCGAGATCTACGAGGAGGTGACGGGGCGGTCCTTTCCCTCCACGCTCGGCTGAGCCGGGCCTACTCCGCTGCCTCCAGTATCGGGCCGGGGGTCGGGCGCAGCCGGGGCATGTGCCGGGCATAGATCGGCTGCACACGGGCATTATAGGCCTTGCGGAAGCGGTAGAAGGCGTTGCGCGGCCTGCGGGCGGCGCTCACGTTCTCCCGCGGGAAGGTCTCGCCCCGCGGCGTCAGGCCGAGGAAAGCGCAGAACCGCACGTAATCCTCCGGCTTCGAGACGTCGAGATTGCAGAGCTGGTCCGAACGCCCCTCTGCCGCGAAATGGTCGATGACCGCCTGGTTGTGCGCCCGAAAGATCGCCCGATGCTCGTCCTCGAACCCGGTGGGATAGAACCGGCCGAACATCAGACGGTGTGTGTGGGTGATCGGATGGGCCATCTCGTTGTGGCGGAGCAGGCTGGCATACCACGACGCCTCCTCCCGCACGCTCAGGATCACCCGCGCGTCGTCGCCGTAGCGGCGGAGGAACGGGCGGTACATGTAGGGGTGGGGCCAGTCGACGAAGGCATCGGCCGTCTCGTAGACCGCCATGAGGCGCCCGACATCGCCGCGCGCATAGGCGAGCAGCAGCGCCCGCTCCTTCGTCCGCACCCGCAGCCCCTGATCCAGCATCTCCCGCGCCAGACTGGTGAGCCCGGTCTTCATCATGCCGACGCAGAGGATCTTCATGGTGCCGCCGCCCAGCCGAGAGGAGGTGGCAGGTCGAAGGCAGCGAAGTCGATCCTGAGGACACGACGGGCCGAGGGTTCCGCCGCGGGGTTGGAGGCATGGAGCGTCAGCATCTTCAGGACCAGGACGTCGCCGCGGACGGCCGCGCAGTCTTCGACAGGGTAGCCGGCCGCCGTCCGGTCCGCCTCGGCATAGGGGACGAGGCCCGCCCGGTGGCTGCCGACGGCAATCCGCATGGCACCGTTCGCGGGATCGCCGTCGTCGAGGTGGACGCGCACGAACAGCATGCGCTCCAACACCTCGGCCGGCGGCTCGCAGTGCCAGGCGCCCGACTTCTGCGTCCAAGTGCCGAAGCCCGGCAGATCATGGGGCTCGGCCACGGCGATGATCCGGTCCTGATGCCAGGGCAGCCCCCAGTTCGCCTCCTCCGTCTTGTTAAACGCCACGGCGCGCACCGGCTTGGCCTGAGGCTCCAGTCCTCCGATCGCAGCCGTCAGCGAGCTGCCCTCCGACAGCAGCTCGGCTAAGCCACCGGAGATCTGCAGCCGCTTACCCGGTTTCGACGACGTCTCCGCCACACGGTCGAAGCGCGCCAGATCGGCGGCGGAAATGGCGTTCCGAAGCCAAACCCGGCCGTCCCTCTCGAAGCAGTGCGCAAGCTCTTCATCGACCATGCGCGCATGTCGGCCATCGCGCGGGCGAGTGCAATCCCCTCGGGCCTCTGGCGACGTTGTTGGGTTGGGTTGGGGTGGCTCGCCCTGATTTCGCTCTTCGCGCCGGGCACGATGGCCTGTAAAAGCTGAGCTCCGGCGGATTTGCCGGATGATCGCGTCTTGAGGTGAGAGGATGATCGGAGCGATCGCCGGCGACGTCATCGGCTCTCCCTTCGAGCAGAAGAACGTGAAGCGGCGCGACTTCCCGCTCTTCCAGAAGGCGTCGACCTTCACCGACGACACCGTCATGACCCTCGCGCTCGCCGATGCCCTGCTGCACGGGCGGGAGATCGCGGCGACGCTTCGGCGCTTCTACGCCTGGTATCCCAGGGCGGGCTACGGCCACATGTTCAGCGCCTGGGCCCGCGACCCTGCCCGCGGGCCCTATGGCAGCTACGGCAACGGCTCGGCCATGCGGGTTGCAGCGGCCGCCTATGCAGGAACGGATCGCGCGGAGGTTCTGGGGCTGGCCGCCGAGAGCGCGGCCGTCACCCATGACCACCCCGAGGGCGTCAAAGGCGCCGAGGCCATCGCGCTCGCCACCTTTCTCGCCCGGACGGGCCATAGCAAGGAGGCGATCCTCGACGCCGTGATCGACCATACGGACTACGATCTCGACTTCACGCTCGACGCGATCCGACCGGGCTACGCCTTCGACGCCACCTGCCAGGGCTCCGTCCCGCAGGCGCTAGTGGCGTTTCGGGAGGGGGCGGATTTCGAGGACACGATCCGCGCCGCCATCTCCATGGGCGGCGACAGCGACACCATCGCCTGCATGGCCGGGGCCGTCGCTGGCGCCTTCTACGGCCCCCTGCCACCCGAGATCGACGCGGAGGTGCGCGCCCGGCTCGACGAGCGCCTCCGCGGCGTCCTCACGCCCTTCGAGGCGCGCTTCCCGGCCTGAGCCGCGCCAGCCGCCTTGACAGCCCGAGGTGCTACTCCAATGGTGCGCCCGCGCCGCGACCGGCGCGATCCTTGGAGAGTGGAGAGATGTCGGAGAAGCCCGAGCCGCGCCCGATCACCCTGACCCTGCCCGATGGTGCGACCCGCACCTACTCGGCCGGCGTGACGGGGACGGAGGTCGCGGCCGACATCTCGACATCGCTCGCGAAGGCCGCCATCGCCTGGTCGGTGAACGGCGCGCTCTCGGACCTCTCAGCGCCGCTCGAGGCCGATGCCGAGATCGCCATCCACACCGCGAAGGATGCCCCGCAGGCGCTCGAGCTCATCCGCCACGACTGCGCCCATATCATGGCCCGCGCGGTGCAGGAGATCTGGCCCGACGTGAAGGTCACCATCGGCCCGGTGATCGAGAACGGCTTCTATTACGACTTCGACCGGGACGAGCCCTTCACGCCCGAAGATCTCGCCACCATCGAGAAGAAGATGCGCGAGATCATCGCGCTCCGCGATCCGGTGCGGACCGAGGTTTGGGACCGGGCCCGCGCCATCCGCTTCTACGAGGAAGGGGGCGAGCCCTATAAGGTCGAGCTGGTGGAGGCGATCCCGGCGGGTGAGGCCGTGCGCATGTACTGGCACGGGGACTGGCAGGATCTCTGCCGCGGCCCGCATCTCGTGCATACCGGCCAGGTGCCGGCCGATGCCTTCAAGCTCACCCACGTCTCCGGCGCCTATTGGCGGGGCGACAGCCGCAACAAGATGCTGCAGCGGATCTACGGCGTCGCCTTCCGCACCCGCGACGAGCTCAAGGCCTATCTCCACATGCGGGAAGAGGCGGAGAAGCGCGACCACCGCAAGCTCGGCCGCGAGATGGCGCTCTTCCACTTCGAGGAGGTCGCCCCCGGCTCGGTCTTCTGGCACCCGAGCGGCTGGACGCTGTTCCAGACCCTGATCGGCTACATGCGCCGGCGGCAGGACGCGGTGGGCTATGTCGAGGTGAACTCACCCGACATCATGGATCGCGCGCTCTGGGAGACCTCGGGTCATTGGCAGAACTATCGCGCCAATATGTTCCTGGCGCAGACCCAGGATGATCGCGACTACGCACTCAAGCCGATGAACTGCCCGGGGCACATGCTGATCTACGGTCAGGGTGTGAAGAGCTACCGCGACTTGCCCTTGAAGATCTCGGAGTTCGGCAAGGTCCACCGCTACGAACCCTCGGGCGCGCTGCACGGCCTGTTGCGGGTGCGCAGCTTCACCCAGGACGATGCCCATATCTACTGCACGCCCGAGCAGCTGACCGAGGAGTGCCTGAAGGTCAACGACCTCGTGCTCTCGATCTATCGCGACTTCGGCTTCGAGGATGTGCAGATCAAGCTCTCCACCCGTCCCGAGATGCGGATCGGCAGCGACGAGAGTTGGGACCGGTCCGAGGGCGCGCTCAAGACGGCGCTGGATACCGCCGGCCGTGCCTATACTCTCTTTGAGGGCGAAGGCGCGTTCTATGGCCCCAAGCTCGAATACGTCCTGCGCGATGCGATCGGGCGCGACTGGCAATGCGGGACGCTGCAGGTCGACTTCAACCTGCCGGAGCGGTTCGGCACCACTTATGTGACCCAGTCGGGCGAGCGCGAGCACCCCGTCATGCTGCATCGCGCGCTCTTCGGCTCGCTCGAACGCTTTACCGGCATCCTGATCGAGCACTATGCCGGGCGCTTCCCCCTCTGGCTCGCGCCGCGCCAGGTGGTGGTGGCCTCCATCGTGTCCGACGCCGACGATTATGTCCGGGCGGTGGTGGGGGGGCTGCGCGCTGCGGGGCTCCGGGCCGAAGCGGATATCCGCAACGAGAAGATCAACCTCAAGGTCCGGGAGCATTCGCTGGCCAAGGTGCCGATCCTGCTCGCCATCGGCCGGCAGGAGGTCGAGGACCGCACCGTCACCCTCCGCCGCCTCGGCGAAAAGGGCCAGACGGTGCAGCCGACCGAGACGGCCATCGCCGAGCTCGCCGCCGAGGCGCGCCCGCCAGATCTGGTCGGCTAGGGCGGTCCGACGGCGCGCCAGCACGGGCCTGCCGCCCTCTCGACACCGCCCGGATCATGCGGCGTTGGCGGGGCATGACGGCGCGCGAGACCTCCCTCTCGGCGTCGCTGGATTCCGCCGGACGCGCGGCGGCCGATCCCGATGCGCTCAGACCGCACTCAGACCGGCGTCTAGGCCATCCAGGATCGCGGCGATGTCGGCCTCGGCGATGATGAGTGGGGGCGAGAGGATGATGTTGGGGCCGGAGACCCGGATCATCGCGCCGTTTCTGTAGGCGGCCTCCTGCACGCGCAGGCCGGTGGCCTTGTCGGCCGGCGCCTTGGTCTCCCGATCGGCCACCAGCTCGATCGCGCACATCAGGCCGTGGCCGCCGCGGACGTCGCCGATGACCTCGTGCTTCTCGGCCAGCGCCCGCAGCCCGTCGTAAAGCTGCGCCCCCCGCGCCGTGGCGTTCGTTGGCACATCGAGGCGCAGGGTCTCCGTCAGACAGGCGACCGCCGCCGCCGCCCCGACCGGGTGGCCGGAATAGGTGTAGCCGGAGCCGATTGTCCCCGCAGCGTCGCCATTGGCCTCGAAGACCTGGGCGACCTCCTCCGAGATCATCGCGGCGCCGAAGGGGAAATAGCCGTTGGTGATCGCCTTGGCCGTGGCGGCGAGGTCGGGCTGCACGCCCCAATGGCGCGAGCCGGTCCAGCTGCCGGTCCGGCCGAAGGCGGTGATCACCTCGTCGGCGATCAACAGGATGCCGTGGCGCGTACAGATCTCCCGCACGCCGGGCATGAAGCTCTCATGCGGCGGGATCACCCCGCCGGCGCCGAGGATCGGCTCCATGATGAAGGCGGCGATGGTCTGGGGGCCCTGGAAGGCGATCTCGTCCTCCAGCGCGCTGAGGCAGAGCTGGGCGAGGCGCGCCGGGTCGCTCTCCCCGAACGGATTGCGGTAGGTGTAGGGTGCTGGGATGTGGAAGCAGCCGGGCAGCAGCGGCTCGTACTGCGCCCGGAAATTGGCGTTGCCGTTGACCGAGGCGCCGCCCATGTGGGTGCCGTGATAGCCCTTTTTGAGGGAGAGGTACTTGGTCCGCCCCGCCTCCCCAAGCAGCTTGTGGTACTGGCGCGCCAGGCGGAGGCAGATCTCCACGCTGTCCGACCCGCCCGAGGTGAAGAAGGCGCGCGAAAGCCCGTCGGGCGCAAAGAACTCCCGCAGCATGTGGCTGAGTTCGATCACCTGATCGTTCGAGGTGCCGCGGAAGGTGGAGTAGTAGGGCAATGCCTCAAGCTGCGCCGCGATCGCTTCCTTCACCGGGGCGCAGGAATAGCCGAGATTGACGTTCCAGAGCCCGCCCACCGCGTCGACCGTCTCATGTCCGTCGACGTCGCGGATCCGCACCCCTTCGCCCCCGGTGATGATGCTTGGCGGATTGGCCAGCGAGTCCGCCGGATGCGCCATCGGGTGCCACATATGGCGGGCGTTGTTCTCCTTAAGAAAGTTCGTGTGCCGCATGGTGCGTGTCCTCGGGGCTTGGGGCGGTCTCGGGGGGGACGCCGCCCACTTCGCGGGTGATGGTCCGGGCGGCGCGGCGGAGCGCGTCGTCGATCCGCCCTTGCAGATCGGCAGAAAAGCGGAGCGCCAGGGCGGCGACGGCGACCGCGCCGATGGATGTGCCGGCCGGGCCGAAGATCGGGGCGGCGGTGCCAATGACGTCGTCCTCGTAGGTCGCGCGGGCCCGCGCCAGCCCCTCCTCCCGGCAGGTGCCGATCAGCGCCTCCACCTTGGCGCGGCTTTTGGGCGTATGGGCGGTGAAGGGCTCGAGCGGCCGGCCCTCCAGGATCTCGGTCCGCGTCGCCTCGGGCAGGAACGCCATGATGGCGATGCCGGAGGCGGTGGCGTGCCAGGGCAGCACGCCCGACGGATCGACATGGACGAAGAGCGCCCGCGCCGGCGCGCTGATCGCCACGGTCATCGGCTCCCCCGCCATCAGAAGGGTGCCGTGGGCCGTCTCGCCGAGGGACCGGGCCAGGTCCTCGACATGGCGCCGGATGACTGAGCGCATGGGGAAGCTCTGCTCGCGGATCTGCGCCAGGTTGAGCGGCGCGAGGCCGAGGCGGTACTTCCGCGAGCGGGCGTCCTGCTCGACGAAGCCGTTGCGCTCCAGCGCCGTCATGCAGCGCAGCGTCGTCGTCTTGTCGTAGCCCGCGAGGCGCGCCAGCTCGCTCAGCCCAAGCTCGGCCCGCTGCACAGAGAAGTGGCGCAGCAGCGTCAGCGCCTTGTCCACCGTGCTCATCGTCGTCTTCGCCATCGTCAAGGCGTCCCCGCCTCTGCCCACGCGCCCCAAGGTCCGGCGATCCCTCGCGACGTTGACACAAGGTATGTGGCGCTGCAAGCTGATTGAACCGACGATAACAATAGTGAACCGATCCTCAGGTCGCGTTGCGTCAAGACGGGGAGAAGTGGAATGAACCGTTTCAGCAAAGCCATCGTGGCGACCGGGATGGCGAGCAATGAGGGGTCTCGCCACCGTGCACACACGGCGCGAGGCTGAGGCAGCGTCGCGGCGCCCGAGGCCGGGTGGGACGTGCCGCCCCACGACCCCAAGGGTCGAACGAGATGCAGCTCACGCGGCGGAGGGCCCCGGATGACCAAAGTGATCCTGGTGATCGGCACATACGACACGAAGGATGATGAGCTGCACTTCATGCGCGACGCCATCCGCGGCCAGGGAGGGGCGGTGCTGTCGATGGACGTGAGCGTGCTCGGCGATCCCTCCGCACCCACCGACATCTCAAAGCACCAGGTGGCGGAGGCTGCCGGCTCCTCCATCCAGGCGGCGATCGACAGCGGGGACGAGAACGCCGCGATGCAGATCATGGCTAGGGGAGCCGCCGCGTTGACAGCCAGGCTCCACGCCGACGGCAAGATCGACGGGATGATCGCCCTCGGCGGCACCATGGGCACCGACTTGGCGCTCGACTGCGCGCAAGCCCTGCCGCTCGGCGTGCCGAAATACGTGGTCTCCACCGTCTCGTTCTCGCCGCTGATCCCGGCGGACCGATTGAGCTCGGATATCCAGATGATCCTCTGGGCCGGAGGGCTCTACGGCCTGAACTCCGTCTGCAAATCCTCGCTATCCCAGGCGGCGGGGGCCGTGCTGGGCGCCGCCCGGGCGGTCGAACGGCCCGAGGCCGACCGGCCGGTGATCGGCATGACCAGCCTCGGCTCCTCCTGCCTCAAATACATGAAACTGCTGCGCGACCCGCTGGAGGCGCGGGGCTTCGAGGTCGCCGTGTTCCATGCCACCGGCATGGGCGGCATGGCGTTTGAGGCACTGGCCGCCCAAGGCTACTTCGCCGCCGTGATGGACTTCGCCCTGCCGGAGCTCGGCAATCTGATGGTGGGCTCCGTCGTCAACGCCGGACCCGACCGGCTGAGCAACGCCGGCCGGCTGGGCATCCCGCAGATCGTCGCCCCGGGCTGCACCGACCTCATCGACTTCGCCGGCTGGCAGGAGATCCCGGAGGCCTATGCCGACCGCCCGTTCCACGCCCACAACCGGCTGATCAAATCCTCCGGTCTCTCGCCGGAGGAGCGCCGCGCCCTGGTGCGCGACATCGCCGCCCGCCTCGCCGACGCCAAGGGGCCGGTGCACGTGCTGATGCCGACCCAAGGGGTCGAGGAATGGGATCGGGAGGGGGAACCGGCCCACGACCCAGAGGGGCTCGCCGCCATGGTCGATGAGATGGGCCAGGCGATCCGGCCGCCCGCGACCCTCACCATGCTCGACTGCCACATCAACGACCCGGCCTTCGCGGAGGCCGCCCTGGCGGTACTCGACGGCTGGATCGCGGACGGCACGGTGGATACCAACGCCTGACCCCGGCCGAATCTGTCTGCTGGGGGCGCCTGTCGGTCCCGTGTCAGGCCCAGGTCAGCGCTGCTGCACCGGGGCGTTCAGATCCTCGAGCAGGCGGCCGTGCTTGCGTGCCTCTGCGATCACTGCACCGAGGGTGGTGAGCGACCTCGCCTCCAGCAGCCCGAGCAGCCGCACCAGGGCCTCAGCCGTCGCCACTGCATCGCCGAGCGCGCTGTGGCGGACCTCGGGCGCGATCGCCACGGCCAGCCGGTCGCAGAGCGCGTCGAGCGAATGATCCTCGGTGATGCCGAAGGCGATGGCGGAGAGCAGAACGGTGTCGAGGACGGGATGGTCCCAGCCCACCCCCATCTCCGCCTCGAACCGATGGAAGAAGGCGAGATCGAACGGCGCGTTGTGCGCCACCAGCACCGCGTCCCGCGCGAAGGCATGGAAGGCGCGCCCGGCGGCGACGAAGTCCGGGGCGCCGGCCACGTCCGCATCGCTGACCTGGTGGATCCGGGTCGAGGCGGGCGGGATCGGGCGGCCGGGATCCACGAAGCTCTCGAACCGCTCCCCCGGCACCAGGCGACCGTTCAGGACCCGCACGGCGCCGATCTGCACCACCTGATCCTCGGTCGTCGAAAGACCCGTGGTCTCGGTATCGAAGACCACGAAACAGATGTCGCGCAGCGGCCGGTCGTAAATGTCGCCGCTCGCCCCGGCGTTCAGCAGATCGAAGTCGTAGACCAGGGGGCGGGCGGCGATGCGGGCACTTGGGGCGTCCTCGACCTCGAGGATCAGCATGTAGCCGTCTGCTTCCAGCCGCTTCAGCCGGGCCTCGAAGCTCCGGGCCCGGCCGGCCTCCGCCAGGGTGAAAGCGACCTCGGCCTCCGACGCGCCGAGGCCGGCTTTCGCGGCCTCCAGGTCGGCACCGTCGAAATAGTCGGTCAGCGGCGCCTTCAGGCGCGGTGGCCCGACCTGGGACAGGATGGCGGCGGCCTGGCCGTCGTAGAGCACGATCTCGTCCGATCCGTTCACCAGGATGGTGGCGACCGGGATCTCGGTCAGCAGCGCCGTCAGCCGGGCGGCCTCGGCCTGCAGCCGCTCCGTCTCCCGCGCGACATGGGCCGCGCTGTCCATCACGCCGCTGCTGAGCGTGGCGGAGACCGCGCGGGCGGCTGGGGCGAGATCGCCGAGATAGCGCGCGGCCTCGGTGTCGAGCGCCCGCCCCACCCCGGCCTGGGTGCAAAGCCGCAGATCCACCGCCAGCTTGTCGATCGGCTTGGCCACGTTCTCATCGAACAGCAGCCAGATCGCGGCGGCGAGCCCGGTGTTGAGAAAGGCGAAGAGCAGGAACGCTGTGACGAACGGGCTGGGCGGGACCGGCGGCTCCGCCCGCGACCAGCCGAGGTAGAGCGCACCGCCAGCCAGGGCCAGGCCGCCCAGGGCCAGCAGGCTGAAGAACAGGAAGATCCGCAGGCGCAGGCTGAGGCGGGTGAACATCTCAGGTCCCGCAGGCCAGCGCCAACACCGGATCGTCGGCCGGCATCGCCTGCCAATCGGCGTCGGCGACCGTCCCGTCCTCGGCAAAGCGGGCGCCGTCGACCAGGACCGCCGATTGCGCGGTGGCGCAATCGAACAGCACCGGCGCCTCGCTCACCGGTGCCCAGCGGCCGAAGAAGTAGAGGCTAATCAGCCGTTGGTCCGGCCGGTCGTCGTGGCGCCGCGCGGTGGCGGTGTCCACGGCGACGAAGCGCTTGGTGTAGGGCAGAAGCTGGGTCCAGGGGCGGAGCCAGCTCCGCTCCTCCACCGTCACGGCGACCTCGACCCCGTCGGGCAGGCGCGCGGCGGTGCGCTCAAACCAAGTGTATTCGTTGGAGATGGTGACGCCCAGCATGCCGAGCCCCGCCGCCACCGGGGTCAGCCAGCGGGGCAGCCGGCGCCCAGTCAGCCTGTTGGCCAGCAGCGCAACCCCGGCACAGGCGATACCGGCGAAGATCGTGGCGACAAGCTCGAGCACCATGGCCCTATCCTAGCATGGCTTTGCCCGATCCCACGGCGGATTGCAGCGTGCGGACCACCACGAAGGCATCGCGCAGATGGCTGCGCTCGAAATCCGACAGATCCGACGGGTCGAGGTAGTTGTCCGGCGCCTGCCCCGCCCGCACCTCGCGGCTTTGATGCTCCAGCCGCATCGTGGCGATCAGGTCGTAGGCGTCCAGCAGATCGGCGCCGCCGGCGCTCGATAGGATGCCGGCGGCCCGGGCGGCCTCGATCCGGGCCCGGGTGTTGGCCGGTGTGAGCCGTCCCTGCAGGGCATAGACCCGGCCGAGATCGACGATCGGCACGACCCCGTTGTGCTTGAGGTCGAGCCGGTTTCGATGCTCGCCCGAGCGGATGGTGGCGAGGCCGCGCAAGAGGCCGAGGGGCGGATGATGCTTCAGCGAATTGGCGATCATGTGCGCCACGAAGATCGAGTTGCCGGCGGCGTTCCGCAGCGTCCTCTCCTTCAGATCGGCGAACAGGCTCACGTCCCCGCCGATCGGGCGGAGGTCGAACATCACGGAGGCGAGCATCTGCGCCTCCGGATCGGGGCGCGCGATCCAGCGGTCGAAATAGCCGCGCCAGACGCTGAGCGGCTGACACCAGCGCGGGTTGGTCGCCATCATATCACCTGGGCAATAGACGTAGCCGCAGGTGTTGAGCCCGTCGCTCACGAACTTCGCCAGATCGGCGAAGTAGGGCATCTGGGCCTCCGTCACCTCGTCCGACAGGATCAGGCAGTTGTCCTGGTCGGACACCCCGGTCTGCTCCTGCCGCCCCTGGGAGCCGCAGGCGAGCCACAGCCAGGGCACCGGCGCGGGGCCGAGCGTGGCCTCGGCCAGGCTCAGCAGGCGCCGGGTCGCAGCATCCGCGATGTCGGAGATCAGCCGGGTGACGACCTCATGGCGCTTGCCGGTGCCGACGAGCTGCGCCAGGAACTGCGGGATCTCGGCCACCGCCCGGGCCATGGTCGCGGCATCCTCGGCGGTCGAGACGCGGCCGACCAGATCGGCTGAAGAGACCGCCTGGGCCCGGGTCAGATCGGTCTGGGTGACGATGCCGACCAGGCGCGCATCCTCGACGATCGGCACATGGCCGATGCCGCGCTCCACCATCGTATGCAGCACATCGGTGCCGAGCGCCGCCGGGCCAAGCGCCAGGGGCGCCGCCGTCATGATCGAGGCGACCGGGGCGTCGGTGTCGCGCCCCTCCGCCACCACCCGGCCGGTCATGTCGCGCACGGTGACGATGCCCTTCAGCGCCCCCTCCTCCACCACGCAGATCGAGGAGATGCCGGCGGTCTGCATCTGTTCCGCCGCCGCGCGGATCGTCGTCTCCGGCCCGCAGCTCACGGGATCGCGCGACATGAAGTCGGCGACCGGCAACGCCGTCAGATCCTTGCTATCGCTCCGGGCCGGACCGCGGCGATCAAAGAACCGCGCGGCCACCGGATTGCGTTCAATCAGGGCAAGAAACGCCTCGGACGGCAGAAGGATCAGCCGCGCCGCCGCGGTCGCCGTGGCCGTCCGCTGGGCCGCGTCCCCGCGCAGCAGCGCCCGCTCGCCGAAGGAATTGCGCGGACCGAGGAGCGAGATCTGCACGCCCGCCTCGTCGGTGATCTCGATCTCGCCGGAGACCACGATGTAGAGATGGGCGATCGCCCCGCCGACGGCAAAGACCGTCGCACCCTCTGGGCAGTCGGTGACCGTGCATTCTGCCGCCAGGGCCGAAAGCTCTTCACCGGACAGACTGTCATAGGGATGGGCGGAGGCCAGGAACTGGGTCAACTCGGCCGACAGGGGCATGGCGCGCGCGTCACCTTCTGCTCGCATGTCCTGCCCACCAACCGGCGGGCAGGACCAGGCACCGGCGCCGGGGCGCCGGTGCGTCGCAACCCTCAGTGCCCGGCGGTCGCCGCACCCGCACCGCGGGGAATGCGCACGCTTTGCACCAGGTCCTTGATCTCTTGCGGCGTCTCTTTGGTGATGCCGGAGACCAGGTAGGCCACCAGGAAGTTGACCGCCGCCCCGATCGCCCCGAAGGAGGTCGACTGGACCGGTCCGAGGAGGGGATCGGCATCCGTGAACGTGTTGGTGTCAGGGATGAAGAACCAGCCCTTGTGCAGGAAGATGTAGAGCACCGTCACCACGAGCCCCGCCAGCATGCCCGCCACGGCCCCTGCGTTGTTGATGCGGGTCGAGAAGATCCCCATCATCAATGCCGGGAAGATCGAGGCGGCGGCGAGCCCGAAGGCAAGCGCCACAGTCTGGGCCGCAAAGCCGGGTGGATTGAGCCCCAGCAGCACCGCAACGACGATGGCCGCAGCCATCGAGATCCGGGCCGCCATCAGCTCAGACCGTTCCGACATGTTGGGCGTGAGCTGCCCCTTCAGCAGGTCGTGCGACACCGCCGAGGAGATGGCGAGCAGCAGACCGGCCGCCGTCGACAGCGCCGCGGCCAGGCCGCCCGCCGCCACCAGACCGATCACCCAGCCCGGCAGGCTGGCGATCTCAGGGTTGGCCAGCACCAGGATGTCGCGGTTGAAGTTGGTCAGCTCATTGCCCTGCCAGCCATTGGCCTCGGCCTGGGCCTGCAGATCGGGGTTGGCGTCGTTGTAGTACTGGATCTGGCCGTCGCCGTTCTTGTCCTCCCAATCCAGCAGGCCGGTCTTCTGCCAGGTGGCCATCCAGGCGTAGTCCGGATCATTCTCGATCTGCTCGACCGAAACGGCCTCGCCGTCGGTGCCGTTCGGCCACATCAGCTCAGAGATGTTGAGCCGCGCCATCGCGCCCACCGCCGGGGCGGTCAGGTAGAGCAGCGCGATAAAGACCAGGGTCCAGCCAGCCGACCAGCGAGCGTCCGACACCCGCGGCACGGTGAAGAACCGCATGATGACGTGGGGCAGACCCGCGGTACCGATCATCAGGGAAAGGGTGAAGAGCACCATGTTGATGGTCGAGCCGTGCGCCGCGGTGTATTCGGCAAAGCCGAGATCGCGCACGATCTGGTCGAGCTTGGCCAGCAGCGGCTCGCCGGAGGCGGTATGCTCGCCGAACAGACCCAGCGCCGGGATCGGGTTGCCGGTCAGCTGCAGCGAGATGAAGACCGCCGGGATCGTGTAGGCGGTGATCAACACGCAGTACTGCGCCACCTGGGTATAGGTCACACCCTTCATGCCGCCGAAGACCGCATAGGCGAAGACCACGCAGGAGCCGATCAACAGGCCCGTGGTCGCGTCGATCTCCAGAAAGCGGCCGAAGGCGATGCCCACGCCCTGCATCTGCCCGATCACGTAGGTGATGGAGGCGATCAACAGGCAGATCACCGCGACCATCCGGGCGGCGGAGCTGTAGAAGCGGTCGCCGATGAACTCCGACACCGTGAACTTGCCGAACTTGCGCAAGTAGGGCGCCAAGAGCAGGGCGAGAAGCACGTAGCCCCCGGTCCAGCCCATCAGGAAGGAAGAGTTGTCGTAGCCGGTAAAGGCGATCAGGCCGGCCATCGAGATGAAGGAGGCCGCCGACATCCAGTCGGCCGCCGTCGCCATGCCGTTGGTGACCGGGTGCACGCCCCGGCCGGCGGCATAGAATTCCGAGGTGGAGCCCGCCCGGGCCCAGACCGCGATGCCGATGTAGAGCGCGAAGGAGCCGCCCACGAACAGCAGGTTGAGGGTGAACTGATCCATAGCTGTTATTCCTCGTCCACGCCGTGCTCACGGTCGAGCCGGTTCATGCGCCAGGCATAGAAAAAGATCAGCACCAGAAAGACGATGATGGAACCCTGCTGGGCGAACCAGAACCCAAGGTCGGTGCCGCCGATGGCGATGCCAGAGAGCAGCGGGCGTAGGATGATCCCGAAGCCGAACGAGACGAGCGCCCAAATCACCAGACTGATCGCGATCAGGCGCACGTTTGCCTGCCAGTAGACGTTACTTTCCCTATCGTTTTGCGACATCGCGTGGTTTTCCTCCGGTTTTTCCGCGAAGCCCGAACGGGCCGTTCTTGATTGCTCGGTTCTTACCCGATGGCTTTTGATACACCGATACTACGTCCTGAGGCGACATCTTTGCTCGGCACTTTCGCGCCGATCCGGCAGCGTTTTCCGCATACTGGACGGAACGCAGCGACTTGTGCGCGGCATCCCCGGCCTTTGCTAGACTTAAGAGGGTGCGTGCCGGCTCGCCCGATGCCCGCGGGGCAGCGTCCGGACGGCGCGCCGATCAGGTGTCCTGGGCCAGGCGGACGTCGAGGGGCTCGCGGAGGTTGAGGTCGCGCTGCGGGAACGGGATCTCAATCGCGGCGGCCCGGAAGCGGTGCCAGACCTCGAGCAGCACCTGGCTCGCGACGTTGGAGACGCCGTTCTCCGGATCGTTGATCCAGAACCGCAGCTCCAGATCGACGGAGCTGTCGCCGAAGCCCTTGAGCAGACAGACCGGTTTCGGCTCGGCGATCACCCTTGGAACGGCCGCCGCGGCCTCGCAGCAGAGCGCGATGGCCTGATCGACGTCCGTGTCGTAAGCGACGCCGATCGGGATCTTCCGCCGGATCACCCGGTCTGAGTAGGACCAGTTGGTTACCGGGCTGGCGATCAGCACCTCGTTTGGCATCAGCGTTTCGGTGCCGTCTCGAGTGCGGACCGAGACATAGCGCGTGGTCATCTTGCCGACGACGCCGTAGGTCGAGCCCTCCGCCTTCTCGATCTCCACCACGTCGCCGGGCTTCAGGGAGCGATCCGCGAGCAGCGAGAAGCTCGCCACCAGGTTGGCGATGCTGCGCTGCAGGCCGAGACCGACACCGATGCCGATGGCGCCGGAGAAGACGGCGAAGGCCGTGAGGTCCACGCCCACCGCCGTCAGGCCGGCGACCACGGCGATGACGATCAGCACGATCCGGGTGATCTTGCCGATCAGCAGGCGGAGGGCGGCGTTGAGCGACGCGCTGGTCTCCAGCCGGCGCTGCACGATCTCCGAGACCACGAAGGCGAGCCAGATCAGGAGCGCGGTGACGAACAGGCCTTTGACCACGGTCCAAAGCGTGATCTCGGCCTCGCCGATGCGAAAGCCAATGCCCTGCAGACCCACGACGACGGGGTCGATCAGGC
The DNA here is from genome assembly GCA_039180875.1 of Pseudomonadota bacterium. Lineage (GTDB taxonomy): Bacteria > Pseudomonadota > Alphaproteobacteria > Rhodobacterales > Rhodobacteraceae > JBCDCY01. The sequence goes on along the minus strand of JBCDCY010000010.1, from coordinate 18,869 downwards.
CGACGGCGTTCAGCGCCGCGACGGACCAGGCGCACCAGGCGAAGATGGCGGAGGCCTGGGCGCTCGGGATGAAGATCGAGGCGATGCGGATGACGATGTAGGCGTTGAGCAGGCTGGTGATCAGCCGCAGGAAGTCCACCGGCAGGCCGAACACCTCGAACACCGCCATGCCGATCAACAGGCCGACCGTCCAGCAGACCGGCATGGCGATCGCTGAAACTGTCCGGATCAGTCGCTGAACGATGCTGCCGAGCGCTTTCTCCCGCCCCAGCCGATCCAGCAGGCGGCGGACCCGGCTCCGCACCAACAGGGCGAGCAGCAAGGTACCGGCGGCCAATCCGATCTGATAGACCGCAACGAAATTCAGTACATTTTGGTTGAGGAAGTCGCGCGCAGCGAAGGCCCAGCCTTCAAGAAGGCTGGTAACTTCTTGAACCTCCTGCTCGACGAGGGACTCTGCCTCTTCCACGTCATCGGACATCCCGCCAGCCTAGCCAGTCCCGCGCGCGCTTGTCCATCGTCGACGCACTCCCCCAACGCGTCCTGTGACCACAATCGGCGCTCCCTCCGCACGAAACTCTCCCAGGCCGGCCAAGATCGCGTAAGGTGCGGACCATGCAAAAGAAAACCCGACCGCCTGAGATCATCGGCTGGCGCGAGCATGTCAGCCTGCCCGATCTCGGCATCGCCCATCTCGCCGCGAAGATCGACACCGGCGCGCGCACTGCGGCCCTGCACGCCGTCGATCAGATGCCGTTCGAGCAGGATGGCAAGCCCTGGGTCGAATTCATGGTGCCGGTCCACAACCGCCGCTCGCCCCGTCGGATCAGCCTGCCGATCGTCGATGAGCGGGAGATCAAGAACACCGGCGGCGTGCCAGAACGCCGATTGATTGTGCGCACCCGCCTGCTGCTCGGCCGCCGGACCTGGCAGATCGAGGTGTCGCTCGCCAACCGCGAGAAGATGGAGTTCGACCTGATCCTCGGGCGCACAGCGATCCGCCGCCGCCGGTTCCTGGTCGATCCCGGAAAGTCGTTCCTGCTCGACCCGCCCAAGGCCCCTGGGCCGCCCCGCCCCGCCGCCGCCGGCGGGCCCGCACTTACCCCAGCGATGGAAGGAGGCAGCGAATGAAATTCGTGATGCTCGCCCGGAACCCCAACCTCTACTCCCACAAGCGCCTGAAGGAGGCGGCCGAGGCGCGCGGGCACGAGCTCGACATCGTCAACACGCTGCGCTGCTACATGAACATCGCCTCGCGCCGACCGGCGATCTTCTACAATGGCGAGAAGCTTGGCCGCTACGACGCGGTGATCCCGCGGATCGGCGCCTCCGTCACCTTCTACGGCCTCGCGGTGCTGCGCCAGTTCGAGATGATGGGGGTCTTCCCGCTGAACGAGTCCGTCGCCATCGGCCGGTCCCGCGACAAGCTCCGCTCCATGCAGCTTCTGGCCCGCGAGGGGATCGGCCTGCCGGTCACCACCTTCGCCCACGACCCCAAGCAGACGGAGGAGGTGTTGCAGATCGCCGGCGGCGCCCCCCTGGTGGTGAAGCTGCTGGAGGGCACCCAGGGCATCGGCGTCGTGCTCGCCGACACCGACCGCTCGGCCAAGTCGGTGATCGAGGCGTTCCGCGGCGCCAACGTCAACATCCTGGTGCAGGAGTTCATCAAGGAGGCCGGCGGCACCGACATCCGCGCCCTGGTGATCGGCGGCAAGGTGATCGCCGCGATGCAGCGCAAGGGGGCGGAGGGCGAGTTCCGCTCCAACCTGCACCGCGGCGGCTCGGCCCAGACCATCCGCATCTCGCCGGAGGAGCGGGCCACCGCCGTGCGTGCAGCCAAGGCCATGGGCCTCAACGTCTGCGGCGTCGACATGCTGCGGGCCAATCACGGGCCGGTGGTGATGGAGGTGAACTCCTCCCCCGGCCTCGAAGGGGTGGAGAAGGCCACCGGCATCGACGTCGCCGGCAAGGTGATCGACCACCTGGAAAAACACGCCGTCGCCGGCAAGACCAAGACGCGCGGCCGGGGCTAGTGAGCACCCGCAAGGCCTTCGAGATCGGCGGCTTTCGCGTGCCGCCGGGGATGCGCCGGACCGTCGATCTGCCGGTCAGCGTGCTGTCGGACCACACGCCGGTCAGCATGTCGGTGCATGTCGTCCACGGCCGGCGGCCGGGGCCGGTGCTGTTCGTCAGCGCCGCGGTGCATGGCGACGAGGTCATCGGGGTGGAGATCGCGCGCCGATTGCTGCGCGCGCCGCAGCTCGACACGCTGCGGGGCACCTTGCTGGTCGTGCCGATCGTGAACGCCTTCGGCTTCCTCAACCACTCCCGCTACCTGCCCGACCGGCGCGACCTCAACCGCTCCTTCCCGGGGACGGAGAGCGGGTCGCTGGCCGGCCGCCTCGCCCATCTCTTCATGGAGGAGATCGTGGCGCGGTCGGAGTTCGGCATCGACCTGCACTCGGCCGCCATCCACCGCACCAACATGCCCCAGATCCGGGTCTCGCCCTCCTCCGACCAGACGCTGGACTATGCCGACGCCTTCGGCACGCCGGTGGTGATCATCGCCAAGCTGCGCGACGGCTCGCTCCGCAAGGCGGCGCAGGACCGGGGCGTCGACATTCTGCTCTTCGAGGGCGGCGAGGGCCTGCGCTTTGACGAACGCTCGGCCCGGGCCGGGATGGTCGGCATCCTGCGGGTGATGCACGCGATGAAGATGATCCCCCGCGCCGGGGTTACGCTGGCGCGGGAGAAGCCGGTGCGCGCCACCGCAAGCTCCTGGCAGCGCGCCCCGGCCGGCGGCCTGCTCCGCGCCTTCAAGGGCACCGGAGAGTTCGTCGCCCGCGGGGACCTGCTCGGCCAGATCTCCGACCCGTTCGGAGAGACGGAGACGGACGTGAGCGGAGAGATCACCGGCATCATCGTCGGGCGCACCAACCTGCCGGTGGTGAACGAGGGCGACGCGCTCTTCCACATCGCCGAGACCACCTCGAACGTCGAGGTCCGGATCGACGCCCTGGCCAGTCAGCTCGACGGCGATCCGATGTTCGACGAGGACGAGATCATCTGAGCACCCGCACAGGGCGAGCGACGGCCGGGCCGGAAGGATCGCGGTGCGGGAACCAAGGAACCGGGAACCCACGGGTCCCGTCGCGCGTTGCCGAGGATGACCTCGGCTCTACGTCAGCCGAGATGACCAAAGGAGAACGAGCTATGCGAACCCTGCTTTTGCCGAGCGCGGCCGTCCTGGCCCTCACGGCGCTGAGCGGCTGTGCCGCCGTCGTGGCCGGCACGGCCGGCGGGCTGATCGTCGATGAGGGCATCAACGAAAACGACGGCCGGTTCGATCCGGGCGAGAACACCGAGGCGGGCGAGGCGCTCGACGAGGCGATCAACGAGTAAGTTCGACCGGCGCCGCTTCGCCGTGCGCGGGGCGCCGAGCGTGTGTCCTAGGCCAGCATCGGCAGATCCGTCGCCTCGGGCCGCGCCCCTGCGGCCGTGAGCATGCCGTGCACCTGGCCACGATGATGGGTCTGATGGTTGAAGAGGTGCACGGCGCAAAGCGCCTTGGGCTTCTCGACCCGCACCGTTCCACCGGCCGGATACCAGGCGACCGTTCCGCCGAGGGCCTGATCGTCGAGCCCGGCGGCCCAGGCCATGATCTCCCCGTCCCGCTCCGACCGCAGACGCTCGAACTCCATCCAGTCCGACGGCGCGGCGAGCGCTGGGACGACCGTCTCCTCCGGCCGCTCGTCGCCGGCAAAGCGCATAAGCCAAAGCGCATCGTCCCAGAGCAGATGGTTGAGCGTCGCGGCGATGGAGCCGAAGAACGCCCCCCGATCCCGCCAGCGCTCCGCCTCCGACAAGCCCTCCGCCGCTTGGATCAGGGAGCCGTTCTGCCAGGCATTGTAGCGCGCCATCAATCGGCAATAGTCGGCTGAGATCACGGCAGACCTCCCGTCGTCTTGCCCAGGTCGGGCGCGCGGTCCGACGACCCGCGCTTAGAAAATCACAGGCCCGCTGAGTCGAAACATGATCGGCACGGCAAACTCCACCGGCACGGTCTCAAACGCGCAGGGCGGCGGCGGCAATGCCCCCATGCCGAGCGGCATGCTCAGGATCGCCGCGTCGAGCAACTGATGGCCCGTGCGCTCCGACAAGGTGAGGGAGCTGATCTCACCGTCGGCCTCGACCGCCACCATCAGCATACCCTTTCCTTCAAGCCGCTGCTCCATCGCCTCCCGCGGATAGCCGACATTTGCCGCGAACGTCTCGTTGACCAGGCGCGCATAGTCGGCCTTGCCGAGCGGGCTCGCCCCGGAACAGTCCCGTGCAACCTCAGCGTCGGGGCTGCAGGCGGCAACAAGAAGCAAAGCTGCGATTGATCGGGCGAGATCTCTCATGGCGAATGCACTCCGGTATATGTTTCAAGCAACCATAGCTAAGAACAACGCCGCCGTTCTCCCCTCGTCAATCCCCGGGCCGACGGGACGCGCTGCCCTAGCGTGCGATAGCGCCCCGCACCAGCAGGTCGATGTCCGGTGAGAACCGGTCGTTCAGCGGCAGGAGCGCGGCACCAAGCACGCGGGCCTGGGCGCCGACCGAGCCGGTTGCGAGTTCGGGCAGGGTGAGGCCCGCCAGGTTCTGCCGGCGGATCTCCTCCGCCACGGCATGGCGGAGGGCCCGGCGCCAGCGGGGGTTCAGAACGCCGTCGATCACCACCGTCTCGAAATCGACCACGCTGATCGCGCCGACGATGGCGCGGGCGAGCGCCGGGGCGGCGCGGGCGCACCAGGCGGCAAAGACCGGCTCGGCCGAAGCGCGGGCCGCGTCGTCGGCCTGGCCGGTGATCATCGCGGCGGCGTCAAGGCCAGCGGCGCTCAGCGCCCGCTCCAGGTCGATGGCGGAGGCGGCATGGATCAGTTGCGCCGGCCGCCCGTCCGGCGCCATCCCGTCAATCGGGAAGGAGCCGAGGGCGCCGGCGGTCTGCCGCGCGCCGCGATAAAGCCGCCCGCCTATCACCACGCCGCCGCCCACGAAGGTGCCGATATAGAAGTAAAGCGCGCTCTGCCGGGTGATGGAGACGCCGGCCAGGATCTCCGCCGCGCAGGCCGCCGTCGCGTCGTTGTAGCGGGTGACCGGGGCCTCGGTTAATTCGGCGAGCAGCGCCGCCGGATCGGCCTCCCGCCAGTCGGCGAGGGCTGTGGCGGGCAGATCCAACTCCTCCGACCAGGCGTGCAGATCGTCGGGCATGGCGATGCCGATCCCGGCGAGGCGCGTGCGCCCGGCGGGGCCGAGCCGCTCCAGTACCTCCTCCGTCAGTGTCCGGGCGGCAGAGAGCGTCGGGCCAGGAAGCGGCGCGGCGTAGCGCTCCACCCGGCTCTCCAGCACCTCCCCGGTCAGGTCGAGGCAGAGCACCTCGAGGCTCCGCCGCCCGATCTTCACGCCGATGGCGGTGGCGCCGCGCTTCTTCAGCGCGATGGGGGTGGAGGGCTGGCCGATCTGGCCGCGCACCTTCGGGCGCTTCTCCAGCACCCCCTCGGCGATCAGCGCATTGACGATGACAGAGGCACCCTGCCCCGACAGGCCGGTGGCCCGGGCGATCTCCGCCTTGGAGAGCGCGCCGGCCTGGCGCACGGCATCGACGATCAGCCGCGCATTGTAGGCGCGCAGACCCGTGCTGTCCCCGCCGCGCATCTCCCCACCCTCGCTCGCTGACCTCGGGAGTGAATCAAACCTTAATAAGCAAATCAATATGATTTAATTATTGACGATTCGATTTCTAAAGCGTCTGTTAAGGTGATGCGTCCGCGGCGGTGCAGCCGTCGGCGGCATGGGAGGAAATGGAGGTCACAGAGATGACACGCACCGCGAAACTACTGCTCTCCAGCGCCATGGGCCTCGGCCTGCTCGCCAGCCCGGCGATGGCGGAGGATATGATCGTCGGCCTGATCACCAAGACCGACACCAACCCCTTCTTCGTGAAGATGAAGGAGGGCGCCCAGGCCAAGGCGGAGGAGATGGGGGTCGAGCTCCGCACCTTCGCCGGCCAATATGACGGCGACAACGAGGCCCAGGTCGCCGCGATCGAAAGCCTGGTGGCGGCGGGTGCCAAGGGCATCCTGATCACCCCGTCCGACCCGGCAGCGCTCGCCGACACGGTCGCGGCAGCGCGGGACGCGGGCCTTCTCGTCATCGCCCTCGACACGCCCTTCGACCCGGCCGATGCGGCGGACGCGACCTTTGCCACCGACAACTTCAAGGCCGGGGAGCTGATCGGCGCCTGGGCTGCGGCGACCATGGGTGACGAGGCGGCCGAAGCCCGGATCGCCACCCTCGATCTCTCCGAGGCACAGATCACGGTGGACGTGCTCCGCAACCAGGGCTTCTTGCAGGGCTTCGGCGTGGCGCTCAACGATCCGAACAAGATGTACGATGAGGACGACGCCCGCCTGGTCGGCGGCGACTCGACCCTCGGCTCGGAGGAGGGCGGCCGCACCGCGATGGAGAACCTGATGCAGCGCGATCCGGGCATCAACGTCGTGCACACCATCAACGAGCCCGCCGCGGCCGGCGCCTATGAGGCGTTGCGCGCCTTCGGCAAGGAGGGCGACGTGCTGATCGTCTCCGTCGACGGCGGCTGCCCCGGCGTGCAGAACGTGGCCGAGGGCGTGATCGGCGCGACCTCGATGCAGTTCCCGCTCCGCATGGCGGAGATGGGCGTTGAGGCGATCGTGGACTACGCCAATACCGGCGCAACGCCGGAGAATACGCCCGGCCTCGACTTCTTCAACACCGGGGTGATGCTGGTCACCGACCAGCCGGTCGACGGGATCGACTCGATCTCTTCGGCCGAGGCGCTGGAGCTTTGCTGGGGCTAAGCGGCTAAAGCTCGGGGCGCGCGCGCAGGCCCATCCGCAGGCGCGCGCGCCCCGACACGCCCGACGGAGCCACGCCGATGACCGAGACGCCGCAGGAGGACCGGTTCGAGGGCGCCGCCGCCCGCGACGGCGAGGTGGCGCGCTTCGCCCACGGCCGCACGGTGCTCGACCGGGCGCATCACGTGCTGCACGCCAACCCGACCGCCGCCCCCCTGATCGTGCTGGCGGCGAGCCTGCTCGCCTTCGGCACCATCGCCGACAATTTTTTCACCGCCTTCAACCTGTCGCTGATCATGCAGCAGGTGATGGTGATCGGCATCCTCGGCATCTCCCAGACGCTGATCATCCTGACCGCCGGCATCGACCTGTCGATCGCCGCGGTGATGATGCTCTCGGCGGTGGTGATGGGGCGATTGGGTGTGTTGGAGGGCTGGCCGACCGGCCTCGCCATCCTCGCGGGCTTTATCACCGGCATGGCGGCGGGGGCCTTGAACGGCCTTCTCGTCACCCGCTTTCGCCTGCCGCCCTTCATCGTGACGCTCGGCACCTGGCTGATCTTCTACGCCCTGCTGCTTTGGTATTCCGAGGCGCAGACCATCCGCTCCCAAGACGTCGATACGACCGCGCCGCTGCTCAAGTTTTGGGGCCAGCGCATCGGCATCCAAGGCGCGCAATTCGCCTATGGCACCGTGCTGATGCTCGGGCTGTTCGGCCTGGTCTGGTACATGCTGAATTGGACCGCCTGGGGCCGGGCGGTCTATGCCGTGGGCGACGACAAGGACGCGGCGGAGCTTGCCGGGATCCGCACCGACCGGGTGCTGCTATCGGTCTATGCGGCGGCTGGCTTGGTGGCCGCGATCGCCGGTTGGGTCTCCATCGGCCGCATCGGCTCCGTCAGTCCCCAGAGCTTTTATGAGGGCAATCTCGACGCCATCACCGCCGTGGTGATCGGCGGCACCTCGCTTTTCGGAGGGCGCGGCGCGATCTTTGGCACGCTCATTGGCGCGCTGATCGTCGGCGTTTTCCGCTCGGGCCTCGCGCTGTCCGGCGTCGACGTGCTCTGGCAGACCTTCGCGGTCGGCGTGCTGATCATCGTCGCGGTCGCGGTCGATCAGTGGATCCGGCGGGTGTCGGCATGAGCGCCCCGATCCTCAGCGCACGCGGCCTGGTCAAACGCTACGGCCGGGTCGTGGCGATGGACGGCGCCGACTTCGACCTGATGCCAGGGGAGATCCTGGCGGTCATCGGCGACAACGGCGCCGGCAAATCGACGCTGATCAAGGCGCTCTCCGGCGCGGTGCAGCCCGATGCGGGCGAGATCCGCCTCGACGGCGCGCCGGTGCACTATGCGAGCCCGATGGAGGCTCGCACCGCCGGGATCGAGACGGTCTATCAGACCCTCGCCCTCTCCCCTGCCCTCTCCATCGTCGACAACCTCTTTCTCGGAAGGGAGATCCGGGCGACAGACCCGATCGGCCGCCTGTTCGGTCGGCTCGACAAGCGCGCCATGCGCAAGATCGCGCGGGAGAAGATGTCGGAGCTCGGTCTCCTCACCATCCAGAACATCGACCAGGCGGTGGAGACCCTGTCGGGCGGCCAGCGCCAGGGCGTGGCGGTGGCCCGGGCGGCCGCCTTCGGCTCCAAGGTGGTGATCATGGACGAGCCGACCGCGGCGCTCGGCGTCAAGGAAAGCCGCCGGGTCCTGGACCTGATCCTGGACGTGAAGGGCCGCGGCCTGCCGATCGTGCTGATCAGTCACAACATGCCCCACGTCTTCGAGGTCGCGGACCGCATCCACATCCACCGCTTGGGCCGGCGGGCCTCCGTCATCCAGCCGAGCGATTTCAGCATGTCGGACGCCGTGGCGATCATGACCGGCGCGATGGAGCCGCCGGAGATGGCGGCGTGATGCGGCACCCGTGATGTTCCCGGTCTGATGTTTCTGGTCTGTGGCGAGGCGCTTTGGGATCTGTTCGCGGCGGAGGGGCCGGGCGGCCTCTCCTTCGATGCGCGGATCGGTGGCTCCCCGTTCAATGTCGCCATGGGGCTCGCGCGGTTGGGGGAGCGGGTCGGGTTGCTCACCGGCCTCTCCACCGATCCCCTCGGTCGGCGCCTGTATGCGGCTTTGGCACGGGAGGGGGTGGCGGCCGACTATCTGCTGGAGCGGGCGGAGCCCACGACCCTCAGCCTCGTCGATCTCTCCGCCGACGGGGTGCCGGCCTATGCCTTCTACGGGGAGGGGGCAGCCGACCGGGCGCTCACGGAGGCCGATCTGCCCACGCTTGGGCCGGAGGTTTGGGGTTTGCATGTCGGCTCCTACTCCTTGGTGGTGGAGCCGGTGGGTGAGAGCCTGCTGCATCTCGCCGCCAGCCAGGGTGCAGGTCGGTTGGTGACGCTCGATCCGAACGTGCGCCCGACGGTCGAGCCGGACCTGGGGCTGTGGCGGCACCGGGTGGCGGCCTTCGTCCAGCACGCCGACCTGGTGAAGGTGAGCGCGGAGGATCTGGCGCTGCTCGCCCCCGGCTGCGCGCCGGAGGAGGTCGCGGCCGACTGGCTCTCCGCCGGCCCCACCCTGGTGGTCGTGACGGATGGGGAAGCGGGTGCGACGGCCTACGGCGGCGCCGGCACGGTGGCAGCACCGGCCGAACGGGTGAAGGTGGTGGATACCGTGGGCGCCGGCGACGCCTTCATGGCCGCCCTTATCGCCGGCCTCGCCCGGGCCAAGCTGACGGACCGGGCGGCGCTGAGCTCAGGCGCGGCGGCGCTGCCCGCCCTACTGGCGGCGGCGAGCACTGCCGCCGCCCTCACCTGCACCCGTCGCGGCGCCGATCTACCGCGTCGGGGCGAGGTGCCGGGCCTCGACGCGCTTTAGCGGATGTCGATCCGACTGGCTCAGTCAGGTCAACACCCAAGACGGGCAAACCGTTCAAGTCGTTGCGTTTTCCGTTCCGACTGGTGATCCAGTCTGAACGGAAAACGTTCTAGCGGCCGAGCATCTGGCGGGCTTGCTCGATCCAGCCGTCGCGCAGCGCCCGGCCCTTGAAGGCATTCAGATTGTCATCGATCCAGAGGAGGTTTTCCTCACTGAACTCGGCGACCTGGGCGAAGGTGTAGATGCCCATGCCGTTGAGCGCGTGCTCGAGCTTCGGACCCACGCCCTTCAGCATCTTCAAGTCGTCGGGCGCTGCGGGGCGCTTCTTCAGCAGTCCTTTGGGCGCGACCGCGGACTGGGCCTCGCTCGCCAACTCCGCCGCGATCTCCATGGCATCGGCGGTGCTCTCCACCGTCTCGTCGATCACCGCTTGGGCGACCCGGGCCGCGGCCCGCGGCATCGGCTCCTCCCCAAGCGCACTGTCGCCCACCACCTCGGCAAAGCGCCAGGGCACGCCGAAGGCGGGTGCCATCGGCGAGAGGCTGAGCCAGTAGGTGAACGGCGTGTCGTCCTTGCGCGGCATCCAGAGCGCTGGATCCAGGGCAGCGTGCAAGTTCATGGTCTCGGGTCCTTCATCGGCGCGATGTTGCACTGCACAAAAACTAGCAAGCCAGCCTTGGCAGCGCAACACGCGCGACGAAGCGACGCGAGGCCGATCAGCTCGCCCGGCGGGTTTCCTCCTGGCCGAGGGTCAGGCCGTAGTGCCCGGCGAGCTGCTGCAGCGCGATGCGCAACACCACCTTGCCCGAGCGCGCCGACCAGCCGAGGCGTTTTTCCGCCGTCTCCAGACCTTCCAGGAAGCAGCAGCAGCGGAAGGCGATGTCGGAGAGGCCGGGGCCAAGCGCCCGCAACGCTTCCGACACCCGGCGCCGTGCCGCCTCCGACCCGCCGCCGATGCCGCTGTCGGCCACGCTGCCGCGGGTCGGCGGGGCGAGGAACTTCTGCCAGTTCTGGGTAATGCGGGGGCCGAGCTGGGCGCGCTCGAAATCCTCCCGCAGGCGCTCGCCCGCCTCGATCTCCAGCGCCGTCAGGAACGGCGCGCCGTTCGGACCCTTGCGCCGGCCGAGCATGGTGAGCGGGCTTTCGGCCAGGTTGAAGCGGATGCGCTCGACCTCCGCCCCGTCGTCCGATTGCACTGTGCGCTCGCCGTACTCGCGGTGCTGCTCCTGGAACGGATCGACGGGCGAACGCTCCGCCGCCCGGGCCCGGCGCTCGGCCAGCTCCTTGGCCAGCATCCGTTTCAGGGCGGAGCGGCCGGCATTGGTGATCTCATAGCAGATGACGCGACCGGACTTGACGCAGGCGATCCAATCCTCCAGCGCGAAGACATGCGCGACGGAGCGGGCGACCACCGCGGTGCGCTGGTGCCGCCCCGGGGCGACCTCGCGCAGCACCACCGCGTTTTCCATGTCCGGAGCAACGACCAGTCGGGCCTCCTTCTCGCACAGCCGTCGGAGGATGCGTTTGGCTTCACGCACGACCTGCGGATCGTCACCGGAGGGCAAGGGCGCGGACTTCGCTACCATGTTCGAAAGCTCCTGTACCGTATCGGCTGCCGGCAGTCCGGAACAGGTCCGCGCGAGGACCGACATCGCCTCGTCGACCAGGGGATCGTCACGCCGCGCCTCGGCCTTGCGGACCTGGCGCAGGATGGTGGACGCATGGCAACCGCGGTCCCGCGCAAGTGCGCGCATCGGTTTTCCACAAGCGGTATGCGCCAAGTAAACGACCGTCCCCTCAGTCAACCAGGATACGTCTGTACGGGGAATTTCTACTTCCCCACACCCAGTATTTTCGACGCGACTTTCCTGATTGTACAGCAACTTGATACGCTTCGATTGATCTTGTTGTGTGTAATCTACCTAAGGTTGATTCCTGAATTTTTATTTAATTGAAAACTACATGCCGATTCGTGGAGATGACTGGATTTATTTATAAATTCTCTCCGTCCGGTTGTGAAAATCTCGACGCAACACCGGTGCGGTCGGGGCCATGGTCAGCGCACCGAATGCAGGGAATTTCGCGATGCAAGACACGCTCGACCTCGTCTCCGCCCTCCGCCGTCCGCGCCTGTTGATCCGGGCCGCCAAGGCCGGACTGCGCACCTACAGCCGGGACCGCGATCTGGTCCGGATCCCGGGCCATGCCGCCGGCGGCTCGCGCCAAACCCTGTCCCGGCTGATCGCTCAGGAAGAGGCGTTGAACGCCACCCGCCGGGCCGGGCGGGGCGGCTACGACCCGCAGATCCATGTGGCGATCCTGACGGCGTTGCTCGCGGAGATCCGGCGCCTCACCAAGCCCCAAGCCGCGGCGGCCTGAGGCTCGAGGGCACGTCAGCCGAAGGCATCGGGCTCGCTGGCCTTCCGCTCCTCGACGAAGCTGCGGAGGGCCTCGGCGATCCCGGGGTCGAGGGCCGGCGCCTCGTACTCCGCCAGCAATCTGCGGGCCCGCTGATTGGCGAGCTGGGCGGTGTCCCGGCCGCCATCCTCGGCCCAGGTCTCGAACGGGCGGTAGTCCAGCAGGCCGGAGCGCCAGAACGCCGTCTGAAAGTGCGCCTGGGTGTGGGCGCAGCCCAGGAAATGCCCGCCCGGCCCGACCTCGCGCAGGGCATCGAGCGCCTGGGCCTCCTCCGACAGATCCACGCCGGCCGCGAACTTGTGCAGGGTGCCGAGCTGATCGGCGTCCATCACGAATTTCTCGAGCGACGAGACCAGCCCGCCCTCCAACCAGCCGCAGGCATGGAGCATGAAGTTGACGCCGCCGAGGAGTGCTGCGTTCAGCGTATGCGCCGTCTCGTAGGCCGCCTGGGCATCCGGCAGCTTCGCCCCGCAGAGCCCGCCGCCGGAGCGGAAGGGCAGCCCGAGCCGCCGGGCCAGCTGTCCGGCGCCGTAGAGGATCTGCGAGGCTTCGGGCGTGCCGAAGGTGGGCGCGCCGGAATTCATGTCGATCGAGGTGACGAACGCCCCGAAGATACAGGACGCGCCCGGGCGGACGAGCTGGGCATAGGCGATGCCGGCCATCACCTCCGCCAAGAGCTGGGTCAACGTGCCCGGGACGGAGACCGGTGCCATGGCGCCGCCGACGATGAAAGGCGAGACGATGCAGGCCTGCCCGGCCTCGGCATAGACCTCGAGCGCGCCCATCATCGTCGCATCGAAGGTGAGCGGTGAGTTGAGGTTGATGAGCGAGGTCATCACCGGCCCCTCGCGCACCAGCTCCTCGCCGAACAGGATCTCGCACATCCGGACCGAGTCGCGGGCCCGCGCCGGATCGGTGACCGAGCCCATAAACGGCTTGTCCGACAGCGTCATATGCGCCTCGAGCATGTCGAGATGGCGCTTGTTCACCGCGATATCGGTCGGCTCGCAGACCGTGCCGCCGGAATGGTGCAGCCACTCCGACATATAGCCGAGCCGCACCAGGTTGCGGAAATCCTCGATGGTGGCGTAGCGCCGCCCGCCCTCCAGATCCCGGAAGAAGGGGGGCCCGTAGACCGGGGCGAAGACCACGCTGTCGCCGCCGATCGTGACCGAGCGCTCGGCGTTGCGGGCCCGTTGGGTGAAGCTCGCCGGCGCGGTAGAGATCAGGGACCGAGCGAGCCCCTTCGGCAGATGCACCCGGTCGCCGCGGATCTCGGCGCCCGCCTCCCGCCAGCGGGCGATGGCGGCGGGATTGTCGATGAAGCTGACGCCGATCTCTTCGAGCACCGTCTCGGCATTCGCCTCGATGATCTGCAAGCCCTCGTCGTCGAGCAGCTCGAAGGTTGGGATGCGCCGGGCGATCGGCGGGGCGGCGGCGATCCGGAGCTTCGTGCGCTCCGCCCGGCGGGCCCCACCACCGCCGGACCGGGCCGGGCGCCGCCGCGCAGCTTCACCCATCGGACCTTCCCCCACGATCGTCGTCGTTTCGCGCGCTCAACCTACAGCCTCGCGACCGGCCAGGTCATTAAATTGCGGCCTATCCGTCGTGAAAACGACACCCCCATCTTTACCCGTTGCCCACGCTTTCCCCCGATACCGCGCCCCGCAGGCGACCTGGCAGGGGACGGCGACGTGGCAAGCGTGGCGGAATACACATTCGACGGGCCGGCCGGTCAGTCGGTCGCGGCCGACAGCGTGACCCGCCCGGCGGCCGAGGACGGCACATTCCAGGGCGACGCCACGACCGATGGAGCCGGCAACGCGCGCTTCGACGGCAGCGGCGACTATATCGAGATCCCGGCGAGCGATGCCTTCGGCCTGAGCCAGGGCGCGATCGAGATCGACTTCGTGCAGGGCTCCCCCTCCCAAGGCGATCTGCCCTACGGGCGGAACCCGGCGCAGACCCTGTTCTCCACCGATTCGAGCGGCTTCGACGGTGGCGGGCATCTGACGATCTACATCACGTCGGACGGCAGCATCGGCGTGCGCCACCAGACCGACGACAAGAGCCACTTCTTCGAGGGGGGCAGCATCGCCCCGGGCGAGGAGGTGCGCATCGCTTACACCTTCGGCCCCGACGGTAGCCAGTTGATCGTGAACGACGTGGTCGTCGACACCGGCAGCGAGGCGTTGGTGATGGGTGGCGACGTGGAGCCGATCATCATCGGCGCGTCCCAGGCGAGCAGCGGCAACGGCGTGGCCAACCGGCTGAGCGGCTTTTTCGACGGTGAGATCTCGCGCGTGCGCATCGCCGACGATCCCGCCGATGCGACGGCGCCGGTGCCCTGCTTCACCGCAGGCACCCTGATCGAGACGGCGCGGGGCCCCTGCCCGGTCGAGGATCTGGCGCCCGGCGATCCGATCTACACCCTGGATGCGGGGTTCCAGCCGCTGCTCTGGCTCGGCCATACCCAGCTCTCGCCTCGGGCGCTCCAGCTCTTTCCGCGTCTGCGCCCGGTGCTGTTTCGCCAGGGCGCGGTGGGCAACGATGCGGATCTCCTGTTGTCGCGTCAGCACGCCGTGCTGCATGGCCTGGCGGCGGAGGAGGTGCTGATCCGGTCCATCCACCTCGCCCGCCACGGCGGCGGCCAGATCCGGGTGGCCAACGGCCAGCGCGGGGTCGGCTACTTTCACCTGCTGCTTGGCAGCCATCACATCGTGCGGGCGAACGGCGCACTTTGCGAGAGCCTCTATCCCGGCGAGATGGTGCGGGGCCGTATCCCTCGCGCAATCCGCCGGGCGCTGCCGCCGCTCAGCCGCTATCCCCGGGCCCGGCGCGTGCTGCGCGAGCATGAGGTGCGTCGGCAGGTGCGCACGACATGCCTGGGCCGGCGGCTCGATGCAGCCGCCCTTCCAGCTTGATCTGCCCCGGCCGCCACGGTAACCGGCGGTCATGTCGCTCCCTGATCACGACCATCTCCTGATCGTCGACTTCGGCTCCCAGGTCACTCAGCTGATCGCCCGGCGATTGCGGGAGGCGCGGGTCTACTGCGAGATCTGGCCGGTCGGCCGGGTGACCGACGAGGCGCTCGCCGCTTTCGCGCCGAAGGCCGTCATCCTCTCGGGCGGCCCGGCCTCCGTCACCGACGCGAATGCGCCCCGGCCGCCGGCCTCGATCTTCGCCCTCGGCGTGCCGGTGCTCGGCATCTGCTACGGCCAGCAGGTGATGGTCGATCAGCTTGGCGGGGAGGTGATGGGCGGCGGCGCGCGGGAATTCGGCCGCGCTTTCCTGACAATCGAGACCGAGAGCCCGCTTTTCGACCAGGTCGCGCCGCCCGGCTCCTCCGAGCAGGTCTGGATGAGCCACGGCGACCGCGTCACCGCGCTTCCCGACGGCTTCCGCGCCATCGGCATCTCCCAGGGCGCGCCCTACGCAGCCATCGCCGACGAGCGCCGGCGGCTTTACGGCGTGCAGTTCCATCCCGAGGTCCACCACACGCCCCACGGCGCCGAGATGCTGCGCAACTTCACCCGCATCGCCGGCTTTGCAGGCGATTGGACCATGGCGGCCTTCCGGGCCGAGGCGGTCCAGCGGATCCGCGAGACGGTAGGCGAGGATCGAGTGCTTTGCGGCCTCTCGGGCGGGGTCGATTCGGCCGTCGCCGCCGTCCTGATCCATGAGGCCGTGGGCGATCGTCTAACTTGCGTCTTCGTCGACACCGGCCTGATGCGCCAGGGCGAAGCGGAACAGGTCGTGACCCTCTTCCGCGACCACTACAACATCCCGCTGATCGCTGCGGACGAAGGCCCGCGCTTCCTCGGCGCGCTCGCGGGCGTCAGCGACCCGGAGGAGAAGCGCAAGACCATCGGCCGCCTGTTCGTCGAGGTCTTCGAGGCGAAGACAGAAGAAGCCGGCGGCGCCGATTTCCTGGCCCAGGGCACGCTCTACCCCGACGTGATCGAGAGCGTCAGCGCCACCGGCGGCCCGTCGGTCACCATCAAGTCGCACCACAACGTGGGCGGCCTGCCCGAGCGGATGCGGATGCAGCTGCTGGAGCCGCTCCGCGAGCTCTTCAAGGACGAAGTGCGCGCGCTCGGCCGCGAGCTCGGCCTGCCCGAGGCCTTCGTCGGCCGCCATCCCTTCCCCGGCCCCGGCCTCGCCATCCGCTGCCCGGGCGAGGTGACGGCGGAGAAGGTGGCGACGCTGCAAAAGGCCGACGCGATCTACCTCGACCAGATCCGGCGCCACGGTCTCTACGACGCGATCTGGCAGGCCTTCGCCGTGCTGCTGCCGGTGCAGACCGTGGGCGTAATGGGCGACGGCCGCACCTACGAGGCGGTCTGCGCGCTGCGCGCCGTCACCTCCGTCGACGGCATGACCGCCGACAGCTACCCCTTTGACCACGCCTTCCTGGCCGAGACGGCGACCCGCATCATTAACGAGGTCCCGGGCATCAACCGCGTGGTCTACGACGTCACCTCCAAACCCCCCGGCACGATCGAGTGGGAGTGAGGGATACGAACGGCGGCAATAGCGTAGTTTCGGCGGCGATTTGATGGGGTGTGCCGAGGCTCAGGAGTGCAAACCTGCTATCCACCGACAACGCAGCCGCATTTCCGGCAACGATGTTCAACGGTGCAAGGACTGTTATGATAGCTGGAGCCATTCAGGATGAGGTCTTCATTTGCTTCTGAAAAGATGACAGGCTGTCAAACGATTCATATCAAAGATCTTATCCCCGAAGCGGGCTTCGTTCAGAGAAATTACTGCGACGAATGCGACATGCTGCTCGATCTGACGTTTTCCCGATACGACGAGGAAATTTCGGGCGTTCACATCCAAATTGATGGGCTGCCAATCCTTCAGTGCCCGGCCTGTAGCAAGCACCACCTACCGGATTTGTCCCGCCTTGCGCTAATCGACTGCCATAGACGTGCGGTCGAAGCCGGATCGCCCGTGTTCGCCTGCGTGCGAAAGAAGCGCACGCAAGAATTTCAATTCACCAAGGTACCGTTCCTGTATGACCCAGACGACTATTTTTATATTCCCGGCCTCCATCGGCCGTTCGACGTAGGGTTTCTGACGCCCGTATTCTTCGATCGGGAGGTCCTGCTCAAGTACGACAACTCCCCGCGTTATCGGGTTCAATTCGCGTCTACGACCTACGGGACGATCTATACCGGAGAGGAATACATCTCGTTCGGCATCAACAAGAATGGCCTGCTGGTGATGTGGCTGGGTGATATCGCGAAGATGCCGGAGGCCGAGCAATATTATCTCCGCTCGGAGAATGTCCCCTCCGACCATTCGATCGGTAGCGAGTTTTATGAAGGCCAGATCGAATGCGTTTTCACAGAGGCCTCGCGGGAGGACCGGCTGTTCAAGGCGAGGTCGGCTTTCATCGAAGCGAACGTCAAACGGTTCGCCAAGAAGATCGCGCATTTGGACCAAGAGGTTATGAATTTGGCCCTGGCATTCAATGGGCCCGTCGTCGACACAGAGAAGGAGCGGCGCCACGTCGCCGACACCCTCAACAAGATCTACATCGAATCTTTCGACAACGCCGCGCTAGGGGAAGTGCTCAAGTCATTAGGCGGCGACCCTAGGAGCCTGGGCAGCCTGAAGCGCCTTCAAGGTGTTTTGGAGCGTGCGCTACCTGGCGAGGACATCAACAGCCTGTTGAGCCCACTCTACGTGCTCTACGACCTGCGTGTCGCCTGTTCGCATCTGGCCTCGGCCGAGAAGCAGCGTGACAAGTTTCAATCCGTAGTGGACCGGTTGGGCATCGACGCCAGTGTGAGCCTGACGGATCTCTACGATCGCCTTATTGAGGAGTTGATCGCGGCATTCGAACGGCTGGCTCAACTGGTTGAGGTCACTGAGGCCGACTGAGTAGATGGTGGACTGAGAACCGTATGAAGGGTCGCACTACTTCTTCTGATCAGTAGAAATTTTAGGGTCAGGACCCATTGATCAGGTAGTCGGGGCACGATTCACGGCTTCGAAACTGAGTGGAGACATCAGCAACCTCTTCTGGCTGGACGAGGTGCAGATAGTGCGTCTCAATCCCTATTTTCCAAAGCCCGCGGTGGACCGCGCGTCGATGATCGGCGTGTGTTAGGCGGGATAATCTTCATAGAGCGGATTGGCATGCGTTGGCGCGATACGCATCGCGAGTACGGTCCGCACAAGACCGTCTACAACCGCTGAAAAAGCTGGAGCGGAAAGTATCCATCTAACCGGGAGAACTGCATTCATACATGACACGCAAATTCGCTATGATCTGGCGCAGTGAAATTCATCTGCACCATCGGACGTGGTTTCTATTTTCAGACAAGCCGCACTGCCTATAGAAGAAAAGACGAACGCAGGGGGGATGAATGCATACATGTGAGCCGCCATTCGCAACGACGGAGGCCTGGCTCGAATCCTATCCGAGCGTTGAGGGCAACTATGGTCATTTGCTGCTGGAGCAGAAAATTGCCCTGACCCCCGAACTCGTCGACGGCCTGCGCCCCTATTTCGAGTCCGCTCATCTCGATGCTCGCGAACATTTTGCGCTGTCCCCGAACCTTGGACCACCCGGAGCCAGAATTCCCGGGCTCTTTCACGGCGGCGGGCCGGATGCGCCGCCGTGGTCGGTGAGCGATATCGGGACGTTGTACCCGATCGCGCTGTGGGGTCGGTCCTCGTTG
>JBCDCY010000009.1:0-154599 GCA_039180875.1 Pseudomonadota bacterium | reverse complement strand
CCGCGGCAGCTATGACGACTTCATCCAAACCGACGCCGCCATCAACCGCGGCAATTCCGGCGGCCCGCTCTTCAACACCAACGGCGAGGTGATCGGCGTCAACACCGCGATCCTGTCGCCGAACGGCGGCTCCATCGGCATCGGCTTCGCCATGTCCTCGACCGTAGTGGAGCCTGTGGTGCTGCAGTTGCGGGAGTTCGGCGAGACCCGCCGCGGCTGGCTCGGCGTGCGCATCCAGCCGGTGGACGAGGATGTGGCTGAGGCGCTCGGCCTCGAAGAAGCGCGCGGCGCCCTGGTGGCCGACGTGACCACCGGCGGCCCGGCGGAGGAAGCTGGCATCCAGGCCGGCGACGTCATCCTGGTCTTCGATGGGCGCGATGTGGAGGAGATGCGCGACCTGCCCCGGATGGTGGCCGAAACGCCCATCGGCACCTCCGTGCGGGTGGTGCTGTTTCGCGATGGCGAGACCCAGACAGTGCGCGTTTCCCTCGGCCAGCTCGAGGGCAGCGGGGTGGAGACCTCCGACGCACCGGGCGATCCCGATGGGCCGAGCAGCGAGACGCTCGCCGCCCTCGGCATGACTTTCGCCACCATCGACGGGGCGGCGCGCCAGCAGTTCGGCATTGGCGATGAGGTGACCGGCGTGCTGGTGGCAGAGGTCGATCCGGCGTCGGAGGCCTACGACAAGAACATGCGCCAGGGCGATGTCATCACCGAGGTGGCGCAGCGCGCCGTCGCCTCGCCCCAGGACATCGTCGACGGCATCGAAGCGGCCCGGGATGCCGGGCGGAAGTCGGTGCTGTTCCTGGTGCAGCGCGACGGCCAGTCGCGCTTCGTCGCGCTCAGCCCCAGCAGCTGAGCACGCGGCGGGGCGCTGGGGCCGCGGCCCCACGAGCGCTCAGAAGATGAAGTCGTCGGCGGTGATCACCGCCGGCGCCACCCCGGCGAGCAGGACGGAGCCGTCCTCCCAGGCAAGCACGGCACCGCCGTCCGTCGCTGTGACCGTCAGATCGGCGAAGCCATCCTCGAGCCCGGAGATGGCGATGTGGTCGCGACCGTCCTCAAAGTCGACGATGCGGTCCGCGCCCGCCTGACCCGTGCGAAAGACGAAGGTGTCGGCACCAGCCCCGCCCCGCAGCGTGTCATCACCGGCGCCGCCGTCCAGGCGATCCGCGCCGCCGCCGCCGTGGAGCCGATCCGCCCCGGCACCGCCGGCCAAATCATCGTTGCCGCCCTGGCCGAACACCTGGTCCCGTCCGGCCCCGCCCCGGGCCGCGTCATCCCCGCCGCCGGCCCGAAGAACGTCATTCCCGCGCCCGCCGAGCAGCTGATCGTCGCCCTCTTGCGCCACCAGGCGATCGTCGCCGGCCTGGCCGAGCAGGCGGCTGTCACCGCCGCGCCCCGCGCGCACCAAATCGTCGCCGGCGCCACCGACCAGCAGGTCGCCGCCCTTCAAGCCGTCGAGGTGATCGTCCCCGCTGCCACCCAGGATGCTGTCCCGTCCGACGCTGCCGGTCAGCCGATCGTCCCCGGCGCCGCCGTCGATCCGCACCGGACCGGCCATGTAGACCGGCTGGATATGGGGCGCGAAGACATCGTTGCCCGCGCCGCCGTCAAAGCGAAACCCCTCGCGGGAAAGAACCGTGGCGAGCGCGTTGCCGACGTCGGCCACCCAACCGCCGGGCGCTGCCGTGCCGTCGCCCGCATAGCGCGCCGTGACCTCGAACGGCGCATCGAAGGTGGCCGAGCCGATCTGCACCAGCGCGTCGCCGTCGATGCGGAGGAAGCGCAGGCCAGTGACCTCCACCATCGCCTCGGCACCGGCAAAGGCCTCCGCCGGCGCGACGAAGCGAGCCTTCACCTCGATGGAGGAGCTGGCATAGCGCAAGCTCTCGTCGCTCAGCCAAGCGGAACCCGACACCGGCAGGCGCACATCGCCGCTGGCATTCACGCCTGTCCGCAGGAACACATTCGGCGCCAGGGCCGCGCCCAGCGGCGAGACGGTAAAGAACCCGGATCCGGTCGATTTGATGCTGACGGCCATCGCCCCACACTCCAACTTCGATAGGACGAAATTCTCAAATCATTTTCTAAAATTCAATTCGTTTTCATTGGTTCGGTTAATAGCAAACTTGGCAAAATTGTGACGAATACTGGAGAAATTTGGCGGAAAGAAGAGAACAATACTATCTTCCGAAGAGCTTCTTCGCCTGCTCGCGGGGATGGCGCGCGGTGGAGCGCGGCCCCCGGATCTTGTCCGGCGGCACCGGGCGGCGCACCTCGTCGGCATTGGCGAGCGGCGTGGGCAGCTCCCGCGCACCCATGGCCAGGGTGTCGAGAAGCGGCGACAGATCCTCGATCAGGTCGGCGACCACGTGCACCACCTGGCCGTCGCGCTGAATGCGGCCGGTGACACGCACCAGCCGCCCGGCGATCACCTGGCGGCGAAAGCGCTCGTAGGTGCGCTGCCAGACCACGATGTTGGCGATGCCGGTCTCATCCTCGAGGGTCAGGAAGATCACGCCCTTGGCCGAGCCCGGGCGCTGGCGCACGATGACCAGCCCCGCGACGGTGACGCGCGCGCCCTCGGGCGGTTCGTCCAACCGGTTGTGGGGCAGCGCGGCGGGGGGCCGCGGCCAGCTTTCGGGCGGTCGGGGCATTGCGAACATCATAGGAACACCGCTCGCCGGCACAAGCCCGGGCCGCCGCGCCAGAACGGGCTGGCATCGCTGTCGCGCGCGGATTACACAGCGCCGACTGGGCGTACCCAAGCGCGACAGGCGCGCCGGAGAGATGAATGGCCAAGATTACCTACATCGAGCACAACGGGACAGAACACGTGGTAGACGTGGCGAACGGACTGACCGTGATGGAAGGCGCGCGGGACAACGGCATCCCGGGGATCGAGGCCGATTGCGGCGGCGCCTGCGCCTGTTCGACCTGCCATGTCTATATCGACCCGGGCTGGGTCGAGAAGCTGCCGGCGAAGGAGGACATGGAGATCGACATGCTCGACTTCGCCTGGGAGCCGAACGAGGAGACCTCGCGCCTCACCTGCCAGATCAAGGTGACCGATGCCCTCGACGGCCTCGTGGTCACCATGCCGGAAAAGCAGATTTGAGGCGCGCCGCACTGCTCGCGCTCGCCCTGGCCGGCCTCCTGGCGTCGCAGGCCCTGGCTGAGCGCGAGGAGCGGGCTGAACTCGTACCGATGCGCCAATTCACGGAGTTTATTGCGCCGACGACGCGATACGGACACAACGTGCTCGGCGGAAACGAGTATGCCGGCCTGCGCTACGTCATCGGATATCCCCCGCATAGCCTGATCTCTCAGCACGAGTTCTTCCTGCCCGAAGACGAGGTCTTTGAGGACATCGAGCCGCGGTTCGGCGATCTGACCGGTGACGGCAGACCGGAGATCGTCGTCGTGGTCTCAAGCCGCACAGGGGGCGCGGAACTGAGGGTATACGGGCTGCATCAGGATGATCAGCGCCTGACCTTCGAGCAGATCGCCGCGACCGAGCCGATCGGGCGGCCGTTTCGTTGGCTGGCACCGGCCGGGTTCGGGGATTTCGACGGCGACGGGCAGCGCGACATCGCCTATGTCGACCGGCCGCATCTGGCCAAAGTCTTGCGCATCGTGACGCTCGACGACGACCGATTGGTGGAGATCGCCTCGGCCCCCGGTTTCTCGAACCATCGGATCGGTGAGGACGTCATCTCCGGCGGCGTGCGCTTTTGCGGGCGGGGGACGGAGGTCATCACGGCCGACGCCAACTGGCAACGGGTGCTGGCGAGCCGGATTGAGGATGGGGCGATCGTCAGTGACGATCTCGGACCATATGTCGGGCCCGAGAGCTTTGAGCGGGCGCTGGTCTGCGGTCGGCGCTGAGGGATTGGCTTCCGGCCTTCACCGCATCTGCGATGCGACGAACGCCTCCAGCGGGCGAGGGGGCGCCTCGCTACGCTCGGCGCCCCCTGGTGTGTCCTGGGCGAGCTGAGGCTGCCGTTATGGGAACCGGGTTTTGCTGAGAGGCGTTTGAGGCGCCTTTGTGCGCCTCTTCTCGCCCTTTCGATGGTTTGGGCCGTGGGGAAGGCGTCAAGGGTTCGCGGCTTTGCCGCCGCTGGCGCGCCCTTGACCCCTCCCCCAGAGCCCGCGGTTCATTGCTCCAGGCGTTGGGCGTCGGCGCCGGCGGCCAGCATCTTGTCGATCTGGCGGCCGTCGGCAGCGTCGGCGAGGCGGGAGAAATCGCCGGAGCTGAGGATCGCCTCGCCGGCGCGCAGCACGGCCTGGGTGGCGGTGCGCGCCAGCATCGGGCCGAGGCTGAGGCGGGCGACGCCGGCATCCGCGAAATCGGCCTTGCCGAGCTTGGTGAGCGGACCCGCGACCAGGATGTTGACCGGCGCCGAGACCGCGTCGGTGATCCGCCGGATGGTGTCGATGTCCCAGGCACCGGGGGCGTAGAGGCAGTCAGCCCCCGCGGCCTCGAACGCCTTCAGCCGGCGGAGCGCTTCGTCGAGGTCATAGGACCGGCTCAGCATGCCGTCGGCCCGGGCGCAGAGCACGAAATCTTCATCCAAGTCACGGGCGGCCGCGACCGCCGCCTCGACCCGGGCGACCGCCTGGTCGAACTCGTAGAGACCGCGGCCCGGCAGATCGGTGTCCTCGATCGAGCAGCCGGCAAGACCCGCCACCGCGGCCTGGCGCACGGTGCGGGCCGCATCCTCCGGCGTCGGGCCATAGCCGTTCTCCAGATCGCCGGAGACCGGGAGCGGCGTCGCCCGCACGATCTCGGCCGCATGGGCCAGCGCCTCGTCCCGTGTCACATGGCCCCCGTCGGGGCGACCGAGGGTCTGGGCGTGGGCGGCGGACGCCGTGGCCAAGGCCTCCGCCCCCATCGCGGCAAGCAGCCGGGCGGAGCCTGCATCCCAGACATTGGCCAGCACGAAGGGCTCCCCGGGGCGGTGGAGCGCGCGAAACCGCGCGCCGATCGTCTCTGCCGTCATGGATCTCTCCTCCGTCACTGGACCCGTCACTGCGATACCTCGGCTGCCGCGGGTGCGAGGCCCTTGCCGATCTCGTAGCCCGCGTCGCGCAGCATCTCGGCCATGGCGGCGATATGGGCGGGCCCGATCTCGCAACAGCCGCCGATGATCGCCGCGCCCTGCTCCACCCAATGCCGCGCCATGGCAGCGTAGGCCGCGACCGTCACGTCGCCGGAGGCCGAGAGCATGTCGACGGTCACCCCGGCACCTTGGGCGAAGGCCTCCGGGATCCCGGTGAAGCCGTTGGCATAGACCCCCCAAGGGCGGGCAAGGGCGCGAAGGGGCGCCACGGCGGCGTCGATGGCCGGCGGGATGGCGCAGTTGGCGAGGATCGCGTCCGCCGGCAGGCCGTCGAGCCGCGCCGTGGCCTCGGCCAGGGTTTCGCCGTTGCGCAGCAGACCGGTCGCCTGATCGTCCACCGTCCAGGCAACCCAGATCGGCTTGCCGACACCCATGGCGCCCCGCACCGCCCCCTCCCCCTGCTCGCCGGCCACCATGGTCTCGGCGATGAAGACGTCGACCTGATCGGCCTGCAGTTCGGCGATCTCGCGGTAGCGCGGGAGGGTATCGGCCACCGGCTCGACGTCCTGGGGGCGGTAGCTGCCGTGGAATGGGGGGAGGCAGCCGGCGATGGCGACGTCCTCGCCCGCCTCCTCCCGCGCCTGGCGCGCCAGATCGCAGGCCAGATGCTGGAGGCGGACGAAATCCTCCTCCATGCCATAGGTCGAGAGGCGGCAGCGGGTCACCGAGTAGCTGTTGACGGTGATCACCCGGGCGCCGGCGCGGATCATCTCGAGATGCACGCTGCGCACCAGATCCGGCTCATCCAGCAGCACCTTGGCCGACCAGAGCGGATGGGGCCGGGCGCGCGACCGGTGGATCAGCTCCTGCCCCATGCCGCCGTCGAGCAGGACGACGCGCCTCACGCCGCACCCCGGGCCAGGCGATCGGCGAACCGGGCAAGGCGGCGGAGCGCATCCTGCAGCACATCCTCGGCCACCGTGAGGGCGATGCGCACGTGGCCGGCCGCCGCGGCGCCGAAGCCCTCTCCCGGCAGCACGGCGATACCTTCTTCCTCCAGCAACAGATGGGCGAAGGCCTTGCCGGTCAGGCCAGTGCCGCGAATGTCGGCCATCACGTACATGCCGCCGGCCGGCGGGGTGAGCGACAGGCCGTTCGAGCCGGCTAGGGCGGCGAGCGCCACCTGGCGGCGCCGGGCGTAAAGCTCCGCCACCTCGTCCTCCAACGCGCTTTGCTCGGCCAGGGCATACTCCGCCGCATCCTGGATGAAGCCCGGCACGCCGTAGGTGGTAGCGATCGCCAGGTCGCCGATCTGCTCGGCCACCGGAAGGGGCGCGATCATCCAGCCCAGGCGGGAGCCGGTCATCATGTGGCTCTTCGACATGGAGCCGATGACGAGCGTGCGCTCGGCCATGCCGGGGAAGGCAGCGGCGCTCAAGTGCACGCCGTCATGCACCTGCACGTCGTAGACCTCGTCGGAGATCAGCCAGAGGTCGTGGCGCTGCGCGATCTCCGCCACGCCAGCGAGCGTGCGCTCGGAGTAGACCGCGCCGGTTGGGTTGTTGGGGGTGTTGATCAGCAGAACCCGGGCCTCGGCTGCCTTCGCCGCCAGATCCTCGAGGTCGATCTGAAAGCCGGTCTCGGGCCGCGCGGCCACGGTCAGCACCCGGCCGGAGGCGGCCCGGACGGTCAGCGGATAGGTCGCGTAGTAGGGATCGACGATGATCGCGGCATCGCCGGGGTCGAGGGTGGCGATGAAGGCGGCGAACAGCGCCGCCTGGCCGCCGGCGGTCACCACCACCTGCTCCGGCGCTACGGCGATGCCGGTGCGCTCCGCCGCGCGTCTGGCAATGGCGGCGCGGAGCGAGGCGGAACCGCGCATCGCAGCATAGCCGGTGTTGCCGCCCACAGCGCTTCGGTGCATCGCATCCAGGATCGGGCGCGGCGTCGTGCGGTCGTGGTCACCGATGGTGAGCATCACCACGGGCTTGCCGGCCGCCTGCCGCTCCCGCGCTCGCTCATAGACATCCCAGGCGTCGCTGCCATCGCCACCGACGCCGAGAATGCGGCGCGACATCTGCATGGTCGTCTCCTTCACCGGGGCGGGGTCCGCAGTCGGCGCCCAGTCCGGCGCCGTGCCGGCGATGCTTAGCAGGGCATCGGACCCCGGGCCAAGCACGGAAGCGACGCTTGCGCGCACGGGAGCGCTGGGCTACCTACGCGCCATGACCGCCGCTGCAGACATCTATGGGATCTGTATTCGCCGCTGACATTCAGCCTGCGGCGGTCGCCTCGTGTTCTCCAGTTCCTTGCCCGATGCCCGCCCCGGGCCGGTTCCGTGAGGACATGCCATGACAGAGATCACGCTGACCAACTCCATGACCCGCCGGAAGGAGCGCCTGACGCCCCTCGATCCGGCGAATGTGCGGATGTATGTCTGCGGCCCGACGGTCTATGACCGGGCCCATGTGGGCAATGCCCGGGCGGCAGTGGTGTTCGACCAGCTTTTCCGTGTGCTCCGCCAAGTCTACGGCGCGGAGCATGTGACCTACGCGCGGAACTTCACCGACGTCGACGACAAGATCAACGTGCGCGCGGCGGAGATCGCGGCCTCCGGCGATGAGCGGGTGCTGGTCGACATCGTGCGAAGCCTCACGGACGAGACCATCGGCTGGTACCATGAGGACATGGGGGCACTGCCGGATATCGCCGGAAGCCTCGGCTGCTTGCGGCCGACGCATGAGCCCAGGGCGACGGCCTTCATCGCCCAGATGATCGCGATGATCGAGGCTTTGATTGAGAAGGGCCTCGCCTATGCGGCCGAGGACCACGTGCTCTTCGAGGTGGCGAAGTACGCGGAGTACGGCGCCCTCTCACGCCGCTCGTTGGATGAGATGGTGGCCGGCGCCCGGGTGGAGGTCGCGCCCTATAAGCGCGATCCGGTGGACTTCGTCCTTTGGAAACCCTCCACACCCGAGCAGCCGGGGTGGGAGAGCCCCTGGGGCCGCGGCCGGCCGGGCTGGCATATCGAGTGCTCCGCCATGGCTGAGGATCTGCTCGGCCGGACCTTCGACATCCACGGCGGGGGCAACGACCTCACCTTCCCCCACCACGAGAACGAGATCGCTCAATCGTGCGGCCTGCATGGGCAGGGCAGCTTTGCGCAGATCTGGATGCACAACGGCTTTCTAAACGTGGAGGGGGAGAAGATGTCGAAGTCCCTCGGCAACTTCTTCACAGTGAAGGACATGCGCGATCAGGGCGTGCCGGGAGAGGTGATGCGCCTGCTGCTCCTCTCCACCCACTACCGCAAGCCGATGGACTGGCGGGCGGACAAGGTGGCGGAGCTGCGGGGCGTGCTCAGCCGCTGGCGGGCCGGGCTCGACGGCGTCGCCCCGACGGCACCGGATGGAGAGGTGATCGCGGCGCTCACCGACGACCTCAACACCCCGCTCGCCATCGCCCGGCTGCACGAACTTTGGAAGCTGGGCACGGACGAGGCCTTGGGAGCCATTGCAGCCTCCCTCGATCTACTCGGCATCGACCCGGCGATGCCGGGGCTTGCGCGGGCGGAGGATAGGTCGGGCCTCGACCGGGACGTGATCGCCGATCTCGTGCGGCATTGGCAGGCGCTGCGGGCGGAGAAGGACTACGCCGCGGCCGATTCGGTGCGGGAACGCTCGGCGAAGCTCGGGCTGAACCTCTCGCTCTGGCAGGCGGGCGAGGGTGCGGAGAAGGCGGTCGATCCGGCGCTGTTCGATGCCGCGGCGGTGCGCGCCCTGGCTGACGATCTCGGCGCGTCGTGAACGATCGGGGCGGGGAATGACGGCGTTCTTCGAGCTGCACCGCGATCTGCCGCGGGAGGGGCCGGGGGACCGCGCGAGCCTCGACTGGGCCATGGCGATCGCCCGCCCTCCGCCGGACGCGCGCATCCTCGATGCGGGCTGCGGGCCGGGGGCGGACATCGCGGGGCTGCTCGCCCACGCGCCGGCGGGCCAGGTGCACGCTGTCGATCTGCACGCCCCCTTCGTCGCGGCGGTGGCGCGGGCCTCGGCCGACGATCCCCGCGTCACGGCGGAGGTTGCCGATATGGCCAGCCTCCCGGGCCCCTACGACCTGATCTGGTGCGCCGGCGCACTTTACTTCCTCGGCGTCGAGGCGGGCCTTCGCAGCTTCACCAAGATGCTCACAACGGGCGGGCACGTGGTCTTTTCGGAGGCGGTCTGGCGCACCAACAACCCCTCCCCCGGCGCCCAGGCCGCTTGGGCGGATTACCCGGCCATGCAGGACGCGGCCGGGGTCGCCGCGGCGATCGCACGGGCCGGCTTTCGCCTCCGTGACAGCACCCTGCTCTCCGATGCGGCGTGGGAGGCCTATTTTGGGCCGGTGGAGCGGCGCATCGCCGATCTCCGCGCCGGGGAGGTCGGCGCCCATCTCGCAGCGGTCCTTGCCGACGCGGAGGCGGAGATCAGCGCCTGGCGGGCCCATGGCGACGAATACGGCTACGCCCTCTTCGTCGTCACCCCGGAATGACCGTCGCGCAATGCGCCGCGCTGGTGCAGGGCGGCGATCCGGACCGCTTCCTCTCCGCCATGACCGGCGATGAAGGGGCGCGGGCCCGGCTTTTTCCCCTCTACGCCTTCAATCTGGAGATCGCCCGGGCGCCCTGGCTGACGGCGGAGGAGACGCTGGCCCGCATCCGCCTGCAATGGTGGCGCGAGGTGATCGAGGAGATCTTTGCCGGCGCCCCGGTCCGGCGCCATGAGGTGGCGGAAGCGCTGGCCGAGGTGGTGCGGGCGGCCGACCTGCCCCGCGCGCTGCTAGATCGGATGATCGACGCGCGGGAGGAGGAGATCGGTGGCCAGCATCCCCGCCCGCTGTCGCCGTTCATCGAAGGCACCGCCGGGGCGCTGATGCGCCTTTCCGCCCAGGCGGCCCACGGGGCGCCGGACGCCGGCCTCGACGCGATGGCGAGCGACCTCGGCCGGGCCCACGGGATCGCCTCCTACCTCGCGGCGCAGCCGGCGTTGATGGAGCGCGGTCTGCCTGCACTGCCGCCGGACGAGATCGCGGCGCTCGCCGCCACGGGCCTCGACAGCCTGGAGCGGGCCAAGACCTCCCGCCGCACCGTCCCGCGCGCCGCTCTCCCCGCCCTCCGCGCCGCCTGGCGTGCGCCCGTCCGCCTCCGCCGGGCCGCCGCGCGTCCGAACGAGGTGCTGCAAGGCGTATTGGAGACGTCGGAGGTGCGCCGCCGCGCCAGCCTGCTTTGGCGCACCCTCACCGGCGCGATCTGACCTAGGCGCCCCTCGGTGCCCGCTGCAGGCCGAGCCACAGCAGCGCCCCGCCGGCGAGCGCCAGGAACGGCACCATGGCGTAGTTCACCGCCGCCCAGCCCTCCACCGCCGTGCCGCCGGAGCAGTTCATCAGGAAGCCCGAGCTGAGCGAGGCGACCGTCACCAGGCCGAAGACCGCGAAGTCGTTCATGCCCTGCACCCGGCCCCGCTCCTCCGGCGTGTGGCAGTCGGCGAGCATGGCGGTGCCGCCGATGAAGCCGAAGTTCCAGCCGATGCCGAGCAGGAAGAGCGCGATGTAGAAATTCGCGAGGTCCACGCCCATCAATGCCACCACCCCGGCCGCCGCCAGGATGGCGAGGCCGGTCGCCACGATCCGCTCCACCCCGAAGTAGGCGATCAGATGCCCGGTGACGAACGAAGGCGCGAACATCGCCAGCACGTGCACCATCACTACGTCGGAGGCATCGCTGAGCAGAAAGCCGCAGCCGACGATGGCCAGCGGCGTCGAGGTCATCACCAGGTTCATCAGCGCGTAGGAGACCATGGCGCAGATCATCGCCACGGCGATGCGCGGGGTGCGCAGCAGCTCCATCCGGGTGCGGCCGCGCGGCGCGCCCTCGGCCGGTCGCGGCGGCGGCGGGCTGTCGAGCAACGCAAAGACCCAGACGCCGATCAGGTTGAGCACCACGATGGCGAGATAGCCCCCGGCGAACAGGATCGGGTCGGTCAGGCCGTCCGTCAGCTTCACGATCTGCGGCCCGAGCACGGCGGCGATCAGGCCGCCGGCCATCACCCAGCTGATCGCCTTCGGCCGGAACTCCGGCGTCGTGGCATCGGCCGCGGCGAAGCGATAGAAGCCCTGGGCCGACATGTAGAGCCCGCTGAGGAAGGCGCCGGCGAGAAACAGCGGGAAGGAATGGATGTAGAGCGCCCAGGCGCAAAGTGCCGCGCCGATGCCGCCGCCGACGGAGCCGACGACGAAGCCCGCCCGTCGGCCGTAGCGCTGCATCAGGGCCGCCAGGTTCGGCGCGGCCAGCATCGAGCCGAGCACGATCAGGGAGATCGGCAGCGTCGCGAAGCATTTCTCCGAGGCCAGCATCTGGCCAGAGAGACCGCCCAAGGTGAAATGGATCGGCATCTGCGCGCCGAGCACGGCCTGCGCCAGCACCAGCACCATCACGTTGCGGCGCGCAGGACCTTCATCCGTTTGGCTGGCGACGGCGTCGGACATCACCGCTTTCTACGCCCTTGCCGCGCAAAGGCAATCGCGGGCTTGGCCCTCAGCCGCCGTGGGCCAGGCGCTGGGGCGGCTCGATCGGCGGCGCCTCGGCCATGCCCCGGGCGATCCGGCCGGCCCAATCGAGCTCTTCGCGGAGGCGCACGGCCGGCCCGATGCAGATGATGGCGGGGGCGGAGATGCCGGTCGCCTCCACATCCGCCGCAGCGCGGGCGAGCGTGGTCTCCAGCACCTCCTGATCGGGATAGCTGGCCCGGGCGACGACGGCCACCGGCTCCTCTCCCGGCCGACCGGCGGCCATCAGCTGCGCCGCGATCTGCCCGATCACCCGCAGCCCCATGTAGATCACGATGGTGGGGGAGGCCCGGGCGATCGCCGGCCAGTCGAGCTTGCCGGCCAACTGCCCATGCTGGTCGTGGCCGGTGAGGAACGTGACGGACTGGTTGATGTCGCGATGGGTGACCGGGATGCCCACCTGGGCGAGCCCGCCGATACCGGCGGTCACCCCCGGCACGATGCGGATCGGCACGCCGTGTTCGACCAGCGTCCGCGCCTCCTCCCCCCCGCGGCCGAAGACATAAGGGTCGCCCCCCTTCAGGCGCAGCACCCGCAACCCCTCCCGCGCCCATTCGACCAGGCGGAGGGAGATGTCGCCTTGCTTCGGCGAGGGCCGGCCGCCGCGCTTGCCGGCAAAGACCAGCTCGGCTGCGGGATCGGCCCAGTCCAGGATTTCCTGCTCGATCAGAGCGTCGTAGACCACGACGTCGGCCTGGCGGAGCCCGTTCAGGGCATGGAGCGTCATCAACCCCGGATCGCCGGGCCCCGCCCCGGCAAGCCAGACCCAGCCCGGCAAGAGCTCGGGCCAGGGGCCGGGGGGAAGCGCGGGATCCGACATCATGCTCTAGTCTTAGAGGACGTCTTCGATGGAGGGAATTGCCGGCTGCGCCCCATCCCGTGCCGTGGCCGACCTGCGCTTGACGCAGCGCCGCCCCGTCGTCCAGGGAGGGGGCATGGTGGGGCGGATCATCGAGACCGACGCGGACGTGGCCGAGGGGGCCGCCTGGCTCGCTGCCCTGGAGCCGCGCTTTGCCACGGCCTTGGAGCAGACCGGGCCATTGCCGCTCCGTCGGCGCGATGGCGGCTTTACCGCGCTCCTCTCCGCCATCGTCAGCCAGCAAATCTCCACCGCCGCGGCCGACGGCATCTGGCGGCGGATGGAGGCGGCAGGCGCGACCGAGCGCGCCGCGATCCAGGGCCTGAGCGACGAGGAGCTTCGGGCCTGCGGCCTCTCCCGCCCCAAGATCCGCTACGTGCGGGCCCTGGCCGACAGCGATCTCGACTTCGCCGCGCTCGCCGATCTGCCGGACGCGGCGGTGATCGAGGCGCTCGTCGAACTGAAGGGCATCGGGCACTGGACGGCGGAGATCTACGCCATGTTCAGCCTCGGCCGGGCCGACGTCTTCGCCCACGGCGATCTCGCGTTGCAGGAGGCCGCGCGGGTGCTCTTCGAGCTCGAGGCGCGGCCCGATGCGGCGGCGATGCGTGAGATCGCCCTGGCCTGGTCCCCCTGGCGCGCGGTTGCGGCGCGGCTTCTCTGGGCCTACTACCGGGTAGCGAAGAACCGCGAAGGGGTGAGGTCGGGATGACGACGCTGACGGGGCCGCGCCTCGCGGCAGCGAACGGTACGACATCGTCGCTGGTCGTGCTGCTGCACGGCTACGGCGCCGATGGGGCCGATCTGATCGGCCTCGGCGATGCGCTGGCGCCCCATTTGCCGGGGACGACGTTCCTCGCGCCCAACGCGCCGCAGCGCTGCGCCGTCAATCCGGGCGGCTATCAGTGGTTCTCGATCCCCTGGATGGACGGGTCGAGCGAAGCCGACATGACGGCCGGCATGACCGCCTCTGCCGCGGCGATCGACGCCTATCTCGACGCCTTGCCGGAGGCGGAGGGGGTGGCCCCGGCCCAGACCGTGGTCGTCGGTTTCTCCCAAGGCACGATGATGAGCCTCGAGGTCGTGCCGCGCCGGGCCGATCCGGTGGCGGGCATCATCGGCTTCTCCGGCCGCCTGCTCGACGGCGCAAGGCTGCCGGCGGAGATCAAGAGCCGGCCGCCCGTTCTGCTCATCCACGGCGACGCCGACGAGGTGGTGCCGGCCCAGCATCTGCCCGAGGCGGCGGAGGGTCTGCGCGCCGCCGGCGTGACGGTGGAGACCCACATCTCCCCCGGCATCGGCCACGGCATCGCCCCGGACGGCCTGCAAAAGGCGCTCGCCTTCATGCAGGCGCATCTCGGCTGAGGCGATGCGGCCGCCCCGCCCCTACCGGCGGCTCGCCGCCCTGGCCGCGACACTCCTGCTGATGCCGGAGATGGGGACGGCCCAGACCCGCTCGCAGGAGGCCGACCGCCTGCTCTCCGCCGCGACATCGCACAACGGCAACGACTTCGCCGGGTTCATGCAGACGATCCCCTGCTCGCCCGAGCTCGAACGTTGGGTCTTCGCCCTCACCCGCTCCCGCCGGGCGATGCGCCAGCTCACCGAGAAATACGGCGAGAGCGATCCCTGGCACTATCGCCGCGCCACCATCAATTGCGGCGGCTGGGACGGGAACTGAAGCCCGGATCGGCCGCACCGCCCGCGTCGTAAAAGCGTCAAGCCCTGTGGATACTTTCCGCCCCGGAAGACCGGCGAGCCGGATTTAGGGTATTGTCCGTGCGGCGAAACGAGATGTAGTCTCCCACTGGCATTCTGGGCCTTGGCCCGATGAGGAGCGTGAGGTCGTACTGGGACGGCGAGGTGACGACGCTAACTGTCTGGCGCGACGACGGGGCCAAGGGGGCACACGGCATGCAGAGCAGCTTTACCGAGACCTTCGTGCGAAGTCCGGCGAGCCTGCGCGACCATCCCGCCCTGGTGCTCAATGCCGATTACCGCCCGCTCTCCTACTTCCCCCTCTCGCTCTGGACATGGCAGGACGCCATCAAGGCCTCCTTCCTCGACCGGGTGACGATCCTGGCGGCCTATGACCGGGTGGTGCGCTCCCCCTCGACGGAGTTCCAATTGCCCTCCGTCGTGGTGCTGAAGGACTACGTGCGCCCGGCCCGCACGGCGGCCTTCACCCGGTTCAACCTGTTCCTCCGGGACGAGTTCACCTGCCAGTATTGCGGGGCCCGGGGCGAGATGACGTTCGACCATGTCGTGCCCCGCTCCCGCGGCGGGCGGACGATCTGGACCAACGTCGTGGCCTCTTGCGGGCCGTGCAATCTGAAGAAGGGCGCGCGGAGCCTGAAGCAGGCGGGCATGCGCCTGACGCGCCCGCCGGCCGAGCCTTCGCCCGAGCAGTTGCAGAACGTCGGGCGGAAGTTCCCGCCCAACTACCTGCACGAGAGCTGGATGGACTTCCTCTACTGGGATGCCGAGCTCGACGCCTGACGCGCGGCAGCGACCAGCCAAAGGGCCATCAGCGCCAGCGACAGCACGCCGTTCCAGGACGCCATGGAGAGACCGGCGAAGGACCAGAGCACCTCGTCGCAGCGCACGACCGGCGTGGTCATCAGCCGGTCGAGCAGCTCCTCCGCCGTCAGGTTGCTGATGTCGGGGGCGCTGCAGGTGTCGGGGCCGGGCCACCAAAGCTGCTCCACCCCGGTGTGGTAGAGCGCGATCGCCGCCCCCGCCGCGACCGCCAGCGCCGCCGCGATGGCGAGGGGCCGGCGGACGGACGGCAGCGCCAGCGCGCCGAGGGCGAGGACGATGGCGATGCCATGGGGCCAGCGTTGCCAGATGCAGAGCGCGCAGGGCGGCAGGCCGCCGAGATACTGAAAGGCCAGCGCCCCGAGCAGCAGACCGGCAGAGCCGAGCCCCGCGACCGCCGCCGTCAGCCGCCCGCTCACAGCGCCCGGACCAATAGAAAGCCGCCGAAGAGCAACACCACGAAGAGGGTGGCCATCAGGCCGAGCCGCGCCTCGATAAACTCCCGGATCGGCGGCCCGAAGCGCCAGAGCAGAGCGGCCACCAGGAAGAACCGCAGGCCCCGCGCGACGATCGAGGCGCCGGTGAAGATGGCGAGGTCGAGCCCCGTGGCGCCCGAGGTGATGGTGATCACCTTGTAGGGAAAGGGCGTGACCCCGGCGAACAGCACGGCCCAGGCGCCGTAGTCGTTGTAGCGCGCCGAAAACTCCTCGAATTCCGTCGCCTTGTCGTAGAAGTCGAGGACCGGGCGGCCCAACTCCTCGAACAACAGCGCGCCGATGCCGTAGCCCGCAAGACCGCCGAGGACCGAGGAGATCGTGCAGACCGCCGCGATCCGCCAGGCCTTGTGCGGGGCAGCGATCACCATGGGGATCAGCAGCACGTCGGGCGGGATCGGGAAGACCGAGCTTTCGACGAAGCTCACGATGGCCAACGCGACGAGCGCGTAAGGCGTCGCCGCCAGGGAGATCGTCCAGTCGTAGAGGCGGCGCAGCATCGCCGCGATCTAGCAGCCGCTCCTGCCCCTGTCCATGCGGCCGGGCGGCCGGTACCGTTGCAAAAGAGACGCATGCCTCCGGCGGGGATATTTGGACCAGCAAGAAAGGCCCGTGGCTTTCGCAGTGGCCCAAATATCCAGACACGTCATCGGCAACGGGCGCCGCTGTCCGCCTAGCCGTAGGCGGCGAGGGCGGCCGGTGCGGGGCTGCGGCGGAGGGTGTTCATCGCCTCGGGGCCAAGCTCGATCTCCGGGTCGAGTGGGCGGATCCGGTCGCGCTCGGCGATCGCCACCGGCAGCGCGTCGCGGAGGAGGAGGTGCGCCGTGGTGCGGCTCGCCACCCGCTCCCCCGTCGTCAGGGTTCCGGTGAGGTTCAGGGGATCGGCGGCGGAGATCCGGGTGAGCGCGCCCTTGGGCTCGGCCGCGCGGACCTCGCGCAGCATCGGCAGCGCCTCCGGCAGGGCATAATGCTCACCCCCCGCGCCGGCGACGAAGTAGCCACCCCGCACCTCGCCCCGCGCCTCCATCCGGCGGAGCACGCGGAGCAGTTCGAGCCAGGTGACGCCGGCCCCCTCCCGCTGCACGACCCGGCGCACGACCACGCCATAGCGGCGGAGGACGGCGCGGGCATAGGTCTCCACCGCCGCCTCCCGCGCGACCGGATCGCTGATCCCGGTGCGCTCCGGCAGCAGGGCCCAGCGGCCGGAGTTCGAGTTCCGCATGATGTCGAGGCGGGAGAGGCGGGTCTTCGACGGCTTGGCTAGGAGGACGCGGAGGCCGGCGAAACTGTCGGCTGTCAGATCGCCGGTCGCCACCAACTCCATCAAACCGCTCTCGTACTGGCCCTTCAGCATCCGCACCGCCCGCTCGATCTGGGCGACGAAGGAGGGGCCCTCCTCCTGGAACGCCGCGTGCAAGCGGGCGGCGGGGCTCGAGAGGGCCACCGGCTCCGGCGCTGGACCCACCAGGCGGCGCCAGGTCTCGGCATGTTCCGTCTCAAACAGCGCGATCGGTGTGGTGCGGGAGAGGACGGCGCGGGTCTTGCCCCCCTTGGCGATCTGGGGGTGAGAGAGGCGGCCCCAGCCGAAGCGGCCGCTGAGGCAGAGCTCGTCCAGTTCGTGGATGTCGTAGCTGGCGAGGCGGGCGGCGAGCACCTCCGTCTCCCACGTCGCCGCCGGCAACTCGATGCCGTCGAGCATAGCCAGCGTGTCGGCGAGGCCGTCCCGACCCTGGCGCCGGTCACCTGGGGTGAGGCCATGCCAACGGAGCAGGAACCGGTAGAACTGCTGCAGCGTCACCGGCTCGATCTCCGCCCGCAATTTGTTGCGGGTGAGACGCTGGATGCGGGAGAGGACGCGGCGGTCGCACCAGGTCTCCACCTCCGGCCGGGCGGGATCGTAGCGGCCGCGAAGGACGGCACCCTCCTCCTCAAGCGCATGGAGCGCCGCCTTGGCGAGCGCTGCCGGGCAGCCGAGCGTGCCTGCCAGGTCGGCGTCGGTCACCGGACCGCTCACCTCGAGCCGACCGCGAAGGACGCCGGCGAGGGCAGCCTCCGGGGACAGGTCCGCGACCTCCTCCGTGACCGCGCGCGCCTCCGGGAAGGCCGCGGCGACCTCGGGAAGGCGTTCCGCCGCGGCCCAGAGATGCCGGCCGTCTTCCACCCGAAACCGCACGGCGCGGCCGGTTGCCGCCAGCTCCTCCATCCAGGGGCGGCTCTCCGCCACCTCATCGTCGGTCAGGACACCGGAGAGGGAGAGGTGGTTCGCCAGATCCTCGAGCGTGCGGAGATCGGGCGTCACCTCCCGCGCGATCCGGGTGACGGCGTCGGGATGCACCACCGTCTCCGCCTCGAGCGACAAATGGCTCGGGCCGGCGGAGACGTTGCGCGCGCGCCGATCCATGAGCGGTGCGTCGTCGAGGAAGGAGGGCGGCTTGGCCGTCAGCACGGCGAAAGCGGCGGGCGACGGTGTCAATCGCTCCACCACCCGGGCCTGCACCTCCCCGGCCTCGATCCGGTCGAGGAGGGCCGCGAAGCCCTCCAGATCCATCGCCTCGTAGAGGCAATCGTTGAGGGTCTGCGTCACCAGGGGATGATCCGGGATCTCACGCGTCCCACTGCCCGCCCGGTTGGCGCTTTTTAGGCCCCCCTCCCGCCCCTCACGCTGGCGCACCACGCGCTGCTGGGGAAAGGCCGAGAGCAGCAGTTCATCGGCATCGGTGCGCTGGATATGGGGCGGCACGCGGCGCCCGCCGCGCTGGCGGGGCACGGCCAGGGCGCGCGAGGCCGCCCAGCGCCAGCGGATCATGAACATCGGGATGTCGAGCGTCGCCTGGGCCACGACCTCCATCACCTCGGCTGCGGTCACCAGTTGATAGGTCTCGCCGAGCGGAAATTTCGCCTTCTTCGGCAGCGAGATCAGGATCGCGTCGTCCACCGCTGCCGCCTGAAGCTCCACCCCGAAGCGCGTGCCGAGGATGTGGCGGAGGGCGAGCGCCCAGGCCCGATTCACCCCCATGCCGAAGGGGCTGTGCAGCACCACCTGCTCATCCCCGGCCATGTCGAGAAAGCGCTCCGCCACCACCGTCTCTTGCGTCGGCATATGGCCGAGCGCCTCCTCCACCGAGCGGAGATAGGCGACGAGCTGCCCGGCGGCGGGCGGGTCGATCCAGGGCGCCTCGGTGAGTGCGGCCACCGCATGGTCTGCCGTCGACGCGGCAGAGATCTCGGCCCGGAGCGCGGCGACCTCTGCCGACAGCTCGTCGCTCCGCGCCGGCGCCTCTCCGAACCAGACGGGCATGTAGGGGGCCTGGCCGGGGGCAGCCTCCACCCGCACCTCGGTGGCGCTCACCTGCAGAATGCGCCAGGTGTTGCTGCCGAGCTGGATCACGTGGCCCGGCAGTTGGTGGATGGCGAAGTCCTCGGCAATGGCGCCCACGACCACGCCCTGGGGCTCCAGCCGGACCTGATAATCGCCGCTGTCGGGGATCGTGCCGCCCGAGGCAAGGCAGGTCATCTTGGCCCCCCGGCGGGCACCGACGACGCCGTTTATCCGGTCGTAGCTGATAAGGGTGCCGCGCCTCCCCCGCTCCGTCGGGAAACCGGATGCCAGCATCTCCAGCACCGCATCGAAGTCGGCCCGGCGGAGCGCGCGGTAGGGATAGGCGCGGGTGGCAAGCGCAAACAGGTCGTCGGCCGACCAATCCCCGGTGACGGAGGTGGCGACGATCTGCTGCGCCAGGACGTCGAGGGGATGGTCCGGGATCCGCAGCCGGTCGAGCTCCCCGCGATCGACCGCACGAAGCAGCGCCACGCATTCCACCAACTCATCCCGGCTGAGGGGGAAGATCCGCCCCTTCGGCACGCCGCCATGGTGGTGGTTCGCCCGGCCCACCCGCTGCAGGAACATCGCGATCCGCTTGACGGAGCCGAGTTGGATCACGAGGTCGACATCGCCGATGTCGATGCCGAGCTCGAGCGAGGCGGTGGCGACCAGAACCTTGAGCTCCCCCGCCTTCAACCGCACCTCCGCATTGAGGCGCAGCGCTTGCGACAGGCTGCCATGGTGGGAGGCGACATGCTCCTTGCCCAGCCGCTGGGCCAGGTCATGCGCCACCCGCTCACACTGCCGACGGGCGTTGACGAAGACGAGGGTGGTGCGGTGAGTGTCGACCAGGTGGACGACGCGGTCATAGACCTCCTCCCACACCTCGTTGGGCATGATGGCTTGGAGGGGGGAGCCCGGGATCTCGATCCGCAGATCCCTGGTCCGGGCGTGGCCCTCATCGACAATGGCGCAGTCTTGGTCCTCGCCACCCACCAGAAACCGGGCGACCTCCTCGATCGGCTTTTGCGTGGCGGAGAGGCCGATGCGCTGCACGGGCGTGCCCACCAGGGCATCCAACCTCTCGAGGGTCAGGGACAGATGGGCACCCCGCCGGTCTGGGGCGAGGGCGTGGATCTCGTCCACGATCACCGTCCGCACCTGGCCGAGCATCCTGCGCCCGCCGTCGGAGGTGACGAGGGCGTAAAGCCCCTCCGGCGTCGTCACCAGGATATGGGGCGGCTTTCGCACCATCCGGGCCCGGGCGGCGGGCGTCGTATCCCCGGTCCGCACCGCAGTGGTGATCGCCAGATCGCCGCCCGCGGCTTCGGCGATGCCGGCAAGCGGTTCGGCCAGGTTGCGCTCCACATCGTTGCTGAGCGCCTTGAGCGGGGAGACGTAGACGACCTGGGTCGCGTCCGCGAGCGGCCCCTCCGTGCCAGCCGATACCAGCGCGTCGATGGCGGAGAGGAAGGCGGCCAGCGTCTTGCCTGCGCCCGTGGGGGCGGAGATCAGGGTGTGCCGACCCGCCGCGATCTCCGCCCAGCCGCGGGCCTGGGCGGGGATGGGCTGGCCGAAGCGGCCGGCGAACCAGGCGGTGGTCGCAGGGTGGAAATGCGCCGGGAAGGCGCCCGCGCCGTCGCCGACGGGCCCATGCTCCACGCGCCTAAGCCCAGCGCCCGGCAGCGGCGGGCACCCTCACCCCAGATGCTCGTCCAGCAGGCGCCAGACGGGCAGCAACGCCTCCGCCGTCGCGACGATCGCCGGTACGAGGCCGTCGGCTTTCCAGTTCCCGGCGGGGGGCACGGTGACGATCAGGTTCTTGCGCTTCAGCAGCTCGGCATGGGGGTGGTCTTGGTCATAGGGCTTCGGCACGCGCTTCAACGGATCCGGCCCCCAGGTGGAGATCTCGGCCCCCGCCGCCCCCTCGATGGCGTCCGTCAGCGCGTCGCCCTCCCGATCCACGAAGGCCCGGAAGCGGGTGAGGCGGTCGCCCTGCAGGCCCATCACCCCGGTGCTGAGCGAGATATAGTCGGGGGCCGAGCCGAAGAACCAGGCCGGCGCCGTCTCCCCCTGCTGCTGGGTCCAGAGGATGTGGAGATGGGCGTTGTAGGGGGTCTTGTCCTTGGAGAAGCGCACATCGCGGTGGATGCGGAAGATCTTGGGCTTGTGCGGCTTGCCGGTCAGCCGGGCGAAGTCCTCGGCCAAGAGGTTGCCGAGCAGCTCCGCCGGCTTCTTGATTTCGGTGGTGTAGAAGGCCTTCCGCGGCTCGTACCAGTCCTTGCTGTTGTTCCGAGCGAGCTCGGCGAAAAAGCCGTTCGCCGTCACCACCATCTCGGCAAATCCGTCCGCCATCCCGCATCCTCCCTCGGTTGCGGAGCTAGACTGACGGGGCGCGGGGTCAACTGTGCGCGAGTGTCTACGGCGTTAGTGGCATCACGGTGTGCTTGAGCCGAGGCAGGTGAGGGCGCCTCGTCGCTATCCCCGCCGACGAGCAGCCGCCGGTCTACAGTCTCGCCGCGATCCTGTCAGCGCTGCTGGCCTGCTAGGGGTATCGGAGGTGTTTTCGATGCGGCGGCTGTGGAGCTTGGTGGTCGACCCAACTGCATAGGATAGCTATTGGCGCTTTTTTCGCAGTGCTTTCGGGATCGCGGAACTAGACAAGACAG
Organism: Pseudomonadota bacterium; assembly: GCA_039180875.1. Taxonomy (GTDB): domain Bacteria; phylum Pseudomonadota; class Alphaproteobacteria; order Rhodobacterales; family Rhodobacteraceae; genus JBCDCY01. The sequence goes on along the minus strand of JBCDCY010000009.1, from coordinate 133,045 downwards.
TTGGGTTTTTCGGGGTTTTCTTGTACTTTGAAGTTAACCTCGGGTAGATGCCCAGCCTCAATAACTGGAGTCCTCCATCATCATGCTCAATATTGTCAACCATGCTCGCATACGCCCAATTTTTATATCGTCTAACCAGCCTTTCGACGCCCTTTGATTCAATTCCCGTAGCAACAAATCTCCTCGCAAAAAGAGCTTGTCTCTTGTTTAGCTCATCAACAGAGCCCCTATCGCAGATATTGCCGTAGTGCTTCCCCCAAGTCCCTAACATGCAGCACTCGCTCGAGAGAGGAAATGCAACCTCGCACCCATCGCCACCCGGCGGAATTCCATATCCGCGATAGTCACGGCCGGGATGAATGATCGTTACTGGCTGATCTCCTATGATGAACTGATGTCGATCAGAGACAACCAACTGCCAATTAAATTTTCTATACAGTATATTGAAAAAATTATTCACCTCATTACACATGAATTCAAGGAATTTTGAGTTGCAAATTTCAATAGAAATCTGGCCTTCATTGATCAGCTCTGAGATGGAGGAGTCAATCTCTGGTGGTGGCTTGGGAAGGTCGCCTGAATTATCCATAATTTTTATTTGACTTTTGACCTTAAGTCTCAGGTATTCAATTATTAGGTCGCGGAAAGTGGGGCTACGAATATGCGAAAAGGCAATATACTCAACCAAGTTTGGCAGGTGCGAGGGTAAAATCTCTTTCGCGGCATTCGTCGCCCTCAGGGATGGAAAAAGATGGCTCTCGACTTTTCCGTTAAACTCAACTTCAAACTCTGGAGCGAGATCACCATTGAGCCCAAATGAATACAGGTCTCTTTCTGAAAAAGCGTCGCTTATACCTGCCCAGAAAGACAGACCATCCTTACTATATAGAAATAGACTCTTAGAGTCTTCTACAAATCCTTCAAGGTGAGCCGCTTGTATATAATGATGCTTCCTCGGCTTGCTCAAATCAAAAAGTAACTCCTACATAAACCACTGACTTAGAACGGCACATCCCCCGCCGCGTCGGCCGCCTTCACGTAGCTGGCGACGACGCGCTTGGTGCCGGCCTTGTCGAAGGCGACCGTGAGTTTGTCGCCCTCGGCGCCTTCGATGCGGCCATAGCCGAACTTTTGGTGGAAGACGCGGTCACCGATGCTGAAGGCGGAGATCGCTTCGGCGTCGATGACGATGTTGCGCGCCTCCCGCGGGCTCGACATGCCGCGCTCGCCGGAGCGGGCCTGCATCCGCTTCCAGCCGGGGGAGTTGTAGACGTTGGCCTTCGACGCCTCCTCCACCAGATCGGCGCCGCGCATCACGCCGGGCAGGTCTTTCGGCGCCGCCGCACCGTAGCCGCCGCCGTAAAGGCCTGGGGGCGTCAGCACCTCCACATGGTCGCCCGGCAGTTCGTCGATGAAGCGCGACGGCAGGGCCGATTGCCACTGGTTGTAGACCCGGCGGTTGGCGGCGAAGCTGACCGTTAGATGCGCCTCCGCCCGGGTGAGGCCGACATAGGCGAGGCGGCGTTCCTCCTCGAGCCCCTTCAATCCGTTCTCGTCCATCGAGCGCTGGGACGGGAAAAGCCCATCCTCCCAGCCCGGCAGGAAGACCGCCGGGAACTCCAGGCCCTTGGCGGCGTGGAGCGTCATGATGGAGACCTTCTCGCCCGCCTCGGCCTGGCCGTTGTCCATCACCAGGCTGACATGCTCCAGGAAGCCCTGCAGGTTCTCGAACTCACCGAGCGCCTTCACAAGTTCCTTGAGGTTTTCCAGCCGGCCAGGCGCGTCGGGCGATTTGTCGGCCTTCCACATCGCGGTGTAGCCCGACTCGTCCAGGATCTGCTCGGCGAGTTCCACATGGTTGGTGCCGGCGGCGAGCAGGGCCGACCAGCGGTCGAAGCCCGCGATCAGCTCGGCCAGCGCCCGGCGCGGGCGGGCGGAGAGCGCCTCCTCCGCCACCAGACGGCGGGCCGCGTCCAAGAGCGTCGTGCCCGCTGCCCGGGCAGCCGCGTTGATCGTCTGCTGGGCCTTGTCGCCGAGGCCGCGTTTCGGCGTGTTGACGATGCGCTCGAAGGCGAGGCCGTCGTCGGGCGAGACGACGACGCGGAAGTAGGCCATCGCATCGCGGATCTCCATCCGCTCATAGAAGCGCGGGCCGCCGATCACCCGGTAGGGCAGCCCGATGGTGAGGAACCGATCCTCAAACGCGCGCATCTGGTGGGAGGCGCGGACCAGGATCGCCATGTCGTCGAGCGAGATGGCGTCGAGACCGCGGGTGCCGCGCTGATAGGCCTCCACCTCCTCGCCGATCCAGCGGGCCTCCTCCTCCCCGTCCCAATGGCCGATCAGGCGGACCTTCTCGCCCTCCCCCGCCTCGGTCCAGAGCGTCTTGCCGAGCCGATCCGCGTTGGCCGCGATGACGCCGGAGGCGGCGGCGAGGATATGGGGCGTGGAGCGGTAGTTCTGCTCCAGCCGGATGACCTCGGCCCCAGGAAAGTCGGTCTCGAAGCGCAGGATGTTGCCCACCTCCGCCCCACGCCAGCCATAGATCGACTGATCGTCGTCGCCGACACAGCAGATGTTCTTGTGGCCCGCCGCCAACAGGCGCAGCCACATATACTGCGCCACGTTGGTGTCCTGATACTCGTCCACCAGAATATAGCGGAACCAGCGCTGGTACTTCGCCAGCACATCCTCATGCGCTTTGAAGATCTCGACGGTGTGGAGCAGCAGATCGCCGAAATCGACGGCATTGAGGGTGCGGAGCCGGGCCTGGTATTCGGCATAGAGCTGGGCGCCCACATGGTTGTACTGCGCCGCCTCGTTCGCCGGGACCTTGTCGGGTGTCAGGCCCCGGTTCTTCCAGCGGTCGATGAAGGCGGCGAGCATGCGGGCCGGCCAGCGCTTCTCGTCGATCCCCTCGGCCTGGATGAGCTGTTTCAGCAGCCGGATCTGGTCGTCGGTGTCGAGGATGGTGAAGTTCGACTTCAGCTCCACCAGCTCCGCATGCCGGCGCAGGATCTTGACGGAGAGGGCGTGGAAGGTGCCGAGCCAGGGCATCCCCTCGATCACGCCGCCGACCAGGTCGCCGATCCGGCCCTTCATCTCCCGCGCGGCCTTGTTGGTAAAGGTGACGGCTAGGATCTCGTTCGGCCGACAACGCCCGGTGTGGAGGAGGTGCGCGATCCGGGTGGTCAATGCCCGGGTCTTGCCGGTGCCGGCGCCCGCCAGCACCAGGACCGGGCCGTCGAGCGCCTCCACCGCCTCCCGCTGGGCCGGGTTGAGCGCGTCGAGATAGGGCGTGGGGCGCGCCGCCATGGCCCGGGCGGCGAGGCTGGTCGAGGCCGCCGCCTCGAACGCCTGATCCTCGAAATCGTCATGCTGCGTCATGGCCGCGACCATAGCCTGGAGCGGGCCTCAGGAAAAGCGGAGTTCGCGCTCTGTTCGCCCTTGGATCTCAGGGCCGGTCGATCCGCGGGCCGACGGTGTAGTAGACGTCCTCGGCGTCGAAGATGTCCGGCTCCTCCGGGATCTCGCCCGTGCCCACGACGATCTCGGCCGAGGCGACGAACCGCTCGGCGGCGTAGCTGCCGCCGTAGATCGGCGTGCCGAAACCCACGCCGAAGCCGCTCCGCCGCCCGAAGCGGCCGCGCCGGCCAAAGCGGCCAACGCCGAAACCGACGCTGACGAACGTGTCGTCGACGTAGACGATGTCGCGCTCGATGTCCTGGGCCGCGATCTGGAAGTGCGAGCCGCCTTGCAGGAGCGTCACCTCCGCCGCGCGGAACAGGAGATAGTCCTCCACCACGTCACGCTCCGTCCCCGGCCGGCCAACGAAGATCACCCGCAGCCGATCCTCCCCCAACTGCTCCTCAAAGAACCCGAACCGGCCGTCATAGGGCACGGACGACGTGGGCTCCGCACAGGCGGCGAGGAGGAGGGGGAGAAGCCAAATCGCGCGCATCGTTCGTTTGTCCGTGACCATGTCTCTGGCAGTCTAGCGCAATTGCCGGACAGAAGCATAGCGATGCAGCGAGGCGAGCGGCGCGCGCGAGCACGTAGGATCGCGCCGGACCCGAAGGGGGGCGCATCGCGCCCGCCCGTGGGGGTGAGCCGCGTCCCGCAAACGCCCCAGCGGGGCGTTTGAGCGGCGAACGGGCGGAGCCCAACGGGTCGGGCGCGATCCGGTGCTGGCGCACCGGAGAAAACGTAGCAGCAAGGTGTTCTACTTCCTCGAAAGCGGCACTGAGCTAGCGCCCCTCATATCGCGCGCCCCTGGAGGAGGCGGGGGAGTGTGCCGGTGAGGCCCGCGGCCTCGCGCATGAAGCCGCGCCTTGCCCCGTCGCTCGCACCGACCAGGCCGAGGGCGGCGTCGCGGGCGATGCGCAGCAGCGGGTTGTCGTTGGAGAAGACGCGGTTGATCGTGTCAGTGGCGACGGCCAGCAGGGTCGTGTCGAACCGCCGCCAACGCTGATAGCGGGCGAGGACGTCCGCCTGGCCGATATCCTCTCCGCGCCGCCGGGCGTCGATCAGCACCTCGGCCAAGGCCGCGATGTCGCGAAAGCCGAGGTTCAGGCCCTGACCCGCGAGGTTGTGGATGCCGTGGGCGGCGTCGCCCGCCAGCGCCAGCCGCGGCCCGGTAAAGCGCTGCGCCAGCGACAGGCCGAGCGGATAGGAGAACCGCGGCCCGGCAAGCGCGATCTCCCCCAGAAAGCTGCCAAAGCGCGGCCGCAGCTCGGCGAGATAGGCGGCGTCGTCCAGGCCGTCGATCTCCGCCGCCCGTGCCGTCGCCTCGGTCCAGACGATGGAAGAGCGGTTGCCCGGCAGCGGCAGGATGGCGAGCGGGCCCGACGGCATGAAGAGCTGATGCGCTGTGCCCTCATGCGGCCGCGCATGGGCGATGGCGGCGACCAGGCTGGTCTGGTCGTAGCCCCATTTGGTCCGCGGGATGCCAGCGCGGGCGGCCACCGCGCTGTCGCGTCCGTCGCAGCCGATCAGCACGCGACCGGTCACCTCCATCCCATCCTCCAGGATCGCCACGGCGCGGCTCGCCTCGATCCGCTGGTCGACCACGCGGACGGGGGCGTGGTGGGCGATGCCGAGCGCCTCCATCCGGGCGAGCAGCGCTGGGCGGAGGACGCGATCCTCCACCATATGGCCGAACGGACCCTCCTCGATCTCGCGGTGGTCGAAATGAACGTGCCAGGGATGGGCGCCCTCCCCCGGGCGGCCGTCGCCGACGCGGATGTCGAAGATCGGCTGCGCCTCGCCTGCTACCGCCGGCCAGACCTCCAGCGCCTCGAGCATCCGGCGGGAGGCGAGCGCCAGGGCGTAGGCCCGCCCGTCGAAGCCCGTCGCCGCCCTGGTCGCCACCGGCAGCGCGTCGAGCACGACCGCCCGCACCCCGCCCGAGGCAAGCGCCAGCGACAAAAGCGGCCCGTTCAGCCCCCCGCCCACGATGATCACATCGGCATCCATGGCCCGATCCTGGGCTGCGCGTCGCCGATTGTCCAACCGGCCCCGGGCGGGTAGCCTGCGGCGATGCGGCGCGCGCTTCGCCACAAGGAGGGGGCCGCAAGGAGGGGGCATGAGCGACAGCTGGCTTTGGCTTTCCGCGGCCGACCTGGGCCGTGGCATCGCGCGGGGTGAAATCGACCCGATCGCGCTGACCGAGACCTATCTGGCGGCAATCGACGCTCACCCGGCCCGGGACACGATCTATGCCCGCACGACCGGAGCGCGGGCCCGGGCAGAGGCCGCGGCGGCCGCCCGTCGGGCCCGGCTCGGCACCAGGCGCGGACCGCTCGACGGCGTGCCGATCTCCTGGAAGGACCTGTTCGACAGCGCCGGCACGGCGACGGAGGCCGGATCGCGCCTGCTGGCCGGGCGGGTGCCGCAGGGCGATGCGGTGGTGCTCGCCAACGCTACCCGGGCGGGCCTCGTCTGCCTCGGCAAGACCCATATGTCGGAGCTCGCCTTCTCCGGCCTCGGCATCAATCCGATGGCGGCGACCTCGCCCAACGTGCACGAAGCCGGGCGGGCGCCGGGGGGCTCCTCCTCCGGCGCTGCGGCCTCGGTGGCGTTCGGCCTCGCCGCCGCCGGGATCGGCAGCGACACCGGCGGGTCGGTGCGCATCCCCTCGGCCTGGAACGGTCTGGTGGGGTTGAAGACCACGCCGGGCCTCCTGTCGCTGAACGGCGTGGTGCCCCTCGCGCCGCAGTTCGACACCGTCGGCCCGCTTTGCCGCAGCGTCGAGGATGCCGCCCTGCTGCTCACCGCCCTCGGCGGCGGGCCCGCGGTCGATCTGCACCAGCCGACCATCGCCGGCCGGCACTTCCTGGTGGCGGAGGATCTGCTGGCAGAGGCCGAGCCGACGATCCTCGCCGCCTTTGAGGATACCTGCGCCCGCCTGCGCGACGCCGGCGCCCTGATCAGCGCGGCCGCGATGCCGGAGATCGCAGCCGCCCTCGCCGCCGCCGGCCCGACCGTGACGGGGGAGACCTACGGCGTCTGGCACACGGCGATCGAGGCGGCGCCGGACCAGATGTTCGCCCGGATCCGCGACCGATTCCGCCTGGGTGCCGAGGTCTCGGCCACCGCCTATGTCGGCGGCCAGCGGGTCCTCGCCGAGGCGGCGCGGGGCATGGAGGCCCGGCTCACCGGCGTCAGCGCGATCCTCGCGCCCACGACCCCGAACCTGCCACCGGAGATTGCCGTCGTCGAAGCCGACGCCGACCGCTTCGTAGCGGAAAACCTGCTGGCGCTCCGCAACACAAGGATCGCCAACCTGCTCGGCCTCGCCAGCCTCACCGTGCCGACGCCCACACGCTGGGCCGGCTTCATGCTGATCGGCGGCGCCGGCGCGGAGGCGCGGCTCCTCTGCCTCGGTGCGGCGATTGAGCCACTTATGGTGGCATAGCGTTGCCGAAATGCCGCCGTCCCTAGACCTGCCCCCCTTTGCCCGGTATTTTAGTTGACTGAGGGGCAACAACGGTCCGTCCAGGCTGCGTGACCTGGCGGGCGGCAAAGGGGCAGCGATGCAGGTTCCCGAGCGGTTCTCGGACCTACCGGAATATGCGTTTCCGCGCCTGCGCGCGCTCTTGGATCCCATTCCGGCGGGCGGCCCGCCCATCGCCATGTCGCTCGGCGAGCCGAGCCATCCCTTCCCGGATTTCGTCACGGACGCCATCCTGGCCCGGGCCGCGGGCTTCAACCGCTATCCGCCGAACGAGGGGACCGCGGACCTGCGCGCGGCCATCGCCGACTGGGTGAAGCTGCGCTACGGCGCATCGCTCGATCCGGAGGCGCACATCCTGCCGCTCAACGGCACGCGGGAGGGGTTGTTCAACGCCTGCCTCGCCCTCTCGCCCGAGGCGAAGAACGGGGGAACGCCGGCGGTGCTGCTGCCCAACCCGTTCTATCAGTGCTATGCCGCCGCCGCCCGGGCCGCAGGGGCGGAGCCGATCTATGTGCCGGCGACGGCGGGGACCGATTTCCTGCCGGATTTCGCCGCCCTGCCGGCCGACCTGCTCGCCCGCACGACCGTGGTCTACATGTGCTCGCCCTCCAACCCCCAAGGGGCGGTGGCGGACGAGTCCTATTGGCGGACGCTCATCGGCCTGGCCGAGACCCACGATTTCCGCATCTTCGCCGACGAATGCTATTGCGAGATTTACCGCGATGCGGCCCCCACCGGTGCGCTCGAGGTCGCCCGGGCGATGGATGCCGATCCGGAGCGGGTACTGATCTTTCACTCGCTCTCCAAGCGCTCGAACCTGCCCGGACTGCGCTCGGGCTTTGCCGCCGGGGGAAGCCAGGCGATCGCCGCGCTCCTCCGCCTTCGCGCCTATGCCGGGGCGCCCCTGCCGCTGCCGCTGCAGCACGCCGCCATGGCCTGCTGGCGGGACGAGGCGCATGTGGAGGCGAACCGGGCGCTTTACCGCGAGAAATACGCCATCGCCGATCAGACGCTCGGCGATCTTGCCGGCTACCGGCCGCCCCAGGCGGGCTTTTTCGTCTGGCTCCCGGTGGCCGATGGGGAGGAGGCGGCGAAGACGCTGTGGCGCGAGGCCGGGGTTCGGGCCTTGCCCGGCGCCTATCTCTCTCGCCCGACGCCGGCGGAGTTGGGCGGCGGCGATCCGGGCCAGGGCTATCTGCGCCTCGCCCTGGTGGCACCGGCGGACGAGGTGCGCCAGGGCCTTGCCGCGGTGCGGGAGATCATGGCGAAGACACCGGCCACGGCCGGATAAGGCACGACCAGAGGGATTGTAGAGCGGCTGGGGACGATGGCGGGGATCATAGGCAGAACACGGCAGAGACGATTTGTCGGCACAGCGGCCGAGCAGGCGCTGCGTCGCCGGGGGGCGGAGGCGATCGGCCTCGGCCTGTTGATCGCCGGCGGGGCTTTCGCCGCCCTGATCGCGACCTATGCGCCGGACGATCCCTCGCTCTTCAACGCCACGGGCGCCGCGCCGAAAAACGCCCTCGGCCTGATCGGCGCCTCGATCGCTGATCCCATGTTCCGCGCCCTCGGCTGGGCCGCCTGGGGGGCGCCGGCCACGCTGATCGTCTGGGGCCTCCGCCTGATCGTACACCGCGGCGATGAGCGGGTGCTTTCCCGCGCCATCGTCGCGCCGCTCGCCATCGCGGTGGGTGCGACCCTCGCCTCGGCCCATGTGCCGCTGGAGCGCTGGCCCCACCCCTACGGCCTCGGCGGCGTGTTCGGCGACGCCGCGCTCCGCACGGTGCTCGACTTTGCCCCGATCGCACCGGTGGCGGCCCTGCCGGCAGCGACCGTGGCTCTCGGCGCGATCTTCCTGCTGCTTGCGGCCTTCGCGCTCGGCTTCGTCTGGGCCGACGTGGCGACGGGCCTCCGCCAGGTCTGGCGCATGGTGCGCACCGTGCTCGGCCTTGGCGGACGCGCCACGACGTTCGCGGCGCGCCAGGGGGTGCGCGGCGCCAAGGTGCTGCACGAACGCCGCAAGGTTCAGCGCCTCAGCCGCCAGAAGCAGCGGGAGGCGGAGATCGCAGCGCGGGAGGCGGCGGGCGACCTGCCGCTGGCCGGCGCCGAGGCCAAGCCGGGCGACGACATGCCCCCGGCGGAGCGGCTGACCGCCCGGATCTCCGCCGCCGTCCGCGCCCGGCGCGAGGCTGGACAGCCGGCGGCCGAGCGACGCGAGCCCACGCTCGATGCCCCAATGCGCGCCGTTCCCGAATTGCCGGAGGATCTGGATCCCGGCTTCGAGACCCCGGACCACGAGGGGGAGACCCACGACCTCGACGGGCCGCAACCGATGGTCCGCCGTCGGGACGCCGGGCGCACCCCCGAAAGCGCTGCCGCCCGGCGGGAGATGCAGCCGAGCCTCGCCTTCGACGACGGCCCGGCGGAGGCCGAGTACCAGGCGCCGCCGCTCTCGCTCCTCTCCAACCCGCGCGACATCGTGCGCCATCACCTCTCCGACGACGCGCTCGAGCAGAACGCCCGGATGCTGGAGAACGTGCTCGACGACTACGGCATCCGCGGCGAGATCGTGGCCGTCCGGCCCGGCCCCGTGGTGACGATGTACGAGCTCGAGCCGGCGCCGGGCCTCAAAGCCTCCCGCGTCATCGGGCTGGCCGACGATATCGCCCGGTCGATGTCGGCCCTCTCCGCCCGGATCTCCACCGTCCCCGGCCGCTCCGTCATCGGCATCGAACTGCCGAACGAAGAGCGAGAGAAGGTGCTGCTGCGGGAGATCCTGTCGTCCAAAGCCTACGGCGACAGCGCCCACCGCCTGCCGCTTGCCTTGGGCAAGGACATCTCCGGCGCGCCGGTGGTCGTGAACCTCTCCCGCATGCCGCATCTGCTGGTCGCGGGCACCACCGGATCGGGCAAGTCGGTGGCGATCAACACGATGATCCTGTCGCTCCTCTACCGCCTCGGGCCGGAGGATGTGCGCCTCATCATGATCGACCCGAAGATGCTGGAGCTCTCGGTCTACGACAACATCCCGCACCTCCTCTCCCCCGTGGTCACCGACCCCAAGAAGGCCGTCGTCGCCCTCAAATGGGTGGTGGCGGAGATGGAGGAGCGCTACCGCAAGATGTCGAAGATGGGCGTCCGCAACATCGACGGCTACAACGCCCGGGTCCGCGAGGCGCTGGAGGCGGGCGAGGCCTTCACCCGCGTCGTCCAGACCGGTTTCGATGAGGCGACCGGCGAACCCGTCTTCGAGACGGAGGAGTTCGCGCCCGAGACCATGCCCTACATCGTCGTCGTGGTCGACGAGATGGCCGACCTGATGATGGTTGCGGGCAAGGAGATCGAGGCCTGCATCCAGCGCCTCGCCCAGATGGCGCGGGCCTCCGGCATCCACCTCATCATGGCGACCCAGCGCCCCTCCGTCGACGTCATCACCGGCACGATCAAGGCGAACTTCCCGACCCGGATCAGCTTCCAGGTCACCTCGAAGATCGACAGCCGCACCATCCTCGGCGAGCAGGGGGCGGAGCAGCTGCTCGGCCAGGGCGACATGCTTTACATGGCCGGCGGCGGACGCATCACCCGCGTACACGCCCCGTTCGTCTCCGACGAGGAGGTGGAGGAAGTCGTCACCCACCTCAAATCCCTCGGCCAGCCCGACTACGTCTCTGGCGTGGTCGAAGGGCCGGAGGGGGAGGAGGAAGCCTCCATCGACGCGGTCCTCGGCCTTGGCGGCAATACCGGGGGCGACGACGCGCTCTACGACCAGGCCGTGGCCATCGTGGCGCGGGATCGGAAATGTTCCACCTCCTACATCCAGCGCAAACTCGCCATCGGCTACAACAAGGCGGCCCGCCTGGTTGAGCAGATGGAGGATGCCGGCGTCGTCAGCACCGCCAACCAGGTGGGCAAGCGCGACGTCCTGGTGCCAGAGCCGTGAGCGGATGTGCGCCCGCGCCGCTGGACCCGGCGCGGCAAAGCATGGAATAAGCAGGCGATCGCGCCCGATCGCACCCACGGGCGCCGAGTTTCGTGGAGCTTTGATGCTGCGCCGTCTGTTTGTCGCCGTGCTGTCGCTGGCCCTCGCCGCCCCGGGCGCCTATGCCCAGGGGGCGGAGGATCTGGCCCGGATCAGCGCCTACCTGAACGGCTTTCGCACCGCCGATGGCACCTTCGTGCAGGCCAATCCCGACGGCTCGCTCAGTGAGGGGCGGTTCTATATCTCAAAGCCCGGGCGCATTCGCTTCGAATACAATCCGCCGAACCCCGCCCTGGTCGTTGCCGACGGCATCTGGGTGGCGGTGGTCGATCGCCTCGCCAACTCCGATCCGCAGCGCTATCCGTTGGGCGAGACGCCGCTCGACCTGTTGCTGCGCGACCGGATCGACCTGAATGAGGAGGGCGCCGTCCGCTCCGTCGAGCGCGAGGCGGGGCAGATGCGGGTGCGGGCCGTCGACCCCGACCGGCCGCGCCAGGGCACCATCACAATGGTCTTCAGCGACAATCCGCTGGAGTTGCGCCAGTGGATCATCGAGGACGACCAGGGCCAGCTCACCACCGTGATCCTCGGCGATATGCGCCGCGGCATCGATGTCTCCCGCTCGCTCTTCAGCATCGAGCAGGCCGCGCGGGAGGATTTCGAGACGCCGGGCGACGGGCAAAGCGGCCCGTCGAGCCGGCCCCGCGATGCCGGGCGCGTGGACCGCTAAGGCCGGGCACTGATCGCGGCGCTAGGGCGGATCTCGATCTGACTGAATCAGTCAGGTCGAGATCCAAGAAAGGCAAGTCATTCAAGTCGTTGAGCTTTACCGGCCGCGAAACCGGGGCATCCGTTTTTCCCGGGCGGCGGCAAGACCCTCCGCATGATCCTCCGAGGCGAAGCAGGCCTGGACCCTTGCCTCGGCTGCGGGTCGGTCGAGCCTGCCGCGCGCGGCTTCCTCGATGGTCTGCTTCATACCGCGGAGGGCACGCGGCGCGCGGCTGGCGATCTCCTCCGCCAGCTCGGCGACCGCCGTCTCGAACGCCTCGGCCGGCACCAGGCGGTCGACGGCGCCGAGGGCCTGCAACGCCTCCCCCTCGATCCGCTCGCCGAGCAGAAACAGCCGGCGGGTGACCTGGGGCCCCACCCGGCGCAGCACCCGCTCGATGCCCTCGGCCGGGTAATGGATGCCCAATCGGCCGGCCGGGATCTGCATCCGCACATCCGCGACCGCGACCCGGAAATCGCAAGCCAGGGCGATCTCCACCCCGCCGCCATAGACCCCGCCGTTGAGCGCGGCGATTGTCGGCAGGTTCACCCGTTCGATCGCGTCCGAGAGGGCGGGAAGCGGATTGCGGGTCATGTCCGCACCGCCCACCTCGTCCAGGGCAGCACCTGCGCAGAAGCTGCGGCCGGTGCCGGTCAGCACCAGAACCCGCAGCGTCGGGTCGGCACCCGCCGCCTCCACCGCCTCGGCCAGCGCGCCCATCGCGGCGAAGGTGAGCGCATTGTGGCGCTCCGGCGCGTCCAGTCGCAGGGTGCGCCGCCAGCCGTCGGCGCTAGTCTCGACCCGGATCACCTAGTCCTCGAAGGTGGCGAAGACCGGCGCGTGGTCCGACGGTTTCTCCCAGCCCCGGGCCGCGCGCAGCACGGCGCTGTCCGAGGCGTTCGCCGCCAGCTCAGGCGTCGCCCAGATATGGTCGAGCCGCCGGCCCTTGTCCGAAGTGTCCCAGTTCGGCGAGCGGTAGGACCACCAGGAATAAAGCCGCCCCTCCGGCACATGGGCGCGGGTGATGTCGACGAAGCCGCCGGCCTCCTGCATCTCGGTCAGCGCCGCGACCTCCACCGGGGTGTGGGAGACGACCTTGAGCAGCTGTTTGTGGGACCAGACGTCGTCTTCGCGCGGCGCGATGTTGAGATCGCCGACCAGGATGGCGCGCGCCGGCTTCTCGGCCTGCCACCAATCCCGCATCTCGGCCAGAAAACGCAACTTATGGTCGAATTTCGCGTTGGTCGACGGATCCGGTTCGTCGCCACCGGAGGGAACGTAAAAGTTGTGTATCACCGTCCCGTTTCGCGTCTTGGCTGCAACGTGGCGGGTATCGGTCTTGCCGCAAAACTCCCGGTGACCGAGCGATTCGAGTGGGATTCGGGCGAGGATCATCACGCCGTTGTAGTTCTTCTCCCCGCGGGCGATCTGGGTGGTGTAGCCGGCCGCCGCGAAGACCTCCGTCGGCAGCTTTTCCACCGGCGATTTCGTCTCCTGCAGGCAGAGCACGTCCGGCGCCTCCTCCCGCAGCACCCGCTCGACGATCGGCGCCCGGAGGCGGACGGAGTTGATGTTCCATGTGCAGAGCTTGAGCTGCATGACGTCCTTCCCGGTCGTTGAGGCCCCGATCACACAGGCGTTGCAGGGCTGCGCGAGGGGCGGAGCATGGCGCCTTCGCCGCCGCCGCTCAACCCGGACTATGCGCTCATGAGGGGTCCGAAACGAAATCGCCCGGCGCGGGGTCGCGCCGGGCGTCAATCCCTTAAGGGGATCGAGCTGCCAGAGGGGATGACAGCCACGTCAGTCGGCGTAGAGGGGATACGACGCTGACAGTCACGATTTTGGCATGACGGGCGGGGAAATCAAGCTGTGTGTCACATTTCGTCATACGGATAGGCAGAAAACCGCAGGAACAGAACAAAAGCCCTAAGTTACAAGGCGGTATCCGCCCGACTCGGTCACAAGAAGCCGTGCATTGGATGGATCGGGCTCGATTTTTTGTCGCAACCTGTAGATGTGAGTCTCCAGAGTGTGAGTCGTCACCCCAGCGTTGTATCCCCAGACCTCGTGAAGCAGGACATCGCGCGCCACAACGCCGTCATTGGCCCGGTAGAGGAACTTCAGGATGTTGGCTTCCTTCTCCGTCAGCCGGATCTTCCGGTTATCCTCGTCCACCAGCATCTTCACCGCCGGTTTGAAGGTGTAGGGACCGATGACGAAGACCGCGTCCTCCGACTGCTCGTGCTGGCGCAGCTGCGCCCGGATGCGGGCCAGCAGCACCGGGAACTTGAAGGGCTTGGTGACATAGTCGTTGGCGCCGGAATCGAGGCCGAGGATGGTGTCGGCGTCGCTCGAGTGGCCGGTCAGCATGACGATCGGGCATTTCACGCCCTGCTTGCGCATCAGCCGGCAAAGCTCGCGCCCGTCCATGTCCGGCAGACCGACATCGAGCAGCACGAGGTCGTAGATCGCCTCCTTCGCGCGCTCCAACCCGTGGGCCCCGCTGTCGGCCTCGAACACGTCGAAGTCCTCGGTCATGACGAGCTGATCGGCCAGGGCTTCCCGCAGATCGCCATCGTCATCTACAAGCAGAATGCGTCTGAGATTGCTCATGGAAACTCTCCGATCGCTTTAGCTATCCATTCGTCCGACGAGATGCGGAGAGGCCCCGCCGCTCACAAGATTCATGACGGATCTGTCACGTAGCTGTGTGTGGTGGCGGCGAAATATTTCAAGGCGGAAGCGTTAGGATATCGCATGGCGCTTTGCCGACGCGGGGACTAAGGAACGAGGCATGAGTTTTCACGTCACCATCGAGGAGCGGTTGGGTCAGGCCCGGGCCGACCTGCGCATGGGTGTGCCCGTGGTGCTTCGGGACGGTGCGGACGGAGCCGTCATCCTGGCGGCGGAGACCCTGGTGGCGGAGCGGCTGACCGCCATCATCGATCTCGGCGAGGTGGATCTCGCCATCACCCGGCGCCGGGCGGAGACCCTGCGCGCCCGGGTCTATGACGGCGATATCGCCCGGATCGCCCTGCCGGCGGACTGTCGGCTGGCCTGGGTGCACGCCACCGCCGACCCTGCGGCCGATCTGCAGGTGCCGCTGAAGGGGCCCTATCTCTCCCGGCGCGAGGGCTCCACCGATCTGCATCGCGCGGCCTTGCGCCTCGCCAAACAGGCCCATCTGCTGCCCGCGGCCCTGGTGGTGCGGGTCGCCGACCCGGTTGCTGTCGCGACGGAGGCGGGATTGCATCTGCTCGACATCGCCGCGCTGGCGACCGAGCCGTCACCGCTTGCCCAGGTGGCCGCCGCCCGGGTGCCCCTGGCGGTGTCGGAGAGGGCCCGGGTCCACGTCTTTCGCCCAAGCGACGGCGGGGAGGAACACTATGCCGTGGAGGTCGGGACGCCGGACCGGGCCGCACCGGTGCTGGCACGGCTGCATTCCTCCTGCTTCACCGGCGATCTGATCGGCTCACTGAAATGCGATTGCGGGGCGCAGCTTGACGCCGCGCTCGCCCAGATCGGGGCGGAGGGCGCGGGCGTGCTGCTTTACCTCAATCAGGAGGGGCGCGGCATCGGCCTCGCCAACAAGATGCGGGCCTATGCGCTGCAAGACCAGGGCTTCGACACGGTGGAGGCGAACCATCGGCTCGGCTTTGAGGATGACGAGCGTGACTTTCGCCTCGGCGCCCAAATCCTGCGCGCGCTCGGGTTCTCGGCCGTGCGATTGATGACCAACAACCCCGGCAAGATCGCGATGATGGAGGCCTCGGGCGTCTCCGTGGCCGAGCGGGTGCCATTACAGGTCGGCCACACGGCGCACAATGCCCGCTATCTGGCAACCAAGGCGGCGAAGAGCGGTCACTTGCTGTGATCGCCCGGCTGGGCGACCTGGTCGTCGGGCGGACCGGGGCGCGGTTCGGGACGCGCCGCCTGCCCTGCGCCATCGGCCGGAGCGGCATCCGGGCGCGGAAGCGGGAGGGGGACGGCGCGACGCCGGCCGGCCTCGTCCATGTGGTCGCCCTGCTCTTCCGGCCCGACCGGATCGGACGAGCGGCCCTCCCCGCCTGGGCCGAGCCGATCCGCCCGAGCGACGGCTGGTCGGACGATCCGGACGATCCGGCCTACAACCGATTGGTGCGCCGGCCCCATCACTTTAGCCATGAGCGGCTGCGGCAGGGCGATCCGCTTTACGATCTGATCGTCATCACTGACTACAACTGGCGCGATCCGCGGCCCGGCGCGGGCTCGGCGATCTTTCTGCATCGCTGGCGCCGACCGCGCTGGCCGACGGAGGGCTGTGTGGCCTTCGCGCCGGACGATCTTCTCTGGCTCGCATGGCGTCTGCGACCCGGAGCCCGGATCGTGGTTCAGGTCGCCTCGTAGACCCGCTCGCCAAAAATCGCCGAACCGACGCGTACATGGGTGGCGCCGAGGGCGATCGCCTCCTCGAAATCGGCGCTCATGCCCATGGAGAGAGCCGGGAGGTCGTTCCGCGCCGCGATCTTGGCGAGGAGGGCGAAGTGCAGGCTCGCCGCCTCCTCGATCGGCGGGATCACCATCAGGCCGCGGATCGGCAGGTCCATCGCACGGCACTCGGCGATGAAGGCATCGGCCTCGTCGGGAAGGACACCGGATTTCTGCGGCTCCTCCCCGGTGTTCACCTGGATGAAGAGCTCAGGGCACGTGCCCCGCGCCTGGGCCTCGTCGGCGATCTTGCGGGCAAGCTTCGGGCGGTCGACGGACTGGATCGCATCGAACAGCTCGAAGGCCTGGCGAACCTTGTTGGTCTGCAGGGGGCCGACCAGATGTACGGTGGTGTCCGGGAAGCGCTCGCGCAGCGGAGGCCAACGACCTGCCGCCTCCTGCACCCGGTTCTCACCGAACAGCCGGTGGTCGGCGGCAAGCACCGCCTCGATCCGTTCCAGCGGCTGCACTTTGGAGACTGCGATGAGGGCGACATCCTCGGCCGCGCGGCCCGCTTGCGCCGCCGCCGCTCCGATACGCTCCTGCACGTCGCTCAGCGCCATGGCCCTTCCCTGCCATAGGCGCCGCACAAAAGAAAAGGGAGCGGGCCGAAACCCGCTCCCCCTATCAGACGCTCAGATCCGGTAGGATCAGAAGCTCAGCGCAAGGTAGCCCAGCGCGACGATATCGGTGTCCTCAGCGCTACCGCCGTCGTTGCCTTCGATGCCGAAGGTCGCCGAGACGCCCGGCCCGAGGGCATAGGTCACCCAGCCGCCGAAGTTGTTGGCGTCGACGAAGTCTTCGTCGTTGAAGTTGAAGGCATAGCCGCCGGCAACCGTCCACGGACCAGTGGTGTACTGAACACCGACAGCCAGCGCACCATCGTCATCCGTCAGGTCCACACCGTCCGTCTCAAGGCCGGATGCATTCGAGTCGTAGTGCACACCCAGCGAAACGCCCTGGTAAGCAATCGTGGTACCGACCTGGAACACGACATCTTCAATGCCGTCGCCGTTGACGATACCGCCAGCAACATCAAGCGAAACGCCGCTGAACTCGCCAGAGTAGTCAGCACCGAACGAGTAGATGTCATCTTCGATCTGCTTGGTCACGCGGCCCTGGTCACCAGCGCCATCGGTACCAGCAAGGTGGTAAGAACCACCGACCGAGAAGCCGGAGATATTCGGCGACTCGTAGGTGATGCCGATCAGATCGCCCGCGTTCGACGAACCGATCACCGAGACAAACGCGTCGAAGTAACCAGTACGAGCGCCCGGGCCGTAGAAGATGCCGGCCTCGTGGTTGTCGGAGGTCGTATCTTCACCGCCGATCAGCACGGAGCCGAAGGACCCGGAAACCCGAGCCCAGTTTTCGTCGATCTGATCGCCCGACGTGAAGCTCTCGAGTTCCACCCGGCCGTCGAAGGTCAGGCCGTTGTCGGTGGAGCCCGTCACGCCGAGGAAGATCTCGCCGTCCCGAAGGATCGTCACACCGGAAGCACCAGCCGGGTTCTCGAAGCTAACCAGACCAGAGTCGTAACCAGCACCGATGTACCAGTAGCCACCGACGGTGGCCTCAAGACCGGCGGCTGATGCGGCTCCCCCGAAGGAGAGCGCAGCGACCGCGGTCGAAGCGAAGAGTGTCTTTTTCATCGTGTCCCTCATGAAGTCCCGAGCCCTCCTCCATGGAGGGATCCGAATGAGTGTTGTCAAATTCTCCAAACCGCCCTCTCGGGTCAAGCACACCTGCAACGATGGCGCAAAGAGCGGCCCCCTTGTAGCGTTCCTGCCACAGTGTGGCGCGACGCCTCGGGGAGAACCGCAAGCCCCGCACAGCAAGGGCTTTGGCGCAATCGTCTTGTCCGGCTACCCATAACGCGGTAGATGACTGCCGTTGGGGGTGCTCCGACGCAGGACGGAGAAGGATAAATGTGGGAACGGGGACTGAAATTCATCACCGCCATCGGCGGTTTGGCTGCGGTGACGCTGGTTGGCGCCTGTAGCCCAGAACCAACGAATTCCGCGCCGATTTCGTCGAAGGCGGAGCTTCGGCGGCAGGGTCTGGATGACGACGCCATCGGCACCGACGGCAGCACCGTGTCCGACTGGTTCCTCGGCACGGCGGAGCAGACCGCGCCGGGCGCAGGCATCCGGGTCAACAAGTACATGTGGCAGGGCGCGCTCGATACGCTGAACTTCCTGCCGGTGGAGGCGACCGACCCGTTCTCCGGCGTCATCGCCACGGGTTGGGGCTCGACGCCCGAGATGCAGGATGAGCGCTTCAAGATCACCGTCTATGTGACTGACGTGGCGCTTGAGGTGTCCTCGCTCCGCGTCGCAGTGTTCCGCGAGGTGCTGCGCGACACCGTTTGGGTCTCGGCCCCGGTCGATGCCAGCGTGCCGCGGGAGATCGAGGATGCGATCCTGACCCGTGCGCGGCAGATCCGGATCTCTGAGGTTGAGGGCACGCCGCTGGTGCCCTCCTAAGTCCTCGAGGGCCTTGACGGGTCTCGCGTTCGCCTTGAAAGACAGGATGCCGGCCGGCCAACCTTCGCCGGCTTCCTTAGGCTCCGGAGACGCCGATGTCGCGATACACCCCGGGTGCCGTTGAGGCGAAGTGGCAGAAGGCCTGGGACGAGGCAGCGCTGTTTCGCGCCGAGCGCGACGAAAATAGACCGAAATACTACGTGTTGGAGATGTTCCCCTATCCCTCGGGGCGCATCCATATCGGCCATACCCGCAACTACGTGATGGGCGACGTGATCGCGCGGTTCAAACGCGCCGCCGGCTTCAACGTGCTCCATCCCATGGGCTTCGACGCCTTCGGCATGCCGGCCGAGAACGCCGCGATGCAGGCCGGCGTCCATCCCCGCGACTGGACCTATCGAAACATCGCCACCATGCGGGCGCAGATGCAGCCCCTCGGCTTCTCCATAGACTGGTCGCGGGAGCTTGCGACCTGCGATGACGACTATGTCGCCCAGCAGCAGGCGCTGTTCCTGGATTTCCTCGAGGCCGGGCTGATCGACCGCAAAAGCTCGATGGTGAACTGGGATCCCGTCGACATGACGGTGCTCGCCAATGAGCAGGTGATCGACGGCCGCGGCTGGCGCTCGGGCGCGGAGGTGGAGCGGCGCGAGCTCGTGCAATGGTCCTTCCGGATCTCAGACTATGCGGAGGAGCTGCTGGCCGCCATCGAAGGTCTGGAGCACTGGCCCGACAAGGTCCGCCTGATGCAGGCCAACTGGATCGGCAAGTCGCGAGGGATCGAGATCCCGTTCGCGCTCATCGAACCCCAGCAGGGGATGGAGACGATCCCCTGCTACTCGACCCGGCCCGACACGCTCCGCGGTGCGAGCTTCCTCGCGATCTCGCCCGACCATCCCGTCGCCAAGGCGCTGGAGGCCGACCACCCCGAGATCGCCGCCTTCTGCGCCGAGTGCCGGCGCGCCGGCACCTCGGAGGAGGCGCTGGAGACGGCGGAGAAGCGCGGCCTCGATACCGGCCTCAAGGTCCGTCACCCGATCACGCCGGAGGAGGAGCTGCCGGTCTGGATCGGCAACTTCGTGCTGATGGACTACGGCACCGGCGCGGTCTTCGGCTGCCCGGCCCACGACCAGCGCGATCTCGACTTCGCCCGAAAGTACGATCTACCGGTGGCGAACGCCTTCTACCTGCTCGACGACCCGGCCGATGTGGGGACCGAGGCGCTGGTGCCGCCGAAGACCGAGAAGGTCCGCTACGTCGACCACTTCGCCGGGGTTGAGGAGGTGACCAGCCAAGAGGCGATCGACGCCACCATCGCCTGGTTCGAGGATGAGGGCCTCGGCACCGGCATCACCCGCTATCGCCTCCGCGACTGGGGGCTCAGCCGGCAGCGCTACTGGGGCTGCCCGATCCCGATCGTGCATTGCCAAAGCTGCGGCATCGTCCCGGAAAAGAAAGAGAATCTGCCGATCACCCTGCCGCTGGACGTCGACCTCTCGATCCCCGGCAACCCGCTCGACCGCCACCCGTCCTGGCGTCAGGTCCCCTGCCCGATCTGCGGCGAGGCGGCGACGCGGGAGACGGACACGATGGACACCTTCGTCGACAGCTCCTGGTACTTCGTCCGCTTCACCGCGCCCAAGGCGGAGACGCCGACGGATCTGGCCGAAGCCAGCTACTGGATGAACGTCGATCAGTATATCGGCGGGGTCGAGCACGCGATCCTGCACCTCCTCTACTCCCGCTTCTTCGTCCGGGCGATGATCAAGACCGGCCATCTGCCGGAGAGTGCGGCAGAACCCTTCGACGCGCTCTTCACCCAAGGCATGCTGGTGCACGAGACCTACTCCACCACCGGCGCGAACGGCCTGCCAGTCTGGCACGCACCGGAGGAGGTGGAGCGGGGAGAGGATGGCGCGACGCTGAAGGCGACGGGCGAGCCGGTGGAGATTGGCCCCTCGGTCAAGATGTCGAAGTCGAAGAAGAACGTGATCGACCCCGACGACATCATCGCCCGCTACGGTGCCGACACGGCCCGCTGGTTCGTGATGTCCGACAGCCCGCCGGAGCGCGACGTGGAATGGACCGAGGCGGGGGTCGAGGCGGCCTCGAAGCACCTACAGCGGGTCTGGCGCCTGACGGAGGAGGCCTGCGCCAACGAACCCGAGGACACCGGGGGCGACGACGCGACCATCGCCCGGGCCGAGGCCCAGGCGATCGCCGACGTCACCGCGGCGATCAAGGGCTTTGCCTTCAACAAGGGGATCGCGGCGCTCTACACGCTCACCAACGTGCTCGCCCGCACCCCGGCCCGGGCCGCGACGCGGCGCCGGGTGCTTGCGACCATGGCGCAACTGATGCAACCGATGACCCCTCACCTCGCCGAAGAGATGTGGGCAACCCTCGGCCATACCGGTTTCGTCACGACGGCCCCCTGGCCCAAGGCGGACCCCGCCTTGTTGGCCAGTGACGAGATCGTGCTGCCGGTTCAGATCAACGGCAAGCGGCGGACAGAGCTCTCGGTTCCCGCCAGTGCCGACCAGGATGCGGTCGAGGCCATGGTGCTCGCCGACGCGACGGTGCAGCGGTATCTGGCCGGCGGCACGCCGCGCAAGCTGATCGTGGTGCCTGGGCGGATCGTCAATGTGGTGGTCTAAGGAGGAGGCGATGGCAAACGGCCTGATATCCCCTGACCGACGGCGTCTCTTGCTGACGGCGGCGCTACTGCCGCTCGCCGGCTGTGGCTTCCAGCCGGTCTACGGGGAGGGCTCGCCGGCCTCCGACCTGCTCGGCCAGGTGGCCATCGCGACCGTCGCGGGCAATGCGCGCACCGCCTACTTCATGCGCGAGCAGTTGGTGCGCCGCCTCGGCCGCGCCCCGACCGATCCCGCCTACAACCTGCGCGCGGGGGTCGAGATGACGACCCGCGGCGCCGCCATCGCCCAGGACAACGAGATCACCCGCTACAGCGTGCTTGGCAATGCGGAGTGGGAGCTCTGGCGCTCCGGCACAGCGGAGCCGGTGGCGACGGGCCTGGTGGAAAGCGCCACGTCCTATTCCGCGACCGAGTCGACCTTTGCCACCCGCACCGCCGGCCGCGATGCCGAGCGGCGGCTGGCCGTCGACCTGGCCGAGCGCATCGTGATCGGCGTCAGCCTCGCCGCCGCCGACCTCGCGGCGTGAAGCTCTCGACCCGCGACGGCGCCCGCTTCGTCGCCAATCCCGATCCAAGCCGCGGCGCCATTCTGATCTACGGCGCCGATCCGATGCGCATCGCCGACCGGCGGGAGAAGCTGGCGACGGCGCTTGCCGGCCCCGAGGCGGCGGCAGAGATGCGGCTGGAGCGCCTGGACGGCGCCGCGCTCCGCGCCGATCCCGCCGCGCTGCAGGACGCGATGCGGGCCCAGGGCTTCTTTCCCGGCCAGCGGGTGGTGATGGTGACGGAGGCGGGCGACGGCCTGGCGCTGATGGTCGAGGCGGCCCTGTCCAGTTGGGAAGAGGGCGACGCCTTCCTGATCCTGACTGCGGGGCAGCTCGCGCCCCGCTCCGCCCTCCGCAAGCTCTTCGAGGGGGCGGAGCGGGCCGCCGCCCTCCCGGTCTATGCCGACGCGCCGGATCGAGCGGAGGTTGAGGCGACGATCGGCGCGGCGGGCCTCGGCGCGATCGGCCGCGAGGGGCGCGACGAGCTGCTGGCCCTCGGCCAGACGCTGCCCCCAGGCGACTTCGCGCAACTGCTTGAGAAACTGGCGCTTTACACCCGCGGCCAGGAGACCGAGATCGGCCCCGAGGACATCGCCGCCGTGGCGCCCCCAGCCCTCGATGCCGATATCGACACCGCCATAAGCGCCGTCGCCGCCGGCGATGCCGGCCGGGTGGGGACGGAGATGCGGCGCCTCGCGCTCCAGGGCGTGGCGCCCACGACCCTCTGCATCGGGGTCGCGCGCCACTTCCGCCAGCTCCACGGTGCGGCGAGCGATCCGGCCGGGCCCGGCGCGGCGCTGTCGCGCGCCCGCCCGCCGGTCTTCGGGCCAAGGCGGGACCGCATGGCGGCGGAGGCGCGGGGCTGGGGACCGGCCCGGCTCGAGCGCGCCTTGCATCTGCTGCTGGAGGCCGACCTGTCGCTTCGCTCCACCACCGCCGCACCGGCGGCGGCGTTGCTGGAGCGGGCGTTGATCCGTATCGCCATGCTGCGCCCGCGCTGAGCCCATGCCAGACCTCGACCCCGTCTTCCTGCAAACACCCCTCGCCCATCGGGGCCTGCACGACCGGGAGGCGGGGATCGTGGAGAACTCCGTCAGCGCCGTCGCGGCCGCCATCGAGGCGGGTTACGGTATCGAGATCGACGTGCAGCTCACCAGCGACGGCGAGGCCGCCGTCTTCCACGACGCCACCCTCGATCGCCTGACCGCCGCGGCGGGGCCGGTGCGGGCCGAGACGATGTCGGCGCTCTCGGCCCTCCCCCTCACCGGCAGCCGCGACACGATCCCGTCCCTCGCCGAGATCCTGGAGCTCGTGGGCGGCCGCGCGCCCCTGCTGATCGAGCTCAAGAACCAGAGGCCAGAGGACGCGGGCCTGCTTGAGACCCGGGTGGCGGAGTATCTGGTCACCTACCGCGGGCCGGTCGCCGCGATGTCCTTCGACCCCTCCATGGTCGGGCGCCTCGCCACCGCCGACATCCCCCGCGGCCTCACCACCTGCCGCTTCGACGACGACACGCATTTCGGCCATCTCTCCCGCGAGATCCGCCAGCGCCTCGCCGCCATCACCGATTTCGACGCGGTGGATGCCAGCTTCATCTCCCACGACTGGCGCACGCTCGACGACGCCCCAGTTCAGGCGCTGAAGCAGCGCGGCACACCGATCCTCTGCTGGACCATCCGCTCGGCGGAGGAGGAGCGGATCGCCCGCCGGACCGCCGACACGATCACGTTCGAGGGCTACATGCCGCAGCCCGGTTGACCCCGGCCGCCGACCGCCCACCTTCCCCAGCGAACCCATCCCGCAGACAGGCGCAGTTCATGGACGGCGAGGACACGATCGAGGTTTCCGTGCTGAGCAGTCTCGCCGAGATTGCGGCCGAGGACTGGGATGCCTGCGCCTGCCCCGAGACCGCCGATGGCGGCCCGCCCCTCGATCCCTTCACCACCCACCGCTTCCTCTCAGCGCTGGAGGAGAGCCGCTCCGTCGGCAGCGGCAGCGGCTGGGGCCCCCGCCATCTGGTGGCGCGGCTCCGGGGCGAGATCATCGGCGTCATGCCGCTTTACGGCAAAAGCCACAGCCAGGGTGAATACCTGTTCGACCATAGCTGGGCCCACGCCTACGAACGGGCGGGCGGGCGCTATTACCCCAAGCTCCAGGCCTCCGTGCCGTTCACCCCCGCCACCGGCCGGCGCCTATTGGTGCGCCCGGGGATGGAGGAGGCGGGCCGCGCCGCGCTCCTCCAAGGCGCCGTGACCCTGGGCGACCAGAACCGCGTCTCCTCCCTCCACGTCACCTTCTGCACGGAGGAGGAGTACGTGGCCGGCGGTGCCCTTGGCCTCCTCCAGCGGCGGAGCCAGCAGTTCCACTGGGCAAACGACGCCTACGCCGATTTCGACGCCTTCCTCGCCACCCTCGCCTCGCGCAAGCGCAAGGCGATCCGGAAGGAACGGCGCACCGCCCAAGCCTTTGGCGGGGAGATCGTGCAGCTGACCGGCGACGCGATCGAGCCCGAGCATTGGGACGCCTTCTGGACCTTCTACCAGGACACCGGCGCGCGGAAATGGGGCTCCCCCTATCTCACGCGCCGGTTCTTCGACATCGCGCAGGAGCGGCTCCGGGACGACATCCTGCTCATCCTCTGCCGCCGGAACGGGCGCTGGGTGGCTGGCGCGCTCAACCTGATCGGGCGGGAGACCCTGTTCGGCCGCTACTGGGGCTGTATCGAGGATCATTCCTGCCTGCATTTCGAGGTCTGCTATTATCAGGCCCTCGACTACGCCATCGCCAACGGCCTGAAGACGGTGGAGGCCGGCGCCCAGGGCGAGCACAAGCTCGCCCGCGGCTACCTGCCCCGGCCCGTCTTCGCGCTGCACTGGATCCGGGACGAGGGCTTTCGCGCCGCCGTCGCCCAGTACCTCGAGGCCGAAAGCCGCGCCGTGGATGAAGAGATCGAGGTGCTGACCAGCTACGGTCCGTTCCGCAACTGCGAGGGAGACAGCTGATGGCCGAGAAGCTCGACGGATCCGCGCGGGAGGCAGCGCTCGCCCCCCTCAAGGCCAATGGCTGGGCCGAGGTGGAGGGGCGTGACGCCATCCACAAGCGCTTCGTCTTCGCCGACTTCAACGAGGCCTTCGGCTGGATGACCCGGGCGGCGATCTGGGCCGAGAAGCTCGATCACCACCCGGAATGGTCGAACGTCTACAAGACCGTCGAGGTGACGCTGACGACCCATGATGCCGGGGGGCTCTCCCCCCTCGACGTCACCCTGGCCGAGACGTTGGACGACCTCGCCTAGATCTGGGCGAGCAGCTTGTCGCCGCCCGAGACCTCGCAAACGCCCGGATTGTCCTCGACGTTCAGCTGCGTCACCTTGCCGTCCTCGATCAGCATCGAATAGCGCTTGGAGCGGTCGATCAGGCCCACCGGCGGCGCCGTGAACTCGAGGCCGAGGGCCTTGGTGAAGGCCGCATCCGCGTCTGAGAGCAGGCGAATACCGGCGGCTGTCGCGCCGGTGTCGGCGCCCCACTGCTTCATCACGAAGGGATCGTTCACCGCGACACAGGCGATCTCGTCCACGCCATGGGCGCGCAAGGCATTGGCGTTGTTCACGAAGCTCGGCATGTGGTTCACATGGCAGGTCGGCGTATAGGCCCCCGGCACGGCAAACAGCGCGATCTTGCGGCCGGCGAAGAAGCTCGCGCCGTCGATGTCGGCCGGGCCGTCGTCGGTCATCTCGCGAAAGGTGGCAGCGGGCACTTGGTCCCCAACGGAAATGGTCATTGTGCTCTCCCTGGTCGGTGTCGGGACGCCCTTCCGCCGGGGCCCGCGGCGCGACTTTAGTCGATCCGCGACGACGCGCCAGCCCCGCCGGCGATTGAACGGCAGGCGGGCCGCGCGTAGGACGGAGGCGCTTGCGGTGGGAGAGGGTGGATGGGTGCGATCGTCGTCGTCGGCGCCGGGCAGGCGGCCTCCTCCCTCGCTGTCAAGCTGCGGGCGCTGGGGCATGAGGGCCCGCTCACCATCGTGGGGGAGGAGCCGGTCCCGCCCTATCAGCGCCCGCCGCTCTCCAAGAAATATCTGCTCGGAGAGATGGAGGAGGCGCGGCTCTACCTCCGCCCGCGCGAGTTCTACGCGGAGCAAGGCATCGCCCTCCGCCTCGGCGTGGCGGCGACCGGGATCGACCGGCCGGCCCGGGTCGTGCATCTGGCCGATGGCAGCACGCTCCCCTACGATCAGTTGGCGCTGACCACCGGCTCCATCCCCCTCCTGTTGCCGGTGGCGATGGGCGGGGCGCTCGCCGGGGTCTACACCGTCCGAACCCTCGCTGACGTGGACGCCATGGCCCCGGAATTCGCCCCGGGGCGCCGGGTTCTGGTGGTGGGCGGCGGCTATATCGGGCTCGAGGCCGCAGCCGTTGCCGCCATGCGGGGCCTCGCCGTGACGTTGGTGGAGGCCGCGCCCCGCATCCTGCAGCGCGTCGCCGCGGTCGAGACGGCGGATTTCATGCGCGCCCTGCACGAAAGCCACGGGGTGGAGGTGGTGGAAGGCGCCAGCCTCACAGCGCTGCCCGGCGACAGCCGGGTCACGGCGGCAGAGCTGTCGGACGGCCGGCGGATCGACGTGGACTTCGTGGTCGTGGGCATCGGCATCCGGCCCGCCACCGACTTGGCGGAGGCGGCGGGTCTCACCATCGACAACGGCATCGCGGTCGATGCCCAGGGGCGCACCTCCGATCCGCTGATCTTCGCGGCGGGCGATTGCACCTCCTTTCCCTACGGCGGCGGCCGGGTGAGGCTCGAGTCCGTGCCCAACGCCATCGACCAGGGGGAGGCGGTGGCCGCCGCGATGATCGGCGATGCGGCGCCTTACCAGGCGCGGCCCTGGTTCTGGTCCGATCAGTTCGACATGAAGCTGCAGATCGCCGGGCTCGGCACTGGTTTCGACCGCACAATCGTACGCCCTGGCGCCCGGCCGGGCACCCAGTCGGTCTGGTATTTCGAGGGGCCGCGCCTGCTCGCCGTCGACGCTTTGGGCGATGCGCGGGCCTATATGCTCGGCAAGCGCTGGATCGAGGCTGGCCGATCTCCGCCGGTCGAGGGGCTCGCCGATCCCACTTCGGACCTAAAGACGCTTCTCTGACCGGTTCTGTTCTGAAACTGTGAACAATTGGTTCCGTGGCTTGGGATGGACCTCGGCGCGCTCAGACCCACATCTCGCGGGTACTGCAGATGCATGAAGGGAGAGCCGCATGCGCATCCGCCTTCTGGCCGCCACCGCCGTCCTGAGCCTCGGGGTCGGCGCGGCCGCCGCCGAGACCTACACATTCGACCCCGGCCACACCCAGGTCCGCGCCTCTTGGGACCATGCCGGGATGTCGGAGCAGTCGGTGCATTTCCGCACCGTCAACGGCTCCGTCGAGTTCGATCTCGACAATATCGACGCGACCGAGATCACGGTGGAGATCCCGCTCGAGAGCATCGACACCGGCATCGAGGCCTTCGACGGCCACATGGCCGGGGCGGATCTGTTCAACACGGCGGAGTTCCCGACGGCGACCTTCGTCTCCACCGGGGTGGAGCGCACCGGCGACACCTCGGCCAAGGTGACGGGCGATCTGACGATCCGGGGCGTGACCAATCCGATCACCCTCGACGTCAGCATCAACGCCCATGGCGAGCATCCGCTCGGCCAGTTCATCCCGTATTTCGAGGGCAACTGGATCGGCCTGACCGCCACCGGCACGGTAAACCGCTCCGACTGGGGCCTGGACCTGTTCCTCGGCCCGGTGTCGGACGAGATCGACATCTTCATCTCGACGGAAATGAAAGGGTCGGGCGAGGCGTCCTGATCCCCCGGTCGGGGCTGCGCCTCAGGCCTCGCAGCCTCGACCTTTTCTCGCTCAAGCGCCCTGGCTGGCGGTCAGCAGAGTGACGACCGTGTCGCCGTAGCGCCGACAGTCAATCCGCTGGAGGTCCGCGACCGCGGGCATCTCCGCCATCTCTTCCCACACGACCAGCGCCCCAGGGGCGAAGGACGTCGCCACCGCGGTAAGTGCCGCGGCGCCCAGGTCGCGGCCGTAGGGCGGGTCGAGGAAAATCAGGTCGTAGACGGCGCCGGGCGGCACCGGCGCCCGGGTCGCGTCGGCCGCCAGGATCGTGACGCGCTCGGCGACGTCCAGGGCAGCGGCCGTCTCCCGGATCAGGCGGAGCGCCGGCCGGGCGCGCTCGACGAACGTGACATGGGCCGCGCCCCGGCTCAGCGCCTCGAAGCCGAGCGCGCCGGTGCCAGCGAAGAGGTCGAGCACCCGCGCCGTCTCTAGGTCCGGCGCCTCGGCCCGATGGGCGATCAGGTTGAACAGGCTTTCGCGCACCCGGTCGGTGGTCGGCCGGATCCGCCGGTCGCCCGGCGCCGGCGCAGCGATCGGGCGGCCGCGAAAGCGCCCGCCGACGATCCGCACGCGCCGTCCCTCAGACCAGCGCCGTCCCGGTGCTCAGTTCTCCCGGAACGCCTTGTTGAAGTAGTCGGCGAGCGGCTTCACCAGGTAATTGAGCGGCGTTCGCGCGCCGGTCTGGATATAGGTCTCCACCGGCATGCCCGGGATCAGGGTCTGCGCACCGAGCTTCTCCATCTCCCCTTCCTGCGGCAGGATCTCGGCCATGTAGAACGAGGCTCCCGTCGCCTCATCGGTGAAGACATCGGCCGAGACCATGCTGACGGAGCCGTAGACCTCCGGCGTGGTGCGCTGGTCGAAGGCGGAGAAGCGCAGCACCGCCTCCTGCCCGACATGCACCTGATCGACATGGATCGCCTCGATCCGGCTGGAGATCACCAGGTTGCTGTCCTGGGGCACGATGTACATCACCGGATCGGCCGCCCGCACGACGGAACGCACGGCGAAGACCTGGCGGCCGTAGACCACGCCGCTGACCGGCGCGCGCAGCTCCATGCGCGAGAGCTGTTCCAGCAGCGACAGGCGCCGCTCGCGCAGCTCGTTCTCGCGAAACTGCAGATCGCGGAGCGTGGTGATCGCCTCCTCCCGCCGCTGGGCGACCAGGTTGACGATCTGGATCTCGATCTCGGCGATCCGGCCGCGGTTCTCGGCGATGCCGGCGGTGAGCTCGCCGAGCTGGCCGAGCAGCCGCGCCTCCTCCCGCTGCAGGGCGAGCACGCGGGACTGCTGGGTGAGGCCGCGCTCCAAGAGGTCGAGCTGGCTCGACAACTCCTCCCCGATCAGGCTTTGCTGAGTGTCGAGGGCGGCGAGCTGCGCCTCCAATCCGCCGATCTGCTGGCTGATCTGGGTCTGACGCTCCCGCAGCTGAGAGATCTCCTGCGCCCGTGTCTCGCGGCGCGATTCAAAAAGCCGGTTTTGCCCGGCCATCAGGTCGGCGATCTCCTCGCTCTCACGCTCCAGCAGCACCTCATCGAAGGTGATTTCGTCAATACCTTCCCGCTCCGCCACCAGGCGGCCGCGGCGGGCGACGACCTCGAAATACTGGCTCTCGATGATCGCCAGCTCGGAGCGGAGCAGGGTGTCGTCGAAGCGCAGCAGCACGGCGCCGGCATCGACCAGGTCGCCGTCATCCACCAGGATCTCGCCCACCACGCCGCCGTCGGGATGCTGCACGACCTGGCGGTTGCTCTCGACCTCGATCTGGCCGGTGGCCACCACTGCGCCGGCGATCGAGCTGAAGACCGACCAGCCGCCGATGCCGACGACCAGAACGACGAGCGCGATCATGCCGATCATCAGGTGCCGGCGCGGCGCCCATTGCTGCGCCACCTGAGCGGCACCCGACGGCGCGCCGCCCCCGCCCCCGCCGGCAAGCGCTGCCTGCAGGGCCGCCGCGGGGCCACCGGCCGCGATCGCGCTCGGCCCGGCCGCCGCCGCCTTCGGCGCGGCACCCCCCGGAGTGCCCGGCTTGGCAACGGAGGCATCGACCTTCGCCGTCGCCACCCGCATCTGCTGGGCCGCGGGCATCTTCACCTCGCCGGTCGGGGCGGGATGGCTGGTCTGGGATGTCACCCGGGCCTCGACCCGTTGCCCCTTGCCCTTTTGGCCGGCGCCCTCGCCCGCCCCTGCCTTGCCGCCAGGGCCCGCCTTGTCGTCGCCGCCATTGCCTGCCGCTGTCATCGCGATTGCTCCTGTCCGATGGCGCCCACGACCTGCGCGTAGTTCTGCAGGTGCTCCCTCAGCACCTCGTCGCGCGGTCCGAAGGCGCGGCGCGTGCCGGCATCGAGCAGCAGCAGCAGATCGCATTCCGCAATCGCCGCCGGCCGGTGCGCCATGATGATGACCGATTTGCCCTCCGCCTTCATCTGGCGGATGGCGGTGTTCAGGGCCTCCGAGCCCTGGCTGTCGAGATTGGAGTTCGGCTCGTCCAGCACCAGCAGCACCGGCTCGCCGTACATCGCCCGGGCGAGGCCGAGGCGCTGCTTTTGCCCACCTGAGAGGCGCCCGCCCCCCATGGTGATCTTCGTGTCGTAACCGTCGGGCAGGCGCAGGATCATCTCGTGCGCGCCGGCCTTCTTGGCCGCCTCCACCACCTTCTGCGGATTGGGCTGCGCCTCAAGCCGGGCGATGTTCTCCGCCACCGAGGCGTTGAAGAGCGTCACGTCCTGGGGGAGGTAGCCGATATGGCGCCCCAGCGCCTCCGAGCCGTATTGTTCGAGCGCCGCGCCGTCGAGGCGCACCTTGCCGGAGGCCGGGTGCCAGATCCCGGTCAGCACCCGGGCGAGGGTCGATTTGCCCGCGGCCGAGGAGCCGATGACGCCGAGCGCCGTGCCCGGCTCCACCCGGAAGGAGAGCATGCGCAGCGTCGCCACTTTCTCCCCCGGCGGCAGCACGGTGATCTGCTGCACGTCGAGGATGGCGCGGGGTCGCGGCAGCTCCGTCCGCGGCGGCTCGAGCGGGGTCTTTTCCAGCAATTCGGTCAGCCGGTCCCAGCCAAGCCGCGCCCGCTGCACCAAGGCCCATTGGCCGATGGCAAGCTCGATCGGCGCCAGCGCCCGGCCGAGCAGGATGGAGCCCGCGATCATCGCGCCCGGGGTCAATTGGTTCTGCAAGACCAGCCAGGCGCCGAGACCCAGCATCGCCGACTGCAGGAAGAACCGGAAGGTTTTCGAGGCGGTGGTGAAGGTGCCTGTGGTGTCGCTGGCGTCGATCTGGGTCTCCAGCGCCTTGTCGCGGTAGGCCCGCCAGCGCGCCAGCACCGCCTCCCGCATGCCGAGCCCCTCGACCAGCTCCGCCTCCCGCCGTGCGGCCTCGGCGAAGTTCTCCGCCGCGACGCTGGCGCCGCCCCCCTCCATCTGCGAGCGCCGCGACAGGATCTGGTTCAGCACCGTCATCGAGATCAGCAGCAAACCGCCCGCCACGGCCAGCCAGCCGAGCAGCGGATGGAAAAGGAAGATCGCGGCGATGAAGATCGGCGTCCAGGGGATGTCGAAAACGGCAAAAAGCGCGGTCGACGAGGTCAGGCGCTGCACTGATTCGAGGTCCGCCAGGCCGGTCGAGGGGCGGTTGCGATCCTCCGGCGCGAGGGAGCGGCGCAGCACCGCCTCGAACACCCGCTTGTCGAAGAAGGACTGAAACGCCGCCCCGACCCGGGCCATCACCCGGCCGCGGGCATAGTCGAGAAAACCCATGATGGCGTAGAGCACGGTGACCAGGGCGAAAAGCGCCACCAGCGTCGCCTCGGACCGGCTGGACAGCACCCTGTCATAGACCTGCAGCATAAAGAGCGGCCCGGTCAGCATCAGGATGTTCACGAAAAAGCTGAAAAGCCCGACATAAAGGAACAGGCGGCGGCTGGGCGACAACCCCTCGCGCAACTCCCCCGCGCCTCCGGCCCGTCCCGCCAGTGCCTTTCCGGCCATCGCTCTCACTCCCACGGACCGCCCGCCCCGATGACGCGCGCCCCTCAGCCATAGTGCGTCCATCAGCGACGTGCTGTTGGCTGTGTCTCATATCGCAACGATGGATCGGCGGGAAGGCGCTCGACCATCGCAAGGGTGTTCCGATGGAGCGTGCGGCAGCTCCATTGCGACTTCGTGAACGTCCGTCAGCAGGATGCGATCGGCGAAAGCCCGCCGCGGCGGGATGGCATGTCGCGCCGATCCGCGCTCACGTATTTGCGATATGGCGGCTTCGACAACATCTCTGGCGTTGGATATAACGGGGGTGGAGAAGATGCTGGAACATACGCGCTTTTGCGTGGAGGTGGATGCGATGCCGGAACTGCGATGGGCGCGGCGGGCAGCCCTGACGATGCTGCTGAGCGGCGCACTGCTTGCCTTTGCGCCCTCGGGCGCCCGGGCGCTCAATGACGACGAGGCGAAGCAGTTCGTCGAGGAGACGGTCGGCGAGGTCGTCACTCTGATCAACGCCAACGGCCCGCCCGCGACTCAGGCCTCTGGCCTGCGGGCATTGCTGGAGCGGCGGGCCGATATGGACGCGATCGCGCGCTACTCCCTCGGCGTTGCCTGGCGAAGCGCCAGCGACGCGGAGAAGGGCGCCTTCACCGAGGCGTTCAAGGACTACATCGCCGCGAAGTACAGCCGCCGCTTCAACGACTACCGCAACGAAGCGGTGCAGGTGCGCCGCGCAGTCGACGAAGGCCAGCGCGGCTTCCGGGTGCTGACCGAGATCGGCGGGACGAGTGAGCGGGTGGCGGTCGAATGGCGGCTGACCGACCGCAACGGGCCCACGCGCGTCTTCGATCTGGTGATCGAGGGCGTCTCGCTCCTCACCTCGGAACGTGAGCTGATCGGCAGCTTGCTGGAGCAGCGGGGGGGCGACATCAACGCCGTCATCGCCGATATCCGTTCCTAGGGCGCTCCTCGCCCTCGCCCTCGCGGCGGGCCTCGGCTGTCCGAGCGCCGAGGCGACGGCAAGCTGCGCTGGTGGCCTGGGCAACGGCCCGCCCTCCGACGCAGACGTGGCCGCGGTCTATCGCTGTCTCGAAGACGCCCTCCACGCCGGCTACCTGACCGGCCCGAAACGCTGGGTGCCGGCGGAGCATGTGGAGAACTACCGCTTCTGGGCCCGTGGCAGCACGGCGCCGTTCCGCTCGGCGGCCCACGGCGATCGTTTCCTCCTGCCGTGGGTGAACGCCGCCGGCGCGGCTGCCTATCTCAGCTACGGCACGGTGTCCGAGATCCCGGAGGCCAGCGTGCTGGCGGCGGAGACCTTTCGGATCGGCCCGGACGGGACCGTGGAGGCCGGACCGCTCTACCTCATGCAGAAGGCCGCGGCCGGCACCTCGCCCGAGACCGACGACTGGTTCTACATGCTGGTCGCGCCCCAAGGCCGGCCGGTGGCGATCAACGTGATCTCAGCCTGCCACGACTGTCATGCGCGGTTCGGCGCCCAGGGATCGCTCGGCTATCCGCCGGCGGCGCGGCGGGTGCCCTCTCCTTAAGCGACGGCGTGCGCCGCGGCGGCGGATGCCTCCGGCGGGGACATCTGGGTCAATGCGAAAGCGATCTGGCTTTCTTACTGGTCTAAATATCCAAAAAAAGCGGCTTTAGGATCGGGTCGAGCGCATCCGGGGGGGAGAGGCGGAGGCGCACCGGCAGGGTCAGCACCCTTTGGCGCCAATCCGGCGGCAGGCGGGCCGCGTCCTTCTCCGTCGTCACCAGCTGGGCATTCCGGCCCGCCGCCTCCCGCGCCAGGCGCTCCAGCAAGGGTCGGGCGAGGCGCTGGTGATCGCCGAGGGCGTGGGTCGCGGTCAGCTCGGCGCCGAGCTGGCGCAGGGTCGCGAAGAACTTCTCCGGCCGGCCGATGCCGGCAAAGGCCACGACCCGCAGGCCGGACCAGGCCATGCCGGTGGCGAGCGGCGTGATCTCGGCCTCCAAGATACTCCGCCCGGCCAATGCTGGTTCCCGGCGGAGGCAGGCGACGCGTGCCGCCTCCGATCCGACGAGAAGGACGTGCTGCACCCGGCCGAGGCCCGCCATCACCGGCTCTCGCAACGGGCCGGCGGGGATCAGGCGACCATTGCCGAAACCCGTCTCGGCATCGACCACGGCAAAGGACAGGTCCTTGGCGAGGCCCGGGTTCTGCAGGCCGTCGTCGAGCACGATCACGTCGGCCCCCGCGGCAATCGCCGCCTCGGCCCCGGCTAGCCGATCCCGCGCCACCCAGGTGGGCGCGAAGGCGGCGAGCAAGGGTGCCTCGTCCCCGACGACGGCGGCCGCGCTCTCCATCGTCACCGCCAGGGGGCCGACGGCCGTGCCGCCATAGCCGCGGGTGACGATATGGGGGGACCGGCCGGCGGCGCGCAGATGCTCGACCACTGCGATGGCCGTCGGGGTCTTACCGGCGCCGCCGGCGACCAGATTGCCGACGCAGATGACGGGCACGCCGACGCGCACGGGCCGGGCCCGGGCCTGCCGCCGGTCGCTCGCCAACCGCCAGATCGCCGCCACCGGGGTGAGCAACGGGGGCCAGAGCCCCGGCCGCTCCGCCGGCCGCCACCAGAAGGCCGGGGCCCGCATCAGGGTGCCGCCGGCAGATGGCCCAGGATCTCCGTCAATACCCGCTCCGTCACCAGGGCGCCGTCGCTGCAGGTGTCCCAGGCCGCCCGCGCCATGATCGCGGCAACCTCGGGCTCCAAAAGCTCCGTCACCGCGCCGGCGAGATCCGCTTCATCGACCACCGCACGGGCCGCGCCAGCACGGGTGAGGCGGCGATATGGCTCGGCGAAGTTCGCCACATGGGGCCCGTGCAGGATGGCGGAGCCGAGGGCGGCCGGCTCAAAGGGATTGTGGCCGCCGATCTCCTCCGCCGCCGCGCCGAGGGAGCCGCCGACGAAGCTGACCGGCGCCAGGCGATACCAAAGGCCGAGCTCGCCCAGGGTGTCGGCCACGTAGATGTCGGTCTCGTCCTCCGGCACGTCGCCGCGGCTGCGCCGGCCGACCCGCCAGCCAGCGGCGGAGAGCCGGGCCGCCACCTCCTCCCCGCGCTCGGGGTGGCGCGGCACGATCAGGCAGAGCAGCCGCGGCGCGGCGCGGCGGGCAATAGCATGGGCCGCCCCCACCAGCTCTTCCTCCCCCGGATGGGTCGAGGCGGCGAGCCAGAGCGGCCGGGCGCCGATCCGGCCGCCGAGCCGGGCACGCTCCGCCTCATCATAGGGCAGCGGCGCCGCCCCCTCCTTCAACGTGCCGATGGTGGCGATGCGCCCGCCCTCGGCCCCGAGCCGGCGGAGATGGCGGGCACTGTCCGCGTCCTGGGCGAAGATCATGTCGAAGCGAGAGAGCAGCCCGCGCACCAGGCCGCGGGCCAGGCGCCAACGCCTGGAGGACCGGGTGGAGATCCGGGCGTTCACCAGCAGCAGGACCGCACCGCTCCGATGGGTCTCGTGGATCAGGGCGGGCCAGAGCTCGCTCTCCGTCCAGATCGCCACGTCAACCTGCCAATGGGCGACGAAGCGACGGACGGCGGCCCGGGCATCGAGGGGCACGTATTGGTGGATGACGCCCGGTAGATCGGCCCGCGCCGCCATCTCGGCCGAGGTCACGGTGCCGGTGGTCAGCAGGAGGGTAATGTCGGGCCGGGCGCTGTGGAGGCGGCGGAGCAGCTCGACGAGGGCCGCGAACTCCCCGACGCTCGCGGCATGGAACCAGACGACCGGGCCGGGCGGACGGGCAACGCCAGCATGGCCGAGGCGTTCGCCGAGACGGGCCGCATCCTCCTTTCCGCGTGCCTGGCGCCGGGCGAGAAGGCGGCTGGCAAAGCCCTCCGCCCGCCCCGAAAGCGCGAGGTAGAGGCCGAGCGCCAGGGAGCGTGGCGGCGCGCTCACGCCGCCGGCTCCATCGGCAGGCGACCGACCTGGCGGTCGCAGCGCGCGGTGATCTCGTTCAGCGCCGTCTCCAGCGCATGGCGATGACGCTCCAGCGCATCGGCGCTGCCGTCGGCCGGCGGCGGGATGGGCCCGCCCACTCCGATCGCGCCGCGACCGAAGGGCAAGGGCAGCATGAAGCGGTCCCAGCTCTCTAGCACGATGGCCCAGCGGGTGGCGAAAGCGAAGGTGATGATGGGCACTTGCGCGCGCGCTGCGACCGTCGACATCCCCGCCTTGCAGCGCTGGCGCGGCCCCCTTGGCCCGTCGGGGGTGAAGGAGACCAGCACCCGGTCATGGCGGGCCAGCGCCTCCAGCGCGCCGGTCGCCACCTCGCGTCCGCCCTTGTCGCGGCCGGGCTTGTCGGGGTTGGCGGCGGAGCCGCGGATGGTGCCGATGCCGAAGCTCTCGGCCACCCGGCAGACCAGATCGCCGTCGAGGTTGCGGCTCATGGTGGCCTCGACCACCGTCTCGCTCCGCATCTCCGTCACCACCATGGCGACCCGGCCGTGCCAAATCGCGATCAGGCCGCGCAGCTGGTTGCTGCGGCCGGCCTCGCGCAGCTCGGCGCCGATGATCTCCCACCGCGTCGTGCGGTAGACGAGGCGCAGATACCAGTGGATCAGCCAGGCGAGGATCGCCCTCGCGCGCGCACTGTGCCGAAGGCGGCGGAGGAGCTGTCGCAGCATCGGGCCGCGGCCCGGCGCCTAGTCCAGTTCCTCGGTCGGGCTGGCCTCCGCCTCCTCATCCCGCAAGCGGTGCAGATGGGCGATGAAATAGCGCATATGGGCATCGTCCACAGTGGCCTGCGCGCGGCCTTTCCAGGCGTCGTAGGCACTGGCGTAATCGGGATAGATCCCAACGATATCAATGGCGTCGACATCGGTGAAGCGGGTCGATTGCGGATCGCTCAACTCACCACCGAAGACGAGATGCAGACGCTGGGTCATGGAACGATCGGCCTCCGCTATGGGTCGGCCGGAAGCCTAGCCGACGCCCGCCCGGGGTCAAGCGAGGGCGCGCCGTCCACCCCTTCCGCCTCTACGGTCGAGCTGCCAAAAGATCTGCGAGCAGCTCTTCGACGACCGCCACCGCATCTCCCATGCCCATTCCACGAAAGTCGGCTCGCGCGGCGGTCGCATGCTCCACGGCGAAGTCCAAGTAAGCGCTTTCGGCCGTTCGCTGGAAAAAGCTGAACTCGATCCGCGCCAGATTGTACTGTGCTCTCGCCCGCACTGCGCCGCCAACCCAAGACGACCATTGGTCGAGGGCCAGCCAGAGCGCCTCTCGCGCCTCTTCGAGTCGCTCGGTATCGTCTTCGACCTGCCCAAGCAGGAGAAGCGCGGCGCCGAGGTTGTTCTGCAGCTCTGCCCATTGATCGGGGGCGCGGTCTCGGGTGCGCTGCTGCAGGGCCGAGCGGTAGGCTGCCACTGCGTCTTCAAGCTGAGCTGCTTCCCCGCGCAACTCTCCCAAAAGCGCCAGAGCGTCACCGAGCGACTTTTGCACAAATGCCCAGTCCTCAGGTGCCTTGGTTTGCGTGATCTCCTCGAGCGCAAAGCGGAGAAGGAGGACGACCTGCTCCAACCGCGTCTCGTCCAGCGTCCGATGGCCGAACTTGAACAGGGTGGAGCGGAGATTTGCCCGCCCGATCTCCCACTGTTCAGGCATGGTGAAACTGGGCACCTCTTCCAGCGCCGGGCGAAGCACAGAGACGCCCTCGGCAACCGACGCCGCATCGCCGGTGATCTCGCCGAGCGTCAGAAGCGCAAGGGCGAGTTCCACTTGGCCACGGGCACTCCCGGCCCGATATCCTGCTCTCTCAAAGTAAAAGGCCGCCCGACGATGGGCGGCGATGGCGGCGTTGAGCTGGGCCGGGTCCGGGATGGAGGATCCGATCCGTTGCAAAGCCCAGGCATGATAGAAAAAGAGCGCACCCCTGTCCGCATGGTCCATGCCCCCAGGCAGATCCTCCGTCAGCGGGGTCGTGAGCGTCTGGATCTGCTGTACGAGGGCGAGGATCGGATCCGCCGCATCCCGCGACGCGCGATCAATGCTATCGAGGAGGTTCACGACGAGCATATCACCGACATAGTCCTCGAAATCGGTCGAGACGGTCCGCATTGTCGATTGATCGCGGGTGGTGAGGTGGAGCTCGATCTCGCGGCGACTGCCCCGGACAATGCCCCAGAGGACGATATCCGCGCCGCTCTCCTCCAGAAGATCCATCGCACGGAAGCGGCCGCCGATGGGGCCGAAATCGCCGACGGCACAGGGGATGACCGTCACGTCGAAGAGCTCGGAGCTCTCCTGCAGGCGGGCGACCCTCTGGGCGACGCGGGTCGACTGGGACGTCCCACCGTCGTCGTCGGCAAGGGCGGTGACGATGATCCGGAACGGCCGTGAGCTTGCCGGCGCGTCCGGCTGTTCCGCCAGGCAGGCAAGGAACGCCTCATCCTGCGGGGCGGCCCGCGCCGCGCCGTTGTAAGGGTGGTCCGCCGTCGTCCAGAAGATCGCCGACGCGAGGAAGACGGTGGCGAGGGCGGTCCAAAGCGACGTTGGGATGAGCTTCATCTCAAATCACGTTTCCCAAGGGCGATCGAAGGCGCGCCGACGTCTCAGCGGCGCCGCCAGCGACGCGAGGTCCAAAGCTAGCCCGACGGCCGCGGGGTGCCGGTGTAGAAGCGGGTGAGTTCGGCCGGCGCCTCGCTTGCCTCGTAGATGCCGATCAGGATGCCCTTGCGGCCGGCCGAGCCGCGGGCCGCCAGGATCCCCTCGCGGGAGATCGTGGTGCGTTGCGAGGGGCGGAGGGCCCAAGCCAGAAGCCGCTCGTACATCAGGTCGAGGATGTCGTCGTGGCCCGGGGTCTCGCCCAGATCCACCAGCTCCTCGGGGTCGTTGTCGAGATCGAAGAGCAGTGGGCGAAAGCCCTCGGCATGCACGAACTTCCAACGCCGGTCGACGACCATGAAAAGCTGGGCGTGGCGCGGGTCGATACCCAGACGGCCGGCCACGGGCTGCAACGAATAGTCGTACTCGCTGATCGCATGGTCGCGCCAAGAGTCCGGCGCGCTGCCCCTAAGAAACGGCAGGAGCGAGCGGCCCTCCAGCACGTGATCCGCCGGTGCGCCGCCCGCCAGCTCGACGAAGGTCGGGGCAAGGTCGATGGACTCGACCAATGCATCCACCGTGCTGCCCCGACTGTCGTCCGCCTCAGGCGCGGGATCGTAGACGATGAGCGGGATCTTCACCGACGGCTCGTGGAACAGGTTCTTCTCCCCCAACCAGTGATCGCCCAGATAGTCGCCGTGGTCGGAGGTGACGACGATCAGCGTGTCGTCCATCCGCCCGGTCTTCTCCAGGTAGGCGAAGAGCCGGCCGAGCTGGTCGTCGCACTGCTTGATGAGGCCCATATAGGCCGGCACCACGGCCGCGCGCACCTCGTCCCGGGCGAAGGCGCGGCCGACCGGCCCCTCCATGAAGGCGCGGTAGACGGGATGGGCCCCCTCCCGCTCGGCCTCGGTCCGGACCGGGGGCAGCACCTGATTGGCGCCGTACATGTCGTGGTAGGGCGCCGGCACGATATAGGGCCAGTGCGGCTTGATGTAGGAGAGGTGGACGCACCAGGGCGCATCGCCTGCTTGTTCCAGAAAGTCGATGGCGCGGCCGGTGAGGTAGGGGGTCTCGGAATGCTCCTCGGCCACCGCGGCGGGCTTGGCGGCGTTCTTCAGGAACCAGCCGGAGGCCAGGCTGCCGTCATCCTCCCGCCCGGAATTGGCGAAGTCGTGCCAGGGATTTTCCGAGTCGTAGCCCTGGGCGCGGAGATATTCGTTGTAGACCATGGCGCCGCCCGGATCGTACATGCCCTCCGGCCCCTCGGGGCGCATGCCGTCGTCGCGCTCGAAGACGTCGAAGCCGCACTCGGCGACCCGGGCGCCGATGATGCCGTCGCGGTCGAGGCCGAGGCGCTCTATCCCCTCGAGATCGGCGCGCATATGGGTCTTGCCGATCAGGATCGTGCGCATGCCGAGGGGGCGAAGATGATCGCCCAGGGTCATCTCGCCAACCTTCAGCGGCACACCGTTCCAGGTCGCGCCGTGGCTGTGGGTGTAGCGCCCAGTATAGAAGCTCATGCGGGAGGAGCCGCAGATCGGCGATTGCACGTAGGCGCGGGTAAAGCGCACCCCGCGGGCGGCCAGGCCGTCGATATGCGGGGTTTCGAGGTGGGGATGGCCGCCGCAGCTCAGGTAGTCGAACCGGAGCTGGTCGAACATGATGAACAGGATGTTCTTCGCCCGCCGGGTCATGGAGCGTACCCCGCGATACGGCGGCACGCCCC
Source organism: Pseudomonadota bacterium (assembly GCA_039180875.1). GTDB lineage: Bacteria > Pseudomonadota > Alphaproteobacteria > Rhodobacterales > Rhodobacteraceae > JBCDCY01. The sequence continues at coordinate 93,011 of JBCDCY010000009.1, read as the reverse complement.
GTCAGAGGCGTGCCGTGGGGCTGAGCGGTCGCCTCGCCTCACTGCAAGGGCTGGCCGTTGGCCGTGACCTGGCCGTTCTTGAACTGCAGATCGACCAGCCGCTCCTCCGGGCTCTCGCCCTGCCGGGTGAAGCCGAGCAGCATGGCGCGGGGCAGCTGCACCTGCTGCGGCGGCAGCAGGCGGGCGGCGGCGAGGGTGTCCAGCATCTCGATCACCCGCACCAAGCGCACGGCGACCTGGCCGTCGGCCACCGGGGCCGGGCCCGACCAGTCGATGTCGAGCGTGCCCTCGGCCTCCGCCTCCGCCCCGAGCAGGCTGAGCGCCAGTCGGCTGTCCTCGAGCCGGGTGACCTCGACCGGCGCGGTCACGACCGGCTCGGGCTGGATGCTGAGCGGGTCGAACAGCCAGCGCATCAGGCCGCTGACGTCGAGCTCCAGATTGGCGGGATCGCGCGGCAGCGCCTCGCCCGGATCGAACAGCGCCCAGACCTCTTCGGCCAGCACCAGATCCTCGATCTCGAGCCGGAAATCCATCGGCGCGACCTCGGGCGTCTTGGTCATCGGCATGTCGCCCGCCGCGCGAAGGCCGCCGAAGGAGACCGACATCGGCGGCAGCTGTATCGGGGCGCCGCTTTGGGTCACGGTGTAGGTGAGGTCGGTATACCCCCCGTCGGAGGAGATGCGGCCGTTGCCCCAGGTCGACGTGGTCTCGACCGGACCGCTCGAGGCATCGACCAGAACCTGTAGATCGGGGTCGCCCATCTCCATGGTCATGTTGAGGCCGCTCGCCCTGATCTCGTTCTCCACCTCGTGCGCGCCGGTGATCATCTCGGAGAGCGACCAGGTCATGCCCAGAGGCGTATCCAGCTCAATCTCGAGATCGTTGAAGGAGAAGTCGACATCGCCGCTCATCCCCGGAGCCATGTTAGAGCCGTAGCCGGCCGCCCAGGTCGCGGCCGTCATCGTGCCCACCACGCGGTCGGCCCGGTCCTCGGGCCGCGCGACCTCGATGGTGAACTCGGTCATGTCGAGCGATAGGTCGGAGAACACGGCGGCGACCGCTGTCGCCTCGTCCCCACCGGTGGCCTCGGTCCCCGTCTGCGCGAGCGACAGGGCGGCGGCCGTCACTTCCACGGCCTCAGTGGCGCTTTGCAGCGAGGAGGTGATCGTCAGGTCCGTCTGCTCGATGGCGAAATCGAGGACGCCGACATTGGGGGTCTCGGTGTCGAGGCGCAGCGTCATCTCGGGCGCGAAGGTGGTGCGCACCAGGCCGACATCGGCCGCGGCGGCCTCCGTCCTGGTCCAGGGCGCGGTAAAGGTGACCCGGCCGTCGGCGCTGGTGAAGCTCAGATCGCGGAACTCGACCGAAAGGGCCGTCGGGAAGCCCTCGACGATGCGCTCGGACCAGCTGATCTCGGCCCCCTCGGCCCGCAGCCGCTCCACCTCGGCATCGACGAAATTCTCGACCTCGGAACTCGCGAAATACCAAAGGCCGGTAAAGGCTCCGCCGCCGATGACGACGACTGCAGCGACGGCGATAAGCAATGTGCGCATCAAGTCTCCCCCCGGGGATACGGCCGGTCCGTCCGGCCCCCACCGCTTAGCGGCCCAGGCTTCGGAGGGTCAATGTTGCAGACGGTCCCAGGAGGCGGCAGAAGGCCAATTGTGATCGATCGGGGCGGGAGGGACACATGGACGCCAGGGCGGGGACGCTGCAGGTCAGCTCGTGGAACGAGTGGGATCCGCTCACCCATGTGATCGTCGGGCGGGCCGACGACGGCCATATTCCGGCACCCGAGCCGGCGCTCGAGGCGAAGGTGCCGGAAGACAGCGACATGCGCGGCCAATGGGGCCGCCGCCCGGCGGAGAGCATCGCCCGGGCGAACGAGCTGCTCGACGATTTTGCGACGTTGCTGGAGCGGCGCGGCATCCGGGTCGACCGGCCGACGCCCATCGACTTCTCCCAACCCGTGGAGACGCCGGATTTCCGCGCCGAGAGCCAGTTCGGCTGCATGCCGCCCCGGGACGTGCTGCTGACCGTGGGCTCGGAGATCCTGGAGGCGACAATGTCCTATCGCTGCCGCTGGTTCGAATATCTCTGCTACCGCCCCCTCTTGCAGCGCTATTTCGAGGAGGATCCGAACTTTCGCCACGAGGCGGCGCCGAAGCCCCGGCTGACCGCGGCCGACTATCGGCCCGACTATCTCTCCGACAAGATCGGCGTCGAGAAGCGGCTGGACTGGGCAGCCGAGAAATTCTTCGTCACGACGGAGGAGGAGCCGTTGTTCGATGCCGCCGATGTGCTGCGCTTCGGCCGGGATCTGGTGGTGCAGCACGGATTTACCACGAACCTCAAAGGCATCGACTGGCTGCGGCGCCACTTCCCGGACCATCGCGTGCACGCGGTGAACTTCCCGGGCGATCCCTATCCGATCCACATCGACGCGACCTTCACGCCGATCCGGCCGGGTCTGATCCTGAACAATCCCCAGCGCCGCCTGCCCGACGATCAGCGCGAGATGTTCACCCGGAACGGCTGGGAGATCGTCGATGCCGCGCCGCCGGCCCACAACAGCCCGCCGCCGCTTTGCTACTCCTCCGTCTGGCTGTCGATGAACGTACTCGTCCTCGATCCCAAGACGGTCTGCGTGGAGGCCTCCGAGGTCTGGCAGGCCGAGCAGCTCGACAAGCTCGGGATGGAGGTGGTGCCGGTGGAGCTGCGCGACGCCTATGCCTTCGGTGGCGGCCTGCATTGTTCCACCGCCGACGTGCATCGTCGCGGCGGGTGTGAGGACTATTTCCCGAACGGCGCGGGGTGAGGGCGATCGGCCTCGCCCACCACCAGCTCGGCGCGGCCACCGTGGAACCAGGTGTGGCCGTACTCCACCGGTTGGCCGTCCGGCGCGACGTTGAGCGCCTCGGCCCGCAGCACCGGCGCGCCGGCTGGCATTTCCAGATGACGGGCGGTGGCCGGGGGTGCGGGTTCCGCCGTCAGCCGGGTCCAGGCGCGCTGATAGTCGGCGACGCCGCTCCGCGCCAGGGCCTCGGTGATCGAGCTGGTGTCGCGCAGATGCGCCGCGATGTCGGGCAGCCGCCCGGCCGGTATCGCGCTCTCACTGTGGGAGAGCGGGCCGCCATCGGCCAGACCCACCCCCTCGAACACCACGACGAAGGCGCCGGTCTCGACGTCGAGGCGTCGGGCGATCTCGGCATCGGCGCGGATCGTCTCGACCCGCAGGACGCGGCGGCCGGCGCTGTGGCCAAAGGCTGTCAGGTTCTGGCGAAACCGCGTGCGCCGGCCCAGGCGATAGTCGATCCGGCTGTGGGTGACGAAGGCGCCGGCGCCGCGTCGGACATGGACAAGCCCCGCCTCGCGCAGCGCCGCCAATGCCCGTCGCACCGTGTGGCGGTTGACGCCGAAGCGCTGGCTCAACGCCATCTCCGTCGGCAATTGCGCCCCGGGTGGATAGCGCCCGGCCGCAATCTCTCCGGCCAGGGCGAGGCGGATCTGCTGCCAGAGGGGCAGGTCGGTCTCGGCGATGGTCTCCGTCATCACGATCACGCTTTGGCGGTTGGCAGGGTCGTCTGCGGTTGCTAGTATTTGTCTAGTTGTGGAATCATATAGACAAATTAGCGATATGTCGACGACGTCTTGCAAAGATGCGGCCATGTGGACCCGGGCGGAGGCTCTGGCGGTCCTCGCCAAAGCGCCCGCGCCGGCATTGGCGGAGGCACTGGCCGCCGCCCTCGGCGCGGCGGGCGCGCCTGAGACGCGCGATCTCCGGTCGCCGGAGATCGGCGCCGTGATGATCCGCGGCCGGGCAGGAGCGACTGGCGCGGTCTTCAACCTCGGCGAGATGACGGTCACGCGCTGCTCCCTCACCCTGCCGACGGGCGAGGTGGGCCACGGCTATGTCGCAGGACGGGATGCCGATCACGCCCGGCGCGTGGCGCTCTGCGATGCGCTGTTGCAGACGCCGATGGCCGAGCGCATCCGGGCCCAAGTTCTGGCTCCCTTGGCCGAAGCGGCGGAGGCTGCCCGGCAGGCCACCGCCGCCCGGGCGGCGACGACCAAGGTCGACTTCTTCACCCTGGTGCGGGGGGAGGATCCGTGAGCGGGGCCGCAGCACTGGCCGGCGGCTTCGCCGATCCACCCATCGAGGCGGCCAGGGCCTTTCGCGCCGTGCTCGACGCCATGGCCCAACCCGGAACGATCCTCCGGGTGGAGGGCGCCGCGCCGCCCGCGCCCCTGTCGCCTGCCGATGGGGTCGTGGCGCTGACGCTGCTCGACCCGGAAACGCCGCTCTGGCTGGCGCCGGGCCTGGCGACGGAGGCTGTGACGGCCTGGCTGCGCTTTCACACCGGCGCCCCGTTGGTCGACCGGCCTGAAGCGCATTTCGCCCTCGGCGATTGGCAGGCGATGCAGCCCTTGGCCGACTGGCGGATCGGCACGCCGGACTATCCCGATCGCTCCACCACCCTGATCGTCGAGATGCCGGAGCTGGCGCAGACGGGCGCCCGCCTGAGCGGTCCCGGGATCGACGGAGAGGCGCATCTGTCGCTGCCGGAGGTCGCGGCGTTCCAGCGCAACCGGGCGCTCTTCCCCCTCGGCCTCGACTTCCTCTTCACGGCGGGCGACCGATTAGCCGCCCTGCCCCGCAGCACAATCGTGGAGGGCTGAGCGATGTATGTCGCGGTCAAGGGCGGCGAGCGGGCGATCGAGAACGCCCACGCCTGGCTCGCCGAGCTCCGCCGCGGCGATCCGGACGTGCCGGAGCTCTCGATCCCGCAGATCCGCGAGCAGCTGGCCTTGTCGGTGGCAAGGGTGATGGCGGAGGGTTCGCTCTACGATCCGGACCTCGCGGCACTGGCAATCAAGCAGGCCCGGGGCGATCTGATCGAGGCGATCTTTCTGGTTCGGGCCTATCGCACGACCCTGCCGCGCTTCGGCGTCTCCCATCCGGTGGACACGGGGCGGATGGCCTGCATTCGCCGGATCTCCGCCACCTTCAAGGACGTGCCGGGGGGCCAGATCCTGGGCCCCACCTTCGACTACACCCATCGCCTTATCGAGTTCGCCCTGGCAGCGGAGGGAGGGGCGGCCTCCTCGGCGGGGGCGTCGCCCCCGACCTCGTCGCCCGCGCCCGCGCCTGACGACCCGGTCGAGGTGCCCCACGTGGCGGACTTGCTGGACCGGGAGGGTATCCTCCAGCCCGAGCAGGCCGGCGAGGCGACGCCCCCCGATCTGACGCGGGAACCGCTGGAGCTGCCGGCCGACCGGGCGCTACGGCTGCAAGCGCTGGCCCGCGGGGACGAGGGGTTTTTGCTGAGCCTCGCCTACTCCACCCAGCGCGGCTATGGGCGGAACCACCCGTTCGTCGGCGAGCTCCGCATCGGCACCGTAGGGGTCGAGATCGACATCCCCGAGCTTGGCTTCGCCGTCGAGATCGCCGAGATCACGGTGACGGAATGCGAGACGGTGAACCAGTTCACCGGCTCCAAGACCGAGCCGGCGCAATTCACCCGCGGCTATGGCCTGGTGCTCGGCCAGGCAGAGCGGAAGGCGATCTCCATGGCCTTGGTCGACCGGGCGCTGCGTTGGGCCGAACTCGGCGAGGAGGATGTCGGCGCGCCGGCCCAGGACGAGGAATTCGTGCTCTCCCACGCCGACAACATTCAGGCGACGGGCTTTGTCGAGCACATCAAGCTGCCTCACTACGTCGACTTTCAGTCCGAGCTGCAAATGATCCGCGCCATGCGGGCGGAGATCAGAGCGAAGCGCGAGGCGGCGGAGTGAGCGGGCAGCGCCCATCCGCCGCATCCGTGGGCTGCCTAGGCGGCGCGGTCGAGGGCGACATCCGACGTCTCCGGCGCATCGACGGGGACTGGCACGGCCGCCGGCTCAAGCTCCATCGCCGCCTGTGTCTTGTCGACGAGACGCCAGATGAACCAGGGGGCAACACCAAAGGCGCAGGCTGCGAGGCCGTAGAGGGCAAGGGTCATGGCTAAAGCTCCGATTGTGTTGTGTCCGCTTGACTGCCGAGATGGAGCCTCAGTCGCCGCCGGCAACACTGATCGCTGCGGCGTGCGGCCGCGGGTGCGTGGGTGCGCGGCACGTCGGGCCGAGCCCGTGACCGCAAAGATCTGCGAACGAGAATGTCGGCCGCCCAGCAATGGCACAGCCTTTCCCGGGAAGGACGTCCTCCGTGTCTGACTACAACTTCGCCTACCTCGACGAGCAGACGAAGCGGATGATCCGGCGGGCGTTGCTGAAGGCCGTGGCGATCCCGGGCTATCAGGTGCCGTTCGCCAGTCGCGAGATGCCTATGCCCTATGGCTGGGGCACCGGCGGGGTGCAGGTGACGGCCGCGTGCCTTACGCCGGAGGACCGGCTGAAGGTGATCGACCAAGGGGCCGACGACACCACCAACGCCGTCTCCATCCGCACGTTCTTCGAGAAGACCGCCAGCGTCGCCACGACGGAGGCGACGGCGGAGGCGACGCTGATCCAGACCCGCCACCGGATCCCCGAGGCCCCGCTGACCGAGGGCCAGATCCTGGTCTACCAGGTGCCGATCCCCGAACCGCTCCGCTACCTCGAGCCGCGGGAGACGGAGACGCGGCGGATGCACGCGCTCGAAGACTACGGGCTGATGCACGTGAAGCTCTACGAGGACATCGCGCGCCACGGCCGGATCGCCACGACCTACGCCTATCCGGTGAAGATCGAGGGGCGCTACGTGATGGATCCCTCGCCTATCCCGAAGTTCGATAATCCGAAGCTGCATCAGAGCCCTGCGCTGCAGCTTTTTGGCGCGGGGCGGGAGCAGCGGATCTACGCCATTCCGCCCTATACGGAGGTCGTGAGCCTCGATTTCGAGGATTATCCGTTCGAGCGGGGGGAGTGGGCCGAGGACTGCGCGCTGTGTGGCGCGGCAGAGAGCTATCTGGACGAGGTCATCCTCGATGACCAAGGTGGGCGCATGTTCGTCTGCTCGGACAGCCACTTCTGCGCGGAACGGCGCGCGGCGGGGCATGTCGGATCGGCCAGGGCGCCGGGGGCAGAGGCGACGCCATGACGGAGGTCTGCCATGCGCTGGTTCATCCTGCTGGGTCTGGTCTGCTACGCCGCAGGCTACATCGTCTTCCGCAGCCTGAACGGAGAGGTGGAGGGCGAGACGACAGTCGTCAGCTATCCGTCATCCCCCGCTGCGGTCTTCTACATCTTTCGCCCGGCCAGCCTGGTCGACGGCTATCTGACGGGGGCGGAGAGCCGGCTGCGGGAGTAGCCGCGGCATATCCGTCCCGCACCGTCCCGGGCTTGACCCGGGACCTCTACCTCCAATTCAGCGACGAGGTCCCGGGTCAAGCCCGGGACAGCGGCATGCGGAAAGCCAGGGCGGCAAAATGATCAACCAACTCCGCATCTACGAGATCTTCGCCGACACCCGGGTCGCCTTCCTCGACCGGTTCCGCGACCATGCTTCGCGGATCATGGCACGGCACGGCTTCCGCATCCAGGCGATGTGGGTGACGGAGCGGGAGGCAGGCCTCGCCTTCGTCTACCTCCTCACCTGGACCGACGCGGCAGAGATGGAGGCCGCCTGGACCGCCTTCATGGCCGATGAGGAATGGGCCGAGATCAAGCGCGTCACGGCGGCCGAGCACGGGGCGATGGTCGGCAGCATCGAGAGCCTGATCCTCGACCCCACCGATTTCTCCACCGCGATCAGCCAGGCGTGAAGCCCATGTGGATCATGATCGCCGGCCCCTATGGCAGCGGCGGTGCCGATGCCGAGACCCGGCAGATGCGCCTCGCCGCCCTCAACCGCGCCGCCCTCGACGTTCTGGCCCGCGGGCACGTGCCCGTCATCGGCGTCAACATGGCCCTGCCGATGATCGAGGAGGCGGGCGCCGCGCGCTACGAGGAGATCATGATGCCCGTCTCCCTGGCGCTGGCCGAGCGCTGCGACGCCATCCTCCGCATCGGGGATGAGAGCGCCGGCGCCGATGCAGAGGTCGCCCGCATCCAAGGTGCCGGCGGCACCGTCTTCACCGACCTCGCCCAGATCCCGGAGGCCACGCCGTGACCCTGGAACTTCGCGCCCCCCGCGACGCCGACCTGGCTGCGCTGACCGAGGTCATGAACCAGCCGGGCGTCAGGGCCGGCACGCTCCGCCTACCCCACACGGGTGAGCGGCTGGTGAAGCGGCTGTTCTTCGATGCCGGGCCCAACACCTACGTCCTCGTCGGCGCGGTCGACGGTCAGGCCATCGCCGCCGGCGCGCTGATCCGCAAGGGCGGTCGGCGGGCCCATGCGGCGGAGGTCGTGCTCTTCGTCCATGACGACCACCAGGGCCGGGGCCATGGCCGCAAGCTCCTCGCCGCTCTCCTCGATCTCGCCGACAACTGGCTCGGCCTCACCCGGGTCGAGCTCGACGTGAACACCGACAACGCCGCCGCGATCCATCTCTACGAGGAGGCGGGCTTCAACCATGAGGGAACCCGCCGCGCCGACACGCTCCGCGACGGCGTGCTGATCGACAGCCATGTGATGGGCCGGCTCCGCCCGCCGCCGAAACGCGCGGCCGAGGGCTCGGGATGAGCGCCACGCCGCTTCTCCAGGTACGCAGCGTGACCAAGCGCTACGGCGCCCGGCTCGGCTGCGCCGAAGTAAGCTTCGACCTTTGGCCGGGGGAGGTGCTGGGCGTGGTGGGCGAAAGCGGCTCGGGCAAGACGACGCTGCTGAATTGCCTCGCGGGGCACCTCGCGCCGGATGCGGGCGCGGTGCTCTTCGACACCCGCACCGACGGCCCGCGCGACACACTCACGATGTCGGAGCCGGAGCGGCGCATGCTCGGGCGCACCGACTGGGCCTTCGTGCACCAGAACCCGCGCGACGGGCTGCGGATGGCGGTCTCGGCCGGTGGCAATGTCGGCGAGCGGCTGATGGCCGTGGGTGCCCGCCACTATGGCCAGATCCGGGGCGCGGCGGTCGATTGGTTGGAGCGGGTGGAGATCGCGGCGGAGCGAGTGGACGACCCGCCCCGCGCCTTTTCCGGCGGCATGCAGCAGCGCCTGCAGATCGCCCGGAACCTGGTCACCGGCCCGCGGCTGATCTTCATGGACGAGCCGACCGGCGGCCTCGACGTGAGCGTGCAGGCCCGGCTGCTGGATCTGCTGCGCGGTCTGGTGCGCCAGCTCGGGCTCTCCGCCATCATCGTCACCCATGACCTTGCCGTGGTGCGGCTGCTCGCCGACCGCTTGATGGTGATGAAGGACGCGCGCGTCGTGGAGACCGGCCTCACCGACCAGGTGCTCGACGACCCGCAGCACCCCTACACCCAGCTCCTCGTGAGCTCGGTTCTCCAGGTCTAGGAGAGGCGGATGATCGTCATGGAAGACGTCGCCAAGAGCTTCACGCTGCACAACCAGGGCGGCGCGACGATCCCGGTGCTGGAGGAGGCGTCGCTCGCCGTCGCGCCCGGGGAGTGCGTGGCGCTGACCGGTCCCTCCGGCGCCGGCAAGTCGACGGTGATGCGCCTCGTCTACGGCAACTACCTGGCCGCTGCGGGCACGATCCGGGTCGGCAATGTCGAGGTCGTCGACGCCGAGCCGCGGCAGATCCTGGAGCTGCGGCGCCGCACCCTCGGCTATGTCTCCCAGTTCCTGCGCGTCGTGCCGCGGGTGCCGACGCTCTCTGTCGTGGCCGAGCCGCTGCTCGCGCTTGGGGTCGAGGCGGACGTGGCCGAGGCGCGGGCTCGCGAGCTTCTCACCCGGCTCAGGATCCCCGAGACGCTCTGGCCGCTCTCGCCGCTGACCTTCTCCGGCGGGGAGCAGCAGCGGGTAAACATCGCCCGCAGCTTCGCCCACGCCTACCCGGCGATGCTGCTCGACGAGCCGACGGCGAGCCTCGATCCCGCGAACCGCGCCACGGTGCTCGAGCTGATCGGCGAGGCGAAGGCGCGGGGTGCCGCGATCCTCGGCATCTTCCACGACCGGGCCGCGCGGGAGGCGGTGGCGGATCGGGAGGTCGACGTCTCCGCCTTCGCACCACCCCGGGCGGCATGAGCCGGGGCTGCCTCTATCCCGTTGTCGGCCCCTCGGGCGCCGGCAAGGACACGCTGATCGACGCCGCCCGCGCCGCCCGGCCGGACATCCATGTGCCCAATCGCTGGATCACCCGAGCCGAGGGCGCCGGGGGAGAGGTGCATGTCGCCGCCACCGAGGCGGCGTTCGAGGCGGAGCGCACGGCGGGCGGCTTCGCCTTCCACTGGCGCGCCCATGGGCTCGCCTACGGCATCCCGGCGGAGATCGAGGGGCATCTGGCGGCGGGCCGGTCCGTGGTCTTCAACGGCTCGCGCGGCATCCTGGCGGAGGCGCGGGCCCGCTTCGCCCCCCTCCGCATCATCGTGGTGACGGCGCCGGACGCCGTCCTCGCCGCCCGCCTGGCCGCCCGCGGGCGAGAGACGGCGGCCGACATTGCGGAACGGCTCTCCCGCGCCCACTACGCCGTGCCCGACGGGGACGACGTCACGGTCATCCAGAACGACGGCAGCGTGGCCGACGGCATCGCCACCTTCCTCGCCGCCCTCACCCCTCAGCCGGAGAGGGCGTAGCGATGCAGCAGATGGAACGGCCCGTCGCCCGGATCGCCGAAAAGCGCGACCTCCCGCACCAGCATTGGATCCCGACAAAGGGGCGCGAGCCGATCGGCGAGGAGGTCGGCAAGCTGCGCGGCCCGCGTCTCGCCCAGATGGTTGGAGAGCGTCAGGTGAAAGTGGAAGTCCTCGAAAACGTAGGGATAACCCCAGCGCTGCAGGTTGGCGTCTTGCCGGGGCGTCAGGCCCGATTGCCGGCGCCGGGCGAGCTCCGCCTCGGCCGGCGGTGCGCGAAACCTGTCGAGCTGCTCGACCACGCCATCCGCCAGCGCCGCCATCTCGGGGCAATAGGCGGAGAGGCGGAGGGACAAAAAGCCGTGATCGGTCGCCACGCGCAGCGGCGGTGCATCGAAGGGCCGCCAGGTCGCGGCGAACGCAGCGACCGCCGCCTCGAGATCCACGACACTGCACCCCTCAGCCAGGCGAAAGGGCGGCTTCAGCGTGCCGTGAAAGCCGTAGCGCCGCGGGTTCGCCGTCAGCGCCTCGACCGGCGTATCGAGCCCCGCAACGGTGGGCCGCGCGACCTCCCCCTGCGCCTCCGCATCCCAGCCGAGCCAGGCCGCGCCGAAGGCGGCCAAGGCCGAGCCCGCTGGCGGCGCGTAGTAGATCGCGTATCGCCGATACTCCATCGCCCGCCCCTCCTCCGACCAGCACCGCCAACCATGTCACACAGATGCGACGCGCCCGCGCAAGTGGGGCCGGCGGGGATGCGGTCGCGATGACTGCGATCCCCCATCTGCCGGCCGAGAGCCGCAGCTTCAGCAATGCACGCCTGGTGCTGGCCGATGAGGTCGTGCCGGGCTCCCTCCGCGTCGAGGACGGGATCATCACCGACATCGACCTCGGCGACCGCGTGCTGCCGGGGGCGGAGGACTGCGAGGGCGATCTGCTGGCGCCCGGACTGATCGAGCTCCATACCGACAATCTCGAGCGTCACATGCAGCCCCGCCCGGGGGTCCACTGGCCGAAGGAGGCGGCCGCCATCGCCCACGATGCGGAGCTCGCCTCGGTCGGCATCACCACGGTCTTCGACGCGCTCCGCGTCGGCTCGGTGATCTCCGAGGCCAAGGCGAGGTACCACGCCTACGCGCGGGAGCTGGCGAGCGTGCTGATTGCGCTCCGGTCCCGCGGGGCGCTCCGCATCTCGCACTTCATGCACCTCAGGGCCGAGATCTGTTCGGAGACCTTGCTCGAGGAACTGGCGGAGTTCGGGCCGGAGGATCGGATCGGCATCGTCAGCCTGATGGACCACACGCCGGGCCAGCGCCAGTTTCGCGATCCGGCAAAGTTGCACACCTATCTCCGTGGCAAGCACGGCATGAGCGAGGCGGATATGGCGGCGCATTTCGCCCATCTGCGCGGGCTGCAGGCCCGGCTCGGCGCGGCGCATGAGGCCGGCGCCGTGGCCGCGGCCCAGCGCTTGGGGGCGGTGTTGGCCAGCCACGACGACACGACGGCGGCGCATGTCGCGACCTCGGCCGGGCATGCCGTGCGCCTGGCCGAGTTCCCGACGACACGGGAGGCGGCGGAGGCCTGCCACGCCCACGATATCGCGGTGATGATGGGGGCGCCCAACCTGCTGCGCGGCGGCTCCCACTCCGGCAATGTGGCGGCGGCGGAGCTGGCCGAGGGGGGACTGCTCGACATCCTCTCCTCCGACTATGCGCCGTCGAGCCTGCTGATGGGTGCGGTGCGGCTCGGCGATATGCTGGGCAACCTGGCGCGCGGGCACGCCACCGTCTCCCGCGCCCCGGCCGTGGCGGTGGGGCTGACTGATCGGGGCGAGATCCGCCCGGGCCTGCGGGGCGATCTGATCCGGGTCTCCACCGCCTTCGCCAGCCCCGTGGTCCGCGGCACCTGGCTGCTCGGCCGGCGGGTGGCCTAGGCGCGGTCGCGGCGGGACCGAAAGCCGCACCGGCGGCGATCCCCGCTTGAACCCGGGGGGCGAAAGGCGCCAAAAGGCGCGATGGACCCACGCCTCGATGAGTTGACCGACCGCCTGATCGCCGCGGCCCGGCGCGCCGGTGCCGATGCGGCCGATGCGCTCGCCGTGGCGGAGGAAAGCCGTTCCGTCACCGTGCGGGACAAGGCGCTGGAGAGCGCCGACCGCTCGGAGGGCCTGGAGATCGGCCTTCGCGTCCTGATCGGCCAGCGCCAGGCGGCCGTCGCTGCCTCCGACATCAAGGACGCGACGATCGAGGAACTGGCGCTCCGCGCCGTCGCCATGGCGCGGGAGGCGCCGGAGGATCCCTGGTGCGGCCTCGCCGATCCCAGCCTGTTGGCGACGGATATGGACGTCGCCGCGCTCGAGCTCGACGATCCGGGAGAGGCGCTCACCCCCGCCGTCCTGCAGGAGCGGGCCCATGAGGCCGAGGACGCCGCCCGCGCCGTCGCCGGCATCAGCCAGGTCGACGACGCGAGCGCCGGCCAGGGCCGCGCCCGCATTCATCTCCAGGCCAGCAACGGTTTCTCCGGCGGCTATGCCCGCAGCCAGTCCTGGCTGAGCTGCGTCGCCATCGCCGGCACCGGTCTCGGCATGGAGCGCGATTATGCGGTCGAGGCCCGCTGCCACGCCGCCGATCTGCCCGAAGCCCACACCGTCGGCACCCGGGCGGCCGCACGGGCCGTGGCCCGCACCGGCGCACGCAAGCCGCCGACCGGTGCCGTGCCCGTGGTCTATGACGAGCGCCTGGCGGGCGGGCTGATCGGCCACCTGCTCTCCGCCATCAACGGCACGGCGATTGCCCGGCGGGCAAGCTGGGCCGCCGATCTTTGCGACAGCGCCGTGCTGCCCGGCAACCTCGGCCTGCTGGAGGAGCCCAGGCGCGTGCGCGCCGGCGCCTCCCGCCCCTTCGATGCGGAGGGGTTGGCGACGGAGCGGCGGGAGATCGTGGCGGACGGCATCCTCCGCACCTGGACCCTCGACCTCGCCACCGCCCGCCAACTGGGACTGCAAAGCACCGCGAACGCCAGCCGGGCGCCAAGCAGCGCGCCCCGCCCCGCCGTCAGCAACATTCGCCTCACCGGCGGCCACGGCGGGCGGGAGGATCTGCTGCGAGAGATGGGGCGCGGCCTGCTGATCACCGAACTGCTCGGCGCCTCGATCAACCCCACCACCGGGGACTATTCTCGCGGCGCGGCCGGGTTCTGGGTGGAAAACGGCGAGATCGCCTATCCGGTGAACGAATGCACCGTCGCGGGCAATCTCAAACCCATGCTCGCCAGCCTGCGCGCCGCCGACGACGCGGATCCGAGCCGCAGCCGCCTGGTACCGAGCCTGCTGGTCGATGGCCTCACTGTCGCCGGCGCCTGAACCCGGCGGCGAGGACGCCGCCGACCGGGCGCTGCTGCTCGCGGCCGCGGAAGCCGCCGGAGAGATCGCCCGCCGCCAGTTCGGCTCCGAACCCGACCATTGGGAGAAGTCGGAGGGTGCGGGCCCCGTCTCCACCGTCGATCTGGAGATCGACCGGATGCTGCGGGCAGAGCTGCTCTCGGCCCGCCCCGACTATGGCTGGCTGTCGGAGGAAAGCCCCGAGAGCATCGCCGATCCCGCCCGTCGGCACGCCGCGCGCACCTTCATCGTCGATCCCCTGGACGGCACGCGGGCCTACCTGAAAGGCGAGCCGGGCTTCTGCCATGCCCTGGCCGTGGTGGAGGCCGGCCTGGTGGTTGCCGGCGTCGTGCATCTGCCGATGCATCGGCAAAGCTACGCCGCCCATCGCGGCGGCGGCGCCAGCCTGAACGACACGCCGCTCGTAGCCGGGGAACCCGACGGGACGCCCAAGATCCTCTCCAGCCGCTACGCCATGCGCCCCCAGCATTGGCCCGGCGGCGTGCCCGAGGCGCGGCAGAGCTTTCGCCCCGCCCTCGCCCATCGCCTGGCTCTGGTGGCGGCGGGGGAGGCCGGCGCCACCCTCACCTTCCGCCCGGCCTGGGAGTGGGACATCGCCGCCGGGGCGATCATCGCTGAGGAGGCAGGCGTGCGCGTCACCGCCGCCGATGGCCACGTGCCGCCGTTCAACGGGGCGGAGCCGCGCTGGCCCTCCCTCCTGGTCGCGCCGCCGGCCTATCACGCCGCGCTGCTCGCCCGCCTCGCACCATCCGCCGGATGAGGTGACGCTCGACGCCGGGCAGCGAGGCAGCTAGAGCATGAGGGGGTGGCGCCCCTAGGCCCTGGGGCCGGCGCCGTGATGGGAGGGCGCCGATGCCCGATCTCGGCTCGCATCTGGCCAGGCTCGAGACTTTGCGGGCCGAGATAGCCGGGCGTGGCGTCCAGCACCGTATCGGCGGGGCGGCCCGTCCGGCGGCCTCGGGTGCCACCTTCGCCACAAGCTCCCCCGTCGACGGCAGCCTGATCGCCGAGGTTGCCCGGGGCGACGCAGCCGACATCGACGCGGCCGCCCAGGCGGCGAAGGCCGCCTTTCCGGCCTGGCGCGACCTGCCGGCGGCGGAGCGGCGGCGCATCCTGCTCCGCATCGCCGACGCGATCGAGGCACGAGCCACCGACATCGCCCTCCTGGAATGCTGGGATAGCGGCCAGGCCTATCGCTTCATGTCGAAGGCCGCACTGCGAGGGGCGGAGAATTTCCGCTTCTTCGCCGACCGGGCGCCGGCGGCACGGGATGGCCAGCTCTTGCCCTCGCCCACCCTGATGAACGTCACGACGCGCGTGCCCATCGGCCCCGTCGGCGTCATCACCCCCTGGAACACGCCCTTCATGCTGTCGACCTGGAAGATCGCGCCGGCGCTCGCCGCCGGGTGCGCGGTCGTCCACAAGCCGGCCGAGCTCTCCCCCGTCACGGCCCAGCTTCTGGTCGAGATCGCGGAGGAGGCAGGCCTGCCCCCCGGCGTCCTCAACACCGTCCACGGCTATGGCGAGGAGGCTGGCCGCGCGCTGACCGAACATCCCGACATCCGCGCCATCGCCTTTGTCGGCGAAAGCCGCACCGGCTCCGCCATCATGGCCCAGGGCGCGCCGACGCTGAAGCGGGTGCACTTCGAGCTCGGCGGCAAGAACCCGGTGATCGTCTTTCCCGACGCCGATCTCGACCGCGCGCTCGATGCCGCGATCTTCATGATCTTCTCGCTGAACGGGGAGCGCTGCACCTCCTCCTCCCGCCTCCTGGTGGCCGCCGAGATCGCCGAGACGTTCAAGGCGCGATTGGTGGAGCGGATCGGCAAGATCAAGGTGGGCCACCCCCTCGACCCTGCAACCGAGGTCGGGCCCCTGATCGACCCCGGCCACGTGCAGAAGGTTGCCGGCTATGTCGAGGTGGCCCGCAGCGAAGGCGCCACCATCGCGGCCGGCGGCACGGCGCCCGACAGCTGCTACGTCGCGCCCACCCTCTTCACTGACGCCCGCCCCGACATGCGCATCGCGCAGGAGGAGATCTTCGGCCCCGTCCTCACCATGATCTCGTTCGACGGGGAGGAGGAGGCGGTCGCCATCGCCAACGATGTGCCCTACGGCCTGACCGCCTATGTCTGGACCAACGACCTCACCCGGGCCCTGCGCGTCACCGAGCGGCTGGAGGCCGGCATGATCTGGGTGAATTCCGAGAACGTGCGCCACCTGCCGACGCCCTTCGGCGGGGTGAAGGCGAGCGGCATCGGCCGGGATGGCGGCGACTGGTCCTTCGAGTTCTACATGGAGCAAAAGCACATCGGCTTTGCCACCGGCCAGCACCCCATCCCGCGGCTTGGGACCTAGGCCATGCCGGTGCCCGCCCCCGTCCTCTCCCCGCCGTTCAACATCGTGCGGCTGTCGCACGTCCTCTACCACGTCACCGATCTCGGCCGGGCGCGGGCCTTCTACGTCGACACCCTCGGCCTGCAGGTGACGGCGGAGGCGCCGGGGGCGCTCTACCTCCGCGCCATGGAGGAGCGGGGGCACCATTGCCTCGCCCTGATCGAAGCGCCGGCGCCGGGCGTGGCCACGCTCGGCTTCAAGCTGTTCGCGGAGGAGGATCTGGCGAAGGCCGCCGCCTACTTCGCCGACCAGGGCCTGAAGACAAGCTGGGTGGAGCGGCCTTACCAGGGCCGGACGCTCGCGGTACGGGATCCGTGGGGCGTCCCGCTCGAGTTCTACGTCGAGATGGAGCGTTTGGCGCCCATCCACCAGCGCTACGCCCTCTATCACGGGGCAAAGCCGCTTCGCATCGACCACTTCAACCTTTTCATGAGCGACGTCGACGCGGCCGTGGCGTTCTACAACGCGATCGGCTTTCGCACGACCGAGTACACCGAAGATGAGGAGAGCGGGCGGCTCTGGGCCGCCTGGATGCACCGCAAGGGGGGCGTGCACGATGTCGCCTTCACCAACGGCACCGGGCCGCGGCTGCACCACGCCGCTTTTTGGGTGCCGACGCCGCTCAACATCATCGACCTGCTGGACCTGATGGCGACCACCGGTTGGGTGCATGCGATCGAGCGGGGACCGGGGCGGCACGGCATCTCGAATGCCTTCTTCCTCTATGTCCGCGACCCCGACGGCCACCGGATCGAGCTCTATTGCTCCGACTATCAGACCGTCGATCCCGAACATGAGCCGATCAAGTGGGACCTGAAGGACCCCCAGCGTCAGACTCTCTGGGGCGCCCCCGCGCCGCGGAGCTGGTTCGAGGAGGGGAGCCTGTTCGACGGCACCGCACCCGTCGAAAGCCGGCTCGCCGCCCAGCCCATCATCGCGCCGTGAGCGACCGTCCACGCTTCGCCACCTTCCGCGCGGGCGACGAGGCGCTCTACGGCGCGGTGACAGACGACGGCATGATCGCCCTCTCCCCCCACTTCCCCGATTGGCCGAGCCTGCGGGAGGTGATCGCCGCCGATGGCTTGCCGCGCCTGGCGGAGCGGGCGGCGGGGCGCCCCGTCACCCATCCGATCGAGGCGATCGCCTACCGGATCCCCGTGCCGGCGCCCGAAAAAATCATCTGCGTCGGCGTGAACTTCCCCGACCGCAATGCCGAGTACCGGGATGGGGTGGAGGCGCCGCCCAACCCCTCCCTCTTCGTGCGCTTCCCGCGCTCCTTCGTCGGGCACAACGCGCCGCTCATCCGGCCGAAGGTGTCGGAGAAGCTGGACTATGAGGGGGAGATCGCCGTCGTCATCGGCCGGGGAGGGCGCCATATCCCGGAGGCGCGCGCGCTGGATCACATCGCAGCACTCACCCTCTGCAACGAAGGGACGGTGCGCGACTGGGTGCGTCATGCGAAGTTCAACGTCACGCAGGGCAAAAACTTCGACGCCTCCGGCGCCCTGGGGCCATGGCTGGTGCCGTTCGAGGATCCGGCGCAGATCGAGGATGTGCGCCTGACCACCCACGTGAACGGGGAACTGCGTCAGGACGATCGCACCGGGCGCATGCTGTTCCCGGTGCGCCGGCAGATCGCCTACATCTCCACCTTCACAACGCTGGTGCCGGGCGATGTGATCGTCACCGGCACGCCCACGGGCGCCGGGGCGCGGCACGATCCGCCGATCTACCTCCGCCCCGGCGACGTGGTGGAGGTCGCGGCCGAGGGGATCGGCACCCTTCGCAACACCGTGGAAGACGAGGCGTGACGCCGGCGGAGATCACCGCCGCGGCCGAGGATTTGCTCATGGCGGAGCGGACGGGCCGGCAGATCGGCCTCCTCTCCCTTCGCCATCCCGAGATGACGCTCGATGACGCCTACGCGGTCCAAGCGGCCCTGATCGAGGCCATGCGGGCGGAGGGTCGGCGCGTTATCGGCTGGAAGATTGGCCTCACGTCGCGGGCCATGCAGCAGGCCCTCGGGATCGAGACGCCGGACAGCGGCGTGCTCCTCGACGACATGCTGTTCGAGGATGGCGCGACGGTGCCCGCCGGCCGCTTCATCGCTCCCCGGGTCGAGGCGGAGATCGCGTTCCTGATGCAGGCGCCCCTCGCGGCCGCCGAGGTCAGCCGCGCCGATGTCCTCGCCGCCACGCGCCACGTGGCGCCGGTGCTCGAGATCCTCGACACCCGCATCCTGCGCCAGGATCCGGAGACCGGCGCGTCCCGCCAAATCGTCGATACCGTGGCCGACAACGCCGCCAATGGCGGCCTTGTCCTCGGGCCGGAGCGGCACCGGCCGGCAGATGTCGATCTCCCCTGGGTCGGCGCCGTCGTGCGCCGCAATGACATGGTGGAGGAAACCGGCCTCGGCGCCGGCGTCCTCGGCGATCCGGTGGAAAGCGTCGTCTGGCTCGCCCGGCGCCTGCATCGCTATGGCAGCACCATCGCGGCGGGCGACATTGTGCTCTCCGGCTCCTTCATCCGGCCGATCGAATGCCCGCCGGGCACCGAGATCGACTCAGATTTCGGCCCGTTCGGCCGGGTCCGGTGCGCTTTCGGCTGAGGGAGTGGCACGCCCTACGGGACTCGAACCCGTGTTTCCGCCGTGAAAGGGCGGCGTCCTAGACCGCTAGACGAAGGGCGCGCGGTGGGCAGTTCTCTACGGTCTCGGCCCCGTGCGCGCAAGCGCGTTTTTGCCCACCCGGTAGGCGCCGCGCCAGCGCCCGGCCGGCGCCCGGGCACACCGCCTCGGCAGATTGCCGCCGGCCGCGAAGTTGCACGACGACACCGATTTTCGCTACGCTTCGATGCAGATCCAGTCAGCCGGAGGTGCCAGCGATGCTGCTCTTGCCGCGCCTGTTGCGGCGGATCGTCCAGGTCGGAACGCTGGAGCTGCGCGGCCCCGGCGGCTTCGTCGAGGTGATCGAGGGCAAAGGGGACGGCCCCCGGGTGACGATCACCATCAAGGACCCGAGCCTCGACTGGAAAATCCCGCTGAACGCCGAACTTGCCGCCGCCGAGGCCTACATGGACGGCCGGATGGAGGTGGGACCGGACGGCGCGACCTCCCTCATGGAGCTGATCTTTCGCAACAAGCGCGCCTTCGACATGTCGGCAAGCCAGGTGTTCTGGCGCGGCCTCGGCCGGCGCCTTCGCCGGTTCATGCAGCACAACGCGCTGACCCCGGCCCGGCGCAATGTCCGCCACCATTACGACCTCGGCAACGCCTTCTACGCCAAGTGGCTGGACTGGGACATGCAGTATTCCTGCGCCTACTACCCCACGGGCCAGGAGACGTTGGAGGAGGCCCAGACCGCCAAGAAACGCCATATCGCGGCCAAGCTGATGCTGGAGCCCGGCCAGCGGGTGCTCGACATCGGTTCGGGCTGGGGCGGGCTGGCGCTCTACCTCGCGGCCGTGGCGGATGTGGAGGTGGTGGGCGTCACCCTCTCCGAAGAGCAATTGGCATTGGCCCGCCGCCGGGCCGAGGCAGCCGGGCTGAGCGATAAGGTGCGGTTCGAGCTCCGCGACTACCGGGAGATCGACGCGCGCTTCGACCGCATCGTCTCGGTCGGCATGCTGGAACATGTCGGCATCGGCCATCTCGACGGCTATTTTCGCACCGTGCGCCGGCTGCTGGCGCCGGATGGCGTGGCATTGGTGCACTCGATCTCCTCCGCCGATCCGCCGAGCACCACGGGGCCGTTCCTCAGAAAATACATCTTCCCCGGCGGCTACGCGCCCTGCCTGTCGGAGGCGACGCAGTCGGTGGAACGGGCCGGGCTCTGGTCCCTCGACAGCGAGATCTGGCGGGTGCACTACAGCCGGACGCTGCGGGCCTGGCTCGACCGCTTCATGGCCGTCCGGGCCGACATCGTGGCAATGTACGACGAGCGCTTCGCCCGGATGTGGGAGTTCTATCTGGCGGCCTGCGAAGCGGCGTTCCTGCATGGCTCGGCCATGGTCTTCCAACTGCAGCTCGGGCGGCAGCGCGACGCCGTGCCCCTTCACCGCGACTACATCGGTGAGGCGGAGGCGCGCCTGAAGGTGGCCGAGCAGACGATGCTGCCGCGCCTCCGCCGGGCGACGGAGGGGCTGGACCTCGCCGCCTGATCGCTCCACTTTCCTGGGCGTTTCAGGGGTGAAGGGACGGAGCGGATGCTTGCCATCACAGCACTCTACGCCGGGCTGAACGCCTGTATCCTGGTGGCACTCACCGTCCGGGTGATCGGCGGCCGACGCGCCGCCGGCGTCTCCCTCGGCCATGGCGATGACAAGGCGCTGGAGCGCCGGATGCGCGGCCACGGCAACGCGACCGAGACAATCCCGATCGCGCTCATCCTCATTGCGCTCATCGAGATGCTGGCGGCGCCGGCCCTGGTCGTGCATGCCCTCGGCCTGATGCTGACGGTCGGCCGGCTGAGCCATGCAAGGGCGTTCTGGAGCGATACGCCCAAGCCCTTCTACCGCGTCTTCGGCATGGCGCTGACGCTGAGCATGCTGGCCCTCGGCGCCGTCGGCCTCACTATCCTGGCACTGGTGCGGCTCCTCTGACGCGGCGCCTTCCCGGCATCGGCGGCATGAGGTTGGTGGCCGTACTTTGGATACTTGAGCCACTGCGAAGACCACCGGGCCCGCCTTAAGACCCGACGCCTGCGCCGGGATCTCCGGTCCGCGCCCCAAGTTAACGTCGCGGCAACTTACGGTACACAGTGCGACCTCTATCTTGCCCGATTCCGGTCAAGCTGGGTAACTACCGTGAAAGTTGTAGAGGTTAACGTCATTGAACAGTCAAAAAGGTATTGTTTTGGAGGGTTTCGGGATCCAGACGATCCGCACGACAACCCGTCGCCTGCCCTTTAAGCAGCGAGAGGTTGCAAGCGTTCTCGCCTTTATCGAGGCATCGGGCCGGCGCGGATTGATCATCGACTACCACCCCAGGATGTCGGAGCTTGGCAGCAGTTGGGCCGAGGTCGCGGCCGACGGCCTGCTGATCCTCAGCTGCCCGCAGATCCAGCAGGATGTGCTGTTCGTGCAGGAACAGGCCGGCCGCAGCCTGTTCGGCTGGCGTCGCCGGGTCGTGCGCAGCTATCTCGGCAATGCGATGACCGACGACTTTTCGCCCGGGCCGACGTTCCTCAGCCTGACGGCGGCGCTCCTCTCCATTAAGAACATCTACCGGGCGCGCGGGGTGCTCTGAACCGGGGCGTTCAGGTCGGATCTGCGGCATCCTCGATACGTAGTCGGGCACGCCGCCGGCCGCGCCAATCGTCCCGCTCCAGCCGTCCGGCGAGATGTACCGGCATGCCCTGCCGTGCCTCGAGCGCGGGGCCAAGCGGTCCGTCGAAGGCCCCGAAGGCCACCGCGTCGAGCCGCCCGCCATCGGCCGAGAGGGTGACGGCGATGTGGCGCTCCCCCAACCGGCGGACGTGGGAGAGCACGCCGCTCACCGCAACCCGCGGCCCCGGCGCCCCGGCACCGAACGGCCCGGCACGCTCCAGCACCTCGACCAATTCCACCGTGGCGGCCCGGGGCGCGAGCACGGCATCGAGGCAAAGATCCGGCGGGCCGAGCCGGTCGGCCCCCTGGCGCGCGAGGGCAGCGGCCAGGCGCTCCATCGCCGCCTCGACCCCGTCCGCCCTGACACTTAGGCCCGCCGCCATGGCATGGCCGCCGCCCTTCATCAGCAAGCCGTCGCGCACCGTCTCCGCCACCGCGGCGCCGAGGTCGATGCCGATGACGGACCGGGCCGAGCCCTGGCCGGTCTCGCCATCCAGCGCGATCACCACGGCCGGCCGGTTGGCCCATTCCTTGAGCCGCGCGGCGACGATGCCGACGACCCCGGGATGCCAACCCTCTCCGGCGGCCCAGACCAGAGGGCCGTCGGTGCCGCGAGCCTCCGCCGCCGCCATCGCCGCTGCCAGCACCGATGCTTCGAGCGACCGCCGCTCCTGGTTGAGAGCGTCGAGCTCCGCCGCGAGCCGCGCCGCCTCCGCCCCATCCCGGGTGACGAGCAGACGGGTGCCGAGATCGCTCCCCCCCACCCGGCCGCCGGCATTCAGGCGCGGGCCGAGCAGATAGCCCAGATGATAGGCCGTCGGGGCCGATGTGAGGCTGGCCACATCGGCCAAAGCCGCCAGCCCGGGCCGTGCGCGCCGGGCCATCACGACCAAGCCCTGGCGCACGAAGGCTCGGTTGAGACCTGTGAGCGGCGCCACGTCGGCCACCGTCGCCAGGGCCACCAGATCGAGGAAGGGCAGCAGATCCGGCCCCTCCCGCCCCTCGGCGCGGAGCAACCGGTTGGCGGCCACCAGCACGAGGAAGACGACGCCGGCCGCCGCCAGGGCGCGCAGCTCCGCCCCGGCGCGCTCATCCTGACGGTTGGGGTTCACCACGGCGAGGGCCGGCGGCAGGGTCTCGCCCCCCTGGTGATGGTCGAGCACCAGCACCTCCGCCCCCGCGGCCGCCCCGATGGCCTCATGCGCCAGGGTGCCGCAATCGACGCAGACGATCAGATCGTGGGCCTCGGCCAGACGTTGCATCGCAGGGAAGTTGGGGCCATAGCCCTCCGCCACCCGGTCGGGGACGTAGAGCGTCGCGCTCTGCCCGAGGGCCGCCAGCCAGTCCAACAGCAACGCGGCAGAGGCGGCGCCGTCCACGTCGTAGTCTGCAAAGATGGCGATCCGCTCACCCGCGAGGGTCGCTGCGACCAGGCGCGACGCCGCACGCTCCATATCGCGCAGGACGGAGGGATCGGGCATCAGCGCCCGCAGCGTCGGCGCCAGGAACGCCCGCACCGCCGCGCTGTCCGCCGGCACCCCGCGCGCCGCCAGGACGCGGCCCGCCAGCTCCGGCAGCTCGGCCACCTGAGCGATGGCCGCCCCCTGCCGGATCAATCCCGCATCCAGCCCAACCCAGCGTCGCCCTAGCAGCGAGGAGGCGACCCCGAGAAACGCCGCTTCGGCCACATCTTTCGGCAAGAGATGCCCCACATATAGCGATCCAAAGACATCGGAACACTACATCTGAGGCCAACCCCACCTCAAGCGAAAACCGCGCGCCGGCGGGTCGGTCAAGGATGCGCAGCACCGGCAACGCCGGCCTGTCCTTGACGGACCCGCCGGCGCGCACAGCCTGGAGGTCGACCGGCCCCCGCCGGTCTTCTCAGCAGGCAAAAACAACCCAGACCCGCCCACGGCGGGGCTGGGAGAAAGACCGCGGCGCGGAACGCGCCACCGCTTGACTGCGGCCTCAGTTGTTCTGCTGGCGATAGAGGATGCGCCGCACCGACCCGGTCTTGGAGCGCATCAGGATGGTCTCGGTCTCGAGATAGGGGTCGTCGCGCCGCGCCCCCTTCAGGATCGAGCCGTCGGTCACCCCGGTCGCGGCAAAGATCACATCGGCCTGCACCATGTCGTGCAGGGTGTAGACCCGGTCGAGGTCGGTGATCCCGGCCCGGGCCGCCCGGGCCTTCTCATCCTCGTTGCGGAACCAGAGCCGGCCCTGGATCTGCCCGCCCATGCACTTGAGGGCGGCCGCAGCCAGCACCCCCTCCGGCGCGCCGCCGGCGCCCATGTACATGTCGATGCCGGTCGAATCGGCCGCGGCGCAGTGGATCACGCCTGCCACATCGCCGTCGGTGATCAGGTGGATCGAGGCGCCGGTCCCCCGCACCGCCTCGATCATCTCGGCATGGCGGGGCCGCTCCAGGATGCAGACCGTCACCCCGGACGGCCCGGTTCCCTTGGCCTTGGCCAATGCTGCCACCGCCTCGTCCGGCGCCATGTCGAGGCTGACGATGCCGTCGGGATAGCCAGGGCCGACGGCAAGCTTCCACATATAGACGTCCGGCGCGTGCAGCATGGAGCCGCGCGGCCCCATGGCGATCACGGCGAGCGCGTTGGGCATCGCCTTCGCCGTCAGGGTCGTGCCCTCGAGCGGATCGAGGGCGATGTCGACCTCCGGTCCACCGCCGCGCCCGACCTCTTCGCCGATATAGAGCATCGGCGCCTCGTCGCGCTCGCCCTCGCCGATCACCACGGTGCCCTGGATATCGAGGAGGTTGAGCTGGGTGCGCATGGCATCGACCGCCGCCTGATCGGCCGCCTTCTCGTCCCCTCGGCCGATCAGCTTGGCGGCGGCGATCGCCGCGGCCTCCGACACCCGGGCGAGGCCGAGCGACAGCATGCGGTCGGCGAAGATTTCCTCGGTCGACATGGGGATCCTCCCTCTCAGGCCCTTGAGGCCTTTCAGACGTCCTCGATGCGGATGGCCACCGGCGGCGCGAGCGAGACCGGCGTCGCCGCAATATCGGCGAGGGCGGCGTCGAGCGCCCCACGCCGGCATCCGTGGGTGACGATGATCACCGGCGCGGCCTCCCCCGCATGGTCGCGCTGGGCCATGCGGTTGATGGAGATGCCGTGGCGGCCGAGGATGCCGGCGATCTCGCCCAACACCCCCGGCGCGTCGGAGAGCGCCAGGCGCAGATAGAACGGCGCCATCGCCCCGGCCTGGGCCCGGGCCGCGGCCTCCAGCTCCGCCGCCGGGCGGCCGAAAGCGGGAATGACCAGGCCGCGGGCGATGTCGACGACGTCGGCCAGGATGGCCGAGGCGGTGGGCCCCGCCCCCGCCCCCGGCCCGCGATAGACGGTCTGGCCGACGAAATCGCCCTCGATCACCACCATGTTGGTCACCCCGTCGAGTTGGCCGAGGGGCGAGTGCGCGGGGACGAGGCAGGGCTGCATGCGCTGCTCCAACCCCTCCTCTGTCGGCCGCGCCAATCCGAGGAGCTTGATGGCGAAGCCCATGGCCCGGGCCTCGCGGATGTCCGTGAGGCTGACCCGCTCGATGCCCTCGATGGTCACCCCGGCGAAATCCACCCGGGCGCCGAAGGCGGTGGCGGCGAGCAGCGCCAGCTTGTGCGCCGCGTCGATGCCGCCCACATCCGTTGCCGGATCGGCCTCGGCAAAGCCCTTGGCCTGGGCCTCGGCCAGGACGTCGGCGTAGTCGCGGCCGGTCGCCTCCATCTCCGTCAGGATGTAGTTGCAGGTGCCGTTCATCACTCCGGCGACCCGGGTGATGGCATTGGCGGCGAGGCCTTCGGTCAAAGCCTTCACCACTGGAATGCCGCCGGCCACCGCCGCCTCGAAGCGGAGCGCGGTGCCCCCCGCCTCCGCCATCTCGGCCATCGCCGCGCCATGGTGGGCCAGCATCGCCTTGTTGGCGGTCACCACGTGCTTGCCGCCGGCGAGGGCTGTTTCGACCGTGGCCTTGGCCGGGCCGTCCTCGCCCCCCATGACCTCGATCACCAGGTCGACGTCCTCGCGCCGGGCAATCTCCACCGGGTCGTCTTCCCAAGCGAAGTTGGAGATATCTATGCCCCGGTCCCGGTTGCGGGAGCGGGCGGAGACGGCCGTGACGGCGAGCGGCCGGCCGGCCCGGGCGGCGATCAGATCGCCATGGGCGCCAAGCATCCGCAGCACGCCCACGCCCACCGTGCCCAAGCCGGCGATGCCGAGCCGAAGCGGCGCGCGTTCCCCCGACGACCCCATGCCGATGCCCCTCATCCCGTCGTCTCGCAACAATCGCGCCTCAGTAGACGAAGCCCTGGGGCCGGGCAACCGTGGAGGCGGGCCGCCGCTACCCCAGCACGGTCACCTCCGGCGCGGCACGGCGCAGGATCGCGCATATGATGCGGGCGAGCTCCTCGAACTCCTCGGCCCGGGCGGTGCCGCGGCGCCAGACCATGCCGATGGTGCGGGCCGGCGGTGTACCGCGAAAGCGGCGGGCGACGACGATGTCCTGGTGCGCCACCTCGGACTTCACGTAGAGCGCCGGCATCAGCGAGACGCCCATGCCCATCGCCACCATCTGCCGAAGGGTGTCGAGGGACGTGCCCTCATAATCGTGGGAGAGCACGGCGCCGTATTGCTCGCAGAGCCGCCGGACCTGCTCGTAGAGCTTGTGGCCCGGCTCCAGCGACAGGATCGTCTCGCCCTTCAGCATCTCCGGCACGATCTCGGCCTCCGCGGCGAAGGGATGGTCGTGGGGCATCACCACCTCGATCGGTTCGCGAAAGATCGAGCGGCTCTCGAAATCCGCCTGGCGAACCGGCAGGGGCAGGAACAGCAGGTCGAGCGCCCCGTCCGACAGACCGCGCAGCAGATAGTCCGGCAACCCCTCCCGCATGTAGAGCTTGAGCTTGGGGTGGCTCTCATGCAGCGGCGGCACGATCAGCGGCAGGAGGTAGGAGCCGAGGGTCTGGACCACGCCGATCCGGATCATCCGCGACAGGCGCCCCTGGCCGAGGGCGGCAAGGGTGCGGATCTCCTCGACCTCGCTCAGCACTCGCCGGGCGCGCTCCGCCACCTCCTGGCCGAGGGGGGTGACGATGACCTTGGCCCGGCTCCGCTCGACCAGTTCGACGCCGAGCTTGCCTTCGAGCTCCTTCAACTGGGCGCTAAGGGTGGGCTGGGTGACATGGCAGGCCTCCGCCGCCCGGCGAAAGTGCTGGGTCTCGGTGATGGCGACGAGATAGCGGAGCTGTTGCAGCGTCGGCATGGGCGGTTCCCGCGACATGATAGAGAAACTCGATTACCCATAGCGCAGATTTCGATTGGAGCAATCAGCAACGGCTTACGATATGCCACTCATCCAAATGACAGGTCGCCAGCATGCGCCGCTTCAAGAACATTCTCGTGGTGGCCGACGAGCGGAGCGCGTCCGACGCCGTGCTGGACCGGGCAGCCTGGCTCGCCTCCGCCAACGAGGCGACACTGACACTGGTCGACGCGCTCGGCGGCGGGACCGGGGAACTCTCCCGCCTGCTCTCGACGCTCTCTCTCAGCCAGACCGAAGAGGTCGAGGATCAGGTGCTCGAGGTCCATCGGGAGCGGTTGGAGGGTCTGGCCGCCCCGATGCGAAAGGACGGCCTGCGCGTGGAGACCAAGCTGCTCCACGGCACCAGCTTCCTGCAGACCATCCGCCACGTGCTGACCTTCGACAACGATCTGGTGATCAAGGGCGCCCATCGCGGCCCAGACCGTCCGTTCCTGCGGGGACCGGACCTGCATCTTCTCCGCAAATGCCCCTGCCCGGTCTGGATCCTGAACGGCGAAAGCGCGCCGAAGGCCCGGCGCATTCTCGCCGCCATCGACCCTGATCCACAGGACCGGATCCGCAACAATCTCAACCGCCTGGTGCTGGAGCTCAGCACCTCCCTCGCCCGGCAGGACGGCGCAAAACTCGACGTGATCAACGCCTGGCACTTGCAGGAAGAGTCGATCCTGCGCCATAGCCGCCTAAAACTACGGGAAGAGGACGTGCGGGCCATCGTCGCCAGCGCGGAAAAAGAAAGCGCGGGGCGGTTGGACAGTCTGATGGCGAATTTCACCGAGTTCGAGGATCTGATGCGCGTGCTGCACATCAAGGGGATCGCGTCCGACGTGATCTCCGAACATGTGAGCACCGAGGGGATCGACACCCTGGTGATGGGCACGATTGCCCGGACCGGGATCGAGGGCTTCTTCATCGGCAACACCGCCGAGACCATCCTGAACCGGGTCGGCTGCTCCGTCCTAACGGTGAAGCCCGAGGGCTTCGTCTCCCCCGTCACCCTCGATCCAGGGGACCCGCTGGCGTGAGCGCCGCGGCGGATGTCGGGACGGCCGGGCGGAACTCCCTCCTGGCCGGGATCGGGCCTGTCCTGTTGTCGGCGGGCCTTTTTGCGTTCTTCCTGACGCTCTTGCCGGTGGTGGAGAACGGCGGGTCGGTCCGCGTGGCGGCGAACTGGCTGCCGTCCCTCGGCATCGCGCTGTCGTTCCTGGTGGACGGGCTGTCGCTCACCTTCGCGCTGCTGATCAGCGGGATCGGCGCGCTCGTCTTCCTCTACTCCAACACCTACCTTGCCGGGCACAAGCAGTACGGCCGGTTCGCCTTCTTCCTCACCGCCTTCATGCTCGGCATGCTGGGCCTGGTGCTGGCCGACAACGTGATCGCCCTCTTTGTCTTTTGGGAGATCACCACGATCACCTCCTACCTCCTGATCGGCTTCGGGCATGAGGGGGAGAAATCGCGCCGCTCCGCCCTGCAAGCGCTGTTCGTCACCGGGGCGGGGGCGCTGGCGCTGCTGGCGGGGCTCATCCTGCTCGGCAACGTGGTCGGCAGTTTCGAGCTGTCGGTGATCCTGTCCCAGGGGGCGGTGATCAAGGGCCATCCGCTCTATCTGCCGATCCTGATCCTGGTCCTGGCCGGGGCGCTCACCAAGTCGGCGCAGTTCCCATTCCATTTCTGGCTGCCGAACGCCATGGCCGCGCCCACTCCGGTCTCCGCCTTCCTGCACTCGGCCACCATGGTGAAGGCCGGCATCTACCTGATGGCGCGGCTGCATCCGGCCTTTTCCGGCACCGATGCCTGGCTTTGGACGCTGACGATCCTCGGGGCGATCACGGCGGTGCTGGCGAGCATCCTGGCGCTTCGCCAGACCGATCTGAAGCAGGCGCTCGCGTACACGACGCTGATGGCGCTCGGCACGCTCACGCTCTTTCTCGGGCAGGAGTCGGGCTATGCGATGACCGCGTTTGCGACCTTCCTGGTCGTCCATTCGCTCTACAAGGCCGCGCTGTTCCTCGTGGTCGGCTGCGTCGATCACCGCACCGGCACGCGGGAGGCGGAGGTGCTGGGCGGTCTTGCCAAGGCCATGCCGCTCACCGCCTTTGCCGCCGCGCTCTCGGCCATGTCGATGGCGGGATTTCCACCGTTCCTCGGCTTCATCGGCAAGGAGCTGAAATATGCCGGCGCGCTCGCCGTCGCCTCCGAACCCGTGCTGGTCGCGGGCGCGGTCCTGGCTGCCAACGCGCTGATGTTCGCGGTGGCGGGCGTCGTTGCCTTCCGCCCGTTCTGGCAGAAGGGCGGTGAGATGCCCCGGGTCCCGCGGGAGGCGCCCTGGCCCATGCTGGCGGGTCCGGTCCTGCTCGCCATCCTCGGCGCGGTCTTCGGCATCTACCCCGACCTCTTGGAGCGCGCCCTGGTGGCCCCCACCGTGGCGAGCCTACTCGGCGCACCGGCCGAGGCGGAGGAGCTGAAGCTTTGGGCCGGGGTCAACCTGCCGCTCATCCTGTCGATCGCGACGGTGGTGATCGGGCTGTTGCTCTACATCTTTCACCGCGGGCTCCGGAACGGGCTGGCCCGAGTGGATGCCAAGGTGCCGGCCCTCGATGCCTGGTGGGACCATTTCCTGGCCGGGCTGAAGGCCTTCGCCGCCTGGCAGACCCGCCTGATCCAGCCGGGCATCCTGCGCCGCTATATGTTCGTGACCTTCGCGGTGATCTTCGCAGGTCTCGCCGGCACGATGGTGCTGCGCGCCGTGCCGATCACGGCCGTCGACTTCTCCGACGTCGGCTGGCGGAACGTGGCGCTTGTCCTGCTGATCGTGGCCGGTGCGATCATCACCACGGTCACCTCGTCGCGTATCGCGGCGATGGCGGCGCTCGGCGTCGTCGGCATCGGCGTGGCGATGATCTTCATCGTCTTCGGCGCACCGGACGTCGCCATCACCCAACTGCTTGTCGAGACCCTGGTGGTCGTACTCTTCGCCGTCGCCCTCCTCCGCCTGCCGGCGCTCAATATCGAGGGGGAGAAGCACTGGCGGCCGGTCGATGCTGTCCTGGCCTGCCTGGTGGGTGCCGCCGTCACCCTCACCCTACTCGCCGTCCTCGCCCTGCCGCTCGACCGGCGCCTCACCGACTATTTCGAGGCGACGAGCTGGCCCGAGGCGTTTGGGCGCAACATCGTCAACGTCATCCTGGTCGACTTCCGCGCCCTCGACACCTTCGGCGAGATCGCGGTGGTGGTGATCGCCGCCCTCGCCGCCTATGCCCTGCTGCGCACCACCGCGTCGGATAAGGAGCCTGCCGAATGAACTCCATCATCCTGCGCGCCGGGACCCGGTATCTGGCGGGGCTCCTGCTGATCTTCTCGATCTACATGCTGCTCCGCGGCCATAACGAGCCCGGCGGCGGCTTTATCGGCGGGCTGGTGGGCTCCACCGCCTTCGTGCTCTACGCCGTCGCCTGCGGGGTGAAGGAGGCGCGGCGGACGCTCAAGGTGGAGCCGCAGTCGCTCGCCATGGCCGGCCTCGGCATCGCGCTGCTCGCCGGGCTTTTCGCCGCGCTCTTCGGCGATCCGCTCTTTACCGGGCAATGGCTGTTCATCGGCGCCACCGAGACGGAGAAGGGCCTGCCGCTCTCCACCGTCCTGGTCTTCGACATCGGCGTCTATCTGGTGGTCTTCGGCTCGATCCTGACCCTGGTCTTCGCCATGGAAGAGGAGATCTGAGCCCGTGGAGGCCCTGATTGCCATCGCCATCGGTGTGCTCGTCGCCGCGGCCGTCTATCTGATGCTGGCGCGGAACGTGCTGCGCTTCATCCTCGGCCTCGTGCTGATCTCGAACGCCGCGAACCTGATCATCTTCACCGGCGGGCGCCTGACCGAAGGCGCGCCGCCGCTGATCCCCGAGGGGGCGGAGGGGCCGGGGGGCATCGTCGGCAACGCGCTGCCCCAGGCCCTGGTGCTGACCGCCATCGTCATCGGCTTCGGCCTGTTCGCCTTTGCCTTGGTGCTGGTCTTTCGTGCCTACACCACGCTTGGCACGCTCAACTCCGACCAGATGCGGATCGCGGAGCCGGTGGAGGCGAAGCGCCAGTGAGCTGGCTGCTGACCGTCCCCCTGGCGCTGCCGTTCCTGACGGCGGTCGCCGCGTTCCTGCTTCGCACCAGACCGGCCGGGCGCTGGATCAGCGTGGCGGGCAATGCGGCGCTGCTGATCGCGGCGGCCGCCCTGATGCGCCAGGTCCTGGCCGATGGCATCGTGGTCGGCCAGATGGGCAGCTGGCCTGCGCCCTTCGGCATCACCCTGGTCGCCGATTTCCTGAGCGCCGTGATGGTGGTCATCACCGCGATCACCGGCCTGGCCGTGGCGGTCTACGCCCTCTCCGACATCGACGCGACGCTGGAGCGGCTCGGCTACCACGCCCTCTTCAACGTGCTGCTCGGCGGCGTGATCGGAGCATTTCTTACGGGCGATCTCTTCAACCTCTATGTCTGGTTCGAGGTGATGTTGATCGCCTCCTTCGGGCTTCTGGTGCTCGGCGGGCGGCGCCAGCAGATCGACGGCGGCATCAAGTACGTGGCGCTCAACCTCGTCTCCACCATCCTCTTCCTCTCGGGCGTCGGGCTGCTCTACGGCATGACCGGCACGCTCAACATGGCCGACCTCGCCCGCACGGTGCCGGAGGTGGAGAACCAGGGCCTGCTGAGCGTCGTCGCGGTGATGTTCATGATCGCCTTCGGGGTGAAGGCGGCGGTCTTCCCGCTCTTCTTCTGGCTGCCGGCGGCCTATCACACGCCGGCCTTCTCGGTCTCCGCCGTCTTTGCCGGGTTGCTGACCAAGGTGGGGGTCTATGCGCTGATCCGCATGTTCTCGCTGGTCTTCACCCACGACACCGAGCTGACGCACCAGATCCTGCTCTGGGTCGCGGTGTTGACCATGGTGACCGGCGTCCTCGGCGCCGCGGCCCAGAACGACATCCGCAAGATCCTGTCGTTCCATATCGTCAGCCAGATCGGCTACATGTTGCTGGGCCTCGCGCTCTTCACACCATTGGCGATCTCCGGGGCGGTGTTCTACCTGGTCCACCATATCATCGTGAAGGCGAACCTCTTCCTGATCGCGGGGATCGCCGGGCGGCTGGCCGGCTCCACCGATCTCGCCCGGATCGGCGGGCTCTACAAATCCGCGCCGCTCCTGGCGATCCTGTTCTTCGTGCCAGCGTTTTCGCTGGCGGGCTTTCCGCCGCTCTCGGGCTTTTGGGCGAAGTACGTGCTGGTGGCAGCCTCGCTCGAGCTTGCGGCCTGGATCGTCGCGGCGGCGGCCCTGCTGGTCGGGCTTCTCACGATCTATTCGATGACGAAGATCTGGGCCGAGGGCTTTTGGAAGGCGCATCCCAGCGGCATGGAGCCGGCGCTCAGCCGCCTCGCGGTGCGGGACCAGTGGCGCCTGCTGCTTCCGGTCGCGGCGCTGGCCGCGCTCACCCTGGTTGTCGGCTTCTTTCCCGAGCCGTTCTTCGCCTTCGCCGAGGAAGCGGCCGACCAGCTTCTCGACCCGAGCGCTTATGTGACGGCGGTGCTGGGGGAACCGGCATGAACAGCCTGCTGGTCAACCTGATGTTCGCCGCCGCCTGGGCCGCGCTCTTCGGCGCTTTCACGACGCTCACCCTGGTCAGCGGCTTCATCCTCGGCTTCGGCGTGCTTTGGCTACTGCAGCCGCTCACCGGGGGGTCGTCCACCTATTTCCTCCGGGTCTGGTACTGGCTGAAGCTGATCGCGATGTTTCACTATGAGCTCGTGGTCTCGAGCCTGAGCGTCCTTTGGGACATCTTCACGCCGAACCATCGGGCCCGTCCGGCCATCATCGACATGCCGCTCGACGTGAAGACCGACGCGGGGATCCTGCTGGTGACCAACCTGATCTCGCTCACCCCCGGCACCCTTTCCCTGGACGTGTCGGAGGATCGCACGACGCTCAAGGTCCACGCGATGTTCGCCGAGGATCCGGAGGCCGTCTGCCGTGCCTTGAAGGAGGGTATGGAGAAATGGGTGATCGACGCGGTGGAGGGGACATGACACCGGCCAGCTTCCTCGATCTTTCGGTCTCGGCCGGCTTCGTCATGGTGCTGCTCACTGTGGCGCTCGCGGTCTATCGCCTGGCCCGGGGGCCGAGCCTGCCTGACCGGGTCGTGGCGCTCGACCTGATGACGGTGGCGATCGTCGCCTTCTGCGGGCTCGCGGCGATCCGAACCGGCGATGCAGCCTTTCTCGACGTCGCCCTGGCGCTGGCGCTCATCGGCTTTCTCGCGACCGTGGCCTTGGCGCGGTATGCGGAGCGGCAGTTGCTGCGGCGGAAGACGGACGAGGAGCAATGATCGAAATTCTCGCAGGTCTCTGCATCCTGCTCGGCGGCGTCTTTTCGGTGGCCGCCGGGATCGGCATCGTGCGCCTGCCGGACGTCTTCATCCGCATGCACGCGGCGACCAAGGTGGGCACCCTCGCCTCCGGCCTGATCCTCGCCGGCGCGGCGCTGCACTTTCTGGATGCGGCGATCGTCTTCAAGATCACGCTCGCCGTGCTGTTCCTGCTGCTCACCGCCCCGATCGGCGCGCACATGATCGGCCGCGCCGCGCTGCGGATCGGCATCAAGCCATGGGGGGTGAAGGAAGAGGACGCCGTGCCGGCGCAGGAGATCCGACCAGACGGCTAAGCCTGCGCGGAGGCCGCGCAGGCGCGTTTCGGTAACAGGACGTTAGCTCGCGGACTGCTCGTCCGTCCGGCGATCTTCGTCGGCGTTGCGCTTCTCCCTCACCGCATCGTCGCCCAGGGCTTCGGCCAGTTCGTCGATGGCGCTGGTGTGCAAGATGTTGGTGGTGCGCCAAAGCTCGTTGAAGCTCGTGAAGTACATGTCGCTCTCTCCGGTCTGTGCGTTCTGCGGTGCGCCCGGCGCCGGCTCCTCCCTGAACGCCAGGCCGGACGCACCGCGATCCCGCGGAGGGGATGTCAGGCGGCCGCTTGGCCGCGGGCGACGGTGCGGAGCACGCCTTCGTAGCGCAGCAGCGCGTCCTTCAGGCGCAGTCGGCGCCGCTTTAGGGCTTGTAGAAGCGCGGTGTCGGGATAGGGCCGGCGCTGCTCCGCCG
The DNA here is from genome assembly GCA_039180875.1 of Pseudomonadota bacterium. GTDB lineage: Bacteria > Pseudomonadota > Alphaproteobacteria > Rhodobacterales > Rhodobacteraceae > JBCDCY01. The sequence goes on along the minus strand of JBCDCY010000009.1, from coordinate 58,814 downwards.
CGACGGAGCTGTCGATCTCACGGTGGCGCCGCCGCATGGCGTCGATTCTGACGGACAAACCTTGAAGCCGCATCATCTCAGAGTCTTTCAAGGGAACCTCCTCCGCTGCATCCCATTCCGGTTTTCGCCGCTCAGATGGGCGAAGGGTGCCGCTGCGCGGGGGCGGTGTGTGTGCGTTCGGCGCATCGGACCCTTGCCCTGTCGGTCGCTGTGATGTGCCTGATATGCGCTTGAGGAGAGCCTTATGCGATCCTATGTCTTGGGAAAGTCCAATTGGAATTTCCTATCGACAGGCCAGTTATGCCCATCCCGCTATGACCGACGCCGCCATCCCGACCTTGAAGCAGCTGCAGTACTTCGCCGCCCTGGCCGAGACCGGGCACTACCGCAAGGCGGCGGAGCGGGTGGGGATCAGCCAGCCCTCCCTCAGCCTGCAGATCGCCAACCTGGAGGAGGCGCTGAGGCTCTCGCTGGTCGAGCGCGGCCGGGCGGGCGCCGTGCTGACGCCCGCCGGCCGGGACGTGCTGCAACGGACCCGGCGGATCCTCGAGGATGTGAGCGCCCTGGTCGATATGTCGGATCGGTTGAAGACGGGCATGGCCGGCACCATCCGCCTCGGCTCCACCCCGACCCTTGGGCCCTACGTGATGCCCAAGGTGCTGCAGCGCCTACACGCCGATTTCCCGGCCTTGCAGATCTTCATCCGCGACGGCGCGCCCCGGGATCTGTTGGACGACCTTCTAAACGGGCGACACGATCTGATCCTGACCCATCTGCCGGTGCAGTCGACGGATGTGACGGTGCTGCGCCTGTTCCGCGAGCCCCTGCAACTCGCCGTCGCCCGCGATCACCCCCTGGCTGGGCGGGACGAGGTGGCGGACGAAGATCTGGCCGGCCAGAACCTGCTGGCGCTCTCCAGCGCCTATATCCTGCACGCCCAGATCGCCGCCCTGGCGCGGGAAGTCGGCGCCACGCTCCGCCAGGATTATGAGGGGACGAGCCTCGACGCCCTTCGCCAGATGGTGGCGATGGACATGGGATTGACCTTCCTGCCCGTGCTCTACGTGAAATCCGAGATCGCCGATCCCGACGGCGACGTGGCGGTGCTGCCGTTCCGGGGCGGGCGCTTCACCCGCTCGGTCGGCCTCGTCTGGCGCCGCTCCGCCCCCGATCCCGGCGTCTACCAGACCTTCGCCAATGTGCTGCGAGCCGTGGTGAAATCGGAATATACGGGGCTCGTGCAGCTCGAGGGTTAAGGCAGTGCCGCCCGCTTGGGTGCCTCCGCCACACCCTCGCCCTGGGCGATCAGGCGCTTGACGGCCCGGGCCGCCTGGCGGATGCGCTGGGCGTTCTCCACCAGGCCGAGCCGCACGAAGCCCTCGCCGTACTCGCCGAAGCCCACTCCCGGAGAGACGGCGACGCCCGCCTCGGTCAGCAGCAGCTTCGAGAACGCCATGGAGCCGAGCGCGGCGAAGGGCTCCGGCACCGGTGCCCAGGCGAACATGGTGGCGGGGGGCGCGGGGATCTCCCACCCCGCGCGGCCCATCGCCTCCACCAGCGTATCGCGGCGCTGGCGGTAGACCTCCCGGATCTCGGCGATGCAGTCGTCAGGGCCGTTGAGCGCCGCTGCGGCCGCCACCTGGATCGGCGTGAAGGCGCCGTAATCGAGGTAGGACTTGATCCGCGCCAGCGCCTCGATCAGGCGGGCATTGCCCACCGCGAAGCCCATGCGCCAGCCGGGCATGGAATAGGTCTTGGAGAGCGAGGTGAACTCCACCGCGCACTCCCGCGCGCCCTCAACCTCCAGGATCGAGGGCGGCGGGTTCCCGTCGAAATAGATCTCGGCATAGGCGAGGTCGGAGAGCACCCAGATATGGTGCTTCCGCGCGAACGCGATCAGCGCGCGGTAGAAGTCGAGGTCGCAGACCTGGGCCGTCGGGTTCGACGGGAAGTTCACCACGATCGCCACCGGCGCCGGCACCGAATGGCGCACGGCCCGGTCGAGCGCGGCGAGATAGGCCTCCGGATCGAAACGCCCGTCGTGCAGCGCCGGGATATGGCGGAGCGTGCCGCCCGCGATCATGAAGCCATAGGGGTGGATCGGGTAGGAGGGATTGGGCGCCAGGATCACGTCGCCCGGCGCGGTGATCGCCATGGCGAGGTTGGCGAGCCCCTCCTTCGAGCCGAGGGTCGCCACCACCTCCGTCTCCGGGTCGAGCTCCACGCCGAAGCGGCGGGCGTAGTAGCCGGCCTGGGCGCGGCGGAGGCCCGGAATGCCGCGGGAGGCGGAGTAGCGGTGCGTGCGCGGCCTCTCCACCGTCTCGATCAGCTTCTCGACGATGTGGCGGGGCGTATCCATGTCCGGATTACCCATGCCGAAGTCGATGATGTCGACGCCGGCCGCGCGCGCCTCGGCCTTCAGCCGGTTGACCTCGGCGAAGACGTAGGGCGGCAGGCGCTTGATGCGGTAGAATTCCTCGGCCATGGGCTCCGCTCCCGCCGTTCGGCGCATCGACCTAGCGCGATGCGGCGCGGGCGACAATCGGGGCGCCGGCGCGCGCTATTCCCGCGCCGCCACCGCCGCCAGCAGCTCCGCCCGGCGCGCCGGCGCGATCACCGGCCGCGACAGGGCCTCCCCCAGGACCCGCAGCCGCTCTACCTCGGCCGACAGGTCGCTAGTCACCACCGCGCCCCGCACCGGATCCGGCACGCCCGGGCCGTAGCTGCCGGCGGGCAGGGTGGTGGGGACAGATATCAACTCGGGGTACGGCGTGGCCTGGGCGATCTCGGACACCGGCAGATCGCCGTAGCCGCCGAGCGTCGGGCCGATCCGCCCGCCATCGGTGCAGGCGGCAAGGCCGAGCGCCGCGCCGACACACAGCCCGCCCGCCAGGCATCTGCCCAGCTTGGCCCGATCCCAAGGCCTGCGATAGACTGCCACCGACGCCTCATTTTATGGCCGGCGCGATTGCGACGCCCGGTTTCTCCCGGGCATAGTAGGGGCAAGATCCGGGCTGCATCAAGACGGCCCGCCAGGGAGGACGACAGCATGGCCAACACCGGCCCCGTAGACAGCGGCAAAGCCACCGACCGCTTCGGCGACGGCAGCGTCGATGCCTGGGTGGAGGAGACCCAGACCTTCGCCGCCAACATGGCCCGCGTCGCCGAGATGAGCCAGGAGATCTGGCGCCGCTTCCTCAGCACCCAGCTTGCGGACGAGGCGACGCTGAGGAGCGATCCGCTCAACACCTTGCCGGCCTTCACCGAGTTCGCCCAATCCGCCCTGCAGAACCCGGAGCGGATCGCCGAGGCGACGATGGCCTACTGGCAGGCCCAGGGCATGATCTGGCAGCAGATGACCAATCGCATGCTCGGCATCGAAAACGGCGCCGCCCCGGTGGTCGATGCCAGCCGCGACAAGCGCTTTCGCCACCGCGAGTGGTCGGAGAACGCGCTCTTTGACTATCTCCGCCAATCCTACCTGGTGACGGCCGATTATCTGGAGGGTGCCGCCACCACCATGGGCGATCTCGATGCCCGGGACCGGCGCAAGATCGCCTTCCTCACCCGCAACTTCGTGGAGGCGATGAGCCCCTCGAACTTCTTCGCCCTCAACCCCGAAGTGCTGGAACGCACCATGGAGGAGAAGGGCGAGAACCTGGTCCGCGGTCTCAACATGATGCTCGAGGATCTCGACCGCGGCAAAGGCCGCCTGATCATCCGCCAGACCGATATGGAGGCCTTCGCCGTCGGTGAGGACATGGCGGTTACCCCCGGCGAGGTGATCTGGCAGAACGACATCCTGCAGCTCATCCAATACAGCCCGACGACGGAGAAGGTGCATCAGCGCCCGCTCCTCGTCATGCCGCCCTGGATCAACAAGTACTACGTGCTCGACCTCAACGAGCAGAAATCGATGATGCGCTGGCTGGTGGCCCAGGGCTACACGGTCTTCATGATCTCCTGGGTGAACCCGGACGAGCGCCACGCCCGCCACACCTGGGAAAGCTACATGAGCGAGGGCGCCTCCGCCGCGATCGACAAGGTGCTGGAGGAGACTGGACAGAAGAGCCTGAACCTCGCCGCCTATTGCATCGGCGGCACCCTGGCGGGCGTGCTGGCGGCCTATCTTTGCCGCATCGGCGACAAGCGGGTGAACTCCGCCACCTTCTTCACCGCCCAGCTCGATTTCGAGGATGCGGGCGATCTGCAGGTCTTCGTCGACGACCAGACCATCGACCTGGTCGATGAGCAGATGGAGAAGGGCTATCTGCCGGCGGAGGCGATGGCCCAGGCGTTCAACATGCTGCGCGCCTCGGACCTAATCTGGGGCTATGTCGTCTCCAACTACCTGCTCGGCAAGGATCCGTTCCCGTTCGACCTGCTCTACTGGAACGCCGATTCCACCGCGATGCCGGCGCGGGTGCATCACTTCTACCTCGACACCTTCTACAATCAGAACGCCCTGGCGAAGGAGGAGTTGGAGCTGCTCGGCCAGCCGATCCGGCTCTCCGACATCACCGTGGACTGCTACCATGTGGCGACGAAGGAGGATCACATCGCCCCCGCCGCCTCGGTCTATCGCGGGGCGCGGTTGATGACGAACGCCGAGACCCGCTTCGTCCTCGCCGGTTCGGGCCATATCGCGGGCGTGGTCAATCCGCCTGAGGCGGAGAAGTATCAGCACTGGGTGAACGAAGATCTGTCGCCCTCCACCGTCGGCGAGTGGCTGCAGAAGGCAGAGGAGCGGCCGGGCAGCTGGTGGCCGGATTGGAGCGCCTGGCTCGCCAAACGCTCCGGCCGCAAGGTGAACGCCCGCACCGCAGGCGCCAAGCTCGGCACCATCGAGCCGGCGCCGGGGGCCTATGTGAAGGTGCGTTTCGACAAGCGCTGAGGGGCCACGATCCTGACACCGAAACGTCGCAACGCCCTGACTTGAGCGAAGCGCCGCCATCGCTTACCTTATGCAGAGTAGCCTCGGCTGAGGTGGGCCGCGGCGCTTTGCGAGGAGGAAAACGTTCTGAGCGAACGTGTGGATGCGGACGGGATGACCGCCGCACCGGTCCAGGGTCCGGTCCCAACCCTGAGCATCGAGGGTGAGACGCCCGCCCTCTATTCCCTGATCATGACATCGCTCGACGATGACAAGGCCGAGGACATCGTGGCCGTGGATCTGCGCGGCAAGTCCTCGATCGCCGACCATATGGTCATCGCCTCGGGCCGCTCGTCACGCCAGGTGACCGCCATCGCCGAGAAGATGGTGGAGCGGCTGAAGCACGAGGCCGACGTGGTGCCGAAGGTTGAGGGCAAGGACGCGGGCGACTGGATCCTGATCGACGCGGGCGACGTGATCGTCCACGTCTTCCGGCCCGAGGTGCGCGCCTTCTACCAGCTCGAGCGGATGTGGCTGCCGCCGGAGACGCTCGCCGGCCGCACCAACGCCTAGGCAAGCCGTCGGGCGGCCGGACCGGTGCGCCTGACCATCGCCGCCGTCGGCCGGGCCCGGGATGGGCCGGAGGCGGCGCTGGTCGCCGATTATCTGGAGCGCGCGACCCGGACCGGCCGGCCCCTGGGCCTCGGCCCCGTGGCGCTGCGCGAGGTCGAGGATCGCAAGGGCGGCGGGATGGAGGGGGAGGCCCGCCTGCTCCGCGCCGCCCTTCCCGACGATGCCCGGCTGATCGCCTTGGACGAACGGGGCAAGGCGCTCACCTCCCCCGCCTTCGCCGAAACCCTTGCCCGCTGGCGCGACGACGGCATCCGCGATACCGGCTTCCTGATCGGCGGCGCCGACGGCCTGGCACCCACCCTCCGAGCGACGGCCACGCTCACCCTCTCCCTCGGCCCCATGGTCTGGCCCCACCTCCTCGCCCGCGCGATGCTCGCCGAACAGCTCTACCGCGCCACAACGATCCTCGCCGGCGGGCCGTATCACCGGGGGTAGGACGGCAAACCGGCAAAGAAAAACCCTGGCGCCGATGGGTTGGCGCCAGGGTGGGTGTGTGTCGTGTGCAAGCGAAGCGGTCTGACCGGTGGGTCCGGGTCGTGCAGTCTGGCCTCGGATCAGTCGAGGACGCCGGGCCAGTTTTCGTTGGCGGCGGTGATGAAGCGAGGAATATCGGCCTCCCACCGCGCTTGGATGCTCTCGTTGTAGTTCAGGTAGAGCTTACCATCGACGATCGTCCAGGCGTCGGGGTCGGTCGAGGCGGTGTAGCCCTGGGCCACGGCCCACGCGCAGTAGCCGCCGTATTGCGGGGCGTAGCGCTCCGGCGCGGCGATGAACATGTCGCGGTTCTCGGCCGAAGAGAAATGCCAGGTGGCGCCATTCCACTCGTGGGAAAACTCGGATGAGCCTTCTACCGGGCGGCCTTCGGTGAAGTAGGCGACCGGATCGGTGCCGTCGATCGCCGTGCCGAAGAAGGACTGGTAGACCTCTTCCTTCGCGGCGGCCGACGTTGCCGACATCACCCCGGCCGACATCGCGAGGCTGGCCGTCAGGGCAAGCACAAGGCTGCGCATATCTCTCTCCGTGATTGCAGCGGTGAGCGTTTGTACGAGCTGGCATGTATGTTTCGAGGACGCCTTGCCCACGCCGGAACCGGTCATCCAACGGGTTTGTTATCGCCCGTTATCGCCCGCCCGCATGTCGCGGGCAGCAGGGCGCGCCGGTCCCTGCCGGCGAGTTTGCTGCGACCGAAGGCAGTCTTCAACGTGGTTTCGCCAGCACGGGGGTAATTGGATGGAGTTCCAGTCCGCCGACTTCGTAAGGTATCTCCGCAGAGTCGAACGTCCGGAAGGGCCCGAGCAGCATGATCGCCTATGTCACCGTCGGGGTTGACGACATCGCGCGCGCCAAACGCTTTTACTCCGCGTTCCTGCCGGCCCTCGACTACCGGCTGACGGAGGGGCCCGAGGGTCTCAGCTACGTGCTGCCCGAACGGCCGGGCGAGGCCGCCGCTCCGCCGGATTTCTACGTGAAGCCGCCCTTCGACGGACGTCCGGCCTCGGCCGGGAACGGCGCCATGGTCGCCTTCCAAGCGCGCAGCCAGAGGCAGGTTCGCGAGCTTCACGCCGCAGCGCTTGCCGCCGGCGGCATCGACGAGGGACAGCCGGGCTTTCGCATCTCCTACGGCGCGCATTTCTATGTTGGCTATCTGCGAGACCCTGAAGGCAACAAGATCGCCCTGTTCTCCGACGATCCGAACGAACCGGGGCGAGACGGATAGGGCGGGGGGCGTCTACGCGGTGGGCGCCTCCCCGACCGAGGAACCGGAAGCTAAGCCCAGGGCGGCCGCCTCACCCCGCTCCGAAATACCGCTCTGACGGGACGAACCGGGCGAGGTTGCCCGCCGCGGCCCACTCCGCCTCGACCTCGCGGGTGCCGATCATCACCACCGCGTTGCCGGGGAGCTTCACCGGGTCGAGCGCGGCGCGGATGGCGGCCCGGGCGGCGGACCAGGTGAGGGGCGGCTCCGGCTCCGGCTCCGGCGCCGCCGCGGCGAAGGGGATGCCGGCCACCTCGCTCAGCTCCAGGCGGAAGGGCTCGGGCGCCTCGCCCGAGGGGGCGAAGGCCAGGCGGTCGCAGCGGCTGAGGCCCGCCACCTTCTCCCGCACCGGCTCCGGCATCTCCAACCGGCGGCGGAGCTTCAGGTGCAGGCCGTCTACGGTGAACAGAAAGCCCACGATGTCGCGCCCGGCGCCCATGAGGATCGAGGCATAGTGCGGATAGCTGAAGCCCAACTCCTCCGCCCGCTTCACCCGCATCTTCACGATGGCCAGGGGAATGTGGCCGCCCATGAGATCCCGGCGCGCCCGGCCCCAGGCATAGCGGCGCCAGCCTGCGCCGGCCGACGGCGGGCCGTTGTGCCCGATGCCTGGTCGTCCCTCCATTGCGCCCCCCGATAGTCCAAAAGCGACATGACGATGGGCGCCCACGTGATTGACGCCTCCTGCCACCCTACTGCAATAGGGGGGCATGCTCCAGCTTCCGGCGGGCGGACGCCGGCCCCTCCTTCGGGAATGGCCGACCTGGGTCGCGCTTGGCGTCTGCTACTCACTTTGGTGTCTGATCACGGCCAGCCACGCGGCGATCGGCCTCGTCTGGGTCGTGCCGGCGGCGGTGTTGGTGGCCTTCCACTCCTCGCTGCAGCACGAGGCGTTGCACGGCCACCCGACCCCCAGCCGGGCGCTGAACGAGGCCCTGGTGTTCCCCGCCCTCGGCCTGATCTTGCCCTATCGGCGCTATCGAGAGACCCATATCCACCACCACGCTGACAGCCGCCTGACGGACCCCTATGACGATCCGGAGACCTGGTATGTGGCCGAGGGCGATCTGGCCGACGCCTCCCGTCCCATGCGCTGGATCCTCGAGGCGAACCGGACGCTCGCCGGGCGCATGCTGGTGGGACCGGTGTTGGGGATCGTCGGGTTCTACCGCAGCGATCTTCGTCGGATGCTGTCCGGGGACCGGCGGGTGCTCGGCCATTGGCTGCTGCATCTGCCGGCGATGGCTCCGGTGCTCGCCTGGCTCTGGTGGGTGGGGGTGCCGCTCTGGCTCTACCTGCTGCTGGTGGTCTGGCCGGCCCAGTCGCTGCTGGCGATCCGCACGTTCATCGAGCACAAGGCCGAGCCCGAGCCGGCGCATCGGAGCGTGATCGTCGAGGCGGAGCTGCCGTTCCGCCTGCTCTTCCTCAACAACTCGCTCCACGCCCTCCACCACGCCCGGCCGAGCCTGCCCTGGCATGAACTGCCGGCGGAGTACGCCGAGCGAAGGGGCGAGATCCTGGCCGGCAACGGCGCCTATCTGGTGCCGGGTTATGGTGCGGTCTTTCGCGACTATTTCCTGAGGGCGCGGGAGCCCGTGGCCCATCCGTTCCTGCGCAAGGACGGGACGGCGCCGGGGGAATGATCGCCGCGCTGCCGATGTACGACTGGCTGGAGGTGCGCGGGGCGACCGACGCCCTCTGGCAGGGGATAGCGCGGCACTTGGCCGAGGCTGGCCTGGCGGCACCCCCGGCGCTCGACCGCCGCACGCCGCTCTGGCAGGTCTGGCAGGCGCCGGACCTGCTGCTCGCCCAGACCTGCGGCTGGCCGCTGACGATGGGCGAGGCCGGCACGGCCGCGGTGTTCGCCCGGCCGATCCTGCGAGGTGACGGGGCGCCGGGCACCTACCGGTCCGCCCTGGTGATGCGCGCCGATGACCGGCGGAGCGTGGCCGAGGCCATGGGAGGCGGCGTTGCCGTCAACGGCTTCGCCTCCCTCTCCGGCTGGATCACGCTGCAGCGTCATGCCCGCCGGCGGGGCTGGGCGATTGGGCCGATCCGGCTGACGGGAGGCCATCGCGCCTCCCTCTCCGCCGTGGCCGACGGAGAGGCGGATCTGGCAGCGGTCGACGCGACCTGCTGGCATATTGCGGAGCAGGCGGGCCTGACGCGAACGCTCGACGTGCGCGCCTGGACCGAGCCGGCCCCGAGCCCGCCCTGGATCACCGCCGCCACCACCGAACCGGAGGTCCGCGCGCTGCTCGCCACCGCCATCGACGCGACGCTGCAGGCGCTGCCGGAGGTGGCCGAACGCCTCGGCCTTCGCGGCGCATTGCCGGCAACGAACGCCGACTATGACGGGCTTGCCGACTGGGCCGGCGAGGGCCCCGCGGCGCGGGCGGTGTCCGCCTCCGGCGGGGATATTTGACCCAGCAAGAAAGCCCCACGGCTTTCGCAGTGGCGCAAATATCCAAGGCACGGCGAGCGTAACCGGCACCGGCGTGCGCCCGGATCGGAAATCCCCTTTGGCCCAACTATATTCCTTGCTAGGGTCGGTCGGCGCCGATGCCACATGATAGGGATGCCGCGATGGCCACCGCCCCGCTTCTGCGCGTGGAGGAACTCAGCATTGCGTTCGAGGGGCACGACGGCCCCAACGTCGTCGTGCGCGACGTGAGCTTCGACGTGGAGCGCGGCGAGACCCTGGCGCTGGTGGGCGAATCCGGTTCCGGCAAGACCCTGACCGGCAAGGCGGTGCTGCGCATCCTGCCGCGGCGGGCGCAGATCACCACCGGCCGGGCGGTGCTGAGCGACGCCAAGGGGCGGGAGACGGCGCTTTTCTCCCTGCCCGAACGCCAGATGCGCCAGTTGCGCGGTGGCCGGGTGGCGATGATCTTCCAGGAGCCGATGAGCTCCCTCTCGCCCCTGCACACCATCGGCAATCAGGTGAGCGAGTCCCTGGCGCTGCACCGCGGCATCGCCGGGGAGGAGGGCCGGCGCGCCTGTCTCGAGACCTTCGCCCATGTGGGCTTTCCCGAGCCGGAGCGGGCCTGGTCGGCCTATCCGTTCGAGCTCTCCGGCGGGCTCCGCCAGCGGGCGATGATCGCCATGGCGATGATCTGCCGGCCCGAGCTGCTGATCGCCGACGAGCCGACCACGGCGCTCGACGTCACCACCCAGGCCCAGGTGCTCGACCTGATCAAGCGCCTGCAGGCCGAGACGGGCATGGCGATGATCATGATCACCCACGACCTCGGCGTGGTGGCCAACATGGCCGACCGGGTGGTCGTCATGCAGCGCGGCCGGGTGGTGGAGGCCGGCGCCACCCGCACCATCCTGACCGAGCCCGGTCATGGCTACACCCAGCAATTGATCGCCGCCGCGCCTGAGATCCCGGAGGAGCGGCCCGTCGACCTTGGCGCCGTGGCCGATCCGATCCTGGCGGCGCGCGATCTTTCCAAGACCTTCGAGGGGCGGAGCGGCGGCTTCGGCGGGCCGCCCCCGGTGGTGCGGGCCGTAGCAGGGGTCGAGATGGCGGTCGGCCGGGGCGAGACCCTGGCGCTGGTGGGCGAATCCGGTTCCGGCAAGTCGACCGTGGCCAAGCTTCTGCTTCGCGCCATCGAACCCGATCCCGGGGCGCGGATCAGCTTCACCGGCTCCGACGGCGCAACCCTCGACGTGGCGCAGATGGACGCCGCCGCACTGAAGGCCTTTCGGCGCAAGGTGCAGATCGTGATGCAGGACCCGTTCTCCTCCCTCAGCCCGCGGATGTCGGTGCTCGACATCCTGACGGAGCCGCTGGAGGTTCACGGCATCGGCACCAGGGCGGAGCGGCGGGATCGGGCCGCCGACCTGATGCAGAAGGTGGGCCTGTCGCCCGACCACCTGGCACGCTTTCCCCATGCCTTCTCCGGCGGGCAGCGCCAGCGCATCTCCATCGCCCGGGCCCTGGCCCTCGGGCCCGAAATGATCGTCTGCGACGAGCCGACCTCTGCCCTCGACGTCTCGGTCCAGGCCCAGGTGCTCGACCTGCTGGTCGAGCTGCGGGAGGATTTCGGCCTCTCCTACCTCTTCATCTCCCACGACCTGACGGTGGTGGCAGAGCTGGCCGACCGGGTCGCCGTGATGCGCCGCGGCCGGATCGTGGAGCAGGCGCCGGCCAAGGTGCTGTTCGCCAGTCCGCGCCATCCCTACACCAAGGCGCTGATCGCCGCCTCGCCCGAGCCGGACATGGAGCGTCGCCTCGATCTTGGCCTGGTGGCCAAGGGCGCCGGCGATCCTGAGAGCTGGCCCGCCCCCTTCGCCTACCAGGGCCAGGACGCCCCATCGCTGATGGAAGTCGAGCCCGGCCATTTTGTGAGGTGCGCAGCATGAGATGCCTCGCCGCCGCCCTGGCGGCCCTGATCCTCGCCACACTCCCCGCCGCCGCCTATGACGGCGCGGTGGTGGAGACCCCGTCGCTCGCCGACCAGGTGGCCGCGGGTGACCTGCCGCCGGTGGCCGAGCGGATCCCGGAGGAACCGCTGATCGTCGACCTCTCGGCCTCCGGCCGCACCATCGGCCAGCACGGGGGCGAGCTCCGCAGCTTCATCACCCGCTCCCGCGATATCCGCTACATCGTGGTGCACGGCTATGCCCGTCTGGTGGGCTATGACCGCGACTACCGCATCGCCCCCGATATCCTGCGCGATGTGGAGGTCGAGGACGGCCGGATCTTCACGCTGCATCTCCGCCGCGGCCATCGCTGGTCCGACGGCCATCCCTTCACGGCGGAGGATTTCCGCTACTGGTGGGAGGATGTGGCGAACAACCTCGATCTGCAGCCGGGCGGCATTCCGGAGTTGATGCTGGTGGGCGGCGCGCCGCCGACGTTCGAGATCCTGGACGAGCAGACGGTGCGCTACACCTGGCCCGCACCCCATCCGCGCTTCCTTCTGGCCCTGGCCGGCGCCCGGCCGCCCTTCATCTACCGCCCCGCGCACTACATGAAGCAGTTCCACACCACCTACCGCCCGGCGGAGGAGCTGGCGTCCCTGGTGCGGGAGGAGCGGGCGCGCAACTGGGCCCAGCTGCACAACAAGTTCGACAACATGTATCGCTTTGACAACCCGGACCTGCCGACGCTGCAGCCCTGGGTGAACCTGAGCGAGAAGAACTCCAACCGCTACCTGCTGACCCGCAATCCCTACTATCACCGCATCGACACGGTGGGGCAGCAGCTGCCCTATATCGACGGCATCGACCTGACCATCGCCTCGGGTGGGCTCATCCCCTCCAAGGTCACGCTGGGCGAGGCGGATCTGCAGGTGCGCGCGCTCTCCTTTGCCGATGCGCCGGTGCTACTGCAGAGCAAGGAGGAGGGTGACTACAACACCTTCCTCTGGCCGATGGGCGCGGGCTCGGCCATCGCGCTCTACCCCAACCAGAATTTCGAGGATCCGGTCTGGCGCCCGCTGCTGCGCGACGCGCGGTTCCGCCAGGCTCTCAGCCTGGGGGTCGACCGCTCGACCATCAACCAGACCCTCTATTTCGGCCTCGCCAAAGAGCGCGCCGTGGCGGTGCTGGAGGCGAGCCCGTTCTTCGATCCGGCCCATGCCGAAGCCTTCGCCACCTTCGATCTGGAGACGGCGAACGCCATGCTCGACGAGCTCGGATTGACGGAGCGCAACCGCGATGGCCTCCGCCTGCTGCCCGACGGCCGGCCAATGGAAATCGTGGTGGAGACCGCCGGCGAGCAGCCGGATGAGGGCGATATTCTGGAGATCGTGGCCGAGGGCTGGCGAGAGCTCGGGCTCAAGCTGATCTACCGCCCGCTCGACCGCGATATCCTGAGAAACCGGGTCTATTCGGGCGAGTCGATGATGCCCGTCTGGTTCGGCTGGAACAACGGCATCCCCCAACCGGCGCACGAACCGCGGGATCTGGCCCCGGTCGATCAGACCAACTTCGCCTGGCCGATGTGGGGCCAGCATTTCCAGACCAAGGAACAGGTCGGCGAGGCCCCCGCAACGCCGGAGGCGAAGCGCCTGCTCGAGCTCTACCATGCCTGGACCGAGGCGACGGACGAGGCGACCCAGACCGCGATCTGGCAAGAGATGCTCGCCATCCACGCCGAGCAGATCTTCTCCATCGGCGTCGTCTCGGCCGTGCCGCAGCCAGTCGTCGCCTCCCGCCGGCTTCAGAATGTGCCGAAAGAGGTGTTCTACACCTGGGATCCCGGCGCCCAGCTTGGCGTCCATCGCATTGACGAGTTCTGGTTCGCGGAGTAGGCGCGGGCAATGCTTCGCTTTATCCTGCGCCGTTCGATCACCATGGTCTGGACCCTGTTGGTCGTATCGGCGCTGGTTTTCTGGATCGTCAATCTGCCCCCCGGCGACATTCTGAGCAATCAGATCAACAGCCTGATGGCGTCGGGAGAGGCCTCTTCCGTCGAGCGCGCGCGCTTTCTCGCCCGGCAATATTCCCTCGATGAGCCGCTCTGGCTGCAATACCTGATCTGGATGGGCTTCCTGCCGGGGCCGGACGGCTTTTCCGGCATCCTGCAGGGCGATCTCGGCTGGTCGTTCGAGCTCGACCGCCCGGTCGGCGAGATCTTGGGGGAGGCGATGTGGCTGACCCTCGTTCTCAACCTCACGACGATCATCTTCATCTACATCGTCGCCCTGCCCCTTGGCGCCATCGCGGCGGTGAAGGCCAATTCGCTGATCGACTACACCGCGACCTTCATCGGCTATATCGGGCTGGCCACGCCGAACTTCCTCCTGGCGCTCATCCTCTACCACAAGGGCGCGCAATGGTTCGGCCTGCCGGTGGGCGGCCTGGTGGGCAAGGAGTTCGCCGATCAGCCCATGAGTCTCGCCAAGCTCTGGGACATCGCCCTGCATCTGATCGTGCCGGTGATCGTGATCGGCACCGCGGGCATGGCCGCCATGGTCCGCCGGCTGCGCGCCAACCTGCTCGATGAGCTCGGCAAGCCCTACGTGGTGACCGCCGCAGCCAAGGGGCTGTCGCCGACCCGGGCCATCGTCAAATATCCGCTGCGCATGGCGCTCAATCCGTTCGTTGCCGATATCGGCAACCTGCTGCCGTCGCTCGTGTCGGGCTCCGTCCTGGTCTCGGTGGTGATGGGTCTGCAGACGATCGGGCCGATCCTGCTGGCCGCGCTGCGCAGCCAGGACTATTTCCTGTCGGGCTTCATCCTACTGTTCGTGTCGATCCTGACGCTGGTGGGCATGCTGATCTCCGACATCCTGCTGGCCATCCTCGATCCCCGCATACGCTTCGGCAGGCGGGGCTGAGGCGGTGAACGTCGAGGATAAGCGCGTCCGACCCCGGGACAACGAACACTACGTCTCGCCCGAGGCCTACGATGCGGAGGCCGACCTCCAGACCCTGGATCGGGCCGATCTCGACGTGCCGACCCGGGTGCTGGTCTGGCGCCGCTTTCGCCGGAACAAGCTCGCGGTCGTGTCCGGCCTGTTCCTCGCGGTGCTCTATCTCGCCCTGCCCTTCGTCGATTTCCTGGCGCCCTACGGGCATCTGGAGCGCGACGCGACCCACATCTATGCCCCGCCCCAGGGCGTCGGGTTCTTTCAGGACGGCCACTTCGCCGTGACCTACGACTACAGGGCGGAGATGAACTTGGAGACGCTGCAGCGCAGCTACGTCTCCGACTTCGAGACGCCCCAGCCGCTGCGCTGGTTCGCAAGCTGCGGCCGGCCCTACTCCTTCCTCGGCCTTTGGCAGAGCGACAATCATCTGGTCTGCCCGCCGGAGGGGGGGACGCTCTACCTTTTCGGCACGGACAAGTTGGGGCGCGACGTCTTCTCCCGCGTGCTGCACGGGGCCCGTCTATCGCTGACGGTCGGGCTGATCGGCGTCGCCATCAGCTTTGCCATCGGCATGGTGGTGGGGGGGCTCGCCGGCTATTTCGGCGGCTGGGTGGATGCAGTGGTGCAGCGGGTGATCGAGATCATCCGTTCGCTGCCGGAGCTGCCGATCTGGCTCGCCCTCTCGGCCGCGGTGCCGGCCAATTGGGGACCGGTGTCGGTCTTCTTCATCATCTCGGTGATCCTTGGCCTGCTCGACTGGCCCGGCCTCGCCCGCGCCGTCCGATCGAAGTTCCTGGCGCTCCGGGAGGAGGACTATGTGCGCGCGGCGGAGCTCATGGGCGCCTCCACCCGCCGGGTGATCGCGGCCCATATGATGCCGAACTTCATGAGCCACCTGGTGGCCTCCGCTACGCTCTCGATCCCGGCGATGATCCTGGGCGAGACGGCGCTCTCCTTCCTCGGCCTCGGCATCCGCTCGCCTGCCGTGAGTTGGGGGCTGATGCTGAACGACGCTCTTGACCTCGGCCAGGGCGCCATCACGCTCACGCCTTGGGTGCTTTGGCCCCTCGTCCCGGTGATGCTGGTCGTCCTCGCCTTCAACTTCCTCGGCGACGGCATCCGCGATGCCATGGATCCCTACTCCTAACACCACGACACAGCCCGGGCGGGCTTGGGGCCGGTCAAGGGTCGCGGCACGCGACCGCGCGCCAGCGCGGCTTGCCCTTGACCGGCCCCAAGCCCAACCCACGCTCGACATGGCGTCTTGAGGGGCACACAAGCCCCTCAAGCGCCTCCCCAGCAAAACCACCCTGCCGCGCCCAACCCCAGAGCCAACCCAATAGGCACCCCAACCGCGATACCGGGGGGCGCCGAGCGCAGCGAGGCGCCTCCCGCCCGCCGAAGGCTCCTCGGCCGCATCGCAGATGCGTCCGAGGCCGGAGGCCTGTCCTACTCGAAGAGCAGAGCCGCGGCGCCCGCCACCACGATATCGAAGCCCAGCCGCCGCACGCCGTCGGCATCGGTCCCCCGCTCCACGGCGATCTGACGGGCAAAGGCATCCCCCATCAGGATCCGCATCGGATCGCGGTCGTTGTGGGGATCGTCCTCGAAATACATCTGGGTGATCAGCCGCGCCGCCCCTCCGCGCACGGAGATATGGATGTGGCGCGGCCGCCAGCGCCCGATATCGGGCCGGGCGATGTAGTGCCCCGGCAGGATCGTGCGGAACAGGTAGCGGCCCGCCGCATCCGTCAGCGTTCGCCCATGGCCGCGAAAATGGGGATCGATGGCATAGTCGGTCTGGTCGTCGCGATGGGTGTAGCGCCCGTGGGCATTGGCGTTCCAGATCTCGAGCAGCGCACCTGGCAAAGGCCGGCCGAACCCGTCGAAGACATGGCCCTTCACCTCGATCACCGTGCCCTCGGCCTGGGGTCGGCCGGGCGCCACCCGGGTGAGGTCGTTCTCCCCCGCCCGCAGGCCCGGCACCTGCTCGAGCCAGGGCACGAAGCTCGCCGCGGCCCCCGCCGGCACCGGGATGAGAGGTGTCCGCGGCGTCCGCTCCTCCGACGTCCGATCGGTCGGGCCGATGCCGAGGACGCGGCCGCTCATGCCACCCCATCCGGCAGATCGTCGAAGAACGGCGTCTCATCCTCCCCGGCGAGCTGGATGGCGATCGCGTAGACCTGGGCGCCGTCCGTCACCTCCCCCGTCGGCGCGGCCAGCAGCCGGTCGCGACGCGGCGCCGGCACCGCGTCGAACACCGGATCGCCTTCGTTCACCTCGTCGGCGAAGAAGATCTGGGTGACCAATCGGCTGATGCCGTCGGAGAAAATCGTGAGCGTGATATGCGGCGCCCGCGCCATCGCTCCATCCGCCGCCGACACCGGTCCCGGCTTGATGGTGCGAAGGGTGAAGGCCCCCTCGACCCGGCAGCGGGCAAAGCCCTCGAAATGCGAATCCACCTCGGCGAGGGTCTCCGGCCCCCGGAACCGCCCCGCCGCATCGGCCTGCCAGAACTCCAGCAGGACGCCAGTGGCGAGCGCGCCGTGGATATCGCGCACCGTGCCGCGCAGCTCGATCGGCGTGCCCTCGGGCCGGATCGACAGGCCCGGATGCACCACGGTCAGATCCATCCGGTCGCTGTCGAGAAACGGCAGCGGATAGTACGGACCGACCGTGTCCTCGCAGGTCGGCGCCGGCCGATTGAGGTGGGGCGCGGCCGCCACCGTCTTGGCTGGGTGGGTCATCCCAAAAACGTCCTTGCCAACGGAGCGGGTCGATGTTTCCCATATAAACGAAGTGACCGCACACGAATAACCCGATCCGGCGCGAAGGCAAAGCCATGGCCGCCCAAGACGCCAAGAACCACGGGAGCTACTTCGTCCCGGGCCTCGCCAAGGGCCTGCAGGTGTTGGAGGCGGTGGCCGCCGCCGAGGCGGCGCTCACGACGGCCGAGATCGCCCGGGCGAGCGGCCTCACCCGCTCCGCCGCCTTTCGCCTGGTATACACCCTCCGCCATCTCCGCTACCTGGAGGAGGCCGACGCCGCCGGCAAGACCTACCGCGTCGGCCCGCGCGTGCTCAACCTCGGCTTCGCCTGGCTCGATGGGCAGGAGATCGCGGCCCTGGCCGAACCCGATCTCCGCCAACTTTGCGAGGCGACCGGCGTCTCGGCCCACCTGGCGGTGCTGGAGGGGACGGAGATCGTCTATCTGGTCTGCGTCAACACCGCCCGCGCCGCCTATGTCAGCAACATCACCGTCGGCAGCCGACGCCCGGCCCACGCCTCGCCGCTTGGCTGGCTGCTGCTCGGCGGTCTCGGCGGCGACGCCATTGCCGCGCGCTACGACGAGACGCCGTTGGAGGCTGCGACCGCCCACACGCCGACCAGCCGCGCCGCGCTCATCGAGCGGGCGACTGCCTCCGCCCGCGCTGGCTATGTGGTGAGCCGCGGCTTCCTGGCCCCGGGAGGCGTCTCCATCGCCGCACCGGTGCGGGAAAGGGGCGGAGCGATGGTCGCCGCCATCGACATCTCCGGCCCCGAAAGCGCCTTCGACGCCGGCCCGTTGGAGACGGCCTATCTGCCGAAAGTGGCGGAGGCCGCCGCCCGCATCTCCGAACGCCTTGGCTCCGCCCACCGCGCCGCCTGACACCGGCGCCCTCAGGCGACCGCCGCCGTCGCATCGAGGCAGTGGTCCACCGCCGCCGCCGCAATGTCGAGCGCGGCGTCAAGCTCCGTCTCCGTCGCGATGAAGGGTGGCGCGAGCAGAAGGTGATCGCCAGCGACCCCGTCGGCGCAGCCGCTGGCCGGATAGGCGATCAACCCCATCTCCCGCGCCGTCGTCTTCAGCCGCGCGGCGAACTGGGCACTGGCCGGCAGGGGCCGCTTGCTCGCGCGATCCGCGACGAACTCCACCGCCTGGAACAGGCCCCGACCCCGGATATCGCCGACATTCGGATGGTCCGCGAACCGGGCCTCGAGCCCGTGGCGGAGATGCGCGCCGAGCGCCGCGACCCGGGCGAGCAGTCCCTCCTCCTCGATCGTCTCCAACACCGCGAGGGCGCCGGCGCAGGCCACCGCGTGAGACATGTAGGTGTGCCCGTTGGCCAGGGCGCCGGAGCCTGCGCGGATCGCCTCCACCACGCGCCCATTGGCGAGCACTGCCGCGATCGGCTGGAACCCGGCGCCGAGGCCCTTGGCGATGGTGATGATGTCGGGTGCCACCCCCTCCTGCTCCATGGCGAAGAGGGTGCCGGTCCGGCCCATGCCGCACATCACCTCATCGGCGATCAGCAGCACCTCGTGGCGGTCGCAGATCTCCCGGATCCGCGCGAAATAGCCCGGCGGCGCCGGGACGCAACCGAGGGTCGCGCCCGAGATCGGCTCCACCACAAAGCCCGCCACCTGATCGGGGCCGAGGCGCTGGATCTCAGCCTCAAGCGCATCGGTGATCCGGGTGAGGTAGGCTGCGTCATCCTCCCCCGCTTGCTGGCCGCGATAGGGATGGGCCGCCGGTACCCGCCCGACCTCGAGCAGCATTGGCGCGTAGGGCGTCCGCCGCGCCATGTGGCCGCCGACAGAGAGGGCGCCGAGGGTGTTGCCGTGATAGGCCATGTCGCGGGCGATGAACCGGCCCCGGCCGGACGCGCCCCGCTCGTTCCAGTATTGCCGGGCGAGCTTCAGCGCCGCCTCCATCGCCTCGGAACCGGAGCCGAGGAACATTGCGGCGCCGTCCGCGAACCCTTCGGGCGCTCGGCGGATCAGATGCGCCGCCAATGCCTCCGCCGGTTCATTGGTGAAGAACGAGGTGTGGGCAAAGGCCACTGCCCGAAGCTGCGCCTCGATCGCTGCCACGACCTTCGGATGCGCGTGGCCGAGGCAGGAGACGGCAGCCCCACCCGAGCCGTCGAAATAGCGCCGCCCCTCGCTGTCGTAGAGCCACGGCCCCTCCCCCCGCACCACCGTCGGCAAGGTCGCAGCAAAGCTGCGGTGGAGGATGGCGGAGCGGGATCCGGCGTGCATGGTGGCATCTCATTTCGTTGATATGCAAAACGTATGGCGCTATATGAACCAAGTCAATCGAGCGAGAGGGATCGTGCGGGCCGTGGCAAGGGCGCTTGAGGGCATCCGCGTATTGGACCTCACCCATGTCTTGGCCGGGCCCTACTGCACCTTTCTGCTGGCCGGCCAGGGGGCCGAGGTCATCAAGATCGAGGATCCGGCAAACCCCGACCCGGCGCGGGGGCGCGGCCCCGATCCGGCGCTGAACGCAGCGGGGCGCGGCCTTACCTATCAAGTGCAAGGGGCGGGCAAGCGCGCGCTGACGCTCAACCTCAAAGCGCCGGCGGGGGCGGAGATCTTTCGCCAACTCGTGGCCACCGCCGATGTGGTGGTGGAGAACTACCGCGCCGGGGCCCTCGACGCCCTCGGGTTAGGGGCGGAGGCGCTGCAGGCCCTGAAGCCCGACCTCATTCACTGCTCCATCACCGGCTTCGGCGCGGGTGGGGAGCGCATGGCGATCCGCGCCTACGACAACGTCATCCAGGCGGCGGCCGGGGTGATCGCGCAATCCGGCGGCCAGAAACCCGGCCTCTCCTTCGTCGACTATGCCACCGGCCAGGCCGCGGCCTTCGCCATCGCCAGTGCGCTTCTCCGCCGCGCGACAGGGGGCGGCGGCCAGCGCCTCGACGTCTCGATGTACGACACGGCGCTCAGCATGATGCTGCCGGAGATTGCGGCGGTTCTGCACCCCAGCGGCGAGACAAGGGGGAAGGAGCCCGGCATCTCGGCCTACGAGACCGCCGACGGCGCCCTGATGCTCGGCGCCTTCACCCCGGCCCAGAACCGGCGGCTCTGGTCGGCGCTCGCGGCCGAAGGGCACGAGGCGGGCGAGATGGCCGACACGCCGGACTGGCCCGCCCTCTGGTCCCGGGCAGAGGCCATGCGCCCGCGCCTTGCCAAGATCTTTCGGACGAAATCAGCCACCGCCTGGCAGGACTGGCTGCACACCCATGACCTGCCGGGGGAGCGGGTACGGTCCCTCGACGAGGCCGTCGCCGACCCGCATCTTGCCGCGAGAGGCAGCCTCGCGACGCTGGGAGACGCCCACACCATCGCCGCACCCTTCACGGCGAACGAAGACGGCCCCCATATCTCCCACGGCGCACCCGCCTTCAGCGCCGACACCGACGCCCTGCTCAGCGACCTCGGCTACGCGCCCGACCAAATCGCCACCCTGCGCGCGGAGGGCACGATATGACCCAGCCAAAAAAGTCGCCCCGCCCCGGCGCGCGGGGGTGGGCGGGCGGGCCGCGGGCGGGGGCGGGGCGGACCCTAGACCCATGACCCACGCCCGCCGCATCGAGGCCGATCTCTGGACCCGCCTGCCCGAGACGCATCGCTGGACCGGCCGGGGAAATGCCTGGACCGAGGCCACCCGCCCGGGTGTCCGGCTCCACTCCTTCCTCGAAGGGCCCGCCATCCTCCCCTCAGGCGACGTCCTGGTCGCCGACGTCGCCTATGGCCGGATCTTCCGCGTCACTCCTAACGGCACCTGGTCCCTGGCGGCGGAGGGCGGGCGACCCCACGCGCTCCGCCCCCTGGCCGACGGCCGCTTCGCCGTCGCGGATTTCGAGCAGGGCCTCGTCGCCCTCGATCTCGCCACGGGCAACCGAGAGGTTCTGGCCGACCGGGTGAACACGGAGGCCTTTCGCGGTCTCTCCGACCTCGCCGTCGCCCCGAACGGCGACATCTGGTTCACCGACAGCGGCCGATCGAGCCTGACGGACCCAACCGGCCGGCTGTTCTGTCTCCGCGCCGACGGGCGGCTGGAGCGGGTCCTGGCCAACGCCCCCTATCCCAACGGCGTCGCCCTCTCGCCTGATGGCGGGACGGTCTACGTCGCCATGACGCGCGCAAACGCGGTCTGGACCGTCTCCGCCGCACCGGCCGGGCCGATGGGCGCTATGGCCGGCGTCTTCCTGCAGCTTTCCGGCGGCCTCGGGCCGGACGGGCTGGCGGTCGATGCGGCCGGGCGGCTGGCGGTGGCGCAGGCGCGGGCCGGGCGGGCCTATCTCTTCGACGCCCTCGGCGATCCGGTGGCGGAGATCCGGACGCCGGGCGGCACCTGGACAACGGCGGTGGCCTTTGACGGCGACACGCTGCTGATCGTCGAGGCGGAGGACGGGGCGATCTGGCGCGCCGATGTGGCGGGACTAAGAGCGGAGTGACCACAATGCAGACAACCGACCTCAAGGGCTTTCACCCCGCCATCGTCACGCCCTTCAGCGCCACCGGCGAGATCATGGAAGATGCCTTTCAGGCCATCGTCGACCACCTGATCGGCATCGGGGCGGAGGCGATCTGCGTGGCCGGCGACAATGGTGAGAGCTGGGCGCTCTCAGCCGCCGAGCGCCGGCGCCTGGTGCGCCTCGCCGTCGACCGCGCGGGCGGGCGCCCCGTCACCTGCGGCTGCTCGGCGCCGACGGCGGCCGCAGCGCTCGATTATGCCCGGGCGGCGGCGGAGGGTGGCGCGGCGGCCCTCCTCTCCATGCCGCCCACCTACGTGCTGAAGGGTACGCGGGCGGAGATCGTCGGGCGCTACGAAAAGCTGGCGAGCATCGGGCTGCCGATCATCGCCTACAACTCGCCCCGGCGGCAGGGCCATGCGCTGAGTGTTGCCGACATCGCGGCGATCCGCGACGCCGCCCCGGTCATCGGCATCAAGGAATCGAGCCGGGACTTCTTCCACCACACCCATCTGCTCCACGCGATGGCCGAGGACTTCGCCGTGATGACCGGCCCCTGCCATTACATCGTGCCGAGCCTGCCCCTCGGCGCGCGCGGCTTCATCGCCACGGGGCCGGAGTTTCTCGGGCCGGACGCCGGGCGGATCGTCGAGGTGGCGCTCGCCGGCCCCTCCGCCGAGGCGCGGGCGATCCACCACCGGCTGACGGTGATCTACGAGACGCTGATGTCGGTCGGCACCTGGCCCTCGGCCTTCAAGGCGGCGCTCGGCCTGATCGGGCTGCCGGCGGGCGTGCCGCGGGACCCGGTGATGCCGGCGACACCGGCGGATGTGGAGCGGCTGCGGGCCGTGCTCGGCGATCTCGGCATCCGGGCGGCGGCCTGATGGATCTGCGCGTCCCAGGCGTGCGGAGAGCGGCGGAGGTGCGCTTCACCTTCGACGGTGCGCCAGTCGTGGGGCACGCGGGGGAAACGGTGCTGGCTGCGCTCCAGGCCGCAGGGGTCCGGCGGTTGCGCGAGGCGCCGGCGGGCGGCGCGCGCGGTGCCTTCTGCGCCATGGGCCTCTGCCAGGAATGCCTGGTGGAGGTGGGCGGTGCCCGGGTCGAGGCCTGCCGATTGGTCGTCGAGGAGGGTCTGGCGGTGGACCGCGTGCGCTATGGCTGAGCCCTTCGATCTCGCCGTGATCGGGGCCGGGCCCGCGGGCGGGGCAGCCGCATTGGAGGCGGTGGCGCGGGGGCTCAGCGTCGTGCTGATCGACGAACAACAGGCGGCCGGCGGTCAGGTCTGGCGCGCGTCATCGCCGTCGATCCTGGAGGCACCCGCGACGCCAGAGGGACGCGCGGGCGATGCCCTGAGGCAGGCGCTAGCGGCGGCGGGCGGGGGCGCCCTTGGCGGACCGGGAGGTCCCGGATCTAGTCCGGGACAGCGGGATGAGGAGGGAGAGACCGCCCCCCCACACCGCCCCGGCCCCCGAGCCGGGGCCTCAACGGCAGAGGAGGAGAGATCCCAGGCCGCGCCCGGGACGGGTGGATCCGAAGACCAGGCGCCCAAAGAGAGATGGAACGCTGCTGACACGATTCCCCCGGCGCGCCAGCACCGGATCGCGCCCGACCCGTTGGGCTCCGCCCGTTCGCCGCTCAAACACCTCACCGGGGCGTTTGCGGGACGCGGCTCACCCCCCCAGGCGGGCGCGATGCGCCCACCCTCGGGCCGGGCGCGATCCTCCGGACAAGTGTCGAGTATCGGCCTGACACATTGGACAGGGCACCGCGTTTGGTCCGTGCTTCGGGACGACGACCTCTGGGTCCTGCGCACGAGCCACGCCGGCGGTCTCGGGCAGGTAGAGGCCCGCGCCCTCGTGCTCGCGACCGGAGCACTGGAGCGCACCGTGCCGGTGCCGGGCTGGACGCTGCCCGGGGTGATCGGGCTGGCGGCGACGACGGCTTTGCTGAAGGAGCATTGGGTGCTGCCCGGCCGGCGGGTCGTGGTGGCCGGCTGCGGGCCGCTCCTGCCCTATGTCGCCCAGGCGGTCCTCAGGGGCGGGGGGCAAGTGGCAGCGGTCGCGGATCTGAACGGCCTCGCCGATTGGGCCCGCGCCGCTGGGCCGGTGTTCTCGCGGCCCGATCTGGCGCTCAGGGGCGCGGGCTGGGTGGCGCGGTTGCTGGGGGCCGGGGTGCCCGTGCTTCGGCGCACCGGGGTGC
Organism: Pseudomonadota bacterium; assembly: GCA_039180875.1. Classification (GTDB taxonomy): domain Bacteria; phylum Pseudomonadota; class Alphaproteobacteria; order Rhodobacterales; family Rhodobacteraceae; genus JBCDCY01. The sequence continues at coordinate 34,778 of JBCDCY010000009.1, read as the reverse complement.
GCGCGGTCGAGGGCAGCGAGGCGGTGGAGGCGGTGCGGCTCGGCCCCGTCGGGCCCGACTGGGCGCCCATCCCGGGGCCGGAGCGGGTCATCGAGGCCGATGCGCTCTGCCTCGGCCATGGCCTCCGCCCGGCGACGGAGGCGACGCGGATGCTCGGCGCCCGCCACGTCTGGGACCCGCCGGAGGGCGGCTGGCGGCCGGAGGTGGACACGGTCGGGCGCACCTCCGTGCCCTTCCTCTACGCCACCGGCGACGGCGCCGGGATCCAAGGCGCGGCGGCGGCCCCGCTCCGCGGCCAGGCAGCGGCTGTCGCGGTGGCGGAGGATCTGGGGAGGGCCGGGGCCGGTGGGCCGGCACCCTCGGCAATCCAAAGGGCGGCGCGCTTCGGCCGGGCGATGACGGCGCTGACGGTGCCGCGCCCCGGCCTCCTCGCCCAGATCACGCCGGAGACCGTGGTCTGCCGCTGCGAGGGCCTGACCCGCGCTCGGATCGAGGCGGAGATCGCCGGTGGCGCGACCCGCCCCGGTGCGCTCAAATCCGGCACGCGCGCCGGCATGGGCCCCTGCGGCGGGCGCTACTGCGCCGATGTGACGGAGATGCTGGCGGCCGCGCTCACTGGCCGGCCGCGCGCGGAGATCGGCCAGGGCTCGGGCCGCCCGCCGCTCCGTCCCCTGCCGCTCGCGCCGGTGGCGGAGGGTTTTGACTACGCCGACCTGCCAATGCCCGCACCGGCACCGCTATGATGGAGGCGGCGCCCCAGACCTTCCGCGCCGCCGCGACCGCCGCCTACGACATCGCGGTCGTGGGGGGCGGCATCCTGGGCTCGGCGACGGCGCTCCGCCTCGCCGAAGGGGGCATGCGCGTAGTGCTGCTGGAGGCGGGCGACCTGGGTCAGGGCGCCTCGGGCGTCAACGCCGGCACGCTCAGCCTGCAGATCAAGCGGGTGAAGCTGATGGAGTATGCGCTCCGCGGTCATGCGCTTTGGGAGGAGATGGGGCAGGCCGTCGAGTTCCAGCGCACGGGCGGCTACACCCTCGCCTTCACGGAGCGGGAGGCGGAGCTTCTCGAGACCCGCCAGACCCTGAAGCGGGACGCCGGCGCGCCCATCACCTTCGTCACGCCGGCGGAGGTGCGGGAGGCCGAGCCGGGCCTTACCGAGGCCGTGGTCGCCGCGAGCTATTGCCCCGACGACGGCTACGCCAATTCCTCGCTGACCGGGCAGTTCTACCGTGCGGCGCTGGCCGAGGCGGGCGTCACGGTGCGGGAGGGCACGCCGGTCAGCGCCATCGCGCGGGAGGCGCCGGGGTTCCGCCTCTCCACCCCCGACGGGCCGGTCGCGGCGCGCCGCCTGCTGCTCGCCTGTGGCGGTTGGATGCAGCGGGCCGCGGCGATGATCGGGCTCGACCTGCCGGTGACGGCGCGGATCAACACCGTTTCGGTGACGGAGCGGGGGCGAGCCCTGGTGCGCTCCGTCATCGGCCATGCGACGGGGCTGCTCACGCTGAAGCAGAAGGGCGCCGGCACCGTGCTGATCGGCGGCGGCTGGCAGGGCCGCGGCGCGCCGGAGGCAGGTGCCCGCGGCGAGGTGGACCCGGAGACGCTGCTCACCAACCTCCGCCTCGCGCAGTTCGCCGTGCCGGGGCTCCGCAATCTGCGCGTGACGCGAAGCTGGACGGGGTTCGAGGCGCATGTGCCGGACTTCTATCCGCTCGCTGGAGCGGCGCCGGGGGTGGAGGATGCCTTCCTGCTGGGCTGCGTGCGCGGGGGCTACACGATCGGGCCTTACATGGGCCGGTTGATGGGTGACCTGATCCTGGGGCGGGAGCCGGAACTGCCGCTCTTCGACCCGGGCCGGGATTTCTCGAGGGACAATTACGCATGATCGACGTGGAGGCACGGTTCCGGATCGACGGCCGAACAGCCATCGTCACCGGCGGGGGAAGCGGCATCGGCGCGGCCTGCGCCGAGGTGCTGGCCGCCGCCGGCGCCCATGTGGTCGTGACGGGCCGCCGGGCCGAACCGTTGGAGGAGGTCGCCGCCCGCATTGGCGGACAGGCGCGGGTCTGCGACGTGGCCGACTGGGCGGCGGTGGAGGCGGCGTTCCGGGCGGTGCGGCAGGAGACCGGCCGCCTCGACATCCTGATCAACAATGCCGGCGTTCCGGGCCCCATCGCCCCGGTCGCCGAGGTGGACCTGGCCGAATGGCGGGCGGCGATGGAGGTGAACCTCTTCGGCGCGCTCCACTGTCTGAAGGCGGCGGCGGCGATCATGGTGGCGGACGGGCGCGGCTCCATCGTCAACATGTCGAGCCTGATGGGCGTCCAGGGCTATCCGATGCGCACGGCCTACTCCGCCGCCAAATTCGCCCTCGTCGGCATGACGGAGGCGGTCGCGCGGGAGGTCGGGCCGGCGGGCGTACGCGTCAACGTGCTGCTGCCTGGCGCGGTCTCCGGCGAGAACATGGACCGGATCCTGGCCCGCCGGGCCGAGGCGGAAGGGCGGTCGGTCGAGGAGATCGTGGCCGAGAACTACACCGAGCCCGCGGCCTTGAAGCGCTGGGTCGATCCGCAAGAGGTGGGGCTGGCGGCGCTCTACTACGCCTCCGACGCCTCAAGGGCGACGACGGGCGACCGGATGAAGGTGGATTGCGGGCGGTTCTGAGCGCCGAGCGGTAGATCCGCCCGCACATGCAACGCTCCGCCGCCGGTCAGGGCGACGGAGCGTCTGTCGGTGCAGTGCTAGGACTGGTTACCGCGGAGCATGAAGAACAGGCCGCCGGCCAGCAGCATCAGATGGAACTGCATGCCGGTCCACGGTCCGAGGTAGACGAGCAGGATGACGCCGGCCACGATCCCGGCGATCACCAGACCGCTCGCCCGGGTGATCAGATCGCCGAAGCGGTTGCGGATCGCGCCGCCGACCAGCAGGCCGGCCCCGGCGGCGATCTCCCCGAGCGCCACGAGCACCCAGAGGAACAGCGGCAAGCCGAAGGCGGCCGCACCCGCCGCCAGGTCGGGAAACTTGGTGACACCTTCGTTCAGGATAATCGCGGCAAGTGGCAGGCGCAGGAACCAATGCGCGCCCCCAAGCGTAGGAACGGGCAGGCCTAGGCTGGCTCTGTTGTTGGTCAGTTCTGCGGTCATGTCGCGTCTCTCTTGAAAAGATCCATCTATGTGGAGCGGAGTTATTGCATGACCGGTGTGCTTCAAGTTGCACGACCTGCGGCGTTCCTTCGCAGGGGACGGCGGGGTCTCGCAAGACTGCCGGACCGCTAGTCTCTACTGTCGTGCCGGTAGCTGAGCGCCGCCTGCATCATGTGCCTCAGCTGGGCCTCGTACTCCGCCGTGCCAGGCCGCGCGATGCCGGCGAGGCGCAGGGATTTCTCGGCCACGCTGAGGCCGAGGAGCGCGGCCATGAAAAGCGCCGCCCGATCGGGCGCGCCGATCAGCCGCTCCAGCCGCTTTTGCAGGCGGTCGCCGTGAAGCGCGCGCACTTCCGCCCCGACATCCGCGTCGTGGGCGTTCATCAGCATCATTTGCAGGAGGGAGGGGGTCACCCCGTCCCGCGGCGCCTCAACGAACAGCCGAACCGCGTGATCGACCAGGGCCTCCGCCCCGCAGGCCGGCAGCTCGATATCGGCGAAAGCGTCGGTCAGGGTGGCCTGGAACAGGCCCCGCTTGCCGCCGAAATAGCGGGAGATCAGGGCGATATCGACCTCCGCCGCGCCGGCGAGTTCCCGGACCGAGACGTTGGCGTAGCCGCGAGCCCAGAACAGTTGGCGAGCGGCGGCGAGCAGGCGGTCGCGGGCGGAGGGGATCTCGGCCATGGCGCCTTCCTACGGTGCGAGAGATGAAAGTCAACAACTGTTGACAAGATGCGGTCGGTGGCTATATCGCAGTCAACACTTGTGGACCACGGCAGCGAACGGGAGAGGATCCATGGCCAAGACCGCACTTGTCACCGGGGCATCCGCAGGCATCGGCAAGGAACTCGCCCGGGTCCATGCCCGCCAGGGCGGCGACCTGATCCTGACCGCCCGGCGGGAGGCGGCACTCACCGAACTGAAGACCGAGCTGGAGGAGCAGCACAGCGTCACCGTGCACGTCTTCGCGCTCGACCTCGGCGCGGCGGGCGGCGCCGATCAGCTCTACGATGCGGTGAAGGGCGCGGGGTTGCAGGTCGACATCCTGATCAACAACGCGGGCTTCGGCGGGCATGGCCGGCATGTAGAGCGCGACCTGGCGTCCGAGCTCGCGATGATCGACCTGAACGTGAAGGCGCTCGTCACCCTCACCCATAGGTTCGGCCAGAACATGGTGGCCCGCGGCGGCGGCAAGATCCTGAATGTCGGCTCCACCGCCGGCTTCATGCCGGGCCCGCTGCAGGCCGTCTACTTCGCCACCAAGGCCTTCGTGAACTCCTTCAGCCAAGCCGTGGATCAGGAACTGCGAGGCAAGGGCGTGACCTGCACCGTGCTGGCGCCGGGCTATGTCGAGACCGAGTTCGCCGAGGTGGCCGACCTGGGAGGCACCCAGATGGTCCGCTCCGGCGGGGCCACGGCCGAAAGCGTCGCGCGCCATGGCTACGAGGCAATGCAGCGGGGCAAGCTGCTGACGATCAACCAGGGCTCGCTCAGCTTCCTCCTGAACTGGGTGGTGCCGCTCATCCCCCGGCGCCTGCTGTTGCGATTGATCCAGCACGGCCAGTCGAAATAGCCGCACCGCGGGCGAGAGGGAGTGCGACCGGTTCGCTGACGGCCTGCTCGGTTCTGTTTGAATCAGAATGATCATTCTGATATGGATGGGCCATGCCACGAAAGGCCACCTTCACCCCAGAGGACCTGACGGACCGGGCGCTGCAGCGGTTCTGGCAGCACGGCTACCACGCCACCTCGATGGACGATCTCGTGGCGGCGACCCGGGTGAGCCGGCACGGCATCTACACCACGTTCGGGGGTAAGAAGGCGCTCTTCCTCGCCTGCTTCGGACGCTACCGGGAGACCGTGGTCTCGCCGGCCTTCGACCCGGTCGAACAGGCGGGCGCCGACCTCGCCGCCGTGGCCGACTATTTCGAGACCCAGATCGCCGCGGGAGAGGCCGCCGGCCTGCCCGGCCCCGGCTGTTTCGTCGCAAACGCCACGACAGAGGTTGCGCCCCACGACGCCGAGACCAGGGCGAAGGTCGACGACCACAACGACCGCCTCCGACACGGCTTCCGGACCGCCATCGAGAACGAGCATGCGCGGCTCGGATCGGCGCGGGAGATCGACGCGGCGGCCCTCGCCGATATCTGTGTGATCTTCACCACCGGCCTCTGGTCGATGTCGCGGAGCGTAGGCGATGCCGGGGTACTGCGCCGCGCCGTCCGGCTTTTCCTCGGCAACCTGCGGGAGGCGCTGCGATGACGCCGGCGCCCATCGACAGGCCGCTTCGCCAGGGAAGCTGGGGGTGAGCAAGGATCTGTCAGCGTTTCAGCCGTTGGACGGCTTCGAAGGGGTGTTCACCGCCCAGAAGGGGACGCTCCGCTGCTCGGCCCTCTGGCTGCGATCGGGCGGCCTCTGCCTCTACAGTCCCGTCCTCGGGCTCGGGGATGCGGCGCAGGCGAGCCTCCGAGATCTCGGGGAGGTCACCCACCTGCTCGCCCCGAACCACTACCACCACAAGGGGCTCGGCGAGTACCACGCGGCCTTCCCGACCGCGCAGCTCTGCTCTACCGGCGCCGCCGCACCCCGGTTGGCGAAGCAGACCGGACTGTCCTTCACGCCGCTTGAGGAGGCGTCGCTGCCCCTGCCGGACGCTGCGCGCTTCGTCGAGCCCGAGGGATTGAAGACCGGAGAGGTCTGGCTCCAGATCGAAGCGGCTGATCAACGGCTCTGGATCGTCACCGATGCCTTCCGCGGCGCCAAAGGCCCGGTCGGCGCGGCGGTCGAGAGGCCGGAATTGCTCGGCACGTTCCCAAGCTTCGGCATAGCCGACCGACGGGTCTATCGGGACTGGCTGGCCGGCATGGTGGCCGAGGCGCCGCCCAGCGCGATCCTACCCTGCCACGGCGCGATGATCGCTGGCGCGAACCTCGCGGCCGACGCCATGGCGCTGATCGACGATCTGGGCTGACGTCCCGGCCCGTCGCCCTCAGGGCTGGCCGTAGGTCTCGTCCAGGGCGTAGCCGGCGGAGCGGACGGTGCGGATCGGGTCGTTGTCGCCCCGGCCGTTCAGGGCGCGGCGCAAGCGGCCGATATGCACGTCGACCGTGCGGATCTCGACATAGACGTCATGGCCCCAGACCCGGTCCAACAGCTGCTCGCGGGAGAAGACGCGCCCCGGGCGCTGCATCAGCACGTCGAGCAGGCGGAACTCTGTCGGGCCGAGATGGATGTCGCGGTTGGCCCGGCGCACCCGGCAGGTCTCCCGATCCAGCACGATGTCGGCAAACGTCGCCACGTCCCCCGCGATGGTCGGGCGGGTGCGGCGGAGAACAGCGCGGATGCGCGCCGCGAGCTCTGACATCGAGAAGGGCTTTGTCACATAGTCGTCGGCGCCGATCTCCAGGCCGCGGATCCGGTCCTCCTCCTCCCCCCTCGCGGTGAGCATGATGACCGGGATCTCCCGCGTCTCGGTCCGCGCCCGGATCTGGCGGCAGATCTCGATGCCGGAGACGTTGGGAAGCATCCAGTCCAGCAGCACGATATCGGGCTTTTCCTCGTCGACGGCGATCAACCCTTCCTCCCCGTCCGTCGCCATGGCGACGTCGAAGCCTTCCTTCGAGAGGTTGTAGGAGAGGAGCTGCGACAGCGCTTCCTCGTCTTCGACGATCAGGACCTTGGCGCACATCCGGGGCTCTCCGCGTCGATCAGAGCTCGTCGAGGCCGATCGGCTCGCCCTTAGGGCGTTCGTCGCCCAACGGCTCCCCCTCGACGATGTAGTAGACCATCTCGGCCACATGGGTGGTGTGGTCGCCGATCCGCTCCAGGTTCTTGGCGATGAAGAGAAGCTGGGAGCCGATGCCGATCATCCGCGCGTCCTCCATCATGTAGGTCACCACCTCGCGGAAGACGGCGTTGTACATTTCGTCGATTTGCTGGTCCCGGCGCCAGATCGCCACGGCGAGCGCCGTATCGCGGGAGGTGTGGGCATCCAGCACCTCGGTCAGCTGCATGAGCGTCTGCTCGCCCATGCGCACGATGGAATTGGCGATGCGCACCGGGCGCAGGGTCGAAAGATAGATCGCCCGCCGCGCAATGTTCTTGGAGAGATCGCCGATCCGCTCCAGCGTCGAGGCGGTCTTGACGGCGGAGATCAGCACCCGCAGGTCCTGGGCCATCGGCTGGCGGAGGGCGATCACCCGGGTCGCCATCTCCTCTAACTCATATTCCAGCGCATCGAGGCGCTTGTCCCGGGCCACCACCTCCTCGCCCAAAGCGCGGTCGCGGGTGCGCACGGCCTCGAGCGCGTTCGACAGGAGGTCCTCGGCCAAGCCCCCCATTTCCGAGATCTTGGCTTGTACCGCCGTCAGGTCGTCGTCGAAGGAGGAGACGATATGGGGTCCGGTCTGTGCAACCATGTTCCGATCCTAGCCGAAGCGTCCGGTGATGTAGTCCTGGGTCCGCTTGTCGTCCGGGTTTGTGAAGATCTTCGGCGTGTCGTCGTATTCGACCAGCAGGCCGAGGTGGAAGAACGCCGTCTTCTGGCTGACCCGCGCCGCCTGGGCCATGGAGTGGGTGACGATCACCACGGAATAGTCGGCGCGAAGCTCGTCGATCAGGTTCTCGATCTGGCTGGTGGCGATGGGGTCGAGGGCCGAGCACGGCTCGTCCATCAGCAGCACCTCGGGCGCCGTGGCGATGGCCCGGGCGATGCAGAGCCGCTGCTGCTGCCCGCCGGAAAGTCCGGTGCCCGGCTCGTCCAATCGGTCCTTCACCTCGTCCCACAACGCGGCGCGGCGGAGCGATTGTTCCACCACGTCGTTCAGATCGGCCTTGTTCGCCGCCAGGCCGTGGATGTTGGGGCCATAGGCGATGTTGTCGTAGATCGTCTTCGGGAACGGGTTGGGCTTTTGGAAGACCATGCCCACCTTGGCGCGCAGCTGCACCGGGTCGAGCGACGCGGCATAGATGTCGTCCCCGTCGAGCAGGATCTCCCCCGTCACCCGGCAGATGTCGATGGTGTCGTTCATCCGGTTGAGGCAGCGCAGGAACGTCGACTTGCCGCAACCCGAAGGGCCGATGAAGGCGGTGACCGTCTTGTCGAGGATCGCCACGTCGACCTCCTTGATCGCGTGGGTATCGCCGTAGAACACGTCGACACCGGTCGCCGCGATCTTGGTCTCCTGCCCCGCCGGGCGGCCCTCCGCGGCCCGGGTTGCGGTTTCGGCTACGTCCATATCGTTCATCGTCACCACCGCCGTTCAAAGCGTTTGCGTAGGAAGACGGCGAAGGCGTTCATGATGATCAGGAAGATCAGCAGCACGCAGATCGCCGCCGCCGTCCGGGCCTCGAACGCCCGTTCGGGGAAGTCGGACCAGCTGAAGACCTGCACCGGCAGGACGCTGGCGGAATCGAGAATGCCGCCCGGGATCTCGGTGATGAAGGCCACCATGCCGATCATGATGAGCGGTGCGGTCTCGCCCAGGGCCTGGGCCATGCCGATGATCGTGCCGGTGAGGATACCCGGCATCGCCAGCGGCAGCACATGATGGAAGGAGGTCTGGAGCTTGGAGGCGCCGAGGCCGAGGGCCGCGTCCCGGATCGAGGGCGGCACCGCCCGGATCGAAGCGCGAGAGGCGATGATGATCGTCGGCAAGGTCATCAATGCCAGCACCAGACCGCCGGCCAGCGGGGCCGAGCGCGGCACGCCGAAGAAGGTGAGGAACACCGCCAGGCCGAGCAGTCCGAAGACGATGGAGGGCACGGCGGCGAGGTTGTTGATGTTGACCTCGATGAAGTCGGTGAAGCGGTTCTTCGGCGCGAACTCCTCCAGATAGATCGCCGCCAGCACGCCGATCGGGAAGGCGACGACGAAGGTCACCAGCATCGTCCAGAACGAACCGACGACCGCGCCCCAGATACCGGCGAGCTCCGGCTGGCGGCTGTTGCCGGAGGTGAAGAAGCGGGTGTTGAATTGCCGCTCCACCGCGCCTTCGCTCCGCAAGGTCTCGATCCAGACGATCTGGCGGTCGGAGATCGAGCGCGCGGCCTCCGGCCGGTCGAGCACGAAATAACTCCAGTCCGACGGATCGACCACGCTTTCGGTCTCGAACGGGCCGAGCACCACGCCGCGCCCGCCGGTGGGCTCGACCTCGGTGAGCTTCACCCAGCCCGTGTCTCCGATGCGGAGCAGGATCGACGGGTCGGAGCGGCCGATTTCTTCGGCGACGGAGGGGCGGGAGGCCCGGTCCTCAAGCTCCTCGGCCTGGGCAATCAGCCGGTCGCGCTGGTCGCTGCGCCGGCGCACCTCGGTCAGCGCCTCCTCCCGCGCCTCGCCGGTCGCCCCCTCGGCCTCACGTTCAAAGGCGCGTACCCCGGCGTCCTGCAGGGCGGCCTGGCGGCGCAGGGTGCGGGCGCTGCCCCGCAGACGCTCCTTCACGATCAGCAGGGTGTCGGCGAGATCATTGGCGGTCAGAAACACGTCGACCGTCTCGCCGTCGTCGCTGCTGGTAAAGCGCGCCTGCCCCGAATGCGCGCGGTCCTCCAGCCGGCCGAAAAAGCCCTGGAGGTAGAGATCGGTGTCGTCGGAGGCGAGAAAGCGAAACGGCGCCCCCTCCCCAATCCGACTGGGATCCTCGAGCACGGCATCGCGCAGCTCGAAGGCCGCGCCGCTGGAGACGATGGCGTACAGCTCGCGACGTTCGCGCCGGTCGGTGACGTCCGGGAAGGCGGCCTTGAGCGTGTCCTTCGTCACCCCGTCGAAGTTGACGGCGCGCAGCGCTTCTGCATCGCTGTCGGCCGTCACCCCCTCGGCCGCGATGTCGGGGGCGAGCGTCAGGTAGCTCTCCGTCAGGGCGCCCTGGGCATTGCCGATCACCGACCAAAGCAGGGTGACGAGAGCGAGCCCGGCCAGCAGAATCGCCGCGATACCGTAGACCTTCAGCCGCACCTCGGCCCGGCGCCGCCGGCGCATCCGTCCCTGGGCCGCGGCCGAGCCGTGCACCCGGGAGAGAGCCGTCATGTCCACCATGGCGCGCGCCCCCTAGTCATAAAGCTCGCGGTAGCGCCGCACGATGCGGAGCGCGAGGATGTTGAGCAGCAGCGTCACGATGAACAGCGTGAAGCCCAGCGTGAAGGCGGGCCCGGCGGCCACCGTCGCCTCGGTGTCGCCGGTGATCAGCATGACGATCTGCACGGTGACGGTAGTGACCGCCTCCATCGGGTTCCAGGTGAGGTTGGCGCCCTGCCCGGCAGCCATGACGACGATCATCGTCTCCCCCACCGCCCGGCTGACGCCGAGCAGCACGGCGGAGACGATGCCGGGGAGTGCCGCCGGCAGGATCACTTGCCGGATGGTCTCGGCCCGGGTCGCGCCGAGGCCGTAGGAGCCGTCGCGCAGCGATTGCGGCACCGCGTTGATCACGTCGTCGGACAGCGACGAGATGAAGGGGATGATCATGATCCCCATCACGATCCCGGCCGCCAAGGCGCTTTCGGAGGCGACATTGAAGCTGAACGTCGGGTTGACGCTGTAGGTGTAGAGCAGCATCAGCGCCGCGCCGACGACGTAGAGCACGATGGCGCCGAGCCCATTGAAAGCCCCGCGCAGGCGCCGGCCGCTGCCCGGCACGATGCGGTCGAGCAGGATCAGGCCGACGGACACCAGAAAGAAGCTGAGCGCCACCAGCAGCAATGGGATGATCCAGGTCGATTGCCCGCGCACGAAGGGTGCGACGGTGATCGCGGCGAAGAAGCCGTAGACCACGGTGGGCACGCCGGCCAGCACCTCCAACATCGGCTTGGCCACGGCCCGCACCCGGGCGCTGGCGAAGTCGGAGAGGTAGATCGCCGCGAACAGCCCCACCGGCACCGCGACCAGCATGGCGATGATGGTGATCATGAAGGTGCCGGCGAACAGGGGGATGGCGCCCACCCGCTCGGGGTCCATCCGGCCCTCCATCACCCCGGAAAGCGGGCTCCAGCGGGTGCCGAACAGGAATTTGTCGAGCCGCCAGCCGATATTGTCGAAGAACACCAGCGTCTCGAAGATCAGCGACAGCACGATGCCGATGGTGGTCAGCACCGCGATCACCGCGGCGGCGAGCAGGAGGGAGCGCACGATCCGCTCGCTGCGATTGCGGGCGCGGAACGGCGTGGCCACCTGGGAGAGCGTCAGCGTGCCGGCGGCGAGGGCGGCGACTAGCGCCGCTAGCATCGCGCCCCAGCGCCGGATGGCATCGAGGCGGGCGAAGTCCTCGGCAATCGCCTCGCGCAGCGCATCGACGGCGGAGGGGATGCCGCCCCGGGCGATCGCCTGGGCGTCGCTCAGCACCAGCTGATGCTCGATCCGCAACGCCTCCGGCAATTCCGCCGCAATCCGGCCGAGCAGGGTCGACGTGACCAGCCAGCTGCCGCCGATGCCGATCAGCGCGAGCACCCCGACACCGGCGATCAGGGCCCAGAGCAGGCTGTAGAGACCGTGATAGCTCGGGCGAGAGTGCAGGTCGGCCAATCGCCCGTCGGCCACCCGCACAGCGCGGTTCTGGGCGACCAGAAAGAAGCCGAGCGCGACGGCGATGACCAGGAGGAGCGTGTAGCCGAGCACCTAAGCAGCTCCCTCCCCAGCAGTGGCCGCAGCCGCTCCCGGCGCGCGCGGTCGTGAGGTGCCCGCGGTCGGGCGTTTGTCCCGGTCCAAGGCCGGGCCGGCATGCAGCCAGCCCGGAAACGTCATCGGGAGAGGCGGCGCGACCGGTGCCGGACGCACCACCTCCCGCCGGGGCGCGGCTTATTCGAGGTTGCCGCGGGTGAGGTTCGCCAGCGTCTCGATCCGCGCCACGTTGGCGTCGTAGGCCTGCTCCTGCAGCGGGATCAGGCCGAGATCGACCAGATAGCCCTCGTCGCCCGACGCGGCCTCCGACACGAACTCGCTCGCGAAGGCGTCGATGCCCGGAATCACGCCGACATGGGCCTTCTTGATGTAGAAGTAGAGAGAGCGCGAGACCGGATAGTCGCCCGAGGCGATGTTCTCGAAGGTCGGCTCGATACCGTCCACCATCGCGCCCTGCAGCACGTCGGAGTTCTGATCGAGGAACGAGAAGCCGAAGATGCCGAGGGCGTCGGGATTGGCCTCGAGCTTGGAGACGATCAGGTTGTCGTTCTCCCCGGCATCGACGTAGGCGCCGTCGTCGCGGATGGTGATGCCCTCGCATTCGATGCCGGCGGCCTCACAGCCCTCTTCCATCACCAGCTCCTCGAAGGCGTCGCGGGTGCCGGAGGACGGCGGCGGGCCGAGGACCTCGATCCGGATGGCCGGCAGCGAGGGGTCGACCTCGTTCCACATCTCGGGCTTCGGCCCCTGCTCGGCCAGGGCGATGACGATCTGCTCCCGCGTCAGGCTGAACGGCGCGCCGCTCTTGGAATTGGCGACGACGATGCCGTCATAGCCGATCACCGACTCGGTGATGTCGGTGACGCCGTTTTCCTGGCAGGTGTCGAATTCCGAGGTCTTCATCCGGCGCGAGGCGTTGGTGATGTCGGGATGTTCGACGCCGACGCCGGCACAGAACAGGCGCAGACCGCCACCGGATCCGGTCGATTCGATGACCGGCGTCGGGAACTCCGTCTTCTGACCGAACTGCTCGGCCACCGCCGTGGCGAACGGGAACACGGTGGACGATCCGACGATGCGGATCTCGCCACGGGCCTGGGCGTGGGCACCGCCGGCCACCATCGCTGCCGCGGCCGCCAGTGCAAGGATGCGGGTGGATGTCACGAATACTCTCCGTCATTGCTCGGGGGCTGACTTCCCTGTCGTCGAGCCACCCCCGCATTCGACCCTAGTGAGGGTCGATGCACCTCATATTGCGGTTCCATGACGGATAGATGACAGTGGTGGTGGCTTGCCATCTTGTCGTGACGTCAGGCAGCTGCAACGCCCGGGCCTTGACCTCAACCGGGCATCGCCTGCTCGGCGACATCTGGATCGGCCTGGTCGGCTGCGTGATGGCGGGGGCCACCTCCCTCCCACCGGGCAGCTTTGCCGGCAGCCAGAGGGTGAAGTCGCTGCCCTCTCCCACCTCTGAGCGGATGTCCAACTCGCCGCGATGACGATTGGCGATATGCTTGACGATAGCCAAACCCAGTCCGGTGCCGCCGCGGTCCGACTTGGCCCGGGTCGGTACGCGATAGAAGCGCTCAGTCAGGCGGAGCAGATGTTGGCGCTCGATCCCCGGACCGTCATCGCTGACGCGCAGGCCGACCATACCCGGGAACCGCGCATCCGGGGGCGGCGCGGCGACCCGCACGTGGGTGCCCGGTCCGCCGTATTTCAGTGCGTTGTCGACCAGATTGGCGACCACCTGGGCCAACTGTACCGGATCGCCCTGGATCGTCGGCCCCGGCTGGGAGAGGTCGAGGTCGACCCGGCTGCCCTCCGCCGCCGCGGCCGGCAGGAAGGCGGCCACCGCATCCTCCGCAACCTCGTGCAGATCGCAGCGCTCCTCCGGCAGGACATGGGCGTTCAGCTCGATGCGGTTGAGCGACATCAGATCCTCGACCAGCCGCTGCATCCGCACCGCCTGCTTTTCCATGATGTCGAGGAACCGATCCTGGGCCTCCGGATCGTCCCGGGCATGGCCCCGCAGCGTCTCGACATAGGCCCGGATCGAGGCGATGGGCGTCTTCAGCTCATGGCTCGCGTTGGCGATGAAATCGGACCGGGTGCGGGCCAGGCGCACGTCGTCGGTGCGGTCCTCGATCAGCGCCAACACCTGGGGGTCCTCGCCGAGATCGGTGCCGGCCGGCAGGCGGGAGAGGCGGACGCGGACATGGGTCTCTGTCCCCTGGAGCGTCACGAACTCCACCTCCTGCTCGGCCGCGCCATCGATCACCTCGGCCACCGCCTCGACATAATCGGGGGCGCGGAAGAGCGTCGCGTAGTGATCGCCGAGGCCGAGGCCGAGGCGCGGCGCCAGCTTGGCCGCGGCCGGGTTGGCATAGGTGATGCGGCCGCGCAGGTCGATCAGCACGACCGGCTCCGGCAGATGTTCGAGCAGGACCCGGCCGAAGCCCGGTCCCGGCGCGGTGTTGGGCGAGACGGCGGCCGTCGGCTCCGGGTCGGCGGGCAGGGGAGCGAGGGACGGGGGCGCGGCCGACGGCTGCGCAGCGCGGGCGATCACCTCGATCGCCAGCAGCACCACCAGGCCGGCCGCGACGCTGCCAAGGAACACCCCGAACGCCGGCTCGCCGCGATAGGCCAGGATACCGGCGAAGACGGCGCTCGCCAGCAGGATCAGCAAACCGTTCAGGGGGCGGCGGGGCATCGGCACCTTCCGATCACAGCGATGTGAGCCTATCAACCGGCGGCCGCGACGCGAAGGGACATTGTCTTCCGCCGATCGTCCTATAGGTTGGCGTGAGGGGGCTTTCCGGAGGATTTCAATGATCCGCTACGCGCTCGTCTGCGAATGCGGGCATGCATTTGAAAGCTGGTTTCGCGACAGTGAGGCCTACAACACTTTGCGCGCGGCCGGGCAGATCACCTGTGCGGCCTGCGGCGGCACGCGGATCGAGAAGCAGGTGATGGCGCCGCGGATCGGTCGTGGCGCCCAGGAAAAGGCGGACAAGACGCCCGCGCCGGAGAAGGCCCCGCCGTCGCCGCCCGCTCCGCCGGTGACGCTGCCCGAGACCTCGCCCGTCGCCGCGGCGATGCAGAGCATGCGGACATGGGTCGAGAAGAACACGGAGAATGTCGGCAAGAACTTCGCCACCGAAGCCCGCCGGATCCACGATGGGGAGGCCGAGGCCCGCGCCATCCGCGGCGAGGCGCGGCGGGAGGAGGCCGAGGCCCTGCTCGAGGACGGCATCGCCGTCGCCCCGCTCCCCTGGCCCACCCGGCGGCTCAGCTAGGGTCGCCGTCCGGCGCCTCACGCCTCCAGATAGACGAACGCGCAAGTCGCGGTCGCGGCGAGCTTCGCCGCCCCCTCCGCCCGGAACTCGACCCGGGTCGTAGCCATCCGCCGGCCGTTCGACAGGGCTTCCACCCGCAATGCCACCGCCCCAGGCGGCAAGGGCCGCAGGAAGTGCACGCTCATGTCCACCGTGGTGCAGGCCCGGAACCGGCCGTTCAACGCCGCGAGCGTGACGACGGAGGCGGTGTCGGCCGCCGCCGCCATGGCTTGGCCGCAGACCATGCCGCCACCCTCTCCGCCGGCCCGCAGCAATGCCTCGTCCGCCGGCAGGGTGAAGTCGGCGCCTGTGTCGTCCACCTGCTGCGGCTGCAATCCCAGGGCCTGAACCCAGGGGGCGAAGACCTCTGCCAGCAACGCCCGCATGGCGTCAGGACCGAAGCTTTCGGCCATGTCCGTCCCTCACATGTTACAGAATTCCGATTGAATTCCCGATTTTCGTAACATATTATCCTAGCAGGATCGCGAGGAGACCGCGCATGTATTCCCAGGGTCTGATCGGTGCCGATGGGCAGACCGACGAGTCCGAGGCATTCCTGGCCGCCTTCCAAGCCAGGATCGATGCGGAAGAGAAGATCGAGCCCAACGATCCGATGCCGGAGGGCTATCGCAAAACCCTCGTGCGTCAGATCGCGCAGCACGCCCATTCTGAGATCGTCGGCATGCTGCCCGAGGGCAACTGGCTCACCCGGGCGCCCAGCCTGCGGCGGAAGGCGGCGCTGCTCGCCAAGGTGCAGGACGAGGGGGGCCATGGCCTCTACCTCTACGCCGCGGCCGAGACCCTCGGCGTCAGTCGGGAGGAGATGACGGAGCAACTGCTCGACGGCCGGGCGAAATACTCCTCGATCTTCAACTACCCGACGCTCTCCTGGGCCGATATCGGCGCCATCGGCTGGCTGGTCGACGGCGCGGCGATCATGAACCAGATCCCGCTCTGCCGCTGCTCTTACGGCCCGTACGCCCGCGCCATGATCCGGGTCTGTAAGGAGGAGAGCTTTCACCAGCGCCAGGGCTACGAGATCATGCTGACGCTCGCCCGCGGTTCGGCCGAGCAAAAGGCGATGGCCCAGGATGCGCTGGATCGCTGGTGGTGGCCGTCGCTGATGATGTTTGGCCCGCACGATGCCGACAGCCAGCACGGCGACCAGTCCATGGCCTGGAAGATCAAGCGCTTCACCAATGACGAGCTGCGCCAGCAGTTCGTCGACGCCACCGTGCCCCAGGCCGATGTCCTCGGGCTCACGATGCCCGACCCCGAGCTCAAGTGGAATGAGGAGCGTGGGCACTTCGATTTTGGCGCTATCGACTGGGACGAGTTCTGGCGCGTGGTCAAAGGCGGCGGCGCGATGAACCGCGACCGCATCCGCGACCGCAAGAAGGCCTGGGACGACGGCGCCTGGGTGCGTGAGGCCGCGCTCGCCCATGCAGCGAAGCGCAAGGCGCGGGCGGAGGCGGCCAAACAGGCGGCCGAGTGATGGCCACACTCCGCGCCATGCCGGTCTTGCAGGTGACGGACGTGACGGCGTCGGAGGCGTTCTACGCCCGGCTCGGCTTCGTCAGCCACGGCGCCTGGGGCGATCCGCCGGGCTTTGCCATCGTGCAGCGGGGCGACGTGACCCTGGCGCTCGATCGGGGCAACGGCGCACCGCCGCTCAACCAATGGTGGGCGGCCTACGTCTACGTGGACGACGCAGCGGCGCTTCGCGAGGAATTCTCCGGCGAAGGCATCGCCGTGACCGAGCTCTGCGAGCAGGAATACGGCCTGCGCGATTTTGACGTGGTCGATCCCGATGGTCACCGGATCGCCTTCGGCTCCGACATCGTGAAGGGCGACTGGGTGCCCGGGCTCGGGCCGGACAGGGGGAAGGGCTGATGCCCGTCGCAGAACTCAATATCGGGCGCGTGCGCTATGACGTGGACGACCCGCGGATGGCGGGCTTCGTCGAGAACCTCGACCGGGTGAACGCGCTCGCTGAACGCGCGGAGGGCTTCGTCTGGCGCTATCAAGATGCGAGCGGCGCGGCGATCGAGACCAGCCGCAACGGCGACCCGCGGGAGCTGCTGAACCTCTCCGTCTGGCAGACGATGGAGGATCTGGAACGCTACGTCTTCGGCACGCTCCACGTCCAGTTCTATCGCCTCAAGGCGAACTGGTTCGAGACGGTCCCGGCGCCGCATTTCGTCATGTGGCCCGTGGCCGAGGGCCACCTCCCGACCATTGAGGAGGCCCTCGACCGCCTCGACGAACTAAAGTGCACCGGCCCAAGCGACCGCGTCTTCGGCTGGGAAGCGCTGCCGAATGCCGCGCTCTGGATGAAGAAGCGCTGCGCATGAGGCCGACCGTCCCGGAAATCGCGCAGTCGCGCGATTGTCCCGGACCTCGCTCCACGAGGCGAGATGGAGGTCCCGGACACCGCGAAGGCGCGGTTCCGGGACAGCGGAGGACAAGGCGGCCGGCGTGCCGCGACGGGAGACTGCAATGACCGCCAAGACGCCGCTTTGGGAAGTGTTCATCCGGCCGCGGAACGGCTTGAGCCACAAGCATGTGGGCTCGGTCCATGCCGCCGATGCGGAGATGGCCGTGCAGGCCGCGCGCGATGTCTACACCCGCCGCGGAGAGGGCGTGTCGATCTGGGTCGTGCCCTCGGCCCAGATCACGGCCTCCGACCCCGGCCAGGCGGCGGAGAACTTCGACCCCGCCGACAGCAAGATCTATCGCCACCCGACCTTCTACGACATTCCCGACGACGTGGGGCATATGTGATGGAGACCCGCGACGCCCTCTTCGAGCTTCTCGTCCGCCTCGGCGACGATCACCTGATCCTCGGCCACCGGATCTCCGAATGGTGCGGCCATGCGCCGATGCTGGAGGAGGATCTGGCCCTGCCGAACATGGGCCTCGACCTGATCGGCCAGGCCCGGGCGCTTTACGCCTATGCCGGCGAGGTCGAGGACAAGGGGCGGGGCGAGGACGATTTCGCCTACCAGCGGGTCGAGCGGGACTTCCGCAACTGCCTGTTGGTGGAGCGGCCGAACGGCGATTTCGCCCAGACGATGCTGCGCCAGCTCTACTTCGCGGCCTTCATGGAGCCCTGGTGGAAGGCCGCGATGGGCTCGCGCGACGAGACCCTGGCCGCGATCGCCGGCAAAGCCGTGAAGGAGGCGGCCTACCACATCCGCCATTCCGGCGAGTGGGTGATCCGCCTCGGCGACGGTACGGAGGAGAGTGCAGCCCGGATGGCCGGGGCCGTCGGCCTGCTGCACCTCTACACCGCCGAGCTCTTCGAGGGCGACGCAGTGACAGAGACCCTGGCCGCCGCCGGCATCGCCCCCGATCCGGCAGAGATGCGCGCGCCCTGGCAGGCGGTCATCGACCATGTCTTCGCCGAGGCGCTGCTGGAGCAGCCCGACGTGCCCTATCCCCCGACCGGCGGGCGCAAAGGCCTGCATGGGGAGGATCTCGGCCATCTGCTGGCGGAGCTGCAATACGTGCCGCGGGCCTATCCGGGGATGGCATGGTGAACGCACCGTTCAGAAATCCCGCCGCGGCGAGCCCGGCCAACGTCGCCTCGCTCGCCGAACGCCGGGCCTGGGCCGCGGCAGCCGCCGTGCCGGATCCGGAGGTGCCGTGCGTCACCGTCGCCGATCTCGGCATCCTGCGCGGTGTCCGGATCGAGGACGGCGTGGCCGTCGCCCGGGTCACGCCCACCTATTCGGGCTGCCCCGCGGTCCTGGCCATCGAGCTCGCGGTGGAGGCCGCGCTCCGCGGTGCCGGGTTCGAGGCAAGGATCGAGCGGGTGCTCTCCCCCGCCTGGACCAGCGACTGGATCACCGAGGAGGGGCGGGAGAAGCTGCGCGCCTACGGCATCGCGCCGCCGAGCGAGACCACCTCGTCGATCCGCGGACTGTTCGGGGAGACCACGGTGGAATGCCCGCATTGCGGGTCAGAGCAGACGGAGCGGATTTCCGAGTTCGGCTCCACCGCCTGCAAGGCGCTCTACCGCTGCCGGGACTGCGCGGAGCCCTTCGACTACTTCAAGTGCATCTGAGGCCGCGCCGGCATCGAGGATGAGGACGCAGCACGTGGCAACGCAGTTTCAGACCCTGACCGTGCGCGCCGTGGAGCGCCTGACACGCGACGCCGTGATGCTGAGCTTCGACGTGCCGGAGGGGCTGGCCGATGCCTTCGCCTTCGAGCCCGGCCAATACCTGACGCTTCGCGCGACCATCGACGGCGAGGATGTGCGCCGCTCCTACTCGATCTGCGCCGCTGCCGGCGATGGGCTGCGGGTCGGCGTGAAGGAGGTCGCCGGCGGGCGCTTCTCCACCTACGCCAACCGCGCGCTCTCTGCCGGCGACGCCGTCGAGGTGATGCCGCCGATGGGCCGCTTCAAGGCGACGGTCGGCGGGCGCCATTCCTACCTTTGCATCGCCGCCGGCTCCGGCATCACGCCGATCCTGTCGATCGCCGAGAGCGTGCTGACGGCCGAGCCCGAAAGCAGCGTGACCCTGGTCTACGGCAACCGCGACACCGGCTCGATCATGTTTCGCGAGGCGCTGGAGGCGTTGAAGGACCGCTTCCTCTCCCGCTTCACCCTGATCCACATCCTCAGCCGCGAGGCCCAGGACGTGGAGCTGCTGCACGGCCGGATCGACGGCGCGCGCCTCACCCGCCTCGCCCGGGCCGGCGCGATCGACCCGGCGGGGGCGGATGCGGTCTTCCTCTGCGGCCCGGGCGACATGATCGACGGGGCAGAGGAGGCGCTGACCGCCCTCGGCACGGCGCCGGAGAAGATCCACTACGAACGCTTCACCCCGGCCGATGGCGGCGCCCCGCGGGCGCCACGCTCCGCCGCGGCGGAACAGGCGGCCGAGGCCGGCGCGCGGGTCGAGGTGATCCTCGACGGCGGACGTCGGTCCTTCCCGCTCAACGGTGCGAAGACGGTGCTCGACGCGGCCCACGACGCAGGGCTCGAGATCCCCTATTCCTGCGCCGGGGGCATGTGCTGTACCTGCCGCTGCAAGGTGCTGGAGGGGGAGGCGGAGATGGACGTGAACTACTCCCTCCAACCCTGGGAGGTGGAGGCGGGCTTCGTCCTCGCTTGCCAGAGCCGCCCGACGACCGAAAAGCTCGTGCTGGATTTCGACGCAGCCTAAGGACTACACTCTCCCCCAGGGGATTGCGTCCGAGGGGGATTGGATTTGCGCACTTTGAAGCTCTGGATGGTGGTGTTCCTGGCCGGATGCGCCTCTCAGCCACCCGTGGTGAACACACAACTTACCGAACCTCCGACGACGGAGAGCTACGACAAGGCGGCCGCGAGCTGGGTGGAGATCTGTCTGGTCGATCCAGAAGCTTCAGCGCGGATCAGACGAGACTTCGAGCAAGAGAGGCCGGGCATCAACTACATCGACCGGAACAGAGGCACGGAGAGTATCACTTTCACCTTCACGGCCCGAGACGGCTCTCACGGGCTTCTCACTTCGTGGGGTGAAGATCCTGAACTGGTCCGCTTTACCTGTCAGGTCGGCTTGGACGAGGGTACCTCGAGCGGTTTTGCCGACGCGATCGTGCGCTATGGCGCAGCCAACCGGCCCGAGCTCCAGATCAGCCGGGAGCCGGTCAGCACGACCGGCGCCCCTGTCGGGATCGGCCACGACCGGGTGGTGGAAGCAAGTGCAATCGTGCTGAGCGCGCTGACGCGCGGTCAGCACGGGGCACTCGTTCCGATCAAGGCGGTCGCGAGCCATCACGTCCTCGGCATGCTCGCCGGCGGCTATAACACGGCGACCGTCTCCGCCAGCTCAGTCAACCCAGATCCACCCCGCGCGGCGCGGTGGCGGCGTCCGGCGTCGGAGAACTAAGGGCGGGCTCCCGCCGACCCGAGGTCACGCGGGGGGTTGAACGGCGGCCTCCGGCGGGTCATCTCGCGCGGTGAGGCGTGGTGGCCAGGCGGAGCGGCATGAGCACATCTGAAACCCCGGCGGACGACGGCATGCGGGCGCGGCTGGCGGCCTGGCTCGATACGGCCCTCGTGCGGAACTTCATCCTCGCCGTCATCATCATCAATGCGGTGACGCTGGGGCTCGAGACCTCGGAACGGGCGATGACGGCGGCCGGCGGGCTGCTGCTCACCATCGACCGGATCTGCCTTACGGTCTTCATCGTCGAGATCGGGCTGAAGCTTTTTGCCCATCGCCTGCGGTTCTTCACCCGGGCCTGGAACATCTTCGACTTCCTGATCGTGGGCATCGCGCTCCTACCCGGATCCGGCAGCCTGTCGGTCTTGCGGGCGCTGCGGATCCTGCGGGTGCTGCGGGTGATCTCCATGGCGCCGCGGCTGAGGCGGGTGGTGGAGGGCTTCATCTCCGCCCTTCCCGGCATGGGATCGGTGTTCCTGCTGATGGCGATCATCTTCTACATCGGCGCGGTGATGGCGACGAAGTTCTTCGCCGCGACCTTCCCGCAATGGTTCGGCACGATCGGCGACTCCGCCTATTCCCTCTTCCAGATCATGACGCTCGAGAGCTGGTCGATGGGCATCGTGCGCCCGGTGATGGAGGTGCATCCCTGGGCCTGGGCCTTCTTCGTGCCGTTCATCATGGTGACCACCTTCGCCGTGGTGAACCTGCTGGTCGGCCTGATCGTGAACTCCATGCAGGACGCCCACCACGCGGAGGACACGGTCGCCACCGACGCCTACCGCGACGAGGTCCTCACCACCCTCGCCCGCATCGAAGCCCGCCTGGATCGCGTGGAGAGCAAGGAGGGGCGCTGACCCAGCGATTCTGCGCCAGGACCCGAACGTGGTGATGATCGGCGAGATTCGGGACGAGGAGACGGCGGCGATCGCCGTCCGCGCCGCCCTGATCGGCCGCATGGTCCTCTCCATCTTGCGCAGCAGCACCCTGGCCGAGGCCGTCACCCGGCTGAAGGATCTCGGCGTCGCGCAGTATCTGATCGATGCGACACTGAGGGGTGTGCTGGGGCAGAGCCTGGTCGCCCAGGTGTGCGAGGCGTGCAGCGGGGAAGGATGCGACACGTGCAGCGGAAGGGGTCGCGACGGAAGAACAACTTGACCTGGCCTCCACTGTCTGAAGTCTCCAGCCAGATCAGCCTTCCATCCGGAACAATGCGGTGCTTACATAAAGAGTGACCGCGCTATCAGGACCTCGTCAGGGCCCTACAAAATTAAAGTAAGAATTTTTATCTCTAGTGTCTCTGTGAAATGATATCAAAAAATACAATTCACTCTGAGTAGTATAACATAATATGCAGCCGGAAGCTCATCAAATTATCTTTTCTATTATTCGCCATACACAAGATATTCAGTCAAACCATCGAGGTCCTTTGAAAAATCCCACTGCGGTTCTGCACGTAAGTGTTAGCTTATTTTTATCCTTCGATCTGTTGCCAACAACCTAAAGGCATTATATTGTGGCGGCAGCCTATGAATTTGGCCTGCTACATTGAGATTGTTCAGTCGGCACGCGTTTTCACTGACCGGGGGCGGCGGCCGGCAAATCTCAACCAAGCCATCTGGTTGGTAACCTGGGAAGAGCCACTGTCCCGGTTCAACATTCCATACCAGGATATCGCGTTCAGTCGCAACGAGACATACCTCCAGCGCCGCAGCACGGGTCATAGTCGGGTCAACTTTTTCAGCCCATAGTCTGAAGTATTCTTCGGAGCGCGAATAGAGTTTCGCCTGCCGTATATTTCGCAAAGTTTTTGGGGAGTTAGTCCCAATCGATTCGACTGTCATCAACCCACCCCTCGTCATTCCGATCACTCACCGCCGTCACCTCGCCGGTTAGGTCGTTCACGACGGCATACTCTCCTGGAGAACCATAAACGCTTGCGGGATCGTCGCGCCGCGAGCCGTCGGCATTCTGAGTATTGTCCTCAGTCGTTCCTTGTCTACCACCATTTATGGCGTCCCGAAGATCGCGGAAAGACCAGCCGCGCCGCTCCATTTGTTCTCTTACCTTTTCGTTCGGAGTAATTCCTCGATCCGAGAGGTCCCCTTGAGCGTCCCGCTCTTCGGCGCTAAGATCCCCTACCGGTCCTGAGAAGTCCTCAGGGCCGGGGTTCCCTCCACCCTGCGGGCTTTGATTGGCTTCTTCCTCGCGATCGTCTTCTTTTTCATTACTTTCTTCGTCGGCGGTGTTCGCTGGACTTTGAATTTCGTCAATGGCTTCACTTGCAGCAAACGCCGCTGCGGTCACGCCAAGTGCGGCAGCCGCCCATCCAAAGGCCTTCCCGATGGCGGCTGCCGCCGGTGGCACTGCAGGTGCGAGGGCGGCAATAAACCCCAAATGCCCATTTGGATCCGACTTATTGATCGGATCGTTGAAGGAGTACGCATATCGGTTGGTCCCCACCCCATCGATGGTTGGATCCCACCAGTCTGGTTGGATGAATCTTCCGAGTTCCGGGTCGTAGTATCTGGCGTTGAGGTATTGCAGGCCGGCGGCTGCGTCGTAGGTCTCGCCGATGAAGCCTTCGTCCTCGGGCACGGCGGTCCAGGGGCGGATCTCGGTCTCGGTGGGCACGCCGTAGGGGGTGTAGGTGGTGGAGCGGGCGCGCAGCCCGTCCTCGCCCGTGATCATCCGGACCGAGGCCAGGTGGTCGCGATGCAGCCAGCTTTTCTGCCCGCCCATCTGGCGCGCGTCCTCGTGGGGGTACCAGACGATCTGCTCGTTCGATCCGCGGAAGTCCCGGATCTCGGCCGAGCCGCTACAGGTCTCTCGATGCTCTGCGGAAACCGCAAAGATGAGACACCTTACCAGTCATTGACACCTCTATTTGTGACGAATAGCTTCCACCAACATGCTCGACTTCCTTTCTTCCTTTATATTAGTAATCAATATCCGATATTCCTCAATATCACTTTTATATTCATCAATTATAAATTAATTAAGCATACAGAACTCCAATTTCCTGATTTCATTCTCCAATTCATTTTGAAAAGGCTCAAGACCGGATCCATCATTCCCTATTCCCAGGTGAGATCCAATGACCGCATGGCCAAGCCCCATGTTATCCTTGAAGTAGGAAATTGAGCTGCGGCGACCTTGAAAAAACGGCAAGCCGCCTTCGATGAGCAGATTGTTGTGATCGATGTCCTCGGTGTAGCAATAAATATAGCCAAACATTTGGCAATACCGGCTCATCGCATCCCCCCTACCGCCTCAACAACCGAAACAGCTCTGACGCGCCCCAGCCGGCGATGAGGGCGACGAAGATGGAGGCGAGGCCGTAGATCAGGGGGCGTTCGTGGGCCAGCGTGTAGATGAAGCGCTCCAGCCCCTCCTTGCGCACGGCGATGGAGGTCTCGAAGCTGTCGATCACCTCCCTGTCGCGGAGCAGGAAGACGCGGGTGCGGTAGTCGCCCTCCACCAGGTTAGCCGGCAGCGCGATGCGGGCCTTCAGCAGCGTCTCGTCGGTCAGCTCCACGATGCCCGGAGTCACGGCGTAAAGGCCTTGGTCCTGGCGGATGCGGATCACCGCCTCGCGAAAGGCCTGCACGTCCTCGATGTCTCCCGGCGCGTCGATCAATTGCACGATATGGTCGAGGTTGATGCGGTGGCGCAGGTTCTCCGTATGGCTGAGGATGCGCTCGAGCGGCGCGGTGGAGGCGACGGCGTAGAAGGAGGGCGCGCGGTCCACCTCCACCGCGTCGCGGTTCACCCAGATGCCGAGGGTACGGGACTTTCGCCGCACCACCGTCGCCTCGCTCGGTCCCGTCACCGTCACGATGGCCTCGAGCGCGCCGCGGTCGGCGGGTGCCGGGGCGCTGCGCTTGACCGCGCCGAAGACGAAGATGGCCGAGCCCGAGAAGGTCGCGGTGATCGGCACGCTGTCCTGGCTGAGATCGGCGACGATCTCCTCCCCCCGGGCCGGCAGGGTGAGCAAGAGGAGGAGGAGGAGGAGGAGGAGCACCCTCACGGCGCGCTGCCGGCGATGGAGAATAGCTCCGCCGGCTCCACCACGAGGTCGAACAGCAGCTTGCCGCAGACCGCCAGCACCAGGGCGGCGAGCAGCACGCGCAGCTGCTCTCCCCGCAACCGCACGCCCAGCCGCACGCCGATCTGGGCGCCGACCACGCCGCCGAGCAGCAGCAGGAGCGCCAGCATCGCATCCACGGTGAAGTTCTGGGTGGCATGCAGCAGCGTCGTCAGGCCGGTGACGAAGGTGATCTGGAAGAGCGACGTGCCGATCACGACGTTGGTCGGCATGCCCAAGAGGTAGATCATTGCCGGCACCATGATGAAGCCGCCACCGACGCCCATGATCGCGGCCAGGATGCCGACGAGCAGCCCCACCAGGAACGGCGGGATGGCGCTGATATATAGGTTGGAGGCGCGGAACCGCACCTTGAGCGGCAGGCCATGCACCCAGTTGTGCCGCCGCCGCGGGGTTGCGACGGCGCGGTCGCGGCGCCGGATCGCGGCAATGCTCTCGATCATCATCAACGTCCCGATGATGCCGAGGAAGACCACGTAGCAGAGCGAGATGATCAGCTCGACCTGGCCGACCTCGCGGAGCAGGCGAAAGACCTCCACCCCGAGGATCGAGCCCACCGCGCCCCCGGCGAGCAGCACCAGCCCCATGCGGATATCGACCGTTTGCCGGCGGAGATGGCCCAGCATGCCGGAGAAGGAGGAGGCGACGATCTGGTTCGCCTCCGTCGCCACGGCCACCGCCGGCGGGATGCCGATGAAGATCAGGAGCGGCGTCATCAGAAAGCCGCCACCCACCCCGAAGAGGCCCGAAAGCAATCCGACCAGCCCGCCGAGGCCCAAGAGAAGCAGGGCATTGACCGATACCTCGGCGATCGGCAGGTAGATTTGCATCCTATGCGCCCATGGCCACGCTCGGTCCGCGCGGACATGCAGCGTCCCTGCCCCGGGCGGGTCGATGGCTCAGGATGCGACAGATCCGCCTGGCTGACAACCGATGCCCCCCAAACGGGCGCCCAACCTCAGCCCGCCGCCGTCTCCCGCTTCTGCCGCCGGGCCCGGCGCGAGGCCATGTTCAGGCCCTCGACCAGGGCCGAAAAGGCCATCGCGGCGTAGATGTAGCCCTTGGGCACGTGCACGCCGAAACCCTCGGCAATCAGGGTCGTGCCGATCAGCAGCAGGAAGCCGAGGGCCAGCATCACCACCGTGGGATTGGCCTCGATAAAGCGGGCGAGCGGTTCGGCCGCCAGCAGCATCACCAGCACGGCCGTGACCACCGCGATCACCATGATCGGCACGTGGGGCGTCATGCCGACCGCAGTCAGGATGCTGTCGACGGAGAACACCATGTCGAGCAGCAGGATCTGGGCGATGACGGCGGCGAAGCCCGCCTTGGCGCCGCCGGCCACCAACCCCTCCGGCGGGTCATCGGGATCGACCTGGTGGTGGATCTCCTTCGTCGCCTTCCAGACCAGGAAGAGGCCGCCGCCGATCAGGATCAGATCCTTCCAGGAAAAGCTCTGGCCGAAGGCGGTGAGGACCGGCGTGGTGAGCTGTACGATCCAGGCGATCATGCCGAGCAGGGCGAGGCGGAAGATCAGGGCGAGACCGATGCCGAGCCGGCGGGCGCCGGCCCTCTGCTCCTCGGGCAAGGCGTTGGTCAGGATCGAGATGAAGAGGAGGTTGTCGATGCCGAGCACCACCTCCATCACGATCAGCGTCAGCAGCGCCACCCACGCCTCGGGCGAGGCGAAGATCGCCGTAAGCGTCTCGATCATGCGGGATGCCCCCCTGGAACCGGATCAGCGGGCCGTGGCCACCTGGGGGTCCGCCGTCTCCATGTCGATATCGTCGACCGCTCGCCGGGCAGCCGCACCGACGGCCCGCACCGTGTCGCCGTCGAGCGTGTCCTCGCGCCCCTCGAGCTCCGGGATCCGCACGGTGACCTCGCGGTGGGCGAACTTGATGCCCTCCTGCTCGAACAGCTTGCGGATCTCGGCATAGACGAGCTTGCGCGTCGTCCACTGATCGCCCGGGCGGGTCATGTACTTCACCCGGATGATCATGGCCGAGTCCTCCATCATGTAGACGCCCTGGGACTTCAGCGGCTGCACGAACTTGTAGCCCTCGTCGGGATGTTCGAGCAGCGCCTGGCCGAGCTTCTTGACGAGCTTGCGCACCTTCTCGACATCGGTGTCGTAGGTGAGGCGCAGCGGCAGCTTCATCATCACCCAATCGCGGGAGAAGTTGGTGAGATGGGTGATCTCGCCGAACGGGATGGTGTGGAGCGCGCCGAGATGGTGGCGAAGCTGGAAGGAGCGGAGCGAGATCTTCTCCACTGTGCCCTTCACCGCGCCGACGTCGATGTACTCGCCCTTCCGGAAAGCATCGTCGAGCAGGAAGAACATGCCCGACAGGATATCGCGCACCAGGGTCTGGGCGCCGAAGCCGATGGCGAGGCCGACGACACCGGCACCGGCGAAGAGCGGGGCGACGTTCACGCCAAGCTCCAGCGCGATCAGCAGCGCGATGGAGGCGGCGATGGTGGCGAGCACGAAGGCGCGGATCAGCGGCAGCAGCGTGGCGATGCGGGAAGCAGCGCTCGCACCGCCGCCCTCGTCCCCGGGCTCGGCCGCGATCTCATCACCACCCTCGGC
Source organism: Pseudomonadota bacterium (assembly GCA_039180875.1). GTDB lineage: Bacteria > Pseudomonadota > Alphaproteobacteria > Rhodobacterales > Rhodobacteraceae > JBCDCY01. The sequence goes on along the minus strand of JBCDCY010000009.1, from coordinate 7,047 downwards.
CATGATCCGGTCGTCGATCCAGATCCGGGCGACGTGGTAGATCACGTAGCCGATCAAGAGCGTGTCGACGATGTCCTGCACGGTGTCGAAGGCGCTGCCCTCGGCAAAGATCCCGGGCCCGATCCAGGTGAGTGCCAGCAGCCAGCCGGCAACGCCGAGGGCGACGAGTGAGGCGACGCGGCGGGCCAGATCCTCATAGGTGCGGATGCTCGAGCGATCGAGGTCGGGGGGCAGGAAGCGCTCCCGCTCCACCACGGGCGGGCCGCCGCCCTCGTCATCGCCGTCGCTGTCGACATCGCCGTCGGCCCGGGAGCGGGAAATTTCATCTTCCCCGCCCTCGTCAAGGCCCATCTCCCGCGCCTCGGCCTCGGCCAGGGCGGCCTGGCGGTTCATCTCGCGCCGCCGCCGGCTGCGGGCGAAGGCGCGTTCGACCACGTAAACGATCAGCGCGTAGATCGCGATGGCGAGCAGGAAGGTAAAGAACAGGCCCGCCATCAGTGGCACGCCGCCCGGCAAGTCCATCACCACCCGGAAGTTGCCCGCGGCCCAGGCCAGCACGACATAGGCGGTGACGACCGGTGCCCAGAGAACCGCCGTCACCCGGGCTGGCCAGGGTGCGTCGGCTAGGCTCTGCCGTTCGAGGATCGCTGCGGTGATCGCCGACTTGTTGCGGTATATGCCGGCGAGAAACACCACGATGCCGGCGATCGAGATCGCAATGGTGATGATCTTGCGGACCTCGCTCGGCATCTCGATCGCCTCGGTCCAGGCGGTGAAGGCGAGCGATAGGATGCCGAAGGCCGTGATGATCGAGAGCCAGCGATAGAGCTTCACCGCCTCCTCATCGGTGAAGGCCGGGATCCGATAATCCGGCAGATAGGGCGAGATGATCATCCGCCAGCTGGTGTCGATCATCAGCCCGGCGGCAAAGGCGAACATCAGGAGCGCCGCAGTAATCTGCGTCGGCTCATGCCCCTCGAAGAAGGCAAAGCCGATGCCGGCGGCGACCAGGAGGGCAAGCAGGGCGCCCACCAAGGTGATCACCATGCGGGCGCCCAGCACCGGCAGCTTGTCGATATAGCCTTGGGGGTTGGGCTTTTGCAGGCTGACCATGATCGGTCGACCGACGAACACGCCGAACAGGATCGTGAAGGCCCGGCCGATCACCAGAAGGGCGGCGGTGAACAGCAGCACGCCGAGGAAATAGGCAGCGTCGCCGTTCGGGCTTTTCTCCTCTAGCGTCGCGTTCATCTGGGCGAAGATCGTCGGCACGGCCATGACCGTCTGGGCCAAGCGATCGCGAAAGACATCGGCGCCCCGGGTGGCGGAACGAATGGCCTCACCCGACTCGAAGCCGTCCGCCACCAGATAATCGTCGATGCTCAGCGGCGGGGCTGGGTCGGCGGCGGGATCCGCGCCCTCCCCCTCTGCCGCGCCGGATTGTTCAGCGGCGACGGCTTCGGCGGCCTCGGCATCGTAGACGCCGGTCTGAGCTGCTGCCGGAGGGGCAAACGCCGCGAGCCACAGCACCAGCAGCAGAACGGGCGCGAGCACGGCGCCCATCCGCCATTCGCTCCACCGGCGCTCGGTCATTCTCGGCCCTCCGCACACGCCCCTAAGTCTTGCACCAAATTGCAGCAGAATGCGACTGCTGGGCCCAAGAACGCAGCACGGGCGGGTTTCCGTCGGCGCGAAGGTGCGCGATCACAACGGTCGTTGCGAAAGGTTTTGTCGCGGCGGCCCTCCATCTATAACGTCCCAGGCCGGGGCGCTTTTGCGCCGGATCGCAAGTGGGTTGGGGCGATGGACGGGGCGGAGACGCGAGACCGGCAGGCGCATGGCGCCGCTTCTGACCTGCGGGTCATGCTCTATTCCCACGACACCTATGGCTTGGGGCACCTGCGCCGGGCGCGCGCCATCGCCCAGGCCATGACCGGGGCCTCGCCGTCGCTGTCGGCCCTGATCATGACCGGCTCGCCGGTGGCGGGGCGCTTCGATTTCTCCGACCGCGTCGACTACGTGCGCCTGCCCGGCGTGGTGAAGACAGCGGACGGCGACTATGCCTCCCGCGCGCTTCGGGTGGATGTGGCGGAGACGGTGCAATTACGCTCCGCCATCCTGGCCGCCACCGACGCGACCTTCACCCCCGACGTGCTGATCGTCGATAAGGAGGCCTGGGGCTTTCGCAACGAGCTGGCCGACACCCTGGCCGCCGCCCGGGCAAGGGGTGCGCGCATCGTGCTCGGCGTACGCGACGTGCTGGATGCGCCCGAACCGCTGCGTCAGGAATGGCAACGCAAGGGGCATGTGCAGGCCATCACCAGCTATTTCGACGAGATCTGGGTCTACGGCCTGCCCGATATCTGTCGCCCGCTCGACGGTGTCGGCCTGCCGTCGGAGTGGGATCGGCGCACCGTCTACACCGGCTATCTGCGCCGCGAGGTGCCCGACTGGCCTGCCGAGGTCGGGCCGCAGCCGCCCGACCATCCTTATGTGCTGGTCACCACCGGAGGCGGCGGTGACGGTGCCGGTCTGATCGACTGGGCGCTCCGCGCTTACGAGACCGACCCGACGCTGGAGCCCCACGCCGTCCTGGTCTACGGCCCCTTCCTCCCCCCCGATCAGCGGGCCGACTTCGACGCCCGCGCCCGCAAGCTTGGCGACCGGGTGCAGGTGCTGAGCTTCGACAGCCGGCTGGAGCGCTGGATGGAGCGGGCCGACGGCGTGATCGCCATGGGCGGCTACAACACGTTCTGCGAGATCCTCTCCCTCGACAAACGCGCCCTGATCTGGCCCCGCACCGCCCCGCGGTTGGAGCAGTTGGTGCGGGCCGAGGCGGCGGAGCGTCTGAACCTCGTGCGGGTCCTGCGCACCGCGGACGACAAGTGCGATCCGGCGATCATGGCCGAGGCGATCCGCGGCCTCCCCTTCCAAGCGAAGCCCTCTGCGGTGGAGGTGCCCGGCCTGCTCGACGGTCTCGACGCGATCGTGGCCCGCGTCGGCCTTGCCCCGACGCCGCGGGTGGCCGCCATCGCCGGCTCGTAAATGCGCGATACCGAGGATGGGGCGGCGGGGCCGCCGCTCGCCGTCGTGGTCAAGGGCTATCCGCGCCTTTCCGAGACCTTCGTGGCGCAGGAACTTCTGGCGCTGGAGCAGCGCGGCCATCGCTTCGAGATCTGGTCGCTCCGCCATCCCTACGACGACCGCATCCATGCGCTCCACCGCCAGATCGAGGCCCGGCCGCGCTACTTGCCGGAATATCTCTATCAGGAACCGCTCAGGGTATTGCGCGGTCTCCGCCGGGCCGTGCGCTTGCCCGGCTTCGGCGCGGCGTTGCGGCAATGGTGGCGCGACCTCTTCCGCGATCTCACGCCCAATCGCGGGCGCCGCTTCGGCCAGGCCTGTGTGCTGGCGGCGGAACTGCCGGCCGAGACCCAGTTCCTCTACGCCCATTTCCTCCACACCCCCGGCTCCGTCGCCCGCTATGCCGCGATGATGCGGGGCGTGGGCTGGGGCATCTCGGCCCATGCCAAGGACATCTGGACAATCCCGGAATGGGAGAAGCGGGAGAAGCTGGCCGATGCCCGCTTCGCCGTCACCTGCACGGCCTCCGGTGCTGCGCACCTCGCCGATCTGGCGCCGGAGCCGGAGCGGGTCGGATTGCTCTACCACGGTCTCGACCTCTCCCGCTTTCCCGCGCCGCCCGAGCGTCAGGTGCCGGAGGCGCCCACCCTGCTGTCCGTCGGGCGGCTGGTGGCGAAGAAGGGCTATGACGATCTGGTGGAGGCGTTAGCCCGCTTGCCCGAGGATGTGGACTGGCGCTTCGTCCATATCGGCGGCGGGCCGCTGAAGGCGGAGCTCGCGGCCCGCGCCGCCGCCCTCGGCATCGCCGAGCGCATCACCTGGCGTGGCAAGCAGGACCAGGGCGCGGTGATCGAGGCGCTGCGCGCGGCCGATCTATTCGTCCTACCCTCCAAGATCGCGGCCGACGGCGATCGCGACGGCCTGCCGAACGTGCTTATGGAGGCGGCCTCGCAACTGTTGCCGATCCTCTCCACCACCGTCTCGGCGATCCCGGAGTTCATCGTGGACGGCACCCATGGGCGCTTGGTGCCGCCGGCGGATCCAGGGGCGCTCGCCAAGGCGATGGCGGAGATCCTGGCAGACTACCCCGCCGCCCTCACCCGGGCCGAGGCGGCACGGGCGCGTCTCGAGGCGGAGTTCGGCCTGGACCACGGCATCGACCGGCTCGACCACCTGCTCACCACCGCCGTCCATGCCTGAACCATGCGGGCCGCCTTCTACGCGCCGCTCAAGTCCGTCGATCACCCCGTCCCGTCGGGGGAGCGCCAGATCGCCCGTCTGACGCTTGAGGCGCTCCGCCAGGCCGGCTTCGCGCCGGAGGTTGTGAGCGCGTTCCGCAGCCTCGAAAAGCACGGCGAGAAGGCGGCGCAGGATCGGCTGATCGCCGAGGCAGAGGCGGAGGCGGAGGCCGTCATCGCCCGCCTCCGCCCCGATCCGCCGGCGCTCTGGTTCACCTATCACAGCTACTACAAGGCCCCCGATCTGATCGGCCCCACTGTCGCCCGGGCGCTCGCCATACCCTATGCCATTTCCGAGCCGAGCTACGCGCCGCGCCGCCTCTCCGGCCCCTGGTCGGCGTTCGCCCGGGCCAACGTCGAAGCGCTGCAGGCGGCCGACCACCTCCTCTGGACGACGGAGCGGGATCGCCCGGCCCTCGCCGCCCTGGCCCCGGACCGCCTGGTGCACCTGCCCGCCTTCGTCGCACCCGGGCCAGCGCCAGCCGTGCGGTCGGATCCGGCGACGCCGCTCGCGCTCCTCACCGTCGCGATGATGCGCCCGGGGGACAAGCTCGCCTCCTACACGGCGCTCGCGGCGGCCCTCGCCCCTCTCGACGACCTCGCCTGGACCCTAACGATCGTCGGCGACGGCCGCGCCCGGGCGGAGGTCGAGGCGCTCTTTGGTCCGTTCGGCGACCAGGTCATCTGGCGTGACGCCGCGGCCCCAGAGATGCTGCGAGAGATCTATGCGGGCCACGACATCCTCGTCTGGCCCGGCGTGGGGGAGGGCATCGGCATGGTCTACCTCGAAGCCCAGGCCGCCGGCCTGCCCGTACTGGCCGAGGATCGCCCCGGCCCCCGCGACGTCATCGCAACGCGTCCCCTGCCCGCGCCCGGCGACGCCCGGGCCTTCGCCGCCGCGATCCGCCGCCTCGCCGACCCCGGGGCCTGGCGAGAGGCCGCCGCTGCTGCCCGCCAGCACGTCGCCGCGCATCACTCCATCGAGGCCGCAGCGGCGATCCTCTCCCAAACCCTCGGCCGCGCGCCGTGACCCGCGTCGCCCTCCTCCGCCACTTCCCCACTGCTTGGAACGAAGCGGGCCGCCTGCAAGGCCGCACCGACATCCCGCTCAGCGAGGCGGCGCGCCAGGACCTCGCCCGGTACCGCCTGCCGGCGCCCTGGCGTGGGGCGCCGATGCTCAGCAGCCCGCTCAGCCGGGCGCGGGAGACGGCGGCGCATCTGGCCGGCGGCGCCGTCCCCACCGATCCGCGCCTCACGGAGATGCACTTCGGCCAATGGGAGGGGATGGAGGGCGAGGCCCTGCTCTCCGACCCCACCAGCGGCTACGGCCCGGTGGAGCACTGGGGCCTCAACTTCCGCCCCCCGGGTGGTGAGAGCCCGGCGGAGATCCAGGGGCGAGTCCAACCCCTGCTGGCAGAGATCGCCGCGACGGGCCGGGACACGATCCTCGTCACCCATCGGGGTGTGATGCGCGCCATCCTCGCCCTCGCCTCGGGCTGGGCCTATGCCGGGCCGGAGCCTTTTCGGATCAAGCGCCGCGCCCTCCATGTCGTGACGCTCTCAGCCGACGGTACCCCGCAGGCTTTCGATCCACCGTTGAAGCTAGAGGCGCAGGGGTGAGGCGCATCCTCTTCGCCGTCACGCACCTGATGGGCTCGGGCCACCTCGTCCGCACCATGGCGATCGCACGGGCCGTCGCGGCACGGGGCGACCAGCCGATCATCCTCGCCGGCGGCAGGCCACTCGCCACCCTCGATCCGGCGGGGTTGGAGATCCGCTGGCTGCCGCCGGTCTGGGTCGAGGATCTCGACTACAGCCGCCTCATCACCAACGACGGCCGGGCGACCGAGCGCTTCCTCGCCGACCGCCAGACCATAGCTCTCGACCACCTCGCCGCCATCGCCCCCGATGTCCTGGTCACCGAGACCTGGCCCTTCGGCCGCGGCAGCCTGCGGACGGAGTTCACCGCACTCACGACCGCCGCCCGGGCGCAGGGGGCCAAGGTCGTCGCCTCGATCCGCGACATCCCGGAACCCCCGGGCACGGCCAAGAAGATCGCCCGCGCCGACGCAGCGCTCGACGACATCGACGCCGTCCTCGTCCACGGCGACCCGACGCTCATCCGCTTCGAGGAGATCTGGCCGCTCGCCGACCGGCACCGGGGAAAGCTGCAATATACCGGCTACGTCGCCGCCCCCCTTCCGGCCGTCCCCCCGGACCGGCCGGGCACGGGCGAGGTCCTGGTCGCCGTCGGCCAAGGCGCCATCGGTCGCCCGATGCTGAAGGTCGCGGCGGCGGCGGCCGGCCTTTCCCCCCACCCCTGGCGCCTCCTCATCGGTGGCGCGGATGCCGCCGAGATCGCCCGGGCCCTCACGGCGACCACCCCCGCCGTGGTCGAGCCCGCCCGGCCCGACTACCGCATCCGCCTGCAAACCGCCGCCTGCTCAGTCTCCCTCGCCGGCTACAACACGGTGACGGAGGTGATGCAGAGCGGCCGGCCCGCGCTCTTCATCCCCATGGCAGAGGGCGGGGAGCAGGAACAGCAGCTTCGGGCCCGCGCCCTGGCCCGCGCCGGCTGGCGTACCCTCGATCCCGGCGCCCTGACGCCAGCCTCCCTCGCCCAAGCTGTCGACGAGACCATCGCCGGCCCGCCACCGACCAGAACCGTCCAGCAAAACGGCGCCGCCGAAAGCGCCCGCCTGCTCGCCGCCGCGGCCCCCCCTTG
>JBCDCY010000008.1:0-156644 GCA_039180875.1 Pseudomonadota bacterium | reverse complement strand
GGGCTGGTCGCCGCCCGCTGGGGGGTGCGGGTTGCTTATGTCGCCTCCACGCTGGTGCTGACGCGCGGCCGGCCGCGGGCCCGCGGCCGCTACGGGCGGATCCAGAAGCCCTTCAGCCAGATCACGATCACCGTGCGCGAAGTGGAGGCGGACGCCTGATGGGACAGAAAGTCAACCCGATCGGCCTGCGCCTGCAGGTGAACCGGACCTGGGACAGCCGCTGGTATGCCGACGGCAAGGAATACGGCAAGCTGCTGCACGAGGATCTGGCGATCCGCGAGTACATCAAGAAAAAGTGCGGCCAGGCCGGCGTCAGCCGCATCGTGATCGAGCGGCCGCACCGGAAGTGCCGGGTGACCATCCACACGGCGCGCCCCGGCGTGATCATCGGCAAGAAGGGCGCCGATATCGAGGCGCTGCGCCGTGAGGTCGCCAAGCTCACCGACAGCGAGCTGCACCTGAATATCGTTGAGGTCCGCAAGCCCGAGGTCGACGCCCAGCTGGTGGCGGAGAACACGGCCCAGCAGCTTGAGCGGCGGGTGAGCTTTCGCCGGGCGATGAAGCGCGCGGTGCAGAACGCCATGCGCATGGGCGCGCTCGGGGTGCGGATTAACGCGGCCGGCCGGCTCGGCGGGGCCGAGATCGCCCGGACGGAGTGGTATCGGGAGGGGCGGGTGCCGCTCCACACCCTGCGCGCCGACATCGACTACGCCCACGCTGAGGCCAAGACGGCCTACGGGGTGATCGGGGTGAAGGTCTGGATCTTCAAGGGCGAGATCATGGATCACGACCCCCAGGCCCGCGACCGCCGCCAGACCGAACTGCAGGAGGGTGGCGTCCGCCCGCGCGGCTGACGCCCTCGCCCGAGGAGTTGAGAGATGCTTTCGCCGAAGCGCACCAAGTTTCGTAAGCAGCACAAGGGTCGGATCCACGGCCTGGCCAAGGGGGGCTTCGACCTCAACTTCGGCTCCTACGGGCTGAAGGCGATCGAGCCCGAGCGCATCACCGCGCGTCAGATCGAAGCGGCGCGCCGGGCGATGACCCGCCATATGAAGCGTCAGGGTCGGGTCTGGATCCGGATTTTTCCGGACGTTCCGGTGACCCAGAAGCCGACGGAAGTGCGGATGGGTAAGGGCAAGGGCTCGGTCGAATACTGGGCTGCCAAGGTGAAGCCCGGGCGCATCATGTTCGAGATTGACGGCGTGGCCGACGCTGTGGCAAGGGAAGCGCTCCGCCTCGCAGCGATGAAATTGCCGGTCAAATGCCGCGTTGTGCAGCGTGAAGACTGGTAAGCGGCACGACCGGTGCCGGGACCTGAAGGAAGCATGCAATGAAGCCCGATGAGCTTCGCGACAAGACGCCGGATCAGCTGCGCGACCAGTTGGGCGCGTTGAAGAAAGAGGCGTTCAACCTGCGCTTCCAGCAGGCCACCGGGCAGCTGGAGAACACGGCCCGCATGCGGCGCATCCGCCGCGACGTTGCGCGGGTCAAGACCATCCTGGGCCAGAAGGTGGCTGCGGCCGCCGCCGATGCCCCGGCCACAGACTGAGAAGCGGAGAGGGCGGTATGCCAAAGCGCGTTCTGCAAGGGGTGGTGGTGAGCAACACCAACGACAAGACCGTGACGGTCTCGGTCGAGCGGCGCTTCACCCATCCGTTGCTGCACAAGACCATGCGGTCGTCCAAGAAGTATCGGGCCCATGACCCGATGAACGCCTGCGAGGTCGGCCAGACGGTGCGCATCCGCGAATGCGCGCCGCACTCGAAATCGAAACGCTGGGAGGTGTTGTCGGAGACGTCTACGGGCGCCTGAGACACCCCTGGTCGAACGAAACCACGGGGGGCTGCGTCCCTCCGAAGGTCGGGAGAACCTGAATGATCCAGATGCAGACCAATCTGGACGTCGCCGACAACTCTGGCGCGCGACGGGTCCAGTGCATCAAGGTCCTCGGCGGCGCCAAGCGCAAATACGCCTCCGTCGGCGATGTCATCGTCGTCTCGGTGAAGGAGGCGATCCCGCGCGGCCGGGTGAAGAAGGGCGACGTCCGCCGCGCCGTGGTGGTGCGCACCGCCAAGGAAGTGCGGCGCGATGACGGCACTGCTATTCGCTTCGACCGCAACGCCGCCGTGCTCATCAACAACAACAACGAGCCGATCGGCACCCGGATCTTCGGCCCGGTGGTGCGCGAGCTTCGCTCGAAGAGCTTCATGAAGATCATCAGCCTGGCGCCGGAGGTGCTGTGATGGCGGCAAAGCTCAAGAAGGGCGACAAAGTCGTCGTGCTCGCCGGCAAGGACAAGGGCAAGGAGGCGGAGATCCTCCGCGTCCTGCCCAAGGACGGCAAGGCGATCGTCGACGGCGTGAACGTGGCGATCCGCCACCAACGCCAGAGCGCCAACAGCCAGGGCGGCCGGCAGCCGAAGGCGATGCCGATCGACCTCTCCAACCTCGCCCTGCTCGATCCCAAGGAAGGTGGCCCGACCCGCGTCGGCTTCCGCTTCGAGGATGGGCAGAAGGTGCGCTACGCCAAGAAATCGGGGGCGCTGATCGATGAGTGAGTACACGCCGCGCCTCCGCACGCACTACCGCGAGACGGTGCGTCCGGCGCTGAAGGAAGAGTTCGGCTACGCCAACGACATGATGATCCCGCGCCTCGACAAGGTGGTGCTGAACATCGGCGTCGGGGCAGCGGTGGCCGACTCCAAGAAGATCAAGTCGGCCCATGACGATCTGATGGTGATCGCCGGCCAGAAGCCCGTCATCACCCGCGCCAAGAAGTCGATCGCCGGCTTCAAGCTGCGTGAGGGCATGCCGATCGGCGTCAAGGTCACGCTGCGCCGCGACCGGATGTACGATTTCCTCGACCGGCTGGTGACCATCGCGCTGCCGCGCACGCGGGACTTCCGCGGCGTGTCGGGCAAGAACTTCGACGGCCGGGGCAACTTCGCCATGGGCGTGCGCGAACACATCGTCTTCCCGGAGGTCGACTACGACAAGGTCGACCAGGTCTGGGGCCTCGACGTCGTCATCACCTCGACGGCCGCGACGGATGCAGAGGCGAAATCACTGCTGCGGCACTTCAACGTGCCCTTCGCGAACTGATCGCGGGAGATCGGAAGATGGCAAAAACCAGCATGGTCGAGCGCGACAAGAAGCGGGCGAGGCTCGTGGCCAAGTACGCCGAGAAGCGCGCAGAATTGAAAGAGCAGATGAAGAACCCGGACCTGCCCTTGGGCGAGCGGGTGAAGCTATCGATGCAGCTCGCGAAACTGCCGCGGAACTCGTCGGCCACGCGCCTGCGCAACCGCTGCGAGGTCTCGGGCCGGCCCCGGGCCTATTATCGCAAGCTGCGGATGAGCCGGATCGCCATGCGCGATCTGGCGTCCAAGGGCGAAGTGCCCGGCATGGTCAAGTCGAGCTGGTAGGGGGAGGATCGGATGTCCGTGAGCGACCCCGTTGGGGATATGCTGACCCGCATTCGCAATGCGAGCATGCGGGGCAAGACCTCTGTCCGCACGCCGGGCTCCAAGCTGCGGGCTTGGGTCCTCGACGTGCTGCAGGACGAAGGGTTCATCCGCGGCTATGAGCGGGTGAAGGACGAGCGCGGCCTCGATGAGATCGAGATTGCGCTCAAGTACCACGACGGCACGCCGGTGATCCGGGAGCTGCGCCGGGTCTCCAAGCCCGGGCGCCGGGTCTACCAGGGCGTGGGCGACATGATCTCCGTCCGCCAGGGTCTGGGCGTGGCCATCGTCTCCACGTCCAAGGGCGTGATGTCCGATGCCAAGGCCCGCGCTGCCAATGTTGGCGGCGAAGTGCTCTGCACCGTATTCTAGGAGGGGCCGATGTCACGCATAGGAAAACGGCCGGTGCCGCTCCCCTCCGGCGTCTCGGCCCAGATCTCCGGCCAGACGGTCGAGGTGAAGGGGCCGAAGGGCGTGCGCAGCTTCACCGCCACCGACGATGTGGATCTGGCGGTCGAGGATGACGCGATCACGGTCAAGCCTCGCGGCAGTTCCAAGCGGGCGCGCCAGCAATGGGGCATGTCGCGCACCCAGATCGCCAATTGCGTGCAGGGGGTGACTGACGGCTTCAAGCGGGAGCTTGAGATCCAGGGCGTCGGCTACCGCGCGCAGCTTCAGGGTAACACGCTGAAGCTGGCGCTTGGCTACAGCCACGACGTGGATTTCCCGATCCCCGACGGCATCACGGTGACGGTGCCGAAGCCGACGGAAATCACGCTCGAAGGTATCGACCAGCAGCAGGTCGGCCAGGTGGCGGCCAAGATCCGGGAGTGGCGGCGGCCGGAGCCCTACAAGGGCAAGGGCATCCGCTACAAGGGCGAGTTCATCTTCCGCAAGGAAGGCAAGAAGAAGTAAGGGCGCGAGACCGATGGCGAATTCAAAGCGCACGGCGTTCCAGAAGCGCCGGCTACGGGTCCGGAACCGGCTGCGGAAGACCACCAGCGGCGGTCTTCGGCTGAGCGTCCACCGCTCGTCCAAGAACATCTCGGCCCAGCTGATCGACGATGGCGAGGGGCGCACGATTGCCGCGGCCTCCTCGCTCGAGCCCGCGCTCGGCGTGGTGGGCAAGAACAACGTCGAGGCGGCCGCCAAGATCGGCGCCGCCATCGCCGAGCGGGCCAAGGCCAAGGGGGTCGAGGTCTGCTACTTCGACCGCGGCGGCTATCTTTATCACGGCCGCGTCAAGGCGCTGGCCGATGCCGCCCGTGAGGGCGGTCTGAAGTTCTGATCGGAAGGGGCGAGGAATGGCACGGGAACCCAACCGCCGGGACCGCCGCGACCGCGACGAGAACCCGGAATTCGCGGATCGCCTGGTGGCGATCAACCGCGTCTCGAAGACGGTGAAGGGGGGCAAGCGCTTCGGCTTCGCTGCCCTCGTCGTCGTCGGGGATCAGCGCGGCCGCGTCGGCTTCGGCAAGGGCAAGGCCCGCGAGGTGCCGGAGGCGATCCGCAAGGCGACCGAGGCGGCCAAGCGCGGCATGATCCGCGTGCCGCTCCGGGAAGGGCGCACGCTGCACCACGACATCGCCGGGCGCCACGGTGCCGGCAAGGTGATCATGCGGACGGCGCCGGCGGGTACCGGCATCATCGCCGGCGGCCCGATGCGCGCGGTCTTCGAGATGCTCGGGGTGCAGGACGTGGTGGCCAAGTCGGTCGGCAGCCAGAACCCCTACAACATGATCCGCGCGACCATCGACGGCCTGACGAAAGAGCAGAGCCCGCGCATGGTCGCCCAGCGCCGCGGCAAGAAGGTGGGCGACATCCTGCCCCGCCGCAACGACGATGCCCCGGCCGAGGCCGCGGCGGAGGAGGCGTGAGGGAATGGCCAAGACCATCGTCGTCCGCCAGATCGGCTCGCCGATCCGCCGCCCTGGCAAACAGCGCCAGACGCTGATCGGACTTGGGCTCAACAAGATGCACAAAACGCGGGAGCTGGAGGACACGCCGGCCGTCCGCGGCATGGTGAGCTCCATCCCGCATCTCGTTGAGATCGTTGAAGAACGGGGCTAAGCCCCGATATGCCGTGGCCGCCCCGACCGACGCTCGCGGGGCGCGTCCGGCCAGAGGAGAAGCGTCATGAAACTCACCGATCTCCGGGACAATCCCGGCGCCACGAAGAAGCGCAAGCGCGTCGGCCGCGGCCCGGGCTCCGGCCTCGGCAAGACGGCCGGGCGCGGCATGAAGGGGCAGAAATCCCGCTCCGGCGTCGCCATCAAGGGTTTTGAAGGCGGCCAGATGCCGATCTACCAACGGCTGCCGAAGCGGGGCTTCAACAACCCCAACGCCAAGCGCTTTGCCGTGGTCAATGTCGGCGCCCTGCAGACCTTCATCGACGCCGGCAAGATCGACGCCAAGGCAGAGATCACCGAGGACGTTCTGGTGGCCTCGGGCCTGGTGCGGCGCAAGCGCGACGGCGTGCGACTGCTCGCCAAGGGCGAGATATCGGCCAAGGTGGCGCTCAACGTCACCGGCGCGTCCAAGGGCGCGATCGCGGCGGTCGAGGCGGCCGGTGGCTCGGTCACCGTCGCGACGCCCGCCGCCGCCCCGGCCGCGGACAGCGCCACCGAATAAAGCTTGTGGGCGCGGCATGCGCCCCTTACATCGCTGCCTTGAAGCCGGTGCCGCCCGGCGGAACGAGGCGGCATCCCGATGGGGAGGCCCTTCATGGCATCAGCCGCCGAGCAGATGGCCGCCAATCTCAGCTGGAGCGCGTTCGGCAAGGCCAAGGAGCTGCAGGCGCGCATCCTTTTCGCCCTCGGCCTGCTGATCGTCTACCGCATCGGCACCTATATTCCGGTCCCCGGGGTCGATGCCGCACAACTCGCGCAGTTCTTCGAGAACCAGCAGGGCGGCCTCGGCGGCATGCTGAACATGTTCACCGGCGGCGCGGTCGGGCGGATGGCGATCTTCGCCCTCGGTATCATGCCCTATATCTCCGCCTCCATCATCGTGCAGCTGATGGCGGCGATGGTGCCCTCGCTCGAGCAACTGAAGAAAGAGGGGGAGCAGGGGCGAAAGAAGCTCAATCAGTACACCCGCTACGGCACCGTGCTGCTCGCCACCTTCCAGGCCTACGGCATCGCGGTGGGGCTTGAGGGGCAGGGGCTCGTCACCGACCCCGGCTGGTTCTTCCGCGCCTCCTGCGTCATCACCCTGGTGGGCGGCACGATGTTCCTGATGTGGCTCGGCGAGCAGATCACCGCGCGCGGTATCGGCAACGGCATCTCGCTCATCATCTTCGTCGGCATCATTGCCGAGATCCCGGCGGCGCTGGCGCAGTTCTTCGAGTCGGGCCGCACCGGCGTGCTGAGCCCGGCGCTGATCGTCGGCATCATCGTCATGGTGATCGCTGTGCTGACCTTCGTGGTGTTCATGGAGCGGGCGCTACGCAAGATCACCATTCAATATCCCCGGCGTCAGGTCGGCCAGAAGATGTATGGCGGCGAGTCGAGCCATCTGCCGCTCAAGCTCAACCCGGCGGGCGTGATCCCGGCGATCTTCGCCTCATCGCTGCTACTGTTGCCGCAGACGCTGACGACCTTCTCCGGCAACACCACGTCGACCACGCTGAACTTCGTCGCCGCCTATTTCGGCCGGGGCCAGCCGCTCTACCTCCTGTTCTTCGCGGCGATGATCGTGTTCTTCGCCTACTTCTACACCGCCAACGTCTCCTTCAAGACGGAGGACGTGGCCGACAATCTGAAGAAGCAGGGCGCAAACGTGCCCGGCATCCGGCCCGGGGCGCATACGGCGGACTACCTCGACTACGTGGCGACCCGGATCCTGGCCCTCGGCTCCGCCTATCTGGTGGCGGTCTGTCTGCTGCCCGAGGTGCTGATCGCGCAATATGCCATCCCGTTCTTCTTCGGCGGCACCTCGCTGCTGATCGTCGTCTCGGTGACGATGGACACGATTACCCAGGTGCAGAGCCACCTGCTGGCGCACCAGTACGAGGGGTTGATCGAGAAATCGCGTCTACGTGGCAAGCGGGGCGGCGGCAGCGGTGCGCGCCCGCGCAAGGTCCGGGGAGGCGTACGGCGATGAACATCATCTTGCTCGGACCGCCGGGCGCCGGCAAAGGCACCCAGGCGGAGCGGCTGGTGGAGGAGCGTGGCATGGTCCAGCTTTCCACCGGAGAGATGCTGCGCGCCGCGGTCGCGGCGGGCACGGAGATCGGCAAGCAGGCCAAGGCGGTGATGGACGCCGGCAACCTGGTCTCGGACGAGATCGTGGTGGGCGTGGTCTCCGACCGGCTCGATGCTCCCGACGTCGCCCACGGCGTGATCTTCGACGGCTTCCCGCGCACCACGGCCCAGGCCGAGGCGCTGGACAAGCTTCTCGAGCAGAAGGGTCTGCAGCTCGACGCCGTGATCGAGATGGAGGTCGACGAGGCCCGCCTGATCGACCGCATCCGGCGCCGGGCGAAGGAAAACGGCGGCTCCCGCTCCGACGACACGGCCGAGACCCTGAGCAACCGCCTCGGCGTCTACCATGCCGAAACGGCGCCGCTGATCGACTACTATAAGCAGTCGGGAAAGCTCCGCACGATCGACGGCATGGCCGACATCGGCGAGGTGGCGGAGGCCATTTCCAGCATTCTCGAAAACGGGCTTGACAGAAGCTGAAATTGGCGCCGATCGGGGTTGACCTCAGTCGGGGCCGGCGTATAAGTCGCCACTCGCCAAACCCGCTGGCGTAAAGGGATTTTGGGGCACCCCGACGGGCCCCGACACGACGACGAGAATCGCCCGCCTTCCGGCGGGCATTGGTTTTCCCGGGCACCCCATGGCGCGCGGGCAGGGACGAGAGACGGAGCAAAGAGTGGCGCGGATTGCTGGGGTGAACATCCCGACGGGCAAGCAGGTGCAGATTGCCCTGACCTACATTCACGGCATCGGGCGCTCCGCGGCCGGTGAGATTTGTACCTCGACGGGGATCGACACCACCCGCCGGGTAAACGAGCTGAGCGATGCCGAAGTGCTCGCCATCCGCGAGCATATCGACGCGAATTACATGGTCGAGGGCGACCTGCGTCGCGAGCGGGCGATGAACATCAAGCGCCTGATGGACCTCGGCTGCTATCGCGGTCTGCGCCATCGCCGCGGTCTGCCGGTGCGCGGCCAGCGCACCCACACCAACGCGCGCACCCGCAAGGGCCCGGCCAAGCCGATCGCCGGCAAGAAGAAGTAGGGGACCCGAGCCATGGCACGAGAGCGCGTGCGCACCAAGCGCAAGGTTTCAAAGAACATTTCCACCGGCATCGCGCATGTGACCGCGAGCTTCAACAACACCAAGATCCTGATCTCGGACGCCCAGGGCAACGCCATCGCCTGGTCCTCGTCCGGCGCCATGGGCTTTAAGGGCTCGCGCAAGTCGACGCCTTATGCCGCCCAGGTCGCGGCGGAGGATGCGGGCAAGAAGGCGCAGGAGCACGGCATGCGCACCCTCGAGGTCGAGGTGCAGGGCCCGGGCTCGGGCCGCGAGTCGGCCCTCAGAGCCTTGTCGGCCGTCGGCTTCGTCATCACCTCGATCCGCGACGTCACGCCGATCGCGCACAACGGCTGCCGTCCCCCGAAGCGTCGCCGCGTCTGAAACACCAACGCCCCGGCTGAGCCAAGCGTGGCGGCCGGGCGTCACGGTCTCACTTTCCTCGGGAGTTGCCGGCCGCTGGATCAGGCCGGCAACGGGCATGGAGGACTTGACCCATGATCCATAAGAACTGGCAGGACATCATCCGCCCGAACGGGCTCGACATCAAAGCGGGGCCGGACGGTCAGCGCTTCGCCACTGCCGTGGCCGAGCCGCTGGAGCGCGGTTTCGGCCTCACCCTCGGCAATGCGCTCCGCCGAGTGCTGCTGTCGTCGCTGCAGGGCGCGGCGATCACCAGCGTGCAGATCGACAACGTGTTGCACGAGTTCTCCTCCGTCCCTGGGGTGCGGGAGGATGTGACCGACATCGTGCTCAACCTCAAAGGCGTCGCCATCAAGATGGACGTCGATGGGCCGAAGCGGCTGACGATCGACGCGCGGGGCCCGGGTTTGATCACGGCGAGCGATATCTCTGAGAGCGCCGGGATCGAGATCCTGAACAAGGATCACGTGATCTGCCACCTCGACGACGGCGCCAGCGTCTACATGGAGCTGACCGTCGAGACCGGGAAGGGCTATGTCGCCGCCGACCGCAACCGGCCGGAGGATGCGCCGATCGGCCTGATCTCGGTCGACGCACTGTTCTCGCCGATCCGCAAGGTGAGCTACAAGGTCGAGCCGACGCGGGAGGGGCAGGTCCTCGACTACGACAAGCTCACCCTGAACCTCGAGACCGACGGCTCGGTCACGCCCGAGGATGCCGTGGCCTATGCCGCGCGGATCCTGCAGGACCAGCTCTCCGTCTTCGTGAACTTCGAGGAGCCGGAGGCCGCATCGCGGGCCGAAGAGGATGAGGAGCTTGAGTTCAACCCGCTCCTCCTCAAGAAGGTCGACGAGCTCGAGCTTTCGGTGCGATCGGCCAACTGCCTGAAGAACGACAACATCGTCTACATCGGCGATCTCATCCAGAAGACCGAGGCGGAGATGCTCCGCACCCCCAACTTCGGGCGGAAGTCGCTGAACGAGATCAAGGAGGTGCTGACGACGATGGGCCTGCATCTCGGCATGGACATCGTCGACTGGCCACCCGACAACATCGAGGATCTGGCCAAGAAGTTCGAGGACCATTTCTGAGGCGCCATCGGCGCCTCAGACCCCGGGCATCGCGCCCCAAGGTGAGCGGCCACCGCGCAAATCGGCCGCCGGACAAAGCATAAAGAAAGGATCGAGACATGCGCCACGGCAATGCCTACCGGAAGCTCAACCGGACCCATGAGCACAGGAAGGCGATGTTCGCCAACATGGCCTGCTCGCTGATCGAGCATGAGCAGATCAAGACGACCCTGCCCAAGGCGAAGGAGCTGCGTCGCGTCATCGACAAGCTCATCACCCTCGGCAAGCGTGGCGATCTGCACGCCCGGCGGCTGGCCCATGCCCGGCTGAAGCAGGACAAGGCAACGGCCAAGCTCTTCGCCACCCTCGGTCCGCGCTATGCCGAGCGTCCGGGCGGTTACAGCCGGGTGCTGCGGGCCGGCTTTCGCTACGGCGATGCGGCCCCGATGGCGATTATCGAACTGGTCGACCGCGACCCCGACGCCAAGGGCGCGGCCGACAAGGCCCGCGTCGCGGCGGAGGAAGCGGCGGCCGACTGAGGCGCCCACCCTGCACCGGCCGGCTGGCACCGTTCACGATCCGTCGTCGCGCGTATGGCGCGACGTAAACGCGCACGCGGGTTAGGGTCGGGCCATGGCGGATCTGTTCGACCAGTTGGACGACGGTTCGGGAACCGAGGCGCCACGGCCGCTCGCCGACCGTTTGCGGCCGGCCACGCTGGGCGAGGTCATCGGCCAGAACCACCTCCTCAGCCCCGAGGCGCCGCTCGGCGCGATGCTGGCCGCCGGCAGTCTTTCGAGCCTGATCCTCTGGGGCCCGCCCGGGGTCGGTAAGACGACGATCGCCCGGCTGCTGGCGGCGGAGACCGAGCTGGATTTCGTGCAGATCAGCGCGATCTTCACCGGCGTCGCCGAGCTGAAGAAGGTGTTCGAGGCGGCGAGGCTCCGCCGTCGTGCCGGGGGCGGCACGCTGCTCTTCGTCGACGAGATCCATCGCTTCAACAAGGCCCAGCAGGACGGCTTTCTGCCGCATATGGAAGACGGCACGATCGTGCTGGTCGGCGCGACGACGGAGAACCCGTCCTTCGAGCTGAACGCCGCGCTCCTCTCCCGCGCCCAGGTGCTGGTGCTGCACCGGCTGGACGACCAGGCGCTCGGCGCGCTGCTTGCCCGGGCCGAGGCGACGCTCGGCGCTCCCCTGCCGCTCACGTCCGAGGCGCGGGAGGCCTTGGTCGAGATGGCCGACGGCGATGGCCGGGCCTTGCTGAACCTCGTCGAGCAGGTCGCGGCCCTCTCCCCCGAGGCGCCGCTTGACCGGGGCGCATTGTCGCAGCGTCTCGCCCGCCGGGCCGCGCAGTACGACAAGACCGGCGATGCCCACTACAACCTGATCTCGGCGCTGCACAAATCCGTGCGCGGCTCGGACCCGGATGCGGCGCTCTACTGGCTGGCCCGGATGCTCGAGGGCGGCGAGGATCCACGCTATCTGGCGCGCCGCATCACCCGGATGGCGGTGGAAGACATCGGCCTCGCCGATCCGCGGGCGATGGAGATGTGCCTCTCCGCCTGGCAGGTCTACGAGCGCCTCGGCTCGCCCGAAGGTGAGCTGGCGTTGGGCGAGGCGGTGCTCTACCTCGCCCTCGCGCCCAAATCGAATGCCGCCTACACGGCCTTCAAAGCAGCGCGCGGGGCCGCGAAGACCACCGGGTCGGAACCACCGCCGAAGCACATCCTGAACGCCCCCACGCGCCTGATGAAGGAGGAGGGTTACGGCAGCGGCTATCGCTACGACCACGACGAGGAAGACGGCTTTTCAGGCCAGAACTACTTCCCCGACGGCATGCGCCGCGGCGTCTACTACACCCCCGTGGCTCGCGGTTTCGAGCGCGAGCTGAGCGAGCGGGTGGCCTATTTCGCCAAGCTGCGGGCGCAGAAGGGTCGGTAATTCCGCAGAGTGGGATGCGGTGCGCATTATACGTGCATATCTGTAACTCGTTGCAATCGGGAACGGGTGGTCGTCACTACGTTCAATTTCAGAACCTTCAGGGAAAAGCTGTGGCCAACAGTGTCTATTCCGTCGTGTATCGAAGCCATGCGAAGCCGCCGTATATGGCGCGGCGCACGCTGAATTCGATCGCCAGATCGGGTCACAGCTTCAACGCGGAAAACAAACTGACGGGCATGTTGCTGTTCTTTGACGGCATGTTCGTACAGGTGCTCGAAGGTGAGACGGTGCCGGTGCTGGAGCTTTCCGCCCGGGTCGCGGCCGATCGCCGGAACGACCAGCTCAAGGTTCTCTGGCAGTCGAACCTGGACGAGCGGCGCTTTCCGGCCTGGGCAAAGGGCTGTTTCGACTTTTCCGACATGCCGGTCGGCAACACGCCGCTGCCCCGCGACATCGACGCTTTGTCGGAGGGCAACATCGTCTGGACCGAGGCGATGAACGAGCGGCTGCATCATTTCTATCTGGAGAACCGCGCGGCCGGGCTGGAGCCCGCCTTTCGCGAGATGCGGCGCACCAACTGACACGAGCCGGCCGGCGCCGCCCACGATCCCAGACAGCTCGGAAATTGCGTTCCCGATCAGCACGTTGCTGATCGAGAATACGAGATTCGCGATTCCGGTCCCGCGCGATTTGCTCTAAGACCGGCCTATGCCCGGGGTCGGACCGAGATGAGCTTGCTGCAGATCGCCCTCGGCGGTGCCTTGGGGGCCGTGCTGCGTCATCTGACAGTGATGGGAGCGCGGGCTGTCTGGGGCGTGGGCTTTCCTTGGGGCACCTTGATCGTGAACGTGCTCGGCTCCTTCCTCATGGGCATCCTGGCCGTCGTGCTGATCGAGCGGGGACTGCTGCGGGACGGGGCGCCGTTTCTGATGGTGGGGGTGCTCGGGGCCTACACGACCTTTTCGGCTTTTTCTCTCGACGTGCTGTTGCTTTGGGAGCGGGGTCTGGCGGTGCGGGCCGTCGGCTATGCTGCCGTATCCGTCCTGCTGTCGGTGGCGGCGCTCATCCTGGGGCTGGTCCTCGCCCGCCAGGTGACGGGACCATGAGCCCGGTTGAGCAGCGGGAGGTGGAGCCGGATGGGGAGGCGCAGCGCCTCGACCGCTGGTTTCGCCGGCACTATCCGCAGGTCACCCAGGGCCGGCTCGAGCGGATGTGCCGGAAGGGGGAGGTGCGGGTGGATGGCGCCCGGGTGCGCCCGGCCACGCGCCTGGTCGCCGGTCAGACGGTCCGCGTGCCGCCCTTGCCCGCCGCGCCGCCCCCCGCAGCGCCCCCCGCGCCGATTGCCGCGGCGGAGGCGGAGCGCATCCGGCGCGCCGTGCTCTTCCGCGACGGCGAAGTCATCGCGCTCAACAAGCCGCCGGGCCTCGCGGTGCAGGGCGGGACGGGCCAGCGCGCCCATGTCGATGCCCTGGCGCCGGCCCTGCAGTTCGAGGCATCGGCACCCCCGCGCCTGGTGCATCGGCTGGACAAGGACACCTCCGGCGTCCTGCTGCTCGCCCGCACCGGCCGTGCGGCGGCGGCGCTCGCCAAGGCGTTTCGGGCGCGTGAGACGCGGAAGATCTACTGGGCGGCCGTGGCCGGCGTGCCCTCGCCCCGGGCCGGGATCATCCGCTATGGGCTAAGCAAGGGCGGGGACGAACGGATGCACGTGGTGGCGCCGGACGAGGTCGAGGCCCATGGCGAGGCCAAGCATGCGACGACGGAGTATATGGTGCTGGAGGCCGCCGGGCGCCGCACCGCCTGGGTGGCGATGCGCCCGGTGACGGGCCGGACCCACCAGTTGCGCGCCCATATGGCGGCGCTCGGCCATCCGATCGTCGGCGACGGCAAGTATGGCGGCAACGCCCAGGTTAATCTCGGCGACGGCTGGGGCGCCCAGCTCGGCGGTGCGGTCAGCCGCAAGCTGCATCTCCATGCCCGGATGCTGACGATCGCCCATCCCGACGGTCGAGGTGCCCTGACGGTGACGGCGCCGCTGCCGGAGCATATGGCGCGGACCTGGGCGCTGTTCGACTGGTCGGTCGAAGCGGCGCCGGCCGATCCGTTCCTGGAGGAGGCGTAGATGCGCCTCGTCATCTTCGACATGGACGGCACCATCGTCGACAGCCAGCACGTCATCGTCTCGGCGATGTCGGCGGGCTTCGCGGCGGCCGGGCTCGCGCCGCCGTCCCATGCCACCATCCTCGGCATCGTCGGGCTGTCGCTGCACGAGGCGGTGGCGGCCCTCGCGCCCGGGGAGGATGCGGCCGGCCACGCCAGGATTGCGGCCGGCTATCGCGAGGCCATGGCCGCCGCGCGGGGCAAGACCGATGGGGCGGAGGCGACCGCACGGCTCTATCCCGGGGCGCGGGACGTGCTGGTGAGCTTGGCCGGGCGGCCGGACCACCTGCTTGGCATCGCCACCGGCAAGGCCCGGCGCGGATTGGAGCACACGCTGGAGGCCCACGGCCTTGGCTCGTTCTTCGTTACGACGCAGACCTCTGACAATCATCCCTCCAAACCTCATCCGGCGATGGTGGAGGCGGCGCTGCGTGAAACGGGTCTGCCGGCCGCGGCGGCGGTGATGATCGGCGACACCGAGTTCGACATCGCCATGGGCCGGGCGGCCGGTGTCGCGACGCTCGGCGTGACCTGGGGCTACCATCCGGCGGATCGCCTGCGCGCGGCCGGCGCCGATCTGCTGATCGACGACTTTGCCGAGCTCGAGGCGGCGCTCGACCGGTTGAGGCCGGCCGCCTGATGGCCGAGCCGAGCGGCCCGCGCCGGTTCTGGACGGAGGTGCATCTCAATCCGGTGGCGGATGGCTTCGCTCTCTCCCTCGATACGCGGCCGGTGCAGACCCCGGCGAAGCGGCCGCTGATCCTGCCGACGGAGGCCTTGGCCGAGGCGATCGCAGAGGAGTGGCGGGGGCAGGGCGCGCATGTCGTGCCGACATCCATGCCGCTCACCCGCATGGCGAACGCGGCCATCGACAAGGTCGCCCCGGCACCGATGGCCGTGGTGGAGCATCTGGCGGCCTATGGCGAGACCGATCTGCTCTGCCATCTGGCGGAGGGGCCGGAGGGGTTGGTGGAGCGTCAGCGCACGGGTTGGGGCCCAGTGATTGCCTGGGCAGCGGAGACCCACGCGATCCGGCTGCACCAGACTGCGGGCGTCATGCCGCTCACGCAGCCGGCCGAAAGCCTCGCCAATCTTCGCGGGGTGCTGGCCGGGCGGGACGCTTTTGCCCTGACGGCCGCATACGATCTGGTGACGCTGTCGGGCTCGGCCCTGCTGGCGCTTGCGGTCATCGACGGCTTTCGCAGTGCCGAGGCGGCCTGGGGTCTCTCCCGCCTTGACGAGGACTGGCAAATCGCGGAATGGGGCGAGGACGCGGAGGCGGCCGCCGACGCGGCGGCGCGGCGGGCGGCGTTTCTCCGCGCGCACCAGGTGACGACACTCCTCTAACAGCGGGGCGGGAGGCGGCATGAACGACCAGCCTACGAAGGATGCCACTCAGGTCGCGCTGCCGACGCTGGAGGAGATCGCGCAATATTCCGGCCTCGAGTTCCTGCAGGCGATGCAGCGGGGCGAGATGCCGCCGCCGCCGATCGCGCTTACCCTCGACTACTATCTCGAAGAGGTGGAGGAGGGGCGGGTGACCTTCCGCGGCGCCCCGGGCTATCGCGCCATGAACCCCATCGGCGCGGTGCACGGCGGTTGGTTCGGCACGCTCCTAGACAGCTGCATGGCCTGTGCGGTGCAGAGCCTGCTGCCCAAGGGGCGCGGCTACACGACGCTCGAGTACAAGATCAACATCATCCGCCCGCTCACCGCCGATGCGGGCGAGATGC
Source organism: Pseudomonadota bacterium (assembly GCA_039180875.1). Taxonomy (GTDB): domain Bacteria; phylum Pseudomonadota; class Alphaproteobacteria; order Rhodobacterales; family Rhodobacteraceae; genus JBCDCY01. The sequence goes on along the minus strand of JBCDCY010000008.1, from coordinate 140,583 downwards.
GGGCGATCGGCACCGCCACCCATGTGGGCCGGCGGACGGGCGTCGCCGACGGCCAGATCGTCGGGGTAGACGACGGCAAGCTTTACGCCACCGGCTCCACCACCTGCATCGTGCTGGATTTCTGACTGGCGGTCGATGCGCACTTAAGCGGAATCGCAAATCACGGTCGCGATCAGCCCGGGGCTGCTCGACACCGCGATTTTCGATGCGAGATCCCTGGTTGGGACAGCACCTGTCGCTAATGGTTGTCCCTTGGTAGGACCGTCGCGACCTTCTTGAAGGAGGTGGCGAGTTCTAGGCAGCCGCCGTCGGCGAGCTGGCCGACATGGGTGCGGTAGATCGCCTGCCACGGGGTCTGGTTGACGATCTCGGGCGGTGTCCAGGCGGCCCGACGCGCCTCCCACTCCGCCTCGGGCACGACGGCGTCGAGGGTGCCCTGATTGATGTCGAGGCGCACCGTGTCGCCGGTCTTCAGGAGGGCGAGGCCGCCGCCCACCACCGCCTCGGGCGAGGCGTTGAGGATCGACGGGCTCTCCGACGTCCCCGATTGCCGGCCGTCGCCCACCGTCGGCAAGTGGGTGATGCCGGCCTTCAGCAGATGGTCGGGGGGCTGCATGTTCACGACCTCGGCCGAGCCCGGATAGCCGACGCAGCCGACGTTGCGGATGAAGAGCATGGCGTTGGCGTCGATCTCCAGCGCCGGGTCGTTCAGGCGCTCGTGGTAGTCTTCCGGTCCCTCGAAGACGATGGCGCGGGCTTCGTGCACGCCCTCCGCCCCGGGCTTTGAGAGAAAGCGCTGGCGGAAGTCGTCCGAGATGACGGAGGTCTTCATCAGTGCTGAGTCGAAGAGATTGCCGGAAAGCACGAGAAAACCGGCCTTTTCCCGCAATGGATCATCGACTGGTCGGATCACCTTCTGATCGGCGGAGCGGATCTCGCCCACCGTGTCGGCCACCGGGGCGCCGGCAGCGGTCATCGGCTCCCCGTGTAGCCGACCGGCGGCGTAGAGTTCCCCCATAACAGCGCGGACGCCGCCGGCGCGGTGAAAGGCCTCCCCCAGAAATTCGCCGGCGGGCTGCATGTTCACGAGGAGGGGCTGGGCATAGCCGTGGGTCTGCCAGTCTCGGACGTCGAGCTCGACCCCGGCATGGCGGGCGATGGCCTGCAGATGCGGTGGGGCGTTGGTTGAGCCGCCGATCGCGGTGTTGACGACGATGGCGTTCTCGAACGCCTCCCGCGTTAGGATCTCCGACGGGCGCAGATCCTCCATCACCATCTCGACCGCGCGCTTGCCGGTGCGGTAGGCCATCTCCATCCGTTCCCGGAAGGGGGCGGGAATGGCGGCGGCCCCGGGCAGCGTCATGCCGAGGGCTTCGGCCATGGCGTTCATGGTCGAGGCCGTGCCCATGGTGTTGCAATGGCCGAGGGAGGGGGCAGAGGCGCAGACCCGCTCCATGAACTCGTCGTAGTCGATGACCCCTTCGGCCAGCAGCCGCCGGCTCTCCCACACGATGGTGCCGGAGCCGGCGAGCTCCCCCTTCCACCAGCCGTCCAGCATCGGTCCGCCGTTCAAGGCGATAGCCGGGATATCCACCGTCGCCGCCCCCATCAGCATCGCTGGCGTGGTCTTGTCGCAGCCGGTGGTGAGCACCACGCCGTCGATCGGATAGCCGTGCAGCACCTCGACGAGCGAGAGGTAGGCGAGGTTGCGGTCGAGCGCGGCGGTCGGCCGCTTTCCGGTCTCCTGGATCGGATGGACCGGGAACTCAATCGGGATGCCGCCGCCGTCCCGGATCCCGGCCTTCACCCTGTCGGCGAGAAAGACGTGGATCTTGTTGCAGGGGCTGAGATCGCTGCCGGTCTGGGCGAGGCCGATCATCGGTCGGCCGCCCTGCAGCTCTCCCCGGGTGAAGGACTGGTTCTGGTAGCGCTCGGTGTAAAGCGCCGTCATCCCCGGGTTGTTGGGGTTGTCGAACCACTCCTGGCTGCGAAAGCGGCTGTTGGCCTTGGTGTCTTTCATGGCTGGAGCCTCTGGGATCGGCGTTGCTTTGGCCGAGACTGTAAGCTGCGGGCGGCGGGGTCAACAGAGCGGCCAGGGTGCATGGCCTCCTTGCCGGCCGTTCTCCTTGTGATTCTGGGCCTGCTTGCCTTACACAGCGGCGCTCACCAGCCGCGTGCAAGGAATTCACGATGGACGCACAGCCATTCGACAAGTCTCGCTTGCCGAGCCGCCATGTGACCGAGGGACCGGCGCGGGCACCGCACCGATCCTACTACTACGCCATGGGGCTTTCCGAGGCGGAAATCCACCAGCCGTTCATCGGCGTCGCCACCTGCTGGAACGAGGCGGCGCCCTGCAACATCGCGCTCAACCGCCAGGCCCAGGCGGTGAAGATGGGGGTGAAGGCGGCGCGCGGGACGCCGCGGGAGTTCACCACCATCACCGTTACCGACGGCATCGCCATGGGGCACGAGGGCATGCGCTCCTCCCTCGTCAGTCGGGAGGCGATCGCCGACACGGTGGAGCTCACCATGCGCGGCCATTGTTATGACGCAATTGTCGGTCTTGCTGGCTGTGACAAGTCGCTGCCCGGCATGATGATGGCGATGGTGCGCCTCAACGTGCCGTCGGTCTTCCTCTACGGGGGATCCATTCTGCCGGGCCGCTATGAGGGGCGCGATGTGACCGTGCAGGACCTGTTTGAGGCGGTGGGACGCCATCAGGCCGGGGAGATGTCGACCTGCGAGCTGGAAAAGCTCGAGGCGGTCGCCTGCCCCTCTGCCGGGGCCTGCGGGGGTCAGTTCACGGCCAACACCATGGCTTGCGTCAGTGAGGCGATCGGGCTTGCGCTGCCGAACTCTGCCGGTGCGCCGGCACCCTACGAAAGCCGCGATGCCTATGCCGAGGCGTCGGGCCAGGCGGTGATGGAGCTGCTCGCCTCCGGCATCCGCGCCCGCGATATCGTCACCCGCAAAAGCCTGGAAAACGCGGCCCGGGTGGTCGCTTGCACCGGCGGCTCGACCAACGCCGGCCTGCATCTGCCGGCCATCGCCCATGAGGCGGGGATCGAATTCTACCTCGACGATGTCTGCGAGATCTTCCGCGACACGCCCTACTTCGTCGACCTGAAGCCGGGCGGGCAGTACGTGGCAAAGGACCTCTATGAGGCGGGCGGCGTTCCGGTCGTGATGCGCGAGCTCCGCAAGGCCGGCCTCGTGCACGAAGACTGCGTGACCGCCACCGGCCGCAGCATGGGCGAAGAGCTCGACCGAGTGGAGCGGGAGGCCGACGGCCGCGTCATCTATCCGGTCGACGCGCCGATCACCCGCACCGGCGGCGTCGTCGGCCTGAAGGGCAATCTGGCCCCCGAAGGTGCGATTGTGAAGGTCGCGGGCATCCCCTCCCAGAACCAGGTCTTCACCGGCCCGGCGCGGGTCTTCGAGTGTGAGGAGGACGCCTTCGCCGCGGTCCGTGCGCGGGAGTATGAGGAGGGCGAGGTCCTCGTCATCCGCAACGAAGGACCGGCCGGCGGCCCGGGGATGCGAGAGATGCTGGCGACCACCGCCGCCCTCTCGGGCCAGGGCATGGGCAAGAAGGTGGCCCTGATCACCGACGGCCGGTTCTCCGGTGCCACGCGGGGCTTCTGCGTCGGCCATGTCGGGCCGGAGGCGGCGCATGGCGGGCCGATCGGCCTGCTGCGCGACGGCGACGTCATCACCATCGACGCCATCGCCGGCAGCATCTCCGTCGATCTGACGGATGAGGAATTGACGACGCGCCGCGCCGCCTGGGCCGGTGCGCGCGAGACGATCTACAGCACGGGGGCGCTGTGGAAGTACGCACAGCTCGTCGGCCCGACCTACAAGGGGGCGACGACGCATCCGGGTGGGGCGGAGGAGCGACACAGTTATGCCGATCTCTGATATCGGCGCCGCGGGGCGCCTGTTGCGGTTCGCGGCGATGGCGCCGGCCTTGTTGGTCGTCGCCTGCACCTCTCAAGAGGTGGTCGAGACGGAGGCGTCGGCGGAGGCGCTCTCAAACCTGATGACCCTGCAAAGCGCTGGGGCCGAGATCCTGGTGGCCGGCCCCGGCAGCTACTGCACGCTGAGCGGAGATGGAGGCGGCGAGGTGCTCGGCACCACGGTGCGCGCCGGGCGCTGCACGGTCGACGTGGCGAGCGCCGCGACGGCAAGGGGCGCACGGCGTGTCGATGGCATCTTTGCCGCGACGGTGGCGGCCGGTGCTTTGCCCGGCAGCGACACCGCTGCGCTGCTCACCGCCCTCGAGACCCATTTCCACTCCAGCTCGGGCCGCGCCCTGGTGGCGCTTGGCAAGAACACCGACGGCGTGCGGGTCCGCCAAAGCCGGATCATCGACAACGCCCTCTTCCTGCTGGTCGAGGATGACAATGCGCCGGAAGTGGCGGGGATGCAGCGCGCCTACTGGCGGGCCTTCCTCGCCGTCGACGGGCATCTGGTGGCGCTGACCGCCGGCGCCCGCTCGGCCGGACCGGATGCCAACCGGCGGGCGGTCGACAGCCTGATCCTGCGCCGGTATGTGGAGGCGATGGTGGCCGCGACCCGGGCGGTGAACGCCTGAGGCGCAGCGACCGAATGCAGGTCGGGGTTGGAGGCTCGGCGTGGCGGCACTCCTGCCAACAGTCGCGGGGCGGCTTGTGCACCGCGGGGCGCGGCGGCTCTGGTCCGGCCGACTGGCCCGGGCCGGCGCCCTGTCCGGCGACGACCGCAAGCGTCTGCTGCGCGAGGGGCGCCAGCTTCGCCGGCTGATCCAAGCGTTCGAGACGGCGGCGGAGGGGCCGGCGACGCCCATGGCCAGCATCCCCGCCGATCTGCCCCGGGGCAGCGAAGGCTACCATGTGCCGAGCTTCTTCCTGCAGCCGGCACTCAGGCCAAGCTGGCCGGGTCTTGGCCCTCAGACCACGCTGGAGGATGGGCTCGAGCTCTTTCACGACTGCCCACTCGGCGAGGTCTCGGCCCGCCAGATCCGCCATATGGGCCCTGACGGCGGCGCCCTCGGATTGCGGATCGAGGCACTGCACTTCAAGGGCCAGTACCTCTCCCTCGCCCTTGGCCTGCCGGAAAGCTATCAGGCCGGCCTCGGCAAGGAGCATCTGGTGCGGCTCGGCTACGAGCTCGACTTCGACCGCCCACTCGAGGTCTTCGCCCGCCTCAACCTCCGCCACGGCCCGAACGTCGAAAACGTGGTGCGCGAGATCGACCTGCGCGATCCGGCGCGACATGTTGAGTTCGACGTCTATTATACCGACTATGAGCCGAAACGCGCGGCGGGCGCGTGGATCGACCTTATCTTTGAGGCGCCGCATATGAACCGCATCGACATCCGCCGGCTGTCGGTCCTGCGCCGTCCCCGGGCGTCCCTGTAGTGGCGGGCGTGTGGCCGTGAAGGACGCCGTCGAGACCCGCGCGCCGGTCCGGGCCGGACAGCCGGCGCTGGAGCTCACGACCCTAGCCGCCGGTGCCATCGAGGGCCGGCTGAGCGCGCCCGGCGAGGTGCCGCCGCGCCTCCGCCTCGTGGTGAACGGCGACGATGTGGGGGAGGCAGAGGTCTTGGCCGATCCCGGCGCCCGCGGCCGCTACAGCGTGCGCGCCACCCTGCCGCCGACGGCGCTGACGCCCGGCGTGCAGGTCATCGCCTTTCGCACCGCCGACGATCCGGCGCCGCTCGCTGAGATCACGCTCTCCGTCCAAGGCGACGGCCTGCTGGATCTGGGGGCGGAGGTCGCCGCCCTCCGCGCCGAGCTTGAGATCCTGCGCACCGCCTTCCGCCGCCACGTCGCCGGCACGGACCTGCCCTGAGGCGCCGCGCGGGTGGAGCCCCTTCTGCAGGTCCGCGACGCGGGCATCTGGTGCCCCCCGGCAGGCGTCTGGATCGACCCCGTCCGGGCCGTCGATCGCGCTGTCGTCACCCACGCCCACGGCGACCACTGCCGCCCGGGCTCCCGCGCGCTGCTGGCCACGCCCGAGACCTGCGCCATCGCGCGCGCCCGCTACGGCGATGAGGCGTTCGGCAACGTACAGCCCCTGCCGCCCGGTGAGGCGCTGCGCCTTGGCGAGGCGACGATCCGCCTGGTGCCAGCCGGTCACGTCCTCGGCTCCGCCCAGGTGGTGGTGGAGGCCGGGGGTCGCCGCGCCGTCGTCTCCGGCGACTATAAGCGGGCGGCCGATCCAACCTGCGCGGCGTTCGAGCTTACGCCCTGCGATCTTTTCGTGACGGAGGCGACGTTCGGCCTGCCGGTCTTTCGCCACCCGCCGGTGGAGGACGAGATCGCCCGCCTCCTCACCTCCGTCGCCGCGGCGCCGGAGCGCTGCCACCTGCTCGGCGTCTATGCCCTCGGCAAGGCCCAGCGGGTGATTGCGGAGCTCCGCCGCGCGGGGTGGGAGCGGCCGCTCTACCTGCACGGCGCGCTCGCCAAGCTCTGTGAGGTCTATGAGCGCCTCGGCATCCCCCTCGGCCCGCTGCTACCGGTGGCCGACACGGGGAAGGAGGCGCTCCGCGGTGAGATTGTGCTGGCGCCGCCTGGGGCGCTCGCCGATCGCTGGGCCCGGCGGCTGCCGGACCCTGTGCCGGTCGGCGTCTCCGGCTGGATGCAGGTCCGCCAGCGGGCCAAGCAGCGCGGGGTGGAGATGGCGCTCATCATCTCCGACCATGCCGATTGGGACGGACTGACCGCGACGATCCAGGAGGTTGGGGCCGAGACGATCTGGGTCACCCACGGCGCCGAGGAGGCGCTCTGTCATTGGTGCGCGGGGCAGGGGATCGACGCGGCACCCCTGTCGCTCGCGGGGCGGAGCGATGCTGGGGAGGAGGCATGAGGCGCTTCGCCCGCCTGCTCGAGGCGCTGGTGCTGACGCCCGCCCGCAACGGCAAGCTCGCCCACCTCAGCCGCTACTTTGCTGAGACGCCGGATCCCGACCGCGGCTGGGCGCTCGCCTCGCTTGCGGGGACGTTGGAGCTGCCGCACCTCACCTCCTCCGTCATCCGCGGGCTGGTGGAGGAGCGGGTCGATCCCGTGCTCTTCCGCCTCAGCTACGACTTCGTCGGCGACCTGGCGGAGACGGTGGCGCTGATCTGGCCGGGGGAGGCGCCGGCCGAGGCCTCGCCGCGCCTAGACGAGGTGGTGCACACCTTGCGGGAGACCGGGCGTACGGGCCGGGCCCGGGTGGTCGCCGATCTGCTCGACCGGTTGGAACCGAGCGCGCGCCTCGCCCTCATCAAGCTCTGCACCGGCGGCATGCGCGTCGGCGCGTCCGCTCGCCTGGTGAAGACGGCGCTGGCGGCGGACGCCGAGCAACTGCGCGAGATCGAGGAGATGTGGTTCGCGCTGGAGCCACCCTACGAGGCGCTCTTCGCCTGGCTCGGCGGCGGCCCGCGCCCGGATCTCGACCTCAGACTCGCCTTTCGCCCGGTGATGCTCGCCAATCCGCTGGAAGCGGAGCGGTTGGCCGATCTGGAGCCTGCGGCCTACGCGGCAGAGTGGAAGTGGGACGGCGTCCGGGTGCAGGCCGTCTCCGGCCCCGGTGGCCGGCGGCTCTATACAAGGACGGGAGAGGACATCTCCCAGTCCTTCCCCGACGTGGTCGAGGCGCTCGACTGGCACGCCGTGATCGACGGGGAGCTTTTGGTCATCCGCGACGGCGTCGTCGCCCCGTTCCCCGATCTGCAGAAGCGGCTGGGGCGGAAGGCGGTGAGCGCGAAGATGCTGATCGAGAACCCGGCGGCGATCCGCGCCTACGACATCCTCGAGGCCGCCGGAGAGGATCTGCGCCCGCTTCCCTTCGACGCCCGCCGTCAACGGCTCGAGACCTGGATGGAGGAGGTGCGGCCCGAGCGCCTCGACCTCTCCCCCCTCGTGCCCTTCGAGAGCTGGGAGGCGCTGGCCGCGATCCGCGACGACGCCCGGGTCCAGGCGATGGAGGGCCTGATGCTGAAGCGGCGCGACGCCGCCTACGTCGCCGGCCGCCCCCAGGGCCCCTGGTTCAAGTGGAAGCGCGATCCGCTCTCGGCCGACTGCGTGCTAATGTACGCGCAGCGCGGCCACGGCAAGCGGTCGAGCTACTACTCCGATTTCACCTTCGGGGCCTGGACCGATGGGCCGGAGGGGCCGGTGCTGCTGCCCGTCGGCAAGGCCTATTCCGGCTACACCGACAGCGAGCTCGAACAGCTCGACCGCTGGATCCGCAACAACTTCACCGAGCGTTTCGGCCCCGTCCGCGCCGTGGTGCCGGAGTTGGTTTTCGAGGTGGCCTTCGACGCCATCCACGTCTCCACCCGGCACAAGAGCGGCGTCGCCATGCGCTTTCCCCGCATCAAGCGCATCCGCTGGGACAAACCGGCGGCAGAGGCGGACCGGCTGGAGACGCTGCGCGCCCTGATCGCGCCCGCAGACTAGGGGCCGTTGCGGCCCGGCGGCGATCGCCGTATCCCGATAAGCCAGATCTCCGGAGACGCCCGATGCCCGCGCCGAAACCTGTCGTGCTCTGCATTCTCGATGGGTGGGGTCTGCGCGCGGAGCGGGAGGCGAATGCCGTGGCACTCGCCGACACCCCGGTCTTCGACCGCATCATGCGCGACTTCCCCCACGCGACGCTGACCGCCCACGGGCCGGCGGTCGGTCTGCCGGACGGGCAGATGGGCAATTCCGAGGTCGGCCACACCAATATCGGCGCGGGCCGTGTGGTCTGGATGGATCTGCCGCGGATCGACCAGGCCATCGCCGACGGGGATTTCGCCCGCAATGAGGAGCTCACGGCCTTCATTGCCACGCTGCGGGAGCGCGGCGGCACCGCCCACCTCCTCGGCCTTGCGAGCGACGGCGGCGTGCACGCCCATCGACGTCATTTCGAGGAGGCGGCGCGGGTGATCTCCTCCGTCGGCGTCCCGGTGCGCCTGCACCTCTTCCTCGACGGCCGTGACGTGGGACCGAAGACGGCGAAGGCTCAGATCGCGTCATTGCTGAGCGCAATTGCCGAGATGGCGGACGTCGCAGTCGCCACGGTCTCCGGCCGCTTCTACGCCATGGATCGGGATACCCGCTGGGACCGGACGGAGGCTGCGTTCCGCGCCATCGCCCGTGGCGAGGGGCCGGCGGCGGACGATCCCGTCGCCGCCATCACCGCGGCCTATGGGACAGGGGAGACGGACGAGTTCGTCACGCCGCATGTCATGCCCGCCCATACGGGTCTGGCGCCGGGGCAGGACGGGATCTTCTTCCTCAACTTCCGGGCCGACCGGGCGCGCCAATTGCTCGCCGCCCTGGTCGATCCGGGTTTCGACGGCTTCGAGCGCAGCGCGCCGGATCTCGCCGCGGCCCTCGGCCTCGTCAGCTACTCCGACCGTCTCGACGGCTTCCTGCCCGCGATGTTCCCGCCCGCCGACATCGCCAACACCCTCGGCGCCTGGGTCGCGGCCCAGGGCAAGACCCAGTTCCGCCTGGCCGAGACGGAGAAATACCCCCACGTCACCTTCTTCCTGAACGGCGGGCTCGAGACGCCGCACGAGGGTGAAGACCGCCAGATGCCGGCCTCGCCCAAGGTCCGCACCTACGACCTGGCGCCGGAGATGGCGGCGGCCGAGGTGACGGCGCATCTCGTCCGCGCCATCCGCGAGCAGCGCCACGACCTGATCGTGGTCAACTACGCCAACCCCGACATGGTGGGCCATACCGGCGATCTCGACGCCGCGATCCGGGCCTGCGAGGTGGTGGATCAGGGCGTCGGCCAGGCCCTCACGGCGCTGGAGGAGGTGGGCGGCGTCATGGTGCTGACCGCCGACCACGGCAACTGCGAGACCATGGTCGATCCCGAAACCGGCGGGCCCCATACGGCCCATACCCTCAACCCGGTGCCCGTCGTGGTGATCGGCGGACCGGACGGGGCGCTGCGGCCGGACGGCAAGCTCGCCGATCTGGCGCCAACGCTGCTGGCGCTGATGGGCCTGGCGCAGCCCGAAGAGATGACCGGGCGGTCGCTGCTCGCTGGACCGGTCGCGTGAGGTGGGGGCCGCTTATGGCGGTGGTCGGTTGGCTCGCCGCCTCGCCCGTGGGGGCCGAGGACGGGGCGACGCTCCGCATGAGCGCGGCGGCGGTGATGATCGACGAAGCGGCCGATGCGCTCGACGAGGCCAGCACGGCGGCGAACCGGCTGGCGGCGCTGGCCCGCGCCGTGCAGGCCTATGAGGCCGGCCTTGCCGCCGGGCGGGAGGTCGAGCGGAGCCTGGCGGTCGAGGCGAGCTCGGTCGCGGCAGAGGTGCGGGCCCAGCGGGCCGAGACGGCGCGCCTGATCGGCGTCTTGCAGACCCTCGGCCGGGCCCCGCCGCCCTCGCTCCTGCTCCATCCCTCGGGACCGGCCGGCTCGGCCCGGGCGGCGCAGATGGTGGCGAGCGCCCTGCCGACGCTGGAGGAAGAGGCGGCGACGCTCCGCGCCCGCTTGGCCGAGGTTGAGGCGGTCGCCCGGGCCCAGGCCGACGCCACGACAACCCTGCGGGCCGGGCTCACCGGTCTGCAGCGCGCCCGCGCCGCCCTGGCCGATGCGCTCGACCGTCGGCGCCGCCCGCCGCGACCCGATCTGCGCCGGCTGGCCCAGATTCGCGAGGACAGCGGCGATCTCTCGGAATTCGCCGCCCTCCTGGCCCGCCTGCCGGCGGTGGCAGAGCCGCCGACCCCGTTCGCCGAAGCCGAAGGCGAGCTTTTGCCACCGGTCGCCGGGCCGATCCTGCGCCGCTTCGGCGCGACCGATGCGGCCGGCGTCGCCCGGCCCGGCGTGACTTTCGAAGCGGCGAGCGGCGGGCTGGTGGTCGCCCCCTGGCGTTCAACTCTGCGTTATGCCGGGAGTTTTCTCGACCTGGGTCAGATCGCCATGCTGGAACCTGCGCCCGATGTCCTTATCGTGTTGACGGGGTTGGCCCGGATCGACCGCGAAGTGGGGGAGATCATCGGGCGCGGCGAACCGCTCGGCATCCTTGGGGGGCCGACTGGGCAGGCGGAAGAATTTATGATTGAAAGCCAGGGCACGAGCGCCGAGGATCATGTCAGGACCCTGTACATGGAATTGCGGCGGGCGGGCGATCCGGTGGATCCGGAGCCTTGGCTGCAGGCACCCGACGATAGGATAGATGCGCAATGAACAAGTTCATGATGGCTGCGGCCGCCGGCGCTGTGGCCGGCGTGATCGCCACGACGCAGTTTCTCGCCCCCCTGGTGGCCGAGGCGCAGGAGCAAACCTCCCACACACGCTCCACCTATGAATACCTCGACCTCTTCGGCGATATCTTCGAGCGCATCCGAAGCGTCTATGTCGAGGATGTGCAGGACAGCGAGCTGATCGAGGCGGCGATCGACGGCATGCTGTCGTCGCTCGATCCCCATTCGAGCTATCTGCCGCCGGACGATTTCGATGACATGCGAACCCAGACCAGGGGTGAATTCGGTGGCCTCGGCATCGAGGTGACGTTGGAGGACGGCTTTGTCCGCGTCGTCTCGCCGATCGACGACACGCCGGCCGCCCGGGCCGGGATCGAGGCGGGCGACTTCATCACCCATGTGGACAACGAGCCGGTGCTCGGCCTCAACCTTAACGAGGCGGTGGAGCGGATGCGCGGCCCGGTGGGCTCCGAGATCACGGTGACCATCATCCGCGAGGGGCGGGACGAACCCTTCGACGTCACGCTCGTGCGCGACACCATCCAGATCCGCGCCGTGCGCGCCCGGACCGAGGGTGAGGCGGTGATCGTCCGGGTCACAACGTTCAACCAGCAGACCTTCCCCAACCTCGAGCGTGAGATCAACGAACAGGTAGAAGAGCTTGGCGGCATTGAAAATGTCGAGGGCTTCGTCATCGACCTGCGGAATAACCCGGGCGGTCTCCTCACCCAGGCGATCGAGGTCTCGGACGCCTTCCTTGACGCCGGTGAAATCGTCTCCACCCGCGGCCGCAACCCGGAGGAGAGCGAGCGCTACAACGCCACCGAAGGCGATCTGGCCGGCGGGCGGCCGATCGTGGTGCTGATCAACGGCGGCTCTGCCTCCGCCTCGGAAATCGTGGCGGGCGCGCTGCAAGATCACCAGCGCGCTATCATCCTCGGCTCCAAGAGCTTCGGGAAGGGCTCGGTGCAAACCATCATGCCGCTCCAGGGCCGCGGTGCGATCCGGCTGACGACGGCGCGCTACTACACGCCCTCCGGCCGCTCGATCCAGCGGCTCGGCATCGAGCCCGACATCCTGGTGCAGCAGCGCCAGTTCGCCGAGGACGAAAGCGTGCAGCGCCGGACGGAGGCCGATCTTCGCGGCTCCCTCGACAACGACAGCTACACCGACGATGAGCGTCGGCAGCTGGAGGCGGAGCGGCGCCGGCTCGAGGATGCGGCCCAGCTGCGCGAAGAAGACCTGCAACTCGCCTACGCCCTCGACGTGCTGAAGGGGCTGAGCGTGCTGGCCGAGAACCGCTGAGGCTGCGCCTCAGAACAACCGACCGCGCGCGACCATGACGGCAAGCTACGATGCGCTGCCCTATCGGCCCTGTGTTGGCTTGATGGTGCTGAACGGCGCCGGCGAGGTCTTCGCCGGCCAGCGCCTCGACACCCAGGGCGAGGCCTGGCAGATGCCCCAAGGCGGCATCGACGAGGGCGAGACGCCGGAAGAAGCCGCGCTGCGGGAGTTGCGGGAGGAGACGGGGATCCCGGCCGATGCCGTGGAGATCCTGGCCGAGACCCGGGACTGGATCCCCTACGATCTGCCGCACCACCTGATCCCGCGGCTCTGGAACGGTCGCTACCGTGGTCAGAAACAGCGCTGGTTCCTGCTACGCTTTCTCGGCCCCGATAGCCTGATCGACATCGAGACCGAGCATCGGGAGTTTCGCACTTGGTGCTGGATGCCGACGGAGGATCTGCTCGACCGGATCGTGCCGTTCAAGCGCGACACCTACGAGCGCGTGATCCGGGAGTTCCACGCCCAGGTGAGCTGACGCACCCGCCCGGTGACCGATGCGCCGCTGGCCGGCACCCACTGGATATCTGAGCCACCGCGAAGCCCAGGGGGCTTTCTTGCTGGCTCAAATATCCCCGCCGGAGGCATCCGGCCCAAGGGCGGGCGTGATGCCCCTCAGATCAGCACGTCGCCCGCGGAGAGCTCGGCCAGGGCGAGACCCTCGACCAGCACGCTGTCGCCATCGCCGAAGTCGAAGAGCGTGCGCCCGCCGCCGGCTGCCGTCTGGCCTGCGGCGATCACCTCGGCCAGATTGGCGAAGGCGAAGTCGCGCAGGTCCAGCACGTCCGCCCCGTCGCCGAAATCGGTGATCGTGTCGGCCCCGTCGCCGCGGCGGAGGACGAAGGTGTCGGCCGCGCCGCCGCCGGTCAGGACGTCGCGCCCAGCGCCGCCCATCAACACATCGAAGGAGGCACCGCCGTCCAGGCTGTCGGCCCCATCGCCGCCTCGCAAGGTGTCGAGGCCGAGGCCACCGCTGAGCATGTCCGCGCCCGCCCCGCCGATCAGCAGATCGGCCATCGCGCCCCCGTCGAGGGTGTCGTCGCCGCGCCCGCCGTTCAGGGTGTCCTGAGCGCCACCGCCGCTCAGGTTGTCGTCGCCGTTGCCGCCGACGAGCAGATCCGCGCCGTCACCGCCCTCGATCAGATCGTCGCCGTGGCCGCCCCGCACCTCGTCCGCGCCGTCGCCGCCGTCGAGGCTGTCGTCGCCGTCGCCGCCCTTGACCACGTCGTCGCCGCCATCGCCGAGGATCGAGTCGTCGCCCGCCGCGCCGAGGAGCGTGTCGAGCCCCAGCCCGCCGTCCACCGTGTCGTTGCCAAGACCGGCCTGGATGAAGTCATCGCCGGACGCCGGCTCTGTCGGCGGATCCGCCACGATCTCAAAAAGCAGATCGCTGAGATCGTCGCCGGACAAGAGGTCGTCGCCGTCCCCGCCGAAGATCGAGTCGTCGCCGCCGCGCCCCGAGATCTCATCCGCGCCGGCGCCACCGACGATGGTGTCGGTGCCAGCGTCAGAGCCGATGGCGCGCTCACCGCTTTGGCCGAGCAGGAAGCGGTTTCCGCCTCCACCGTCGGCGAGGATGGCTTCGCTCAAAGAGCCTGCGGTGCCAAAGTAGAAGTTCCCACCTTCGCTGAAGACAATCCCACCAGCGATAGAGCCGGTATTTTCGATGACCGGTCCGCTTCCGGCAAATATGTAACCGACGATGTGACCTGTGTTGAAGAGTGCAAGACTGGCTGCGTCGATCGCAAATCCGTCGGCTGACAGGATTGCGCCAGAGTTGTGGATAAATACGTCTCCGTCCGCAGCAGATATCGTCGTCGAGCCGTCAGACAACGACGAAATTGTGCCGGCATTGTTGATGTCGATCGTCGAGAGGCCGTTCAATTCGATGGCACTGGAATCACCGTGGATAAGCCCAGTATTCGTCAGACCGCCGACCGTGTCCGTCAGTCGAATTCCCTCATCGCCGGCTGAGATCAAACCGGCGTTGACTACGGTGCCGAAGTCGCTGAGTTCGACGCCTATGTTTCGGGCACGGACGGTGCCGCCCTCAAACACCGTAACTATGGTGTCCACGAAGGTCGCCTCGGTCTGATCGAGGCTGATGGCCGCGTCGTCCACACCGGTTCCGTTCGAGATCACCGTGCCGGCGACGTCCACCGTATGACCGCCGAGGGTGCCGACGATGCCGCTGCCGTCTTCGCTGACGACCGTTGTGCCGTCGGTGACGATGATGCCGTCGCCCGCGCCGGCGAAGGTGAAGGCGTCACCGGTCGCGTTGATGTCGGTCGATTGGATGGTGAACGTCATGGCAAATCCCCTCTGACGAATGACTTTGGAGCGCCCCTCAGCGCTGCGGTTGCATAGCCGGCGGGGGCGCGGATCTCAACTTTGGGTCATCTGCTGAGAGGCGGTTGAGGGGCAGGTGTGCCCTCAACGCGCCAGATCGAGCGTGATGTGCGGCGGGGGCCGGGTCAAGGCCGAGCGGGCTTCGCCCGTGCTGCGCAGCCTTGACCCGGCCCCCGCCGCACGTCCTTCCGATCAGCGGCCGGAGGGGCTTTCGCGGGGGGAGAGTTTCTTGCGGCCGGCGACCTTGAAGCGATCGGCGGTGCCGTAGTCGCCGAGGGCGACGCCGGCGGCGAACTGGCCGAAGACCGGCCCGTGCTTGTAGAGGTGGCCGGAGCAGCCGCCGGCGAAGAGCACGTTCTCATGCTCCGGATGCCAATCCAGCACGAAATGGGTGTCGGGGGTCAGGATCACCTGGTTGAACTTCGAGTCGACCACCCGCTCCCCCACCAGGCCCGGCAGGCGCTTGGCGATGTAGGCGCGGGTGCGGTTGAGGCTCTCGCGCCGGATCAGCCGCTCATCGTTGTCGAGGTCGATGGGCTCGTTCGGGATCACCACGGCGGCCTTCACGCCCGAGCCCTCGACCGAGGAGAGGCCGAAGGAGCCCTCGCCATGGTCGACCCAGCAGGGCATGCGGCTTTGGTCGAAGCTGTCGTCGCCGTCCGGCGTCGAGGTGTAGAGCACGTTGATCCCGACGATGGCGGAGATCGGTGCGATGGTGCGGGGAAACATCTCCGCCATCCAGGGGCCAGTGGCGATGACGATGCGCTGGGCCTCGATGGGCCGGCCGTCGAGGAGGGGGCGCTCTTCACCATCCGTGGTCACCCGACCGCGGCGGACCGTGCCGCCTGCCCGGCGGAACAGCTCGAGCCCCGCCAGGACGCCCCGTTGGGCCATGATCATGCCGGCTTCGGGCTCGTAGAGCGCATAGGCGATGTTCTTCGCCTCGAACTGCGGGAAGCGGGCCGCGACCTCGGCGGCCGTGAAGCGGTGATAGGGAACGCCCACCCGGTCGAAGGTCTCGGCCGTCGCATCCTCCCAGTCGCAGTGGCCGGCGGTGGCGAGGATCAGCGTTCCGCACTCGTAGTAGAGCGTCCAGCCGATCTCCGCCTGCAGCTCCATCCAGCGCAGCCGCGCCTCCCGGGCCCAGCGGGTGTAGAATTCGTCCCGGCCCGAGATCGCCCGGATGATACGGTTCACGTCCGTGGAGGAGGCGCGGGGATGGCCCGGTTCCCACCGGTCGATCAGCTCCACCCGGTGGCCGCGGCGCTGGATCTCGAGCGCGGTCATCACCCCGGCGATGCCGGCGCCGACGACCACCACATCGGGGCGGGGCATGAGGATTTCCTCTTGCAAGAGCGGGCCTTCGTATGTCTGTATACTGAATACAGTGGTGCAGCAAGCGCCCGCCGCGCGCCAAGATGCGGGGTCGCCAGCATGGGAGGAACGGGATGGCAGCGACGGATTTCAGCCTGCCCGAGGGTACGCACACGGTGGCCATGGGCCTCGGCGACCTAAACGGCATCCTGCGCGGCAAACGCATTCCGTCGAGCCATTGGGAGCATATCTGCGAGGCGGGCAGCGCGCTTTCCATCGCGATGTTCGCCATCGACATGACCTCCGACGTCTGGGACACGCCCTACGTCAACTTCGACAACGGCTATCCCGATTTCCACATGTTCCCGGCAAGCAAGCCCGTGGCGCTGCCGTGGGAGCCGGGGGTGGCCGCCTGCCTCGGCCGGGCCGAGGGGATGGACCACAAGCCCGTGCCGATCGACCCGCGTCAGGCATTGGTGCGCCAGGTGGAGCGGGCCGAGGCCATGGGCTTTCAGATCTCCATCGGTACGGAGCTCGAGTTCCACCTGCTCGATCCCGAGACGCTGAAGCCCCGGGACGTGGGCATCCAGGTCTACAACCTCGCCCGCGCGGCGGAGCTCGAGCACGTGCTCGGCCCGATCCGCCAGCAGATCAACGAGGCGGGCATCCCGATCGAACAGTCGAACCCGGAATACGCCCCGGGCCAGGTCGAAGTGAACATCCGCTACGGTGAGGCGCTGGCCGCGGCCGATCGGGTCGTGATGTTCCGCAGCCTGGTGAAGCAGCTGGCGCTGCAGCACGGCTACCTCGCGACCTTCATGGCGAAGCCGTTCTTCGAGGACTCGGGCAACGGCTTTCACACCCACCACTCGCTCTGGAAGGGCGGCGAGAACCAGTTCTCGGACGGCGGCAAGCTCTCGGCGCTCGGGCGGCATTACCTCGCCGGCATGCAGAAGCGGATGGCGGAGATGACGATCTGTGGGGCGATGACGCCCAATGCGTATCGCCGGCGTCAGCCGTTCAGTTTCTGCCCGACCAACACGACCTGGGGCTATGACAACCGGACCGTGGGTCTGCGCGTCATCGAGGGCTCGCCGAGCGCCGCGCGGGTCGAAAAGCGCGACGGCTCGGCCGACTGTAACCCCTATCTGCTGATCGCCTCCGAGATCGCGGCGGGTCTCGGCGGCATCGAGCAGGCGCTCGAGCCGACGGAGATGACGCCCGGCAACGGCTATCTCTCGGAAGACGCCGAGCCGCTCCCGACCGATCTCGGCACGGCGCTCGGCCTCGCACGGGGCTCGGCGTTCCTGAAGGATGTGCTCGGCGAGTTGCAGCACGAGCTCGTCTGCCAGCAGGCTGAGCGCGAGCTCGAATTCGTCGCCTCCCAAGTCACCCCGGTCGAACGCGACCGCTATCTCGCGAATTTCTGAGGTCCCATGCGCATCGCCCGCGTCACCGGAACCGTCACGGCCACCGTCAAGGAGGCGGAGCTGACGGGCAAGACGCTCCTCATCGTCGATGTGGAGGACGGGCGGGGCAAGGTGCTGACCCCGGCGCTCGTCGCTGTCGACACCTGCGCGGCGGGGGTGGGCGACCTTGTGCTGCTGGCGGAGGGCTCGGCGGCACGGCTACCGGCGGCCCTTGCCGGGGCGCCGGTCGATGCGGCGGCTGTGGCGGTGATCGACCGGGTGGATCTGGCGGACTGAACTTATCGAAGGAAGGGCGGAGAATGGCACAACCGGCAAGCGGGCAGATGGCCCTTGGCATGATTGAGACGCGGGGGCTCGTCGCCTCCATCGAGGCGGCCGATGCGATGGTGAAGGCGGCGAGCGTGACGCTCGTCGGCCAGACGAAATCCGGCGGCGGCCTGGTGGCGACGCTGGTGCGGGGTGAGGTCGGCGCGGTGAAGGCCGCGACCGATGCCGGCTCCGTCGCCGCCAACAAGGTGGGCGAGGTGGTGGCCGTGCACGTGATCGCGCGCCCGCATGATGAGCTCGAGGCGATCATTGCCTCGGCCGGCGGGGCCGACGCAGCGTAAGCCCGTCTTTGGGGAGGTTGGCCGATGGGCGCCTCTGGTTTCGAGGATTTCGCCGACGCCGTGGCGGCCGGGAGCGGTCGCGATGCGGCGCCGGTGCCGCGTGCCTTCGGTCGGATCACCGTGCTGGGCGCCGGGCCGGATGCCCGGCTGATTGCGGCGCTCTGCCTGGCGGAGGGGGCTGAGGTCACGCTCTTCTCCGCCTACGGCGCGGAGCTTGAGGCGCTGGCCGGCGGCATCGCACTCCGCGGCGCGGGGCCGGTCGGCAGCTACCAGGTGAACCGCGAGGGCGCGCCCTCGATCCGGACGACGGCGGAGCTCGACCGGGCCGTGGCGGGGGCGGAGGTGGTGTTCCTCACCGGCCCCGTCCACAAGCAGCGCACCTACGCCATGGTGCTCGCCGACCATGTGCGGGACGGCCAGGTGCTGGTCCTCGCCCCCGGCCGCACGTTCGGGGCGCTGGAGGCCGCCTGGCTCCTGCGCATCGCCGGGGCAGGGGCCGCGGTGACGCTGGTGGAGGCGCAAGGCCTGCCGTTCTGGTGGTTAGAGGAGGGCAGCGCGCTGCACCTTTCGCCCGCCGGCCCCGTGGCGGCCGCGACCTTGCCGGGGGGCGCTGTCGAGGTGATGGCGGGGCTCGGCGCCTATCTGCCTGGGCTCGTGCCGGCAACGAGCCTCCTTCACGCAAGCTTCGCCGACGGCTCTGGCCTGGTCGAGGCGCCGGCGCTGATCGTCGGCGGCCCCGCCCTGGCCAATGGCGGACCTGAGATCCCGATGGGTGGCACGCCCTTGCCGGAGAACGCGACTTTCGCGGCCCTCCTCGGCGCCGAGCATCGCCGCGCCATCGCGTCTCTGGCGGACGAACGGCGGACCGTCGCCCGCGCCTTCGGCGTTCGCGACCTGCCCGACGATGGCGCCTGGATCGCGGCCCATGCCGGCGCGCTGCGCAGGGAGGGCGCCCGGCCGGTCCCCGGGCGCGCCGCGGCGACCGCGATGCTGCGCGATGCCGTCATCGGCTCCCTCGTCCCCCTCGTCTCGGCCGCCCGAATCGCCGGCATCGCCGTGCCGATGACGGAGGGGATGGTGGCGACGGCCTCGGCCCTCCTCGGCGCCGACCTCGCGACGGCCGGCCGGCGGCTGGAGGCCCTCGGCGTCGACGGGCCGGTCGATGCAGCACGGCGGACCCTCGACCTCCGCCAGCGGGGCAGCGCCTGATGGACGCCGACCTGCAATCCGTCGCCGCGGCCCGCCGCGCCGCCGACCGGGCGTGGGAGGCCTATCAGCGCTTCCTCGGCACCGATCCGGCGGTGATCGACGCCATGGTCGACGCTATGGCCCGCGCGATCGAGCCGGAGGCTGAGCGCCTCGGCCAGATCGCGGTCGAGGAAACCGGCTACGGCAACGTCCCCGACAAGCGCGTGAAGAACCTCTTCAACGCCCTCTCGGTCGCCGATTGGCTGCGCGACGTCACCACCCTCGGCCTCCTCTGGCGTGACGACGCCGCCAAGATCGCGGCGATCGGGGAGCCGATGGGCGTGGTGGCGGCCCTGATCCCCGTCACCAACCCGACCTCGACGATCATCTACAAGGTGCTCTCTGCCGTGAAAGCCGGCAACGCCATCGTCTGCGCGCCCCACCCCCGCGGCGTCCGCGCCGGCGTCGCCACGGTCGAGGTGATGGCCGCGGCGGCAGAGCGGATGGGCGCGCCGCCGGGTCTGATCCAATGCCTCGACCAGGTGACGATCCAGGGCACGGGCGAGCTGAAGCGCCACCGCCGCACCTCCGTCGTCATGGCGACCGGGGGGCCGGGGATGGTGAAGGCCGCCTATTCCTCGGGCAAGCCGACGCTGGCCGTGGGGGCGGGCAACGTGCCGGTCTACGTCCATGCCTCGAAGGCCGGCGACGTAACGGAAGTGGCCGAGCAGATCATCGTGTCGAAGAGCTTCGACTACGGCACGGCGTGCGTGGCGGAACAGGCGGTGATCGCCGACCGCGCCATCGCCCGCGACCTCCGCCACGAGATGCGCTTGAAGGGCGCCTACTTTATGACCGGGGCGGAGGCGGATCGGCTGGGCGCCGTGCTCTTCGCGGGTGGCCATGCGATCAACCCCGAGGCCGTCGGCCAATCCCCGGCCCGGCTCGCCGCACTCTCCGGCTTCGACGTGCCGCCCCGCACCCGGGTGCTGGTCAGCGAGGAGACGGAGATCGGCTGGCAGCGCCCGCTTTCGGCCGAAAAACTGAACCCCGTTCTCGCCTTCTACGAGGCGCGGGACGAGGCGCAGGCCCAGGCGCTCTTCGAGGGCATCTGCCGTTTCGGCGGCTGGGGCCACACGGCCGTCCTCCACGCCGAGGATCCCAGCGTCGTCACCCGCTTCGCCGCCGCCCCCGTCGGCCGGGTGCTGGTCAACACCCCCGCGATCATGGGCGGCATGGGCTATTCGACGGACCTCGAGCCCTCCTTCATGCTCGGCACCGGCACCTGGTCGGGCTCGATCACCTCGGACAACGTCACCGCCCTCCACCTCATCAACATCAAGCGCGTCGCCTGGGAAAACCGCCCCTGGCGCGACCTCTATAACGAGTACGGCTGATGGCTGAGATCGAGATCCGCGCGCTGATGCAGATCGACAACCTGCAGCCCCGCTTCGCCGCCTACAACGGCGCGACGGTCCAGGGCTCGATCCCGCTCTCGGGCGACACCATCCTGATCGGAGAGATCGCGCCCGGCAACGGCGTCTTCGCCCTGATCGACCGGGCCCTGAAGGCGAGCGCGGTGGAGGCGACGACCCAGATCGTGGAGCGCGAGTTCGGCTTCTTCATCCTGCGCTCACCGTCCAATGCCGAAGTGACGGCGGCGCGGGAAGCGATCCTGGAGGCGCTGGATGCCAGCATGGCCGACCGGGCGAAGCCGAGCCTCGCCTCGACCCAGATCATCACCTCGGTCGAGCCCTATCAGGCGCAGCTCCTGAACAAATGGCGGAAGGGGGCGCTACTCGTCCCGGGCCAGACCCTCGGCATCATCGAATGCGCGCCGGCCGCCTATATCTCCATCGCCGCGAATGAAGCGGAGAAGGCGGCGGAGATCGACATCGTCGAGGTCCGCGCCGTCGGCCGCTTCGGCCGGCTCTTCGTCTCGGGCTCGGAGAATTCGGTGAAGGCCGCAGTCGAGGCCGCGACCGGCGCCATCGAGGCGGTCGAGGGCCGCGTGCCGTGAGTGCCCGCGTGATCGGCGCCGAGCATGTGGCGGAGGCGGGCGCCCGCGGCCGCCAGGTGCTCGAGGTGCTGCCGGGCGATATCGTGACGGCGCTGGCGAGCGAGACGGCGGAGCGCCTCGGCATCCGGCTGGTCGACGGCCCCCTGCCGCGGCCCGCCGTGCATCGGACGGACGGGGCGGTCGCCGCCCGCCGCGCGCTTTGGCGTCGCGGTGCGCGCTGGATGACGCCGGAAGCACCCGCGACCCGAGGTGCTCGACGCCTTCGCCGGCTGGCCCTGATCGGAGCCGGCGGGGTCGGGGCCGCCGTGGCGCATCTCTCCGCCAATGCCGATCTGGCGACCGAGATTGCTTTGATCGATGTCGTGCCGGGCCTGGCAGAGGCAGCGGCGCTGGACCTCACCCACGCGGGCGGGATCACCGGCAGCCGCGCTGCCATCACCGGAACGACGGACCTCGCCGCCGTGGCGGGCGCCGAGGTTGTCGTCGTCACCGCCGGAAGGCCCCGTGGTCCCGGCATGACCCGGGCCGATCTGATCGACGTCAACCGCCGGGTGATCCACACCGCCGCTGAGGCCATCCGCACCCAGGCGCCGGGCGCCGTGGTGATCGTCGTGACCAACCCGCTCGACGAGATGACGGTCGAGATGCTGCGCGCCACCGGGTTTCGGCGCGAGCAGGTGCTCGGCATGGCCGGCACACTCGATTCGAGCCGGTTCCGCGCGGCCCTGGCTCGGGCGGCCGGCGTGGCGCCGGGGGATGTGGAGGCGATGACCCTAGGCAGCCACGGGGACGAGATGGCGCCCATCCTCTCCCGCGCGCGCATCCGGGGCCGGGCCGTCTCGGCCTTCCTGTCGAACGACGAGATTGCGGCAGCGGCCGAGGATGCGTTGACCGGCGGTGGACAAGTCGTGGCGTTGAAGAAGACGGGCTCGGCGACGCTGGCGCCGGCCCATGCGGTGGTGGAGCTGCTCGATCATCTGAGGGGCGCGCGGACCGGTCCGGTGCCCGTTTCCGTCTGGCTCGAAGGGGAGTACGGGATCGAGGATGTGGTGCTCGGCGTGCCCTGCCGCCTCGGCGCTGGCGGACTGATCGCGGTGGAGGAGCTGGCGCTCGAGGACGGCGAACTGGAAGCACTGAACCGCGCGGCGGAGGCCATCCGCGCCCGGCTCGCCGGCTAGATGGTCAACCTCACAATCAAAACCGGCGGGCGGCTCGAGGAGATCGGCGCTTACGCTCGGGTCCGCCGCGTCGGGCCCTTCGTCTTCGTCGCCGGCACCACGGCCGTCGAGCCCTCCGGTAAGCTGCACGCGCCCGGCGACACCTACGCCCAGGCGCTCTACATCCTCCGCCGCATCGAGGCGGCGCTTGTCGAGGCTGGGGCGGAGCTGCATCACGTCGTCCGCACCCGAGCCTTCCTCACCGACATGGGTAATGCCGGGGACCTGGTGCGGGCCCACGGCGAGGTCTTTCGCGGGATCGACCCGGTGACGTCTGGTGTTGCGGCAGGCCTCACCCAGCCGGGGATGATGGTGGAGATCGAGGCGGATGCGCTGATCCACGATGCCGAGGGGCGGGTCACGCTCGGTTAGGGCGGGGTGGTCGTGGGGATCAGGTTTCTGCTGAGAGGCGGTTGAGGGGGTCTTGTGCCCCCTCAACGCGCCATGTCGAGCGTGTACCCCGTGGCGGCCGCGTCAAGGCCGAGCCGCGTTGCGGGCGCGTTCCGCGCGCCTTGACCCGACCGCCACGGGGCGCT
Organism: Pseudomonadota bacterium; assembly: GCA_039180875.1. Classification (GTDB taxonomy): domain Bacteria; phylum Pseudomonadota; class Alphaproteobacteria; order Rhodobacterales; family Rhodobacteraceae; genus JBCDCY01. The sequence goes on along the minus strand of JBCDCY010000008.1, from coordinate 117,397 downwards.
GTCGGGATCAGGCTTCCATCGGGTCCTTGATGTGGGGGGCGAGTTGGCCGGCTTCTTTTGCCAGCGCATACATCATCTTCGCGTCTACGATGGCGGCCACGGTGCCGTCGGGATTGTAGCCGCAGAGCGGGCCGTAGGCGATGGCGAACATCGTGGTGCCGCCGGGCGAGTCCGGTTGATGGTCCACCCCGCCGTTCTCCATGATATAGGCACCAGGGCCGCCGCGGTCGTCCTCGTCATAGCCGAACTCACCCTCGAGGATGATGCCCTCCACCATGCCGAGATGGCCATGGGTCGGCGCGACGACGCCCGGATCGACCTTGAGAAGCAGGGTGAAGCCGCCGGTCTTGCCGTCGACATTCAGAAGCTTGAAATGCGTGCCCTCCATCACCCACGGCGCCCAGTCGAGCGACATCGGCTCGAAAAAGCTCGGCCGGTCGTCGTTGGTCACGGGCACGGCGCTGCTGTCGCCCATCTTGGCCATGTCGTTCATAAGTCTCTCCCTAGCTACCTGTCGGCTTGGCGTTGTCGGGAGAGCGTGGCGCCGCCGCGCGTGGCGCGCATGAGTGAAAACCCCTAAGCGCCGCTGGCGCGGCCCGTCTCAGCGCCCGAGATCCTGCGCCCATCTCGCATAGAGCCCGGCCACGAGCGTCAGGCCGCCCGCCACGGCCACGTTCTTGAAGAAGAGCGAGAGGACGGTGGCGTCCCCATCTGTCCAGAAGTCGTGGATCATCAGGTTGATCGCGATGGTGTGGACTACGAGCAGCAGCGCCGCGGCGGGCACCCACCTGCCGCCGGCCAGCGCGCCCCCGGTCGCGACGACAAGGCCGAAGCCCAGCTCGACGCCGATCACCGCGAAGACAAGAAGCGCCGGCACCGGCAGGCCGACCTCCCCCATCGCCGCAATGGTCGGGCCGGGATCCACGATCTTGTTGAGCCCACCGAGAATGTAGAGCGACGCGAGGACAATGCGTCCGAGCGGGATGAGGAGAGCGGCGCCAAAGCCCGGGAGGGCCGTCGTGGGCTGCGTCATGGAGCGAACCTGTGCGGTTATTCGACGAGATGTCCATATAATACGGACTACGTATAATCAAACAGCAATGAAGGGCGGTGTGGGCCAAGAGGGCGCCGTGCCTTACCGCCGGTCGCAGTCGCTCAGCGGGCGCCGCCCTGCCAGCGTCGCGCGGCCAGCGCGGCGCGGTTTTCGACGCCGAGTTTGTCGAAGACGGCGCGGAGATGGTTCTCGACCGTGCGAGGCGAGAGCTCCAGCCGCGCGGCGATCTCGCGGTTGCGGAGGCCCTCTGCCGCGAGGCGGGCGATCTCCGCCTCCCGCTCCGTCAGCGCGAAGGGCCCACCGCCGGTGGGAAAGGGGGCGGGTGCCGCCGCGAACTGGCGAACGGCGAGGCTGAGGACGCGCGCCAGCGCCGTCGCACGGCGCTGCTCGGCCGGGGAAAAGCCGCGCTCGCCCACGGCGCGGTGTACGCCGATCAGCACCGACCGCCCGGCCGGATCGGGGGGCACCGCGACGCCCAGCACGTGGCGAAGCCCGATCGGCCCGAGGAAGTCGCGGAAGAAGCGCGTGCGCTCCGTCCGCTGTGGACCGCAGACCTCGTCGAGCGACAGGGCAAGGCCGGTGCGGGCCCGGGGCGCCTCGGCCACGATGCCGGCGACCAATGGATCGCTGCGGTAGAAGCGCTGGAGATAGACCGCGCTCTCCTCCCGCTCTGTATTGAACAATCGGGTGGCTACGGGCGCCTGCCGGCCGAAAGGACCTTCGACGGCGTAGAGCAGACCGCGGTCGGCGCCCACCAGCCCGCCGAAGAGCGCCGGCGCGATGTCATAAAGGGTCTTCAGATCCGGCGCCTCGATCAGACGCTCGGCCGCCTCCAAGCCGTCAAGATCGCCGCGCCGCTGGCCGGGCATTGCGCTCCTCCTGCCTTTGCGGCGCGCATCGCCGCGGTCGGTTCGGGGCAAGATAGCACGCGATCGGCGATTGACCGGAGGCGGCGGCTCGTTCACTGTATCCAGTATACAGTCAGGCGCGCCCCCGAATGGCGCCCGTCCAGCAACAGGGAGCATCAGCATGACGAGGACACTCTGCTTTGCCGCGGCCGTGGCGCTGGCGGCGGCCGCCCCGGCGGTGGCCCAGGATCCGGTCAAGGTCGGCTTCATCGGATCGCTTGCCTCCGACACCGGGCGCTCGACGCTGCGCGGCGCCGAGATCGCCATCGACGAGTTGAACGCGGCCGGCGGGGTGCTCGGCGGACGTCAGATCGAGCTCGTCACCGCCGACACGGGCGAGGACGTGACCGAGGGGATCAAGGCCTACGAATACCTAGCCGAGAGCGAGGAGGTGGACTTCATCGTCTCGGGCTCGATCGACGATGTCTCCCTCGGCTGGCTGCCGCGGATGACGGAATACGGCATCCCGACGCTCGACACCTGGACGAGCTATATCGGCATCATCGACATGCTGGTGGAGGACTACGACACCCACAAGATGTACTTCATGAACATCGCCTCGGACGAGGCGCTGGCCACACTCTACATCGACTTCGGCAAGGACGTGCTGGCCGACCAGATGGGCTGGGACAGCGTGATCATCTTGCAGGAAGACACGGCTTTCGGCAATGCGATCAATGGCTTGGTGAGCGAAGCTCTCGCACCCAACGCCGGGATCGAGGTGGTCGATACCATCGTCTACGACATCGCCACGGTCGACTTCGCGCCGATCTTCAATCGCGCGGTCGATAGCGGGGCGGACTTCATCTACATCATCTCGTCGGTGAACTCCCAGGTCGTGAGCTCGCAATACGTCAAGCTGCAGGTGCCGATGGCGATGACCGGCGTGAACGTGGGCGCCCTCGGCCAGGAGTATTGGGAGGATACCGGCGGGGCCGGCGGCGGCATCTCCACCCTCTCGCCGGTGCCCTCGGTGGGCTTCACGCTCGATCCCGCGAGCCAGGAGTTTGCCGACAAGTACATCGCGCGCTACGGCGACGAGCGGCCGAAATTCCCGCATTTCAACGGCTTCAACGCCTATTGGGGCACGCTCCAGGCCTTCGCCGCGGCCGAGGAGGCCGGCGGTTTCCAACCCCTCGACGGCTGGGTCGAGGCGATGCTCGATCAGGACATGGTGCTGGAGAAGGACGGCGAGCTCTGGCTCCGCTACGGCTTCTGGCGGCCGGACGAGGTGGAGGAACGGACGGGCCGCACCTATCCCCACAACGCCCGCTTTGACATCTCGGCACCATACGAGGACGCCCAGCCCTCGATGGTGGTGATCCAGTGGTACGAAGACGGCACGGCCCAGGTGATCTACCCGGAGAAATACGCCACCGGCGAGTTCCGCCTGCCCTCCTGGGTGCCGACGGAATAGGCGCCCGCGGGCCGGAGGGGGCGCGTGGTCTGCGCGGCGTTCGGTGACGGCACGGCGGGCCGTGAGGGAGAGGTCCCGGGTCAAGCCCGGGACGGTGCGGGGATGGTCGGGGGCGCTTTGGATGCAACTGCTAGCGCCCTGCGTGCGCTCCCGATGCCGCTCGGCGACAGTGCGAGGTGCCTCGAGGGCGAGGTCCCGGGTCAAGCCCGGGACGGGTGGATGCGAGGCGATCTCTCGGCGCTCTTCCCTGCTGCCCCGGACTTGATCCGGGGCCCCGCCCTCACGGGTCGACCGGACCCCGCCGGCGCGAGACCTCCGGCCGCATGACGCAGATCCTGATCCAGGGGCTGCTGCTGAGCGGGCTCTACGCGCTGATCGCCGTCGGCTTCACCCTGATCTTCAGCGTCGGGCGCGTCCTGAACCTCGCCTACGGCGCCTACCTGATGGTGGGCGCCTATGCCTATTTCCACTTCGTGCAAACGATGGGCATGCCGCAGGCCTATGGCATGGTGCTGGCCGTCGGCATCGGGGCGCTGTTCGGCATCCTCAAGTACCGGCTGATCGTGCGCCAGCTCCACGGCGATCAGGTGGCGGTCGAGATCGCCACGCTGATCCTGGCGGTCGTGGTGCAGGCGGCGATCGTGCTGGTCTTCAATGACAGCGCCAAGATCATGCACCCGATCGTGCCGGGGGTTTGGCGTGTCGGTGGGGCGACGGTGACTTACAACATCCTCGCCGCCACCATCGCGAGCTGGGTGATCCTCGGCGGCCTCTGGCTCTTCGTCACGCGCACCCATGCCGGGCGGGCGATGCAGGCCGTCTCGATGGACGTGAAGGGCGCCGCGATCTCTGGCATCGACCCGGGGCGGGTCAATCAGATCACCTGGGCGATCTCCGGCGCACTCGGGGCCATCGGCGGCATCTTCTTTGCGAGCTACACCCAGCTTTCGCCCGGCATGTGGGTGGGGCCGCTGATCATCGCCGTGGCGGTCGTCGTGGTGGGCGGCATCGGCTCGATCCTCGGCGCTCTGGTCGTCGCTCACATTATCGGCTTCATGGAGGTGACGACGACGACGCTGATCGCTGCGGAACTGCGCGGCGTCTTCACCATGCTGCTGATCATCGTGGTGCTGATCGTGGCGCCCAAGGGTCTGTTCGGGCGCGAGGAGTTATGAGCCGCCTCTCCCCCTTCTGGCGGGCCGTCCTCCTCTGGGCGCTCTTCGCCGCGGTGATGCTGGCCCTGCCGGAGGTGGTGAGCCGCGGCACGATGCGGACCTTCATCGCCGCCTTCTTCCTGGCGATCTTCGCCATGAGCTGGGACTTTCTCTCCGGCCGTACCGGTTACATCAGCTTTGGCCACCCGTTCCTGATCGGCATCGGGGCCTACACGACGGCGATCCTCTCCTACCGCTTCGATGTGCCGGTGACGCTGTCGATCCCGGTGGCGGTCGTTGTGACGATGCTCGCCGGGACGCTGTTCTTTCTGCCGGCGCTGCGCATCCGGGGGACTTATTTCGCGCTGGTGACGCTCGCCTTCATGGAGCTGATGTATCAGCTCGTCCAAGTCATCCGACCGGATCTCACAGGCGGCACCCGCGGCATCTCCGGCATCGAGACGCTGCGGCGGGGGGCGGAGGCGAACTACTACCTCGCCTTTACCCTGATGTTCGTCGTTGCCGTCACGCTCTGGAGCCTGACGCGCACGCGGATCGGCATGGCCCTCTCGGCCATCGGCATGAACGAGGCGGCGGTCGCCGGATCGGGGCTCGACACCACGCGGCTGAAGCTCTTCGCCTTCATGGTTTCGGCCTGCGTGGCGGGGCTGGGCGGTGCGTTCTACGTCCACTATCTCGGCTCGATCGCGCCCCGGGCGCTCTTCGACATCAACTTCCTCTTCACCATCATCGTTGCCGCCCTGATCGGCGGTGCGGGCACGATCACCGGCCCGATCGCCGGGGCGCTGTTCCTGACCTTCCTCCTTGAGGAGTTGCGCCCCGTCCTGCCCGGCGCCGAGCGTTATCTGGTCTACGGCGGCGTGGCGCTCGTCCTCTACATCGTGCAGCCGAAGGGGCTGCAGGCGTTGGTCATGGGGCTGAGGGGACGGCGGGCGTGAGCCGGCTCTTGGAGCTTCAGGACGTGGTGAAGCGCTTCGGCGGATTGATCGCGACCAACGGCCTCTCCTTCGCGGTGGAGGAGGGGGAGAGCCTGGGGCTCATCGGCCCGAACGGGGCGGGGAAGACCACCATCTTCTCCCTGATCATGGGCGAGCTTCGCCAGAATGCCGGGACGATCCGGTTGGGTGGAGAGGAGATCTCGCGCCTGCCAACCCACGCCCGCATCCGGCGGGGCGTGGCGCGGACCTACCAGGTGCCGCGGCCCTTTGCCGAGATGGACGTCGCCTCCAACATCCAGGTGGGGCTGATGCCGCCGAGCCTCTGGCGCATGTTGGTCGAGCCGCGGGACCGGGCGGCGGAGGCCGCGCTCGCTGAGAGCGTGGGCCTGCCGGCAGAGGACCTGGCGCGCACCCCCTCCGAGCTCTCAGTGGGCGATCTCCGGAAGCTGGAGCTGGCACGGACGTTGGCGACGGAGCCGCGGATCGTGCTGCTCGACGAGGTCTTCGCCGGGCTGACGGTGGGGGAGATCGCGCAGATCTCCGAGCTCATTGCCGAGCGCCGCGCCGCCGGCATGACCTTCGTCATCGTCAGCCATGATCTCCGCTCGCTCGAGCCGCTGGTCGACCGCGTCGTCGCCATGGCCTACGGCGCCGTGATCGCCGAGGGCGCGTTTGCCGAGGTCACCGCCGACCCGGCCGTCCGCGCCGCCTATCTCGGGACCTGAGGCGTGGCTGCGCTCGAGATCACAGCGCTCTCGGCCTTCTACGGCCAGGCGCGGGCGCTGACCGACGTCTCGCTCAGGGTGGGCGAGGGGGAGATCGTCGCGGTGATCGGCCCGAACGGCGCCGGCAAGTCGACGTTGATGGACGCGATCATGGGGCTCGTGCGGGTCGAGGGGACGATCCGGCTCGGCGGCGACGAGCTCACCGGCCGACGAACGGCGGAGATCGTGAGCCTCGGCGTCGGTTACGCGCCGGAGCGGGCGCATCTCTTCCCCTTCATGAGCGTCGAGGACAATCTGCGCGTCGGCGCCTATGCCGCGCGGGAGGCGATTGCCGAGAACATGGCCCTGGTCCACGGCCTCTTCCCCGTACTGGCCGAACGGGCGGGGCAGGAGACCGGGACCCAGAGCGGGGGCGAGCGCCAGATGGTCTCCCTCGGCCGGGCGCTGATGACTTCACCGCGGCTTTTGCTGGTGGACGAGCCGACCATCGGCCTTGCCCCCAAGGTCTGCAATGAGATCGCGGACGCACTCCGCCGCCTCAATGCCGAGACCGGGCTCACCATCCTGATCGCCGAGCAGAACGTGAATTTCGCCATGACGCTCGCCGAACGGCTCTACGTCCTCGACACGGGCGAGGTGCGGGTCGAAGGGACGCCCGAAGCGCTCCGTGCCGATCCTGAACTCAACCGCGCCTACTTCGGGACATAGCTAGCTTGGCGGCAGCAGGGTCCGCAGCCGCTCCGCCGCGCCGTGGGTTTCGGCCGCGCTGCCGGCCACCGGGCGGAGATCGTGCAGGGTCAGTCCCGGTCCGCGCCGAGCGTTCGCAAAGTAGCGGTCATAGAAGTAGGGCGCCGCCGGGTTGCGCTGCTGCAGCACGATATTGCCGGCGTGGACCCCGCCTTCATGGCTGCTTTCGATATTGCCGTAGCTGCGATTGCCCGGCCCCTCGGCGATCGCCACCCGGGTGGCCTTGGACCCGACGCCCTCGACATCCAGCACGGTGTTGTAGCGCGCCACCACATTGGTGCCGCTGCTGACGGAGATGCCGCGGAACATCCCGGTGTAGATAATGTTCTGCTCGATCAGGATGTCGGTGTAGTGGGCATCGTCGAAGAAGATGCCCTGCATGTCCGTCCAATTCCCCGGCAGCAGCACGTTGCCGCGGATCGTCACGTCGGAGGAGTCGGCGCCCTGGAACTGCACGAAGTCGAGATGCGCGCCTTCGCCGGGAAAGACCAGACGCGGGCCGACGTTGTTCTCGATCAGCACATCACGCACGGCGATGAACTTGAAGGCATCGTCGCCCGTGCGCTCTACCGTGTTGCCGTGCAGGTGCAGGCCCTCGACGTTGTAGAAGACGCCGCCGCGCTTCACGTCGTGGATCATGTTGCCCGCGATCTCGATATCGCGGACATCGTAGCGGGTGAAGAACGCGAAATGGCCGTCGAAGACGTCGTCGACCCGGCCGTTCACCTCTGAGTCCACGATCGCGATCTGCTGGCTGTGGGTGATCGCCACGATGGTGGAGGAGGCATGGCCGTTGCCCGGATGGCTGACATGCACCTGCTCGACCCGGATGCCGGAGCTGTGATCAAAGCTCAGGCTGTCGAATTCCGCCGCTTGCGGGCGTTCGGCACGGATGGTGATCGGCGGATCGTAGCGCCGATTGCTGATCACCAGGGGGCCGTAGATGCCACCGGCGAGCAGGATGGTCTCGCCGCCCTGAGCCTCCGCCAAGGCCGTCTGCAGCTCTGCTGGCGTGCTGACCCGGCGAAGCTGTTCCGCCCCAGCTTCCCCGGCCAGGAGCAGGCAGACGGCTGCGGTGAGCGCTGCGATCCTCATCGCCGCCTCCCGCGCGCCGGCTCATCCTCTGGCGCGGTGTCGAGCAGCCAGACACCGCTGCCGATCAGGAACATGAACAGGGCGTAGGTGGCGTTCCAGTAATGCACCGTCCAGCCGGTGAGGAAGAGGCCGGTTAGGCAGATCAGGATCGCCAGCCGGTAGGCCGACAAACGCGGATCCGGGCAGCGCAGAAAGGACAGTGAAAGAAACACGGACAAAAACCCTCCGAGCATGAAAAGCTGTGCCGGCAGGCCGTGGCGCACGCCGAAGACGATCCAGAACATGTCGATGCTCGGGCTCATCCAGAACGGCCGCTCCCACTCGTTCAGGCCGATGCCGATGAACGGATGGTTCCAGATCGACGCGGTGCCGAAGTTCCAGATATGGATCCGCATATACGCGCTGAACTCGTTGAACGAGAAGTAGGAGATGAAGATCGCCGGGGCAGAGCGGTTGGCCACGATCTCCAACGCCACGAGGGCGCTGACGACCAGGCCGACGAGCAGGGTCCAGCGCGCCTTGAAGGCCGAGAGCGCGCCGTTCCAGCCGATCAGCAGAAACTGCGCCACCATGCCGGTGAGCGGCCCGGAGGAGAGGCAGAGCGCCGCCGTGAACAGCACCGCCAGGGCCCGCCAAGCCCGTGCGAAGAACGAACGACCATAGCCCACCACCATATAGGCCAGCGCGATCGCGCTGCCGCAGAACACGCCGAACAGGATCGGATGCTCGAACGTGGCCTGCACCCGGTTGAGTCCCCAGCGCGGATCCTTCATCACCCGGCCATAGGACCGCATCACGCTGTCGAAGAAATCCAGCAGGACGTTGCGTCCGGTGACGGCCTCGACGATGGCGAAGGGCAGCAAGAACAGGACGATGCTGAAGAGGACGATCGTCATCTTGCGAAAGTCCTCCGCCGTCCGGATGTAGCAGCGGGCCAAGAGGTAGGCACCCATCGTCTCGATGAAGAAGATGCCGCCCCCCTCGATCGCCACTTGCGGGCCGTGCACAATGGCGAAGCTGAGGGCGGCCCAGGCGCAGAGCAGCAGGAAGAAGATGTCCGGCAGGCGAATGCGCCCCGCCTTGCCGCTGAGCCAGGCCACCAGCATCGGCACGATCATCACCAGCAGAATGATGCGATAGACCGACAGGCGGAGCGGCCCGAGCGAGATGATGAACGGGATGATCAGGGTGATCAGAAAGAACAGCACCGGCTTGGCGAGGCGATGGTTCGCCAGATCCGCGGTGCTTGGCGCCGCAGCCTCCGCCGGCTGGACGCGGGCGGGCCTGCGCCCCGGCAGGCGGCCCCAGACGGGCCCCTCGTAGCGGCGCGCCGATGGCAGGGCATCGTCGGAGGGCGTGTCGCTTGCCATCGTCCAATCACTACGCTTCTGAACTCATCACACAAGCCGCCGGGCGGACGGCGCCAGGCAGCGCGCGCAGTATGCCCGATGCGACGTGCGCGGAACAGCAGGATTTACCGGGGGCCTAGCCCGGCCTGTTGCGCAGCGTTTCCGGCAGCCAGGTGGCGAGTTCGGGAAACACGGTGAGCACCACCACCATCAGCACCATGATCAGGAACATCGGCAGGGCGGTGCGGGCGATATAGCCGATCTCGTGCTGGGTCATGCCCTGCATGACGAACAGGTTGAAGCCGATGGGCGGCGTGATCTGGGCCATCTCGACCACCACGACGATGAAGATGCCGAACCAAATCACGTCGATGCCGGCCTGGCGGATCATCGGCTCCACTACGGCCATGGTGAGCACGACGGAGGAGATGCCGTCGAGGAAGCAGCCGATGATGATGTAGAAGATCGTGAGCGCCGCGATCAGCGCGAAGGGCGAGAGCTCGAGGTCCGCGATGAAGTTGGCGAGCGACCGCGGCAGGCCGGTGAAGCCCATGGAGAGCGACAGGAACGCTGCCCCCATCAGGATGAGCGCGATCATCGCCGAGGTGCGGGTCGCACCCAGCAGGCTCGCCATGAACGTCGCGCGGCTGAGCGAGCCCTGGGCGGCGGCGAGCGCAAGGGCGCCAAGCACGCCAAACGCCGCCGCCTCCGTCGCCGTGGCCCAGCCGAGATACATCGAGCCGATCACCAACAGCACCAGGCAGATGACCGGGATCAGATAGCGGGAATTCCAGAGCTTCTCCGCCGTCGTCAGGCCGGGTTCTGCGGGCGGGCGCGCACCGGGGCGAAGGTAGTACCAGGCGACGATGTAGAGCATGAACATGGCGGCGAGGACGAGACCGGGGATGACGCCCGCCATAAACAGCTGGGTGATCGACTCGTTGATCGTCACGCCATAGACGATCAGCGTGAGCGACGGTGGGATCATCAGGCCGAGGGTCGCGGCCCCCGCGAGCGTGCCGATCGTCATGAACTCAGGATAGCCGCGGCGGCGCAGCTCCGGGATCGACATCTTGCCGACGGTTGTGAGCGTTGCGGCGGAAGAGCCTGAAACGGCGGCGAAAATCGTGCAGCCGACGACGTTGGTGTGCAGCAGCCCTCCCGGCAACGGCGCAAGCCAGGGGGAGAGGCCGCGAAACATGTCCTCCGACAACCGCGTCCGATAGAGGATCTCCCCCATCCAGATGAAAAGCGGCAGGGCGGTCAGGGTCCAGGAGCTCGACGAGGTCCAGATCACCGTGATCATCGCGTCGCCGGCGGGGCGGGAGGTGAAGAGCTCCATGCCAATATAGGCAACGCCCATGAGTGCCAGGCCCACCCAGACGCCGGTCCCCAACAGCAGCAGGAGCACGAGCAGAAAGACGATGGTGAGGGTGAGCTGGTCCATGGCTCAGTCCCGCGCCTCACCGATCTCCGGCACCTGGACGCCCGGATGATCGGTGAAGATCAGGCGGATCAGATGGTCCCAAAGGGCGATGGCCAGCAGCACGGTGCCGATCGACATGGCGATCTGCGGCAGCCAGATCGGCGTGGCGTCCTGGCCCTGGCTGACATCGCCCAGGAACTCGGACCAATAGGTTGCCTTCAGCGCGTAGCGGGCGAAGAGCGTCGCGGTCACGGCGGCGACGGCGTAGCACCAGATCTCCCCATAGCGGCTAAAGCGGCCGAGGCGGCTGAGGAGCAGCGAGACCCGGATATGCGCCCCATGATTGAGCGCATAGGCCAGTGCAAAGAACGAGCCCGAGGCCATGCAATAGCCGGCATAGTTGGTGGCGCCCGGGATCACCGCGCCGATCCAGCGCGCCACCATCTGGGCGACGATGATCCCGAGGATTGCGAGGAGAGAGAGCGCCGCCACGGCGCCGGCCAGGGCGTAGAGCCCGTCGAGCAAACGGCGGACGGTCTGAAGTGCTGATGCCATGGGGAAGGGGCGTGCGGCCCCGGCGCGGGTCCGGGGCCGACGGGCCTTATTCGGCGCGGTAGGCGTCGAGCAGGGCGGCACCGTCCGCCCCAGCATCTTCGGCCCACTCCGCCGCCATGGTCTCACCGATCTCGGCCAGATCGGCCTGCAACTGCTCGCCGGGAGCTTGGACGCTCATCCCATTGGCGGCGAGCTGCGACAGATACCAGCCGGAGAGCTGCTCGGCCCGCGCAGCCCCCGCGGCTTCCGCCAGCATGGCCGAGGAGCGGAGGCAGTTCTGCGCCTGCGGGCTCAGGCCGTCGAAGGCGTCCTTGTTGGCAAAGACATAGTTCCGCGGCAGCCAGGCCTGGGTATCGTAGAAGTGGGTCAGATGCTCCCACACCTTGCGGTCATAGCCAGTGGAGCCGGAGGAGACGAAGGCCTCCGCCACGCCGGTCGCCAGGGCCTGGACCAGCTCTGCCGCTTCGATCTGCACCGGCAGCATGCCGGAGAGCTCGGCCAGCCGCGCGGTCGAGGCGTTGTAGGCGCGGAACTTCGTCCCCTCCATATCGCCGACGCCCGAGACCTCCTTGGCGAAGTAGAGGCCCTGGGGCGGCCAGGGGACGGAGTAGAGCAGCACCAGGTTCTGCTCGGCCAGCAGGTCGTCCATCGTGCCGCGCGCCGCGTTCCAAAGGCGGGCGCTGTCCTCGAACGAGGTGGCGAGGAACGGCACGGAATCGATGCCGAAGATCGGATCCTCGTTCTGGTGCGCCGACAGCAAGCGCTCCCCAATCGGGGCTTGGCCGGTCTGCACCGCCCGCTTGATGTCGCCCCCGCCGAAGAGCGAGCCGCCGGCATGCACGGTGATCGTCAGCTCGCCTCCGGTGCAGACGCCGACCGCCTCGGCAAAGAGCTTACCGTTCTGGCTGTGATAGTTGCCGTCGGCGTAGGCCATCGGCATGTCCCACTCCTCCGCCCCGGCCATGGTGCCGAGGCCGAAGGTGAAGGCGGTGGCGAGCAGCATGTGTTTGTTTTTGTTCATGGTCTTCTCCCTGCGGTGGTTGTCTCATGCGGTTGCGGCGAGGCCCCGCCGATCGGCGGCGAAGGTGGAGAGATCGACGTTCGGCACCCGGCCGAGCGCCAGTTGCGCGAGCCAGCGCCCGGTCTTCGGGCCCCCGGTCAGCCCGACATGCTGATGGCCGTAGCCAAGCCAGACATTGGCCGCTCTCGGTGCGGCACCGATGACGGGGAGCGAGTCGCTGGTGGCCGGGCGGTGGCCCATCCATTCCTCGACCCGGCTGTAACGGAGATCGGGGAAGAGCCGGCGCATCTGCCGGTGGAGGAGGGCCAGCGGCGCGGCACTCGGCCCAGCCTCAAGCCCGCCGAACTCGACGATGCCGGCGCAGCGCAAGCGCCCCTCCATCGGCGTTGCCACGAACTTGCCGCTGGCGATCATCGTGGGCGCCCGGGGCGCGTGGGAGGGGTCGATGAACTCGATGTGGTAGCCCCGCTCCGCCTCGAGCGGGACCGTGACGCCGAGGGTCTTGGCGAGCCGGCCCGACCAGGCGCCGGCGGTCAGCACCACGCCATCGGCGTGCAGGGGGCCGGCATCGGTCATCACACCGACTGCGCGTCCATCCTCCACGATCACGTCGCGCACCTCGGCCTTGTGAAAAGTGCCGCCTGAGTCCTCGAAGTGGCGAGCGAGGGCCGTGATGTAGGCGCCCGGATCGGTGACGTGGCCATGATCGAGGGTGCGGACGCCGTAGCCGAAGCGCCCGGCCAGCATCGGGTCGTAGGCGGCGAGGGCCTCCGCCCCCATTTCCTCGAAGCGAAAGCCGTGCTGCCGGCGCAGGCGCCAAACAGCGTCGTCGGCCCGGTGGTCGGCCCGGCTGCCATAGGCGTAGAGGTAGTCGCCCCGCCGGACATAGCGCTCCGCCCCGGTTCCCGATGCCAACGCCTCATGCTGCTCCACCGTGTCGGCGAGGAGCTGGGTCAATCCCTCCGCAATGTGGGCGACCGCTCCCGTGGTGGCGTTGGCGAGATAGCGGCGGAGGAACGGCAGCAGGCGCGGCAGATAGGCCCAGCGCAAGAACAGCGGCTTGTCGGGATTGAGCAGCATCCCCGGCGCCTTGGCCAACAATCCCGGCATCGTCACCGGCGCGATGGAGGAGGCCGCCAGGATCCCGGCATTGCCCCAGGAGGCGCCGGCGGCCGGGCCTTGGCGGTCGACCAGCGTTACCGCTGCGCCGGCGCGTTGCAGCCAGATGGCGGTGGAGACGCCGACGATCCCGGCACCTGCGACGATGATATGTCGATCCGCGCCCATCGCCCCCGATCGCTCCCGGCCAATCCCGCTACTTTGCGCACCGAATGCCCCGGCGGCAAACGAGAAATCGCGGATGCGCTTTCCGTTTGCGCGCGCTGCGGCTAGCGGGGATGCTGACTGGAGCGTGGGCGGGAGCGGGCTATGATCGTGCAAGGCGGGCGCACCGTCTTCGGGGCCGAGATCGGCATCCTGATGCTCGAGACCCGCTTTCCGCGCATTCCCGGCGACATCGGCAATGCCCGCACCTGGCCCTTCCCCGTACGCTACCGTGTCGTCCGGGGCGCGAGCCCGGATCGGGTGGTGCGCCAGCGGGCCGACGGCCTGCTCGACACCTTCATCGAGGCCGGGCGGGAGCTGGTGGCCGACGGCGTGCGGATCATCACCACAAGCTGCGGCTTCCTCACGCTCTTTCAGGAGGAGCTGGCGACCGCGCTCGATGTGCCGGTCGCCACATCGGCCCTGCTCCAGGCGGCCGCGATCCAGCGGATGCTGCCGGCGGGGCGCCAGGTCGGCATCCTGACGATCGACGCAGCCGCGTTGAGCGAGGGGCATCTGGCGGCGGCTTGGGTGCCCGACGGCACGCCGGTGTCGGGCCTCGCCCCGGGATGCGAGCTGCAGCGCGTGATCCTCGGCGATGAACCCGAGCTCGACGTCGCGGCGGCCGAGGCCGACATGGTCGCAGCCGCAACGCGGTTCCAAGCGGAGCACTCGTCCCTTGGAGCGCTGCTCTTCGAATGCACCAATATGCCGCCCTACAAGCGTGCGGTCATGGCGGCGACCGGCCTTCCGGTCTTCTCGATCGAGACGTTGTTGCACCAGATGGTGCAGAGCCTGCCGGACTAGGATGCGGGGGGAGGGGTCGCGCCCGGGGCGCCGAGCGTGCGCACCGCCTCACGCCCGCCGAGGCGGGCGACCAGGGCCGCCTGGTCCCGATGAGCCTGGGCATCGACCGCTGCCGGGTTGCAGATGGCGTGGAGCGCGTCCCGCATCTCCGCCTCTAGCGCGGCATAGGCCGGGTCGCCCGCCAGATCGCGGTTTTCCCCCGGATCCTCGACCAGATCGAAGAGCTCGGGCGCGAAACCCTCGTAGTGGATATATTTCGCGCGGGTCGACTGGACCATGAAGGCGCCGGAGACGGCGCCGGCTGCATGGTACTCGCTGAAGACGATGCGGTCAGGATCGGGCCGCGCCGCGACATCGAAGAGCGACCGCCCCGGCCGCCCCGGCGACAGCGAGGCGCCGAAATGATCGGCGATGGTGGCGGAGAGATCGAGCAGGCTGACCGGGGTCTGGACCTCGCCCACCGGCCCCCCGGGTGCGGCGAGGATCAAGGGCACGCCCACGGCCTCCCGATACATGTTCGATTTGCCCCAAAGGCCGCGGGCGCCGACATTGTCGCCGTGATCGCTGGTGTAGACCACCGCCGTCTCTGGGCTGAGGCCGGCCTCCTCCAAGGCCGCCAGGATCTGCCCCACATTATGGTCGAGCCAGGAGCAGAGGCCGAAATAGGCGCGGATCGCCCGGTCGCGCTCCTCCGGGCCGGCGAACCTTCCCTCGCTGTCGAGGTAGGCGTTCTGCTTCTCGACCCAGGGATGGCGCGGATGGCCGTCCGCGGGATGTAGCTTGCGCCCCGGTAGCGGGGCGGCGGCGTAGAGGTCGTAGAAGGCGGGCGGCGCGACCAGCGGAAAGTGCGGCGCGACGAGGCCGACGAACAGGCACCAGGGCGCCTCATGGGCCCGCGCATCTCGCAGCCAGGCCCGGGTCTCGTCGACCACGGCACTGTCGTAGCGGGTGTAGGCGCTTTCGCCCGGGCCGATCTCCGCACCCAGCATCCGGCCCTCCGGCGCCCAACGCTCCTCCTCGCCCCGGATCGAGGCCCAGACCATGCCGACGCCGCCGGCCACCATCATCGGGATATGCTCGATATCGAAGCCGTTGGGATCGTCGGCGGCGCGGTAGTGCAGTTTGCCGATCGACTCGACCCGGATGCCCGCCGCCTGCAGCGCATGGCCCCAGCCGGGCGGCCGGCCGGTATAGGGCATGGCGTTGTCCCAATGCCCCGTGCGGTGCACGTAGTCGCCGCTGGCGAACGCCGCCCGCGCCGGCACGCAGATCGGGGAGGGGGTGACGGCGTTGGTGAAGCGCAGACCCCGCCGGGCAAGGCGGTCGAGATGCGGCGTTTGGGCGAGCGGATGGCCGGCCGCACCCAGGGCCGCGGCCTGATGCTCGTCCGACATGATGACGAGCAGGTTGCGAGGTTGGCTCAAAGCGTGGCGTCTCGGGTCGGCACGGCGTCATCGAGTTTTTCGAGCGCGGCCATCAGCAGCTCCCGCTCGTCCACCGACAGGGCGTCGTCGAGCCGGGTCTGACGGGCGAGCATCAGTGGCCGGATCCGGTCATAAAGCGCCCGCCCCTTGGGCGTCGGCACCAGGATGCGCTGGCGCATGTCGGCACTGCCGGCCTTTTCACGCACCAGGCCCGTCTTCTGCAGGCGCCGCATGGCCCGGCTGACCATCGCCTTGTCCATCAGAGAGGCCCGGCAGAGGATCGACTGCGGGCTCGGACCGAAGTCGTGCAGCAGCAGCAGCAACCGCCACTCCATCAGGCTCAGTCCGCCGTTCTCGCGCAGGATCTGCAACGCCTCCTCGTTGAGCTTGGCGTGCAGACGGGCGATGCGGAAGGTGATCCAGCCGCGCACATCTTTCAGGCTGACGGACTGGTCCGCCGACGGCGCATCGGGCATTTCGCGCGTCGTCACCACGACCCCTCCGTCCTCCGCGCGTCAAGATACCTGACAGTCAACCGAAGTTGCCAACAATGCAATCGCAGTGCGATGCTAGGGTGAAGGCGCCGTTAACACGGCAGCGGTCGCGGCCGCTCTAGGCCGGGATGGAACTGTGACGTTCCTCGCTGTCACCGTTGCCGATTCGGCGCAAATTAACCTCAATTGAGGCGAGAAGGCGGCGTCTTTCTCGTCGGGATCCCTTGGTTTTCTGATGAGGTTGAGCTGTGATGCAGCGCCATCATGAGAACGATCTAGGCCGCCAAGCCTCTCAATTGACCGGACAATCCTGTCTGGCGACTGGGCTGGGCCGAGCGGTGGGTGCGCCTGGCGCCCTCTCGCGCTCGCTCCGTGATTTTGGCCACATCGGAAACAGTTTCCGCGGCCTGGCAGCCCTGGCCGGGCTGATCACCATCGTCGGCCAGGTGAGCGATGTGGGCGCCGTCTGTCGGGCCGTGCGCGGCGATGACGGCCAACTCTACACCTTTCAGGCGCTGCCGGCCGACCTAGCGGCCGGCGACCGCGTGGTGATCGAAGCCACGCCTCTGATCGATCGGATGAGCGTCTGCGACCAAGGCCGGGAGGTCATCTGGCAAAGCGTGACCCGCACCGGCCCCGACCGATCGAGTGAGACGATCTGGCGCCGCAGCGAGTAGCGGCGCCTGACACCCCCTTTGCGTGAGTACGCGGGATCTCGACCGACCCGCGGTTTGATGGAGAGCGTGAGATGTCAGAGAAGTTCCTGGAAACCCCGTTCGACGGACTGGAAAGCGATCTGAGCAAGGCCGATCGCACCGCACCTGCGGCGGCGGACGCCCCGGAAGAGGCGGAGGAGAGCCTGCTCGCCGATACCCTGCTCGACGGTCTGTCCTCCGATCTCGAGCCCGTTGAGGAGGAGGTCGAGCGCGACGACGCCGCCGAGGAGACGGCTGGCGAGGCCCGCTGGCTGGGATCCCGCGGGGAGGCGATGACCGCAGCGCTCGCGGCCGCCATGGGCGCCGCCGGCGGACATCGTGACAGCGCCGAGACCGGCGCGGTCGAGGCCGTGACCGCCGAGGCGGGCGTCGAGAGCGCAGCCTTCGACATGGCCTTCGGTGGCCCGGCCGCAGAGGCCCCGACCGCTGCCGCTGCACCGGCAGCATCCGCTGAGGGTGGGGCCGAGGTCCGCGGCGAAGGCGGCTCCTTCGACACCGAGCTCCTGCCGACGCTCAACCCGCTGTTTAACAGCCAGTGGCACCTGCGGAACACCACCGCGGGGCAGTTCGACATCAACGTCGTCGACGTTTGGGACGACTACACCGGCGACGGCATCTCGGTCACCGTGATCGACAACGGCTTCGACACGACCCACGAGGATTTCGCCGGCAATTACCTGTTCGCCACGGACTACGACTATCAGGACGGCGACTTCTTTCCCGGGCCCACCGGTTCACAGAACCACGGCACCGCCGTCATGGGCATCATCGGCGCGGCCGACAACTCGGTCGGTGGCGTCGGCGTCGCCTTCGATGTGGACATTCGCGGCTATCGCGGCCTCGCCTTCTCCGTCCTCGAAGACCAGATCCTGGACGCGGCGGGTGAGGGCGACGGCGTCGGCAACACCAACGGAAACGCCAATGGATCCGACGTGGTGAACATGAGCTTCGGCCTCTCTGAGGACGTGTTCAACACCAACGCCGATCTTCTCGCGGCCGTCGATGCGCTCGAAACCGGCTCCGAGAACGGCCGCAGCGGTCTTGGCACGATCTACGTGAAATCCAACGGCAACAGCCGTGACAACGCCGGCTCGTCCCTGAGGGAGGAGGCGACGGCCGAGGCGATGGACTCGACCAAGTACACCATCAACGTGGCGGCGCTCCGCCAGGACGGTTGGGTCACCGATTTCTCGACCCCCGGCGCCAACCTGCTGGTCTCCGGCCTTGCCGACGACCTCAACAACAACGGCGCGATCGTCACGACCGATCGGACGGGCGCGCCTGGGTATACAAGCGGCAACTACACCTCGACCTTCGGCGGCACGTCGTCGGCCGCGCCCGAAGTGGCCGGCGTGGTGGCGCTGATGCTGGAGGCGAACCCCGACCTCGGCTGGCGCGACGTGCAGAAGATCCTCGCCTACTCGGCGCGCCATGTCGGCTCCGACGTTGGCTCCCTCGCCAACAGCGGCGCCCCGATTGGTGGTGCCTTCGAGCAGGCGACCCAGACCAACGGCTCGACCTGGTTCTGGAACGCGGCCGACAACTGGAACGGCGGCGGTTTGCACTTCTCCAACGACTACGGCTACGGCCTGGTCGACGCCCTGGCCGCGGTGCGGCTGGCCGAGACCTGGCAGCAGCAGTCGACCTCGGCCAATGACGCGATCTTCTTCCGCGACATGGACGGGGTGAACGTGACGACGGTGATCGCCGGCGGCGGCGGCAACAACTTCACCGGCAGCTTCGGCTCAATGACCGTCGAGCATGTCGAGCTCGACCTGAACTTCGAGACCGACTTCCTCGCCGATCTCGAGATCTTCCTGATCTCGCCGAGCGGCACGCGGGTGCAGCTGATCGCCGACACGGGCGACTCCGGTGACTTCGACGGCAGCTGGGACTTCGGCACCACCGCCTTCATGGGTGAGGACTCGAGCGGTACCTGGACCGTCAATATCCGCGACGATCTGGGCGGCTTCCCGATCACCGTGACGGATGTCGATCTCTTCATCTCCGGCAGCACGCTGAACGCGTCGGACAACCTCTTCATCTTCACCAACGAGTTCTCCGACTACGACGGCGTCGCGGGCCACGGCACCAACTTCTCCGGGACCGGGGTGACCGACACCATCAACGCGGCAGCGGTGAGTTCCAACTCGGTCGTCAACCTGCTGGCCAACAGCGGCACGATCGACGGCGTGGCGATCACCAACAGCGCGATCGAGCGGGTCTATACCGGTGACGGCAACGACACGATCCTCGGCGATGCGTTCAGCGAGTATCTGGACGGCGGTCGGGGCAACGACTCGATCACCGGCGGCAGCGCGGCAGAGACCATCGTCGGCGGCGCCGGCAACGACGTGCTGATCGGCGGCAATGGCGACGACACGCTGCAGGGCCTTGACGGCAACGACACGCTGGAAGGCGGCGGCGGCGACGATCTGATGCAGGGCGGTAACGGTTCCGACACCTTCCGCTATCAGAATGGCGCGGATGCCACCTCCTCGGCTGAGAGCCTGCAGGGCGGCAGTGGGACAGACCGGCTGCTCGTCCAGGGTGCCGGCACGTTCAGCTTTGGCGTCGGTGCCGACATGTTCAACGTGAACAGCATCGAGGAGATCGAGTTCGCGGCGGAGAACAACGTCGCCAAGACCATCGTGCTCGGCAACAAGGAACTCGACTCAGCGTCGGAGTTCCTGAACGTCCAGATCGACGGAAACGCGACGATCGGCGGCGCCGACACGATCATCGTCAACATCGACTATGAGTTCAACGACGACGTCAACCTCTCGAACTGGAACTTCATCGACTTCGGGTCGACCACCAGTGCGATCTTCGGCGACTTGGACTCGATCTTCATCAACGGCAACGACCAGGACAACACGATTGTCGGATCGTCCGAGGATGACGACATCGACGGCAATCAAGGCGACGATACGATCCAAGGCGGCAACGGCGACGACACCATCGACGGCGGTACTGGTGTGGACTCGATCCTGGGTGGTGCCGGCAACGACCACATCAGGGACAGCGACAACATCAACGTCGAGTTCCACAGCGGTGGTGCCGGGTTCGATACGATCGACTACTCGGGATCCACGTATTCCGACGATCGGATCATCATCAACCTCGCGACCGGGACGACCACAGTGGTCAACCCTGTCGGCAACACCTCGACGATCTCGGGCTTTGAGAACGTGATCGGCAGCGGTGCGAATGAGACGGTGATCGGTGCTGCTGTTGCCAACATGCTCGAGGGTCGCGGTGGCGACGACTCCATCCTCGGCGGCGGTGGCGGCGATACGCTCGAAGGCGGCGCCGGCAACGACACCCTGGACGGCGAAGGTGCCGCAGACACTGTTCGCGGCGGCGCGGGCGACGACGTGATGCGCCAGGCTGTCGGCAGCGTTGACGAGTTCGACGGCGGCACCGGCAACGACACCATCGAGTCGAGCGCCGTCTACGCCGACGGCGTCGAGATGGACCTGGAGGCTGGAACCTACGTCTTCACCCCCGGCAGCTTCACGCGGAGCTGGACCAACGTCGAAAACTACATCGGCACGGGCGGCGGCGACGAGGATGTCTTCGGCACCTCCGGCGCCAACCTGCTGCAGACCGGTGTCGGCGACAACGAGCTCCTCGGTCGTGCCGGCAACGACACGCTGATCGGAGGTGGCGGAAACGACACCATCGACGGCGGTGCCGGGACCGACAGCGTCCTTGCCGGCAGCGGCGACGACATCGTCAGCCATCTCAATGCCGGCAGCGACTTCTACGACGGCGGCTTGGGCAACGATACGCTCGTCAACACCATCGGGCTCTCCCAAGGCGTGGAGATCGATCTGGAGGCCGGGACCTATACCTTCAACGCCTTCACGCTCGATTGGCAGAACTTCGAGAACTACGACGGCTCCGGCTCTTCGGCATCGTCGTCGGAGGATGTCTTCGGCACCAACGGCGCCAACAACATCGCAACGGCCGGCGGCACCAACCTGCTCGACGGGCGGGGCGGCAACGACACTCTGGCCGGCGGCGGCGGCGACGACACGCTGATCGGTGGCTCGGGCAACGACACGATGTTCGGCGGCCAAGGCGACGATCTGTTCATCTTCGAGCTCGGTTGGGGTTCGGACGATGTCAACGGCGGCGCGGGCACCGATACGGTCGACTTCTCCGCAGTGGCCGGACCCGGCACGGGGATCGAGATCGACATCGGCGTGGGCTACTCGTTCTCCGGCGGGCCGGTCACCACGACCTTCTCCGGGATCGAGAACGCCGTCGGCTCCGGCTTCGACGATCTGATCACCGGGACGGGCGTCGGCAACGACATCGAGGGCGGCGTCGGCGACGACACGATCCTCGGCGGTGGCGGCCAGGACACGGTGGACGCTGGTGGCGGCGCCGATGAGGTCGACGGCGGCAACGGTCTCGACATGATCGTCGGCGGCAGCGGCGGAGACACGCTCGGCGGCGGGGCCGGTGGCGACACAATCGAAGGCGACAACGGCAACGACGTCATCTTCGGCGACGACGGCAACGACTTCATCTTCGGCGATGGCGGCGACGACACCGTCGAGGGTGGCTCGGGCAACGACAACATCTCGGGCGGTGTCGGCGCCGACGACATCTCTGGTGGCACCGACGACGATGTGATCGAAGGCCAGGGCGACGACGATGTCCTGCGTGGCCAAGGTGGTGACGACTTCGTGCGCGGCGGCGGCGGCAACGACGATGTCCGCGGCGGTGGCAATAATGACAACATCTTCGGCAGCATTGGCGAAGATACGCTGAGCGGTGGCCAGGGCGACGACTCCGCCCGCGGTGGCCAGGGCGATGACATCGTGGCGGGAGATGCCGGCAACGACGACCTGTTCGGTCAGAACGGCAACGACACCGTCCTCGGTGGCAGCGGCGATGACACGCTCCGCGGCAACAACGGCAACGATGAGCTCGACGGCGGCACCGGGTTCGACATCATGACCGGCGGCAACGGGATGGACACCTTCGTGTTCAACAGCGTGGCCGACTCGCCGGCCGGTGCGAGCCAGGACGTCATCACCGACTGGCAGCGCTTCGTCGACACCATCGACCTGTCGGGCATCGACGCCAACACGCTCATCGGCGGCAATCAGGCCTTCACCTTCATCGGGGGCGCCAACTTCTCAGCCGCGGGCCAGGTGCGCTACTTCACCGACGGCACCGATGGCTTCCTGCTGGCCAACGTGGATGGCGGGTTGTCGGCGGACTTCGCGATCGAGTTGGAGGGCTTCAACCTCGCCTTCTCGGGCGGCGACCTCATCCTCTGAGGCCGTTCCAAGACAAGACGGGGGGCCGGCTCGACCGGCCCCCTTTGCTTTTCCCAGCAGGTGCTTAGGCGCCGTTCTTGCGCTTCAGCACAGGCTCCACCGTTTCCTCCACCTGATGCTGCACGTCCTCCATCGTCTCCCGCGCCTGATCTGCGTAGAGACCGGCGAGCAGCGTCACCTCCTCGGAATACTGCTTCATGGCGGATTCGAAGAACTTGCCGCAGACCGCCGCGGCATCCTGGGGGGACTTGCAGGCCGCAAGCTCCCGCGCGGTGGAGCGGTCGTGCTGCAGCCGTCGGTCAGCGAAGCGGAAGAGCTCCTCATGCATCTTGGCGATGCGCCGCAGCATATGCTCCTGCGCCTCGGCCGCTGCCTTGAGACCGCGCTGATTGGCGGCGATCAGGGGCTCGATGTCGAAGCCCGGAAGTGCCGCGATGGCGTCGAAGCGGGGGGTGTCGGTGCTGGCTTTTGCCATGATCCTCTCCTGGTCGGTCGAGATCCCCCTCACTTGCAATGATTACCACGGCGGCCGCGATTTGACGCCGATTCGCGGCAAGATGTGATCGGGCAGGATCGGCGCGATCCGACTGGCCGACGCAGCGCCTTCGTCGCCCAAGCACGCGCTCTTTCGCCCTCGACAAGACCACGCGACTGAACATGGCCTCGGGTTTAGGCAGCCGATGCCCTATCCTGCGCCGCCTGAGCGGACCTCGCCCTAGCAGCCTAGGGCAGCGCCGGCCTTTTCGTGCACAGCGCAGAGCAGTTCCAATGCATGCTCCAGCGAGGGATCCTGCTGCCGCCCGGCATGCTGGATCATCTGGATATTGCGGGAAAAGAACGTGGGCTCTAGCAGCTGGGTCACCGCACCCTCCATCACCGCCGGCTGGGCGGCGACGAACGGCTCGGGCAGCAGCGCATCGCCCACCCCGCTTTTCACCAGTCCGACCAGGGTGGCGAGGGAGGTCGGCCCGATCCGGTAGTTCAATGCCGCGATCGCCTTGGCATTGCGCCGGGCGATGGCGGCATAGACGGTGTCGCGAAAGCAATGCCCCTCTTGCATCAGCAGGATCGGCGTCTGCTCTCCGGTGGAGTCGAACGGATCGTTGGGGATCGGCCCGGCGCTCACGTAGACCAGCCGCTCCGCGCCCACGCTTTGGCTCGCCAGCATCGGGTTCTGGGGCAGGGTGGCCGTGATGGCGAAGTCGAGCTCACCCTGGGCGACCATCGTCTCCAGCGTGTCGGAGAGGCCCTCGACGAACACCACCTCGTCGCGCCCGGCCTCGCACCTCAGCGCCTCCAGCATCGGCGGGCCGAGATAGGGGGAGGTCGTGGGGATCGCGCCGAAGCGCAGGGCACGGCGCGCCTCTGCCTGGCGCCGGCCGGCGACGTGGTCGAGGGCGGCGAAGGCCCGCATGATGTCGCGCACGCAACCGAGGATCTCCCGCCCCTCCGGCGTCACCGAGACATGGCGCCCCTCGCGGCGGAGGACGCGCTGGCCCAGGGTCTCCTCCACCTTGCGGATCTGGTTGGAGAGGGTGGGCTGGGACACGCCGAGCGCCTCCGCCGCCTTGCCGAAGCTGAAATGATCGGCGACGGCCAGCAGGTATTCCAGATCGCGAAAGCGCAGCAGACGACGCATGGTTTCTCCCAACGATAGACAAAGCGAACGGTATCATGGCGATACCGATAGGGAAGTGCTATTCGAGCATGTGGATTTCAAATTGGTAACGTGCCGTGAGACGCGCGATCATCGCGCCACGACCCGCGCATTCCCACACCAACTGCTATAGAGAGGAAGGAAGATGTTCCTTCGCATCGATCGTCTTCAGGTTGATATGCCGGTCCCCAAGGACCCCGACCCACGGGCTGCTGCAGCGGTGCAGGAACTGATGGGCGGACGGTTCGGCGAGATGTCGACCCTGATGAACTACCTGTTCCAGAGCTACAATTTCCGCAACAAGAAGAAGCTGAAGCCGTACTACGACCTGATCTCCAACATCGCGACGGAGGAGCTCGGCCATGTCGAGCTGATCGCCGCGACGATCAACGGCTGCCTGAACGGGCAGGAGCCCAAGGGCTCGATGGCGGGGGAGGGCGACGCCTCCCTCGCCACGCTCCTCGATATGCCGCTGCTCAACCATCACATCATGTTCGGCCAGGGCGCGATGCCCACGAATTCCGGCGGCGAGGGCTGGAAGGGCGACTACGTCTTCAATTCCGGCAACCTGATCCTCGACCTGCTGCACAACTTCTTCCTGGAGAACGGGGCGCGGACGGCGAAATTGCGGGTGTATCAGATGACCGACAATCCGGCGGCGCGCCAGATGCTCGGCTATCTCTTCACGCGGGGCGGCGTGCATGCCCGGGCCTATGCCATGGCGCTCGAGACGCTGACGGGCGTGGAGATGGCGAAGATGCTGCCGATCCCGAAGATCGAGGATGTGGCGCTGCCGGAATCCAGGCCCTACATGGACGATGGCTATCACCGGAAGGTCTATCGCTTCACCCCCGGCGACTACACCGAGATCGGCAAGATCTGGAAGGGCGAGCACCCCGACGGCTCCGGCCCGCTCGAGGTGGTGGACGGCCCGCCCCAGGGCGGTGACATGAACGACTACGACGGCATCGCCGAGGCGTTCACGCCGGAATACACGGGCGAAGAGATCTTCGAGATGGCCCAGAAGCTCTACCAGAAGGCCACGGACTAGGCTCGGACCTGGCCCCGTCCGATTGCGGGCGGGGCCAAGGGCCGGCGGGTCAGCCGGCGGCGGCCATCTGGTTGTGCTTGCGCGCGATCAGGTCCTTGGCCGTCTCCACCGCCACGGCGGCGTCGCGGCAATAGGCATCGGCACCGATCGCCTTGCCGAACTCCTCGTTCAGCGGCGCGCCGCCCACCAGCACGATGTAGTCTTCGCGGATGCCCATCTCGACCATCGTGTCGATCACCACCTTCATGTAGGGCATCGTGGTGGTGAGCAGGGCCGACATGCCGAGGATGTCGACCTCGTCGTTCTCGAGCGCGCCGAGGTAGTTCTCCACCGGGTTGTTGATGCCGAGGTCGATGACCTCGAACCCGGCGCCCTCCATCATCATGCCGACCAGGTTCTTGCCGATGTCGTGGATGTCGCCCTTCACCGTGCCGATCACCATCTTGCCGAGCCGCGGCGCCCCGGTCTCGGCCAAGAGGGGTTTCAGGATCGACATGCCACCCTTCATTGCGTTGGCGGCCAGCAGCACCTCGGGCACGAACAGGATGCCGTCGCGGAAGTCGATGCCGACGATGCGCATGCCCTCGACCAGAGCCTTGGTCAGGACGTCGTAGGGCATCCAGCCGCGGCCGAGGAGGATATGCACCGCCTCTTCGATCTCTTCCTTGAGACCGTCATAGAGGTCGTCGTGCATCTGCTGGACCAAATCGTCGTCGGCCAGCTCGCTCAGGACGATGTCGTCTTCCTGCTCCGACATAGCATTTCTTCCTGCCTCGGGGACGCCACCTCTTCGCCCCAACTTTCGCTTTAGGCACTCAAGGTGCGACGAACTGTCCAGAACGCGACTTCGAAGCGGCGTTTCGAGACGTTACGGGAGCTTTGCGGCATGAATACGTTCCGCCTCGCTACCCCCGGCGGCGGCGGCGTTCCCGTCGTGCCCCGCGCTCTGCCGCCGCGGCGGCGCCGGTGCCGTCGGAGACGGAGGAGAAGGCGCCGAGCGCCGCCTCGACCGTCTCCAGGCTGGGCTTCGGTCCCGGCGGCTGGGTCTCCAGCGCCCGGCGCATGGCGGTCAGATGCTCCGGCGCCGTGCCGCAGCAGCCGCCGATGATGCGGGCCCCGGCGTCGCGGGCCAGCACGGCGTACTCCGCCATCAGATCCGGCGTGCCGTCGTAGTGGATATGGCCGTCGACATATTTCGGGATGCCGGCATTGCCCTTAGCGATCACCGCGGCCTTAGGCGCGGCATCAGTCACGCCCAGCACGGTGCGCAGCAGATCGGAAGCACCGACGCCGCAATTGGCACCGAAGGCGATCGGCGGATAGGGCAAGGAGCGGGCGAGGGCGGCGAGCCCCGTGCTGGTCACGCCCATCATCGTGCGACCGGCGGTGTCGAAGCTCATCGTGGCGCACCAGGGTGCGCCCACGTTGGCGATTGCCTCGGCCGCGGCGCGCAACTCCTCCTCCGCCGAGATGGTCTCGACCCAAAGGACATCGGCCCCGCCGTCTATCAGGCCGCGGGCCTGCTCCTCGAACATCTCGACTGCCCGGGCGTGGGAAAGGGTGCCGACCGGCTCCAGGATCTCGCCCGTCGGGCCCATGGAGCCGGCAACGACGATCGGCCGATCGGCCGCGTCCGCCACCTCACGTCCGAGGGCCGCACCAAGGCGGTTGAGCTCGTAGACCTCGCTCTGCAGATTGTGCAGCGCCAGGCGGGAGGCATTGGCCCCGAAGGTGTTGGTCAGGAACAGATCGCTGCCGGCATCGACCGAGCCCTGGTAGAGCTGGCGTACCTTGTCCCGGGCGTCACGATTCCAGGGCTCCGGCGCGTCGCCGGAGGCCAGCCCCATGTTAAACAGGATCGTGCCCGTGGCCCCGTCGGCCAAGAGCCATGTCCGCCGATCCAACAAGTGCGACAGCACGTCCGACATCGCGTAACGCTCCGATACAATCACCCCTGGCTCTTCATACGCGATCTGGACGCCTAGAAAAAGCCGCTAGGCGGCCTGGGAGGCGGACGCGATGTCGCGAATCCGGGCGATCATGGCACGCAGGCCGTTCGAGCGCTGCGCCGAGAGGTGCTGGTCGAGGCCCAACCGGCCAAAGGCATCGGGCGCGTCGATCGCCAGAATCTCCGCCCCGGTGCGGTCGTTGTAGAGCAGAGTGAGCAGCGCGATCAGCCCGCGCACGATCATCGCATCGCTGTCGCCCTCGAACCGGATGCGGGCGCTTGGGCCCGTCCCCTCGACCTCCGGCACCAGCCAGACCTGGCTGGCGCAGCCATCGACCTTGGTGGACCGGCTGCGTTTAGCGTCCTCAAGCGCCGGCATCGCCTTGCCGAGCTCGATGACATAGCGGTAGCGGTCCTCCCACGCCTCCAGGAACTCGAAGTCCTCGACCACCTCGTCAAAGCTCTTGGCGCTCACCAGATCCTCCTCATCTGCCCCGGGATCTAGAGAGTTCCGGCCCCGGCGTCCAGCATGGCCCCGGTCATCGCCACCCTTCCAATTTGTCGGGACGCACACTATCCCCGATAGTGGAAGCGCGTTTTTGTGGGGGCATGGGTATGTTCCGCCGAGATCAGAGACAGGTTCGGGGGCCCCGGCGCGGTGGCCTGTTCACCGTTCTTCTTGTGCCTTTTGTCGCAGCATGCGGCGGTTTGTTCGGTTCGGAGGAGGCGCCGGAGCCCGAAGCGCCGCAAGATGTCGATCCGGCCCGGCGCATGGTAGAGGTGCAAACCGTCGAGATCGGCCAAGCCTTCGGGGGCGTCATCGTGCAGGCAGAGGGTCTGGTGCCGGCCGCCGGCTATCACAGCCCCGCGCTCCGCATCGTCTCCAACGCCTCCGACGGCGTTCTGGTGCTGGAGTTGGTGGCGGAGCCGCCGGGTGGCGATCCGTCGGGCCAGGTGGCGGGCAATATGCGCGCGCTGATGGGACTGACGTTCGTGGAGGATGAACTCCTCGGCCGGGCCCAGGTGATCCGGGTGGTGGCGGCCCAGAATGCCTTGGAGGTCGCCCGCGTCCCGGTCGAAGACGACGAGAGTGAGGAGGGCTAGGTGAGCGCCGAGCAGGCGACAGAGGCGATGCGATCGGGGCGGAGGCGCGGCGGACGCGCCAACGCCCGGCGCCGCGCCGTGCCTGCGGCCCCCGATGCCCATGTCGAGGCAGCGATCCCAAGCCGCCCCCGCACCCGGCCCGCCGGGGTCCGCACCCGCATCATCGCCTGCGGTGCCCTGGCGCGGGAGATCGGCGCGCTGCAACGCGGGAACGACTGGCAGCACCTCGACCTGGTCTGCCTGCCGGCGACGCTGCACAACACCCCCGACGCGATCCCCGAGGCGGTGCGCCAGCGGGTTCGTGAGGCGCGGGCCGACGGGATCGAGATCATCCTGGTGGCTTACGGCGATTGCGGCACCGGCGGCCGGCTCGACCGCGTGTGCGAGGAGGAGGGGGTGGAGCGCATCAACGGCCCCCATTGCTACGCCTTCTTCGACGGGCTCGACGCCTTCGCGGCCCGGTCAGAGGAGGAGATCGGCGCCTTCTACCTCACCGACTTCCTGGTGCGGCAGTTCGAGACGCTGGTCTGGCGCGGCCTCGGCCTCGACCGGGGGCCGGAGCTGCGCGAGATGATGTTTGCGCACTACGACCGGGTGGTGTTCCTGGCCCAGACCGAGGACGCCGATCTGACCCGGCGGGCGGAGGACGCGGCGCGCCGCCTCGGTCTGCCGCTCGAACGGCGCTTCACCGGCTTCGGCGGCCTCGCCAGCGCCCTCGCGACCGTGGCCAGCCGCTAGGGCGACGCCCCCCCGGATTACGTTTCCAAGCTGAACTTTGCGGATCGCGCGGTGGCGGCTTCACCCCGTTGAACGGCCCAAGCGCCGCATCCGCCTCGCGTTCGTTCACCCTAGCGTGCGTTGTGCGCGAGCGCGCTTGCCTTTGCCGGCAAAGCTGGTTCATTCAAGGCCCTCGCGTGTGTAGGGGCTGCGGCGATGACAGCACCTGTGGCGGACTTGGCACCGCCCCGGCGGTCCTTCTTTGATCGGCTCAGGGCCTTTGTCCTGACCGGCCACAACGACCCTTTGCCGAAGCGTGTGCGCCGGGCCATCGCCTTGCAGGAGGAGCGGGCGGAGCGGGCGATCGGCTGGGCCCAGCTCTCCATTGTGCTGCTGTTCGGCGCGCTCTACTTCCTCGCGCCGTCGACCAGTATCCCGAACGCGCCGGTCGAGCCGGTGCCGATGGTGCTCACGCTCTACCTCATCCTCACGGTCATCCGCATCGTCTGGTCCTATCGCATGCGCCTGCCGGGCTGGTCGCTGGCGCTGTCCTCGATCTACGACATCGGGCTCCTGATGGCGCTGATCTGGCTCTTCCACGTGCAGTACGGTCAGCCGCCCTCCTTCTATCTGAAGGCGCCGACGCTGCTTTACGTCTTCATCTTCATCTCGCTCCGGGCGCTACGCTTCGACGCGCGCTTCGTGCTCTGGACCGGTCTGGTGGCGGCGCTCGGCTGGGGGGCGATGGTGCTCTACGTCATCAGCTCTAATCCCGCCAACAACATGATCACCCGGGATTACATCACCTACATGACGGACAACGCCATCCTGCTCGGCGCGGAGTTCGACAAGATCATCTCGATCCTGGTGGTGACGATCATCCTCGCCGCCTCGCTTTGGCGCGGTCGGGCGCTGCTGGTGCGCAGCGTGGAGGAGGGGATGGCCGCGGCCGAGCTGAAGCGCTTCTTCGCGCCGGAGATCGCGGCGCAGATCGCGGGCTCAGACGGTGGCGTCACCCCGGGCGAAGGCGCGATGCGGGAGGCGGCGGTGGTGGTGCTCGACCTGCGGGGCTTCACCGACGTGGTCTCGGGCAGCCGGCCGGAGGACGTGATGGCGCTGCTCAACGACTATCAGCAATGGGTCGTGCCGATCGTGCAGCGCCATGGCGGCTCCATCGACAAGTTCCTCGGCGACGGCGTGCTGGCGACGTTCGGGGCCGCGGCGCCGAGCGAAACCGCGGCGGCCGATGCCGTGCGGGCGCTCGAGCACCTGCTGGAGGAAGGCGCACGTTGGGACGCAACCCGGCGGGCGAGGGACCAGCTTTCGGCCCGGGTGAACGGGGCGCTCGCCACCGGGCAGATCCTGTTCGGCGCAGTAGGTGACGAAAGCCGGCTCGAGATCACCGTGATCGGCGAGGCGGTCAACGTCTCCTCCAAGATCGAGAAGCACAACAAGGTTCTCGGCAGCGCCGGCGTGGTGACGCAAGCGGCGCTCGAACGGGCCCGCGCCCAGGGCTATGACGGCCCGTTGCTGAACGCCGAGGTGAGTGCGGCCCAAGTCGACGGGGTGGCGCAGCCGGTCAATGTGTTGGCGATCCACGTGGCGGCTGGCCTGCCAGAAGCGACGTCGGAAGAGATGAGAGCCTCCGGCGGGGATATTTGAGCCACTGCGAAAGCGAGGGGTTCGCTAGAGGTAGTCGCTGCGGCTGAGGCCGTATTTCGCCATCTTCTCGTTCAGGGTGCGGCGGGGCAGCGCCAATTCCTCCATCACCGCCGACATGGTGCCGCGGTGGCGACGCAGGGCGGACTGGATCAGCATCTTCTCGAACGCGTCCACATGGTCGCGCAGGGGGCGGGGCGCGCCGGCCGTCACCGTGTCCTGGGGCTCGGCCACCAGGGCGAGGTTCGCCATCGCGCCATCGCTGCGGCGCGCTTGCAGTACCGCCCGCTCGGCCAGGTTCTGCAATTGCCGCACATTGCCCGGCCAATGCGATTGCAGCAGGAAGGCCGCGTCGGAGGCGCTGAGCTCCGGCGGCTCGCAGCCATATTCCTCGGCGAACTGTCGAGCGAAGCGCTCGAAGAGCAGCAGCACATCCTCGCCCCGTTCGCGGAGCGGCGGCACGGTGAGCTCCATGGCCGACAGCCGGAAGAAGAGATCGGCCCGGAGGCGCCCGTCGGATTGGGCATCGGCCAGCGGCTCCTCCGTCAAGGTCACGATCCGCGGGCTCGCCGAGCGGTCGGAGGCAGCATCGCGGCTTTGCAGCAGCTCGACCAGGCGGGCCTGCAAGGTGGTGGGCATCGAGGCGACTTCGGTGAGGCAGAGCGTGCCGCCGCCCACCTGGTGGATCACCGGCACCTCGAGGGCGCCGGGCTGGCCGAAGAACAGGGCCGCCAGCTCCTCCGGCTCGTGCGCGGCGCAGTTGAGCTTGATGAAGGGCTTGCCCTGGCGTGGGCCGCAGGCATGGAGCGCGCGGGCCACCAGCGACTTGCCGGCCCCGGTCTCGCCCCAGACCACCACGTGCGTGTCGGCCTGGGCGAAATCCAGGATCTCCTCCCGCAGGCGCAGCATCGGCGGGCTGTCCCCCACCAGTCGGCGGAGGAGGAGCGAGCCGTCCGAGAGCTCGCGCCGCAGCAGCCGGTTGTCGAGGGTGAGACGCCGGGCAGTGAGCGCACGGGAGGCGAGATCGGTCAACCGGTTGGGATCGAACGGTTTCTCGACGAAGTCGTAAGCCCCCATACGCATCGCCTCGACCGCCATGGCCACATCGCCATGGCCGGTGATCATGATGACCGGCAGGCCTTGGTCCCGGGCCTGCAGCCGGCTGAGCAGCTCCAACCCGTCGATGCCGGGCATGCGCACGTCGGAGATCACGATGCCCGGAAAGTCGGAATCGATGCCGGAGAGCGCCTCAGCCGCGTTCTCCCGCAACACCGGAACGAAGCCCGAAAGCTCCATCCATTGGGCGATGGAGGCGCGCATATCGGCCTCATCATCGACGATCATCACCTTCAGCGACGGGGTTTGGGACATATCGTTCATTCGGCGGCGGTCTCCGTCCGATGGTATGCAGGCAGCGAAAGCTCGAAGACCGCGCCGCCGTCATCGGCGTTGTGCGCGGAAAGCTCGCCGCCCAGATCCGTGGCAATGCCGGCCGAGATGGCGAGGCCGAGGCCCACCCCCTCACCGGGTTTCTTGGTGGTGTAGAACGGCTCAAACAGCGACTTCGCCTCCCCGCCAATGCCGGGGCCGTTGTCGCGCACCTGCAACAAACACATTTCTCCGTGCAAGATCTTGATCTGCAGCGCTTTATCAGCCTGGCCTTGCATCGCGTCCAGGGCGTTGCGCAAGAGGTTGATGACGATCTGCTCGAGCCGCACCGCATCGCCGCGCACCCAAACCGGGTGGGCCGGCAGATGCTTCTCGATCTGCACCCGGGTCTGGCCGAGCTGCGGCGACATCATCGAGAGGGCTGAGTTCACCGTGTCGCGCAGGTCGATCTGGCGCAGCTCCTGCTCGCCCTTGCGGGCAAAGGACTTGAGCTGGCTGGTGATCACCGCCATGCGGTTGATCAGATCGTCGACCCGCTGGAAGGAACTGAGGGATTCTTCTACCCGCTTCCGCTGCACCAGCAGGCGCGCGCCGGCGAGGTAGGTCTTCATCGCGGCGAGGGGCTGGTTGAGCTCGTGGCTGATGGCGGCCGACATCTGGCCGAGGGCTGCGAGTTTGGAGGCCTGCACGAGGGACAGCTCGGCCGCCTCCAGGTTCTTCTCGACCCGCCGCCGCTCTTCGATTTCCGAGGCAAGACGGGCGTTTAGGGCGCGAAGCTCGGTCGACTCCCGCTCAAAGAATAATGACAGGCGAGCCATGCGGCGGGACGCGAGATAGAAGATCAACGCCGCGATCAGCGCCAGCACCATGATCTCCAGCGCCACGATGGCGTTCACCCGCGCATCCACGTCGGCCAGCGGCGCCAGATAGCTGAGCGTCCAGTTGCGAAAGCCGATCTTGGTCTCGGCCCGCAGGAAGGATTGGCCGTCGATGGTGACGCTCCGCCCACCCTCCGACAATTCCTGGGGCAGGATCGGGATGCCGGCGATCTGGCTGTAGCGTCGGATCGGCTGGCTCAACTCTTCCAGGAAGGGGCCGAGCAGGCGGGATCGCCACTCTCGCTCGGACGCCAAAATGATGACATCCTGCGAGTTTGTGACGATGACTTGATCCTTGCCGCCAGCCCAGGTGAGCTCCTGCGCGTGCAGATCGACCTCGACCACGATCACACCGAGGGGGCCGCTCGCGTCCTCCAATCGGCGGGAGAAATAGAAGCTCACGTTCTGCTCAGGAATGCCGACGGTGGTGAAGACCGTGCTGCTCTCCCGCAGCGCCGTCAGGAAGTAGGGCGCCTCGTTGTGGGAGCTCGCCAGCTCGTAGCGGTTGGAGGCGGCCACCATCCGACCGTCGAGGTCGAGCAGGAAGAGGCCCTTCACCTCCAGCTCCTCCTGCAGGGCGATCAGACGCTGAGAGGTGGTCGCGAAGTTCTGTCGGTCGAGCGCGTCGATTAGCTCCCGATCGTAGGCGATACTGGCCGGAATGGTCCGGTGCCGGGCCAGGACGCCCACGATATTGCCCGCGAAGGAGACCGAGCGAAGTTGCGCTCCGTTGCGAAGATCGTCCGTGAAGGCATTGTAAAAGTAGGCGCGGCTCAGCCAGACGAAGCCGGCGCTCAGGATCAGGCCGACCAGCAAAGTGATGCGCAGCGTTCGGGAGAGAGAGCCCGAAGCGCGGAGCATCGCCGGGAGGGTCTGCGCATCGCTCATCCCCCGCAGGCTATGTGGGGTGTAACCTCTCCTCAAGCGGCTTTGATTGGATCGGCAGGACATCGCGCATTAAGTTGCAGCGGAAACCTATCGCGATGAGGCTTTGATGATTTACCACCGCCGTCCGTCCTGGGCGCTGCGCGAGAGCGCGGCGACGCCAGAGGCTGTTTTCCTGAACCGCCGCCACGTGTTGGCGAGCCTCGGCCTCGGTGCGATCGGGGCGGCGCTGCCCGCCACGGCCCATGCCGCCCGCATGCCGGAGGAACCCTTCGCCCCCGTGCCGCCGCTCAATCCCGACTTCGCCTCGGCCGGCCCGGGCCGGGAGGTGACGGACGAGGGGATCAGCAGCCGCTACAACAACTTCTATGAATTCGGCTCCTCCAAGCGGATCTGGCGGGAGGCGCAGGCCCTCGTCACCGATCCCTGGACGCTGACCATCGACGGTATGGTGGAGACGCCGCTCACCGTCGACGTCGACGATCTGCTCGACCGGGTGCAGCTGGAGGAGCGGGTCGTACGCCATCGCTGCGTCGAGGCTTGGTCGATGGTCGTGCCCTGGGTGGGCTTTAAGCTCTCCGACATCATGGCTTTGGCCGCGCCGATGAGCGGCGCACGCTATGTCCGGTTCGAGACCTTCTTCGATCCCGAGATGGCGAGCGAGCAGCGCGCCAGCTGGTGGCCCTGGCCCTACGTCGAGGGCCTGACGATGGAGGAGGCGGCCCACCCCCTCACCTTCATGGTCGTGGGCGCCTACGGCAAAGTGCTGCACCGCCAGTTCGGCGCGCCGATCCGGTTGCACACGCCCTGGAAATACGGCTTCAAGGCGATCAAGTCGATCCGGCGCATCAGCTTCACCGACGAACGCCCGGTGAGCTTCTGGGAGGAAGCCCAAGGGGCGGAGTACGGCTTCTGGGCCAACGTCAATCCGGAAGTGCCGCACCGGCGCTGGAGCCAGGCCGAAGAGACCGACATCGGCACCGAGGAGAAGATCCCGACGCTGCTCTACAACGGCTATGCCGAAGAGGTGGCGGGGCTCTACGCACCGCTCGAGGCCGAGCTCGGGCGCAGCCTCTTCTACTGACAGGGCAGCCACGGGCCTCGCCGGACGGATACAACGCGTCCGGTGGGAGTATTTTGGCCCAAAGCAGGTCCTTTGCCGTGACGTCGTCGAGCGGGGCCTTGTCCGCCGAAGTGCGGCGTCCCTATGGTGGCGGTCGACGTCGCTTCCAGGGCCCGCCGACATGACCGATCTTTCCGCGTCCGACGTGATTGCCCGGCGGCTGGCCGAGGCCGGCTGCCGGTTCGCTTTCGGCATCCCGGGGGGAGAGGTGCTGGCGCTGACCGATGCGCTCGACCGGGCGGGCATCGCGGTGGTGCTCAGCCGGCACGAGAACTGCGCGGGCTTCATGGGGGAGGGGGCCTGGCACGGCGGGGCTGGGCCGGCAATCCTGTTCGCCACCATTGGGCCGGGGGTGGCGAATGCGGTGAACGTCATCGCCAATGCCTGGCAGGACCGGGTGCCGATGATCGTGCTGACGGGCTGCGTCACGGCCGCCGATGCCCACACCTACACCCATCAGGTCTTCGACCATGTCGCGCTTCTCGCGCCGGTGACCAAGGCGGCCTTTCGGGTGGAGCCCGGCACGGCCGCGGTCGTCGTCGAAAAGGCGCTCTCCATCGCCATGGAGGGGCGGCCAGGCCCCGTCGTCCTCGACTTCCCTATCGACGTGCAGCGCGAGGTCCGCCCGGCCTGGCCGGTGGCGCGCGCCGTCGCGGCGGCCCCGACCGCCCCGGCGGGCGAGGCGTTGGCCGAGGCGCGGACCTGGATCGCGGAGGCCAAGCGCCCCCTAGTGATCGCCGGTCTCGACGCCGTGGTGCAGGGGGCGGAGGGCGTGGTCGCCGACTTCTGCCGGGCCCATCATGCGCCGCTCATCACCACCTACAAGGCCAAGGGCATCCTGCCGGAGGACGATCCGCTCAGCCTCGGCGCCGCCGGGCTTTCTCCGGTGGCCGATGCGGAACTGCTGCCGTTGGTGGCGGAGGCCGATTGCGTCATCCTCGCCGGCTATGACCCGATCGAGATGCGGGTCGGCTGGCGCGATCCCTTCGCACCGGGCCAGCGGGTCATCGAGGTGGCGGCAGCGTCCAACGATCACTTCATGCACCAGGCCAGCCAGAGCTTCGTGGCCGATATCGCAGCCGGCCTGGTCGCCCTGACCGTCGGCGGTGGCGCGACCTGGCCGCCAGACCTGGCGGACGGCGTGCGGACCCGGCTTCGTGCAGCCTACAGCGCGGAGGCCCCCTGGGGCCCGGCGGCAATCGTCGATGCGGCCGAGGCGGCGCTGCCGGCGGAGACGGTGGTGACGGTCGACTCCGGCGCCCACCGCATCGTCTTCTCCCAGGTTTGGCGGGCCCGGGCGCCGCGCTCGGTGCTGCAATCCTCCGGCCTCTGCACCATGGGCGCCGCGGTGCCGCTCGCCATCGGGCGCAAGCTGGCCGAGCCGGATCGCCCGGTGGTCGCCTTCGTCGGCGATGCCGGGGTCGAGATGTTTCTGGGCGAGCTTGCCACGGCCCGCGACCATCGCCTGTCACTCCCCGTCGTCGTCTTCATCGACGTGCAATTGGCCCTGATCGAGCTGAAGCAGCGCGGCGCCCAGATGCCGGAGGTTGGCGTCACCTTCGGCGCGACGGACTTTCCGGCGGTCGCCGAGGCGCTCGGCGGCGCGGGTATCTGGGTCGAGACGCGGGAGGCGTTGGCCGAGGCGCTGCAGGCCGCGCTCGCCCGCGACACGTTCAGCCTGATCGCTGCCCGGATCGGCCGCCGCGACTACGACGGCCGGATCTAACGCTCGCAGAGCCTACGTGCGAGCCTACTCGCCCGGGGTCAGGTGGTTCAGGATCAGGCCCTTGGCCGTGCGCGCCGGGAAGCCGAGCCAGTAGGTGTGGTCGTCCTGCGGCGTGCCTTCCTCATCCACCGAGTAGACGCCGTCCTCCGCCACCGCGATGAGGTCGAGGAAGGGCGCCATCTCTCCGTCCTGCTTCAGATGCAGGCCGAGGAAGGCGGTCACGAAATGCTGGGAGACGTTGTTCATCCGCACGTTGTCCCAGACCGCATCGGCGTAGTGCTCGAACGGCACGAAATCCAAGGTCTCAACCGGCTGCCAGCTCTCCTGCGGTGCCGGCATTGGCGCGCCGGCATTGTGGTTGGCACCGATGAAGGTCAGCAGATAGCGGTCGGCGTTCACGGTTTCCTCGAACATCAGGCGCACGCCGGCCTCGTAGCCGGAGACATCGTCCTGGCTCCCGGCGACGAAAAAGACGGGGGTCTCAACCCCGGCGAGCGTCTCGGCCGACCAGAACTCCCGCTCCCGTCCCCAGGGGGCGAAGGCGACGATGGCGCGGATCCGGGGGTCGGGCAGCGCGGCATGGCTCTCCGAGCCTGATAGATGGACGCCGAGGGTGCCTGCGGGCGCGCCCCAGGAATAGCCGACGGAGGCTTCGGTGACGCCGCCGCCCGCGGTGATGATCGCGCCGTAGCCGCCCATGGAATAGCCGATCAGGCCGGTGGTCTCGGCATCGACCAGGCCGGCGAGGAAGCTCTCCGCCTCCCCGTTCAACCGGGCCATCTCGTCCAGCACGAAGGTCTGGTCGAGGGAGCGGTTCACCAGGGTCGAGCCGAAGGCCGATTGGTCGGAATAGGTGCTGTCGGTGTGGTCGATGGAGACCACGACATAGCCCTTGGTCGCCAGGTTCTCGGCCAACGGGCTCATCAGGAAGCGATTGCCGGGATAGCCGTGGGAAATGATGATGAGGGGATAGGGACCGTCCACCGTCGCTGGCGCCGCATCGCGTACGGCGCGGCCATGCAGGCTGACCTCGGTCTGGCCATCGCGCAATTTCACGCCCTCATAGACACCGCCCACTTCGTCCCCGGTGGCCGGATACCAGACCTCGAGCGTCAGCGGGCGGTTGTACGTCGGCACCTCACCCTCCGGCACGACATTCAGGATGTCGACCTGATCGGGATTGACCACCTCGATGGTGCGGACCCCGATCGCCAACGGCCCGGGGCTCGCCAAGGCCGGGGCGTCGGGGCGGACGAGATCAATGCGGTTTTCGCCGGCCGAGGCCGGATCAGCGCCGAACATGGCCGCGAGCGCAATCGCGGTAAGGGTGGCGGCCAGGGACTTCATCAAACTTCCTCCAGATGCGCGTCCGAATGGAGCTGTTCAGGGAGGGAACCTGTCGAGACGCGAACGAGGCGCAGCATTGCGCGGTCGTCGCCGGGACGCAACCTATCTTGCGCGCCGGAGAGGGCGAAATCCTGGAAAACAAGGCCCCTCGGCCGGCCGATCCGTTCAAAGCTCGGTGAGCCAGCCAAGTCCCGCAGCGGTGTGCGTGCGCGGTCGGTATTCTGCCCCAACGTAACCCTGGTAGCCGAGGCGCCAGAGATGGCGGAGGAGGCGGCCATAGGCGACTTCTCCCTCGTCCGGCTCGGCCCGGCTCGGCACGGCGGCGATCTGCACATGGCCGATCAACGGCAGCCGGCATTCGAGCCGCCGGGTCAGATCACCCTCCGAGATCTGGGCATGGTAGCAGTCGAACATCAGCCGCACTTCGTCCCGGCCGAGCTCCGCCAGCAGGGCGGCGGCCTGGTCGGTGGTGTTGAGGAAGTAGCCCGGCACGTCGATGGCGTTCAGCGGCTCGATCAGCACGCCGATGCCGTGGCGCTGGCCGAGGTTCGCGGCCTGCTCGAGCAGGCCGAGAAACGCCTGGTGCGCCCGGCGCCCCTCGGCTCGGCCGGCCATCACGTGGACATGGCGCGCGCCTGCGGTGGCGGCGAAGGCGATCGCCTCCTCCACCGCCTCCATCGCTTCCGACTTGCGGTCGGGCAGGGCGGAGAGCCCCATGTCGCCGGCCGCGACATCGCCCCGGCGGGTGTTGATGCAGATGAGCGGCATCTCCGCCGCCTGGAGCGCTGCGCGAAGCGCGCGCGGATCTTCGGCATAGGGCCAGTGCGCCTCGACGGCCGCAAACCCCGCCTCGGCCGCCGCGGCGACGGCATCGGCGAGCGGCAGGTCGCGCCAGAGAAAGCCGAGATTGGCCGAGAACGGGGGCAGGGGGAGGGTCACGGTCGCATCCGTCCGCATGGCGCCGGAGAGGTCGCGGCGCCCGCGCGCGCCTCTTGATCGTCTTGGGATAGAGGC
Source organism: Pseudomonadota bacterium (assembly GCA_039180875.1). Lineage (GTDB taxonomy): Bacteria > Pseudomonadota > Alphaproteobacteria > Rhodobacterales > Rhodobacteraceae > JBCDCY01. Next base: position 78,425 of record JBCDCY010000008.1, on the reverse strand, counting down.
GTCTCGACCGCGAGACAACCGCGATGCAGCTCTCGCCGATCCCGGCGGTGGTGTTTCGCCGATGGGGCCGCGGCGCCCCTCGCGTCCGGGCGCCTGCGCCGCCTTGACAGGGTCGCTGGCGCGGTCAGGGTCACACCCCACGATGGCACCGACGATTCTGGAGATTGCGCGGCTCTACGGCCTGATCGGGCTGCTGGTCGCGGTGCCGTTTTTGGGCTGGGGCATTGCCAGGGTCGATCCCTCCGCCCGGGGTGCCTATGCCTTCCGCCCGCTGCTGTTGACCGGCATCGTGCTGCTCTGGCCGATCGTGCTTTGGCGCTGGGTCGGCTGGTCGCGGGGCGCGCTGGCGCCGACCGACGCGCCCCACCGCCGGCAGGCCGGGGCGACGCTGCTGCTGCTCTTGCTGCCGGTTATCTTGCTCGCCGCCTATGGGCTGCGCCAGCCGACCGGCGAGGGCATTCCGGCGATCCCGTTGCCGGCCGAGGCCGGGTCCAGCGCCGGGGACGATGGGTGAGCGTCCGCTACGAGCCCGTCCAGTGGGGCCTCAACAAATACCTCTACGACGCGGTCCTGCTGCTGGCGGTGGTGGGCTACATCTACATCTTCGTGCGCGTCGGCACGCCGGCCGCCGATCTCGGTCGACCGATTGACGGTGCGGTGGTGCGGATGCGCGCCTTCGGCTCCTGCGCCTTCCTGATGATGACCTTCATCCTCTGCATCGGGCCGCTGGCGCGGCTCGACCGGCGCTTCCTGCCGCTGCTCTACAATCGGCGCCATTTCGGCGTGCTGACCGCGTTGGTGGCGTTTACCCACACGACCTACGTGCTCGACTGGTACTACGCCTTCTCCGCCACCCCGCCGCTGGAGGGGCTGCTGATCGCCAACGCCGCGATGCCGGACGTGCGGGCCGTGTCGTTCGAGTATCTTGGCCTCTTCGCCCTGCTGGCGCTCGGCATCCTGGCGGCCACCAGCCATGATTTCTGGCTGCATTTCCTGACGCCTGCGGTCTGGAAGACGCTGCATCTGCTGATCTATCCGGCCTATCTCGCCGTCGTGGCGCACGTTGCCTTCGGTTATCTGCAATCGGCTCGCGATCCCACCTTTGCACTGGTGGTGGGCGCCGGGGCGCTGAGCGTCGCGCTCCTGCATCTCATGGCCTGGCGGCGGCCGCGGCCGCAGGACCGGGCGCGCTGGCTTGCCGTCGCGCCGGTGGAGCGGTTCGAGGACGGCCGCGCCATCGTCGTGGGCCTTGCGGGCGACGAGCGGGCGGCGGTCTTTCGCCGGGGCGACAGCCTCTCCGCCATCTCCAACGCCTGCGCCCATCAGAACGGGCCGCTCGGCGAGGGGCGGATCATCGACGGCTGCGTGACCTGCCCCTGGCACGGCTTCCAGTACCGGCTGGAGGACGGTTGCGCCCCGGCGCCCTATACCGAGCGCTTGCCGACCTACAACCTGCGTCTAGCGGAAGGTCAGGTCTGGATCGACCGCCGCGCCAATCCCCCGGGGACGCCGGTGCCGCCCCTGTCGCTTGAGGGGGGCACCTGATGGCCGAGCCGTTCTTCATCGGCTGGGCAGCGCCGCCTCGAGGCCTGCGCCGGTTCCTGCTGCTTGCGGCTCTGCTGCTGCTCGGCACGTTCGCGGGCCTCGGCTACGCGCTCTCCGTCACCCAGGACGATCCGGGGGAGGGCGCCTTTCGCTTCGACTGGGGCCGGATCGCCGTCACCGGGGTGCTGGTGGCCGAGCCCTATCCGGTGCTGCACGTGTTGGAGAGCCCGGAACATGCGCCGGGCACGCCGCTTCTGCTCTCGGCCGGAGGCAAGCGCGGCGTGGTGGCGGCCGCCTCCCTCGACGGCCGGCGCGTTACGGTCGAAGGGGTGGCGCTGCAGCGTGACGCCTTCGAGGCTTTCCAGGTGGCGGGCGGGCGCCTCACCGCCGCGGAGGGGCCGGCGGCGTTGCCGCTGACCGAGCCCCTCGGCCGCTGGCGCATCACCGGCGAGATCTGCGACGGCAAGTGCTACGCTGGCGCCATGCGGCCCGGCATCGGCCGGGCCCACCGCGGTTGCGCCAACTTCTGCCTGCTCGGGGGCGTGCCGCCGATCTTTCTGGCGACCGATGCGGTGGCCGGGGCGCGGATCTTCCTCCTCGCCGGCCCGGACGGCGGGCCGCTTGACCCGGGGGTGCTGGACTATACGGCGCTCCTGGTCTCCCTCGACGGAGAGGTGGAGCGCCAGGGCGCGCTGCCGGTCTTTCGGGTTGAGACCGACAGCCTGCGTGTGGTGCCCTGATGCGCGCGCTTCTGCGCCGTGTGCTGTTGGTGATGCTCACCTGGGGTGCTGCGGCCGGGGCCTGGTCGCTCTGGGACCAACAGGGCGCGGTGCGCCGCTGGCTGCGCGACACGGCCCTCGGCGGGCCGCTGGTGTCCTATTGGGAGTACAGGTTCCTCGCGCTCGCCTGCCTGCTGTTCCTCGCGCTCTCGATCGTCCAGCGGATCGCGCGCCATCTTGAGCGCAAAGACGGCTAGCTGGTCGCGTTGGCCGGTAAGGGTTGGGGCTCTGCCGCCTTTGGCCTGCGGCCTTTTGCTGGGACGACGTTCTTTGATTGGCTGGACGGGGGTCAAGCGTCCGAGATGCCGGGCAGTGTGACGCCGTAGGCGGCGGCGATCTGGGCGGTCGTGTCTTCGTAGTCGGCGAGGAAGGCGGCACGCTCCTCTTCAGAGACGAAGCCGAGCGGGGCCTCCGTCGGCGTGGTGGCATCCTCGGTGTTCGCGGCGCGCAGCCTGCGCAGTGCATCGGGCGGTGGCATGGTGTTCAGCCAGGCCCGACCATGGGGCAGGCGGGCGAGACCTTCCGGCAGGCCGGCGGCCCTGAGGAAGGCGGCGACCGGCGGTTCGCGGCCGTCGAAGGCCACCACCGCCAGCCGCTCACGACCGAAGACCTGACCCCAGCGGCCGAGCAGACCCGCATAGTCGAGCTGTGCCCGGGTGGCGGGATCGGCGAGGAAGTCGGCAAAGCTCCGATGCTCCCGCACCTCCTGGTTCCGGATCATCTGAGTGTAGAAGCTCTCCACCCACATGTCCTGGCGGCGGAGGAAGACGACGACGCGCACGTCCAGGCCGGTGAGCGGGGCGAGGGCCTGGGCGAAGGCCGGATCGGGGCCCGACAGGCCCTCCGCACTCACGACCACCGTGCCCCGGATCCGCGCCACCCGGGCCCCAAGCGCCGCAATGCGACCGGCCGAGGCGCCGAAATCCGGATCCGGGGCGCCGTGATCCTTCTCGGCGGTGATTGCCCGGAAGAGATCGTTGTGCTTCGGCAGGCGCCGCCCGTCCCGCCCTCGGGCCGTGGTGTAGTCGATGCCGAAAGCCGCAAGCAGCTGGCGATTGCGCGACAGGAAGCGTTGGATCGAGCTTGTGCCGGTCTTGTGCATGCCGATGTGCAGCACGAGCCGGCCCATCGCCCTCAGGCCCCCTCAAGCCGAATAGGCATCGCTTTTCAACCGCGTCTCGTAAGCTGTTGAAATATGGACACGGACCGCGCGATCTGCAGCGTCGCCATCCCGGGCGGCGATGGCCTCGACGATGGCGCTGTGCTCATCCAATGCTGCATCGCCCCGACCCTCGGCCGCCAGGGTCGTTCGGTCGAGCAGGGCCATCGAGCGGCGCACCATCTCGAGCTGGCGGATCAGGTAGCGGTTGTGGCTCGCCAGGTGCATCTGTCGGTGGAAGCGGCGGTTGGCCTCGGCCAGGCCCCTTGCATTGCCGATCAGGCCGCGGTCGGCGGTCACCATGTCGCGCAGCACCCGGATCTCCTCCGGCGCGGCATGCTGGGCGGCGAGGCGGCCGGCCAGCGCCTCAAGCTCCGTGCGCACGACGTAGAGCTCGCCCAGTTCGTCATGGCTGAGGGAGGCGACGATCAGGCTCCGCCCATCCCGGGTTAGGATGCCCTGGGTCTCCAGGCGTTGCAGCGCCTCGCGCACCGGGGTGCGGGAGACGTTGAAGCGGTCGGCGAGGCTCGACTCCACCAGCCGCTCGCCCGGGCGGTAATCGCCGCGCTCGATCGCTCCTAGAATGAGACTGTATGCATCCGCCTGCGCATCGCCCGGTGGCACGGCCCGTCACCCCGTTTGGCATTCGATGGTATGCATCCTAGGCCGGCCGCAGGGGGCGGTCCAGCCAGAGCGTTTTTCGTTCAGACCGGATCACCCGTCTGACCGGAAAGTGCCACGACTTGAACGACTTGCTCGTCTTGGATCTCGACCTGCCTGAGTCCGTCGGATCGAAATCCGCCCCAAGTGATCCGTCACGGCGCCCGGGCGGTGACGATCCAAAGCCCGGCGCCGAGCCGGACGGCGTCGCCATCGACATGAGCGGCGAGGACCGGGCGCAGCGCCTCCTCCACCGCCGCCACAGTCGCCTGATCGACGTCGGCGAGCCTGCCGCGGAGGGGTCCGACGCGGGTCAGCGCCTCGATCGCCGCTTCAACCGGATCCGCCTGTCCGGGATGGGAGAGCGTGACGTCCACATCGTGTGCGGTGTGGGAGATCTCCTCCCACCCCGCGTCGCGCAGGATCGGCAGGAAGACCTCCGGATCGGCCCAGGCGAAAAGCCCCGGCGCGCCGGGAGCCGCGGGCGCCGCCGCCGCGCCCAACAGATCGCTGACGGCGTTCAGGGGCACGCGGATCCAGGGATTGGCCGCGGCGTCGCGCCAGCAGACCAGCACCGCCCGCGCCCCCGGCCGCAAGGCCTGGCGCAGATGGGCGAGGGCCAGCACCGGCGTCGCGAAGAACATCGAGCCGCAGCGGGAGAACAATGCATCGTGGGGGCCGTCGAGGTCGACGGTGCCGGCGTCGCCCTGCAGATAGTGTGGCCCGCCGCCGGCCGCCCGAGCCAGGGCCACCAGATCGGGGGAGATGTCGACGCCGGTCGCCCGGGCCCCGCTTGCCGCCAGCGCCCGGGTGCTCGCCCCGGCGCCACAGCCGAGATCGAGGATGCGCTCCCCCTCCTTCGGCGCGAGCACCGCCATCCCGGCCTCGCCCACCGAAGCGAGCAGGTGGTCGAACGTCGCTTGCTGTGCCGCCCAGTGGGCGCCCACCTCGCCCTGCCAATCCATCGTCGTCGCCATGGCCCACTCCCCGCGTTGGACAGGCCATCGCGCCGGTCCTATGGTTGATCATATGCCGCGCGATGCCTTTTCCCATGTGACGCATTGGGTCTTCGACCTCGACAACACACTCTATCCGCCCGGTGCGCGGCTGTTCTCCCAGATCGAGGCGCGGATGACGGACTACGTGATGCGCGAGATCCGGCTCGACCACGACGACGCCGTGGCGCTGCGCGTCGACTACTGGACGCGCTACGGCACGACGCTCGCCGGTCTGATGCAGGAGCACGCCATCGCGCCGGAGCCGTTCCTGGCCGAGGTGCATGAGATCGACCTCTCCGAGCTCGGCCCCGACCGGCGGCTCGCGCGGGCGATCGACGCCTTGCCGGGGCGCAAGATCGTCTACACCAACGGCTCCCGCGGCCATGCGGAGCGGGTGACGGCGGCGCTCGGCCTGGCGCAGGTCTTTGACGGCATGTTCGGGATCGAGGATGCCGACTACCGCCCGAAGCCTGCGGCCGATGCGTTCGAGCGGGTGTTCGCGGCCGGCGGCATCGCCGTGCAGGCCGGCGCGATGTTCGAGGATGATCCACGCAACCTCGCCGTGCCCCACGCCCTCGGGATGCGCACCGTGCTGGTGGGGGAGGAGGCGGGCCACGACCACGTGCATCACGCGACCGAGGATCTGTCGGACTTTCTGACGCGTCTCGTCTAAGGCCCCTGTCCGTCGCGCTCTCGCTGCTTAGGTTGGGTATATGGAGCGACTTGAGAGCGATATCGTCATCGCCGGGGGCGGCATCGCCGGCCTGACCGCCGCCATCGCCTTTGCGGCGGAGCGCTTTCGCGTGGTGTGCGTCGACAGCGCCCCGCCGGTGACGGAGGAGGGGGCGGCAAGCTCCGACCTCCGCTCCACCGCGTTCCTCATGCCCTCCGTCGCGCTGTTCGAGCGGGCAGGGCTCTGGCGCCGGCTCGCGCCCTTTGGCGCGGCGCTCCGCATCATGCGCCTGGCCGATGCCGGCGGGGTGGAGAACCGCATCCGCCGGATCGCCGACTTTGCCGCCACCGAGATCGGGCAGGAGGCGTTCGGCTACAACCTGCCCAACTGGCTGCTAAGGCGAGAGATGGTGGCGGAGATCGCAGGGCGTGACGCGGTCACCTTGCTCGCGCCCGCGACGGTGGAGGGCGTGGTGCCGCGGCTTCGGGACGTGGTCGTCACACTCTCCGGCGACCGACAGGTGCGGGCGCCCCTGCTGATCGCGGCCGACGGGCGGGACTCGTTCGTGCGCAGCGCCCTCGGCATCGGGGTGCGCACCCAGCGCTATGGTCAGAAGGCACTGGTCTTCGCCGTGGCCCACGACCGGCCGCACGAGGGCGTCTCGACCGAGATCCATCGCACCGGCGGGCCCTTCACCCTTGTCCCGCTTCCGGATCGTGACGGCCAGCCGATGTCGGCGGTGGTTTGGATGGACCGGGGCGCGGAGGCGACGCGCCTGATGGGCCTCGCGGCGCCCGCGTTCAACGCGGCGCTGAACGCCCGCGCCTGCGGCGTGCTCGGGTCGCTTAGGCTGGTGGGCGAGCGGCGGTTATGGCCGATCATCTCCCGTCAGGCGGAGCGGTTGGCCGGGCCCCGCACGGCGCTGGTGGCCGAGGCCGCCCATGTGATGCCGCCGATCGGGGCCCAGGGCCTCAACACCAGCCTGGCCGATATCGCCGCCCTGCTCGATCTGGTGATCGCCGCGCGCACGGCCGGGCAAGACATCGGCGCCCCCGACCTCCTCACCCGCTACGCCCGCCAGCGCGCCCCGGATGTGGCGATGCGGGCCGTGGGGATCGACATGCTCAACCGGGCAGCGATGGCCGAGGCGCAGCCGATCCGCGACCTCCGCAACGTCGGCCTCGGCCTGCTGCACGGGGCGACGCCGCTTCGCCACCTGGCCATGCGGACGGGGCTCGGCGCCTGAAAAAAGACGGGGGGCACGGGGCCCCCCAGTCGCTTCAGGCTGTCGGTCGGTTACTGCTCGAGGTTTTTTTCGCCTGCGGCCTGAACCGTTTGCCGGGTCGCCCCGGGATCTCCGTCAACTGCAGCCGGTGGTGGCACCGCAGGTGTTGCACTTGAGGCAGGTGCCGTTGCGCACCAGGGTGAAGTTCCCGCACTCGCCGCACGGGTCGCCCTCGTAGCCCTGCATCTTGGCCTTCGCCCGGGCATCGAGCGCGGGGGCAGGGGCGGCGGCCACAGCCTCCGCCACCACCACCGCGGCGCCGACCGTCTCTAGCGCCGGGGCATGGAGTGCGGCGGCGGCTGCCTCCGTCTCCAGCCCGCCGCGGAGCACCACCAGCTCCTGGGACGGCAGGCGCTTCCTGAGGTATCCGGTGGAGGAGAGCTGCTTGATCATCTCGATCGAGCGCTGCGCCACCTCCGGCTCCACCTTGCGGACGTTGGGCTTACCCTCTTCCTCACCCCGGCCGAGATCGTCGAAGCTCTCGCCCTCGGGCACCACATGGGCGAGATCCGTGCGGTCGAGGTAGCTCACCGCCAGCTCGCGGAAGATGTAGTCGAGGATCGAGGTCGCGTTCTTGATCGTCTCGTTGCCCTGGACCATCCCCGCCGGCTCGAACCGGGTGAAGGTGAAGGCCTCGACGAACTCGTCGAGCGGCACGCCGTATTGGAGGCCGACCGAGACGGCGATGGCGAAGTTGTTCATCATCGCGCGGAAGGCCGCACCTTCCTTGTGCATGTCGATGAAGATCTCGCCGAGGGAGCCGTCCGTGTACTCGCCGGTGCGCAGATAGACCTTGTGCCCGCCGACGATGGCCTTCTGGGTGTAGCCCTTCCGCCGCTCCGGCAGCTTCTCCCGCGCGGCGCGCTGGCGCACGATCTCCTTCACCACCACCTTCTCGACGAGCTTCTCGGCCACGATTGTCGCCCGCTCCGCCGCCGGGGCGGCGAGCACGTCCTCGACGTCGTCGTCCTCATCCTCGATCAGCGCGGCCGACAGCGGTTGGGAGAGCTTGGAGCCGTCGCGGTAAAGCGCGTTGGCCTTCACGCCCAGGGACCAGGACAGCTCGTAGGCCGCCTTGCAGTCCTCGATCGTCGCCGTGTTCGGCATGTTGATGGTCTTGGAGATCGCACCGGAGACGAAGCTCTGGGCCGCCGCCATCATCTGGATGTGGCTCTCGACGGACAGGTAGCGCCGGCCGATCTTGCCGCAGGGATTGGCGCAGTCGAAGACGGAGTAGTGCGCCTCCGCCAGATGCGGCGCGCCCTCCAGCGTCATCGTCCCGCAGACATGGGCGTTCGCCGCCTCGATCTGCTCCTTCGTGAAGCCGAGATGGGCCAGCAGATCAAAGCCGGGGTCGACCAGCGCGGTCTCGTCCACCCCCAGGATCTCGGTGCAGAACTCCGCACCCAGCGTCCACTGGTTGAAGACGAAGCGGATGTCGAAGGCCGCCCCCAGCGCCTCCTCCACCTTCGCGATCTGGTCGGGGCCGAAGCCGCGATCGGACAGCGCCGCGTGGTCGATCCCCGGTGCCCCGTCCAAGGTGCCGTGTCCGATGGCGTAGGCGACGATTTCCTCGATCTGGCCGCTGTCGTAGCCGAGCAGTTCGAGCGCCGCCGGGACGGAGCGGTTGATGATTTTGAAGTAACCGCCGCCCGCCAGTTTCTTGAATTTGACGAGGGCGAAGTCGGGCTCGATGCCCGTGGTGTCGCAGTCCATGACCAGGCCGATCGTGCCGGTCGGCGCGATCACCGTGGCTTGGGCGTTGCGGTAGCCGTGGGCCTCACCGAGGCGGAGCGCCGCGTCCCAGGCATCGTGGGCCGCGTTGATCAACCGCCCGTCGGGGCAGTTGTCGTGGTCGAGGGGCACCGGGCTGACCGCCAATCCCTCATAGCCCGTCGCCTCGCCATAGGCCGCGCGGCGATGGTTGCGCATCACCCGCAGCATGGCGTCGGCGTTCTTGGCATAGCCGGGGAAGGGACCGAGCTCCGCCGCCATCTCGGCCGAGGCGGCGTAGGAGGCGCCGGTCAGGATCGCCGAGAGCGCACCGCACAGCGCCCGTCCGGCTTCGCTGTCATAGCCGTGGCCCATGTTCATCAAGAGCCCGCCGAGATTGGCGTAGCCGAGGCCGAGCGTGCGGTAGCGGTAGGAGCGCTCGGCAATGGCGACCGACGGGAACTGCGCCATCAGCACGCTCACCTCGAGCGTCACGGTCCAAAGCCGGGTGGCGTGGACATAGCCGTCCACATCGAAGCGGCCGTCGCGGAAGAAGGTGAGCAGGTTGAGGGAGGCGAGATTGCAGGCCGTGTCGTCGAGGAACATGTACTCCGAACACGGGTTGGAGGCGCGGATTTCGCCGTCCTCGGGGCAGGTGTGCCAGGCATTGATGGTGTCGTGGAACTGGATGCCCGGATCGGCGGAGGCCCAGGCGGCGTGGCCGATCTGGTCCCAAAGCTCCCGCGCCTTCACGGTCTTGGCCACGCTGCCATCGGTGCGGCGGACGAGCGCCCAGTCGGCGTCCTGCTCGACGGCGCGGAGGAACGCGTCGGTCACCCGGACCGAGTTGTTGGAGTTCTGCCCGGCGACCGTCAGATAGGCCTCCCCGTCCCAGTCGGTGCTGTAGGTCGGGAACTCGATGGCGCTGTAGCCCTGGGCCGCGTATTGCAGCACGCGCTTGATATAGGCCTCCGGCACCATGGCGCGCTTGGCGTCCCTGACGGCACGCTTGAGCCCAGCATTCGCGGCGGGGTCCGTGGCGTCCGCCTCCACACCGTCCCAGGAGCGGATGGCGGCGAAGATGGCGTTCAGCTTCTCCTCGTGGATCTTGGAGCCGGCGACCAGGCTCGCCACCTTCTGCTCCTCGATCACCTTCCAGTTGATGAAGGCTTCGATGTCGGGGTGATCCATGTCGCAGATCACCATCTTCGCCGCCCGGCGGGTGGTGCCGCCCGACTTGATGGCGCCTGCTGCCCGGTCGCCGATCTTCAGGAACGACATCAGGCCGGAGGAACGGCCGCCGCCCGCCAGCGGCTCGTTCTCGGCGCGCAGGCTCGAGAAGTTGGTGCCGGTGCCGGAGCCGTACTTGAAGAGCCGCGCCTCCCGCGTCCAGAGGTCCATGATGCCGCCGTCGTTGACGAGGTCATCGCTCACCGACTGGATGAAGCAGGCATGGGGCTGCGGGTGCTCGTAGGCCGTCGCCGATTTCTTCAGCTTGCCGGTGCGGTAGTCGACGTAGAAATGGCCCTGGCTCGGCCCGTCGATGCCGTAGGCCCAATGCAGGCCCGTATTGAACCACTGGGGCGAGTTCGGTGCGGCCATCTGCGCCGCCAGCATGAAGCGCATCTCGTCCATGAAGGCGCGGGCATCGGCCTCCGTCGTGAAATGGCCGCCCTTCCAGCCCCAATAGGTCCAGGCGCCGGCCAGGCGGTCGAAGACCTGGCGGGCCGAGGTCTCACCGCCGTAACGCTCCGCCTCCGGCAGCTCGGCGAGGGCCGCCTCATCGGCTACCGAGCGCCAGAGGAAGGAGGGCACGCCGGTCTCGCGCACCCGCTTCAGCCGGGCCGGGACGCCGGCCTTGCGGAAGTATTTCTGGGCGAGCACGTCTGCGGCCACCTGGCTCCAGCCCGCCGGCACCTCGAGATCGTCGAGGCGGAAGACGACGGAACCGTCGGGATTGCGGATCTCTGACGACGTCGCGCGGAATGCGATGGCGCTGTAGGCGTCAGTCCCCTCGGTCGTAAAGCGGCGGTCGATCTTCATCACTCAGGCCCCATTCTCGCAGCGGTGTGTCAGGCGCACGTCTCCAATCCGTCCCATTGGCGTGGACGGCCGTGCTTTCGTTTTTTCGTTATGGGGTTGCCCCCAAAGCCCCTCGATCGTCGCTCTGGCAAGGGATCCTCACCGCGCCCGACCACCCGTCGGCTGAGCCCTTCTGAGGGGGGCTGTCCGACCGGCCCGACGTAGAAAGTCTGATTCCGAACCTAAGGTCAATACATTTTGTGTCGGAACTCTCACAAACCACTACCTGTAGGCATCACTCCAAAATCGTGTGTGGTAGGCGGGGCAGCGCTTAGCGATCGTCCAAGCTACAAAAGATCATCAAAAGCAGAGTTTTATGTGGCGTAATTGATGTAGATCACACGCCGATCGCCGGCCGATCCACCTCGCCCTATGCCCATAGCGACGCCTAGGGGTCGCGAATGAGCCGATGGGCCTGGGAGGTGCCATGGCAAACTGCTGGGAGGTGGCGAGTGAGGACCGAGATGTTCGATCCAGCGGAGATGACCCGGGATCTGGCGGAAATCGTGCAGCCGCAGGGCCGGCTCCGCGGCTTGCCGTCGAGCCTCTACACCTCGGAACAGGCCCTGGCGGTGGAGCGGCGCCAGATATTTCACGGCGGCTGGGCGGCCATCGGCTTCGGCATCGACGTACCCCGCCGCGGCGATGCCCGGCCGGTGGATTTTCTCGGCGCGCCGCTCCTGCTGGTGCGCGACCGTGACCGCACTGTGCGGGTGTTCGAGAATGTCTGCCGCCACCGCGGCATGATTCTGGTGGAGGAGCCGCGCAATTTCGGCGGGGTGATCCGCTGTCCCTACCATTCCTGGTGCTACAGCCTGGACGGGCGCCTGCGCGCCACGCCCCATGTCGGCGGGCCGGGCATCAACCGCCACGATAGCGTCGATCCAGAGGTCACCGGCCTGACGGAGATCCGGTCGGCCGTCTTCATGGACGTGGTGTTCGTGAATGTGGACGGGACGGCCCCGGCCTTCGAGGACTGGATCGCGCCGGTGCGTCAACGCCTCGGCGATTTCGTCGGCCAGGCCCTGCACCATGGCGGCCCCGAGTCGGGCTTCAAGCTGGAGATCGCGGCAAACTGGAAGCTGATCGTCGAGAACAATTGCGAGAGCTACCACCTGCCCTGGGTGCATCCCGGTCTCAACGCCTATTCGAAGCTCGAGGATCACTATCACCTGCTCGCCCCAGGCTCCCATTCGGGGCAGGGGACGCTGGTCTACAATCCCGATTTCGGCGGTGATCTGAGCTTTCCGGACTTTCCCGGCCTGCCATCGCGCTGGGATCGGGCGGCGGAGTATGTCTCGCTCTACCCCAACGTCTTTCTCTCGGTGCACCGCGACCATTTCTGGGCGGCCCATCTGGATCCGCTGGCGCACAACCGGACGATCGAGCGGGTGGAGATCTACTATCCGACGGAGGAGGCGGCGAGGGGCGCGGCGCATCTCGAACTGCGCCAGCAGAACGCCGCGCAGTGGCAGGGCGTGCTGTCGGAGGACGTGTTCGTCACCGAGGGCATGCAGAAGGGCCGCGGCGCACCGGCCTTCGACGGCGGCACGTTCTCGGCCGTGATGGACAGCCCGACGCATTGCTTCCATGCCTGGGTCGCAGACCGCCTGTCGGACTGATCCGGCGGCGCTCGACGCCGCGCTCCACCGGCTGCACGGCACGCCGGCCGCGCGGGAGTTGTCGCTGCTGCATGAGGAGGCGGCCGGGCTCTTCGACGATACCGGCAGCCGGCGCTTTCACCTCACCCATGCCTGGATCTATGCCCTTGTCGCGGGGGAGGGCGCGCGGATCGGCGCGTTGGAGGCGGAGCTACGCGCCCTCGGCGGGCTCTGATCTCTCAGGACGGGTTGGGCGCGCGCAGACCTGCGAGGGCAGACTGCAGATCGTCATGCAACGCCACCCGCTCCGCCGGGCTGAGGAAGGCGCCGAGCTCGATCTCCCGCCCGCCGCCACGCAGCGTTAGGTAGTTCTCGGGCCGCGCATCGGCGTGCAGGCGGACCTCCACCCAATAAGGGTTCGCCTGCCAGCGCCGTACCCGGCCGCAGGGATCGCGCCGCTCCACCGCCACAACATCGGGCCAGAGCCGCAATTCCTCCGTCACCCGGCCATCACGGTTGCTGCGGCGAATGGCAAAGACCAGGAGCGCGATCGTCGCCGCCTCGAACGGCAGGAGGCCGAGGCCCACATCGGTGCCGATCAGCGGCACGATGGAGACGGCCATGCCGGCGATCACCGCCAGGATGAGCCAGAAAAAGCCCGCCCGGCCGAGCGGTCGATTGGGCCAGAGCAGGCGGGAGAGGATCGGCGCGTCGTCGCGGAGGAACGGATCGGACGTGGCCGCGCCGCCCCCGTGGGCGTCCAGCGCGGCCAGGTCTGAACAGGTGGCGGTCAATGGTGCGCCTGCTTGTCCCACATATCCGGCGTCGGCAGCGTCTCGAAGGTGTGGGCCGGCGGCGGGTTGGGCAGCGTCCACTCCAGCGTATCGGCATGCTCGCCCCAATAGGCTGGCTCCTCCACCTTCTGGCCGTAGAACACGGTGTAGACCACCACGCCGATGAAGAAGACGAACGAGGCGAAGGACAGGAAGGCGCCGTAGGACGACACCTCGTTCCAGAGCGAGAACGCCTCGTGATAGTCGAGATAGCGCCGCGGCATGCCCTGCCGGCCGAGGAAGTGCTGCGGGAAGAAGGTGATGTTCGAGCCGATGAACATCGCCCAGAAATGCAGCTTACCCGCCCATTCCGGATATTGCCGCCCGGTCATCTTGCCGAGCCAGTAGTAGACGCCGGCAAAGATGCAGAAGACCGCGCCGAGGCTCATCACGTAGTGGAAGTGCGCCACCACGTAGTAGGTGTCGTGGTATTGGCGATCGAGCCCGGCTTGGCTCAGCACGATGCCCGTCACCCCACCCACGGTGAACAGGAAGAGGAAGCCGAAGGCCCAGAGCATCGGGGTTTTGAACTCGATCGAGCCGCCCCACATCGTGGCGATCCAGGAGAAGATCTTGATCCCCGTCGGCACCGCGATGACCATCGTCGCCAGCATGAAGTAGCTTTGCTGGGTGACGCTCATCCCCACCGTGTACATGTGGTGGGCCCAGACCACGAAGCCGAGCACGCCGATCGCCACCATGGCGTAGACCATGGCGAGGTAGCCGAAGATCGGCTTCTTCGCGAAGGTCGAGATCACGTGGCTGATAATGCCGAAGCCCGGCACGATGATGATGTAGACCTCGGGATGGCCGAAGAACCAGAGCAGGTGCTGGTAGAGAACCGGATCGCCGCCACCCTCGGCCGAGAAGAAGGTGGTGCCGAAGTTCCGATCCGTCAGTAGCATGGTAATGGCGCCGGCCAGCACCGGCAGTGCCAAGAGGATCAGGAACGCGGTGACGAAGATCGACCAGGCAAAAAGCGGCGTCTTGTGCAGCGTCATGCCCGGCGCGCGCATATTGAGGAACGTCGTGATCATATTGATCGCGCCGAGGATCGAGGAGGCGCCCGAGAGGTGCACGGCGAAGATCGCCAGATCCATCGACATCCCCGCCTCGAGCGTCGAGAGCGGCGCATAAAGCACCCAGCCCACGCCTGAGCCGAGCTGACCGTTGCCGCCGGGGCTGAGCAACGAGGCGACCGCCAGGGCCGAACCGGCGACGTAGAGCCAGTAGGACAGGTTATTTAGCCGCGGAAACGCCATGTCCGGCGCGCCGATCATGAGCGGCATGAAGTAGTTGCCGAAGCCGCCGAAAAGCGCCGGGATCACTACGAAGAACATCATCAGGATGCCGTGGCCGGTGATCATGACGTTCCAGAGATGGCCGTTCGGCGTGCACTCCTCACTGCTGGGCAGCAGCCGCGCGCCCTCGTCGCACATCAGCTGCACGCCCGGCTCCATCAGCTCGAGGCGCATGTAGATGGTGAAGGCGACGGAGATGAAGCCGAGGAACGCCGCGGTCAGGATGTAGAGGATCCCGATGTCCTTGTGGTTGGTGGACATGAACCAGCGGGTGAAAAACCCCGGCTGGCCGTGATCGTCGGATCCATGAATGACGGCGTCGGCCATGCGACTATCTCCGTGTCTGCGAGGCGCACCGGAGCGCGCCATGGCTTCGTCTGGTCTACTCGTTGCCGAAAGCTGCGGCGGATGCCAGCCTCTTTTCAGCCTGTGGGCGCGGTGTTCGGCCGCGCCCGCCTGGTTGCCGGGCCGGATGCCCTACTGGAACTTCTCCGGCAGGCGGCAGGGATTGAACTGGGTGCGGCCATCGGGGCCGATCCGACGCTCCCAATCCTGCGCGCAATAGGCCTGGCGCTGTTCGGGCGTGAACGCGGCGAGGGCCACGCCCTCGTACGGGGCCGGGCCGCCGACGGCGACAAAATCGCTCTCCGACGGCAGCGCGGCGCCCGGTGCTGAGGCGTTCGTCAGGTCGGCGGTGTTGAGCGTGATGCTCTCTAGGTTGGCGTGCACCGGGTTCGGCACGAGATCGCGGTTGGAGCCGTTCACGCCGTCCACCACGAGACCGACGACGCCGCCGGCGAGGAGGACATTGCCTGCCGTGGTGGCAACGCCGTTGCCGCCGAACGTGCTACGGACCTCGACCGTCTGGCTTGAAACGCCGTTGTCAAACTCTGCCGTAAAGCTCTGATTGCGCGGAAATTCCGCAGTGCAGGGCGTGGTGCAGGAGAAGCCGTTGCTCGCCGTCATCGTCGCCCCCGGCGGCGTCGATGTGAAGTCTATGGTCTCGCTGGTGCCACGGGTGACCGTGGCACAGCCGCTCAGCGCCACGAGCATCGCGCCGATGGCTGCAAATCTGCTGAACATCTCTCTCGTCCCTCGTCTGGTCCCCTCTCGGTTCCCTTGAAATATCAATGCGTCAGGGTCAACGTCTAAGACAGCGCAGGAGGCTTGCCCGGGCGAGACTGTGGTTTTTTCGCACAACTCATCGGCGACTCGCTCAGCCGGTAAGGGATTTGGCGATCGCCTCCGCCTCCAGCCCGATCTGGCGGAGCTGACCGGTGGAGACCGGGCGGTAGCCGCAGAAATGCAGGCCGGGCTCCCCGACCAGGCCGTTGGGTCGGCCGTGATCGTCGAGCCGGTCGGCATGGTCGGGCAGAAGCTGGCCGAGATCGGTGCGGTAGCCGGTGGCGGCGATCACCGCGTCGAAATCGGCCAGTCGTCCGTCCACGAACCGGGCGCCGTTGGGCGTGAGCGTGTCGATGCCTGGGCGCACCACGATCGCGCCCCGCTTGATCGCCCCGATGGTGCCGATGTCGAGCAGCGGGATGCGCCCGTCTTCCACCACCTGGCGCATCGGACCCTTGGGGGATTTCGGCAAGCCGTACTTCGTCAGATCGCCCATCTTCAATCGGCGGAGCGGGCCGGTGATCGCATCGGCCACCCCCACCGGCAAGCGCATCAGCAGGATCGACCAGACCTGGGCCGGCTGGCCGAGGATGTCGCGGGAGACGATGTTGACCGGCCCGCGCACCGACATCTCCACCGCCACGCCGGTCTCGGCCAGGTCCAGCGCGATCTCTCCGCCGGAATTGCCGAAGCCGATCACCAGCGCGCGCTGGCCGAGGAAGGGATCCGGCCGGCGATAGTCCTTTGAGTGCAGGATCTCGCCCTGAAAGGCCTCCCGCCCCGGCAGGTCGGGCACGAACGGTCGATTGGCGAGGCCGGTGGCCAGGATCACGTGCTGGGCCTGCAGCGGCGGGGCGTCCGCCCGGTCCACCTGCCAGGCGCCGTTCTGGCGCCGCACGGTGGTGGCGGTCTGGCCGAATTCCGGCGCGATCTCGAAGGTGGCAGCGTAGGCGTCTAGATAGTCGACCACGTCGCGGCGCGAGGGATAGAGGGGCAGGGTGCGCGGCATCGGATGACCCGGCAGGCCGGAATGGTCGCGGTGGGTGTGCAGGTGCAGCCGATCGTAGTGCGTATGCCAGGCTTGGCCGACCCGGTCCGACTGCTCTAGGATCGTGGCCGTGCGGCCCCGGCGTCGCAGGGCGCCGGCGACCGCGAGACCGGCTGGGCCTGCGCCGACGATAACGATCGGCTCAGCCGACATCGGGCAGATCGCCGAAGACCTCAGGGAAGCTCTGCAAAAGCGCGAGGTCGAGGTCGGCCATGCTGACGGGCAGGCCGAGATCGACCAGGCTGGTCACGCCGTGCTCGCGAATACCGCAGGGCACGATGCCGGCGTAGTGGGCGAGATCCGGCTCCACGTTGATGGCGACGCCGTGATAGCTCACCCAGCGGCGGAGGCGCACGCCGATCGCGGCGATCTTGGCCTCCGCCGGCTGGCCATCGGGGCCGCGCGGATGGTCGGGGCGTACCACCCAGACGCCGACGCGGCCTGGCCGGCGCTCACCGCGCACGTTGAAGCCGTCGAGGGTGCGGATCACCCATTCCTCCAACAGCCAGACGAAGCGGCGGACGTCGCGGCCCCGGCGATTGAGATCCAGCATGGTGTAGACCACGCGCTGGCCGGGCCCGTGATAGGTGTACTCGCCCCCGCGCTGGGTCTCGAAGACCGGCAGGCCGTGCGGGTCCAGAAGATCCGCTGGCCGGGCCGAGGTTCCGGCGGTGTAGAGCGGCGGATGCTCCACCAGCCAGACCTGCTCGCGCCCCGTGCCCGAATGGATCGCGGCGGCCTGCGCCTCCATCTGTGCGACAGCCTCGGGATAGGGGATGAGACCCGGTGCCGCGCGCCATTCCGGCCCATGGGCGACGCTCCGCCCGGGTGGGGGACGCGACATTCTCGAATCAGTTTTCTCTGCTACGGTCACGGCCGATCCGTGCAAGGAGGCTTTGAGTATGGTTCATAAGCGTTTGATCGCCTCGATGACAGCCCTGGCAATCGCCCTGCCGACCACGGCCGTCACATCGCTCCCAGCCCGTGCCGATGGCAGCGGCGTGGTGGGCGGCCTGATCGGCGGTGTCGTGGGCGGCGTGATCGGCAGCCAGATCCAGCGAAACCGCGACCGCAACCGCCAGCCGCAGCAGGTGATCGTGCGGGAGCGGACGGTGGTGCGCGAGCCCGTGCGCCAGCGGACGCGCATCGACAGCTACACGCGGGAGCAGAACCGCACGACCCAGGTGGCGCTGAACTATTTCGGCTTCCCGGCGGGCACGCCCGACGGCATCCTCGGATCGCGCTCCCGCGCTGCGATCTCCAACTATCAGGCCTATATGGGCTATCCGGTGACGGGACAGCTGACGGAGTATGAGCGCGCCTTCCTGGTTAGCTCGCACCAGCGCGCGATCGCTGGCGGCATCCAGACCCAGCAGCTCGTCGCTCAGCAGGCGGCCGGGGTGCAGGGTTTGCTGCACGTCTATCGCCAGCAGCAGGCGGCCGCCGTGGCGCCCGTCGTCGTGGCGCAACCGCAGCCCAACACCACCGTGGTGGTGAACGCCCAGCCGACCGGGCAGACGGCAGAGCAGGCGCCGGTCGAGGTTGCCGCCGCGACGCCTGAGGCCGCGGCCGCCCCCGGCGCCCTGCCGATGTTCGTGACGGGCACGGCGCCCCAGGCCTCCATGTCCTCGTTCTGCGCCCGCACAAACGTGACGACCACGGCGAACGGCGGGCTGATGCAGGCGGCGTCTCTGGCCGAGAGCGAGTTCGCCCTGGCCGAACAGTTCTGCCTGATCCGCGCCTTCGCGCTGGATGAGGGCGACCGCATCGCCGCCACCGTGCAAGGCGTGACGCGGGAGCAGATCCAGGCCCAGTGCCGGCAGTTCGCGCCGACAATGGCGCAATATGTCGGGGAGCTGGCGATCAAGGATGCCGACGAGGTGGCGAGCAACCTTCAGAGCTGGGCCATCGGCACCGGCATGAACTTGCAGGCCCTGGCCGCCAACGCGCGGATCTGCCTGGGCGTAGGCTATTCGGTGGACGATCCGGACGTGGCGCTGGCCGCCGCCATGGTGCTCGTCGGCATTGGCGAGGGTGCCTATGGCGAGGCGCTGGCGCACCATCTCGCCCTCGGCTTCGGCTTGTCGGAGAACGCCCCCCGGGCGGCCCGTTGGTACGACCGCGCGGCGCGCGAGATCCAGGGCGGCGCCACGTCGATCGTGGCGATTGAAGGGCTCGACCGGCCGACCTTGCTCCAGGCCGCGGCCCAGCGCCTGCGGGGTGAGGCGGTGACCGCTGGCGGCCAGGCCGCGCCGGTCCCGGCCTTGGCGGAGCAGCCGGCGAGCCAGGGCGGCTTCGTCATGCCGCTCGCCCCTGCGACCTCGAACTGAGGCCAATTGGCCGGCGGTTTCGGCCGCCGGCCCGCCCCTCGCACGTCGCCTTCCAAGGGTGGTTGAGGCGCCCCGTCCCCGGTGCTATAGCGGCGCTCCACACGAGATGCGGTCGTGGCGGAATTGGTAGACGCGCAGCGTTGAGGTCGCTGTGGGGTAACACCCGTGGAAGTTCGAGTCTTCTCGACCGCACCAGAACCCTCCTGCCAACGGATTGACTTTGCTCAGCCTTCCGGGCCGGAGGTTTGCTTGGTGCGAAGCCGTACATCTTCCTGACGGCGTCGCGCGAGCTGCTCTGATAGCGCGGCGGCGATCGGCTCAGGCGGCGGCTGTCGCCGGCGCCTCACCACCCGCGCGCCCGGTCAGCCAGTGCTCGTAGCGCGGTGGGAGCTGCAGGCGGTCGTCGCCGAGCGCGGTCGCGGCGTTGGCGGGCCAGTGCGGATCGGCGAGCAATTGACGGCCGAGCAGAACCAGGTCGGCATCGCCCGAGGCGACCAAACCGTTCACGATAGCCGGATTGGTTTTGAAGTCCGGGGCGGTTTGCGCCGAGATTGCGATCGAGAGGCCAGGTACGGCGGCGCGCACTGCTCTCGCATGCGTCCGGGTGAACGGCTCCGTCCAGGGAACGTCCGCGCCGGGGGCGACGCCGCCGAAGGACATCAGATCGACCAGGTCGACGCCCGCATCCCTCGCCATCGCTGCGACGGCGATCCCGTCTTCGAGGGTCAGGCCGCCGTCATGGAAGTCCTCCACCGGCATGCGGAAGGCGAGCGGTTTTTCCGCCGGCCATGCCCTGCGGACGGCGCGAAGGATCTCTCGCGCGAAACGGATGCGACGATTGAGGTCTCCGCCCCAGGCGTCATCTCGCCGGTTCGAGATCGGGGAGAGGAAGGCGTGGATCAGATAGCCGTGGGCGCCGTGGACCTCGAGCACCTCGTAGCCGGCCGCATTCGCCCGGGCCGCGGCGTGGGCGAAAGCCTGGATGATCCGCTCGATCCCGGCCTCGTCGAGCGCTTCGGGCGTGTGGTTTTTGTCGCCGCCATAGGGCCGCGCCGTCGGTGCCATGGTCTGCCAAGCACCCTCGGCCGCGGTCAGGCTGCGGCCGTCCGACTTCGGTGCGCCGCCGCGCCAGGGAACCGTCGTCGAGGCCTTGCGACCCGCATGGCCGATCTGAACGGCGGGCGTACCGCCGCCCGCGCGGATCGCCTCGGCGATCGCCCGATGCCCGGGCACCAGCGCGTCGCTCCAAAGCCCCGGGTCGTTCGGGGTGATACGCCCTTCGGGCGTCACCGCCGCCGTGCCGGTGAAGACGAGGCCGGCACCGCCGATGGCCCGGGCGCCATAGTGAACGGGCTCGACCGCGCCGGGTGCGCCGTCGGTCGCGGCGTAGATCGACATCGGCGAGAGGCCGACGCGGTTGCGGATGCTCAGCGCGCCGAGGCTGATCGGGTCGAAAAGGCTGGCCATGGGTCGTCTCCTGCGATTGCGTTGCGACGAATCTGGCGGCCCCGGCGTCCCCGCGCCAATTGAAAGGCTGTTCGGTCTTATTCGGCTTGCTTATATATAAATCGAAGACAGCGACGGCGGGCCAAATGGAACTCAGGCACCTCAGATCCTTCATCGCCGTCGCCGAAGAGCTGCATTTCCAGCGGGCGGCGCGACGGGTGAACCTCAGCCAGCCGGCCCTCAGCCAGCAGATCAAGGCGCTGGAGGAGGAGGTGGGCGTCCTCCTCCTCGCGCGTGACCGGCGGAGCGTCTCGGTCACCTCGGCGGGGGAGGCGTTTCTTCTGCGGGCGCGCGAGGCGGTGGACGCGGCCGACCGGGCGGTGCGGGAGGCGCGGGACGTCGCCGGCACCGAACCCACCGAGCTTCGCCTCGGCTATGTCAGCTATCTGAACCTCCGCGTCATCACCCGCGCCATCGCCGCCTTCAGGTCGGCCCATCCGCATGTCGACGTCCGCCACGAAGAGATGCCGACGCAGGAGGTCTATGCCGCCCTGAGGGAGAGCCAGATCGACCTCGGGATTGGGGTCTTGCCCGCCACCCATCCGACGCTGAAGGTCCGCAAGATCGCGACGGGCTTCTGGTCGGTCGTGGTCGCGTCCGATCACCCGGTGCGCGCGCGGCTGAGAGAACACGAGCTACCGCTCGAAGCGCTGCGCGATGAGCCCCTCGCCCTATTCGAGCGGTCGCTCAATCCTGCGCTTTACGACCGCTGGATCGAGCGGTTTCGCGGGGCTGGCTTCGAGCCGAAGATCGCCTTCGAGACCAACCAGGTGCAGACGGGCCTCGACATGGCGCGGGACGGCGAGGCCGCGTTCCTCGTTGCCTCCTACATTGTCGATCCGCCACCGCCGGACCTCGCGCGCCTGCGTCTCGGCGGCTTCGACAACTCCATCGAACTCGGCGCCGTCTGGCGGGAGGATGATCGGAGCTCGGCGCTCAACGCCTTTCTGCGTGAGCTGCGGAGCGCGATGTCGAGTGCCGCGGAAAGAAGGCGTGGTCGGGCCTGATCCGGGCCGTGGCTTATAAGCGACACGCATAACAGGGTCGCGTCTTTGAATTGGCGGGCTCTCTCCCTCGTCGCCAGGTCGTGTGCAGTCACGGAGACGGAGGAGCCACGTCATGAGCCAACCGAACGCCAGAGCCAAAGTAGGCGAAACGACGCCGCTTCCAGGCACGAACGACTACCCCTCCAGCGACGCTATTGATCAGGCGATGCAGGCGGCGCGTCGGCTGCAATCCGAGCATTTCCGCGCGATCATGAGGGGTGGGCTCCATCGGGCGGCCGCAGTGATCGGACTTGGATTCGACCACGCCTTGAAGACTGAACCCTTAATGTCGCGGCACTGATACGCCCTCCGTCGATCAGCACTTTCAAGCATCAAGTTTTGGCAAACGGATGCTTGAAATGCGGAATAACCGCCGGGCCAAGGGACCTAGTCTAACCGTCGAGCAGGCGCTAACCGGCGCGCGACCAGGTCGCCGTCGGGGTGGGCGCACTCTGTTCGCGCATCGGCTGAAGGGACTGTCCTCTATGCGCGCCATCGTCGTCCGCCGCCGAAGCGATCCGCACCTGCAGATCGAAGAGGTGCCAGCGCCCGTCTGCGGCGATCGCGATGTCCTCGTCGACGTGAAGCGCATCGCGCTCAATCCCGGAGAGCTTCGCGGCACTGCGTCACTTCCCGATGGCGCGCGCATCGGATGGGATTTTGCCGGCGAAGTCGTCCAGGCGGCGGCGAATGACGCGGGGCCACCGGTCGGAGAGCGGGTCGTCGGCACCGTGCGCGCAGGCGCGTGGGCCGAACAGGTCGCCGTGCCGGTCGAGGCATTGGCCGTGGTGCCCCACGACCTAGAGCTCGAGCTTGCCGTCTGTGTTCCGGTGCCGGGCCTCGCCGCCTATGAGGCGCTGGCGCGGACCGGGCTTGCCTTCCGCAAGCGCATCCTCGTAACCGGTGCAGGCGGCGCCGTCGGACAGTACGCATGTCAGATGGCCGTGAACTCCGGCGCCCTGGTCGCCGGCGCCATTCGCGACTCCGGTGAGGAGCGCACCGTTCGCTCGCACTGCGTCGCCGATATCCGGACATGCGCGGGGGTGGAGGCGTTCCGCGGCGATGCGTTCGATCTGGTCATAGACACGGTTGGCGGCGCATTGGCGGGTCCGAGCATCGAGTTACTGGCCCCGAACGGCCGCTATGTCGCGATCTCGGACGCTGGCGGCGACACGCTCCATCTGCCGTTCATGACGATGTTCTCCGGCGGCGTCTCGGCGCATGTCGTCAACGTCTTCAGCGACACCGGACGCCGGGGAGAGACCAGGGCGGAGGCGCTCTCCCGCATCCTGTCCGCCGTCGCCGACGGCTCGGTCACGGTCCCGGCTGGGTCGGTTCACGATTGGGCGGACATCGACGAGGTCGCGCGCAGCTACCTCAGCGAGGGGGATCGCGCGAAGCCGGTTCTGACAATCGACGGAGCGGGCCGGTGAGGGGCGGGCCGCGCAGGCGTCGAGCGGCCGATCGGGGCGCGCAACCTGCTCCGGATCCCGGCATGCCTAGGGCGCACGCCCATGGGTGGATTTCTTCCGACGCGGGAACGGCTCGCACCAGGCGATCTGACCGATCCCGCGAGGCGGGAGAGCTTTGGCTAGCAACGCGGAAGCCGCAAGCGAGCGATGATGGAGGTCATGATGTCCGACGATGACGTCACACGGCGCGAGTTCATGGAGACGGCCGGGGTCGTCGCGGCGAGCCTGCCGTGGCTGGCGGCGTCGCCGGCCGGGGCACAGGACGCCGGCCCGATCATCGACGGCGCATCGGATGTCTCGATGGTGGTGAACGGAGAGCCGCGCACCGCCCGCATTGCTCCCAACATGACGCTTCTCGATACGTTGCGCGAGGAACTCGACCTCACGGGCACGAAGAAGGGCTGCAATCAGGGCGGCTGCGGCGCCTGCACGATCTGGATCGACGGCGAACGGGCCAATGCCTGCATGACGCTGGCGATCATGCACGAGGGGCGTGAGATCACGACCATCGAAGCCCTCGCCAACGGTGACGACCTGCATCCGCTGCAGCGGGCCTTCATCGAGAACGACGCGTTTCAATGCGGCTTCTGCACCTCCGGCCAGATCATGTCGGGCGTGAAGGTGCTGGAGGAGGGACTGCCCGCCACCGAGGCTGGCCTGACCGAAGCGATGAACGGCAACATCTGCCGCTGCTCGGCCTATCCGCAGATCCGCGCCGCCCTGCGCGACGTCGCAGGCAAAGGATAGGGCCGATGCTGAACTTCGCCTATGCGCGCCCCGACAGCCTTGAGGCCGCCCGGGCCCTGATGCGGGAGACCGACGGCGCGGCCTTCATCGCAGGCGGCACGGACATGCTGAACCGGATCCGCGACGGCGTCGATGCGCCCGACATACTGGTCGACATCTCGCGGCTGGACCTCGACGGGATCGACTTCGACGACGCGCGTCTTTCGATCCGTGCGATGGCACGCAACACGGCCATCGCCGCGGACGATCGCGTCCGGCGTCACTTCCCGCTGATCGCCGACGCCATCGAGGCGGGCGCCTCTCCGCAAGTCAGAAACTTCGCCTCCGCCGCCGGAAACATACTGCAAGCAACGCGTTGCCCCTACTTTCGCGACGCGGCCAGCCCCTGCAACCGGCGCGATCCCGGCAGCGGCTGTTCGGCCATCGCGGGCGAGAGCAGGAAACTCGGCATCCTGGGCGTGAGCGCGTTCTGCATCGCGACCCACGGCTCCGACCTGGCCGTCGCGCTCGCAGCGCTCGACGCGCAGGTCATCACCATGCCCACCTCCGGTGGGCGCCGCGTGCTGCCGATTGCGGAGCTTCATCGCCTTCCAGAGGGCACTCCCGAAGCGGTTACCAATCTCGAACCGGGCGAGATGATCCTGAGGATCGAAGTGCCGCGGGTGAGTGCCGATTTGAGGTCGGCCTATGTGAAGACACGGGACCGCGCCTCCTTCGGCTATGCGCTGGTCTCGGCGGGCGTGGCCCTCGATGTGGCGGACGGCCGGGTCCGGTCCGCGCGGATCGCGCTTGGCGGCGTCGCGCCCCGGCCGTGGCGGGCGACGGCGGCGGAGGAGGCGCTGCGAGGCGTATCGCCGTCCGGGGACGCGATCCGTGCTGCGGCGGCGCTCAGCACGGCCGGCGCCACGCCCACCGATGACAATCGCTTCAAGATCGACCTGACGCGCCGCGTGGTCGAGCGGGCGCTGGCGGAGGCGCTGGCATGACCGCCTTGACCGACCTGAAAACCGGCCCGAGCCGGGTCGAGGGCCGGGCCAAGGTGACCGGTACGGCGCGCTACGCCAACGACACGATGCGCCCCGGCATGGCCCATCTCGCCTTCGCGGGCGCCGCGATCGCGCGGGGACGCGTCACCGCGATCGACACAAGCGCTGCCGAGGCTGCGCCCGGCGTCATCGCCGTCTACACCCATCTGAACCTGCCCAAGCTCACCCAACCCGGGGGGATGCGCGAAGCCATCGTCGCGCTTCAGGGCGACGTCATCCACTACGCCGATCAGTTCATCGCCGGCGTTGTGGCAGAGACGCCGGCGGCGGCGGAGGCTGCGACGCGGTTGATCCGCGCCGCGTATGACGCCGAGCCGCCCGTCTCGACCATGGATGCGGCGATGGCGAACGCCTTCCAGCCGGAGCAATGGAACGGGTTCCGCACACCGACATCGTCGCGGGGCGACGCCGACGCGGCCTATGCCGCCGCACCCGTGCGGATCGACTGGACCGTCGAGACGGCGATGCGCCAGCACAACCCCATCGAGGCCAATGCGACGATGGCGGAATGGGACGGCGACCGCGTCACCATCTGGAACGCCGACCAGTATATCGTCGAGACGCGGGAGATCGCCGCCCGGACCTTTGAGATCCCGGAAGAGAACGTCACCGTGCTGATCGACTATGTGGGCGGCGGCTATGGCTGCAAGGTCGGTCCCTGGCCCCACACCATGCTGACCGCCCTGATCGCGCGTGAGGTCGGCCGGCCCGTCCGCATGGCGCTCTCACGGCGGCAGATGTACTCGTCCGCCGGGTACATGCCGGCGACGCGGCAGCGGCTGCGCATGGGCCTGGCCGAGGACGGCCGCCTACAGGCCATCGTGCACGAAAGCGTCTGCCAGGGCCCTGCCCACGATCCGCAATATTGCGAATGGGCGGCGATCCCGTCCCGCTACCTCTATGCCTGCGAGAACGTGCGGACCCAGCACCGGGTGGCGCCGATGCATTGCGGCGCGCCGACGACGATGCGAGCGCCGCATGAGGGTGTTGGGATTTTCGCGCTCGACACCGCGCTCGACGAACTCTCTTACCGGCTCGGGATCGACCCGGTGGAGCTCAGGCTCCGCAACATCGCGCCGCGCGACCAGCATTTTGATCTGCCCTGGTCGACCAACGCGCAGGCGGAGGTCTATCGCACGGGGGCGGAGGCATTCGGCTGGTCGGATCGGCCGGCGGAGGTCGGACGCCTGCGGGACGGCGACGAGCTGATCGGCATCGGCATGGCCTCGGCCCTGCGGCCGAACACCAAGACCAACGCCGAGGCCCGGGTCAGCATCGACGCCGAGGGCCAGGTGACGGTCGCCAGCGCGACGTCGGAGATCGGGACGGGCACTCCGACGGCGCTCTCTATCGTGGCGGCCGAGGAACTTGGCGTGCCGATGGATCGCGTGACGGTGCGTATGGGCGACGCTTCGCTCCCGCGCGCGCCCTTTGTGGCGGGATCGGTGACGATGAACTCGGTCGGCTCCGCCGTTCTTCTTGGCGCGCGCGCTTTGAAGGAGAGACTGGCGGAAGCCGCGGTGGGGGACGAAGCCTCCCCGCTCTTCGGTCTCGACGCCGCCGCACTTGTCGCCAACGACGGCGCCATTGCCGATCCTGCGGACCCGACGCGGCGCGAGACCTTCGCATCCGTTGCGGCCCGTGCAGATGGGGGTGAAGTCTCCGCCCTCGGCGCCTTCGCGCCCGAGCAGACGGGAAGTAACAGCCGCAGCCTCGGCGCGCAGTTCGTTGAGGTGCGGGTCGATCCGCTGATCGGCCGCATCCGGGTTTCGCGCATGCTGGGCGTCTTCGCCGTCGGCCGGATCATCAGCCCCAAGACCGCGCGCAGCCAGGCCACGGGCGGCATGATCTGGGGCATCGGCGAGGCGCTGATGGAGAAGACGGAGCTCGACCCCGTCACGGCCCGCCCGGTGAACGCCAGCTTCCTCGACAACTACGTGCCCGTGCAGGGCGACGTGCCCGACATCGATGTGATCTTCGTCGACGATGCCGACACCGATCCCAACCCGCTCGGCTCGAAGAGCATCGGCGAGGTGGTCTCGACCGGCGTCGCGCCGGCGATCGCGAACGCGATCTACCACGCGACGGGGAAGCGGCTGACCCGGCTGCCGATCACCAGCGAGATGGTGCTGGGATGACCAAGTCCGACGATCCGGCTCCCGATGCGCACGAGGGTGGCGCAGCTGAGCTCACCCGTCGGGACCTCGGGAAGACCGCGATGGCCGTGACCGGGGCGGTCGCGCTCGGCGCCTTCCCAGTGGGAGCCGAGGCGGACGCCATCCCTGAAATCCTCCGCGCGGACGACCCGATCCCGCTCGATCTCCGGGTCAACGGCGCCCGCCTGGTGATCGAGGCGGAGCCGCATGTCAGCCTGCTCGACGCGCTGCGTGAGCGTGCGGGTCTCACCGGTACCAAGAAAGGATGCGCCCAGGGAGCATGCGGCGCCTGCACCGTGCAGGTGGACGGCAAGCCCGTCCTCTCCTGCCTGACGCTCGCGGCCCTCGTCGAGGGCGCGGAGATCACCACCGTGGAGGGTCTGGCAGACGGCGAAGACCTGCACCCCCTTCAACGCGCCTTCATCGAACAGGACGCCTTTCAGTGCGGCTTCTGCACGCCCGGTCAGCTGATGACCGGCGCGGCCTGTCTGGCCGAGGGCGCCGCCACCTCGCCCGGAGCGATCCGCGAGTACATGAGCGGCACGCTCTGCCGCTGCGGCGCCTATCCCAACATCGTCGCGGCTGTCGATACGGCCGGGCGGGAGGGGTAGGCGTGCGTCCTTTCGAGCTCGCGCGCCCCGACAGCCTCGCCGGCGCCATGGCTGCGGTGCAGGCGCCGGGCGCGATGTATGTCGCCGGCGGCACGACCATCGTCGACCTGGTGCGCGCAGGGGCGGAGAGGCCGTCGCGCCTGGTCGACATCAATCGCATTCCGGGGCTCGTCGGTGTCGCGCGCACCGAGGGCGGCTTTCGCATCGGTGCGCTCGCCCGCATGGCCGACGTCGCCGCGGACGAGACGGTCGCCGCCGCGATGCCGGCGGTCGTGCAATCCCTGCGCCTGGCCGCCTCTACCCAGATCCGCAACATGGCGAGCATCGGCGGCAACCTGCTGCAACGCACGCGGTGCCCGTACTTCCGCAAGCCCGATCATGGATGCAACAAGCGCACCCCCGGCAGCGGTTGCGCCGCGGCGGAGGGCGACGACAAGGCCGCCGCGATCTTCGGCGCAAGTGGGGCCTGTCGCGCGGTCTATCCCGGCGATCTCGCCATCGCGCTGATCGCCTTCGATGCGGAGCTGGAGATCGCCTCGGCCGAGGGCGAGATGCGTTTGATGCCGCTGGCGGACCTGCACCGCTTGCCGGGCGAAGCGCCGCATCTCGACACGACCCTCGCCGCTGGCGATTTGATCACCGCCCTGCGCATCCCCGCCTCGGCCAGCGCGCGCCGGTCGGTCTATTGCAAGGTGCGGGATCGCGCGTCCTACGAATTCGCTCTGGTCTCCGTCGCTGCGGGCCTTGATGTGGATGGTTCAGGTCTCATCCGCGACGCGCGTCTCGCCGCCGGTGGCGTCGGAACGGTGCCCTGGCGGCTAACTGAGGCGGAGCAGGCGCTGATCGGGACCGAGCACGGGACGCAGGCATGGGCGCGCGCCGCCGACCTGGCCGTCCGGGACGCGGTGCCGGGACGCCAGAACGCCTACAAGGTCGATCTGCTGAAGCGCACCCTCGTCGCGGTGTTGAGGAATCTTTGACCATGGCAACGCGTGCCATCCCCCCCGGCGCCGCCATTGGACGGCCCCTCGACCGGGTCGACGGCCTGGCCAAGGTCACCGGTCAGGCCCGCTATTCGGCGGATGTCCCGGCCGAAGGTGTCGCCTTCGCCGTGGCGGTGAACGCCGCCGTGGCGCGCGGCCGCGTGGCCAGCATCGACACGAGCCGTGCGCTGGCCCATCGCGGCGTCCTCACCGTCATCACCCATGCCGACGCACCCTGGCCCGACCACGCGCCCGCGCGCACCGATCTGGAGGAGCCGGAGGGCGGCGTGCTGTGGGGACGCCCAGATCAAGGACTGCATCTGGTGTTGCGGGACGACCGCGTGAGATATCCCGGACAGCCGATTGCGGTGGTCGTCGCGGAAACGTTAGAGGCGGCGGAATACGGCGCGAAGCTCGTCTCGGCGCGCTATGAGGCGCAGATCCCGCGGAGCGATCTCGACGCCGCGCTCCGCACGCAGACGCCGTTCTTGCCGCCCGGAAGCCAGCTCATGCCGGCGGGCGATCCGGTCGACACGCGGCGCGGCGATCCGGAGACGGCGCTCGCCCAAGCGGCACACACGGTCGACCAGGACTACAGCACGCCGATGGAGCACCATCAGCAGATGGAGCCGCATGCGACGCTCGCCGAATGGCGGGGCGATCGGCTGACGCTTCATGACGCGAGCCAGGGCGTGCATATCCGTCAGGGCGCTATCGCGGCCGCCTTCGGCCTGCCGCGCGAGAATGTCCGCGTGATCTCAAAATTCGTCGGCGGCGGTTTCGGCGGCAAGGGCCGGGCCTGGCCCCATGTCGTACTGGCAGCGCTCGCCGCGCGGGCCGTGGCGCGACCGGTTAAGCTGGTGCTGAGCCGCGATCAGATGTCGTCGATGGTCGGCTACCGCGCCGCCCACCGGCAGCGTCTGCGATTGGGTGCCGACGCCGATGGACGGCTGACCGCGATTGCCCATGACAACATCCAGCCGACAGCGGCCCATGACACGTATCTCGAGGCGACGGCGAAATCGACGCGCGCACTCTATGCCTGTCCAAACGTATCCACCTCGCACCGGCTGGTGCGCTTCGACGTGGGCGTGCCGACCTCGACGCGCGCACCGGGCAAGGCGCCCGGGATCTTCGCGCTCGAGTCCGCGATGGACGAATTGGCCTTCACCACCGGGATCGACCCGATCGAGCTTCGGCTCACGAACTATGCCGAAACCGACCCGCGCGCCGACCGACCCTGGTCCAGCAAGGGCCTTCGCGCGTGCTATGCCGTCGGCGCCGACCGGTTCGGTTGGGAGAGCGGCCCGATCCGGCCCCGCCGCCGGCGCGAAGAGCCATGGCTGATCGGGCGCGGCATGGCGTCCTCGGTCTATCCGGGCTTTCGCGCCCCGGCGACGGCGCGCTGCACGCTCCATCCCGACGGCACGGCGCACGTCGAAAGCGGAACGCTGGATTTCGGGGTCGGCACCTACACGACGATGGCCCAGGTCGCGGCCGAGACGCTCGGGCTTCCCTTCGAGAAGGTCCGCTTCGATCTTGGCGATAGCGCCTTGCCCGAGGCGCCGGTGATCGGCAGCTCGCGCACCATGGCGAGCGTCGGCAGCGCCGTCCGCGCGGCCTGTCAACAGGCGCGGGCAGCCGCGGTGCAGCGCGCGCCCGATAGCGACGGCGACCTTGCCGCCGCCCTTGCCACCATCGACGTGCCGCTGACCGCCGAGGCATCGGTCGCGCCGGGCGACGAGTGGGATCGCTTCGGCATCCATGCCTTCGGCGCGCATTTCTGCGAGGTCGGCGTCGACGCGGACACTGGCATCGTGCGCATTCGGCGATACGTTACCGCTATGGACGGCGGGCGGATCATCAATCCCAAGCTCGCCCGCTCGCAGATCGTCGGCGGGGTGATATGGGGCATCGGCATGGCGCTGATGGAGGAGACGCGCACAGACCTGGTCACCGGCCAGAACGTCAACACGAGCTTCGCCGACTACCTGATCCCCGTGAATGCCGACATTCCCGACATCGACGTCGTCTTCGTCGAGCCCGAGGACCGCCACGCCAACCCGCTGGGCGTGAAGGGCATCGGTGAGCTCGGCATCGTCGGCGCGGCGGGTGCCATCGCCAACGCTGTCTTCGACGCGACCGGCCTGCGCATCCACGATCTGCCGATCTCACCCGATAAGCTGCTCGCAGCACTCTGACACCAGGAGGATCCACGCATGTTCCACGCCCCGACGCAGACCCGAACCCTGGCAGAACGCGGCTTCGCGCCGATCACGCGGCGGAGCTTTGGCGCCGGCACCTTCGCTGTCGCGGTTGCATTGGTTGGCGGGCGCGCCATGGCGGACCAGACGGCGGGCGGCCTTCCCGTGACGCCTGGGGGTGAGGTCGATCCCGGTCTGTTCATCGCCATCGAGCCGGACGGCAGCGTGAAGCTGACCTGCCACCGCTCAGAGATGGGCCAGCAGACCTGGACGGCGATGGCGCAGATCCTGGCGGACGAACTCGACGTGCCGTGGGAGCAAGTTGAAGTCGTTCAGGCCGAAGGGCATCCGCGCTATGGCGATCAGAACACCGACGGGTCGCGCTCCGTGCGCTGGAACATGGAGCGTCTGCGGCTGACCGGGGCGGCCATGCGGACCATGCTGGTCGCCGCGGCGGCTGAGCGCTGGGGGGTCGATGCCGGCTCCTGCCGCGGCGAGAACGGCGTGGTCACTGGCCCCGATGGCCGCATGGCGCCCTATGGCGATCTGGCCGCGGCCGCGGCGGAGCGCGCGCTGCCGGGCGAGGATGAGATCCGCCTGAAGGACCGATCCGAGTGGCGCTATATCGGCAAGCCCGTGGCGTCGCTGACCGTGCCGCTGATCGTGCGCGGCCAAGGCACGTTCGGCATAGATATGCGGCTGCCGGACATGGTCTATGCCGTGATCGCGCGGCCGCCCGTGGTCTTCGGGAGCGTCGCGTCGCTCGACGATAGCGCGACGCTCGAGGTCCCGGGCGTCCTGCGCACCGTGCGTCTCGCCTCACCCGAGCCGCCGGCGCTGTTCAAACCGCTCGGTGGTGTGGCGGTGATCGCCGAGGACACCTACGCGGCCATCCGGGGGCGGGACGAACTGATCGTCGACTGGAACGCCGGTCCGAACGGCGGTTACGACACCGAGGCCTTCGTGGCGGAGATGCAGGAGACCGCCCGACAGCCCGGCGCGGTGCGACGCGACCGGGGCGATGTCGAGGCTGCCCTGGCCAGCGCCGATCGTCGCATAGCGGCGGACTACGTCGTGCCCCATCTCTCCCAGGCGCCGATGGAGCCGCCGGTCGCGACCGCCCGCTGGGATGGCGACCGGGTCGAATGTTGGGCCTGCACCCAAGCACCACAGGCGGCGCGGTCCACGGTGGCGGCGGTCTGCGGCGTGCCGGAAGAGAACGTCACGATCAACGTTACCTGGCTCGGCGGCGGCTTCGGGCGCAAGTCCAAGCCCGACTATGTGGCCGAGGCCGCATTGCTGGCGCGTGAGGTCGGCCGGCCCGTCAAGGTGACCTGGACGCGGGAAGACGACCTGCGCCACGGCTACTATCACGCCGTCAGTGCACAACACATGGAGGGTGGGCTGGATAGCGAGGGTAACACGACGGCCTTCCTCCACCGAACCGTCTTCCCGCCGATCCCTTCGACCTTTGTGCCGGGGGCGGAGACGCCGTCGTGGGGCGAGCTCCGCCTAGGCGCCTCCGACACGCCCTTCGCGACGCCGAACCTGCGCCTCGAGACCGGGGATGCGCCGGCGCATCTGCGCATCGGCTGGCTCCGCTCCGTCGCCAACATCTACCACGCCTTCGCGGTGCAGAGCTTCGCGCATGAGCTTGCCGACGCCGCCGGTCGCGACCCCAAGGACTATCTGCTGGAGCTGATCGGCCCGCCGCGCCTGATCGACCCGCGCGACGAGGGGGTTGAGGAGTACGACAACTACGGCTCGCCGATGGAGGACTATCCGATCGACACGGGCCGGATGCGCAACATCATCGAGACCGTGGCCGGGATGGCCGATTGGGGGCGCGACATGCCGCGCGGCTCCGGCCTCGGCATCGCGATGCACCGGTCCTTCTGCACCTACAGCGCGACAGTGGTCGAGGTTGCCGTCGACGACGAGGGGCGCTTGACCATCCCGGCGGTGTGGTCGGCACTCGATGCCGGCACGGTGGCTAACCCCCGGCACACGGCGGCGCAGATCGAGGGCGGCACGCTCTACGGTCTCTCGAACGCGCTCTACGGTGCGATCACGGCCAGCGGCGGCGCGGTCGAGCAGTGGAACTTCCCTGACTTCCGCGTCATGCGGATGAACGAGGCCCCACGGCGGATGGAGACCCATATCGTCGAGAGCGATGCGCCCCCGGGCGGCGTGGGCGAGCCGCCGACCCCACCCGCGGCCCCCGCGCTCACCAATGCCATCTTCGCAGCGACGGGCGAGCGCATACGCCGCCTACCGATCTTCTCGGGCGACCGGCGCGATCGCCTCGCCCCGCGTGACCAAAGCTAAGGAGCCATGCCATGCGGATGACCCTGAACATCAACGGGACCGAAACCGAAGTCGATGCACCGGAAGGCACGCCGCTTCTTTGGGTTCTGCGCGACCGGCTCGGCATGACCGGCACGAAATTCGGCTGCGGCATCGCCCAATGTGGTGCCTGCACGGTGCATGTCGATGGCGAGGCGTGGCGGGCCTGCGTCACCCCCTTCGACAGCCTGGAAGGCGCCGCCGTCACCACGATCGAGGGTGTCGCGGGGCCGGAGGCCGATGCCATCCGCGCTGCCTGGGCCGCCATTGACGTGCCGCAGTGCGGCTACTGCCAGTCCGGTCAGATCATGTCGGCGGTGGCGCTTCTTCAAGGGAACGGCGCGCCGGACGACGACGCCATCGACGACGCGATGGCCGGCAATCTCTGCCGCTGCGCGACCTACATGCGCATCCGTCAGGCCATCAAGGACGCCGCGACGCTGATCTGAGGGGGGCGCGGCAGATCCGACCATGGCCCGGGCGCGCGCCTGGACCGCTCCTCCGCTCCGCCGACGGGAGGTTCTGGCGGGCGGCCTCGCATTGGCCGTCTGCGCTCCCCGGATCGTCCGGGCGGATGCCGGGCTGGGACGCCGCCTCGATCTCGGATCGGCGGTGCTCGGCCTCGCCGCGTCGCGATCGGGCGACGAGGTCCTCTGCGGCTTGCAGGACGGCAGGGTCCTGCGCCTGACGGGCGCCGCGGGCGAGGCGCGCGCGCTTGGACGTCACGGCGGGGCAGCCGAGGTCGTGGCCGTCTCGCCCGACGGGCGGTTCGCGGTGTCGGGCTCCGCCGACCGCACGGCGATCCTCTGGGACCTGGAGGAGGGGCGCCGGATCCGTACCGTCTCCGACCACTCCCACACCGTCTATGGCGCTGCCTTTCACCCCGACGGCCAGCGCTTCGCCACCACCTCCCGCGACCGGACGGCGCGTCTTCACACGGTGGCCAGTGACCGGCCCCTGCATGTCTTGGCCGGCCATGCGGGCGGGGTAGAGGCGGCCGCCATATCGCCCGACGGCACCCTGCTCGCGACGGTCTCATGGGACCAGTCCATACGGCTCTGGGATGTCGGAACGGGAGCCGCGCTCACGACCCTGACGGGCCACGAACGCCCGGTCTGGGCGATCGCCTTCGCCGGCAACGACCGCATCGTCTCCGGCTCCTGGGACGGCACCGCCATCGTCTGGAGCCTTCAGACCCGCCGCGCCATCGGACAGTATCGCGGGCATGGCGACCGCATCGACGCGGTCGCCGTCCTGCCGGGAGGCGAGGTTGCGGTCACGGGCGCGTTCGACGGCACCCTGCACGCCTGGACGATCGACGCGTCCACCATCTTGGACAGCGTCACACTGCCCTCCGCCGTACGGTCCCTCGCCGTCCTCCCGGGCGGCCGGCTTCTGGCCGGAACGGCCGATGGCGGCCTCTATCCATGGGAGCCGAAGACATGATCGCGATTCGCCCTGTTCTCCTCAGTCTGGCAGCCCTTTGTCCGGTCCAGGGATGAGTGGCGGTTCGACATCCAGCAGGATAGTCTCGGCGTGAACGTGGTGTCGGAGACCATGGCCTGGGCCACGCTCTACATCGACAACTACGGCTTGGCGCTCGACGGGGCAGTCTTCATCGGGCCGGCCCAAGGAACCGTCCTGATGAAAAAGCGCGATGGCGCATGGAAGATCGTGCATGAGCACATCTCTCTGCCGCGCAAGGATCCAGGGGAATAGCGTCGGACAAGCGCAAGATCATCGCGACCCGGACCAAGGCGGGCGAGGTCCTCGATCGGGTCGATCGGTCGTGGCGGGGTGGAGACATCCACTTCGCCGTGAAGCAGTGGACCGGACAGGATGCGGAGCTGTTTCAGCAGAGCGGTTGGCATTCGCTGATCCTGACGGTGCGCGGCGGCACCGCGCTCACCGGCTCGAAGATCGGGGGCAAGCAGGTCT
This sequence comes from Pseudomonadota bacterium, assembly GCA_039180875.1. Lineage (GTDB taxonomy): Bacteria > Pseudomonadota > Alphaproteobacteria > Rhodobacterales > Rhodobacteraceae > JBCDCY01. The sequence goes on along the minus strand of JBCDCY010000008.1, from coordinate 43,238 downwards.
ATGAAGGTATCGACCGCGCAGGTGCCCTGACCTTCATCCCAGCGCTTGCCGATCGCCAGTCCTGGTACATCGACGCCGATCTCGACTATGCGGGGCTCTTCATCCATCCCCGCGCGGCCGAAGAGATCCCGGCGCTGGCCGAGCTCGCCGCGCTCGGACCTCGCGTCAACGCCAGCGACGCTCTGATCGAGGGGATGCTCGGCGGCTTGGCGCGGGAGATCGAGGATGGCGCGGAGCCCGAGCTGTCCTTCATGGATGCGTTCGTCAGCCTGATCGCCCGCCAGCTCGCCCGATCGGACGGGCGGCAGCCGGTACATGGCGGGGCGGGCGGCCCGCTGTCGCGCCGAACGCTGAAGACCGTCGCGGAGTATGTAAGCGCCAATGTCGGGCGCGACATCGGGCTGAACGCCCTTGCCGAGATTGCCGACCTCTCGCCCGACACCTTCTCACGCCGCTTCCGCGCGAGCCTCGGCATGGCGCCCTCGGTCTATGTGCAGGAGCAGCGCGTCCGCCACGCCGCAAAGCTGCTGATTGAGACCGACCGGACCCTCAGCGACATCGCGCTCGCCTGCGGCTTCTCCAGCCAGAGCCATCTGAACCGGGTCTTCAAGCAGATCACCGGCGACTCTCCAGGCGCCTATCGAAAAAAGGGCTGAACGCCCCGATCCATGCAATCGCCCCCGGATCGGTGAAATACGGCGCCGGCCTCAGTGTTACTTCTCCCTGTCTATGCAGCCGGTACGACGGCTTTCGACGGCCCTCGAACCGGCTCGAATTTCCTGGCGTCGGGACTCTGGCGGGAGCCGAGGATCGACCCGCGCGAGAGGCGCCGGCCAAGCGATCATCGGTCGTAGGGCGCGGCCACGGACGTATTGAGAGGATCATGGCACCTGTGTCGAAGCCTGTGCTGACGGCCGATCCGCGGGAGACGTTGCCTGAGTGCATGCAGGGGCGGCCCGGTCCGCATGACTAGCCCGTCGCACGCCGCCGCCGAGCGATCCTTCGGCTCGTTGTCCGACTTCTACCGGGGGTCGGCCTATGCCCGCTTTCCGCAGGAGCACCGGTTTCAAGGCTCCCTCGGCGTGACGATGATCGAGGTCGAGCAGGAACCGCTCGACCTGATCGACGCGAAGGTGCCCGAATACGTCATCGCCCTGACGCACGATGCCTGCCGTAACGTGCTGATCGACGTCGGCGATGGCGGGGTGAACCACGAGCGCACCGAAGAGCAGTCGATCACCATCGCACCGCCGGATACGGAGGTCCGCTTCCGCGTCTCCGATCCCCACCGGCTTCTCGTGGCGGCGATACCGGCCGACTGGCAGTCGCGCTTTCTGCCGGACGGGGGCGGTGGGACCGAGCCCCTGCACGCCTTCTTCGGCCAGATGCACGTCGTGCCCGCCGCATCGCGCATCATGGCGACGATGTGGGACGTGTCGGCGCGCGACGGAGCGGCGGCGAGCCTTCATCTCGACGGGCTGACCCTTCAGCTGCTTGCCCAGTTGTCGGGGTTCGGGGCGCGGTTCGAGATCGGCCGGATCCGGGCCGACGACACACGTATCACGCGCGCGCTCGACTATATCGAGGCGCATTACGGCGACCCTCTCTCGGTCGGCGAACTCGCTGTCGTTGCGGCCATGAGCCCCGGCCACTTCTCTCGTTCCTTCAAGGCGGCGACAGGGGAGGCGGTCTGGGCCTATGTCCGCCGCCGCCGCTGCGAGCGGGCGAGGGAGATGATCCTGTTCACCGACGCGCCGCTGGCCGAGATCGCCTACCGCTGCGGCTTCGCCGCGCAGGGGCATTTCACGACCGCGATGAAGGCGCAGTTCGGGATGACGCCGGGGGCGATGCGGGCCGAGGCGGGGTGAGCGGACCGCCTCTGTTGGCGATCAAGGCAGACCCCGATCTCGGCCCAAGGTCCGGTGTCCGAGAACGTTCGTTTCGCAGAAAGCGTCATCGCAATCTCGGAAGGCACGCGTGCGTCCGGCGGATACATCGTCCCGAGGAAACGATCAGAGCGTGCACGCGCCGGATCGCCCCCCAGCCCTCCGCATCAGAGACCGAAAGGACCAGTCCATGACCCGCAGACCTTCCGCGATGGCGACCGCCCTCGCAGCCGCTCTCGCCGTCGTCGGGCCCGCCTCGGCTGAGACGGCCGCGGCCGCTTCGACCGATGCCGACAAGACCATCACCGTCGCGCGCCTGCCGTTGTCGATGTATTCGATCAATGCCGCCTTCGTCGAAATCGTCGCGGAAGAGGAGGGGTTCTCGGTGACGTATCTCGACGGCGTGCACCCGGATCTCTTTCCGGCGCTCGCCAACGGCGAGGCGGACATCCTGACGTCGATCTGGCTGCCCTACGGCCACGACACCTATTGGGAGGCGCATAAGGACGAGATCATCACGCTCGGCGCCATCTTCCAGAACGGCGTCTCGTTCTTCGTCGTGCCGGACTATGTGGACGAGAGCGTGCAGTCCGTGAACGACCTGGCCGATCCCGAGATGGCCGAGCGGTTTCAGAAGGTGATCCCGTCGATCCACCGGGGCACGTCGATGTACGACAAATCGGTCGCGGTCGTGGAGCAATACGGGCTCGACGCGGTCGGTTTCGAGGTCGAGGCGGGGACCGTCGACAGCTGGAACGCCGCGCTGGGCGAGGCCATCGAGAACCGCGCGTGGATCGTCTTCCCGCTTTGGGAGCCGCAGTACATGAACGAAGCCTTCGACGTCAGGCCGCTGGTCGAACCGCAGGGTGTCTTCGGCGGTCGAGAGGCGACGTTCCTGGCCGCCAATCGCGCCTGGGCGCGCTCGGCCGATCCCGCGCTTCTCTCCGCCCTCTCACGGATCAACGTCAGCCTCGAGGATCTCAATCGGCTCGACTACCAGGTGAACGTCGAGGGTATGGCGCCGCGCGCGGCGGTGGAGGCCTATCTCGAAGCGCGGCCTGGGTTGCTCGAGCGTTGGACGGACTGAGCCGGGGCCGGGCCTTACGCACAGTCGGGGTCACGTTGCGGCGCGGCGACTGGGGACCTCCGGTCGCCGCCGATCCCGCGACGCGCCCGTAGGCGCGGAAGCGTCCAGCGCCCTAGAAGCGCAGGCGGAGCGTCACCTCAACGAAGTCGATCGAGGCGCCGGGGCTGGTGTCTTCCAATACGCTGCCGGGTTCGAAATGGGTGTAGATCCCGGTGACGAGAAGGTTGCGCGTCAGTTCGTACTCGGCGCTGACCGAGACGGAGGATCCGACGAAGCGCGCGTCGCTGCCATCGCCGGGCGCGATCACGAACCCCGCCGGCGCATAGACGGCGTCATCGGTGTCGAGCCGGAAGAAGCTGTTGACGTCGGCCGTCACCGTCAGCCGCTCCGTCGGATGGACCGTCAGGAACACATGGGCATTGAAGAAGTTCTGCGGGCCGAGGACCGCGGCTTCGGAGAAATAGTTGCCCCGCGGGAAGAGCGGATTGAAGGTCTGAAGATCCGGATCGTTCGGGTCGTCGTCGCCGCTCGCGATGTTGGTGTTGAGCGCGACGCGGGGCCGCCACGGCGTGTCGGCGAAGGTGTAGCCGGTGTCGCTCGCCACCGTCCAGGCGAAGATGCGGGCATCGCCGAACGAGCCGAATTGGGCCATCGCCTCCCAATTCCAGTCCCAGCGACCCTGGCTGCCGTAAAGGCGCGTCCCGATGGTATGCCGGGTCTCGTCCGCCGCGCCTTGGTCGAACACCGCGTCGTTCTCGTCGAAGCCGAGGTAGAAGAATTCGGCGCTGCCGGGCAGCAGCGGCGCGTCGTCGAGTGTGGCGTAGACGCCCCAGATCAGCTCCTCATCGAGGATGTCGTCGTCGAACACGCCCGCCTCGTCGTCGCGCACGCCGAAGCCGAAGCCTTCGACAAGCCAGTCATTGCCCGCCAGACCCAGCCGGACGCCGTCGAAGGTGCGCCGGACATTCGGCCCGTCCCGGATGCTGACCAGGCGACCGGAGCCGATGTTGAGCTCCTGCCGACCGAACCGGGCGAAGCTGTCGAGCCCAGGACGCAGATCGCCGCGCCATTCGACGAAGAGGTTCTGCGCCTCCAGCACGTTTTCGTCGACCGGGCCCGGCCCCTCCGACTGGCCCTCGGCAAAGGCGCTGGCGAGTTCGCCGTAGAGCCTAAAATTGCGGCCCACCTGAAGATCGGCCGACAAGGCATAGCGATGGAGAAAGGCGCCGTCGCCGTCCTCCACACCGGCGCCGAAACCCGGGTTGGTGGTGATCTCGTAGCGCAGACGCGCCTCGCCGCCGAAAGAGACGAATATGTCGCCATCGGGGCTGAGGGGCACGAATTTCAGCGCGCTCAGCGGTCCGGGATCGCAGTCGAGATCCCGAAAGAGCGTCGGGTCGAGCTCGTAGGGGATGAGCGGCAGGGGCGGGCACGCCCCTTCGCTCGCCATGGCCGGGGATCCCTGGCCCCCGGCTAAGGCGTGCCCAGAAAGAACGAGGAGGGCAATGACACATCGGCGGAGCACGCCGTCATCCCCGATCCGTTCCGGCGGGAGACGCGCCTCGGCGGCCGAGGCGGACGCCGACAATCGTGATGGCGATCATCACGATGGCGATCATCACATTTATCGGAAAGCCGAGATCGCGCAGATCGTCGCTGGCATAAACGTCGGTCCCCGGCACGGGTAGAACCAGGATCAGGCCGGGCCAGAACGCCAGGGGCGCGAGGCCGCCCGCCAGGGCCTTCTCCTTCGTCATGGGGCCGAACAAGGCCCGGAGCGAATAGAGCGATACGAACGACAGCATGACGAACATCATCATGCCGTGAAACCGCGCGTGCCCTGGCCAGGCCGGGTTGAAGACGTGCGATGCGTTGAAGACGTCGGCGACCGCCACAATCGCCACGGTCAGCACGATCGACGTTGCCAGAATGACGCGGGCCAGGGTTTGCGGGTTGCGGAGCATGCCGACCTCTCAGCGCCAGTCGTTGCGGGGCAGGGGGCGGGTGAGGCGATCCATCAGGACGATGCCTTCTGATTGGCCGCCTGATTGTTCGCCAGCATTCCGTAGAAGGGCAGGTGGCTGCCGAAGATCTCCAGCGTCTTCTCGGCCTGCTCGCCGCGGCGCCAATCGCTTTGCAGCATCGCCGTGATGACGGCCCAGTTGCAGACAATGGCGCCCGCCTGGGTCATGCGCATGCACGTCGTGAGCTCCGACATCATGTCCCAGCAGCCAGAGGCGTCGTAGACCGCGTAGACGTCATAGCCCTGTGCGAGAGCGGAAATGACGGGGTAGTATAAGCAGACGTCCGTGGTGACCCCCGCCATGATGAGCTTCCTGCGCCCCGTTGCTTCCACGGCCTTGACGAACTCGGGGTCGTCGAAGGCGTCGATCGGGCCTGGCCGATAGACGGGATCTACGTCGGGAAACATCTCCAGCAATTCAGGCATCAACGGCCCGTTCGGTCCCTCGGCATAGGAGGCGGTCAGAACCGTCGGCAGATCGTGCGCCTTGGCCGTCTTTGCCAATGCGAGGACGTTCGAGCGAAACTGATCGAGGCGAATGTCCTGGACGCCGAGCATGGTGCCGGTTTGATGGTCGATCAGCAGCATGGCACAATTATCGGCTGTCAACTTGTCGGTGTAGCCCATTGGACTGCCTGCCCTTTTTGATCCGATATGAAGTGACGAAGATGCCTGGCGGTCGGTTCGATGGCGCGGCTTCGTTCCGTTGCGCGGGCCTTGGTGCGGCCCGGTGCGACCTCTTCAGCCCTCGACGAGGGGCTTCAGGATCTCCTCGTACATCACGCGCTGGATCGCCTGACCGGTCGGGCTGGCCCAGTCGGTGGCAAGTTCGGCCATGACTTGGTTGGTGGAGGTGATGCCGACGCCGGCGGCGCGCATCCGGGCGACTGAGATATCGTCGGCGGCCTGGGTGGGAGAGCCGCCGCCATCGACCACCACCTGCACCTCATAGCCGTCTTCAAGCGCGCTGATCGCGGGATAGACGGTGCAGACGTCATTGGTCAGCCCGGCCATGATCAGTTTCTTGCGGCCGGTGGCCTCGACCGCCGACTTGAAGGGCGCGAACGTCCAGGCATCGACGACGCCGGGTCGCTTGATGCGGGCGGCGTGGGCCTCTGGCGCGATCTCCTCGAAATCGCTGAACAGCGGACCCTGGAAGTGATCCTCCTGGCTCGTCGTCAAGACCAGGGGCATCTTCGTCTCGACCGCCGTGCGGGCCAGGGCGCGGGCATTGGCGAGCAGATGGGCGGCGCTGATATTGCGGGCGAGCTTCGCCGTCCCGACCTGGTGGTCGATCAGCAGCATCGCGGCGTTCTCGGTGGTGAAGAGGTTCTTCATCTCTCACGTCCTTTCGGTATGCGCTCAGTCTCTGAGGCTGAAGCCATCGCCCGAGGGGAAATCGGCATTGGTTTCAGCGCGATAAGCGGGGTTCGCGTCCGCGGCGGGCACCCGCTCCGCAGTTTCCATGGTGCTGGCGCCGGCCTGGAAGGCGGCCAGCAGTTCAGGCCCTGGCGAGACATTGCCGGAGGCGAACAACGGCTCCTCCGCCGCTTTCACCGCGGCGGCGACACGCGCGACGTTGGTGCCGTGATGATAGGCGCAGTCGAGTGCGGAGGCGGTCGGCCAAATGGCCTCCATCTTCGGGCCGCCGGTGCGAACGGCCGGCCCCCAGTGGAGGCAGGCATGATCGCCGCCGGGGGTCGATTTCGGCAGGGTGACGAGGATCATGCCGTTCGCTGCCATCGCGGCGGACATGCTGAGCTGGCAAAGCTCCGCCCCCGCCCCGGCATCCCCGTGCCCGCCACCGACGGAGAACGTGGCGCCCACCATGCCGACCATGGAATCGTCCAGCCAAAGCTGCTCCAGCACCTGCTCGACGAAGATTTTTAGCCGGTGATGCATTGTCCGGTGGCGAACAGGGGTGCCCATGATGAGCGCGTCGCAGGCCAGGATGTCCGCATGGGCAACTTCGCGGCCCGTGACGAGCAATCGCGGATCGGCCACGCCGACCGAGTTGACGCCGGCGATCACCCGCTCGGCAACGCGGCGGGTCGAGTTGGTGTCGGTCGTGTAGACCACCATGATCCGGGGCCGGGGGGCCGCCGCGCCGTCGCCCGAGGTCTGGGCCTGGGTGCGTTGCGTCGCCGCCAGAGTGGACAATCCCACCGCCCCGGCAGCCGCCGCGCCCAGAAAGCGGCGCCGGGTGCGGTCGATCAGCGCCCGCTTCTCGTCTTGGTCGCCGGAGGCGATGACCTCCTGCTCCAAAATTTCAAGCATCCGCTCGGGCGAGAGATCCGGGCGGCTCGACGATTGTCTCGACATTCATCCAGCCCTTATTCCTACGGGTCGCGCGGACTATAGGGGGATGGTGCGTGTCGATTATTCCGGGCGTCGCGGCCGTTCAGAATTCTTGCGCGAGCAACGATCGCCAGGGCCCGGCACGGTCTGGGACGGCGATCGCGCGCCGCCCGGTGTCTAGGACTTCGCGCTGGTTTGCGCGCGATACTTACCCGGCGTCGCCCCGGCCTTCTGACGGAACACATCGGTCATGTGGCTCTGCGACGAGAAGCCCGATGCGACGGCGACCTGCGCCAGGGGAAAGGACGTGTGCTGCAGCAAGTCCTTTGCGCGCGCGATCCGACGGCGGAGAACGAACTGATGCGGGCTGAGGCCCGTGGCCTGCTTGAAAGCGCGGGCGAAGTGCCAGTCGGAGAGGGAGGTAACCCGCGCCAGATCGGCGATGTTCAGGTTATCCTCCAGCCGCTCTTCGACGATGCGCGCGACCTTCGCGATATCGCGATCCGTCAGCGGCCCGGTCGCGTTTTGGTCGGTCTCCAAGGTCCCGCTGCGGCACAGCAGGCTCGTCAGGATCGTGTTGGTGGCTTGGTCGAGAAACAGATCGCTCGTCGGGTGCTCCATCATCGCCTGCTCGAGCATCCGCATGATCAAGGCCTCGACGATCGGATCGTAGAACATCTGCTCGTGCAGCTTGCCGAAGTCGCGGGGCAAGTCGAAATCGGCCTGCTCACGGAACCGATCCATCGCCTCCCTGTTAATCGCGAGGGCGACGACTTGGTGTGGCGCATCGAGCTCGTAGTTCATCTCTGTATCGGCGGGAGCCACAAAAATAGCTCCCGGAGCGGGGCTGGCGTCAAGTTCTGTACCCTCAAGCGTAATTTTCACTCGGCTGTTGATCTTCTTGAGGAGTTGAATGTTGAACTCGGGGATGGGCGGATCGGGAAAGGCTCCGGCCGGTTGATCGAGTACCGCGAGCGTGTGCGGACTGTTGTTGCCCGGGTGAAGCGTCTGCACAAACGGAGCCCACTCGCCCTCGGCCCAGAACTCGGCGAAGGACTTGAAGTTCGGGAACCGGCCGTCAGCCATTGATCTCTGCGCGGTACTTTCCCGGCGTCGTTCCCGCTTTCTGGCGGAACACGTCCGTCATGTGGCTCTGGGACGAAAAGCCCGACGCGACGGCGACTTCCGCAAGCGGGTCGGCCGTTCTCTCCAACAGGTCCTTGGCACGGGCGATGCGCCGGCGGAGGACGAACTGATGCGGGCTGAGGCCGGTGGCCTGCTTGAAGGCCCGTGCGAAATGCCAGTCGGAGAGCGACGTCACCCGGGCCAGGTCGGAGATATTGAGATTTTCCTCAAGCCGCTCTTCGATCATCGAGGTGACGTTTGCGACATCGTGGTCGGTGAGCGGGCCGGGTGCCTCCTGATCGAGCTGAAACGTCCCGCTCTTGTAGAGCAGCCTCGTGAGGATCGTATCCGTCGCCTGATCGAGGAACAGATCGCCCGTCGGGTGATCCATCGTCGCCTGCTCGAGCATCTGCACGACAAGCATCTCGACGACGGGGTCGTGGAACTTCTGCTCGTGCAGCTTGCCGAAGTCGCGAGGCAGCTCGAACGCCACCTGATCGCGAAACCGCGCCATGGCATCTTTGTTGACGGCGAGAGAGATGAACTTCTGCGGGCCGTCCACCACGTAGTTCGAGATCGTCTCAGGTGGTGTAAGAAAAATGGAGCCCGGAGAAAGCTGTGAACGGAACTGGCAGCCGCCGTAGGTTACTTCGATCCGCGCGTCACCCTTGGTGATGAGGATGATGAGAAATTCCGGCATCGGCGGATCGGGAAACTCGCCTGCCGGCTGGTCGTGGACGGCCAGCGTATGCGGCTTGCGCTTGCCGGAGTGCAAAGTCTCGACAAACGGCGCCCAGCGACCGTCGGCCCAAAACTCGGCAAAGGACGAGAACCGCCGGTCATCTTCTAAACTCTGCGCGCTCATTACACCGCCCGACATTGTGCGAGAGGCGACATAGGGCGATTGGTTTCAATTTCATCTCGGCCACAATTTGTCGCCGGACTGGTTCGCGTCACAGCGAAGCGCGAGATGCATGGAGGGTGAGGGCGCGCGTGATCGCCGCCTCCTCGTCGGAGATCTCCGGGCACCAGCGAAAAAGGCGCCGCGCGGGCTCCGAGGAGAAGTGCTGGTTGAGCGAGAGCGCCCCGGCGAACGGTCCGAAGAGCTGCGCCTCCTCGTCGCTTCGGACCGCGCGGCTGGAGATGCCGAGCACCTGGGCGATGCTCTCGGCGACCTGTTTGATCTGAACGGCACGTCCCGAGGCGAAGAGGGCGAGATTGCCGGGATAGCTGCTCTCCACGGCATCGATCAGCAGGGCGCCGAAGTCGTGCACATGGGCGCTCGACCAGACTTGATCGCCGTCGCCGAAGAAGAACGAGGTGCCTTGGTCCATGGCGATGTTGATCATCGTCGCGGGAATGGCGGCGCCCGTGCCGCCGAAGATGAAGGAGCCGTAGACGATACGGGTCGATATCTCGGACCGCGCGGGCCTGAGGATATGCCGATCGAGGTCCGCGCGCGCCTGCAGGGGCGGCGGCGCGGCGAAGGTCGGCGTGGTCGCGATGTCCGGCCCGGTATCGCCGAAGACGACGCTGCCGCCCTGGGTGGCGAAGCGGCCGCCGGCGGGAAGCCCGGCGATCAGGGAGTCGCTTGCGGCTTGCGAGATCGGCAGGAACGACGGGTCGTCGCTCGCCGCGCAGTGGACCACCGCGTCGACCCGCGCGGCGATGCCCATCAGCCGCTCGTGGTCCTGCAGGTCGGCCTCGATGTCGTCCCGCCGTCTGTCGGTCGCCCCGGGCCGGACGATCCTGATGAGGCTGTGGCCCCGGTTGGCTGCACACCGGGCGGCCGCGTCGCCGACGAAGCCCGTCGCCCCGGTCATCGCTATCTTCATCGCAACCCTCTCTCAGTTCATCGGGTCGAGAGGTTGCGGGTGTCGCTTGTTCACTCACCGTTGCCGGCAGGTCGACCGCGCACCTCGACCAACAGGCTGGCGGCGGCCCATGGGGCTGTCTTCTGGATGCGCCGAGGATTCTGAATTCCCGGGCGCCGACCGAAGTCTCGCGGCCCGGGCCGCGCACAAGTCGGCCGGTCTCAGAAGAAAGGGTGACGGCGCATCGGGCGATCTTGGTCTTCGTCCGGGCCGAAGCTCAGGCGGGCGCCGGGCGGGCGAGCACCTGCTCGAGGGCCTGCACCAACCCCTCGGTGCCGCCGCCCGGGCCCTCGACGGCGCGCCAGGCGACATAGCCGTCGGGCCGCACCAAGAGCGCCCCGTCCTCGGCAATGCCGGAGCGGCCCGACCAATCCCCCAGCATGTCGCGATAGTCGCGACCTGGACCGATCAGGTGGGATCGCACCGGCACGCCCGAGGCGGCGGACCAGGCCGAAGCCGCGTCGACCCACGCCTCGCCGCCGAGCCCCGTCAACACGGTGAAGGCCCCCTGGCCGACAAGATCCAGGGTCGAGACGCGGTGGGTGGCCCGCTCCAACCAGGCATGGGGCAGCTTTGCGCCGGGCGCGCTGCTGAACTGGTGGTAGAGCTCGCCATCGCGCTCGAAACCGGGATCGGCGTCGCCCAGGGCCATGCGCACGGCGTCGGAGACGTAGCGCTGGTTCATCTCCACGCCGTGGGCGTTGTACTCGTATGCCTTGGCGTCGATCGCCCGGCGCAAGGCCTTGCGGGCCGCAGCGCCCTCGGGGCTCGCGACCTTCAGCCGCTCGACGCCGGCGCGCATCTCTTCGGGGTCGGCCGCGTCCTCGAAACCCAATGCTCCGAAGATCGGTCCGTATTCCGCGATCGACCGGCCGGCGCGGCTGACGGTCTGGGCCGCCACCGGCGCCCGCTCGGCGTCGTAGCTCTCCAAAAGCGCCGGGCCGGCCCAGCCCTTCAGCACGAAGGCCAGCTTCCAGGCGAGGTTGTAGCTGTCCTGGATCGAGACGTTCGAGCCGAGGCCATTGGTCGGCGGATGGCGGTGTGCGGCATCGCCGGCGATGAACACCCGACCTTCGGCCATACGCTCCGCCCAACAGTCGTTGACCGTCCAGAGCGAGACGCCGTCGATCCGCGCCTGCAGATCCGGGATGCCGACGAGCTGGCGGATGATCGAGAGCGCACGGTCGTCGGTCATCTCGGGCGGTCCGACCGCCAGATCGTAGCCGTAGACGATCATCCATTTGTTCCACCGCCGGATCATCCGGATGATCGCCATGCCGACGCCACCCACCTGCGCCCCGGGCTGGATCACGGCGTAGAGAACGCTCGGCCGGTGCGCGACGAGGTGGCTGAGGTCGGCCTCGAACAGGATGTTGACGGAGCCCGCCACCCCCATCTTGCCCGCGAGGGGCAGGCCGGCCTGCTTGGCCACCGCCGAATTGCCGCCGTCGGCGCCGATCAGGTACTTGGCCCGGATGTCGTAGTCGTGCCCGGTCGCGGCGTCCCTGACGGTCGCCGTGACGCCGTCCCCATCCTGCTCGAAGCGCAGAAACTCGGTATCGAAGCGGACGGTCGCCCCCCGTTTGGCCGCGTTCGAGATCAGAATGGGCTCCATCAGGTGCTGTGGGATGTCGCACATCTCGGTCGGGCTCGCAGCGGTGTAGTCGGCGAGCCGGTAGGGTCCGTTCCCCCAGGAATGGATGCGCCCAAGCTCCTCACCCGCGAGCGCGGTGCAGAAGATGTGGTTGCCCATGGAGGATTGCGGCGAGGCGACGTCGATCACCTCATCCTCGACGCCGAGGTCGCGCATCACCTCCATCGTGCGCTGGTTGGTGATGTGGGCGCGCGGCGTGCGCGCCGTCCAGCCGTAGCGCGTCACCACCATGCAGGGGATGCCATAGGTAGCGAGCGCCAGCGCCGCTGCGCCGCCCGCCGGGCCGGATCCCACGATCAGGACATCTGTTTCGACACCGCTCATGGCGCGGCTCCCTTTGCTTCTTCAGGCGTTCGCCAGGGTTGGATCGTCGCGGTCGGCTTCCAGGCCGGCGCTTGGCCGAGGACGGGCCGGCGCCTTGGGGCAGGGCAGTGGAGGCGCGTCCTCACGGCGCCCGGCCTTCCCACGCGGCGTGCAGCATCTCCCGAACGCCGCCGCGGGTGACGGGGCGCGGGTTCCAGTAGGGCTGCTCGACCGCGATGGCGGCCGCCTCATCCAGATCGCCCTCCGTCAGGCCAAAGTCGCTGAGGCGCGTCTGGGCGTTGGCCAGGCGCATCAGATCATGGAGCGCTGCGGGGGCATCGTCGGCGCCCAAGGCCCTTGCCACGCGATCCATCGCCCGCGGCGCCGCCTCGGCGTTGTAGTGGGCGGAATAGGGGATCATCAGGCAGTGGATCGGCGCGTGGGGCAGGCCGAAACTGCCGCCAAGCACGTGGCAGATCTTATGATGGATCGCCATGCCGACCGATCCGAGGCAGGCACCCGCCAGCCAGGCGCCGTAAAGCGCCTGCTCAAGCGCCGCCGGATCTTGCCGCTCCATGATCGCCGGGAGGGCCCCGCCGATGGCGCGGATCGCCTCCTCCGCCATGAGTGAGATGACGGGACTTCCATCCTCTGCGTAAAGGGCTTCGACGGCATGGGCGATGGCGTTCATGGCCGAGGGTCCGGCCACCGCGGCCGGAAGGGTCCGGACGAGGTCGGCATCGTAGATGACGGTCTCCGGCAAGACCTTCCGGGTGGTCTGGGTCGTCTTCCGCCCAGCCTCGGTCTGGCCGATGATCGGCGTCATCTCCGAGCCCGCGAACGTCGTCGGGATCGCCAGTTGCGCCAGATCGGTGCGGAGCGCGATGGCCTTGGCGAGCCCGATCGTCGAGCCGCCCCCCATGGCGAGGACGGCATCGGCCCGGACCTCGCCCAGCATGGTCATCGCACGCTCCGTCACGTCGGTCGGCGTGTGCATGGCGGCGCCCGCAAACAGTCCGGCGGCGCGTGGGCCGAGCGTCTCTGCCAGGGCCCTTACATCGCCCTCCTGCTCAGGCGTTGAGAGCAGCAGCGCACGACGGGCGCCGAGCCGCTCAAGCTCCGCCGCCGCATTGCTCCGGCGCCCTGCGCCGAAGACGACCCGCATTGGCGCAGCTTGATAGGCAAAGGGCCTCATGCCGCCGACATCGTCCGGTCCGTCGCACCGGTGGAGAACGAGACCTTCGCCCGCTCACCCTCGACCAGGCGGAAGTCGTAGGTCATGCGCACGAAGGGGTTGGGCTGGCCGTACTTCGCGGCCATCTCCGGCTCGTCGACCTCGGTGAACTCTACCTTGAGGCTGTCCTTCACGCCGAAGACCGCATCGCCGCCGAGCCACTTGTCCTCGGCGTCGAAGATCTCCGAGACCACGGTCTTTAGGCCCGGGGCGGAGACGATGAAGTGGATATGGGCCGGGCGCATGTTGTGGCGCCCGCCTGCCTCGAGCAGCGCGCCGACGGGTCCGTCGACAGGGATCGGATAGGCCTCAGGCCGCACGGTCCAGAACGAATAGGTGCCGTCGTCGCGGGTCTTCAGCCGGCCGCGCAGATTGTAGTCGGGCTGGTCGGGATCCACGTTTTCGTAGAGCCCGTTGTTGTTGGTCTGCCAGATGTCGAGCTCGGCCCCGGCGACCGGCGTGCCGTCCAGGTGAGTCACGCGTCCCTCCACCAAACAGGGCAGCCCGTCATTCTCGCCCCGCGAGATCGTGTCGAAATGCTCGATCCACGGGCTGCCCTCCCGATAGAAGGGGCCGAGGACGGAGGGCTCGAACGCCCCCTCGGGCAGATCGTCGGCCATGGTCTCCGCCAGCATCGTCAGGCCGAGCGTGTCCGACATCAGGATGAATTCGTGGCGCTTCTCGTCGCTGATCTTGCCGCCCCAGGTGAGGAACTGGGCGGCGGCGATGATCTCGTCGGGCTTCAGCTCCACGTCCTTGGCGAAGGCGTGCAGGTGAGTGATCAGGCTGGCAAGGATGCGGCGGATCCGGGGATCGGCCGCGCCGGCATATTCGGCCAGCGTCATCTCGGTGATCATGTCGGGGGTGGTCTTGGCGGCGCCGGTCATCTGGCTGTCCTCTGGCTGCTCCGGGACAGGCCGCCCGGAGATCGGCGTTATGCGGCGGCGATCGAGGTGGCAGAGAACGCCTTCTCCGCCAGTTCACGGATACGGTCGGCGACGAAGTCGGGCTGCTCTTCCGCGACCCAATGGCCGCAGTTCGGAATGCCGCCGCCGGAGACGTCGCTGGCGACCTTCTCCATGCTCTCCCGGCACCAGTCGTTCATCAGCGCCCCACCGCCCCAGGCGATCACCGGGCACGCGAGCGGGGTCTTCATGTGCTCGGCCGCCTGCTCGGCGTCGTCCCAGAAATGCTGGTAAAGCTGGATGCCGGCGCGAAGCGCGCCGAAAAGCTTGAAGCAGTGCTCGTACTCGTCGAGGGCCTCGCGCGTGATGGCGGTCGGGTTATAGGCGAACTCGGTGTAGTAGTAGGCGAGATACTTCCGCTCGTTCCCGCGGATCAGCTCCTCGGGGTAGACGGGCACCGAGTGCCAGGCCATGTGCCAGAAGAACTGGCCCCTGGGCTTGGGCTGCATCCCCGCCTCGTGCCCGCCGGTGCCGGGCATCATCATCTCGAAATTGCCGAGGCCGATGACCTCATCGCGGAACAGTGCGGCGTAGTGGTAGGCCCAGACCGCGCCCCAGTCGTGGCCGACGACGACGACCTTCTCGTGGCCGAGATGGTCCTTCACCAGCGCCCGCAGATCGCGGGCCATATTGTCGGCGTCGTAGCCGTCTTCGGCCTTCGTGGTGTAGCCCGCACCGCGCACATCGGCGGCGATCACGGTGTAGGCGTCGGCCAAGCGCTGCTGCACCTCGCGCCAGCCATAGGCGGTGTGCGGCCAGCCATGCACCAGCAGGATCGGCGGGCCCGACCCGGCCACGGTGTAATGCATCTTGATGTCACGCAGCTGGGCCGTGTGGTGGGTGATCGCGTGGACCATGGTCCTTCCTCCCAGATGTTCGCAGGTCGCTACGCCGCCGCGGCGCGGTAGTCGCCGAGGACACCGGCCTGCTGGAGCGCGCGCGGGAAGAACTCACGGATGGCGGCGATGATCTCCTGCTCGCCCATCCGATCGAACTTGGCCGAGAAGATCTCCGGCCCCACGTTGCGCAGCCCGCCGATCTCGGCCAGGGTCTGGGTGATCTCGCTCACCGGGAACTCCCCCTCACCGCAGGGAACGCGGTGGTTGAGGCAGTCGTCGACGGCGCTGCGGTCGGCTGGAAAGCTGAGCGTGGCGTCGGCGAGCTGCACGGCGCTGATCCGCTCACCGGGGAGGGTGCGCAACAGCTCCAGATCCGGGTTGCCGCGCATAAAATGCCAGTAGTCGAAGACGATGCCGGCATTGTCGGCGCCGGCATCGCGCACGATCTGCCAGGCCATATTCAGATCGAACAGGCCCCAGAACGGGATGAACTCCAGATCGCAGCGGATATCGTGACGCGCGGCCCGGGCGCAGATCGCGGCGAAACGCTCGGTAAGCTCTGCCCGGTTCACTGCACCGGCGGGAAAGGAGCAGATCGTCGACATGCTCTCCACCCCCATCTCCCGCGCCAGGTCGAGAAAGCGGTCGACCTCGAAGCCGAGGAAAGGGTGGAAGGCCGGATCGACATTGTCGGGCAGCCATTTCCCCGCCCACCGCGTGAGCGGGTCGAGATGGGCGAGCCGCACCCCATGATCGGCCGCCATGGCGCGCATCGCGGCGGCGGAGAGCCCGTCCTCCATCCACTGGCTGACATGGAGCGGGGTGATCGAGATCTTGCCGAAGCCGGTGTCGCGCGCGATGCGCAGCTGAGCATCGACCGGCATCTCTCGCATCGTGCCCTGCCAGAGCAGGAAGGTATCCTTGTCATGGGTCATCGGCGGGGTCCTCTCTCGGCGTGAACTGGGCGGGGGTCGCGGCGGGTTGGAAACGGCGCCGGGCTCTGGCGCAGCCGATCGCGACGGCGCGGACCGCGTTCGCCATCGCGCGGTTTCTCATCGAAGGACGGGCTGCGCGTCGCCAAGGCGGTTTTGGCGACGATCAGCCGGACGGCCTGCGGGCCGATGCGCGATGTCAGCACCATGGTCTCTTCGTGGCCTGTGGCAGCCATGGACCGGAGTGCGCATTTGGGCATGAGCTTCCCCGTGGTGGACACGCGCTTCCTCCTGATCTGTGACCATTCAGTCTATTATGGATCGATCGGTACAGTATTTTCCAATGGGGCATCCGTCAACGGTGAAACGCCATGGGCAAGCCTCAACAAACTGTTGAAAATTCTCAACGCTCGTTAGGCAATTAGTAGACTCAAGGGCAAATCAAGCTCCATCAGATTATTATTGACTTTACAGTCCATAATAAGAGAACCTCCCCACAGGAGGAATCGCCATGGCCGTCCATCGCAGGCTTTTTTGCTGCGGCAGCGTGCGGGAGCGCGCGAAGCCAGGGTGCACCCCCGTCGCCGCGACACCGGCGGGAGGAGATCGCGCGCGCCCATCGGCGGATCTCGTCTGATGCAGCTCTACGCGCGCAAACGCATCGTCGTGACGGGGGCCGGCGTCGGCATCGGTCTCGAGATCGTGCGGCGCCTGGCGGCCGAGGGGGCTCAGGTCTCGTCGGCCGACATCCGCGTCACCGCCGAACTGCGAGAGATCGTCGAGGCCTCCGGCGGCGCGGCGCTCGAGCTCGACCTCGGCACCCGCGACGGCCCGCCCAAGCTGATCGAGGCGGCGGTCGCGGCCATGGGCGGCCTCGACGTGCTCGTCAACAATCTCGGCGCCTCGCCGGTGCGGGAGGGCTTTCTTGCGACCGGCGATGACGACTGGTCGCGGCTCTTCGAGATCAACTTCTTCTCCGTCGTCCGCGCCTGCCGCGCCGCCCTGCCGCATCTCGTCGAAAGTGGCGGTGCCGTCGTCTCTGTCGCCAGTGCGCTCGCCCGCGAACCGATCACCATCCAGCCCGACTACTGCGCCACCAAGGCCGCGTTGTTGAGCCTCACCAAGACGTTGTCCAAGGAGTTCGGGCCGAAGGGGGTGCGGGCCGTCTGCATCTCTCCGGGGCCGACGCTCACGCCGCAGTGGACGGAGCCGGGTGGACAGATCGAGCAATATGCCGCGCGGGCCGGCGTCACGGTCGAGGAGGCGGTGCAGACCGCCATTCCGGCTGAGCTTGGCCTCGACCTCCGCCGCTTCGTGCAGCCCTCCGAGATCGCCGATGCGGTGCTCTTCGCCGCCGGCCCCCACGCCACTGCCATCACCGGGACGGAGATCCTGGTCGATGCCGGCATGCGAAACGCCATTTGAGGAGATCCGCCATGAACACCCACACGACGCCCGGCAAGACCGATACAGGCCCGCTCGCAAAGGCCGCACGCCTCGGCGCGGTCGGCGACGCCGCCCGGCGCACGATCGTCAGCCCCGATCATCCCACGCCCGACCGACCCCGGGCGGAGGAGGCGCCTGCGCCGAGGCTCGAGCTCTTCCACTTCGTCATGTCGATCTGTTCGCAGAAGTCGCGGGCGGCGCTCTTCGAGGCGGGGCAGGGCTTCGCCAGCAACGAATTGGTCATCATGCCGCCGCTGGCCGAGAACTATCACCCCGACTACGTGGCGCTGCGCCTCGCCTCTCCGCTCGCGGCCAGTGCGACGATGGTCTCGTCCTATTCCGGGGCCACCGGGACGGAGGGAGAGGGGTTCGACCCGTTGGTCGTGCCGACCCTCGTGGACCACGAACTCGGCGCCGTGATCGCCGACAGCCGCCTGATCGCGCTGCACGCCGATACGCTCTCCGGCGGGCGGCTGATCCCGGACGCGCACCGCGCAATCGTGATGGCGGAGGTCGAGCGGGTCGACGGGCTGCCGATGGCCGGCCTGTTCTACGGCCCCAACCCGGACGGCGATCATCGACCCGCCCCGATCCAGGCCGGGATGAAGGACGCCCATCTCCGCAAGATCGAGCAGATCCGCGCCCGGCGCGATGCGCTGGAGGACGACTCGCCCCTGCGCCTCGCCTACGAGCACAAGCTGCTGAAGGAGGAGGCGGGCCGTCAGTTCGTGCACGATCCCGCGTCGATGAAGGGCATCATCGCGGACACGGCCGGTGCCATCGCGGCGCTGGACGCAGTCCTCAACGCGCGCCCCGGCGACTGGATCGCGGGCGACGACTTCACCCTGGCCGACGTCTTCTGGGGCGTGAGCCTCTTCCGGCTGCTCTATCTCGGCTACGGCTGGATGTGGGCGGACCGACCAGCCGTTGCAGGCTTTGCCGACGCGGCCTTTGCGCGCCCCTCGATCCGGGCGGGTGCCATCGACTGGCCTGGCCACCCACCTGGTGAGACCATCGCCCACTTGGTCTGAGGTGGCGCGGCGGCGCCGTTTCCGCCCTGGCGACGCGACGTGTCGCCGTGCAATATCGAAGCGTCGCGGCACCGAATTGGACCGCACGGTCAGGACCTGGGAGCGAGTGCTGGGATGGTTGGAGTTCGGAAGTTCGACACTGAGGAAGTGCTCGAGCGCGCCATGCGGACCTTCTGGCGCTACGGGTTCGACGCGACCTCGATCCAGGACCTGACCGATGCAACGGGCCTTGGGCGCGGCTCCCTCTACGGGGCGTTCCAGGATAAGGAGACGCTGTTTCTCGCCGCGATCGACCGCTATCTCCGCAACTCCCGCACCGAATGGGCAGCCACGCTGTCCGCACCGGATATCCGCGACGCGATACACGGCTACCTGCATCAGCTGATCGCAACCCTGACCAGCGAGAGCGCGGAGGCGGGCTGCTTTCTCATCCTCGCATCCATGAGCAGCGAGGCCCGATCCGGCAAGGTCCGCCGCCGCCTGCAGCGCGCCTTCGCGGAGGAGGAGCGGGCGCTCTACGATCGCTTGCGCAGCGCCGAGCAGGCGGGCGACCTGCCGGAGGGCAGCGATCCCCAAACCCTGGCGCGGTTCTTCGTGGCACAGGGCCGCGCCATCGGCGTCACAGCACGATCCAACGCCGATCCCGCGCTTCTCCATGACATCGCGGCGACAAGCCTCACGGTCCTCGGGCCGAGCAAGGGCGCGCACTGACCGCAGGCACCCCGGGGCCCGTTGGGTGGACCTCAGCGCGCGACCAGGGTCCACCGCGACAGCGCAGGGGGCGCATCCTCACACAGGTCCAGCGTGAGCGTGCGCCAGCGGTGCGTTGGGCTGAACGTGCGGGTCGCGGCGCTGCCGGCCCGCAGGCAGAGGGCGGAGTTTTGCAACCGCACCTGCCCGGTGTCGTCGAACGTCCAGCTCTGCAGCTCAGCCGTCGGGAAGAACCCCTCGTTCGCACCGCAGGGGCGGAGAAGGACGGGCGCCCCGGGCAACGAAACGCGATTGACGCCGTAGGCCGTCAGGCAAAGGTCGAACGCCGCCATGTAGAGCGTTCCGTCGGTCCGGTGCGTGACCAGACCGTCGGGCGCGGCGCCCGGTTTGCAGTTGTGGACGTTGAGCGGGAGATCGGTCCGGAACGTCCGCCCGGCGCCCAGGACGTCGACGCAGTAGCCGTCCTCCGGCCGGTCCAGCCGATCCACCAGCATCAGGTAGCTCGGCGCCTGGGCGGCCGCCGGCGATCCCAGGACGAGCAGGGCCAGGGCCGCGAGGGCGCGTCGAAGACCGGTCATTCGCCGTGTCCTCCGTAGCTGGTTTGGCGAGCGCGCCCGACACTCCGTCACCGCCGGTCTGCCTGCCAGCGGATATTGGCGGCGACGAGCTCTGCCCGGGGCACGCGCGCAACCTCGGCATAGTCGGGATAGGCCGCCTCGATCCGCGCGGTCAGGGCGGCCTGCTCCGGCGCGTCGATCTCGCCGTCATCGGCCAGTGCCGCGTCGATCCCGTCGCGATAGAGCGAGAGATGGGCGCGCGCCTCGGCAATAAGCGGCGCCGGCGCCCCGGGTGTGCGGTGGGCCGGGTAGAAGATGCGAACGTCGCCGAACTCGCGCGCGACCTGATCGAGCTGCGCAAGCCAGATGTCGAGATCGGCATCGCGCAAGAAAGCCGTGACGCCGTCCTCCACGACCTCGCTGGTGAAGAGCACGTCGTGATCCGGCAGATGGACCATCGTGTTCGTCGGCGCGTTGTTGTCCGGCAGGTCGCGAAACCTTAGGCGCAACCCGTCGATGGTCATCTCGTCACCATCCGCGACGATCGTGTCGGGGAGGCTGGCGATCACCTGCGCCTGGCTTGGGAAATCGGGGCCGAGCGCCTCTTTCCGGCTGGCGATGTAGCCCTGGGCATCGGTGCGCATGCTCTCGACCGTCGCCGCGGCGGCGATGACCTGCGCGTCCGGGTAGGCGCTCCGCCAACGCGTCAGGCCGCCGAAATGATCGGTGTGCGCCACCGGTATGACGATGGCGGCGACGGGCTTGCCGACGCGGCGCGTGCGGGCAATGGCGCGGTCGGCTTGGCTGAACGTCCGCTGCGCGCTGATCACGATCACACCGTCCGGCGTCTCGATCAGGTGGGAGTTGACCGAGTCCGGATCGGGCGAGGCGTAGGTCCGGATGCCGTATCCGCCGCCCAGATCCAAGGCGGCAAGCGGCTGTGTCAGGCTCAGCAGCACGGTGATCGCGAGAGCGAGCGGGCGAAAGGTCATGGAGCCTCCTGAGAGATCAGGTTCGGCGGGCGATCCGCCTGTCAGCCGTCACCGGCCGACGACCAGCGGCGCCACCGCGTCGATCCGGGCGACGTGATAGGGCGGCGCGCTGTCGTCGGTTCCGGCACTCAGCGGCGCGGATCGGTTGAGCTGGTTGATGGCCACCCAGACATGGCCGTCCGGACCGGCGCTGAGGCTGTCGGGCCAGATCATCATCTCGTCGCTCACCAACGCCTCGTAGCGTCCGTCCGGCTGCGTGACGCCGATCGCCTTGCCGTTCAAGTCGGTGATATAGACGTTGCCGGCCGCGTCGATGGTGATGCCGTCCGAGACCGGCTTGTCGCCATACCTCTCGATCCGCGCCAGCAGATCGGCATCGCTCAAGCTGAAGTCGCGGAGATCGGCGCTTTGGACGCGATGAACCGAGGTGCCGTGCACCGCGCCGAAGTAGACCCACGTGCCGTTCGGATCGAGCGTGATCGGGTTGAGGCCCGACCGATGCAGCACACCGGCCGCCGTGGGTCCGGGATTTCGCGTCTCCTGCCCATCGATGACGATAGGGGCGTCGGCCTCCGGCAAGAGCGGCTCGGCCCCGGCGAGCCGACGACGCATGGCGCCGGTCGTGAGGTCCACGACGATGATCGCCGGGCCATCGTCGCCCGTGACATCCGCGAGGTAGAGGGCGTCGTTCGCCCGACCGACGGCGAGATCGTTGACGAAGGAGGACGGGGTCGAGGCTGGGGCAGGGACCTCGATGACGCGGTGGAGCGCCTCGGCCCGGGTGTCCCAGGCGAGGACGCGGGGGCCGCCGACGCCCCGCGGCACGCCCGCGGCGTTGTTGATGACCCAGAGGATGCCGGAGGTGTCGACCTGAAGGCCGAGCGGCGCATGCAGCCCAACCCCGTCGTCGCCGAGCGCGCTGGCCCACGCCGCCGTCGGATACGGCCGGGTCGTGCCGTCCGGCAGAAGCTCCACGAGTTTCAGCTCCGGCCCGAAGGCCTGGTGCATGGTGAGAAAGACGCGCCCGTCGGGGCCGACCGCGATATTGCCCGGCCCCTCCGGGAGCTCGGCCATGATCTCGAGGCCTGAAGCGCGCCGTTCGATCGGCTCCCACCCGTTCGCGGCGAGAGGGGCCGCCTGTAAGAGAAGCGCCGCAGCTGAGAGCGCAATGAACTTAGGTTTCATCGGACCTTCCATCGGTTCCATACGTGGAGACCCTCCGTCGGCGCCACGGGTCCTGGATCAGGTTGCGAGCCTGCGATCACGGGCCGGGCGCTGGCGACGTTCCTTTGCGTCGCTGCGCTTCGGCTCCGTCTCATAGCCGCACCCCGATCCAGGCCCCGGCGCCCCGCTGGCCTTACGCCATCTCCAGCACGGCCCGCTTGGGCTCGAAGGCCGCGACAAGCGCGTCGATCTGCGCCTCGGCCGCCGGCAGCTTGGTCTCGGCGTGCTGCATCAGCTGATCCGCCTCGATCACGTGGACGCTGCGCAGGCCGATAAAGCCCAGAATGTGCCGCAGATAGCCGGTGGCGAAGTCGATCTCGGAGTCGATCTTGGTGCCGCCCGAGGCCACGATCAGATAAGTCGGCCGGTCCTCACCGAGCGGCTTCGGCCCGTTCTCGGTGTAGGTGAAGGTCCGGCCGAACCGCGCCACCTGATCGATCCAGAGCTTGAGCTGCGCGGAGACCGAGAAGTTGTAGATCGGCGCGGCGATGACGATGGCCGAGGCGCGCAGAAACTCCTCCACGATCTCGTCGGAGGCGGCGAGCGCCTGGCGGGCGGCCTCCGAACGCTCGTCCTCGGCGGTGTAGGCCGCGTCGAACCAGGCCTCGTCGACCACCGGCGGCACCTGGGCGGTCAGGTCGCGGGTGACCACCAGGGCGCCCGGGTTCCGTGCCTGCAGACCGGCGACCATGCGGTCGGCCAGGGGGCGGGAATAGGACTTGGACAGCCGACCGGACGAGTCGATCCGCAGGATCGTCGGTGTGTCTTGGGACATGGAAGGAACCTTTCTGTTGAAGGGTAGGAGGGTTTGGAGGCGGGAGATGAAGGTCATAGGCTCGTCCACCCGCCGTCGACGGTGACCTCTGCGCCGCGCATGTAGGACGAGGCGTTGGAGGCCAGGAACAGCACGGCAGAGGCAATCTCCTCGGGCTTGCCGAAGCGGCCGGCCGGCACCTGGGCGACGATGCCGGCGGCCATCTCGTTCAGCTGCTCTTCGGGCATGCCGAGCTTGCCGTAGATCGGCGTCTCGATCGGTCCGGGCGCCACCGTGTTCACCCGCACGCCCCTCTCGGCGAGTTCGACCGACAGGGTCCGGGCCACCGAACGCAGCGCTGCCTTCGAGGCCGAGTAGACGGCCATGCCGGGCATTCCCAGCACGTCGAGGCAGGAGGTGTTGAGCACCACCGAGCCGCCATCGCGCAGCAGCGGTGCGAGCGCCTGCACCAGAAGAAGGGGCGCCGTGACGTTGATCATGAACTGATCCTGCGCGGTCTTCGCCTCGATCTGTCCGAGGGGCGCGGGCCAGGTCACGCCGGCATTGGCGAACACGATGTCGAGCGTGCCGTGGCTGGCTTTGACCGCTTCGGCCAGGGCCGCGCTGTCCTCGGCCCGGTCGGCCCGCCAGCGGAGCGCTGTGACGCTGGCTCCGTGCGCGTTGAGCGAGGCGCGCGCCGCTTCAAGCCGCGCCTCGTCCTGGCCGGTGATGATCAGGTTGGCAACCCCGGCGCGCAGGAACGCCTCGGCCGTCGCGTGCCCGATCCCGGTCGTGGCGCCGGTGATAAGGGCAGTTTTTTCGGTCAGTGTCATGGCTCGGCTCTTGATTTAAATTACCGATCGGTAGATAAATTGCCCAGAACCCGAGGTCAACAATTAAATGCAGATCGGTAAGGAAAATGAGTGAGAAGTCCGAAAGGCTGCCCCGTGGCCGCCCGCGCAGCATCGACAGAGCAGCCGTCCTGGCCCGGGCGACAGAGACTTTCTGGCGTCTCGGCTATGAGGGCGCGTCGCTGAGCGAACTGACGGCGGCGATGGGTGTCTCCCGCCCGACGCTCTACACAGCCTACGGCGACAAGGCGGATCTCTTCATGGCGGCGCTCGAGCAATACGGCGGAACCTACGGCACCGCGCCGCTCCGCGCATTCCTGGCCGAGGCGGAGATCGGCACCGCCGTATCGGCGTTTCTGCGGATCGCTGCAGAGGGCAATACCACGCCCGGTATGCCGACCGGCTGCCTGATCGCCTGCTGCGCCAGCACCGCGGCGGAGAGCCAGCCGGCGGTCCGCGACAGGTTGGCGGAGATCGCAGAGCAGACCGCGGCCGCCCTTGCGGAACGCTTCTCGACCGAGGTTACGGCCGGTCGTCTCTCGGCCGAACCGGGCCCTTTCGTACGCGCCCAGCGCCTGATCGACATGATGTATGCCCAAGCGGTCCGCGCCCGTTCCGGCGAGACGCGCGCCAGCCTGATGGCCGATTTGGCGAGCCGCGTCACTGCAGTAGTCGGGCGGCCTGCGGATGTCGCAGCTGTTAAGACGGTGTGAGCATGTCGGTGCAACGACAGGTCTTCGCCAGCATGTGGCTCGGCCGGGCCGCTAACCCTTGATCTGCGTTCAATCGTCGGCCCCGACGATCCTCTCATCGGATCTCGCGCGGGCCTTAGGTTAACTTGCTGATGGGACCCGCCTCGCGTGCGCGATACGCCTGTGATGGGTCGCGGAGCGGCGCATAGCGGGATATAGGGGCGTCCTCCGGCGTCGCCTGGCGCGCCATCGACACTGTGACGACACGGAAGAATGACGGTGATTCAGTCAGCTAAGTTATCGGTCGCGCCCATGATGGACTGGACCGACAGGCACTGTCGGACCTTTCATCGGCGGTTCTCCCGGCACGCGCTGCTCTATACCGAGATGGTGGCGGGCGCTGCCTTGGTGCATGGGCCGGCGGAGCGGTTGCTGGAGCTCGACGCGGCCGAGCATCCCGTGGCCTTGCAGCTCGGTGGGTCGGAGCCGGAGGTGCTGGCCCGGGCGGTCGAGATCGCCGCGCCTTACGGCTACGCCGAGATCAACCTCAACGTCGGCTGCCCCTCCGACCGGGTGCAGGCGGGCCGCTTCGGTGCCTGCCTGATGCGGGAGCCCGATCTGGTCGCCGAGTGCCTCGCCGCGATGCGTGGGGCGACCACGGCCGAGGTCACGGTGAAGTGCCGGATCGGCGTCGATGAGCAGGAGCCGGAGGAGGCCTTGCCGCGCTTTCTCGACGCCGTCGCGGGTGCCGGCATCCGTCGGGTCATCATCCACGCCCGAAAGGCCTGGCTGAAGGGCTTGAGCCCGAAGGAGAACCGGAGCGTGCCGCCGCTCGACTATCCGCTCGTGCATCGCATGGCCGCGGCCTACCCGGAGCTCGAGATCGTCCTGAACGGCGGGCTGATGACCCTCGAGGCGGCGGAGGTGGAGCGGGCCGCGGGCCTTGCCGGCACGATGATCGGGCGCGCCGCCTACCACGATCCCGCAGCGATCCTCGGCCCGGCCGACCGGGTGGTCTTCGGCGCCGACGTCCCGGACGTGCCGGCCCGCAGCGCGGTGCTGGCCATGCTGCCCTATATCGAGCGCTGGCGCTCCGCCGGGTTGCCGCTCAACCACATCACCCGCCACATGCTCGGCGCCTTTGCCGGCCAGCCGGGCGCGCGGCGCTGGCGGCGGACGCTGTCGGACGGTCAACACCTGCCGGGCGCCGGGCCGGACCTGGTGCTCGCCGCCCTCGGCGAGGTGGCCGAGGCGGCGTGAGCCCGGCCGAGGCGCTTCGCCAGCGCGGCTGGGTGCGCTTTCCTAAGGATCCCGCAATAGCCGCCTGGAGCGCGGCCGTGCGCCCCATCGCGGCCCGCATCGCCGCCGATCCCGCCCAGCAGGCCACCTGGCTGCGCCACGACGGCACCTGGTTCGTCGGCGTCCAGGCTCTCCCCAACGGCCCCAACGGCAGGGTGGCGAACGGCCCGCCGCTCACCGGTGCCGCGATCCGTTTCCTCGAAGGGATGCTGGGGCAGGGGCCCATCGCTTGGGAACGGGCGCAGATCTCCGTCTGCTACCCCGGCTATCCGCGCCAGGGCCCGGGCGAGAGCGACGGCGCCGCCCGCTACCGCCGGCAGCGCGACGCGGCCCATGTCGACGGGCTGTTGGCGGAGGGGCCGGAGCGGCGGCGGTATCTGCGGGAGCACCACGCCTTCCTCCTTGGCCTGCCGCTCGTCCCGGTGGCCTCAGGTGCCGCGCCCTTCGTGGTTTGGGAAGGCTCCCATGCGCTGATGCGCGAGGCCTTTCGCGAAGCGCTCGCGGACCAACCCGAGGACCGGTGGGGCGAGGTCGATCTGACCGAGGTCTACCACGCCGCCCGCAGGCAGGTCTTTGCACAGTGCCGGCGGGTGGTGATCAGCGCAGCCCCCGGTGAGGCTTACGTGGTGCATCGCCTGGCGCTCCACGGCGTGGCCCCATGGGCGCCGGGGGCGACGGCGCCTGCCGAGGGACGGATGATCGCCTATTTCCGCCCCGAATGCGGGATGACGGCCCCCGACTGGCTCGACGCTCCGTAGGCTCCCGGCCCCCGGTCATCGTGTGGCGAGTGGATACGTGCGAGCGCTGCACGCATCGGCAATCCCGACTGACGCGACGGCTGCCATTGCGCTGGCTCTCATTCGTCCCATAGTCTCCTCGACGACGCGCCGTGATCCTGGGGGCGTCGTTGCCGGAGAGAACGCGCATCGCCCCGGAAAAGGGGCCGGCCAAAAGCGCCAAGCAACCAGAACGTGCAGGGAGGAAGTGGCGATGGATCTTGGCGTTTCGGAGCGTGTGCGCCCCTTGATCGAACAGGTGCGCGACATGGTGGCGACCGAGATCGCGCCATTGTCGGAGGAGTACCATTCCCTCGTCGGCTCGACCGGCGACCGGTTCGAATACACGCCCCGGATGACCGAGATCCTCGAAGGCTTGAAGGCGAAGGCGAAGGAGCGTGGCCTCTGGAACTTCTGGCTGACCGACAGTGACCAGGGCTTCGGCCTCTCGACCGTCGAATACGCCTACCTCGCCGAAGAGATGGGGAAGGTGCCATTGGCGGCGGAGGTCTTCAATTGCTCGGCCCCCGACACGGGCAACATGGAAGTGTTCGAGCGCTACGGCACGCCGGCGATGAAGGAGCAATGGCTGAAACCGCTGCTCGAGGGCGAGATCCGCTCCGCCTATCTGATGACGGAGCCGGACGTCGCCTCCTCCGACGCGACCAACATGGCGATGACCTGTGCGCGTGACGGCGACCACTACGTGCTGAACGGTGAGAAATGGTGGTCGTCGGGCGCCGGCGATCCGCGCTGCAAAGTCTACATCACCATGGTCGCGACGCCGGATGCGGACCGGCCGAAGCATCAGCAGCACTCGATGATCGTGGTGCCGGCGGAGACGCCCGGCGTCGAGATCCTGCGCGCCATGGAGGTCTACGGCCACGACGATGCGCCCCACGGCCACATGCACATCCGCTTCACCGACGTGCGCGTGCCAGCAGAGAACATGCTGCTCGGCGAGGGGCGAGGCTTTGAGATCAGCCAGGGGCGCCTGGGCCCCGGACGTATCCACCATTGCATGCGCGCCATCGGTCAGGCGGAGGCGGCACTGTCGCAGATGTGCCGCCGGGCGCTGGAGCGGGAGGCGTTCGGCAAGCCGCTCGCTCAGCTTGGCGCCAACTACGACATCATCGCCGAGTGCCGGATGGAGATCGAACAGGCGCGGCTCCTCTGCCTGAAGGCCGCCTGGATGATGGACCAGGGCGATGCGCGGGCCGCCGCGCCCTGGATCAGCCAGATCAAGGTTGTGGCGCCGCGGGTGGCGCTGAAGGTGATCGACGAGGCGGTGCAGATGCACGGCGGCGCCGGCGTCAGCCAGGACACGCCGCTCGCCATCGCCTGGACCCATGTCCGCACCCTCCGCCTGGCCGATGGGCCCGACGCCGTGCACCGCCGCCAGGTGGCGCGCACGGAGCTACGTCAGCACACCAACGCAAGCCTCTGAAACCATGGGCGAGATCGTCCTCGTCCGCCATGGCCAGGCGTCCTTCGGCGCCGCGGACTACGACAAGCTCAGCCCCTTGGGCCATGAGCAGGCGACCTGGCTCGGCCACTATTTCGAGGTGCACGGCATGCGCTTTGACCGCGCCCTCCGCGGCTCCCTCCGCCGGCATCGGGAGACGGCGGATGGCATCGCCTCGGCCATGGGCGGCTTCGCGGTGGAGGAGGATGCGCGGCTGAACGAACTCAACTACGGCGACTTGCAGGAGCAGTTTACCGCCGCCACCGGCACCGACGGTCCGGTGGATCGGCCGACCTTCCTCTCCGTCTTTCCCGAGGTTTTCGTGGCGTGGGAGGAGGGGCGTGTCGGTGGCTCGGGCGAAAGCTACGACGCTTTCCAGGCCCGGGTGGACGCGGCGGTCGATGCGGCGCTGGTTCCCGGCGGACGCACGCTGATCGTCACCTCGGGCGGTGTGATTGGCGCGACGCTCCGCCGTGTCCTCGGCCTCTCGGCCCGGGCGGCGGCGGATCTCCTGCTCAACATCCACAACGCCAGCGTGCATCGGCTGGAGCATGAGGGCGGGCAGCTTCGCCTCTCCCTCTTCAATGCCAGCCCGCATCTCGATCCGGTGGAGCGCGCCCATGCCCGCACCTATGTCTGAGCTCCTGCCACTCGACCGATTGGAGCCCTATCTCGCGGCCCACATCCCCGGTTTCGCCGGCCCCGTGTCGGCGAAGAAGACGGCCCAGGGTCAGTCCAACCCGACCTTCATCCTGACGGCCGCCTCCGGCCAATACGTGCTGCGGCGCAAACC
Organism: Pseudomonadota bacterium; assembly: GCA_039180875.1. Classification (GTDB taxonomy): domain Bacteria; phylum Pseudomonadota; class Alphaproteobacteria; order Rhodobacterales; family Rhodobacteraceae; genus JBCDCY01. The sequence continues at coordinate 14,427 of JBCDCY010000008.1, read as the reverse complement.
ACCCGGCGATCTCTTGAAATCGGCCCACGCTGTGGACCGCGAGTTCCGCGTGATCTCCGCCCTCGCCGGCACCGACGTGCCCGTCCCGGGCGCGCTGCACCTCTGCGAGGACGAGGACGTGCTCGGCGTCGTCTTCTACGTCATGGAGTTCGTGCCCTCCCGCACCTGGGTCGATCCACGCCTACTGGACTGCACGAACGAAGACCGCGCGGCGGCCTACGACTCGATGAACCGCACCCTCGCCGCGCTCCACAGCGTCGATGTCGCCACAGTCGGCCTCGCGGACTACGGCAAGCCCGGCAACTACTTCGCCCGCCAGACCTCGCGCTGGACCGGGCAGTACCGCGCCTCGGAGACGGAGACGATCGCGCCGATGGAGGAATTGATCGCCTGGCTCGAGGCCAACATGCCGGCCGACGACGGCCGCGTCTGCCTGGTCCACGGCGACTACCGCATCGACAACCTGCTCTTCCATCCCGAGCGGCCGGAGGTGGTGGCCGTCGTCGATTGGGAGCTCTCGACCCTCGGCCATCCCTTCGCCGATCTCGGCGGGCAGATCATGCAATGGTCGATGCCGCCGGGGGAGGAGGGCAGGGGTCTGATGGGCGTCGACCGGGCGCCCCTTGGCATCCCGAGCGATGCCGAGTACGTGGCCACCTATGCCGAGCGCACCGGGCTGTCGACCCCGCCCGATCTCTCCTTCCCGGTCGCCTTTGCTTTCTTCCGCATGGCCGCGATCATCCAGGGCGTGAAGAAGCGCGCGCTTGACGGCAATGCCTCCAATCCCGAGCGCGGCTTGAAGATGGGGCAGTACGTGCCGCTCTTCGCCGAGGCGGCGCTCGCTCGTATCGCCAAAGCCTGAAGGAGCCCGCATGGCCCTCCCCCCGATCCTGTCGCAGCTCTCGATCCCGGTGGTCGGCGCGCCGCTCTTCATCATATCCAACCCCAAACTGGTGATCGCCCAATGCAAGGCGGGGATCGTCGGCTCCTTCCCGGCGCTGAATGCCCGCCCCCAGGCGCAGCTCGACGAATGGCTGCACGAGATCAAGGAGGCGCTGGCCGCCCACGACCGCGCCCATCCCGAGGCGCCCGCCGCCCCCTTCGCGGTCAACCAGATCGTGCATCGCTCGAACGGGCGGCTGGAGGAGGACATGGCGACGGTGGTGCAGCACCAGGTGCCGATCGTCATCACCTCCCTCGGCGCGCGGGTCGAGGTGAACGACGCGGTGCACTCCTACGGCGGCATCACGCTCCATGACATCATCAACGACACCTTCGCCCGGAAGGCCGTGGAGAAGGGCGCGGACGGCCTGATCGCTGTGGCCTGGGGCGCGGGCGGCCATGCCGGCACACTCTCACCCTTTGCGCTCGTGCAGGAGATCCGGGCCTGGTTCGACGGCCCGCTGCTGCTGTCGGGCTCCATCGCCACCGGTGGCGCGGTGCTGGCGGCGGAGGCGATGGGCGCCGACCTCGGCTATATCGGCTCGCCTTTCATCGCGACGGAGGAGGCACGCGCCTCCGACGACTACAAGCAGGGCATCGTCGACGGCCACGCGGATGACATCGTCTACACCAACCTCTTCACCGGGGTGCACGGCAACTACCTCCGCCGCTCCATCGAGAACCAGGGGCTGGATCCGGAGAACCTGCCTGAGAGCGATGCCACCAAGATGAATTTCTCGGACGGCAGCTCGAAGCCCAAAGCCTGGAAGGAGATCTGGGGCTGCGGCCAGGGCATCGGCGTCGTCGACCACATCCAGACGACCGCCGAGATGGTCGCCCGCCTCAAGGTCGAGTACGCTGACGCCCGCGCCCGCCTCCTCGAAGAGATCCGCGCCGCCGCCGAATGATCTTTCGCAGTGATCCAAGTATCCTGGGGGGAGGCCGCAGGCCGGGGGCAACGCCCCCCTCCACCTCGTCCCGGACGTGATCCGGGACCTCGCGGCCACCTAGCAGAGACCCCGGATCAAGTGACGTGCTGCGCCCCAGACCACCCGCACAGCACCGATTGACATCAGACGACCCGCCGGGGTTCGATCTCGGCCAATGGCGGGACGGCCCGCTGCCCAATGACGCGGAGGTCGCCCCAATGCCCCAGTCTACCGCCGGCCTGCACCATGTGACCGCGATCTGCGGGCCGGCGCAGGCGAACGTGGATTTCTACGTCGGCGTTTTGCGCCAACGGCTGGTGAAGAAGACCGTGAACTTCGACGATCCTGGGACCTATCACCTCTACTACGGCGATCAGGCGGGGACGCCCGGCTCGATCCTCACCTTCTTCCCCTTCGACGGCGCCGCGCCCGGGCGAGCCGGGCCGGGCATGGCCTCCGCTGTGGCCTACGGCGCGGAGCCGGCGACGTTCGAGGCGCTGGAGAGCCGCTTCGGCGACGATGGCATGGGGCGGTCGGAGCGCTTCGGTGCGCGGGTTCTGACAACGAACGATCCAGACGGCCTCGCGGTGGAGTTCGTCGAGACCACGGGGGCGGGGGCAGGGGGCTTTCACTCCGTCACGCTCATGCTCGAGGCGCCGGAGGCGACGGCGCGCGTCCTCACCGACATCCTCGGCTACCGGGAGGTCGGATCGGAGGCCGGCGACGGGGCCGAGCGGATCCGGCTGGAGGTCGCGGGGCAGGCGCCCGGCACCGCCATCGACCTGCTGCGGGATGGCGATGCCCCGCGCCGGCGGCCAGATCTCGGCACCATCCACCACATCGCCTTCCGGGCCGCCGACGACGATCAGCAGCAGGCCTTTCGCGAGGCGTTGCTGGCGATCGGGATGGACGTCACGCCGGTGATCGACCGGCAATACTTCAACGCGATCTACTTTCGCGAGCCCGGCGGCGTGCTGTTCGAGATCGCGACCGATCCGCCCGGCTTTGCCGTCGACGAGCCGGTCGAGACCCTGGGCGAGGCCCTGAAGCTGCCCGAGCGTTACGAGCCCATGCGGGCCGAGATCGAGGCGCGCCTGCCCAAGCTCACCCCGCCCCGGGCCGCAGAGTAGCCGCCTCTAGGCGAGGCGGTGATCGCCGAAATTGCGCTCCAGATCATGCACGATGGTGTGGTGATGCTGGGGCTGCCGGCGGAGCGTCGCGAACTCGATCAGGAAGGTCGCGCCGTGGATCCGGTAGTAGATCGAGCGCTCCGGCCGGTTGTCGCCAGCCCAGCCGAAGCGGATCGCGCCCTCGTCCTCTGCCGCGATACGGGCCTGCTGCCCCTCGGCGAGCGGCGCGGCCAGATGGTCGCTGGTGTAGAGCGCCACCAGCCGGCGAACGATGTCGGCCTGACTTTCCGGCAGATCAGCGAGCGGCACACCGCGCCGCTCGCCGATCGCGTCCTCGCGTCCGGGTCCGGCGAGGATGTTGCCGAAGGAGTCCTCCCGGATCAGCGCCGCGCGCCGGGCCTCTGGCCCCAGATCGGCGAAAAGGGCCCGGCCGAGCGTCTCGTTCTCCGGCAGCACGACCAGGCCGCTATGGGGACCGGACGGTACGGTGTTGGGTTCGGACGAAAACGCCTTGGGGGTCTGAGAGATCACCTGGTCGTCCATCATCGTGAAGGTGATGGTGACGTGGTGCCCCTCCCACCGCCAGGCCCAGGGACCGGTCGCCGACGGCGCGCCGTAGACCTGGAGCGAGAACCGCTCCCGATTGCGGTCGGCGCTACCTTTACCCCACTCATCCCTCAGGATGTCCTGCTGCAGCATGATGTTCTCGGCCGTCTCTAGGCCGTAGCTGCTGAGGGCGGCGTCGAGCACGGCCATCGCGCCGTCCTTCTGCGACGGCGTCATCTGCTCCAAGGCGAGGCCGTTGGCGAAGGCGGAGCCGAGCATGTAGGTCCAGCGTCGCCGCGTGCGGCTGTCGAAGGAAAAGAGCGCCGCATCGCGCTGGCGCTCGTCGAGCTGGGCCAGCCAGTCCGTCACTAAAGTGCGAAAGCGCGGGCCGAGGGCGTCGGCAGGGCTGTCGGCAGCAAGCAGCGGCCCCCCGACGCTGGCAACGGCAAGGGCGCCGGCGCCCTGCACCACGGTGCGGCGGGATAGGGCGGGCTGGCGGCGGGGCGAGGTGGGCTCAGGCAGTGTCGGCTTCGGCATCTGGGGCAGCCTCCTGAAAAAGTCCTGTACTGAAAGTGTGGGTGACCCTCCGCTCTTCAAGAGCGGCGGAGGCGCACACGGGCAGGCCTGAAGAGCCGGCGATCACAGCCCGGCCTGCCGTTTCTCGCCAAATCACACGAGGGCGTGAGGGGCGTCGCGCCGGCCGCCCGGCATCCACATCTCCGCCTCAGACGAGATTTGGAGACGCCCAGATGGCTTTGAAGTCCTTGCTGCTCACCCCGGTTCTGACCGCCCTGTCCGCTCTCATGGTCCTCGCCATCGTCCAGCTGGCGAGCGGGGGCCATGCCGGCACCTGGCTCGGCGTGCTGCTGGCCGCCGCACCGCTGCCGGTCTTCGTGGGCGCGCTGATGCTGCGCGGCACCGTCGCGCGCACCGCGGCACGGCTGCCGATGCTGCGCTGGACAGGCGTCGCCGGCGCCGCGCTCACCTTGGCCATGACGCTCATGACCGACGGACCGTTCTGGCCGGCGGCCGTTGCCGCCAACGCTGCGGCGGCGTTCCTCTGGTACGAGTTCCACTACTCCGATCTCGCCCGCCAGCCGAGCAGCGTGCTCCGCCAGGGCGGCAAGTTGCCCAACATCCGCCTCGAAGGCCTCGACGGCGAGGTAGTGGAGACCGACACGCTCCGCGGTGCGCCCTCCCTCTTCCTGTTCTACCGCGGCAATTGGTGCCCGCTCTGCGTCGCTCAGGTGCGCGAGATCGCGGCGCTCTACCAGCGGCTCGCCGATCAGGGCGTGCGGGTCTTCCTCGTCAGCCCGCAATCCCACGAGCAGTCGGAGAAGCTGGCGGAGAAGTTCGCGGCCCCCATGACCTTCCTGGTCGACCCCGATGGTGCCGCCGCCCAGGCTTTGGAGATCCATGCTCCCGACGGCCTGCCCCTCGGCCTGACGCTGTTCGGCTTTGCCGGCGATACGGTGCTGCCGACGGTGATCGCGACCGATGCCGACGGCACCATCCGCTTCCTCGACCAGACCGACAATTACCGCGTCCGGCCGGAGCCGGAGACGTTCCTCGAAATCTTCGCGGCCTGACGCCCCTAAGACGCTCCCCAGCCCAGACGAGAAGGACGGAAAGATGAACGCGCACATCAATCTAGATCGTCCCATCCGCCATGAGCCCGAGTTTCTGGACGCCCTGATGCGGGAGCGGATGGCGGAGGGCAGCGTGCATCCCACCCGTACCGTCCTCGGCGCGACGGAGCCCGGCCCCGGCGCCATCCAGCTCCGCTCCAACGACTATCTTGCCCTCGCCTCCGATCCCCGCATCGCCTACGCCAAGGCCGAGGCGCTGCAGGCGGAGGGGCACGGCGACGCCATCTCCCGCGTCTTCGCCCACCAGCGCAACGACCGCCACCGCGCGTTCGAGCGGCGGATGGCCAGCTGGCTCAAGGCCGAGGACGCGGTGCTCGCCATGTCGGGCTACAGCGCCAATACCGGCCTGATCCAGGCCTTCGCCCGGCCGGACCAGCCGGTCTACATCGACCAGCGCGCACATGCCTCGCTCCGCGACGGCATCACCATGGCCGGCGCTCGGGCGCGGGTCTTTCGCCACAACAGCCCCGATCATCTCGAGACCCTGATCGCCCGGCACGGCCCCGGCCTGATCGCGGTCGATGCGCTCTACAGCACCGACGGTGCGATCTGCCCACTTGAGGACATGGTGGCCCTGGCCGAGCGCACGGGCAGCGCGCTGATCGTGGATGAGACGCACTCGTTCGGCTGCGCGGCCGGCGGCGCCGGGCTTTGCGAGGAGCTCGGCCTCTCCGACCGCGTGCATTTCCGGACCGTCGGGCTCTCCAAGGCGATGACGGCGCGGGGCGGCGTGGTGGCGGGCTCGGCCCGGGCCATGGAGTTCCTGCGCTATGAGGCGCGGCCGATGATCTTCTCGACCTCGGTGCTGGGCTACGAGATCGCGGGCTTCGACAAGACCCTCGACATCATCGCGGCCGAGCCCTGGCGCCGGGCGCGCCTGCGCGACAGCCATCACCGCCTGACGCAGGGCCTGCTGGATCTCGGTTACGAAGTCGCTGAAAGCGATCGGCAGATCGTGGCGATCACCACCGGGACGGACAGCGCAACGGTCCGCTTCCGCGACGCCCTGGCGGCACAGGGCCTTTTCGGCTCCGTCTTCTGTGCGCCGGCGACGCCGGTTGACCGGGCGATCATCCGGCTGACGCTGAACGCCGATCTCACTCGCCACGACATCGCCCGGGCGCTGCAGATCTTCGCCAAGGCACGCCGCGCGCTGCATTGACCGGCGGGCCTGAGGCCTGGGTCTTCGCACGGTGGGATGCCTTGTCAGGCCGCAGCCCGCCCGCTACAGAGAGCGCGCCGGACAGGTGGCCGAGTGGTCGAAGGCGCACGCCTGGAAAGTGTGTAGGCGGGCAACCGTCTCGAGGGTTCGAATCCCTCCCTGTCCGCCACTTGCCGCATTTGCCGACTGCGCGTCACGCCGGATTGCCGAAGGTTGCGACGCGTGCCCTTTGGGCTGGACGGACGTGGCGGCTTTCCGGGGCAGACGTAGGTCTAGCGCTCTAGCGCTCCAGTAGCCTTGCGAGCGCCGGTTGAGGCCCTGTGCGCCCTCAGCGCCGACCGGCATGGCGCACCGGGGACCGGATGTATCAGGTTGTTGTCCCGCGTCATCCGCCGCTCCGGCGATCAGCCGCCGAAGTCGTCGAGCATGATGTCTTCGCGGTCGACACCCAGATCGAGCAGCATGTTGATCACTGACTGGTTCATGATCGGCGGGCCGCACATGTAGTACTCGCAGTCCTCCGGCGCCGGATGGTTCTTCAGGTACTCGTCGTAGAGCACGTTGTGGATGAAGCCGGTATAGCCGTCCCAGTCATCCTCGGGCAGGGCATCCGACAGCGCCACGTGCCAGGTGAAGTTCGGGAACTTCTCGGCCAATTCGTCGAAATCCTCGACGAAGAACATTTCCCGCTTTGAGCGGGCGCCGTACCAGAAGGTAATCTTGCGGTCGGTGCCGATGCGCTTCAATTGGTCGAAGATGTGGCTCCGCATCGGGGCCATACCGGCGCCGCCGCCGACGAACACCATCTCCTTCTCGGTCTCGCGGGCGAAGAACTCGCCGAACGGGCCGGAGATCGTGACCTTGTCGCCGGGCTTCAGGTTGAAGATGTAGGAGGACATCTTGCCCGGCGGGATGCCTTCGCTGCCCGGCGGGGGAGAGGCGACCCGGACGTTGAGCATGATCATGCCCTTCTCCTCCGGGTAGTTGGCCATGGAATAGGCCCGCTCGATCGGCTCGCTGACGGTCGACTTGTACTGCCAGAGATTGAACTTGTCCCAATCCTCCCGGTACTCGTCCTCCACGTCGAATTCGGTGTAGGCGATCTGGTGGGACGGCGCCTCGATCTGGATGTAGCCGCCGGCGCGGAAGTTGACGTTCTCACCCTCCGGCAGTTCCAGCACCAGGGCCTTAATGAAGGTCGCCACGTTCTCGTTCGAGCGGACGGTGCATTCCCATTTCTTGACGCCGAAGACCTCCTCCGGCACCTCGATTTCCATGTCCTGCTTGACCGCGACCTGACAGGAGAGGCGGTCGCCGCCGGAGGCCTCACGCTTGGTGATATGGCTCTCTTCAGTGGGCAGGATCGAGCCGCCGCCGGAGTGGATCTTCACCCGGCACTGGGCGCAGGTGCCGCCGCCGCCGCAGGCCGAGGGCACGAAGAGCTTGGCCTCGGCCAGGGTCTGCAACAGCTTGCCGCCGGCGGGCACTGCGATCGTCTTCTCGCCGTTGATCGTGATGTTGACATCGCCGGTGGAGACCAAGCGTGAGCGCGCGGCCATGATGATCGTCACCAGTGCCAGCACGATCAGGGTGAAAAGCAGGATGCCCAGTCCGAATGTGGCCATCGGTCGTGTTCCCTCAGAGTTTCACGCCGCTGAACGACATGAACGCCATGGCCATCAGCCCGGCGGTGATGAAGGTGATGCCTAGGCCCTGCAGGCCATCGGGAATGTCGGAGTATTTCAGCTTCTCGCGCACCCCGGCCATCGCGGTGATGGCGAGCGCCCAGCCGAAGCCGGAGGAGAGGCCGTAGGTCACCGACTCGGTGAAATTATAATCCCGCTCCACCATGAAGAGCGAACCGCCGAGGATGGCGCAGTTCACGGTGATGAGCGGCAGGAAGACGCCGAGCGCGTTGTAGAGCGGCGGGAAGTACTTATCGAGCACCATCTCCAGGATCTGCACCAGCGCCGCGATCACGCCGATATAGGAGATCAGCCCGAGGAAGGTCAGATCCACCTCGTCGAACCCCGCCCAGGCCAGCGCCCCGGGGGCCAGGAGGTAGTTCAGGATCAGGTTGTTGGCCGGCACCGTGATCGCCTGCACGATCATCACCGAGATGCCGAGGCCGATGGCCGTCGCGATCTTCTTCGAGACGGCGATGAAGGTGCACATGCCGAGGAAGAAGGCGAGGGCCATGTTCTCGACGAAGATGGCCTTCACCGCGAGGGAGAGCAGCGCCTCCATCAGTGGGCCTCGACGGTCTGGATCCGGTACTCCCGCTCCTCGACCTGCGCGGGCTTCCAGGCCCGCACGACCCAGATCAACAGCCCGATGACGAAGAAGGCCGACGGCGGCAGCAGCAGCAATCCGTTCGGCACGTACCAGCCGCCGTTGTTCACTGTCTCGAGGATCGTGACCCCGAACAGACTGCCGGAGCCGAAGAGCTCCCGGATGAAGCCCACGAGCATCAGGATGAGGCCGTAGCCGAGGCCGTTGCCCACCCCGTCGATGAAGGAGGCGATCGGCGGATTCTTCATCGCGAACGCCTCGGCCCGGCCCATCACGATGCAGTTGGTGATGATCAGGCCGACGAAGACCGAGAGGGTTTTGGAGATCTCGAAGGCATAGGCCTTCAGGAACTGATCCACGATGATCACCAGCGAGGCGATGATCACCATCTGCACGATGATGCGGATCGAGCCAGGGATGTGGTTCCTCAGCATCGAGATGAACATCGAGGCAAAGCCGGTCACGAAGGTCACGGCGATCGACATCACCAGGGAGACCTGCAGCGACGAGGTGACCGCCAGGGCCGAACAGATGCCGAGCACCTGCAGCGTGATCGGGTTGTTGTCGACCATCGGGTCGATCAGAAGACTCTTCCGTGTCTGGCTCATCCGATCTCTCCAGCTCGGAGGTTCGCTAGGAACGGTTGATAGCCCCGCTCCCCCATCCAGAAGCGTACCAGATTGTCGACGCCGCGCGAGGTCAGCGTCGCCCCGGCCAGCGCGTCTATGAAGAACTCCTCGCCGGCCGGCGGCGGCGTCTTGGCGACGGTAATCTGCAAGTTTCCTTGCTCATCGGTGAGTTTCTTGTCGCGCCAAAGCGCCTTCCAGCGCGGATTGTCGACCTCGGCGCCCAAGCCCGGCGTTTCCGCATGCTGGTAAAACTGCAGGCCGAAGATGTCGTTGCCGTTCTCTTCGAGCGCGATGAAACCGTAAAGCGTCGACCAAAGGCCGTAGCCGTGCACCGGCAAGATGACCTTGTCGAGGCTGCCGTCTTCGTTGCGGAGCAGGTAGATCGTCACGAACTTCGACTGCCGCCCGATGCCCGCTGGATCATCCTCCAGCGCGACCGAGGTGGCGGGGTCGTCCGCCGCGGCCAGGTCATCGAAGGTCGCCGGGTCGAACTGGTCGGTGAACTGGCCGCTCGAGAGGTCGAGGACATGGGGCTCGAAGGCCGAGAACGCTTCGGCCACATCGACGCCCGGCTCATAGAGGCCGGCGACTTCCAGGATGTTGACCTGTTTGTCGCGGAACTGGTTGACCTCCTGGATCGGGCGGAGCGAGACCGCGGTGGCCGACACCACCATCGAGGCGACGAGGCAGAGCGCCACCGCGACGAACACCGTTTTGGGGATCGAGTCCGCCGGCAGGTCGAGGAACCGGCGGATCGCCCCCTTCCGCTTCTCGCCGTCCTCAGGCATGGCGCCGCGCCCTCCGCCGGATGTTGGCCTGCACCACGAAATGGTCGATCAGCGGTGCGAACACGTTGCCGAACAGGATCGCCAGCATCATGCCCTCAGGGAAGGCCGGGTTGATCACCCGGATCATCACCACCATGAACCCGATGAGCGCGCCGTAGATGAACCGGCCCGTGTTGGTGTGGGAGGCAGAGACCGGCTCCGTCACCATGAAGACCAGACCGAATGCATAACCGCCTACCACCAGGTGCCAGTACCAGGGCATGGCGAACATCGGGTTGGTGTCCGAGCCGATCAGGTTCAGAAGCAGCGAGAAGCCGATCATCCCGCCGAGGCAGCCCACCACCAGGCGCCAGTTGGCGATGCGGGTGGCGAGCAGGAAGGCGAGGCCGATCAGACAGGCGAGTGTCGAGGTCTCCCCGATGCAGCCCTGGACGGTGCCGATGAACGCGTCGAGCCAGGTGATGTCGTTGGCCGGCAGCTCTTGATGGCCCGACGAGGCGGAGATCGCCAGGGCCGTCGCGCCGGAAAAGCCGTCGACCGGCGTCCAGATCGTGTCGCCCGACATCTGGGCGGGGTAGGCGAAGTAGAGGAACGCTCGCCCAGTGAGGGCGGGGTTGAGGAAGTTCTTACCGGTGCCGCCGAACACCTCTTTACCGATCACCACGCCGAAGGAGATGCCGAGCGCGACCTGCCAAAGCGGCACATCCGGTGGCATGATCAGCGAATAAAGCATTGATGTGACGAGGAAACCCTCGTTCACCTCATGCCGGCGGATGGTGGCGAACAGCACCTCCCACGCCCCGCCGGCGACCAAGGTGGTGATGTAGATCGGCAGGAAGTAGAGCGCGCCGTGCAGCATATTGGCGAGCGGATTGGCTGGGTTGAAGCCGATCCCCGTGGTCTCGATGATCCAGGCGCGCCAGCCCGAGGCGCCAAGCTCTTGGATCGCCGTATTGACCTGCAAACCGGTGTTGTAGAGGCCGAACAGAATGCACGGCACCGTGGCGAGGACCACGTAGGTCATGATCCTCTTCATGTCGATATACGAGCGCGCGTGCGGTGCCGCCGTGGTCACCGTCTTGGGCGTGTAGAGGAAACTCTCCACCATCTCGTAGACGGGGAAGAACTTCTCCCACTTACCGCCCTTCTCGAAGTGCGGCTCGATACGATCGAAAAAGGCTCGAATGCCCAGGGTCTTAACCCTCCTTCTCGATCTTCGTTAGGCAGTCGCGCAAGGCGAGGCCATACTCGTACTTGGCCGGGCATGCGAAACCGACGAGACCGAGGTCTTCCTCGTCGAGTTCCAACGCGCCGAGGGCCTGAGCTGAATCGGTATCCATTACCAGCAAGGCCCGCAAGAGTTGGGTCGGCAGAAAGTCCTGCGGCATAAGTTCCTCAAACGTGCCGAGCGGCACCATCGCCCGCCGGCCGCCGTTGAGGTTGGTCGTGAACGCGTAGAGCTTCCTTGAGATTGCCGAGCCAAGCACCGGTTGCACGGCATATTTGCTCGGCATCGGGCGGATCCAGCCCATCGGGATCTGCTCGCGATCCTCCTTGATCGCGGTGATCTGGCGAGCATAGCGGCCGAGATAGGCGCTCGGCCCCTGGCCGGCGCGCCCGCTGAGGACGGAGCCCGAGATCAGGCGCGGCTGCTCCTCGCCGTCGATCTCCCCCTCGGTGAGCTCGACCATCGAGGCGCCCATCACCGTGCGCACCAGCCGAGGCCGCCGGCAGAGCGGGCCGGAGAGCGCGATCACCCGGCTCGGGTCCAAATGCCCGGTCAGCATCAGGCGGCCGATGGCGATCACGTCCTGATACCAGATGGTCCAGACAGGTCGCCCGGCGGTCGGGGGTTCGAGGAAGTGCATATGCGTGCCGGGCAGGCCGGCGGGGTGGGGACCGGAAAAGCCGACCGCCTCCACCCCCTCGACATCGCCTCCGGGCACGTCCGCCCCGACCTCGTGGCAGAGATAAGTCGGCCCCTCGCTCAAGCGCGCGATAGCGGCGAGGCCGGCGGCGAAGGCCTCCCGCCCATCCGCGATCACGATGGCCGCGTCGGGGGCCAGCGGCTCTGTATCCATCGCCGTGACGTAGATCGCGCCGGGCCGCGCCCCGGGCGCCGGCACCTTGGAGTAGGGCCGGGTGCGGAAGGATGTCCAAAGGCCGGCGGCGCAGATGCGCTCCGCCACGCCCTCCACCGTCTCAGCATCGCCGACGCCGGAAAAATCGACCGGTGGCGCGAGATCCGGCTGCGCCTCGATCACGACGCTGATCAGCACCCGGCGCTGCCCTCGGTTGATCGCCTTCACCGTGCCGGCGAGCGGCGAGACAACGACCGCTTCCGGCGTGTCCTTGTGGGCGAAGATCGGCGTGCCGGCGGCAACCTCATCGCCCTCCTGCACGGCGAGTCGCGGCTTCAGGCCGAGATAGTCAGCGCCCAGCAGGCCCACCTGCCGGATGGTCGGACCGGCGTGGATGTCCTGCACCGGCGCCCCTTGCATGGGCAGGTCCAGACCGCGACGTAGCTTAAACTCTTGCACGGGTCCCCGCTGTCTTGGCTGTCTCGGCGCCGTCGCCTGACTTCTCGTCCGCCTAGCCCTATTTTGCAAAGAAACCGATACCGTGTCAGCCGGCTCTAGGGGACTCTCGAAGAAAATGTTGCAGCGCCGCACGACGATTGACGCGATGTCGCCCCCGGTTGCAAGCGCGAACGCGCGGGCGTAGGTGATCGTCATGGCGCGTGCCCTTCTTGGCCTCTCTTTGCTGCTGCTGGTTGCCTGCGATCCGGGTCCGCAGACCCTGGAGTTCGGCGGGGAGACCATGGGCACGACCTACACCGTCATCGCCCTCGACAGCACCGGTGAGCTGGAGGTCGAGACGGTGCAGGCGGCCGTGGAGGAGGCGCTCGCCCGCGTCAACGCGATCATGTCGAACTGGGATCCGAACTCCGAAATCTCGCAGTTCAATAGCAGTGAGAGCACCGCGCCAGTGGCGATTTCCGCAGAGCTGGCGGAGGTGATGGACGCGGCCAATACCGTGCACGATCAAAGCCTTGGCCGGTTCGATGTCACCCTCGGCCCGCTGATCGAGCTTTGGGGCTTCGGCGCCCGGACCGCCGAGAGCCCGGTGCCGGCGGACGAGGCGATCGCCGCAGCTCTCGACGTCGTGGGCCAGCGCGATGTGTTGACCCTCACGGACGCGCCGGCGACGCTCGAAAAACTCCATGCCGGAACGACCGTTTACCTCGCCGCAATCGCCAAAGGCTACGGCGTCGACGTGGTGGGCGCGACGCTCGAAGAGTTCGGGGTGGACAACTACATGGTCGAGATCGGAGGCGATCTGCTGACCGCCGGCACCAACCCCGACGGCGCCCAATGGCGCATCGGCATCGAGCGACCCGACGCGGCCAACCGTACCGTGGAGGAGGTCGTGGAGATGTCCGACCTCGGCATGGCGACGTCGGGCGACTATCGCAACTATTTTGAGGAGGATGGCGTGCGCTACTCCCACATCATCGATGCGGAGACGGGGCGCCCGATCACCCACACCACCGCCTCCGTCACCGTTCTGGCGGAGAGCGCGATGATGGCCGATGCCTGGGCCACAGCCCTGCTCGCCCTCGGCCAGGAACGTGGACTGCCGATCGCAGACCAAAACAACCTCGCGGCATTTTTCATTGTGCGCGACCCGTCTTCGGGCGAGACTCGCTTTGCGACGACCGCAAGCGCGCGCTTTGAAGAGCTGCAAGCCAGGAACTAGGAACCGGTATCGTGTCGACCTTTATCCTCGCCTTCGCCCTTCTGTTGCTGATCACGATCGGCATGGCCCTCGGCGTCATGCTGATGGGCAAGACCATCAAGGGCAGCTGCGGCGGCCTGAACGCCATTGGCGATGCCGACCGGTGCCTTGTGTGCAGCAAGGAAGTCGACCCGGACAGCCCCCTCCGCGACCGGCTCGATTGTCCGCGGGCCCGGCAGATGGCCGCCCGTATGGCGGACGGCTAGGGCCGCTTTACACCGCTCGAGTGCGGCGGCGGTCGTAAATCACGTAGATCATCGCGGCGAAGAACAATGCCGCCATCGCGTACCAAGTGAGCGCGTAGGCGAGGTGTGAGTTGCGAAAGCGCACTGTCGTCAATCCGCCTCGTGGCCAGGCATCCCGCCCAGCGAAATGATCGGCGTCGACGAAGAACGGCGCCCAGGCATCCAGCCCCGCATCGGCGGAGAGGGCCGCGACGGCGCGGGAGACCCAGCGGCCGGCCGCCCGGTCGGTTTGGTCGACCACTGTTCCCTCGGGCTCCGGCACGCGCCCCACACCCGCCATACCCACCCGGTCTACCCGCCGGCGCACCGCGGCGACT
>JBCDCY010000007.1:0-166661 GCA_039180875.1 Pseudomonadota bacterium | reverse complement strand
TTCCTCAGCCTGCTTCAGGATGAACGCCTTCTGCGCGTCCGTGAACTTCGATGCCTTCATGCGTCTCCGCTCCTCTCAGCCAGGGACTCAGGTCGCGGAAAATTCTAGCAGCGGATGGCCCAGTTTTGCGGGAACAGAGCATCGGTTGTTTGCGGTGAGCGCCGGCGCGGAGCCCGCAAGAGGCTCAAGCGACGGCGCGGCAGCGATGCGTGTAACCGACGATCAGCATACGGATCATCAGCTCGGGGTCGATCGAGGGACGCCCCGTCGTGCTGTAGAACGGGGCGAGATGTGCGCGGACGCCTGAGAGATCGACGAACCGGTCGATCACGCGCAACAGGTGGTCGTTCGGCACGAGCACATCGAGATCGAAGTCGCGGAAAAGCGCGCCTGCGCTACTTGCCGCGGACCTATCATCGCCAAATCCTCCCCGATTTAGCGAATTGAATCAGTCACCACACCGCGTCGCAACACGAGTTCTTTGACGGAGTAGGCTCAGAGCAGAGCTTCGGCGCGCCGCCCCCAGGTCGCGGTATCCCGGCCAAGCCAGCGTCGGTTTGGCGATGTTGTGAAGTACGGTGGGTCGAAGAACAGCTATGCACATCGTGAACCTCCCCGCCATGCGGCCACGGCGCTCCGCTTGCAACAAAGGACGAATAGTAGGCCAGAAGCGCCCGCTCCTGCCGAAGCACGTTTGAGTTATTCGGGCCAGACCCACATGACATCGAGCGCTAAATTAATCATGGGGGTAGCACCCGGGCGCTATCGGCACATCGTTCGCAACTAAACGTGTCAAATGGGCGAAGACGGCACCTCAGAACCTCGCTCTCGGCCAGCATCAAAGACAACGGTAGCTCGTACCTACTCCTGCGCCGCCGACAACGAGCCCGCAGGAGCATACTCTGGAACCTCTTGCCGGCGTCTTAAAGCGCTCGCGGGATGATCGCGCAGGTAGCTTCCGAATTGAGGAATTTTTGGCGGATCAGGCGCATAGCGATCGCCGAGCCAAAGCAAAGCGCGGGCGATGCGTCGTGTCAGCCGTATAAACGGCGCCGGAGGGCGAGGCATTTCCAGACACTCCACGATGTGATCTTCGATCAGTGCGATGCACAGCCATCGCCCCATCCAGTGAAACCCCTTGGGAAAGAACCGCGTTGCCCATTGATCGACCAGGTTGGTGGCCAGCCGGTTGCCCTCTTTGGAATAATTGAATTCCACGCCTGGCGTCTCATAGCGCTCGAGCAGCTCCACCATCCCCTCCCAAGAGGAAGGAATATCCCGCATGCCCATGGCGTGGCTCACCTTCGTCCAATGAATGAGCTGCGCCCGGCGTTCCGTCTCGGTCAAACCTTCCGCGCCGATCACCTGGGTCAGCAGGCGATCGAAGAGCAGTACGAAAGCGGCCGCGCTGTGCTGATACGTATTGGCAGGCATGGGCCAGTTTTGCGCAACCGAGAGATGCCATTGCTGCACCTTTCGCGCCTCTGCTTGCGAGCGCTCGCTGTCAATTCCGTTGTCGATCCAGTCGAACAGATAGACCATGGTTTCATCCGCACGCTGCCACCCGTGGGAATAGGTGTACCCGGTATTGTCACGATCCACGGATCGGGCAGAAACCGGCGGACCAGCGAAGCGCACAAAGCCAAGAACGTACGCCAAGTGGATCGCGGCCAGGCTTGGTGGCCTCAGCAGACGGGCCGTCGTCAGTCTGACGATGCGCGCGAAATCAACCTCCGGGTCCAGAGAGGCGATTTCGTTCTTGATCCAGTGCCGGGGTGGTCCGTCAGATGTCGCACTGCCTGGAAGGCCTGCAGAAATGCGGCGCCAAAGGGACATGGTGGATTCTCCTGTCCCTCAAGCTGAACAAAGTTGAATAATTCGTCAAGTTTTCTTATTTAGCGCTCTCAGCCCGTTCAAGCCATCCAGAACGAGGGTTGTCACAAGGCTCGCCGTTCGCTTGCTATCATTCTCTTCGGCATCTGACGCCTGCAACACGGCTTCCAGTCCGAGCGAAATGACGGTGCGGGCCACAAGCTCTGCTTCGGCAGGTGCGAGCGCGTTCGCAGACACACGCGAAATGTCGGCGCTCAGATCACGCAGCATGTTCCGCGTCGCCTCATAGGCGTAGAGTGAACTTCTGACCTTGTGGTGGTTGCGCGCGAGGAATCCGGCGGCCCCGTCGGTGGCGATGATGCACTCAAAGAAAGCCCGAAAGGATGCCCGGATCACATCTTCGGGCGATGTTTCCAGGGCCCTGGCCGCGGCGGTCGCATGCGCGATGCGCCCTGCGAACTCCTCGGCGAGGGCATCGAACATCCTCTCCTTCGAGCCGAAGTAATTGTAGAAGCTACCGGTTGAGACGCCGCTCGCCTGAACAATGGAAGCGATCGACGCAGCCTCAAGCCCTTCCGTCGAAAACGCGGTCCAGGCCGCGGACAGCAATTTTTCAGACGCTTTCTGCTTAGTCGTCGCCCTCTTGGCGGAGGATCGATATCGACGCGTTTCAGACAATCATTGCGCCCCCCAACGAGGCACCGCATGGTAGATAGGTAGGCCTGTCTCGACGCAAGTCAGAGATGGGCGTTTCGGGAATGCTCATGCGCATCTATCGGCACATCGTTCGCAATCTCCCCTACGTCACAGACCTTCTACTCATTCCCCACCGCACCGGGAGCGACGGAGATGCCTACGGCACCCAAGCCGCCAAACTGGTCAGCATATTCTACGACAGCATCGAGTGACATCTGCCCAGAATCGACAACGACGCAAGAGATGACGATCGGGTAAGTAGCTAGGACCTGCTCCGCGGGACAATCCGGGCTTTTGCTCCGCGACGCTCCAACGTCCGTTCAACCGGGCATAGTCGACGGAACGTTCCTCAAGAACGTTCCGTCCGACGACACTCGATGTCACGCGCTGCCGCGCTCGTACCAAAGCAGATAGAGTGACCCGCCGACGATCATCAGCGCACCCAGCCACATCGTTCCAGGGGGCACGAAGCCGAAGGCCGCGATGCCGAGGGCGACGTTGAAGGGCAGCTTCACGTGGTCGAAGGGCTGAAGGAAGCTCGCGTCCGCCATCCCGTAGGACGAGACGAGCGCGTACTGCGCCAGCGCAGTCAGAAGGCCGATGGCGATCAGGAGCGCTCCTGCCGTCCAGAGGTCCATTGCGATGCCGTCCCCGACCGCGAGGACCGCGTTTACCGGCGTAAGCAGCAGGAGGAGATAGACCGTTAGAGTCTCAGGGCTCTCGGTGCGCGTCATCCGCTTGGTCAGCAGCGACGAGGCCGCCCAGAGCGCCGCCGCGCCTACGGGCAGAAGGGCCTGCATGCGAAAAGCGTCCGACCACGGCGCGAGGATGACCATGCCGCCGGCGAACCCTACCGTAACCGCGAGCCAACGCTGCACCGTTGCCTGCTCGCGCAGCAAGACGGCGGCGCCGAGCGTCACGAAGAAGGGTGAGAGCATCACGAGCGCGATGGCCTGCCAGATCGGCACGTGAGCGAGGCCCATGACCCAGAGCTGCACACCACCTGCCGCCAACGCGACCCGCAGGACGTGCCGTCCGGGCATGTGCGTCCGCAGCGCCGCCCGTCCCTTGGCGAGCAGCCAAGGGACGGCGAAGGCCAGAGCGACGGCGTATTGCCAGAACGCAAGTCGGGCGGGCGGCACGCCCTGCACCATCACCGCGTGCTGCACGAGCGTGTTGACCACGGCGAAGAGCCCGCCGGCCAGCACCATCAGGAAGGCCCCGGCGACGGCCGGGGAGGTGGGGAGGGATCGAAGAGTCATGGCGTCGTCCTTTCATCTGCGCTCACGACTCAAGGCAGACAGGACGACGACGCACGGGCTTGCCAAGGCGCCACGCACACGCTTCCCGTTCTCTTCCATCCGGACTGTGACCGTCGGCTCAGGACTTGGCCCATACCGGCCGCACCTGATCTGCTGACCCCCGCCGAGGCGGGGCGCTCGCGGGCTCGCGGACCGTGCCGCCTACCGCCGGTGGGGAGTTCCACCCCGCCCTGAGAACGCAGGAAGCAATCCATGAACGGGGCGGCCGATGCAAGCGCGTCGCGAAGGGCTCGATTGGGCGCGCCCATGCGGGAAGATCGGATGAAGCGCCTCGGCCTTACCACCAGCGTCCTTGTGGACTTTCGGAGCGCCCAATTTCCCAGGCTTAGAACCATACTGAACAGTGTGGTACGTCCGCAGCGCGATCTGCCAAAGCCGCCGTTCATGCTCCGCCGAGCATCCGGGACAATGAGCTCGAGACAGTCATGCGGCGGTGCAACACATCACCTCGCTCATGCGCCTAGCGCCCAGCAGCCTCGGCCGGAAGCGGTCATCCGTTAATCGACCTGGACGCTGCGTCGCGGCCCCTTAAAGCTGCCGCTCGCTGCGAGGGTAACGCTGCGGGCACGGCGAACTCACGCATCGCGAACTTGGCGGTCATCCGAGAACACGCGCGCAGTCCTGTATCCTCGGTACGGTCAAGCTTGGCGACGGCTACTCTCTGAGAGGAACGATCTCCAACGTTATCGCCGCATACCAATCAGCGATCTCTCGGATTTCGGCTGCGGTGAGGCCAGCGGCCACTTCAGACATGATCTCATGGTTGCGTTGACCCCGCTGAAAAGCCTTGAGCTGGGTATCGATGTAGATGTTCGTCTCGCCCGCGAGGTTCGGCGCATCGATGAGCTGCGAGATGCCGTCCGCGCCGTGGCACGAGACGCATTGCTGCGGCGCGTTGTTCGGGTCCACGCCCTCGGGCAGCGTCGCCTGGACCTCATGCGCACCGTACCAGGCCGAGACGTCGGCGATCTGCTGCGCGCTCAGACCCGCGGCGACGACGCTCATCATCTCGTGTTCGCGCTGGCCCGTCTTGAACGCCATGAGTTGCGCTTCAAGATATTCCCGCGGCTCGCCGCCGATATGGGGCGCGATCGGAATCGCGGCGTAGCCGTCGATCCCGTGGCACGTACGGCACATATTGGCCACCTGCCGCCCTGCGTCGAGGTCGGCTGCCGACACGCCCCCGGCGAGGAAAACCCCGCCGAGGGCCAGGATCGCGGGCAGTCTCACCCGTCGGACACGCCCACATAGGCGATGCGCCAGATCGCCCCTGCGAAATCGTCGGAGACCAGCATCGACCCGTCCGGCAAGAACTCGATATCCATCGGGCGACCGCGATACTCCCCGGTGTCTTCATTGAGCCAGCCATCGGCGAAGACCTGCGCGCCCAGGGCATCACCTGTCTCTGGGTCAAGCGCCGTGAACATCACCCGCGCGCCCACCGGCGTCGTCCGGTTCCAGGAGCCGTGCTGCGCCCAGAAGATGCCGCCGTGATATTCATCCGGGAAGCTATCGTCGTGGTAGAAACGCATGCCCAGATCGGCCGCGTGCGCGGTGAGCTCCAGCTGCGGCTCCACGAAGGACACGCCTTCGGGGCGGGGGAACTCGCTCTCCGCGACGATCTCGACGCGCGCGTTGGTCCAAGGGAAGCCGAAATGCTGGCCGGCCTCGGTCTGGCGGTTCAACTCCCCGGGCGGGATGTCGTCGCCCATGCCGTCGACCTGGTTGTCGGTCCACCAGAGCTCGCCCGTCGCCGGATTGAAGTCCTGCCCGACCGAGTTGCGGACGCCGCGGGTATAGACCTCGCGCCCCGACCCGTCCGTGTTCATGCGGATGATCCCGCCGATGCCGATCTCGTCATACATCTCGATCTTGTCCACCGGCTGCACGTTGTGCGGCTGGCCCAGCGAGACGTAGAGCATTCCATCGGGCCCGATGTCGCAGACCCGGGCGGAGTGATTGAAGCTTTCCTCCTCCACCGGGATGAGCTCGCCCTGCGGGACGACCTCGGCCACCGCGATATCCGGGCTTTCGAAGAAGAACTCGGCCGCGGGGAAGACCAGAATGCGGTTACGCTCGGCGATGTAGAGGAACCCGTCTGGCGAGAAGCACGGGCCGTTCGGGATGTCGAAGGTGATCGAGGGCGCGAAATCCTTCACCTCGTCGGCGACCCGGTTGCGGTCGCGGTCGACGATCGACCAGACCTTGTCCTTTCGCGTTCCGGCGAACAGCACGGTGCCTTGGGGCGCCATCGACATCGACCGAACGTCCGGCACGACGGCATAGAGGCTGACCTCGAACCCATCGGGCACATTGATGTGCTCGAGGATCGCCTTCAGTGCTTCGGCGCGCTCTCCTCCCTGATCGACGAACGTGAACGACGCGTCCGTCCGCTGCATGTTGGTAAGCCTTTCCATGTTGTCCTGCGCCAGGACAGGCGTGGACAGCACGGACGTGCAAAGCAAGGTCGCAAGGCTGCGCTTGATCACCATAGTTCCTCCCAAAAGGTGCTGAATATCCTCTGTTATTGGCTCGTCGCAGGCCGCCTGGCCCGACGCCTCCAGGGGAGCTTTCCCGGAGCCTTACGCCAAGTCAACTTGGAAGGGGACGCGGGCACCGGCATATGTCGCGTCCCGAGTTCGCGCTCGGGGACAAACCTGGTCATTGCAGAACCCGGCGAACTCGGAATGCGTCGTCTCTTGGCCCGATCCAGTTACTTGCTCCACATGCAAGCAGAGGATCTGAAATGGGTTCGTCGCCGCAGTCGTAGCAAGCGCAGCATCTCGTCACCAAGATCATTTTGGTTCGGTTAGGACGGCCCTTTGCCGCCATTAACCTCAGGTTAGCAATGCTGCGATGCGACCCGTCAAAGAAGACATTCGCGGCACCTGTAGTTTTCCTGGCCGGGACGAGCTACAGCATCGCTGCACTAAGTAGTTTTCCCTCCAAGAGTGGGTTTATGTAGGCCGGTGATGCACAAAGAACTCAACCGGACCACCTGCTGGGAACCGGCCGGGTTGGACAGACTGACAGCACCGCGTGCGTTTCGCGCCCAACTCAAGTCTCGTCCACATCGCAAAACGTGATTTTGCAGGGGAAGAGTATTGGCAGTAACAAGAAATGACAGGAGGGCGCGGCACCACGACATCGCGTTTGCGAAGCCAAGGGTATTCTAGAATATGACAAAGCAGCCTGTTTTCGACCAGATCTTCTATTTCGGCGACAGCCTCACCGATGGTGGCGGCATCTTCAATCTGTCGAGTGCAGCCATCGAGCTCGCCGCCAGCTTTGGCTTCGACACAACGGGTCTCGTCCCCATTCCGATCAGCCCGCCCTATGCCGGGGTTTTCTCCAACGGACCCGTTTACGCGCAACTGGCGCCGGGCCTGCTCGGGATACCGGAAGATCAGGTCTTCAACTTTGCCTTCGGCGGGGCCGAAGCGCTGGGCGTCGATACCCTACTCGACAGTTCCGGCGCGGCGATCCCGCCGGAGCTGCAGGATGTCGATGCCCTTCCCCCGGAACTCGCCGCGCTCCTCACCCAGAACACCAATCTGCCCGGTCAGCTCGAACTCTTCGAGGCCGAGGTTGCGGCATCCGGCTCCCCCCTGCCGAATTCAGCGGCGAGTATCTTCATTGGCCTGAACGACTTTCAATCGTTTGATCCCATTTCGGCGTTTACCGCACCGTTCGAGGTTGCGATCCTCGCGGCCCAAGTGATCGACGCGAACCTCGATGCCGCGAGGCAGCTTTCCGATGCCGGCGTCGGAACCATCATCCTCAACACATTGCCGGATGCCTCGTTCTTCCCAGTCATTTCAGACATCGATCCAGATCTCGCCGCCCTTGGAGACATCGCCGTGGGCATCGTCAATGCCGGGCTGAAGACTGGAGCGTCGGTCCTCGAAGATGAAGGTATCAACGTCGAAATCGTCGACCTCAATCGGCTCACCGACGAAGTCTCCGATGATCCAACGACATTTGGGTTTCTCGAGATCGTCGAACCTGCGCTGCTGGTCCCAAGCTTCGCCGTCGTTCCAAATCCGGCCCTCGTAGGCGCAAATCTAGAGCAGGTCGCGTTCTTCGATCCAATTCATGCCTCGGCGGCCCTGCAGGAAGTCTTCGCGGGTTTCACCGAGGCCTCTCTGACATCAAACACCATCTTTCGCGGCGATTTTCCGAGCCTCATTTTTGGAGAGCGTGGAGCAGATCTTGTTCTCTCGGGCGGCGGCAATGACGCCGTTTTCCTGCGCAAGGGAGACGACATCGCGATCGGTGGTACCGGGAACGACTTGCTGTATGGCCAGCGGGGATCTGACCTCATCGCGGGCGGGTCCGGCGATGATCGGATCTTTGGCGGTTCGGGAGCTGACGTCGTCGTCGGGGGATCCGGCAACGATCTGGTCTTTGGAGGCAGGGCCGACGATGGCCTGTCGGGTGGCCTCGGCGACGACACGCTTTTTGGTCAGTCGGGTGACGACGCGTTTTTCTTCACAGAGGCCACTTTGATCGGTGGGGAAGGACCAGACACTGATGTTTTTGACGGAGGCTCCGGCGAGGATACGCTCTTCCTCGCGCTCACCGAAGACAGCTTCGCTCTCGAGACCGCGCGATTTGCGGAGAATTTCGAGACCGGCCAAGAGTTCGAATTCGAAACACTCGGGCTAGTGGTCGACAATATTGAGTCCGTGGTCTTCTCCATTGGCCTCAGCTTCGATGATGTAATCGAAAGCGCTGCCGATCTTCTGGACGACGTACTGATCGACCGGCTGGCCGATGCAGATCTGTTCGGCTTTATATAATCGTTCCTAAAATATGGAGCCCTGAAAGGATCGAAAGAAGGACACCTATTGCTCAAAAATGACACAATATCATAATAGTGATCAAGTCAAGCTCCGATAGGTGAATTAATGATCGATAGAGGTAGGCTCTCGGACTCGTTTCTGGGGAGTATCAGGTCACCGCCAGAGATATGTCGGGGCGTTTTCGAAGCTAGTTCTTGGATATCGCGCACAGATGCACCGCGGCGCACCGGAGACATCCGCGAGCTCTGGTGATTGCCGCAATTGCACTCCTATCTGCAGCTGTTTGGTATCCGCGCAGCACAGCGAGCCTCGGTGGATTCACTTCGCGGGACATTGCAGACACTTATTCCTGGTTCATTGCCTAGGTGTTTCTGGTGCCGTAGCGTCGCGTATAAAGAACTCGCGAATTGGGAATATTTGAAGATATGAAGAAAATCATTATTGAAAGAGGCTCTGACTGGTATGCGATCTTTCGAACACTTAAAATTATGGTGGATGGGAAAGAAGTGACCAATATCAAACGAAATACAAAGCTGGATTTACAAGTCGATCGAGGTTCGAGAGAACTTTGTGGAAAGATGGATTGGGCAGAAACAAGCTCCATTGCGCTACCTAACGTCGAAGATGGCTCAACGATAACGTTCTCGGTTCAGCACAAAAGAAGCATGGCCGATAACATGGGGCTGTCTGGCTTGCCTTTTGACGTTACCGCTAACCCTCCAAAAAACTAAAGCGCTGTTAGTCCGCTGAGGGCTCCAAGCGGAGCTTCGGCCCACCGCCCCAAGTCGCGGTATCCTCAGCGAGCCAACGTCAGGTTGGCGGTGAGGTGGGGTGCGGTGGGTCGGAGAACCGCCATGCACATTGTGAGCCTTTCCGCCATTCGGCCTCTCCGCCTCGTTAGGAACAAGGGGCGGATCGTCGGCCAGAAGCGACCGCTGCTGTCAAAGCACGTCTGGGCAATACGGGTGCGGCTTGAAATCGGCAAGAACGTCCGAGACCTCGCCCTCTTCAACACGGCGACCGATGGCAAGCTGCGCGGCTGCAACCTCGTTCGTCTCAAGGTCGCTGACGTCTACGCGGCTGGCCAGGTCCGGGAGCGCACGTCGATCCTGCAGGGCAAGACGCAGAAGCCGGGCCGGTTCGAGCTGACGGAGGGCACGCGCAAATCGATCGAGCACTGGCTCGGACATCCTATGATGATCGGACAGGAGCATCTGTGGCCCGGTCGTTTCCATGAGCCGCTGCACATCTCGACGCGCCAGTACGCGCGCCTCGTTTGCTACCGGGTGACGTCGATCGGGCTCGAACCGAGCGCCTACGGGACGCACTCGATGCGTCGGACGAAGGTGGCTCAGATCTACCGGAAGACCGGCAACCTCCGCGCGGTCCAACTCCTTCTCGGCCACACCAAGATGGACAGCACGGTCCGCTACCTCGGCGTCGACCTGGAAGACGCGCCGGCGATACCGGAAGCGGTCGAGACTTGATGCCGACGGGCCGTCCTCAGCGGGCGGCCCTGAGCGGACCTTGGGCGTGGACACAGAGCGCTGTGGCCGCAGCCCGCATTGCTGACATTCGCTGCGGGGTGATCATCGCGCGCTCCCCATTTGACTGGAGCGCAGAGTCTTCGGGCCTTCGTTTCGAATACGCCGACCGGTGCCCCCGATCCCATGCAGGCGCTTGCGCGCAACGCTGCGAAGAGCTGCTTGATACGCCCACTAAGTCAAAGGATGTCTCTCTTGCCTACCAGATTTGCGGCTCGTCCCCACCCAGCGGAGAAACTCGCGCAAGGCCTCATTGAAATCGGCATGCTTGTTGAAGAATGGCGCGTGACGGCCATTCGGAATGTCCAGAGGCGCTCCGGTCCAGATTGCGCCGTAGCTGAGGCCTGCGATGTAATTGTGGTTGAGAAACGGGTCGTTGTCGCCGTTTAGAATCGCAAACGGAATAGTGCCATCACGCAACATCCTCATCTGCCGGGGCCAGTCGACGACGGCTAGTTTAGTGAGCATGTAGTAGCGCGTCCGCCCGTCCGTCCGGTCGATGTTTTCGTGCATGAAGGCGCTTTCCGCCGAAAGCGGCGCGGTGGCAGAGCCTGCGAACCGCCGTCGCTCCGCGCCGGTGAGGAACTGCTTGCCGGCGAGAACGACGTGGGAGGAAGCGTCATAGCCGCGCGCGAAGTCCTCCGGCACGACGTTGAGCGGCGACGTGCCTGTGATCGCAAGCCCGGTGTAAGCCTCTGGGTCTCGCGCCGTTAGTTCAAGCGCGACATAGCCGCCAAGCGACCAGCCAAGTATGACGGGCGCCGCTGCACCTTCCGCCTTTAGCACGTCTTCGGCGATGTCCGCATATGCTGGGATATTGTAGCTCCGCTCCGGATCGGCGTTCGGCGATGCGCCGTGACCCGGCAGATCAAATGCGATCAAGCGCCGACGTCCACGGAAAGCGGCGAACTGGTGGAGAAACGCTTCCTTGCAGGCGGAGTTGCCATGGATCATCAGGATCGGCGGACCCTCCGTTTCCCCCTCGTCCGGTCCGGCGGCGACGACGGCGACGGGGCCGTGTCGCGTCTCGACCATCCGCTCCGTCGCGTCGAGCCGCGCCTCCCGCGCGCGCCGGCCCTGGGCGCGGCGGCGCCGGGCCCGCCAGGCGGAGAGGGCGACCGCCGCGGCCTCTCTCCCCTCCTGAATCAACGCCCAGAGGCCGCCGGGATAGAACACCATTACCACGATGATCAGCGTCGCCATGGCGATCTCGCGCCAGAAGCCGAGATCAGCGATCGCCTCCGAGAGGAAGGTGATGGCGAAGGCGGCGACGACCGGTCCCCAGATCGTGCCGGCCCCGCCAAC
Source organism: Pseudomonadota bacterium (assembly GCA_039180875.1). GTDB lineage: Bacteria > Pseudomonadota > Alphaproteobacteria > Rhodobacterales > Rhodobacteraceae > JBCDCY01. Next base: position 155,156 of record JBCDCY010000007.1, on the reverse strand, counting down.
CAGCAGGATCGAGAGGATCAGCGTCAGCGGCCCGAGGCCGAAGATGTCCGGCGACGCCACCCGGACGTACGAGGCGTAGAACCCGCCCGCGATGCCGGTTAACAGCGCGCTCGCGCAAAGCGTGACGAGCCTTGTGCCTCCCTCCGGCGCGCCGCGGGAGATCGCGTAGTACTTCGCGTCCCGCATCGCAATCACCGCGCGCCCGAACCGGGACCGGGTGAGCCGCCAGAGGAAGGCGACCGCGAGTACGAGAAGCGCAAGCCCCGTGTAGAAATAACCGATCCGACCATCCTTCGTGAAACGGTAGCCATCCACGGAAAGCGCCGGCAGCGTGACCATGCCGGAGGTGCCGCCTGTGACGTCCGACTGGCTGATGACGATCTGGAACAGAAGCTGCGAGAAAGCGAGCGTCACCAGGATCACGTAGATCCCATCGAGCCTGAGGACCGGCAGCGCCATCACCGCGGCGAAGAGCATCGCGACCGGCCCCGCGGCCAGCACCGCGAGCCAGGGGTTCACGCCCAGCGTCTTCGCGAGAATGCCGTAGGTGTAAATCCCGACAGCAAAGAGCGCGACATGGGCGAAATTGAAGAGCCCGCCATAGCCGAGGCTGAAATCCCAGCTCGCCGCGACGATGGCGAAGACGAAGGCGAGGATCATCATGTGCCTGAGATACGACGCTTCGAAGACCAGCGGGAAAGCCGCGAGCGCGGCGACGGCGATCAGCGCTGGGATCAGGCCGTTCGTCCGGTGGAAGGGCGGATCGTAGCGCATCAAAGCGTCCGCTGATGGCTGGTGAAGAGGCCGGACGGCTTCGCCACGAGAACGACGATCATCAGCGCGAAGAGCACGGCCGGCGTCCAGTAGAGCCCGAGGAAGTAGGACGAATAGGCCTCGACCATGCCGACGATCAGCGCCGCGTAGATCGGCGAGGTGAAGCGCGCGACGCCGCCGAGAATGACGACGATCAGTGCCTTCATCAGCGGGTCTGTACCCATGGTTGGCGTCATGAAGCGGATCGAGCCGACGAAGAGCCCGGCCAGCCCCGCCATCGCCGCGGACAGCCCGAAGGCGGCGGCGTAGAGGCGGGGCACGTCGAGGCCCATCAACTCCGCCGCCTCGCGGTTCTGCGCCACCGCGCGCATGGAGCGGCCCGTCCGCGTCGCGCCGAGGAACCAGCCTAGCCCGCCGAGGATCGCCGTGACGATGACGAGGAGGACGACGTCGCCGGCTGAAAGCACGATCGGCCCTAGCGCGACCTCGCCCTCGGCCGGCTTCGGAAGCTGTTTCGAGCGCGGGCCCCAGATCAGGCTGATGCCGTTTTCGATGATCGCCGCTCCGGCGAGCGTGGTGATGACCGATGCCGCGACGATGTTCGGCTTGCGCTCAAACGGTCGGACGAGTGCGACGTGAAAGGCGACGCCGATCGCGAACATCGCCAGCACGGTGCCGAACGCCCCTGCGATCGGGCCGAGGCCGGATGCGTCCTGATGTGCGAGCTGCCATCCGATGTATGCGCCGAGCGCGATGAAGGCGCCGTGCGCGAAGTTGAAGATGCCAAGCGTCGTCCAGACGACGGCGAGGCCCGACGCCATCAACGCGTAGATCGCGCCGAGCACCAGTCCGCCCGAGGCGACGACGAGCAGGGTGTCGACGCTCACGCCGGCTCTCCGAACAGCATCGCCATCAGGCGGTCGTGTGATGGCACCTCGTCTCGCTGAAGCCGATGGGAGATGCGGCCGTGGTCGAAGAGATACAGCTCTTCGATAAGCTCTTTCAGAAAGCCGACGTCCTGGTCGATCAGGATCAGCGGCGTTCCGGCCGCGCGCACGCGGTGGATCGCGTCGCAGAGTTCGCCCCGGAGGCGCGGCGACAGCCCGAGCGTCGGTTCGTCGAGGATCAGGAGCTTCGGCGCCGCCATCAGCCCCGCTGCGATGGAGAGCATCTGCCGCTCGCCGCCCGAAAGATAGCGCGCCTTGTGTCGACGCCGTTCCGCCAGCCGGGGGAAGAGCGCCTCGACCTCCTCTCGCCGCCGCGCCTCCTCCGCCCGTCCGCCGGCCCGCGCCGCGGCGGCGGCGGGCGCGATGGAGAGCGTCTCCTCCACCGTCATTTCGGGGAAGAGAAGGCTGCCTTGGGCGACGTGGATCAGCCCCGCCCGGGCCACGGCCTTCGGGTCCATCCGACGGGGGACGACGGCGTCGTAGTTGAAGTTTCGCCACCGGCGGGAGCCGCGGTCGGCCCCCCGGTTCATGCGACGACCCTCGAAGATCACGTCGCCGCGCCATGGCTCCAACACGCCGGAGACGGTCTTCATCAGCGTCGTCTTGCCGTGCCCGTTCGGCCCGAAAAAGCCGACGGCGCCGCCGGCCGGAACGGAAAGGTCGACATCCTGAAAGATCTGGATGGGATCGTAGCCCCCGCAAAGGCCCCTCAGTTCAAGCAGCAGCGCGGTCATGCGGCAGTGCCCAGATAGGCCTCAACCACGCGCGGATCGCGGATGACCGCCTCAGGCTCCCCGAGCGCGATGACGCGGCCCTGGTCCATCACCATCAGTCGGTCCGAAACGCCGGAGAGGAGCGGCAACACATGCTCGATCAGCAGTATCGACACGCCGTGATCGCGAAGCTTGAGGATGAGGAGCCTGACGCGGTCGATCTCCTCCGGCGTCAGGCTGGAGGCAGGCTCGTCGAGTAGCAGGACTTTCGGGTCCATCGCCATCGCCGCGCCGATCATCACGAGCTTGCGCAGGAAGATCGGAAGATCGCCGGCCCTCCAGTTGTGGAGCGTCGCCGGAAAACCGGCCAGGTCCAACGCATGTTCGGCAAGGGTGACGTTTCGGTCGAACGGGCCGCGCCTGTCGCTGTTCTCGATCGCCATCAGAACGTTGTCGATGGCGCTGAGCGTGGGAAAGACGCTTTCCCGCTGAAAGGTCCTGACGACGCCTCGCCGGACGATCTTGTGAGGCGCCAGTTCGTGGATCGGCGCGCCCTCCATTAGCACGACGCCGTCGTCAGCCGGAAAAGGGATGCGCGTGATCGCGTTGAAAAGCGTGCTCTTGCCCGAGCCGTTCGGCCCGGCGACGCCGAGGATCTCGCCGCGACTGAGATCGAAGCTGACCCCATCTACCGCCCTGAGCGCCCCAAACGCCTTTCTCAGGTCGGAAACCACGAGGATCGGATCTTCAGAGAGCGTCATTTGGATGAGGACCGCCATAAAGGGACGCCGTGAAGGGACGCCGCGAAAGGACGCCGCCGCCCATGGCGGGCGGCAGCTTCGGTTCAATTGGCAAGCCAGGGCGGTGTCTGGAACGAACCGTTGGCGTAGTTGTCAGGCTCGAACAGCACGCGGGCGCCGCCTTCCTGGATCTGCCAGAAGGAGACCGGGATGTGGTCGTTGGACTGAAGCGCCACATGGGTCGCCGGATCGAACTCCAGATTGCCAGCGGCGGTCGGCTTCTTGATCGCACCGATAGCCGCTGCGACGGCTTCGCGGTCCGTCGGATCGCCGACGGCCTCAAGCGCATCGAAATAGATGTTCGCCATTTCATAGAGGCCGACGCCGTAGGGTCCCGACTCGCGGCCGAACCGATCCTCGAACGCGTCCATCAGCTGCTGACCGCGAGGCCAGCCATCGCTGTCGAGCGGGGCGTTGATGAGGTTGTAGAGCACGCCGTTCGAGTTATCGCCGGTCAGACTGACGAATTCCGGCACGGACGGGGCGTATTGCAGGAAGACGAGGCTCTGCGTCGGCGACTCGAGGAACTGGTTGAGGAAGAGCGCCGAGTTGCCGGGCAGATAGTCGGTGTTGATCACGAGATCCGGGTTCGTCTCCTGCACCTTGGCGAGGATCGCGCGCCAGTCTCCGACCTCGCCGAACGGCACAAGCTCGTCGACCACGATCGTCCAGCCGCCTTCCTCGAAGGAGACCTTCATGCCCTCCGAGATTGTCCTCGAATAGGCGTTGTCGGAGGAGATGATGGCGACCGACTTGTCGCGTAGCGCGATCTCGCCCCGGTCGGCGAGCGCCTCGATGGCGGGGCGCACGTCGGTCTCGTAGCCCGTGAACGATGCGGTGAAGGACCAGCAGCACCAGTAGTCTTCGATGGCCTGCGTGGTGATCGCGGCGAAGGATGGCGACGGACCGGCCGCGATGTAGGGCATCCCGGCTTCGGCCATCAGATCGACCTCGAACATCGAAAGACTGGCGTAGCCCGTGAGGATGATCTCTACACCTTCCTCGCCGAGCAGGCGTTCGGCGGCGCTGGAGACGTTTGCAGCGGATTGGTCCTTCACGTCCGCGACCACCATCTCGAACGTGTGGCCGGCGACACCGCCCTTCGCGTTCGCCTCTTCGACGGCCCAGGTCAGACCATCCACAAAATCCTGCCCGTCGGCGGCCGAGGGGCCGGTCACTGGCGCGAGTAACCCGATCTTCACTACGTCGGCTGCGGCCGGCGCGGCCGCGAGCAAAGCGGCGGCGCAGACCGGGATCAATTGAGCGGGTTTCATTTCGCCTCCCGATTTCATGTGCGATCGGATGAGTTTGCGAAAGGCCCCCTGCGCCCGTAACCTATCAGATCAGGTAGTTTCGCGGCGCACCTCTGCGCCGGCCGGGCGGGATGGGCCCATGAGGGATACGATCCACGAGACGACGGAGAGCCCTTTCATCGCCGGCGGCGATCTCGCCGACGTCAGCCGCGATCTGACCGACTACGCCGAAAGTCTCGGGGCGCGTTACTTCTCCTATCTTCTGATGAAAGGCGGCCGCGGAGAGGAGACCGGCGACGAAGGCACGCTGATCACCAACTACCCGGACGAATGGCGGGATCGCTATCAGCGCAAGCTTTATCGCTTCTACGACCCAGTCGCCGTTACGACCCGGTCGTCGCGCCTGCCCTTCTTCTGGGGCGACGGGCCGTTTCTGCGGCGCTTTCGCAAGGATCAGCGGATCGTTTTCCATGAAGCCCGCCAATTCGACATCACGGCGGGCTACTCAATCCCTATCGCAGGCCATCACGGCGACCTAGGCGTGTTCTCCATCGTAGCCGGGCGACCTCAGGAGATCGACGATGCCGTGCTTGGCGCCGGCGGCTCGCTTTACCTGCGGGCGGTGCAGACCCATGACTTCATGGCGCGGCTCCTCGCGCCTTTCGACCCGCCGGAAAAGGACTTCGGTCTCTCCGTTCGGGAGATCGAGTGTCTGCGCTGGACGGCCGACGGAAAGACCACCGACCAGATCGCCGACGTCACGACGATTTCGCCTGCGACGGTGAACTTTCATCTCAAGAATGCAATCAGAAAGCTGGAGGCATCGAACCGCCATCACGCGGCGATTATCGCGATACGGTCTGGGGTTATCTGAGCTGTTAGGGCAAGAACGTTGCCATTAACCCTGTGGAGGCGTTTGTCGACCCAAGGCCGACCTCGGCACGAGATCCCGAATGCTGCGGCCGCGTTCCCGCTTCCCGAAATTCGCCGTTGCGAGCCGGCGAGCCTCGTTCAGATCTCCATGCGGACATAGCGCCCTTTCGCTGCGGTTGCGCCAAGATCAGCTTTGCCAGATTGACATCTGCAAGTTAGCCGCGCCCGATTGCCAAAAATCGACGTTATCGCCAACGACTATGCTCTGACCCCCGGGATTTCCTCCATCTGATGCTAGAATCCGGCCGAGCGAGAGGACCGGACGATGAAGCGATCGAAGTTCACGGAAGAGCAAGTCATCGCGATCCTGCGCGAGCAAGAGGCAGGCGCGAAGACCGCGGATCTGTGCCGCCGGCACGGCATTTCGGGCGCGACCTTCTATGCCTGGAAGTCGAAGTACGGCGGGATGGAGCCGTCTGATGCCAAGCGGCCCAAGGCGATCGTGGCCAGGCGAGGCAAGCCCGGGCTGATCGTCAGCGACCACGGCACCGACTGGCCTGCTGCCGGTTTCGTGGACGGCGACTTAAACTCTCATCGCTTGCTCCTCGTATAGGATGGGGCTGAGATAGCGGATCGTCGAGTGCTGACGGATCGGATTGTAGAAGCGCTCGATGTAGTCGAAGACGTCGGCTCTCGCCTTATCCCGCGTCCGGTAAGTTCGTCCCCGGACCCGTTCGGTCTTGAGCGAAGAGAAGAAGCTCTCCATGGCTGCGTTGGCCCACACGTTGCTGGAGCGGCTCATCGAACAGGTGACGCCGTTGTCGGCCATGAGGCGCTGGAACGTTTCGCTGGTATATTGGCTGCCCTGGTCGGAGTGATGCAGCAGCGCCCTCGGGCGACCCCGGCGCCAGATCGCCATCATTAGCGCATCCGTCACCGGTTGTGAGGTCATAGCGTCCTTCATGGACCACCCCACCGCCCGGCGCGAGAACAGGTCGATCATGACCGCGACGTAGAGCCAGCCTTCAGCTGTCCGGACATAGGTGAAGTCGGCGATCCATTTCTGGTTCGGCCCACTGGCGTCGAAGCTCCGGTCCAGGACATTGGGAGCGATGATTGCTCTGTCGCCGGAATCTTGTGGGAGTCGACGCCGTCTCGGCCGGGCCCTCAGCCCTTGCAGGCGCATTAGCCGTTCGATCGCGTGCAGACCACAATCGACGCCCTCGGCCAGCACGTCGTGCCAGACCCGACGCGCGCCGTAGGTTCGGTCCGACCGCAGGAAGCTAGCTCTGACCAGCGCACCGATACGCTCGTCCCTGACAGAGCGGTGGCTCCGCGGCCTCGTCAGCCAGGCGTGGAATCCGCTTCGCGACACACCGAGCGCGTCGCACATCCAACTGACCGGCCAGACCCCTTGGTGCTTCGCGACGAAGCCAAACATCAAATCTGGTCCTTGCCGAAGTAGGCGGCGGCCTTTTCTTAGAATGTCGTGCTCCGCCTTCAGCTTCACGACTTCTCGGCGAAGCAGCCGTCTCGCCATCGCGAACCTCCAGTCTCATGGAACACCCTACCTCGATGTCCACGAAACCGGCAGCAGGCCAGACCGCGGGTGTTCTCATTGTTGCGGCCTGCGCGACGCCGGAGGGCGGTCCCTATGGGGATATTTCAAGTCCAAAGACGTCAGTCAGGTCTAACTCTAAAGGCCTGATAGACCCGTCAACATGGCTCGTGCACGGAGATCCTGAGCAGCGCCTCAAACACCACAGGCCAGATCATTATGGCAGCTCTCCACCATGGCGAGGTCGTAGAGAAGATCGAGCATCATCTCACCACTGCGCTACGTTCTCACGTGGCCATGGAGATGGTCTCGATGCCTCTCACGATGGCTGTGCGTGGCGCTTGTGGACCGACCCGATGGCGAGGCCCCCGGGGCTCGTCGCTGGTTCCGCACAAATATCTGTATAGCAATTTGTGCGAGACCATCTCATTTTCTCTCGCCTTCTCCAACTTCTTCAGAAGTATACTCGAGTGCAGAGCTTTGGTCAAAATTCTGTCTCTCCGCCATTTGGTTCTCGATTAGTGTCTTAAGACTTGGGCGGTCGGGTGCGATACAAGATGCAGCACCAGGCCCGTGAGACTGTCCGCCTAACTCTCACCGGCGCGAGACAGCGTCGAGTATTTTTCTGACCGTTGCGCGTGGATGACCGGCAGGCGCCCAGAAACACTGGGCTTTCGTGCGGAGCGAGATGTCTCGATAGGGCCGGAGATCTGGTCCGCCATCAGGCGTCCTCCGACCGCTCGGTTGTGGACAGCATTGCGTTGTGACGGCGCTGGCAGGTCGAGATGGTGCGCAGCTTCGTTGTCATTTTTTGATGTGCGCTTCTCGAGCCGTGCCGTTCCCGGATCAACGCCGAAGGGCGCATGGCGATCTTCGAGTTCATCGAGGGCCGGTACATTCCCGGCCGTCGTCTCTCGGCTCAAGGATATCCCTCGCCAATCGACTACGAAAGAGGCCCTGCAGCGCGCTCGAGGGCTCCGGCCCGTGACCGTCTATGAAGCCGAGCGGACACCGACTCCATCCACCGACTTGAACTGGTCATGTGCATTGCCGTCGCCGGCTGGTGGTCGGAGCGCCCCATTTGCTCACTAGCGTAGGAACGCTGGCGTTTTTGCTTGGGCGGTAGTCCCTCCTCTTTTCGTCACCCTGCCGCACCGACCGCTGACTTGACGAGCGTCTCAATCATCGGCCTTCGGTCGAGCAGGCGCCGGGCGATGGATGTCTCCAGCGTCAGTCCGGTGTCTGTTGCCGCGAGACACTGCTCCGTCTTCTCAAAGGGGGTGGGATAATCGGCGGTGGCGGCGAACGGCCCGAACCCGGCTCTGGACAGGATGATCGCTCCCAACATCGTATCGGCCTCGGCCGTCGGATACTCACCGTTGCCTTGGTTCGCCTGGCGGGCGAGCGCGCCCATCAATACGGGCGCTTCGGCCCGCGGATAGGCGACCATCGGCCTGCGCTTCATGAGGTCGGGATCGCCGTCGAACAGCGCCATGGGTGTTGAGAGCAGAGCCGTTTCCGAAAGGTCTGGCGCGTGCAGCGGCGGATGGAGAAACGCCACGTCGATCATTCCTTGTTCCAGCCGCCTTTCCAAGCCGGCGGTGGTGCCCTCATACAGCTTCACGCGGGCATGGGGATGCGTCTTACGGAACCTCACGAGGGTCGGGATCACGATCTGGTAGGCGGCGACCTGCGTCATGCCGATGCGCAAGGTCTGGCCCAATCCTGCCTGGGCGTTGCGCGCCGATTGCGCCGTTTCCTCGGCTGCGGTGATGACCCGTTCCGCCCCTTCGACAAACTGCTCGCCCGCGGGCGTCACGGTGACGCCACCGCGGTCCCGGTCGAACAGACGCACGCCGAGCTCTTCCTCGATCCGGCGCAGGCGCGCCGACAGCGCAGGCTGGGTCACGTTCAGCCGCCGCGCCGCGCGGCCGAAATGCGCCTCTTCCGCAATGGCGATGACGCTCTCGTAGTCATGAAGTGCGAACACGTTCGATAACTCCAGTTTATCGAAATTATCGCTCTGCTGCATCGTAAGGGGCAGCGATTGATCGATTTTATGTGGCGACCCGCGCAGATCAAGCGCCGCGCCGCCACGAAAAAAGGAGATCGTCTTGAAGGATCTACTCAGCGCCTTCGCCGCGTCGACCCTGTTGGCCGCCCCCGCCATCGCGCAGCAAGCCGGATCGCGAGACGCCCGCGGACAACTGGATTTCGAGGGGCGCTTCATCGTCTCCGTCCAAGACGCCGACATGGTGTCGTCGGCTTACGTCAACGGCATGCTCGGCCCACGGGAGGGACGCGATACGCTGGCCATGATCCCGCTGGACGGCGATCCGCGCGACTGGCAGGCGACGGAGGTATTTGCCTCCAACTCGGTGGCGGGCCCGCCTGCGGCTGTCTAGATCACGCCGGACGGCCGCTTCGCCTTCGTGATCGAGACCTTCACCCCCCGCCCCGACAACGATGAGGCGCATGGCTTCGGCGACATGCGCGTCGGCAACACGCTCACCGTCGTCGATCTTGCCGCGCCCTCAGGACCAGAGGTGATCCAGACGCTGGCCGTCGCAGATCGGCCGTTGGCAGTCCGTGCCAATGCGACCGGCGACGTTCTCGCCGTCAGCTACTCGATCGAGGGCGGATCCGGGGCGGAGGCACCGCTGCACCTCTTTCGCATCGGCGCGGACGGGAGCCTGAGCGACCCGGTCGCACCCAACATCGACGGCTACCGGCTGGGTGACGACAACATCATGGATATCGATTGGCATCCCGACCAGAACGTCGTCGTCTGGATCAACCAGTTCGCCAACACCATGCAATTCGCGCGGGTCGGCGAAGATCTGAGCGTCACACCCTTTGGCAATGTCGTGGAAATCGACCGGGCCCCGTACCGCGTCTTCTTCACGCCCGATGGCAGCCATGCGGTCGCGAACGCGCTCTACTGGGGTCCCGATATCGCCGGGACGTGGATCGAAGCGCCGCGTGGTTCCGTGCTGACGGTCAGAATGAACGCCGAAACGCGCGAGGACGGGACCGTTCGCCACGCCTTCGTGGATCGGGTGCTGACCGGCGTCTCTCCCGAAGGCCTCGCCGTCTCTCCCGACGGCCGCTGGGTCGCGACGACCAATCTTGAGCGCAGCTACCTGCCATACGACGACCCGCGCATAACCTGGTACGCGTCGGTCACCCTCGCCGCCCTCGATCAGGACACCGGCGATCTCACCGAGATTGGCACCTTCAACTACGATGGGATCTTGCCTGAAGCGGCCGTCTTCGACACGTCGGGCAGCTACCTTGCGGTCGCCAACTACGATCACTTCGACGATCGACGCACGGGATCGTCCATCGACTTCTGGCGCATCCAGACAGATCCGCTGGACCCCGGAAACACGCAGCTGATCAAGACCGAGCATTCGGTGCCGGTGGCGCGAGGCGCACACTCGATGGTCATCGCTCGCTAGGCGCCGGGCACGCGCTCCCGGCCCCCAACCGCAGCGCAGGGATAGTCCTGCCCCCAGACCTTGCGGGCGTCTTTCGCCACCAGCCGCTCTTGCAGGCGGTCCAGTTGCTGGAACGCGTCGGCCTTGTCCCGGGTTCGAGCGAACGCCGTGTCGAAGGCCCGCTGCACGGATCGGGGACGCCAGGGCAGGACGGCCTCGGCGAGCCAGGCGCGCAACTCCGGCGGTAGCCGGTCGAATTCCTGCATCGGATCCTCGGACCGGCGCTTGCGCTTCAGGCTCGTCTGCCCGCGATTTCCCGGCATCAGGCCTCCTCGTCTGGATCCATCACCGGGTCCATCACTGGGTCGAGCACGAGAAGAAGCCGGGTCTCGCCCGTGCCCTCGATCGGGGGAGAGCGGTGCAGCAGGCCCGATTTCGGATCTTCCGGCCAGTGCGTGCCGCGGAGCAGGATCGGGGCAGAAGTCGGCACCGTGAAGACCCGTCGGGGCTCTTGCCCGTCGGTCGAGGTGCCGTACTGCGTGCCAGTCCCGCGATAGGTGCAGATCAGTCGCGCGGTGACGGCGTCGATGTGGAACCTACGGCAGGCATTTGTCGTCAGCACATCGAGGCGGAGCCGGAGATACGGCGCGTCGACGAGATCGGCGAAGATCCTCGCCAACGTGGCCACGTCATCGACCAAAAGCTCCCGCTCGGGCGTGTCCGGCGTGTGCGCCCGACCGCAGGCTTCCTGCACCGCCCTGCGCACCGCCCCGGGTCGCACGATCGTCCGGGTGCGGGGCAGCTCGGCGGGCGCCAGCGCCTCGATCCAAGCCTGCAGACCGGGCAGTGGCGGGCGGCGCCAGATGACCGCGGCGGAACCCGGGCGTTGGATGACCGACAGGCCTTCGGGCGTGTCCGCCACCCCGACGCCGACGGCGGCCTCCTCGACGACGTCCCGCATAAGCGTCATGCCGCTGCTTCCGCACGCCGCCACGGCGGAAACGGATCAGGGAGGCGTGGCAGGTCGTCCGGGCCGCTCGCGGCGACCGCCGGCAACAGCGCCCCATCCAGCCGGGCCTTCAATGCCGGCCAGTCGATCCCCGCGCCGATGAAGACAATCTCTTGCCGGCGATCGCCCCAGGGCTCTTCCCAGTGCTGGCGCATGTAGGCGCGGGCGCCATCGTGGTCGGGCCAGTGTTCCTTGGGCACGGCGGCCCACCAGGTGCCGAGCGGCTTGACGCTTGACAGAACCCCCGCCAGCGAGAACTCGGCCACCCAATCGGGCCGGGTCGCGAGCCAAAAATGCCCCTTGGCGCGGATCACACCGGGCATCGCGCCGTTCAGCACCTCCTTGATCTTCTCCGGCACAAAGGGGCGCCGGGCGCGGTAGACGAAGCTGGTGACGCCGTACTCCTCGGTCTCCGGCACATGGTCGGCAAAACCGTAAAGCTCCTTGGCCCACATCGGATGGTCATGTGCCTTCTCGAAGTCGAAGAGACCGGTGTCGAGGATGGTGCCCGCCGGGACATCGGAGTGGTTCGTCTCGATGATCTGGGCGTCTGCATTCAGGCTGCGGATGATCTTGCGCGCGGCGTCGACCTGGGCCGGATCGGCATCGGCGACCTTGTTCAGGATCACCACGTCGGCGAACTCGATCTGGTCGGTCAGCAGATGCACGAGCGTGCGATCGTCCTCTTCGCCCATAGTCTCGCCGCGGTCGCTGAGGAAGTCGTGGCTGGAGTAGTCCCGGAGCAGGTTCACCGCGTCCACGACCGTGACCATGGTGTCAAGGCGGGCGACGTCGGACAGGCTCTCTCCCTCCTCGTCGCGGAACTCGAACGTGGCGGCGACCGGCAAGGGCTCCGAGATGCCCGTCGACTCGATCAGCAGGTAGTCGAACCGGCCATCGGCGGCCAGACGGCGCACCTCCTCCAACAAGTCATCGCGCAGCGTGCAGCAGATGCAGCCGTTCGACATCTCCACCAGTGTCTCGTCGGTGCGGGAAAGCTCCGTGTCGGCGCGCACCAGATCGGCGTCGATGTTGACCTCGGACATGTCGTTGACGATGACCGCCACCCGGCGCCCCTCGCGGTTGTTCAGCACGCGGTTCAAGAGCGTGGTCTTGCCCGCGCCCAGAAATCCCGAGAGGACGGTCACTGGCAGACGTTGGTCGTCGGCTTGCATGGGGAGCTCCTGGAGTTGGTCTAGAGCGTGATGGCGTGATCGGGTTCCGCAGACCCGGGCGCAGTCCGCAGGTGTTATTTTATAACACATTGCCATTCAAGTGGTTTGTCGTGGGCGCACCCGCCCGGCGGGCGCACGCTTCGCATCTACGATGACATTTCTTTTCAGTCGGTTAAGGGCTCCCGAGCGCGCCGCCGCGCCGTTCCGAGCGTTGCCGAAAGCCGGGGGTCGACGCGGCGCCAGAGCGACCCGTCGCAAAACCGGCGCGATCAGCCGGCGGGGTCCGCTCCGGTGCTTCTGCGCATCGAAGAACACGGGCGCGCCGGCGGGCGGCGCCCATCAACGCACAACCTCCATCGCTTCGATACCCCGGCCGCAGAATGTTCGGGCCGCAGAATGTCCGAGTGAACCCGCCCGCCAGCGCGGATCAGGTGCCGAGCGCTTGGGCCAGCGTCGTCGCGTTGTGGCGCATCATCTCGAGATAGGTGGGCGCCGGGCCGTCGGGGCCGGAGAGCGCGCCGGGGTAGAGCGTACCGCCGATGGAGGCGCCGGTTTCGTTGGCGATCTGCTCGAGTAGGCGCGGATCGGTGATGTTCTCGACGAAGACGGCCGAGATGCCGTTCTCGCGCATCTGCTCGATCAGCCGGGCGACGTCCTGGGCCGATGCCTCCGACTCGGTGCTGAGACCCTGGGGCGCGAGGAAGGTGAGCCCATAGTCCCGGCCGAAATACTGGAAGGCGTCGTGCGAGGTGACGATGGTGCGCCGCTCGTCCGGCAGGCCGGCCACGATCTCCCGGATCTCGGCCTCCAGCGCCTCGATCTCGGCCACGTAATCCGCACGGTTCTGGTAGAAGACGCCCGCATTCGCCGGGTCGGCCTGGGCAAGGGCGGCGGTGATGTTGTCGACATAGGTGACGGCACTGCCGAGGCTCTGCCAGGCATGGGGATCGAAGGCGCCGTGGTGATGCCCGGCATGGTCGTCGTCGTGCCCGTGATCGTCATCGGCGTGCTCATCGTCGTGCGCGTGATCATCGTGCGCGTGGTCGTCATGCCCGTGCTCGTCGTGAGCATGATCGTCGTGATCGTGATCATCATGGCCGGCCTCTGCGTGTGCCTCATGGTCGTGCGCGTCGGCCTTGGCGTGGTCGTCGTGGTCGTCCCCGTGACCATGCTCTGCATGGTCGCCGTGGTCGTCATCCCCTTCCTCGAAGGCGATCGGCTCGATCCCCTCGGTCGCCACCACCCGGGTACCGTCGAAGTCAGAGGCGTCGATCAGCCGGTCGAGCCAGCCCTCGAAATCAAGCCCGTTCACCACGAGGATCTCGGCCTCGCTGACGGCCCGGGCCGCGGCCGGGGTCGGCTGATAGACGTGGGCATCGCCGTCCGGGCCGACCAGCGTCGTGACCGAGACATGGGACCCCCCGATACGCTCGATCATGTCGCCGAGGATCGAGAAGGTGGCGACCACGCGCATCGGCTCGCCCGATTGCGCCAACACGGGCGGCGCGACGGACAGGGCAAGCGCGGTTGCGGATGCGAGAAGGGCGCGGCGGGAGATCATGGGGTGTCCTCTCAGGTCTCGAAGTGAGGGCGTGGCACGGCCCGCCCGACAAGCCCGCCGACCGGTCCGAAGATCAGCGACAGGCCATAGGCGACGCCGGCAACCAGTATGATCGCCGGCCCCGACGGCAGGCTGTAGTGATAGGAAAGGAGCAAGCCGCAGAAGCTCGAAAGCACCGCGATCAGGACCGCTGCGGCGATCATGCCACCGATCCCGGCGGTCCAGAAGCGCGCCGCGGCCGCGGGCAGGATCATGATGCCGACGGCCATGAGCGTGCCGAGCGCGTGGAAGCCGCCCACAAGGTTCAGCACGACGAGGGCGAGGAAGGTGAAATGGGTCACCGCCGAGAGCCCGCTGACCGAGCGCAGGAAATGGGGATCGGCGCACTCCAGCACCAGCGGGCGAAAGAGCACGGCAAGGGTCAGCACCGACAGGCTCGCGATGGTGCAAAGCAGGATCAGTGCTGCGTCGTCGAGCGCCAGAACCGTGCCGAACAGCACGTGCATCAGGTCCACGTTGCTGCCGCGGGTCGAGACGATCAGCACGCCGAGCGCCAGCGAGATCAGGTAGAAGGCCGCCAGGCTCGCATCCTCACGCAAGGCCGTCACCCGCGCGACGAAGCCCGAGGCGAGCGCCACCGCCATGCCGGCGATCAGCCCGCCGATGGTCATGGCGCCGAGCGACAGGCCGGAGATCAAGTAGCCCACCGCCGCCCCCGGCAGGATCGCGTGGGCCATCGCATCGCCGGTGAGGCTCATCCGGCGCAGCATCAGAAAGACGCCGACCGGCGTCGCGCCGACCGAGATCGCGATGCAACCAAGAAGCGCCCGGCGCATGAAGCCGAAGTCGGCGAAGGGTTGGACGACGTAGTCCCACATCAGGCGGCGCTTCGACCGCAGGTGTGGGGCGGGCCGTCACAGGCCTCGCACATCTGGCGGGCCCGAAACTGGTTTTCGGCCGTCAGGACGTTGGCCGTCGGTCCGTGGGCCACCAGTTGCCGCGCGAGCATCAGCGTCTCCGGAAAATGCGCGCGGACCGTGTCCTCGTCATGCAGCACGGCGAGGACCGTGCGCCCTTCGCCATGCCAGCGCCGAACCACGTCGATCAGATCGGCCACAGTCTTCGCGTCGATCGCGGTGAAGGGCTCGTCCAGCAGCACCAGCCGCGCGTCCTGCAAAAGGAGCCGGGCGAAGAGCGCGCGCTGCATCTGTCCGCCCGACAGCGAGCCGATCGGCCGACGCTCGAGCCCGGTCAGACCCACCGCCGCGATCGCCGCGTCGACCCGCGGGCGCTGATCGCGCCTCAGACGCCCGAAGGGTCCGATCTCGCGCCAAAGCCCCATGGCGACGAGATCGACGACGGAGAGCGGGAAGGACCGGTCGATCTCCACCTGCTGCGGCAGATAGGCGATGTCGTCGCCGCTGAGCCCGCCGAACGCGATGCCGCCGCCAAGGGGCGCCAGCGCACCGACGAGGCCCTTGAGCAAGGTGGACTTTCCGGCCCCGTTCGGCCCGACGACGGCGGTCAGGCTGCCCTCGGCGATCTGTGCCTCAAGCCGGTGCACCGCCGGGTGGCGGTCATAGCCGAGCGTCAGGTCTTGGAATGTGATCGCCGTGCTCACTGCGCCGCCGCCTACGATATCGCCCAGAAGAAGCCCGCCCAGAGCAGCGCCACGATCAGCCCTGCGCCCAGCAGGCGCGGTCCGGCGCCCAGCAGCAACAGCCGCAGGCCTTGCCCACCGCGGCCGCTCACCGCGAGGTCTCCTCTCCGCCGCAGGTCGCGCAGACGCCGTGCACCTCGATCACGTGACGCCGGGCCTCGAAGCCGAATTTCTCCGCGATCGTCGAGAGCTCTTTCATCAGCTCCGGGGCGGTGCTTTCGTCGACGCTGCCGCAGTCGTCGCAGATCGACATGATGGAGGCGTGGTCGTGATGCTGGCCGCGGCAGGCCATGAAGGCGTTCAGCGACTCGAGCCGGTGGACGTCGCCGCCGTCCGTCAAGGCCGCCAAGGCCCGGTAGACCGTCGGCGGCGCGATCTTCGGATGGGCCGGGCGCAACGCATCGAGGATGTCGTAGGCCGACAACGGGCCGCCGTGCTTGCGCAGGATCGCCAGCACCTCAGCCCGCATCTTCTCTCCGCGTGTGCCCACTGGCTTTCCCGCTCCGTTCACCGACGCTCTCTATGTTACATTATCACGCAACGCAATGCACCGCCGGACCGCGCTATCGACTACCGGGGCGCCTGCATCTGTGCTTAAGCTTCCCGCGATCCGCGCGACGCCCTCCTTGGCGCGTCGCTCTGTCCCCTTTTGTCTCTGTCCGTTGGCCCACTCGGCGCGGCAAGGAGAGTGCGATGACGTCGAGCAGACCCCTCTGGCAATGGAGCGCCACCGAGATCGCCGAGGCGACGCGATCCGGTCGGATCACCGCGCTGGAGGTCACGGAGGCCGCCATTGCCCGGATGGAGACGACCAATCCCGCGCTCAACGCGGTGGTCGAGGACCTGGCGGAGGAGGCGCGGGCGGAGGCCGCCGCCCTCGATGCCAGCGACGCCGAGAAGGGGCCGCTCTACGGCGTACCCGTCACCATAAAGATCAATACCGACCAGGCGGGCCATGCCTCCAACAACGGCCTGCCCGCGCTGAAGGATCCGATCGCGTCCGACAACGCGCCGGTCGTGCGCAACCTCAAGGCGGCCGGGGCCGTCGTGATCGGTCGCACCAACACGCCGGAGTTTTCCTTCCGGGCGGACACCGACAATCCGCTCTACGGCCGCACGTATAATCCGTGGGGCCGGCACCTCTCTGCCGGCGGCTCCTCGGGCGGCGCGGGATCGGCGGTGATGGCGGGCATGGGCGCGCTGGCCCATGGCAACGACATCGGCGGCTCGCTCCGCTTTCCCGCCTCCGCCAATGGGGCTGTCACGGTGAAGCCGGGCCTCGGCCGCGTGCCCGCCTGGAACCCCAGCCAGCGGGCGGAGCGGGGCCTGCTCGCGCAAGCCATGTCGGTGCAGGGGCTGATCGCGCGCTCCGCGGCGGACCTGCATCTGTCGATGCCCGCGATGATTGCCCCGGACCCGCGGGACCCGTTCCATGTGCCCCTGCCATGGCGCGGGGCGCCGCTGGAGGGGCCGATCCGGGTCGCGGTGGCGCGGGACGATTTCGGCTTCGGCATGCACGCCGACGTGGCCAGGGCCCTCGACGCGGCTGCATCTGCCCTGTCGAACGCGGGTTACGCGGTGGAGGAGGTCGAGCCCCCGCTGGCACGCGAAGCCGGCGAGGTCGGCTACCGGGCCCTGATGGGCGAGGTCCAAGCGCTGATGGGCCCGGACATCGGCAAGTACGGCTCCGACACGCTGCAGGCCATCTTCAAGGAGTACTACCACCGCTTCCCGCCCTACGAGGGTGCCGAGCAGCTGCAGATGATGGCCGAGCGTACGCACTACGCCCGGCAATGGTCGCTGTTCCTCGAGACCTATCCACTGGTGCTGACACCCTTCCTGCTGAAGCCCTTCTTCACTGCCGGACGGGACGCAGAGGGGGCTGAGGGCGTCGAGGAGGCGCTGGGACAATCGCTCTGGTCCTTCGTGATGAACTTCACCGGCCTGCCCGCCGGCAACCTGCCCAGTCATATCGCGGACCTGCCGAACGGGCCTCAGCCGATCGGCGTGCAGATCGCTGGCCGGAGATGGCGCGAGGATCTGATCGTCGACGCGATGCAGGCGATCGAGGCCGAGATCCCGCCGGTTTGCACGACCCTTTGGCAGCACATGGGCTGAGCCCGTCCCGTCGCACCTCGGCACGATCGTCCCCTTCCGCCACGAAAACGCTTGATCTGACCGCCGGACGGGTATTTCGATTGGATCGGCTTTGGTCCCCACCCGCCGACAGGCGGACGGGATAATAGGGAACACGGTGCGGACGACCCGATCGGGGCCTAATCCGTGGCTGCCCCCGCAACTGTGAGCGGCGAGCCCTGCTCCACGTGAGCCACTGGCCCGAACCGGGTCGGGAAGGCGGAGCAAGGGTCACGACCCGCAAGCCAGGAGACCTGCCAGAGCCATCACCCTTCCGCGGCGCGGGGTGCGCCGGCGGAGCGGTTCGTCCGCAGCGGTGAGCCGTCACCGCTGCCGGCGGACTGGGTTCATCCCTTTCCTCTTCGGTCAGCGCCTTTGTAGCCGGCCCGGCGTGATCGGGCCCCGAGAGGGACAAGAGAGATGAAGCAAGCATATCTGCGGGCAGGAGGACTGAGCCTGATCGCCACGGCTTTGGCGAGCACGGCGGGGGCACAGCAGCCGATCCTCATGGACGAGATCCTGGTGACCGGCGGTCTGACGCCCGTCGACACATCGCAGACCGGCCGCGCCTTCACCATCCTCACCGGCGAGCAGCTTGAGGCGCGCGGCACCCGATACGTCGCCGATGCCCTCCGCCAGGTGCCAGGCCTCGCCGTCAGCCGGACCGGCAGCTTCGGCGGCTTCACCCAGGTCCGCGTGCGCGGTGCCGAGGCGAACCAGGTCCTGGTGCTGATCGACGGGGTCGAGGTCGCGCCGGCCTCCACCGGCGAGCTGGACTTCGGCAGCCTGGTGGTCACCGACATTGAGCGCATCGAGGTGCTGCGCGGTCCGCAATCGGCGCTCTTCGGCTCGAATGCCTCGGCCGGCGTGATCCAGATCTTCACCCGGCGGGGCGCGCGCAACGACGTGAGCATCGGCGGCAGGGTGGAGGGCGGCTCGGACGCGACCGCTCTGATTGCCGGTCATCTGAGTGGCGGGGGCGAGACCTGGGACGGGGCGCTCTCCTTCAGCTTCCGCCGCACCGATGGCTTCAACGTCGCCACCGGGACGGACGACCGCGAGGGCGAGCTCGACGGTGACAGCAACATCACCGTTAACGCTAGGGGCAACTGGGACGTTACCGATGATCTGGAGATCGGCGGCGTCTTCCGTGTGGTCGACCGGGAATCGGATTTTGATGCCCAGCTCTTCCCCTTTCCGGCGGATGCGACCTCCGGCCTGGTCGTCGACAGCGACAGCGTGAACGATGCCCGCGACCTCTCCTTCGCCGTCTTCGGCCGCTACGAGATGTTGGACGACGCGCTGGTGCACGAGCTGCGCTTCGAGTTCGCCGACTCGATCTCCGACTCGCTCGTCGACGGCGTCTCCACTTTCACCAGTGAAGGCCAGCGCTTCACTGGCAGCGCCCTGTCGAGCTATGGCTTCAACACCGGCCCGGTCGAGAGCGTGGTCACGGCTCTGCTCGAGGTCGAGGAGGAGATCAACGAGGCCACCACAGGCAATCAGACCCGCACGCTGATCGGCCTGGCCGGGGAGTACCAGGGCACGTTCTTCAACGATTTCTCGCTGCAGGCCGGCATCCGCTACGACATCAACGATGCCTTCGAGAATGCGCTCACCTACGCCGTCGGGGCCTCCTACCTCTACGCCCCGACGGGCACGCGGCTGCACGGCTCGGTCGGGCGAGGCGTGGTGAACCCGACCTTCTTCGAGCAGTTCGGGTTCTCGCCGGGTATGTTCATAGGCAACCCCGATCTGGAGCCGGAGGAGACGTTCCAGTGGGATATTGGGATCGAGCAGAGCCTGTTCGACGATCGCCTGATCCTGGATGCCACCTATTTCCGCGGCAACGTCAATGAGGAGATCGTGGGCAGCTTCGATCCGATCGCCCTCCTGCCGACCTCGGTCAATGCACCCGGCGAGAGCCCGCGCCAGGGGGTCGAACTGCAGATGACGGCGACGCCCATCGACCCGCTGACCGTGATCGCGAGCTACACCTACACGCTGGCCGAGGAAGGCTCGACCGACCTGCAAGAGGTGCGCCGCCCGCGGCACATGGCGAGCTTCGATGCGCTCTACCGCTTCTTCGACGACCGCGCGCGGCTGAACCTCGGCGTCGTCTATACCGGCGACCAGCGCGACCTAGACTTCACCGCCGGCACCTTTCCAGCGCCGATCATCACGCTCGACGACTTTATCCTGGTGAGCATTCAGGGCAGCTATCAGGCGACGGAGAATGTCGAGCTCTTTGCTCGGGTCGAGAACCTGACGAATGCCGACTATCAGGAGGTCTTCAACTTCGAGACCCAGGGCATCGCCGGCTTCGCCGGCCTGCGCCTGCGGTTCTGAACGGGGCGATATCGTGACCGACGCGGCATCCTGGGGCATTGCGCCTGAACCGAGCGAAACGCGCACCCGGCCCGACGGCAGCCGGGCGCGCGAAGTCTGGATGCTGCCAACGGAGGAACGCTTTCTCGAGGCGTTCCTCCGCGATGTCTTCCAGAGCCACTGGCAGGGCATCCGCTTCGGCCCGCTGATCGAGGGCGCAGCCTATGAATGGAAATGCCCGACGCCGCCCGAACGCATCGGCCTGATGGACGGCTATCTGACAGTCATGTTCGGCAATGGCGGGCACTTCCACCTCTGCATCGGCGAGAACCGCGGGACGGAGGCGCATCCGACCCCGCCGGATCTGATGGCCCGGCGCAAACCCTCGCGCGCCGAGATGTTTCGCGGCTTCGGGCAGGATGGCTGCCCTGTTACCTGGGGCTTCGAGATGTGGAACGGGGCAGGGGAGCCGATGATCTCGATCTTCTTCCCCAACCCTTTCATCGAGGATGACGACAGCCTGTCGGAGACACCGGACTTCAGCCGCCTGGCCGCCTGGCGGGCGATCTCGAAACGCTGGCTCGGGCGCGAGCGGGAGGCATTGGATGAGCAGGGTCAGGGTTTTCGCTTGGGCGGCCACTAGCGCGCTTCTGCTGAGCGGCTTGGCCGGCCCCGGTGCGGCCGACGACGGGTCACCGCGCCGGGTGGTCTCGATGAACCTCTGCACCGATCAGCTTGCGATGCTGGTCGCCGCGCCCGGTCAGCTCGTCTCTGTCAGCTATCTCGCGCAGGATCCGAGCGCCTCAGCGATGGTTGAGGAGGCACAGGCTTACGGGACGAACCGCGGCCTTGCCGAAGAGATCTTCATGATCGAGCCCAACCTGGTGATCGCCGGCACCTTCACGACGCGCGCCACCGTCGGGCTCCTCCGCCGGCTGGGCGTGCCGCTGGTCGAGTTCGCGCCGGCGAACGGGCTGGAGGACGTGCGGGATCGCTTGGCTCAGATGGGCGCCGTGTTGGGGCGGGAGGCGGCGGCGGCGCACCTCATCGCCGACTTCGATGCAGGGCTCGCCGAGCTTCGCGTCGGGGAGGGTGCGCGCCCACAGGCCGCGACCTACTACGCCAACAACTACACGAGCGGGACGGGGACGCTGGCAAGCGCGGTGATCGAGGCCGCGGGCCTCGACAACCTCGCGGACGAGCTCGGGATTACGGGCGGCGGGCGGCTGGCGCTCGAGACCTTGGTGACCGAGGCCCCCGATCTCGTCATCACCGGGCGCCAATTCGAGACGCCGGCGCTCGCGCAGGAGGTGCTGACCCACCCCGCCCTCGCGGCTCTTCAGGACCGGGCCGGAACGGCGCCGGTCGCCGATCGGGACTGGATCTGCGGCACGCCGCATGTCCTGGCGGCGATCCGGCGGCTTGCCGCGGCGCGCGACGCCGTGCTGGACCGGCGCTGAGATGCCTTATCGCCGGCTGATCGCCGGGCTCGCGCTCCTCGTCATCCTGCTCTTCTGTGCGTCGCTTCTGATCGGGCCGGCCGCCATCGGGCTAGGTGAGAGCATCGCATCGCTCCTCGGCCTCGGCGGCTCGGCCGAGGCGACGGTGCTGGTGATGCAGGAGATCCGGCTGCCCCGCGCGCTCCTCGGCCTGACGATCGGGGCGAGCCTCGGGCTCTCGGGCGCCGCGCTGCAGGGGTATCTGCGCAATCCGCTGGCCGAGCCCGGGCTGATCGGTGTCTCGGCCTCTGCAGCGCTCGGGGCGGTGTTGGCGATCTACACCGGGCTCTCGGCTGCCTTCCCGCTCGCCCTGCCGCTGTCAGCCCTTGCCGGCGCGGTGCTTGCGGTGCTGCTTCTTCTGGCGTTGGCGGGGCGGGGAGCGGACACGCTCACGCTGATCCTCGCGGGCGTAGCGCTCAGCGCACTGGCCGGGGCGCTCACCTCGCTGGCGCTCAACCTCTCGCCCAACCCCTTCGCCGCGCTGGAGATTGTGTTCTGGCTGCTCGGCGCCCTGACCGACCGGTCGATGCTCCATGTCTGGCTCGCCGTGCCCTTCATGGCCGTCGGCTGGCTGCTGCTCGCCGGCCTCGGCCGCGGGCTCGACGCGCTGACGTTGGGGGAGGAGGCGGCGGCCTCGCTCGGCGTGCGCCTCGATTGGCTGCGGCTTGCCGTCGTCCTCGGCACGGCGGCCTCGGTGGGTGCTGCGACGGCGGTCGCGGGCGCCATCGGCTTTGTCGGCCTCGTCGTCCCGCATCTGCTGCGCCCGTTGGTGGGCGGGCGTCCCTCTCGCCTCCTCTTCGCCTCGGCGCTCGGCGGGGCCGCGATGCTGCTCACCGCCGACATCGCCGTGCGGCTGATCACGCCGGGGCAGGAATTGAAGCTCGGCGTTCTGACCGCGCTGGTTGGCGCGCCGTTCTTCCTCTGGCTGATCCTCAATCGCCGGCGGGGTCTCGTATGACCCGACTGGTGCTTGAGGAGCTGTCGGTGGAACTCGGCGGCCGGCGCGTGCTGCAGGGCTTAGATCTCACGGTCTTACCCGGCGAGTGCGTCGGGCTGATCGGGCCGAACGGGGCCGGCAAGTCGACGCTGATGCGCGCGGCCCTCGGCCTCGTGCCGGCGGCCGGCCACTCGAGCCTCACTGCGCTGCCCCGGCGCGAGCGCGCGCTGGCCGCTGCCTGGCTGCCGCAGGCGCGGGAGATCGCCTGGGGCATGACGGTCGAGGAGGTCGTGACCCTCGGCCGCACGCCGCACGGCCGGCCGGGCACGCCCCTCGGCCCCGCCGACCGGGCCGCCGTAGAGGACGCAATGGCGAAGGCCGACGTGACACGCTTCGCCGACCGCGACGCGACGCAGCTTTCCGGCGGGGAGCAGGCCCGCGTCCTCCTCGCCCGCGCCCTTGCGCAGGAGGCGCCGCTCCTCCTCGCCGACGAGCCGGTGGCCGGCCTCGACCCCGCGCACCAGATCGCCGCCATGGAGATCTTTGCCAACCATGCCCGCGACGGCGGCGCCGTCATCACCGCGCTCCACGATCTTGGCCTCGCCGCCCGCTGGTGCAGCCGCCTGGTCCTGCTCGACGCGGGGCAGATCGTGGCGGAAGGGCCACCCGAGGCAGTGCTGACGCCGGAGTGCCTCGCCGCCGTCTACGGCATCGCCGCGCATATCGCCGAGGCCGAGGACGGCCTCATTGTGCAGCCGCTCGCCCGCCTTGCCGGGAGTGCCGGCGCATGAAGCTCTCCCTCGATCCCCCCTGGCTCATCGCCGATCTCGGCGCGCCGCACCGGATCGCGAGCTGGGCGCTCAACCGGCCCGGCATCTTAACCACCGAGCGCATCGTCTGGCGCGAGGTGCGCAACGCCGACCTGCCCGTTGAGCTGGACGCTGGCGCCTGGTTCGCCCGAGAGCTGGCGGAGGCAGGCCATGCCCAGGCCATCGGCTTCCTCACCTCGCGCAGCGTCGCGCGCTTCACCCCGGCGAAAACGACAGTGGAAGGCGTCGGGGTCGAGGCCGTCGCCACCGTCGGCCTCTCAAACGCAGAACGGGTCGGCGCGCGACAGATCCGCCCGGCCATGGTCGGCACGATTAACATCGCCGTCGCCGCCTCGCAGGCGCTGAGCGATGGCGCCCTTCTCGAGGCGCTCAGCATCGCGGCGGAGGCGCGCACCGCCGGCGTCATGACCCATGGCCCGCACATCGACGGCCGTCCTGCCACCGGCACCGGCACGGACTGCATCGCCGTCGCGGCGCCGCTCACCGGTCCGCCGGTGCCCCATGCCGGCAAGCACACCGCCATCGGGGAGGCCATCGGCCGCGCGGTACTGGACGCCGTCGCCCGGGGCGTGGAGGATTGGATGACCGAGAACAGGGGAGCCTGATATGCGCGATCTCGCCGAGGTGCTGGAGCATCATCTCACCGATTGGCAGGCCGGCTGGAACGTCGGCTCCTTCGGCGCCATCGCGGAGTTCCACCAGGACGCGGGCGAGCCGGCCGAGATCGCGAAGCCGCTTGAGCGCGCCACGTCCCGCGGCGCGATCCGCATCGAGCGGACCGAGGATGTGCGCCCTGTCGCCTGGGAGGCGCTCTCGAAGGATCCTCGGCGTTGGCAGCAGGGCGTGGCGCTCTGCCTGCCGGAGGGTGAGGGGTCACAGGCCGGGCGCAAGGTTCTGACCGAGCTCGGCCCCGACGCGGCGGCGATCCGGCCGGCGGACCGCGAAGCCATCCTCTTCGACATGGGGCTCGACCAGCGCAACATCGACTTTTGCGTGCGCACCGCCGATCCCGAGTTGATCGCCACGCTGCGCGGGGCCTGTGGGCGTGCCCTTGTCGAGCCCGGTAATCCGGCCATGGGGGCGATCCTCGCCGCGCATCCGCATCGCGTGGCGCTCTCGGCTATCGGGCGGTGCGAGGTCTTTCAGAAGATCGGCGGCCCCGACACTGGCGGCACCTCGCCCCTCGGGCCGCACACCCATGTGCTGCCGAAGCTGATGGCGGCGGGGCGGACCCATTCGGCCATCACCCCGGTGCCGGACGGATGGATACCCGGGATGAGCCTGCACCCCGGCAGCCCAGTCATGACGCCCCTCGGCGAGGATCGCGACTTCGACCCCGTGCTCTTCGAGGCGTTCCAGGCACTTCTCGGCGCCTGGGGCGCACCGGGCATCGTCGAGACCAAGGCGCGGGTCTGGTCGGCACTCGACTCCGGTGCTGGGCCCGAGCCGGATGCCTTGGCCAAAGGTCGCACCGTCCGTGCCGCGCGGCGCATCGCCCTCCGACAACGCGCCCGCATCGCCGGATCGTCGCGGCTTCTGGCAGCCTGGTCAGAGGCGCACGACCGCGGAGCGATCGAGGCCGACGACGACATGCCGGGCCACTAGACCGCCGTTCACAGCGCTGCTGGCGCCCCTCAATTGCGGCGTGGGTGGCCTACCGTGCTGACGCGCGACCGGCCTCGTTTGATCTGTTGCTTCCGGAAGTAGAGACGTTATGACATAACATTCTTGTAGCCCGTCGCCTCACGGTGTGTTCGGCTTCGATTTCGCGACGCCCGGATGTGCCGCATCAGCCTTGCGAAGATGGACCTCGCTCTGACCTGCGCGCCCAAGAACGAAACGTGTTTGGGCCTCAGAAAGGGAATGACCACGCCATGACCAATCGCCCGCAGACCGATCGCGACCCCGGCTGGACGTTCGGGCCGCTGACCTTGTCAGGTTGCAGACGTATCGACCGTGAGAGACGGGGCGACGTTCAGGCGATGGCCGCATGATCTGGGAGGGCGATGTCCGCTTTCCCGAGCATATGCGGGTCGCCATCGTCGGTGCGGGGCCGGCCGGGCTGGGGGTGGCGCGGGTCCTACGCGATCTGGCGATCCCGGATGTCTGGGTGCTGGAGCGTGGCAAGATCGGTCAGAGCTTTCGGAACTGGCCTTCGGGGACCCGGCTTCTGACCCCCTCCTTCGCTGGTAATGTCTTCGGTCTCACCGATCTGAATGCGATCAGCTACGACAGCTCGCCGGGCTGGTCGCTCCGGCGCGAGCACCCGGATGGTGGCGCCTACGCCCGGTATCTGGAGCATGCAGCCACCGCCTTCGGCATCAACGTGCAATGCGGCGTCGACGTTCAGGCCCTGAGGCCGGAAGGCGACGAACTGACCCTGGTCACCGACCACGGTGAGTTCACCGCGGATTTCGTCATCTGGGCCTGCGGTCATTTCGGCGCTCCGTCGACCGGTGGCCTGCCGGGGGCGGAGCTGGCCCGGCACTACGGCCACGTTCAGTGCTGGAAGGATGTCCCGGGTGATGTGGTCTATGTCGTCGGCGGCTACGAAAGCGGGATCGACGCGGCGATCGGTTTGGCGCAGGCCGGCAAAGAGGCCATCGTGCTCGACCGTGGTGCTCCCTGGCTCGATGACGACAAGGATCCGAGCCGCAGCCTCTCGCCCTACACGCTGCAGCGTCTCGACGAAGCGCGCGCCAACCTGCCCATAACCCTGCTTGCCGATGTCGATGTCATCGCCTTGGAGAAAGAGGCGAACGGCATCCATATCCTGGCAGGCGATGGCCGCGCGTGGCTGTCCGACAGCGCGCCGATCCTGGCCACCGGTTTCGGCAGCGGCACCGCGCCGGTGTCGGACTGGTTCGACTACGATCCCCATGGCCTGCCAATGCTGACGCCCCAGGACGAGTCCGTCGCCTTGCCCGGATTGTTCCTGGTCGGGCCGGAAGTCGCCCACAACGGACATCTGTTCTGCTTCATCTATAAGTTCCGGCAGCGATTTGCGGTCGTGGCGCGCGCCATTGCCGGACGCATGGGCGTCGATACCTCGCCGCTCGAGATCTACTACGACAACAACATGTTCCTCGACGATCTGGCCTGCTGTGACGACGACAAGTGCCTCTGCTGAGCGCGCGCCCGGCGGAGACGTCCCGGGGGCGGCCTCAAGACCCGTGACGTCGGAGGCGACTGGCCTTCGGCCTAACCCCTATCCGGGCCTGGCGGGAAGCGGCATCGCGGCCCTGTTCCTTGGGGCGATCCTGGTCGGATCGGCGCTCGGCCTGACCGCCCCCGCGACCGGGGCGACGGTGTCGGCGGGCGTGGACCCAACCCTGCTCTTGATGATCTTCCTGCTGTTCTTCGAGCTCCGCCTAGGCGCGGTCGTCCGGGGCTTTGGCCATCTACGCTGTCTCGCCTTGGCCTGGGCTGCGAACTTTCTGGTGGTGCCGTTGATCGGTCTGGCCGTCGCCGCGCTGTTTCTCGCAGACCAATCGCTGATCTTCGTCGGGCTGATGATCTACTTCCTCGCGCCTTGCACCGACTGGTTTCTTGGCTTCACCCGGATGGCGCGCGGGGATACCGGCCTTGGCGCTGCGCTGATCCCGATCAACATGCTGACCCAACTCACGCTCTTTCCGCTCTGGCTATGGCTGCTGACCCATCACGCAGGGCTTGGCGATGTCGCAGCCTTCGCCACCCTGGCGCAGTGGTTCCTGCTGCCGCTGATCGGGGCGCAGGCTCTGCGCTATGGGTTGGAAAAGCTCCTGACGCCGAGGGACTTCGAGCACCTGCTCCGCTGGATCGGCTACGCTTTGCCACTGACCATCGCCGCGCTGATCCTGCAGATCTTCGCCGCCAATATCGGCACGATCGCCGGACATCTGGAGGTCTTTGCGATGATCCTCCCGGCGGTGTTCCTGTTCTTCGTAGCGACGTACCTCTTGGCAGAGGGGCTGTCGCGGCTGGCCGGCCTGGCCTATCCGCAGCATACCCTGCTGACCATGACCACGGCTGCCCGCAACGCGCCGCTGATGCTGGCCGTCACCGCCGTCGCCATCCCGGATCAACCGCTGATCTTGGCGGCGTTGGTGATCGGAATGCTGGTGGAATTTCCGCACCTGACGGCGCTTAAACAGCTTCTGCTGTGGCAGCGCTCGCGCCGAAATAGCGTGCTGGTGTGACGCCCTGTGCTCAGGCAGCAGTGCTGCCGCGCACTAGCTGTTCAGCTCGGCGGCCGCTTGTTGGAACCAGGCGAGCGTGCGCTTGTGATGGGCCTCACCCCAGCGTTTGATGAACTGCTTGGTGTGGTGGTCATTGGCGTCGCTCAGGGCCGCAATCCGCTCCGCCACATAATGCGGCGTCAGCGGGATATCGCAGGACACAGTGATGCAGTGTTTCCAGTCTTCGTAGGTGCTTGGCACGAC
The DNA here is from genome assembly GCA_039180875.1 of Pseudomonadota bacterium. Classification (GTDB taxonomy): domain Bacteria; phylum Pseudomonadota; class Alphaproteobacteria; order Rhodobacterales; family Rhodobacteraceae; genus JBCDCY01. The sequence goes on along the minus strand of JBCDCY010000007.1, from coordinate 127,239 downwards.
AGACATCTCGGCCCGATCCTATGCTGAAGAGTCCCGGGAGTTTGGCGGCGGCGAACATCCTCGGGTCTTTGACGTACAATAGCTCTCACTGGGGCAGGCGCAATCACCTCGACCCGCCGATTTGGCAGCCTGCGTTCAACCGGACGACAGCGTTGCCACGGTCTGGGGCCAGGGGTCGTCGAAGGCGGCGCCGTTCTTCCAGGCGGCAATCTCCTCCTCCGTGCAGAAGCAGCCGCGCAGGGCTTCGACGAACGTGTCGAGCTCCGCTTCCTGTCCGATGACGGTCAGTCTGCAGCGCCGATCCCCGAAATCGGGGTGCAGACCGGCGAGTTTCTCCCGCATGGCCGTCTCTTCCCACTCCGACAGGTTCAGACTGTCATCCTCAAGTGCGCTGATCTTCCAATAGTTGACGATCCCCAAGCCGACATTGCCGGCCGTCTGGTTCCAGAGCAGGACCAGATTGTCGCGCGACGGCAGCCAGAAGAACCCTTTGCTGCGATAGATGCCGATCCCGAGAAACCGGTTGTAGACGTCCCACAGGCGCTGCGGGTGAAACGGGCGGGGGTCATTCACAACCCGGCTGCCGATCGCGTAGCTTTCGGGCTCCGCCATGGGCGCTGAACCCTGCGCGGCCTCCCACTCCGAAAGCTCGGCGCCCAGGGTCTCGACGCGGGCATAGTCGTATGCGGGCATGGCGAGCACTTTGTCGAGCTTCAGATTGCCCCACTGCATGCCGAGAATGTCGGCATAGGGATTGAGCGGATGCACCGCCTCGGCGACGTGTCGCAGGATGTCCTGCGGAACCTTGTCGCTTTTGCTCAGCAGGATGCGGTTGGCGAACATGATCTGCTCGGCGAGCAGGTTTTCCACGCCCCGCTGCCCCTTCTGCAGGTTGGCGCTGGCGCCGCTGTGGATCGCACGGCCCTGGTCGTGGTCCTGCCACAGGACGACCGTGTCCACGACGGAGAGGAAACCGTGCAGCCGCAGGGCCGGCATCTCGCGGATTGCGCTCAAGAGGGGCCAGGGATGGGTGCTGCCGGAGGTCTCGACTATAAGATGCGTGACCTCTCCATCGGCCAGAACGCTCTCAACCGCGTCGGCAAAGCGGGGCAGCCCGCCCGTGCTGCTGATGCTGCCGCCGGAAACGGAGGCGAAGTGCGGGCTCTTCCGCGAGATCACCTCATTGGTGTCGAGCACCGAGCCATCCACATCCAGCACACTCATCTCATTCACGACGACGCCGAGGGTTACGTCCGGCGCGGCGCGCGCCTGGATCAGAAGATTCTGCAGAAGCGTGGTCTTTCCCGCCCCGAGGAAGCCGTTCAAGATCGTCGTCGGTACGGGCATGCTGAGTTTCCCGAGGAGCGCTTGGAGCTCAGGACTTAGAGCATCGGCCGGGCCCGCCCAGACGCCCTACAACCGCCGAGTGGCCCACGCCCTGATCGCCCGAGGAGATCAGGTCGTCGGTGAGCGCCGTGAAGACGACGGTCCGTCCCACCCGGTTCTCGCAAGGTCCAGTTTTTGAAAGATAAGGTGCACCAAGAAGCCTCTCCGATCACTATCCACGCCCATGCGATCTCGGCTTTGGCATGAATGGTCCGGCAGCGGCCGAACAGTTAGTTCGGGGACGTCACCCGTGTGGGCCAGTTAATCAGGGCGACACCGGCAATCGCGGCGCCCAGCCCCAAGGCAACGGGAAGCGTGAATGTCTCCCCCAGAATAGCGATGCCAAGAAGCACTCCTATCCCCGCCCGAAGGTAGCTTTGGCTGGCCACGCCCATGGATCCAAGGGTCCTGACCAGCCGGAAGTAGACGAGAAGCGCGACGCCGGTGCAGAAGATCGACAGGACGGCCGTCGCTGCAAGGGCCGTCGCGCTTGGAGCGAGTGTCCACGGCCGCTCCAGGATCAATGCGAGCGGGAGGAGAACGGCTGATGCCCAGATCATCGTGCCGGTCGCCGTCGCGACCGCGCTGATATGGCTAAAGCGCTTTCCGTGGATCGCGGCCCCGGCGTAGAGCGCGGCGCCCACCAGACAGGCAACTTGGCCAGCCACTTCGTCGCCGACGCCGCGCAAGACATCGACGCCGACGATCGTCACCACACCTAGCAGCCCGATCGCGGCCCCCAGCAGCCTCAGCCCGCTCAGTGCCTCATGGCGTGTGGCAAGTGCGGTGATCAGGAAAACAAAGATGGGGGACGTCGAGTTGAGAACGCTGGCCAGGCCGGACTCCACGAACTGCTGCCCCCAGGCGAGCACCGTCCATGCCCCAATGCTGTTGAAAACGGCCTGGATCAGCAGCATGCCCCAGGTGCGTCGGTCGCGTGGCAGCGTCTCGGCTCGCGCGCCCATGACGATCGTTAGGAAAATGGCCGCCCCAACGACCCGCAAAGCGATCAAGGTCACCGGCGGGATGTCCGCCAAGGCGACCTTGATGAACAGGTAGGAGGATCCCCACAGCAGCGCGAGGAGGGCGAGGAGCGGCAGTTCGGTCGTCAGGCGCGCAGACCTCATGTCGCATGCGCGTCGCGACTGTCGGCAGGGGCCTCGGCCCGGTCGAACATGCCGTAGTCCCGGATGACGCCGGCGATGCGGAGGCGATAGTCGTCGAAGATGCCGCCGCGCCCCTTTGCCTGTGCCCCGCGATGCGCGCTGAGGTTCCGCCAGCGGGCGATGGCCGCCTCGTCCTCGAAGAACGACAGGGACAGGATCTTGCCCGGGTCGGTCAGGCTCTGGAAGCGCTCGACCGAGATGAAGCCCTCGACCTCGTCGAGCATCGGTCGCATCTCGGCAGCGATGTCGAGATAGTCCTGCTTGCGCCCGTCTGCTGGCCGGACTTCGAAGATCACCGCGATCATGCCGTCTCCCCGTGTTGAGAAGAGGCGAGTTTCACCCAGGTTCGGTCTTCTCTCAGCAGAAACTTCTCTTTCTGGGCGAACGCGTAGTTCTCGCGGCCCAATGGATCTGCGGCGAGGCGCGCCCGATACGCCTCATACTCCGCTAGGCTTCCGATATTGTAGATGCCGTAGGCGAGGGTCGATGATCCCTCATGCGGCGCGTAGTAGCCGATGAGGTCGGCGCCGCAGCGCGGGATCGCTTGACCCCAGTTGCGCGCATACGCCTCGAACTGGGCCTTCTTTGTCGGGTCGATGTGATAGCGGATGATGCAGGTCAGCACGGTCGCCTCTCCCATGATGCGTTTCCGCCTGACTAGCCCATTGCACGCACGGGATGCTTCGACTAGTGTCGAACTATGAAAGAGGGTCCGGACATCGCGCACGTTGCCACGCTGATAGGCGATCCCGCACGCGCCAATATGCTGACCGCGTTGATGAGCGGCAAAGCGCTAACGGTGAGCGAACTGGCCGCGGAAGCCGGCGTGACGATCCAGACGGCCAGCTCTCATTTGTCCAAGCTCGACGCGGGCGGCCTCCTCCGCCCTCGCAAACAAGGACGGCACAAGTATTTCTCACTGGCCAACGATGACGTCGCCCATGTTCTGGAAGGTCTGATGGGGCTGGCGGCGGGAGCCGGGCACTTGCGGAAACGCACCGGCCCCCGGGATGCCGAACTGCGACAGGCCCGCGTCTGCTACAATCATCTGGCCGGCGATATGGGCACGCAGATGTTCGACAGCCTGATTGCCCGGGGGCATTTGGTCCTTGATGGCGGTGACTTGGCTTTGACTGAAAGTGGCGAGGCCTTCGCAGCCAGTCTCGAGATTGACGTCGACGGTCTTCGCAGGGCGCGCGTACCGCTTTGCCGCGAGTGTCTGGACTGGAGCGAACGCAGATCGCATCTGGCCGGCAGTCTTGGCCGCGCGCTGCTGAGCCGATTTGAAGAGCTGTCATGGGTCAAGCGGGATCGGAAAACCCGCGTGGTTTCGTTCTCGCAAAGAGGCGCCAAAGAGTTTGGGCGGCTGTTTCCCGTCCCCTGACACCCGATCGACCCGCCCCTAGGCCGTCATCGGGTGCGCTTTAGGACCCTCTACGGCCGATCCTGACGCATAGTGGATGAGCTCTGTGTGAGGGCATCCGGGACGATCGCCCGGGGACCAACATCCGGCCGCGAAGTCAGTAGACCAGGGAAATGTGGGAGAGCAGGTCGGCCTCCTCCATCTCCTCGTCATGGCGCGCGTCGTTTCTTCGGCATGAGACATAGGCGGCGCACAGATCCGCGCCGATCCAGCCCTCCACCGTTGAGATCGTCTGCCCGGTGAGCAGCGCGCCCATGCTGGTGGGCAAGTGCCGCAGGCCGTACGTCTCCCTCTCCTTCGGCTCCAGCGTCGCGGGATCCATAGGGATGTTCTGCGGTGCCTCGAGCTCTGCTTTCAGTCCGTCCAGACCGGCCCGGATGAGGGCGGTGAGCGCCAGGTAGGCATTCGCCGTGGCGTCGCTGGTCCTGAATTCCAGCGTGGCGCCCGGATGGCTGCCGTCCGCCGCTGTCTGACGCGGTATGACGCGCACCATCGTCTCCCGGTTCATCAGACCGGCGCAGACATAGGTTCCGACCCAGGATTGCGGCCGGTAGCGGGCGTAGGAGTTGCAGGTGGTGTTGGAGAGCAGCGTGAGCGGTTCGGCTGCATCGAGGACCCCGGACAGGAACGATCCGATCTCGGGGCTCACCCAATCGTCGCCGAAAGTCACGTTTCGCCCGTCGCGCCAAAACGAGACGTGGATGTGGACGCCGTTGCCCGCCGCCCCGGGATCCGCTTTCGGCAGGAAGCTGGCGCGCAGGTCCAGGTCGCGGGCCGCCGCCCGGATGGCTTCCAGCGTCAGGACCGTCCTGTCCGCGGCGGCCAGGGGCGGCGCCGGCTGGCCGGCAATCTCGTACTGCCCCGGCGCGTACTCGGCGACGAACTGATCCAGAGTGAACCCGCCGGTCTCGAGGATCGAGAGTGCATTTTCGGCCAGTTGCGAGCCCGCACGGCCCGCCGAAAGCGAGAATGCGACATGGGTGGGTTCGTCTAGGCCATGCACCGTGAACTCGTGCTCGAACGCGACCTTCATCGTGAGGCCCGTCTCGGCTTCAAGATCGCGGACTGCCGCCTTCAAGGCACTGCGTGGGCAACAGCCCCACGGGCTGCCGTCGCGCGCCGCGAAATCGCAGAGGACCAGATCGAAGGCAGGTGCGTCGGGTCGCTGGAGGGTGATCTTGGCCCCCGTGTCGGGCAGCATTCGGATCTCTCCGACGGGGCCGAACGGGTTGTCGGGCGGAAGCGTGTTCAGCGCGCCGATCGTGAGGTTGGCGGGAACCCAGGGCAGACCGTCGCGCAAGGCGGCCTCGGCCCGCGCGGACGGCACCGACCGGCCCCTCAGAATGCCGTTCAGTTCCTGGTTGCCGATAAACGTGAAGTGTTCCGGCATTCCCGCCTCCTTCAATGGGCCGCCCGGGCGGGTTCAAGGTCGCCCAGCGCGGCCGGCAGGAGCCGCGCCAAGCGATCCGACCAGCGCCGACATGACGCGGCATCGCCGAGCGTGTCCTGGCGGATCTCGATCTCTACGGACAGGATGCCCCGCGCTTCGCCGTGCACGGGAATGGCATAGTCCAGTTCATCCGACACCAAGTACGGCTCGTTCTCCCCCACGACGAGGTCCGGCTCGCCGCGCAGCCGCGCAAGGAGCGGTCGGGCCAACCGGGCGTCGCGGTTGTAGAGCACACTGATATGCCATGGCCTCGGTTCGGGATAGTCACCGTGTTTCGGGGTGAAGCTGTGCAGGGCGATCAGCACCGACGTCCTGTCCTGCGCGGCGCGCCGGTCGAGCAGGTCGCGAAAGCGCGTGTGATAGGGCTCGAAAATGACCGTTTCGCGGGCGCGCCGCGCCGCCGCGCTGAGCCCCTGATTGCCGGGAACGTCGGTGCCGTCGCTTCTCTCAGGGATGGAGTCCGCCTGGCCCTTCGGCCTGTTGCAATCGATGACCAGCCGCGAATAGGGCTGCGAGATGAACGTCGCGTCCAGCGCTTCGGAGAGCATGTCGCCGAGCGTCGCGATCCCGATATCCACACCGATATGCCGCTGAAGCTCGGACGCCGGCAGACCCAGCGACGACAGCGATCGCGGCACGGCGCACCCGGCATGGTCGGCGGACAGGAAAAACGGGCTGCTGCCATCCTGGCGAGCCACGGTGAACGGCTCGGGTTCATTATCCTCTAGCGTCGAAAACATCCGCTGACGTCACCGCCTGATCAATTTTCGTGCAGTTGCACCTTGTTCGCCCATTTTCATACATGTCAATATCATGGGGGAAAGAAAATAAATTGACACATACGCTTCGATTCCCTTTCACTTGATTGCAGCAGAAAGGGGGCTGGATGGCACTGACGTCCCAGTCAGCGTGGAAGCCATTGGCGGAATCGCTGGTTCTGGCGGGCGTGACCGCCGGAGGCATTGCGATACTGGCTCTGGTGATGGGGCTCTCCGGGGCGCGGCTGGGCACGTTCTTTGCGGTCAACGTCTGTGCCGTCGTCTCCTTCCAGGCGTTCAGCGGCAATTCCGGGGTCGTGTCCTTCGGGCACACGGCCTTCATGGGCATGGCAGCCTATATCTCCGCCTGGGTGACGATGCCCCAGGTGATCCTCGGGACCGCGCTGCCTAATCTGCCGGCGGGTCTTGGGGGCTATGAGCTCCCATTGCTCCCGGCGCTGGCGATCGTGGCCTGCGTCGTGGCGGCCTTTGCGTTCCTCACCGGCCTCGGGATCTCGCGCCTGAACGGGGCGTCGGGCGCCATCGCGACCCTCGGCCTTCTGATCGTCGTCTATTCCGTGCTGTCCGCAGCGGTGGATTTCACGCGGGGCAACCAGGCTTTCTACGGCGTTCCGCGCTACACCGACCTGATCGTCGCGGCGACGGCGGCGACATTGTTCATCATTGCCGCCCGGATGTTTCGCGAAAGCCGCTGGGGACTGACCCTGCGCGCGGTTCGCGATGATGAGGATGCCGCCGCCGCCCTTGGCATCTGGCCCTATCGCGCGCGCTTCGTCGCCTGGGTCGTCTCCGGCACGATGGCCGGCATTGCGGGGGCGCTTTACGGCCATTCCCTCGGTGCCTTCAGCCCGCGCGATTTCTACCTCGCGACGACGTTCGGGTTCGTCGCGATGCTGATCCTGGGCGGCATGGGGACGGTGACCGGGGCGGTGGGCGGCGTGGCGCTCGTGATGGGCCTGCGCGAGGTGCTGCGCCGTTTCGAGGGCGGCGCGACCGTCGCCGGATTCGAGCTGCCCGAGGTGTTCGGGCTTCAGGTCGTGGGCGTCAGCATCGCCATCCTCGTGGTGCTGAAATATCGCCCCCAGGGGCTTTGCGGCCCGCGCGAACTGGGCGAGGGGTGGCGTTGGCCCCGGCGCGTCGCCGTCTCGGCCCCACCGGCGGAGGCGGTCGCGCCGGATGCGCGCGATGCGCTGCGCCTTGACGGTGTCGGCAAGCGGTTCGCTGGTCTGGTGGCGCTCGACGAGGTGTCGTTCGACATCCCCGCTGGCCGGGTGACCGGCCTGATCGGCCCGAACGGCGCCGGAAAGTCGACCCTCGTCAACGCCATCGGCGGTGCGTCGGCGGCAACCACGGGCGGGGTCTGGATCGGCGAGAAGCGGATCGACGACCTGAGCGCCCACCGCGTTGCCCGTCTGGGCGTGGCGCGCACCTTCCAGAACATCCGGCTGTTCGAGGCGCTGACGGCGGAGGAGAATGCGATCGTCGCGGGCCTCGCGCGCGGTCTGTCGATGGCGGAGGCCCGCCGGGTCGCAGCGCGCGAGCTCGCCGAGATCGGAATATCGGAGGAGGCCGCGCGCACCGCCGGCCAGTTGCCCTATGGCGCGCGCCGCCGGCTGGAGATCGCCCGTGCCATGGCCCAGGCGCCGGCCTTTCTGATGCTCGATGAGCCGGCGGCGGGCATGAACCCGACCGAGACCGCCGATCTGAGCGAGCGACTGCGCCAGATCGCGGCCAGTCGCGGCATCGGTGTCCTGCTGATCGACCATGATCTGGGATTTGTCATGGGGCTCTGCGACCGCGTCGTCGTGCTCAACCGCGGTCTCAAGATCGCCGAGGGTCCGCCGCACGAGGTCCAGGCCGCCCCCGCCGTCATCGAGGCCTATCTCGGCACCCGCTCGACCGAAACACCGGCACTCACCCAAGAAGAAAGTCAGCAACAGGAGGTAAGACAATGACACCGCTAGCAAAGCGTGCGGCGATCCTGGCCGCGGGCATCCTGGCCCTGCCGCTCTCGGCCGCGGCCCAGGAGGAATACGTCATCGGGGTCGCGGTCGCCAATTCCGGCGGCCTCGCCCCGTTCAGCCAACCGTCGTTCAACGGCTTCAGCTATTGCGTCGACCAGATGAACGCGGAGGGCGGGATCGCTGGGCAGCACCCGATCCGGCTGGAGGTGCGCGACACCCGATCCGACATCGCCGAGGCGGTGCGCTTCGCCCAGGAGTTCGTCGATCTGGGCGTGAACTTCATCGTGGCGCCGCCCGACGGCGATCCGACCATCGCCATGGGCCAGATCACCACGCCCGCGCAGATCCCGACGATGACCTTTGCGGGAACCGCGCCGATCCTGACGCTGAACGGCGGCGAGTACGTCTTCGGCAGCTATCCGGCCGACAATCAGCAGGCGGCGGTGCTGGGCGCCTACGCGGCCGAGCTTGGCTATGAAAGCACCTGGATCCTGACCTCGCCCGACGCGGCCTACACCCAGTTCGGCCCGCGCTACTTCGCCTCGGCGTTCGAGGCCAATGGCGGCACGCTGCTGGGCGAGGGCTCGTTCAGCATGGGCCAGCCGGATTTCAACGCCATCGTCACCACCATCCAGAACCTCGATCCGCAGCCCGACGTCATCATGACCTCGGCCTGGGAGCCGGATTTCCCCGCCTTCATCCGCGCGCTCCGCGGCGCCGGCGTCGACATCCCGGTGATGGGCGCTGACGTGCTCGACACGCCGACGGTGCGCGGGCTGGGCGACGTGGTCGAAGGCATCGTGCATACCTCGGGCGGCTTCGCCGAAGAGGGCAGCGCGCACGCCGAGTTCAACGCGGCCTTCGAGGCGGCGACGGGTGAGGCGGCGGACACCAACTACGTGGTGAACGGCTGCGACATCCTGACGATGATCGACGCTGCCGTGCGGGAGGCCGGCACGACCGATGCGGCCGAAGTGGGCGTCGCGCTGGCCAACCTGCCCGAGACCCAGGGCATCATGTCGAGCTTCACCTTCGCGGGCACCGACCGGATGCCGATGCGGGAGGTGGTGCTGGCCCGGATCGAAGGCGGCGAAAAGGTCTTCATCCGCCGCCAGCTGGCCGACGCGGAAACGATGCCGGACCCGTAGGGTGCTGGAGGTCGCATCCCTGACGGTGCGCTATGGCGCGATCGAGGCCGTGCGCGGCCTCGATCTGGAGGTCGCCGGCGGCGAAATCCACGCGATCCTCGGCGCCAACGGCGCCGGGAAGTCCTCTACTCTCGCCGGCATTTCTGGCCTGGTGCCTTCCCAGGGACGGATCACCTTCAACGGCGAGGACATCACCGACCGCGCGCCCGAGGCGATCGCCAGGCTCGGCATCGGTCTGATCCCTGAGGGACGCCGGATCTTCTCCGGCCTGACGGTGGCCGAGAACCTGCTTCTGGGCGGCGCCGAGCATGCGTCCCCGGCCGAACGAAAGAAACGCGCGGACGAGATGCGCGAGCGCTTCCCGATCTTGCGCGAACGCAGCGGGCAAAGGGCCGGCCTGCTTTCGGGGGGCGAGCAACAGATGCTCGCGATCGCCCGGGCGCTGATGGCGCGACCGAAGCTCCTGCTGATGGACGAGCCCTCGCTCGGCCTCGCGCCGCAGATGGTCGACGCCGTCTTCGACCTCATCGCGGAGCTCAGGGCCGAGGGGATCACGATCCTATTGGTGGAGCAGAACGTGCCGATGTCCCTCGACATCGCCGACCATGCGCTGGTGCTGGCCCAGGGCCGCGCCTCCTATCGCGGCACCGCGGCGGAGGTTGCCGCGTCTGACGCCGTCCACGGCGCCTATCTCGGACACTAGCTCGATGGACGTCTTCATTCAGCAGACGACCAACGCGCTTAGCCTCGGCGGCATCTACGCGCTGCTCGCCCTCGGCCTCGCCGTCGTCTTTTCCATCGTGCGCCTGATCAACTTCGCCCATGGCGAGGTCATGACGGTCACCGGCTACGGCATGTGGTTCGTCCTGCTGCTCAACCTGCCCGTCGTGGTGTCGATCGCGGTGGGCCTCGTCTCCGCCATCGCGATCGCCGTGATGATGGAGCGGGTGGCGTTCCGGCAGATGCGCGGCGCCGATGTGACGACGCTTCTGATCACCTCGTTCGCGGTCAGCCAGATCATCCAAGTGCTGTTTCAGAACGGCATATCGGCGCGCCCCGTGGCGGTCGTCCTGCCGGATTGGCTGACGGCGAGCGTGATGCTTGGACCGGTTCGCGTCGGCATGGCCTCTGTCCTGTCGATCCTGGTGGTCGGGGTCGCGCTGATCGCCTTGCGGGCGATCCTGACGCGGACGGTCACGGGCATCGCGATGCGCGCGGCCTCCGAGGATTTCGCCGTGGTCCAGCTGATGGGGATCTCCGCCAACCGGGTGATCGCGACCGCCTTCGCCGTCTCCGGCGCGCTGGCCGGCATCGCGGCGGTTCTGTGGGTGGCGACGCGCGGGTCCGTCGATCCGCTGATGGGCGCGATCCCGGTGCTCAAGGCCTTCATCGCCACCGTCGTCGGCGGCCTCGGCTCCCTCGGCGGAGCCGTGGTGGGCGGCTTCGTTCTCGGCGCCGTCGAGGTCTATCTGCAGGCCTTTCTCCCGGAGGCCGCATTGCCCTACCGCGACGCCATCTCCCTCTCCATCATCGTGGCGATTCTTGTTCTGAAACCGGACGGTCTGCTGCCTGAACGCACATCGCGCCGGAGCTAGCGGAGCGCGGTTTTGACCATCAAAAGCAAACTCGACGCGCGCCTGAACGATTTCTCGGCCAGCGAGCGGCGGATCGCCATCGTCATTGCGGAGCGCTACCCGGTCAGCGCCTTGGGCGGGATCGAGGATCTGGCGCGGCAGGCGAAGGTCAGCCCACCCACGGTCACGCGATTTGTCCGCCATTTGGGTTATGCCCGGTTCGCGGATTTCCAGCGCGATGTGCGCCAGGAGGTCCAGGATGCCGAGGCCTCTCCGCTCGCGCTGCTGCAGCGCCACCGGGACGCGCCGCCGGAGACCGGGCTGCTCGCAGACATCGCCGCGTCCATTGCATCGCTCGAAAGCGACGCGACGGCCAAGTCGCTGGAACTGGCGGCCGACATGATCATCGGCACGAAGGGCAGGGTGTTCGCGATGGGCGGGCGCTGGACGTCGGTGCTGGCGCAATATCTGACATTCCAGCTCGGCACGATGCGCGAAGAGGTGCACGCCCTGCTGCCGACCGCCTCTGGCATCGCGACCGACCGGCTTGTCGATCTTGCCCGCCGGGATCTGGTGATCCTCTTCGACGTGCGCCGCTATCAGCCGGATCTCTACGCGATTGCCGAGATCGTGCGACAGCAGAAAGTGCGCATCGTCCTGTTCACCGATGTCGAGTTGTCTCCGATCTGCGAGCTGGCAGAGGTGACGATACCGATCCCGGTCGCCACGTCCTCGCCGCTCGACACACTGGCCCCGACCGTCGCAGTGGTCGACAAGATGCTGAGCCTGCTGGTCGAGTCCTATGGCGATGCCGCGTCGCGGCGCATCGAGCGATTGGAGACGGTGCGCAACAAGATCACAGCCTCCGGGAGTGGCGCTTGAGAGAGAAAGAAAACTTTTAGGATTGAAAATTTGTCTCGATTTCGGAAAGAAAATTTCATAGACGTCAGACCAGGACATGCCGGCGTCCGCTCCGGCTGCGAGGTGAAACGATGACCAAAAAGCTCCCCGCAATCGACGCGCCTGGTGGTGCCTATCGCGAGCGCGCCATCGAGCCGGCGAAGAGCGCAATCCTGTCGGTCGACATGCAGAACGCGGAATGGAGCGCGGAGCGCCAACGGGCGTCTGCCAACCCGGGATCTCCCGATCATGCGCACGCCTACTTCCTGAACCGCATCGGGGAGGTGCTTATCCCCAACCAGGTGCGCTTGCAGGCGGCCGCCCGCGCCGCCGGCATCGAGGTGATCTACACCACGATCGAGGCCTACACCCTCGACGGGCGCGACCGCAGCCTCGACCACAAGATCTCGAACCTGTTTTTCCCAAAGGGTTCGTGGGAGGCCAAGGTCATCGACGCCGTCGGTCCCGATCCGAACGACATCGTGATCCCGAAGACCGCGAGCGGCATCTTCAATGCGACCAACATCGAATACGTGCTGCGCAATCTCGGCATCGAGTATCTCATCATCTACGGGGTCTGCACCGACCAGTGCGTCGAGGGCGCGATCCGGGATGCGGCGGACCGCGGCTTTCTCGTCACCCAGGTCGAGGATTGCTGCGCGGCCGACAATCAACACCGCCATGACGTGTCGATCGAGCAGATGCGCGGGCATTACTGCCGGACCCGAAGCACCGACGAGATGCTGCAAGAGATCGCCGGGCTGAGCGCTCTGGCCAAGCCGGCCTGACATGCCATGGCCGACCTGTCGCTGGCCGATATCCTCTCTGCCCGCCGCACCGTCGCCGGCATCGCGGATGGGACGCCGATGGTGCCCTCGCCCCATCTGTCGGAGCGGTTCGGGCAGGACTTTCTGCTGAAGATGGAGGCGCTTCAGCCGATCGGCGCGTTCAAGCTGCGCGGCGCCATCAATGCCGTCGCCCATCTGCCAGCCGGCACCCAGGGCGTGACCTGCTGTTCGACCGGCAACCACGGCCGCGCGGTGGCTTATGCCGCGCGTCGGGCCGGGATCCCCGCGCTGATCTGCATGTCGGACATGGTGCCCGAGACCAAGCGCACCGGCATCCGGCGGCTCGGCGCCGAGCTCCGCATCGTCGGGACGAGCCAGGACGACGCGATGCACGAAGCGGCGCGGCTGTCGCGGGAGGAGGGATTTGCCGACATCTCTCCCTTCGACAATCCGCACGTGGTCGCCGGACAGGGCACGATCGGCCTCGAGATGCTGGAGATGCGGCCGGATATCGGCACGATCCTCATCCCGCTCTCGGGCGGCGGATTGGCGGCGGGCGTCGCCCTGGCGGCGCGGGCCATCTCGCCGGGCATCCGGCTGATCGGGGTGTCGATGGATCGCGGCGCGGCCATGGCCGCCTCCATCGCGGCGGGCCGACCGGTGGAGGTCGAGGAGGTGTCGTCGCTGGCCGACAGTCTGGGCGGCGGCATCGGCCTCGAGAACAAGCTGACATTCCCCATCTGCCGCGATCTGCTGGACGACATCGTCCTCGTCTCAGAGACCGAGATCCGGGACGCCCTGCAGCTTCTCTATTTCGAGGACCAGCTGGTGGCCGAAGGCGCCTGTGTAGTCGGCATCGCGGCGCTGATGGCAGGCCGGATCTCGCCGTCGCCCGCCCCGATCGCCACGATCATCACTGGGCGCAATGTCGATATGGCGATCCACGCCCGCATCATGGCGGGCCTGGACGTGACGATCGGCGACCTGACGCTGGAGGGTCGCCGCTATGCCGCATGACGTCCGCATCGTTACCGAGGCGGAGTTGCGCGGGGCCGTCGCCCTCGATCTGGGGCTGGTCGACGTCATCGAGGGGGCTTTCACGGCGCTCGCCAAAGGCGGCGTCGAGCTGCCGCCGATCCTCTCGATGGAGATGCCGGCGGTGAACGGCGAGGTCGACGTGAAGACAGCCTACCTGCCGGGTGCGGAGGGTTTCGCGGTCAAGATCAGTCCGGGGTTTTTCGACAACCCGTCGCTTGGCCTGCCCAGTCTGAGCGGGCTCATGGTCCTGCTGTCGGCGCGCACGGGGCGGGTCGATGCGGTGTTCCTGGACAACGGCTATCTGACCGATCTCAGGACGGCCGCCGCCGGGGCCGTGGCGGCCCGGCATCTGGCGCGGTCCGAGGTGCGGAAGGCCGGCGTGATCGGCACCGGTGTTCAGGCCCGGCTACAGATGCAGGCCGCCCATCTGGTCCGGCCATTTGAGAGCGCTCTGGTCTGGGGCCGCGATCCGGAGAAGGCGCGGCGCTGCGCCAGCGACATCGAAAGCGCCCTCGGCGTCCCCGTCGGTGTGGCGGCGACGCCGGACGCGCTGGTCGCTGCGTGCCAGATGGTCGTCACCGCAACGCCGGCCCGCGCGCCCCTGATCAGCGCCGACATGCTGCACCCGGGGCTGCACATCACCGCCATGGGCTCGGACCAGGCCGGCAAATGCGAGATCGCGCCCTCGGCCCTCGCCGCCGCCGATCTTTACGTCTGCGACCGGGTTTCGCAGTGCGAGAGTGCGGGCGAGCTGCGTGCGGCGATGGCCGAGGGTCTGTGGTCCGGCGCCGCGCCGCCCGAGCTTGGCGCGATCGCCGCAGGGCTGGCGCCCGGGCGGACGCGCGACAGCGCGGTCACGATCTGCGATCTGACCGGGACCGGCGTGCAGGACACCGCCATCGCCTGCCATGTCCGCGAGCGCCATCCCGATCTCGGCCACATCCTCGCGGTCTGAATGCGCATGAAAGGTCAGCGATGACACGGCGCGAGATGCAGGTCACCGATCCCGAGACCGGGGCGATCGTCGGACAGGTTCCGCGTCAGGACGGCAGTGACGCGATCGCCGCGCTCGACCGCGCGTCGGGGGCCCGTGGTGCCATGGCGGCGCTGCCGGCCTATGCCCGTGCCGACGCGCTATACGCCGCCGCCGAAAGGCTGGCGGCCAAGGCCGAAACGGCGGCCGATCTGATCGCGCGTGAGGGGATTAAGACCATCACCGAGGCCCGGGGCGAGGTGCAGCGGGCCGTGGGTGTTCTGCGTCTGTCGGCCGAGGCGGCCCACAGTCATGCCGGCGCGCTGATCCCCTTCGATCAGCATCCGGGCGGTGCCGGCCGGACCGGTTGGGCCGCGCCCATGCCGATCGGCGTCGTGCTGGCCATCACGCCCTTCAACGATCCGCTGAACCTGGTCGCCCACAAGCTCGGCCCGGCCATCGCGGCGGGCAGTCCGGTGGTTCTGAAGCCCCATGAGGCGACGCCTCTCAGTGCGCTCATGCTGGTGGATCTCCTCCGCGACGGCCTGCCGCCGGGCGCCATCGAAGTGCTGACCGGCCACGGTAGCGATCTGATCCCGCCGCTGCTGGCCGACGAGCGTATCCGCCTGGTCTCCTTCACTGGCGGCCTGGCCACGGGGCGAAAGATCGCGCGGGCGGCGGGGCTGACAAGGCTGATCATGGAGCTCGGCTCGAACTGCGCGACGCTGGTGATGGAGGATGCCGACCTCGACCGCGCGGCGGCGGCGTGCGTGTCCGGCGCGGTCGCGGCGGCCGGTCAGAATTGCCTGCACGTGCAGCGGATCATCGCGCATCGAGCGATTTACACGGAGGTGCGAGATCGGCTGGTTGCGGGATTTGCCGCCGTGCGCGTCGGCCCGAAACTGGACGGGCAGAGCCAGATGGGCTGCATGATCGACAGGGCGGCGGCCGACCGCGTGCAGGGCTTCACCGACGGGGCCAGGGCCCGTGGTGCGCGCATCCTCGCCGGCGGGACGACGGACGGCGTGCACGTCATACCGACGCTGATCGAGAACGTGTCCGACGAGGACCCCTTGCACTGGGACGAGGTTTTTGGCCCGGTCACCATCCTCGTTGCTGCCGACGACCTGCCCTCCGCCATCGCGCGCGCCAACGCCTCTCCGTTCGGCTTGCAGGCCGCTATCTTCACCAACGATCTCACCCAGGCCCGTCAGGCCATCGAAGGGCTCGATGTCGGGGCCGTCATGGTCAACGACAGCACCGACTATCGTCTCGACGCCATGCCGTTCGGAGGCACCGGGCAGTCCGGCCTCGGTCGCGAAGGCATCGCCAGCGCGGTTGCCGAGATGTCGGAGCCGAAAGTCGCCTGCTTTCGCTGGTGACGCCGCGCCACACCCCTCAGGAGGACCCGATGACCCTTGATGCGACGCCGAACGACCTCCTCGATCGTTGGGACCGGGATCATTTCCTGCATCCATCGACCCATGTCGCGGCCCATGCACGTGGCGAGAGCCCGACGCGGATCGTCACCGGCGGGGAGGGCGCGCACATCGTCGACCGCGACGGCAACCGCTTCCTCGATGCCTTCGCGGGTCTCTACTGCGTCAATGTCGGCTATGGGCGGAGTGAGATCGCCGATGCGATCGCCCGCCAAGCGCATGAGCTCGCCTACTATCACGCCTATGTCGGGCACGGCTCGGAAGCCTCGATCACCCTGGCGAAGATGATTGCCGAGCGTGCGCCGGACGGGTTCAGCCATGTCTATTTCGGCCTGTCGGGATCGGACGCCAACGAGACCAACCTCAAGCTCGTCCGGCACTACAACGCGATCCTTGGCCGGCCGGAGAAGCGCAAGATCATCTCGCGCTGGCGGGGTTATCACGGCTCAGGCCTGATGACCGGTTCGTTGACTGGCCTGAAGACCTTTCACGACACCTTCGGTTTGCCCATGGACGGGGTGCTGCACACCCATGCGCCCTACTACCTGCACCGCCCGGCCGCCTGCGCGGAGCTGGACCCGGCGGGGTTTTCCGCCTGGCTGGCGGTGGAGCTCGACGCCCTGATCCGGCGCGAAGGGGCGGAGAGCGTCGCTGCCTTCGTGGCCGAACCGGTCCTCGGTACCGGCGGGATCGTTCCACCGCCCGAGGGCTATTGGGAGGCCATCACGCCGGTCCTGCAGGCCCACGACGTTCTGTTGATCGCCGACGAGGTCGTCACCGGGTTCGGCCGGCTTGGCTCGATGTTCGGCTCCGATCACTACGCCATGAAGCCGGACCTGATCACCATCGCGAAGGGCCTGACGTCGGCCTATGCGCCGCTGTCGGGCTCCATCGTCTCCGACAAGGTGTTCGACGTCTTGTCCCAGGGGGCCGATCGTCTGGGGCCGCTCGGCCATGGCTGGACCTACTCTGCGCATCCGATCTGCGCGGCGGCGGGGGTGGCGAACCTTAAGCTGATCGACGAGCTGGGGCTTCCGGACAACGCGCGGACTGTCGGGGCCTATCTGCGGGAGGGGCTTTCCGCCGCACTCGGCGGTCATGCGTACGTGGCCGAGATCCGGGGCGAGGGCCTTCTTGCCGCGGTCGAATTGATGGAGGATCCGGTCGCGCGGACGCCGTTCGATCCCGCCCGCAAGGTCGCGACCGCCGTCGTGGCCGAGATGCTGAAACACGGCGTCATCGCCCGCGCCATGCCCGAGGCGGACATCATCGGACTGGCCCCGCCGCTCTGCCTCACCCGGGAGGAGGCCGACAGTATCGTCGAGGCTGTCGCCAGCGCCTGCGCGACCTTTGCGGGATAGGACGCACGGAGGATCGCGTCCTGGGCGATGGCGCGCATGAGAGCGGACATCGGCGCGCGCGAGCTGCCCCGGATCTCGATCTCGGGCCGCGACAGCGCCGAGCGTGTCGGCAGTCGACGCGGTTCGCGGTTGCCTGGTAGCGGGCGAGAGCGTAGCGTGCGCCGGGGATAGAGAGGCGAGCGATGGCGCGCCGGATCGTAGGCGTAAGAGGGTGCATGGACCGCTGACGGCCATCCGTCTGCGGTTGAGCCCATGCGCCCCCGAGCCCCCGCCCGGGGGCTTTTTCGTCTCTCCCGCCGAGCTTTCCGATGCCCCCCATCCCTCGCCATCCGACCACACCCCCGCGCCTGGTCACGCTGATCCTGCTGACCGGCCTCTCGACGCTGTCGCTGAACATGTTCCTGCCCGCCCTGGCGCAGATCGCCGACGATCTGGGCAGCGATTACGGCACGATGACGCTCGCGGTCGGGGGCTACCTTGCGCTCACGGCCGTCGTGCAGCTTGGCGTGGGATCGCTGGCCGATCGTCTCGGGCGGCGGCCCGTGCTGCTCGGGGCACTCGCCGTCTTCGTGCTCGCTTCGGCCGGCTGTGCCCTGGCGCCGGATGCGGCGACGTTTCTGGCCGCCCGCGCGCTGCAGGCGGCTGTGGTGGGCGGCTCCGTCCTGTCGCTCGCCATCGTGCGCGATACCACCGAGGCGCACGCGGTTGCGGGGCGCCTCGCCACCATCGCCTCCGCCATGGCGCTCGCGCCGCTTCTCGGCCCTTTGCTCGGCGGAGCGCTTGCGGCGGCGTTGGGGTGGCGGGCGGTGTTCTGGACCTATGCTGGCGCGGGGATGGTGCTGTGGGCCGTCTGCTTCGTTGACGTCGGCGAGACCGGGCGCCGCCGATCCAAGGCGGGCGCGGTGGGCGGCAGGCGCGCGCTGTTGCAAAGCCCGTCGTTCGTCTCGCATGTCAGCTGCGCGGCCTTCTCCGTCGGGGCATTCTACGTCTTCCTGGCGGGTGCAGCGCTTGTCGCGACGACCGCGTTCAGCCTTTCCGAGGCACTGCTGGGCGTGGTGATCGGCTCGATCACTGTGGGCTTTCTGGCCGGCAGCACGGTGGCCGCGCGCCTGTCGGGCCGCGTTGCGTCGGGCGGGGTGATGCTCGCCGGCAGGGTGATCGCGGTCGTAGGGCTCGCCCTCGGCCTGCTGGCGTGGGCGGGCGGCGTGACCCACCCCGTCACCTACTTTGGCGCCACGATCTGCGTCGGGATCGGCAACGGGCTGACGATGCCGTCTGCGAATGCGGGAGCCATGGCGGTGCGGCCGGAGCTTGCGGCAACCGCGGCCGGCACCAGCGGCGCGGCGACCGTGCTCGTGGGCGCCGCACTCACGACCCTGGCCGGCGCGACACTCACGGAGGCGAATGCAGCGCCGATGCTCCTCGCCCTGATGTTGGCCGCGTCCATCCTCGCGCTCGCCGCGGCGGTCTGGGCGATGCGGACGAAGGGGTGAGCCGGGGTCGCGTCAGTGAAGCAATCGGTGCAGCCCGACCGACGGCCCACGATGCCACGAACACCTTGGCTGCCGATCCGCGACCGGGGAAAAGACACGCTGATGGAATGGTCCAGCCAAAGATCCTGGGCGATCCGGCCATCTGCCGCCCGGCTTACCCCTCAGCCGTAGGGCTCGATCCGGTCAGCGGAAAGGGCGTAGCCGATCTGGGCGAGCTCGGTCGATGTCGCGGCCGTGGCGAACGTGCCGGTCACGGAGACGGCCGCGAACAAGCCCTCGACCTCGTAGGGACGCTCCGCGGTGACGAGCACCAGCTGGTTGGCTGGGGGCGGCGGCACGTGGATACAGGCCCCGACATAGGGCACCAGGATGAACGAGGTGACGCCGGCCCCGGCAAACGCCAGCGGCACAACGAAGCCCGGGATCCGCACGGTCTTGCCGTTCCAGTCGCTGCGCACGCCGGTCGACCTCGGCTGCTGGCTGGCGAGGGAGGCCTCGTCGTGACTCAGCAGGCTGAGCAGCCTCTGGGGGAGCGGGGGGACTGATGAGGGATCCTCGGGCAGCAGATCGTTCCAGGTGAGCTCGATGACCTCCCGGGCCGATGCCATGCTCGGCATCGCGGCCAGCGCGGCCAGACCGCCGAGCAGGGACCGGCGCGGCAGGCGCTGGATCGCCATTTGCAGAGTTCCGTCGCTTCGTCTCATATCCGCACCATCATACCGTCGGCGACCGACATGCGATAGGCGCGAAGGGCGGGCAGCAGGCTCACAATCGCTCCAGCAGCGATGACGCCGAGCACGACCCAGAGCTCCTGCAGGGACGGCCGCTCAATCGGCAGCCAAAGGCCGAAAGCACTGTCGAGCAGCGGCTGCGCCACCACGAGGCAGAGGTAGAGCAGCCCGAGCCCGACGATCGCCCCGGCCGCCGCCGTCAGCGCCGCTTCCAGCACCAACATGACGAGGATGGTGAGGGGCCGCGCGCCCACAGCGCGAAAGATCGCCATCTCTCGCCGGCGCTCGTTCAGGCTGGAGAAAATCGTCGCCATCAGGCCGATCAGCGCAGTCACCACGACCATGGCGGAGACGCCGAGCAATGCAGTCTCGGCGATGCCGACGATGCCCCAAAGCTCCTGCAGGGCGACGCCGGGCAGGATCGCCAGCAGCGGCTCCTCCGGATAGTCGTTGATCGCGCGTTGCAGGTCGAAGATCTGCAATGGGCTCTCGACCCCGATCAGGGCGGCCGTCACCGCCTGAGGCGTCAGGTCCATCTGGCGGATCGTCTCGATGGGGGTCGATTGGCCCGGGATCCGGGCGCCGCTCTGCCAGTCGACGTGGATCGCCTCGATCGCTTCCATGCTCACGATGACGGTGCGGTCCACCGGCGTGCCGGTTTTCTCCAGGATGCCGGAGATGCGGAACGGCTGGTCGTCGTGTTCGGTGAAGGACGCGACACCGTGCGCCACGATGATCGGATCGCCGACGGCGTAGCCGAGCGTCGTCGCCACATCCGCGCCGATCACGGCGTCGAACAGATCGGCCATCAGTGCCCCGTCGGCGACCTCTAGGCCCCGGTCCTGGCGGTACTTGTAGTGCTCGAAGAACGCCGCACTGGTGCCCATGACGCGGAACTGCCGGTGGCTGTCGCCGAGCGAGATCGGCACGATCCAGTCGACCTCCGGCCGGGCGGCGATGTCCTGATAGCTCGCCCAGGTCACGTTGTTGGTCGCGTTGCCGATGCGAAAGACCGAGTAAAGCAAGAGCTGCACCGACCCCGACCGGGCGCCGACGATCAGGTCGGTGCCCGATATGGTGTCGGCAAAGCTCGCCTTGGCGCCGGTCCGCACCTTCTCCACCCCGAGGAACAGCACGACCGAGAGCGCGACGGCCAGGACCGTCATGCCGACCGTTAGGGCGCGTGCCGTGAGAGAGGCGAGGCAGAGGCGCAGGATCATGCCGCCAGCCTGTCGATCACGGCGATGTCGGAGAGCTGCGCGACCCGGTCGAACCGCGCACCAAGGCGCGCATCGTGGCTCACCATCAAAAGCGACGCACCGCTTTCGCGCAGCCGCTCGAACATCAGGTCGAGGAAGGCGCCCTGGCTCTCCGCATCGAGGGCGGAGGTCGGCTCATCGGCGACGATGAAGGGCGGCTGGCCGATCAGGGCCCGCGCCACGGCCACCCGTTGCTGCTGACCCACGCTCAGCAAAGCGGCCCGGGCAGAGATCAGATCGTCGGGCAGCTTCAGCGCCCGGCAGAGCCGGCGCACCTCGTCCCGCGGCGCCTTGACCCGGGCCCGGCGCTGTGGCGCGAAGCGAAGCGGCAACAGCACATTGTCGGCCACCGTGCCGAAGGGCAGCAGGTTGAACTGCTGGAAGATGACGCCGATCCGCTCGGCCCGAAGACGGTCGCGCGCCGCCCCCTTCAGGGCCGAGATCTCGGTGCCGAGGAGCGTGATCGTGCCCTCCTGCGGCAGGATCGTGCCGCAGATCAGCGACAGCAGTGTCGACTTGCCCGAGCCGCTCTCGCCGAGGAGCAGCACCGTCTCGCCCGCGGCCACCCGAAATTCCGGCACGTTCAGGCTGAACGGCGCACGCCCCGGCCAGCGGAAGTGCACATCGTCGAGGCTCAGCAGCGGGCCGGGGTCGGCCAATGTCAGAACATGCCGCGAAGGTCGAGGACCGGCGCCTCCCGCAGTACCTCAAAGGCCTGGGCCCCAGAGTCGGAGACGACCTGCACCTCGAGCTCCAGCGCGTTCTCGAACATCTCGAAATAGGCGAAGGTGATCTGGTCGATCGCCGACGGCTCGCCGCAGGTCAGCGTGTAGTCGGCATGGAACTCGGTATGGCGGGCGTCTGCGGCCTCGTCGTGCCCATGGTCCCCGTGGGCGTGATCGTCGTGGGCGTGATCGTCGTGGGCATGATCGTCGTGCCCGTGATCATCATGGGCGTGATCGTCATGGGCTTGGGCGTCGTGCGCCTCCTCGCCATGGTCGTGATCGTCATCACTCACCAGCGTGGCACTGGCCTGCGTCACCGAACAGGCGGCGGCTGCCGGGAGCACGAAGAGGTCGAGCGGCTTGGCCAATTGCGCCACCGCCGCATCAATGGCGGCGCGATCTTCGGCGCTGGTCGCCTCGTACTCGAAACCGACGATGTCGGCCCCGGGGGCGCGGAACTCGATCGCCACGGACCCGCCGTCGATGGCGATGTTCAGGGCACCGACCCCGTGTTCGTGGGCGCCGAGCTGGCGCGCTTCCTCAGCGAGGGCCGGGACGGCGAGGAGGGTGGAGGCAAGCAGGGTAAGTGCCGTTCGCATGTCATGTCCTCAAATGATGGGCCTAGAAGGCGCATACGCTGCAGGAGCCATGCACCTCGGCGATGTCGCGCTGCGGGCGGAGGGCGGAGGGCGCGACGGCGTCCGGCATGGATGACGGCGCGGCGCCGTCATGCTCCTCAACGCAGCCGCATTCGTTGCAGATCGCGAGCACTGGCACCCGCCCGTCATGGTCGCAGGGGTAGGGCAGGAAGGGCTGGAGCGTCGCGAGAGCTTGGTCGGCTGTCACCTGCCTGTCGCAGGCCCGAAGGATCACCGGACCGTCCGATTGTCGTGCCGTGGCGCGCCTTCGCATCTCGCTCGCCCCTGATCTGCGCGAATGACGTATTTTATAAGGTAACAAACTACAAGATCTCCCCCCTCCCAGCCCACCGGAACTAGCGACATCCCGCACCGTGGTGCGTCATCGTCGAGGCCCTTCAGGCGCCCCACTTCCCCGCGACGCCTCGCGGCCGGGGGCGACGCGAGGTCTCTGGGATCGGTGACGCAAGGCGCGATGGTGCTGACGGTGCGGCGCCCGGCGGCTAGGTCCAATGCGGCTCTGCGACCGCAGGCAGGATCTTTCCGGTGCAGCTGCCGAAGCCGATGCGGTGGTCGCCAGCCTCGGCCCAGCCGCGGAGGGTCACGGTGTCGCCGTCCTCGAGGAACGTCCGGCTCGCCCCGCCCGGCAGCGCGAGCGGCTCCCGCCCGCCCCAGGAGAGCTCGAGGAGGGAGCCGTAGCCGCCCGGCTCCGGTCCCGAGATCGTGCCGGAGCCGAGGAGGTCGCCTACCTGCATCGGGCAGCCGCAGACCGCGTGGTGCGCAAGCTGCTGCGCGGCGGAGAAGTAGAGGTGCCGCGCGTTCGAGCGGGCGATGGTCGCCGCCTCACCCCCCTCCGGCGCCAGTTCGACCTCGAGCGCGATGTCGTAGGCCATCGGCCCCGGCTCCGTGAGGTAGGGGAGCAGCCGCTCGGTCCGCTCCGGCCCAGCCACGCGGAAGGGGGCGAGGGCTGCTGCCGGCACCACCCAGGGGCCGATGGTCGTGGCGAAAGCCTTGGCCTGGAAGGGGCCGAGGGGGCGGTACTCCCAGGTCTGGACATCCCGGGCCGACCAGTCGTTCAGCAGCACGTAGCCGAAGATCATCTCGTCCGCTTGGCCCACCGTCAGCGGTCGGCCGAGCGCGGAGGATTGGCCGACGACCGCCCCCATCTCCAGCTCAAAGTCCAGGCGGCGGCAGGGGCCGAAGATCGGCGCCTCCTCCCCCGGTGGCCTCAATTGGCCGAGCGGGCGATGCACGTCGGTGCCCGAGACGACGACGGAGGAAGCCCGGCCGTTGTAGCCGATCGGCAGATGCAGCCAGTTCTCCGGCAACGCATTCTCGGGCCCGCGCACGATTGTGCCGACATTCTCCGCATGCTGGCGGGAGGAGTAAAAGTCGGTGTACTCCGCCACATCGAAAGGCAGCCGCAGCGCGACCTCGTCCATGGGCAGGAGGTGCGGCGCGATCTCGCCCTGGCGGGTCGACCTGGCCGCAAGGGCCTCCGTCAGTTCAGCCCGCACTGCGGCCCAGACCGCGGGGCCGGCGGCCATTAAGGCGTTCAGCCGCGGTTCGGCAAACAGCGGCGCTCCCGAGGGTGTCGACAGCGCCCCCGCGGCCTCCAGCGCCGTCAGGTCCAGCACCTGATCGCCGATAGCGACGCAGACGCCCGCCCGCCCGGCACCGGCAAAGGCGCCGTAGGGCAGGTTGTTCAGCGGAAAGTCCGTCACCGCCGTGTTGGCCGATCCGACCCAGCTCTCCAATCGCTCCGACGCCATGCCAGCCCCCCTCGTTGCCTTCGGCGTCTTACTTCAGCCCGGGCGTGCCGTCGAATTTCTTCTCCAGGCCGTTCCAGCAGTCGACGTAGTCGTCCTGCAACGGTGCCTCGTTGGCCGCGAATTCGGTGAGCTGCTGGGGGAAGCGGGTCTCGAACATGAAGCTCATGGTGTTGTCGAGCTTCACCGGCGCGAGCTCTCCGGTCGTCGCCTTCTCGAACGCCTCGCGGTCAGGCCCGTGGGGCAGCATGCAGTTGTGCAGCGAGATGCCGCCGGGGACGAAACCCTGGGGCTTGGCGTCGTATTGGCCGTAGATGTTGCCCATCAGCTCCGACATCAGGTTCTTGTGGTACCAGGGCGGGCGGAACGTGTCCTCCTGCGGCAGCCAGCGCGGCGGGAAGATCACGAAGTCGATGTTGGCCGTGCCTTCCTCCGCCGTCGGCGCCGTCAGCACCGTGAAGATCGACGGATCGGGATGGTCGAAGTGGATCGCACCGACCGGGGAGTAGGTGCGGAGGTCATACTTGAACGGCGCGTAATTGCCGTGCCAGGCCACCACGTCGAGGGGGGAGTGGCCGATCTCCGTCACGTGGAAATCGCCGCACCATTTGATGGTGAGCCGGCACGGCGTCTCCTTCTCTTCAAACGCTGCGACGGGCGTCTTGAAGTCGCGAGGATTGGCGAGGCAGTTGGCGCCGATCGGCCCACGCCCGGGCAGGGTGAACTTGGCGCCGTAGTTCTCGCAGACGAAGCCGCGGGCCTCTCCGTCCGGCACCTCGACCCGGTAGACCATGCCGCGGGGCAGGATGGCGATCTCCAAGGGCTCGAGGTCGATCAGGCCGAACTCGGTGAAGATGCGCAGCCGCCCGGCCTGGGGCACCACCAGAAGCTCGCTGTCGGCGGAGTAGAAATAGTCGTCCACCATGTCCATCGTCGCCACGTAGACATGGGCTGCCATGCCCACCTGGGTGCCGACATCACCCGCCGTGGTCATGGTGCACATGCCGGTGACGAAGGTCGTGGGCTCCGCCGGCAGCGGCACCGGGTCCCAGCGATACTGGCCGAGGGAGATCACGTCCGCCACCCGATGCGGCGCCGTCTTCCAGTAGGGCATCTCGACCTTGGCGAAGCGACCGGAGTGCTTCACCGAGGGGCGGATGCGATACATCCAAGAGCGCTCGTTCTTGCCCCGCGGCGCGGTGAAGGGGGAGCCCGAAAGCTGCTCGGCATAGAGCCCGTAGCTCACCCGCTGAGGAGAGTTTCGGCCCTGGGGCAGGGCGCCCGGCAGGGCCTCCGTCTCGAAGTCATTGCCGAAGCCCGGCATGTAGCCCGCGACGGTGCCGACCGTCGCCGTCGCTTGGCTCAGCCCGGCGACTTGGGTTTCCTTGTTCATCGTTGCCTCCCTTGGTCCGAGCGATGCAAGCATGCCCGGTGCCTTGCGCATGTCCCCCTCAGAATGCGCCCGGCGGGCCGGTTCGTCGAGGGATATGCGTAAGGCCCCGCCGGGCGCCGTGGTCATTTTACCCACAACTGTTTCCACCCTGCGGACGATCCTACCGCTCTGCGGACGAATTTCGCGATCCCGGGTCTTGCACCCCGCGCGCGAGGGTGTTCTTCGTGATCACAATGCCGGCGGGTCGCTCAACCGACGCGGGGGGTCCATTCGACCTGGACGCGTTTCTGCCGTACCAGATTGCGGTCATCGCCAGCCGTACCAACCGCGATTTCACCCGTATCCACACCCGCGAGCTGGGCTTGGCGACGGCCGAGTGGCGGGTGCTGGTGCACCTCGCCCGGGCGGCCCGGGTGAGCGTGCGGGAGATCCATCTGCACGTCGATCTCGACAAGCCCAAGGTCTCCCGCGCCGCCTCGCGGTTGGAGGCGGCGGGCTACGTTGCCAAGCGCCGCAGCAGCACCGATCGCCGATTGGTGGAGCTGTCGCTGACCGAAGACGGCGAGGCGGTGATGCGGCGCTTCGCGGCGAGCGCCGTGGCCTATCAGGCGGAGCTGGTGGATCGCCTCGGCAGCGACAGCGTGGCCGCCATTGCCGCGCTGTTTCGCAAATTGATGGCCGATGGCGACGTGCGGGGCGCGGACATTCCGGCGCTCGACTGAGGGCGGCTTCAAGGGGCATCGCCCCTTTTGCTCCTGCGGAGCAATTCACCCCATGATACTTAGCTGACTGCGAAAGCCACTGGGTTCTTGCTGGTTCAAATATCCCCGCCGGAGGCATGCGGCGCTGCGGCGAGGCTCAGGCCCGCGCCGCCTTGATACCGTCCCAGAGCACCTGACCGCCAATGGCGGAGAAGGCGAGGCCGAAGACCGCCTCGACCACGCCGGTCACCCGGTCATAGGCCGCCACGAC
Source organism: Pseudomonadota bacterium (assembly GCA_039180875.1). Lineage (GTDB taxonomy): Bacteria > Pseudomonadota > Alphaproteobacteria > Rhodobacterales > Rhodobacteraceae > JBCDCY01. The sequence continues at coordinate 100,870 of JBCDCY010000007.1, read as the reverse complement.
CCGGCTGTGGGAGAAGATGAAGGCATAGACGCCGTAGACCAGCAGGGCCGAGGCCGCACCCACCGGCCCGAAGAGCGCCACCTGCCACCCCGGCAGGCCCGCGCCGAAGAGGTAGGTCGCCACCGCCGCCCACATCAGCGCCGCCTTGGGATTGGTGAGCACCACCAGGAGCCCGCGCCGCCAGGCGGAGACGGGCCCCAGCCGCTCCCGCTCCAGTCGGATCGAGACCGCCGTGCCCCGGGCCGCCGCGGCGAGCGCCTTCAAGCCGAGATAGAGAAGATAGCTGCCGCCCACGATCTGCAGGGCCACGAGCGACAGGGGATAGGCCTCGACCACCGCGCCGAGGCCGAGGGCCACGCCGGCTGCCCAGATCAGCACCCCGCTCGCCACGCCGAAGACGACGCAGAGCGCCAGCCAGCGGCCCTGGGCGAGCCCCACCGAGGCGACGGCCATCAGGTTGGGCCCCGGCGAGATCTGCGCGGCCAATGTACCGGCAAGCGCCACCGCGAAGGCTTCAAGCATCAGATCTCGTCCGGAAAATGCTTCATCGTCAGGCGGATCGGATTGGGCGCTGCCTGGCCGAGGCCGCAGATCGAGGCATCGGCCATGAGCTGGCTCAGATCCTCGAGCAGCGCCTGATCCCAGCGCTCCGCCTGCATCAACTTCACCGCCTTCTCGCAGCCCACCCGACAGGGGGTGCACTGGCCGCAGCTCTCATCCTCGAAGAAGCGCAGCATGTTGAGCGCGGCGTCCCGCGCCCGGTCCTGGTCCGACAGCACAACCACAGCGGCCGAGCCGATGAAGGTGCCGTGCGGCTGCAAGGTGTCGAAGTCGAGCGGGATGTCGTCCATCGTCGCGGGCAGAAGGCCGGAGGACGGCCCGCCCGGCTGATAGGCCTTGAACGCATGACCCGCCGCCATGCCGCCTGCCGCCGCGATGATGTCGCGGATCGTTGAGCCGGCCGGCAGCAGGTAGACCCCAGGCTCGGCCACCCGCCCGGAGACGGAATAGGAGCGGAGGCCGCGCCGCCCGTTCTTCTCGGTCGCCGACAGCACCTCCGGCCCCTCGCGGCAGACCCGCGCGACCCAGTGCAGTGTCTCGACGTTGTGCACCAGCGTCGGACGCCCGAAGAGCCCCACCTGTGCCACGTAGGGCGGGCGGTGGCGGGGCAGGCCGCGCTTGCCCTCGATCGACTCGATCATGGCGCTCTCTTCGCCGCAGATATAGGCGCCCGCGCCGCGGCGGAGCTCGATGAAGCCCGGCGCCGCGATCCCAGCCGCCTCGAGCGCCGCGATCTCACGCGCCAGGATCTTCAACACCGCTGGGTACTCGTCGCGCATGTAGATGTAGCAGCGCTCCGCCTCCACCGCCCAGGCGGCGATCAGCATGCCCTCGAGGAAGAGGTGCGGCACACGCTCCAGATAGTAGCGGTCCTTGAACGTCCCGGGCTCGCCCTCGTCCCCATTGACCGCGAGATAGCGGGGGCCGTCGGCCGCCCGCACGAAGGACCATTTGCGGCCCGAGGGGAAGCCCGCGCCGCCGAGCCCGCGGAGGCCTGAGGCCAGGACACGCTCCTGCACCTCGTCGGGATCGCCGCCGGTGCGGAGCTCGGCGAGCGTCGCGTAGCCGCCCTCGCCCCGGTAGGCGGCGAGGTCCTGGTAGGCCGGCCTCTCGGGGTGGAAATCGCCGGCCGCGATCGCCTCGGCGATGCGCTCCGGCGTGGCGTGGTCCACATGGCGGTGGCCGATCTCCACCGTCGGCGCGGTGTCGCAGCGCCCCATGCAGGGGGCGCGCAGCACCCGCACTTCGGCCGGGTCGTTGCCGGCCTCGAGCGCCGATTTCAGCGCCTGGGCCCCGGCCAGCTCGCAGGAGAGCGAGTCGCAGACGCGGATCGTCACCGCGGGCGGGGGCGTCTCGCCCTCCTTCACCACGTCGAAATGGGCGTAGAACGTCGCGACTTCGTAAACCTCGGCCTGGGCCAGCCGCATCTCCTCCGCCAACGCCCTCAGATGCGCGGCGGAGAGATGGCCGTACTGGTCCTGGATCAGGTGCAAATGCTCGATCAGCAGATCGCGCCGCCGGGGCCGGTTGCCGAGCAGGTCCCGCACCTCGGCCCAGGCACGGTCGTCGAGCGCACGCCCCTTCGGCACGTGCCGACCCTTGCCGCGGCCCGATTTCCAGACCCCCTTGCGTTCGTCGAGCGGCGCCATCGGCCTCCCTCTGCGCTCCCGCCAGCGCAGACCATATCTGCCACATCTGCCCCCGGGGTCGTCAAATGCGACATCTGCGAGAACGCTTTTCGCCCCGGCCGGGTCCGCGCTGGCCGACACTGTCTACAGACTGTCGCGAATCCGCTGCATACTCCGAGTCACCGGCGCAGCAGACGGGAGGTGACGAGCGTCGAAAAAGGGGGGTGGTGCGCGCGCGACAGAGTCCAAAGCAAGGAGAACAGCCATGGACCGCAAGACCATCATCAACAGCCCGGAGGTCGGCAATAAGGCGGAGGCGTTCGAAGCCTTCGACGACATCCCGACCAATCCCAACCTCTCCAACACCATCGGCGATGTCATCAACCGGCGCTACGGGCGGCGCGATGTGATGCGCGGCGTCCTCGGCGTCTCTGCCACGACGGCTTTGTTCGGCACCACGGCGCTCACCACCGCGACCGGCCCGGCGGAGGCGGCCGAAGGCTCGGCCTTCACCTTCAGCGAGCTGGAGAGCGGTGTCGACGAGACCCACCACATCGCCGAGGGCTATTCGGCCGACGTGCTGCTGCGCTGGGGCGATCCGATCACCGCCGATGCGCCGGAGTTCGACCCGATGAACCAGTCGGTCGAGGCCCAGCTCAAGCAGTTCGGCTACAACAACGACTATGTGGGCTTCGTGCCGATCAACGCGGACCAGTCCCGCGGCGTGCTCTGCGTGAACCACGAATACACCAATGAGGAGGTGATGTTCCCCGGCCTCGGCCGCCAGGACCGTGACGGCTTTCAGGGCATGACGCGGGAGCTGGCGGAGATCGAGATGGCGGCCCATGGCGGCACGGTCATCGAGATCGCGCAGAGCGCGGACGGCAGCTGGGCCCCGGTGCTCGACAGCCCGCTCAACCGCCGGATCACGGCGCTCGACACGGCGATGACCTTCTCCGGTCCGGCCGCCGGCCACGACCGGATGAAGACCTCGGCCGATCCTGCCGGCATGGCGGTCTTCGGCACCCTCAACAACTGCGCCGGCGGCATCACGCCCTGGGGCACCTATCTGATGGCCGAGGAGAACTTCCACGGCTATTTCTGGACCGACAACCTCGACGGTGAGGGCGACCCGACGCTTGACGGCTTCTCCGAGGAGGAGGCCGCCAAGATGCGCCGCTACGGCGTGCCGGGCGGCTGGTATGCCTGGGGGCGCTACCACGACCGCTTCAACATCGACAGGGAGCCGAACGAGTCGCACCGCTTCGGTTGGATCGTCGAGGTCGACCCGATGGATCCGGCCTCGACACCGGTCAAGCATACCGCGCTCGGCCGTTTCCGGCATGAGGGGGCGGAATCCATCGTCAACACCGATGGCCGCGTCGTGGTCTATACCGGCGACGACAACCGGTTCGACTACCTCTACCGCTTCGTCTCTTCGGGCCGGGTCTCAGGCGACAAGGCCGCCGACATGACGCTCCTGTCGGAGGGCGAACTCTCCGTCGCGCGCTTCAACGAGGACGGCACGCTGGACTGGATGCCGCTGGTCTTCGGGCAAGGCCCGCTGACGGAGGAGAACGGCTTCACATCCCAGGCCGACGTGGTGATCGACGCGCGGATCGCGGGCGATCTGCTCGGCGCCACGCCGATGGATCGGCCCGAGGATGTGCAGCCGCATGGCGACAAGGTCTACGTCATGCTGACCAATAACACCCGGCGGACGGCGGAGCAGGTCGATGCGGCGAACCCGCGGGCCGAGAGCGCCTTTGGCCACGTGATCGAGATCACGGTGCCGGCCGGCGACCACGACACGGCCAGCGCGCAGTGGGAGATCCTGATCCGCTGCGGCGACCCGAGCGTGGCCGAGGTGGGCGCCCAATGGGGCCCGGCGACGTCCGAGCACGGTTGGTTCGGCTCGCCCGACAACTGCGCCATCGACGCCGACGGCCGGCTCTGGATCTCCACCGACCAGGGTCGCGGCTGGCCGCTGACGGGCAAGGCCGACGGGCTCTATGCCATCGACACGGAGGGCGAGGTGCGGGGCTCCTCGAAGCTCTTCTTCCGCTGCCCGGTGGGGGCGGAGCTCTGCGGGCCCTACTTCACGCCGGACAGCGAGACGCTGTTCCTGGCGGTGCAGCACCCCGCGACGGATGGCGTGAGCTCCTATCCGGGCTTTGAGCGCGACTCGACCTTCGAGGATCCCGCCACCCGCTGGCCGGACTTCGCGGACGGGATGCCGCCGCGCCCCTCGGTCGTCGTCGTCAGAAAGCAGGGCGGCGGGCCGATCGGGTCCTGACCGACGGCTTCGGGCAATAAAACAAGGGGCCGGCCAATGGCCGACCCCCCACCGTAGCGAGCGGTGTGTGTGTGTTGGGTCAGGCGGGAACGGCGACCTGATCGGGCTTGTGCAGGCCGACGACGACCACGACCGCGCCACCCATGGCGAGGTAGTAGGCCATGTCGATCCCCGTGAAGCCGAGGGCGATGGGCGCGGCCAGGAATGCCGCCCCGACGATGCCGTCGACGATCAGGTGGAAGCGATAGGGCAGGACCCGGATCAGGCCCGTCTGGTGATCGGTCAGCAGGGTGAGGACAAAGGCCGCGGCGCCGGTCACGACCGACATCCAAAAGGCGAGCGGATTGCTCGCGCCAAGGCCGAGGATCATCGGCAGCACCATCAGCGACAGCGCGACGGGATAGTCGATATAGGCGTGGAGGGCTTTGGTAACGAAGCGAGGCATGGGGCGTTTCCTAAGTCAGGTGTCTCAGCGCGACCACCGGTCGCAGCCGACCACATAGGAACGGGTCGCCCCACCAAATCCCCCCCTCACAAAACGGTGTCAGCGCGTGTCAACGCCGTGAGTTGCAGCGGCAATACCCACCCGCAAACGCCAGCCCTCAACGCCCCGTCGCACCACCCTGCAACTCCGCCTCCACCTCCGCCGCCCAATCACAAGCGTCCGCCTCACCCATCTCACACCCCAACCGATAGAGCCGCCCGGCCTCGGCTAGGTCGGGGTCCGCGCCGATGCCCCTCTCGTGAAGGAGGCCGAGATTGATGCAGCCCAGAGCATTGCCGCCAGCGCATCCTCGGGCATAGAGCCGGGCTGCCTCTGCCGGGTCGGGGTCCATACCGATGCCTTCCTCGTGGAGGACGCCGAGATTGGTGCAGCCCCGGGCATCGTCGCCATCGCAGCCTCGGGCAAAGAACCGGGCTGCCTCCGCCGGGTCGGGGTTCATGCCGATGCCTTCCGCATGGAGGTATCCCAGGCTGGTGCAGCCCCGGGCATCGCCGCCATCACAGCCCCGCGCATAGAGCCGGGCTGCCTCTGAAGCGTTTGGTTGAAGGCCGATCCCACCTACGTGGAGGTGGCCAAGAGCGGTGCAGCCTCGGGCATTGCCGCTTTCGCACGCCACGCCAAAAAGGCGTCCCGCGATCGTCGGCCTAATTTCCCAGTCTCCAAAGCCTCGGTCCAGGCCCTGGTCCACGCACTCCCGCGTCATACTGCCCTCGCAGGCGAGGAGGATGAGGTCGAACTGGGCTTGCTCCTCTGCTGTAAGTTCCGCGACGTGGAGGCAGACCGGGCCCTTGAAGACAGAGCACAGGGTGCGGTCGGCGGCGGTCAGGCCATCGGCGTCGCGTTGCAGGGCCAGAGAGGCGCCGAACGAGCCGAGGAAGACGACGCTGCCGAGGATCAGGCCGAGGATCGCGACTGGCTTGCCCTCGACGTCCAGCAGTCGGGCGATGCGCAGCCGGGCCACGGTCCGCATGACCCAGGTCGAGAGGATATAGGCCCAGGTCCAGACGCTGGTGAGGAACGTCGAGTAGAAGAGCACCGAGAAGATCGAGAAGACGCCGAGGATCTCGGCAAAGCTCTCGCCCTCACCGGTGTAAAGCGGACTGCTGACATAGGCGTAGATCGCCAGCCAGATGATCGCGCCGGAGAGCAACAGGTCGCCGATCAGCACCAGCGCCTGCACTGGCCAGGAGCGGAAGCGGTGCATCTGTCCGAGCAGCCAGCGTGTCTCCAACAGCGACAGATAGTCAGCGGCCACGTTGACGATCAGCGCCAGCGCCAGAACGGCGCCAAGCGACAGCTCCGCCTGCAGCCGCGGGCCGATCGCGCCAAGCCGGCCCATCAGCAGCCAGATCACGGCCACTGCGATCAGCGAGGCGATGGCCGACCGGACGAAGCATTTCCACGACAGGTGTCGCTCGCCGAAGACGGCGTCGAAGAGGGAGATGAAGGAGCGCGACCAGCCCTCCTCCGTCTGGGCGCCCATCAGCCAGAGCGCGATCTCGTCTCGGCTGGTGGGGTGCAGAAGGCGGCCGGCAAAGAGCGTGAGGCCGAACATCGAGGCGGCAATGCCCGCGGCCCAGCCCCAATTGGCCTGAAAAAACGCCTCGACGCTCTGATACTCCAACCCACCCACGATCGCGTTAAGCCTTAACCAAAACGTGAGTGGGCAGAGTGCCACCGGCGGGCGATTTTTGCCAGGGCGGCGCGCGGTCCCCTCGCCCGGGGCGCGCGAATGTGCCATATCCAGGCATGGGATATCGGGGATGGCGATGACGCGGTGCTACACTCTTCTGCTGGCGGCCCTGGTGGCGCTGACGGCCTTGCCCGGACGGGCGGAGCCTGAGCGGCTGCAGCCCCAGGCGGGCGATATCGACATCAAGCCCGCGACCTGGCGCGAGATGGTGATGGGCAAGACCGTCTACTACAGCGCCCTCGGCGAGCATTGGGGGCGGGAGTATTACTGGCCCGGCACCAATCGCGTGACCTTCCAGCACGCCTCCGGCGATTGCGCCGAGGCGACCTGGGAGCATGATCCGGTGACGCTGGAATATTGCTTCTACTTCGACCGGCCGAACTGCTTTCGCCACATGCGCCGGGGTGAGGAGATCGTGATCCTGCCGACCAATCCGGAGCCGACGACGCTGAACGTCGAGCAGATGGTGACCAACATCACCGTCGCGCCCTTCTCCTGCGCGCCGGATATCGTCAGTTGAGCCGGCGCGCACTCGCCGGCGCTGTCGCCCTGCTGCTGCTGGCCGTCGGTGCCCATGCGGCGGCGGAGCGGGTGGTCTCGCCCAAGGAGTTCGAGCAGCTGAGCGAGGGCAATACGCTCTACTTCACACTGCAGGGCGAGCCCTATGGGGCCGAGCGCTATTTCCCCGATCGCCGGGTGCGCTGGCGCTTTGCCTCCGGCCTTTGCGAGGAGGGGCACTGGTACCCCTCGGGCGATCAGATCTGCTTCGTCTACGAGGGCAGCCTGCAGCCGGTCTGCTGGAACTTTTTGGAGCGGGGCGGTTCCTACCTCGCGCGGATCGCCGGGGCGACGTCGGGCGACGGCGATCTGCTGCTGGTGGGCCAGGACCAGGCGCCGCTCGAGTGTCCGGGGCCCGATACCGGGGTCTGAACCTCGGGCTCAGTGCTTTCCCGCCGGACCAGTGATGTCGCCTGGTTGAGGCGTGCGCTGAGCGCCGCCTGAGTCGGTCAGAACAACGATCCCTGATCCTCGTCCGACTTGCGTCGGCGCCGCTTTGGGGCGGCTTGCGGCGCTGGTGGTTTGGGGGCGTCGCCGGTCACCGCGACAGTCAGCCGGCCGTCGGAGAACTCGATCTCCAGCGCTGTGCGGGTCGCTGCCTCGGCCTGGGAGGAGACGACGGCCGCCCCCGGCTCACGCACGACCGCGAAGCCGCGCGCCAGGGTGCCGCGATAGCTCAGACCGTCGAGCAATCGGCGCTGGCTCGCGAGTTGGCGCCGGGCTGCTCCCAGCGATGCCTGGGCGCTGCGGTTGAGCCGGCGATCGGCCTCGGCAAGCCGACGCTGGTCGAGCTCGAGGCCGCGAAGCACCCTCTCGGGCCGCAGGCGCTGGGCGGCGCGCCTCGTTCCCTCCCGCGCTTCGGCCAGGCGACGGCTGAGGGCGCGGGGCAAGACGACGGCCAGGTCGGCCACCCGCCGCTGGCGTTCGCGGAGGAGGGCGCGGAGCAGCGCCGGGCCAAAGCGCCCGCCGGCGCCGGAGCCGAGCCGTGCCCGCTGTGCCTGGGCATGGGCGGCGAGCGCTCGGGGCAGGCGCAGCGCCAGGCCGTCGAGGATCTGCACCCGCTCGGCCAGCAGCATGTCCGGGCGGGGCAGCACCCGCGCCAGATCGCGGAGCCGCCGGCCGCTCACCTCGAGCTGCCGGCTGAGGGCCCGCCGCCGCCGCTCCTCGAGCGCGGCGAGGGTCGCCAGCAGCTCGGCCCGGACCGGCACCGCCATCTCGGCCGCTGCCGTGGGGGTGGGCGCGCGCTGATCGGCGGCATGGTCGATCAATGTCGTGTCGGTCTCGTGCCCGACGGCGGAGATCAGCGGGATCGCGCTCTCGGCCGCGGCCCGCACCACGATCTCTTCGTTGAAGCCCCAAAGATCCTCGATCGAGCCGCCGCCGCGGGCCACGATCAGTAGATCGGGTCGGGGCACCGGCCCATCGGGCGGAATGGCGTCGAAGCCGCGGATAGCGGCCGCGACCTCACCAGCCGAGCGCTCGCCCTGCACCGCCACCGGCCAGATCAGCACGGTCCGCGGGAACCGATCGGCCAGCCGGTGTAGGATATCGCGGATGACGGCGCCCGAGGGGGAGGTGACGACGCCGATCACCTCGGGCAGGAAGGGCAGGGGGCGCTTCCGCTCCGCCGCGAAGAGCCCCTCCGCCGCCAGGGCCTGGCGCCGCTTCTCGAGCATCGCCATCAGCGCGCCGACGCCGGCCGGGGCGAGATGCTCGATTACCAATTGGTAGCGCGATTGCCCGGCGAAGGTGGTGAGGCGGCCGGTCGCCACCACCTCCATCCCCTCCTCCGGCTGGGGTCGGAGGCCCTGGGCCACCCCCTTCCAAATCACCGCGGCGAGCACCGCCCGGTCGTCCTTCAGGTCGAGATAGACGTGGCCCGAGCGGGGGCGCGAGACCCGCCCGATCTCGCCCCGGACCCGGACGAAGCCAAACTCGGCCTCCACCACCCGCTTGATCGCCCCCGACAGCTCCGAGACGGAGAAGGCGGGGACGTTTCCACCCTCCGCCGCGCCGCCGTCGTCGTCGATCAGATCGGACATATCCGTCCTTCGCTTGTCGCCCGCCGGGGGCGACTCTAGAACGGGCGCCGCCCGGGCAAAAGCACCCGGGGCGACGGGCCGGAGTTTTGGCATGAATATTCTCGTCCTCGGCGGCGGTGGGCGCGAGCACGCCCTGGTCTGGGCCTTCAGCCAAAATCCGAAATGCGATGCGCTGTTCGCCGCGCCGGGCAATGCCGGCATCGCGGCGATTGCCGAGTGCGTGGAGCTCGACCCCTGCGACAGCGAGCGCGTGGTGGAGTTCTGCGATGCTCAGTCGATCGACTTCGTGGTGGTGGGGCCGGAAGCACCTCTGGTCGCCGGCGTCGCAGATGCGCTGCGCGACGCCGGCATCCTCACCTTCGGCCCCTCGGCTGCGGCGGCGGAGCTCGAGGCCTCCAAAGCCTTCACCAAAGAGATCTGCGCCGCCGTCGGCGCGCCGACCGCCGCCCACGCGACCTTCGACGATCTGGCGTCGGCGGAGGCTTACCTCGCCGAGGCCGGCGCGCCCATCGTGGTGAAGGCCGACGGCCTCGCCGCCGGCAAGGGCGTGACGGTGGCCGAGACGATGGAGGAGGCCCAGGCCGCGCTCACCCAGCTCTTCGCCGAGCCCGGCGCCCGGGTGGTGCTGGAGGAGATGCTGCGGGGGGAGGAGGCCAGCCTCTTCGTCCTCGCCGACGGCGACACCATCTTGCCCATCGGTAGCGCCCAGGACCACAAGCGGATCGGGGAGGGCGACCGCGGCCCGAACACCGGCGGCATGGGCGCCTACGGCCCCGCGCCGGTGCTGACGCCGGGGATCGAGGCCCGCGCCATCGCCGAGATCGTCGCCCCCGTGGTGGCGGAGATGGCCCGCCGCGGCTGCCCCTATCAGGGCGTGCTCTATGCCGGGTTGATGATCGAGGATGGTGTGCCACGCCTCATCGAGTTCAACGCCCGCTTCGGCGATCCGGAGGCCCAGGTGCTGGTCATGCGCCTCGGCGCGCAGCTCCTCGATCTCTGCCTCGCCACGGCGCGAGGGGAGCTTGCCGAGACCTCCGTCACCTGGGCCGACGACCACGCGCTCTGCGTCGTCATGGCGGCGCGCGGCTATCCCGGGAGCTATGCCTCGGGCGAGGCGATCGGCGGCCTCGACACGGCGGAGGAGCCTGGCGTGCGCGTCTTCCACGCCGGCACCAAGCGGGTGGACGGCACGATCCGCTCAGCCGGCGGGCGCGTGCTGTCGATCACCGGGCGGGCCCCGACGCTTGCCGCCGCTCGGGACCGCGCCTACGAGGCAGTCGACCGCATCCACTGGCCGGGCGGCGTCTGCCGGCGCGATATCGGCTGGCGCGCGTTGGGCAAGGACGCCGGATAAGGCCATGGCCTGGAACGAAAATCTCACTGGGCAACTGATTTGCGCTGTAAGCGCGTCGCCGCGGCGGAAGTTGGCCACTCAGTAGCGATTTGTGGCTTGAACGCGGGCCCGGACAGTGCACATGCAACGTCAGCCGGGCGCAATCGTGCGCCATTGCATACCGTCAGGAAGATCCCTGATCGCGAAAACGGAAGCCTCTGATGACGACAACCAGTGAGATCTCCACCGGCCGCACGATGCCGCGACTGAACGCCGCCACGATCGGCATGATGTTCATCGCCGGGGCGGTCGCCACCACCGCCTTCGACTTCTGGGGCCAGGTCATCAGCCCGGGCATCGGCTGGGCCAATCTCTCGCCCCACGGCCTGGCGCGCAGCCTGCTCGGCACGCTCGGCCTGCCCAACAACAATTTCGCCGGCTACTTCATGCACTTCTACTTGGTCGGGCTGATCGGCTACCCGGTCGGCTGGCTCTACATCTTCAACCCGATCTGGCAGCGGGTGACGGGCGGTGTCGGCGGCTGGTTCCTACCGTCGGCGATTTATGGTTTCGGCCTGTGGGTCTTCGCCATCGGCGGCATCACCTCGATCGCCGGGCTGTCCTTCTTCCTCGGCTTTACCGGAATCACCTGGGTCGCGCTGATCGGCCACGTGCTCTACGGCATCGTGATGGTCGCGGTGATGCGCATGATCGCCCACGACTGACTATGACATAGGCAGTTCGGGTCCGGGGAAGGTGCGGCGGGCGGCTTTTCCTTGCAATGGCTTGCGAGGTTCGGGACGCTCCGCCCATGGCTCTCGACGCCCCCGCGCCCCCTCCGCGGCCCCGCTTCGACCCTGCCGCCGTGCCGCGGGCAGAGGGGGCCGCGCGCCTGCAGGTCGCACCGGACGAGGTTGGGCGCACGCGGCTTCGCCGGCTCTACCAGCGCGGCGCGCTCAAGTGTCTGCTGCCTGGGCGTCCGGCACGGATGGAGGCGGTTCTGCTCAACACCGCGGGCGGGCTGACCGGCGGCGACCGGCTGTCGGTTGAGGTGCGGGCGGAGGCCGGCGCCGAGCTCACCGTGACCAGCCAGGCGGCGGAGCGGCTCTACCGCGCGCCGCCGGGGTCGGAGGCGGCGGTCGACATCCGCCTCACCGCCGACGCCGGCGCGACGCTCATCTGGCTGCCGCAGGAGACCATCGTCTTCGACCGCGCCGCGCTCCGCCGCCGGATCGAGGTGGAGCTTGCCGCCGACGCACGGCTGCTGCTGGTGGAGGGTCTGGTGCTCGGCCGTCTGGCAATGGGGGAGCGGGTGGCGGAGGCGACGCTCCGCGATCACTGGCGCATTCGCCGGGCCGGTCGGCTGGTCTTTGCCGAGGCGTTGCGCCTGTCCGGCGACATCGCGGCGGCGACCGCCGGGCCCGCCACCTTCGCCGGCCACCTGGCGGCCGCGACGCTGCTCTACGCCGCCCCGGATGCGGAGGCGCGGTTGCAGCCGCTCCGCGCCGCCCTCGGCCCGGCGGGTGGGGCGAGCCTGCGGGACGGCCTGCTGATCGCCCGCCTGCTGGCGCCCGACGGCGCGGCGCTCCGCCATCGCCTGGTCCGCGCGGTCGATGCGATCCTACCCGATGCCCTTCCCCGGGTCTGGTCGATCTGAGAGGTCACGATGCAGCTCACCCCGCGGGAAAAGGACAAGCTTCTGGTCTCCGTCGCCGCCATGGTGGCAAGGGGGCGTCTGGCCCGCGGCGTGAAGCTCAACCATCCCGAAGCCATCGCGCTGATCACCGATTTCGTGGTGGAGGGCGCGCGCGACGGCCGCTCCGTCGCCGATCTGATGGAGGCAGGCGCCCATGTCATCACCCGCGCCGAGTGCATGGAAGGCGTGCCGGAGATGATCCACGAGGTGCAGGTCGAGGCCACGTTCCCCGACGGCACCAAGCTCGTCACCGTGCACGAGCCGATCCGATGAGCGCGATCAGCGAGGATGACCGGGCCTTCTTCAGCCGCGAGTACGACCGATTGTCCGGCGACCTGATGAGCTACTACCAGAGCATCGTGCAGACCGAGCGCCTGGCCATCGCCGGCGCGGCGGGGGTGGTCGCTTTCCTCTACACCGGTCTGCCGGTCTTTGCCGGCGATCAGTCCGAGGTGCTGAGCGCCCTGCCGGCGGCGATCGTGATCCTCGCGGCCTTGCGCTGCCTGTCGATCTACCTGGTGATGACTGAGGTCGCGGCCTACCTGCGCCGGGTCGAGGGAACCCTGACCGCTCAGGCCGATTTCGGCTTCCAGCGCTGCTTTGGGCGAGCCGGCGGCTTGCAGATGCGCTTGATCGAGACCACCACGACCGCGCTCTGGGTCCTGGCCACCTGCGTTACGCTCTACTTTTGGTGGGTCTATGTCCCGCCTGCGCCGTCGAGCTGAGAAAGGACCATCGATGATCCCGGGAGAGCTCTTCTGCGCCGACGGCGACATCACGCTCAACGAAGGGCGCGACGCCATCACCCTCGAGGTCGCCAATACCGGCGACCGGCCGGTGCAGGTCGGCAGCCACTATCACTTCGCCGAGGCGAACGCCGCGCTCGACTTCGACCGAGGGGCCGCGCGGGGCCATCGGCTCGACATCCCGGCCGGCACCGCCGTGCGCTTCGAGCCCGGGCAGCGCCGCAGCGTGCAGCTTATCCCCTATGCAGGCGAGCGGCGCGTCTTTGGCTTCAACCAGCAGATCCAGGGGCCGCTTTAGACGGACACCACCAGGGAGAAGACCCATGTGCCATGCCTGCGTCACCGACCGTGTGAAGTCGCGGATGCTGTCGCGCCGCGACCCTTTCAAGGCCGCCCCCGCCGCGGTGCTTACCGTGGCCGCCGGGGCCACGCTGATCGCCGGCACGCCGAAACATGCCGGCGGCTCGGGCGGGCCGGCGCGCATCCTGGCGCTGGTCTGATGGCGACCGTCCCCCTCGTCTCCGACGCGGAGGCCACGGGCGAGGTCGCCGCGGTCTTCGCCGATATCCGCGCGACGCGGGGGACGGACTTCATCAACGTCTTCTGGCGGGCCCTTGCGGCGGATCCCGCACTGCTCCGCCAGACCTGGGAGCGGGCCAAGGTGGTGATGGGCCCCACCGACGGGCTCGATCCGCTGACGAAGGAGCTCATCTACATCGCCGTCTCCACCGCCAACGGTTGCAGCTACTGCGTCCACTCCCACACCGCCGCCGCGCGCGCCAAGAGCATGACGGAGGCGCAGTACGCCGACCTCCTCGCCGTCATCGCCATGGCGAGCCAGACGAATGCGCTGGCGACGGCGCTGCAGGTGCCGGTGGACCCGGAGTTCGAGGTGGGCGCATGACGGTATCCGCGCCAAGCACGCCTGTACTGCTGCGACCCGGCGACGAGGATCGCGCCGGACCCGAGGGTGGGCGCAATCGCGCCCGCCCTTGGGGGGCGGGTCGGGCGCGATCCGGTGCTGGCGCACCGGAGAACAGTCGCTGGCGGCGGGTAACACGACGCCAGCATTCCCTTGGCAGACCATCTGACTGAGGCGCAGCGCCCATGCCCACAGCTCTCCCCCGCCCCGCCTATGCCGCGATGTTCGGGCCGACCACCGGCGACCGGCTGCGCCTTGCCGATACCGAGCTGATCCTGGAGGTGGAGCGCGATCTCACCACCTATGGCGAGGAAGTGAAGTTTGGCGGCGGCAAGGTGATCCGCGACGGCATGGGCCAATCCCAGGCCACCCGGGCGGGCGGCGCCGTCGACACCGTGATCACCAACGCCCTGATCGTCGACCACACGGGCATCTACAAGGCCGACGTGGGCCTCCGCGACGGCCGCATCGCCAAGATCGGCAAGGCCGGCAACCCCGACACGCAGCCCGGCGTCGATATCGTCATCGGCCCGGGGACGGAGGCGATTGCCGGCGAGGGCAAGATCCTGACCGCCGGCGCCTTCGACGCCCACATCCACTTCATCTGCCCCCAGCAGATCGAGGATGCGCTGCATTCCGGCGTCACCACCATGCTTGGCGGTGGCACCGGGCCGGCCCACGGCACGCTCGCCACCACTTGCACGCCGGGGGCCTGGCATATCGGGCGGATGCTGCAAGCGCTCGACGCCTTCCCGATGAACTTTGGGCTGTCGGGCAAGGGCAATGCCTCTCAACCCGCTTCGCTGGAGGAGATGGTGCTGGGCGGCGCCTGCGCGCTCAAACTGCACGAGGATTGGGGCACCACGCCGGGCGCCATCGACTGCTGCCTCTCCGTCGCCGATGCCATGGACGTGCAGGTGATGATCCACACCGACACGCTGAACGAGAGCGGCTTTGTCGAGACCACCCTCGCCGCCATGAAGGGCCGTACCATCCATGCCTTCCATACCGAGGGCGCGGGCGGCGGCCATGCGCCGGATATCATCAAGGTCTGCGGCGAGGCGCATGTCCTGCCCTCCTCCACCAACCCGACGCGCCCCTTCACGGTGAACACGGTGGACGAGCACCTCGACATGCTCATGGTCTGCCACCACCTCGACAAGTCGATCCCGGAGGATGTGGCCTTCGCCGAGAGCCGCATAAGGCGCGAGACCATCGCGGCCGAGGACATCCTGCACGACCTCGGCGCCTTCTCCATCATCGCCTCGGACAGCCAGGCGATGGGGCGGGTGGGCGAGGTGCTGATCCGCACCTGGCAGACGGCCCACAAGATGAAGGTGCAGCGCGGCCGCTTGGCCGACGAGGTGGGCGAGAACGACAACCTCCGCATCCGCCGCTACATCGCCAAGTACACCATCAACCCCGCCATCGCCCACGGCATGGCGCATGAAGTCGGCTCGGTGGAGGAAGGCAAGCGCGCCGATCTCTGCCTCTGGAACCCGGCGTTTTTCGGGGTGAAGCCGGAGATGGTGCTGCTCGGCGGCACCATCGCTTGCGCCCAGATGGGCGATCCCAACGCCTCAATCCCCACGCCGCAGCCCGTCTATTCCCGCCCGATGTTCGGCGCCTATGGCCGTTCGGTCGAGGCGAGCGCCGTTACCTTCGTGAGCGGCGCGGCGGAGGCGGCAGGGATCGGCGACACCCTCGGCCTGGCGAAGCAGACCGTGGCCGTCACCGGCACCCGCAGCATCGGCAAGGCCGACATGGTGCTGAACGCCGCCACGCCTGTGATGGAGGTCGACCCCGAGACCTACGAGGTCCGCGCCGACGGCGAGCTGCTGACCTGCCCACCGGCCGAGGTTCTGCCCATGGCCCAGCGATATTTTCTATTTTGACCAAACCCAGCCCAGCCATGCGCCGTGGACATAGTAGCATACCGCGATATGCTATTGCATGCGATCGTACACATCCCTATCTTCGACATCAGATCGTAGGTTGGGAGACACCCCATGCTGCAGACAGGATTTTCGGGGCGCTGGTCGTCCCCCGTCCGCGCCATCGCCCAGCTGGCGGCGGATTTGATGGAGGAAACGCGCCAGGCCCAGCGCGCGGCCTTCGAGGTGCGGCGCGCGACGATGCTTTCGGATGCGGAGTTGCAGGCCCGCGGCCTCAGCCGCGAGACGCTGGTGCGCGAGACCTTTCGCCGCCATCTCGGCTAGGCCATGTCCCGGGTCGGGACGCCTGAGATGGCGGCCGGCACGCCCACCGTTCGCCAGATCCTCCCCGTCGCGGGCGCGCCGAGCGACACGCTCCGCCTCACGTACGAGATGCGCTATCGCCGGCGCGGGCTGCTGACGACGGAGGGGGGCATGGCGCTCCTCCTCGACCTTGCCGAGGCGATGGAGCTGCCCGATGGCGGCGCGCTGGTGCTGGAGGACGGGCGCGAAGTGCTCATTCGTGCGGCGGCCGAGCCCTTGGCCGAGGTCCGCGGCCCCCTAGCCCGCCTCGCCTGGCATATCGGCAACCGCCACACGCCGTGCCACGTGGCGTCCGACCACCTGCTGATCCAGCGCGACCACGTGCTCGAGGACATGCTTCGCGGCCTCGGCGCCGAGATCAGCCATGTGGAAGCGCCGTTTACGCCGGAGCGGGGCGCCTACGGTCATGGCCGCACCCATGGCCACAGCCACGCCCACGACGCCCATGCCGACCCGAACGCCCATATTCCGGGCCGCCATGGCTGACGACCATCCCAACGCCGTCCCGGACCTGGTCCGGGACCTCCCCCAGGGCGAAGAGGACCCGGATCAAGTCCGGGACGCGGCGGCCTTGCTGCACGCCTGGCTCTCCCCGTCCTATCCGGTGGGGGCCTACACCTACTCCCACGGGCTGGAGCGCGCCGTCGAAGCCGGGAACGTGCACGACCCCGCGAGCCTGGGCGCCTGGGTGGGTGGCGTCCTCGCCCACGGGGCTGGCTGGACCGATGCCGTTCTCCTTGCCCATGCCTACCGGGATCCGGCGGATGCCGAGATCGCCGAACTGGCCGAGGCCCTTGCCCCCTCGGCCGAGCGTCATCTCGAAACCATGGCCCAGGGCCGCGCCTTCGCCGAGGTCACGGCGTCCGCCTGGGGGATCGATACTATCCCCGCGCCCTATCCCGTCGCCCTCGGCCGGGCGGCCGCCGCGGCGGGCATCCCGCTCAGCGCGCTGCTGCCGCTTTACCTCCAAGCCTTCGCGAGCAACCTGATCAGCGCCGGCATCCGCCTCGTCCCCATCGGCCAGACGGACGGGCAGCGCCAGCTCGCCGGTCTGCTCCGCCACTGCGCGGCGCTGGCGCGGCGGGCCGAGGCGGCAGGCCTCGACGACATCGGCAGCGCCGCCTTCGCCGCCGACATCGCCTCGATGCAGCACGAAACACAGCACACAAGGCTCTTCCGCTCATGACCCATTCCCCGAACGGCCCCCTCCGCGTCGGCATCGGCGGCCCGGTGGGCGCCGGCAAGACGACATTGACGACGGAGCTTTGCCGGGCGATGGGCCCGCACCACTCCCTCGCCGCCATCACCAACGACATCTACACGCGAGAGGACGCAGAGGCGCTGACCCGCGCCCAAGTCCTCGCCTCTGACCGGATCGTGGGGGTGGAGACCGGGGGCTGTCCACACACCGCGATCCGAGAGGACGCCTCGATCAACCTCGCGGCCCTGGCCGATCTCCGGGCCCGCCACCCGGACCTGGATCTGGTGTTCATCGAGTCGGGTGGCGACAACCTGGCGGCCACGTTCTCGCCGGAGCTTGCGGATCTCACGATCTACGTCATCGACGTCTGCGCCGGGGAAGAGATCCCGCGGAAGGGCGGGCCGGCCATCACCCGCTCCGACATCCTGATCGTCAACAAGACGGAGCTCGCGCCCCATGTCGGCGCCTCCCTCGAGGTCATGCGCCGCGATGCCGCCCGCATGCGCGGCGACCTGCCCACGGTGTTCGCCAACCTCCGCCGGCGCGAGGGCGTGGCCGAAATCGTCGCGCTGATCGGCAGCCTAGGCGGGCTCCCTGTGCCCGAAGCCGCGGAGTAGTCGCGGGCTTCAGCAGGCGCCGCTGACGATGCTGTCGAGCAGATGCGTCAAGACGTTGAAGGCGGTGTCGCAGCCGCTGGCGACGATCATGCGGAGATCGTCCGGCGGCCCGTCGAGCGGCACCTGCAGCCCGCCGAGACCACCGAGCAGAAAGCCCACCCCACCGGCGAACGCCGCCACTGCCAGAGGATCGGCGACCGGCCCGGCAAGCAGCCGAGCGATACCGGCCAGCAGGAGCAGCGCGATGGCGCCTCCAATTCCGGTCGCCAGGAAGCGCCGCACCGCCGTGGTGCCCCGCGCACGCGCTTTGGTGACGACGCCACGAAACCAGGTCCGAGCCGCCTCGTTCTTCGTCGATTTACTCATGATGACAAACGTCCCCTCACCGAGTTCATGTGGCGAGCGGGCTCGCCTCTGACAAGGCGTTGCTTTGGGGCCAGGTATCCCGAGGCTTCGCAGGGAACCCTGGCGCCAGTGATGCCGCATAGGCCCCGAAGAAGGGCCTGAGACCAAGAGGTGCAGCGCCCCGCAGCGACGCGAGGCTTGCGCCCGCGGGGTATGGGGCAGATAAGAACCTGACTTCGCCGCAGATGCGAGAGAGGTCGCGATGTCGCTCCCCACCTGGCCTGAGGCTGCTGCCCGCCTGATCGCCGTCGCGGCGGGACGGGCAAAGGCCGACATGGTGGTCCGGGGCGGGCAATGGGTGAACGTGCACTCGCGGGAGGTGATCGCGGGCACCGACCTCGCCATCGCCGACGGCCGCTTCGCCTATTGCGGCCCGGATGCCAGCGCCATGATCGGGCCGGAGACCGCGGTGATCGAGGCGGGGGGCCGCTTCCTCGTCCCCGGCCTCTGCGACGGGCATATGCATATCGAGAGCGGCATGCTCACCGTCTCCCGCTTCGTCGAGGCGGTGGCGCCCCACGGCACCACGACCATGTTCGTCGATCCCCACGAGATCGCCAACGTTATGGGGCTCGCGGGCGTGCGGCTGATGCATGACGAGGCGCTGGCCCAGCCTGTCAACGTCTTCGTGCAGATGCCCTCCTGCGCGCCCTCGGCCCCGGGCCTCGAGACCACGGGGCAGGAGATCACGCCCGACGATGTGGCCGAGGCCATGACCTGGCCCAACATCATCGGCCTTGGTGAGATGATGAACTTTCCGGGCGTCGCTGCGGCCGATCCGAAGATGCTGGCCGAGATCGCGGCGACCCAGGCCGCCGGCAAGACGGTGGGTGGCCACTACGCCTCCCCCGACCTCGGCGCGGCCTTCCACGCCTATGTGGCGGGCGGCCCGGCCGACGACCATGAGGGCACGCGGGAGGAGGACGCCGTCGCCCGGGTCCGCCAAGGGATGCGCGCCATGCTCCGCCTCGGCTCCGCCTGGTATGACGTGGAGGCGCAGGTGACCGCGGTGACGGAGAAGGGGCTCGACCCCCGCTCCTTCATCCTCTGTACCGACGATTGCTATGCCAAGACGCTGGTGGAGGAGGGGCATATGGATCGGGTGGTGCGCCACGCCATCCGATGCGGGCTCGATCCGCTGATCGCGCTGCAGATGGCGACGGTGAACACCGCGACCCATTTCGGATTGGAGCGCGAGATCGGCTCCATTACTCCGGGCCGGCGGGCCGATCTGATCCTGACTTCGGACCTCACGACCCTGCCGATCGAGACGGTGATTGCCCGGGGGCAGGTGGTGGCGGAGGCGGGCGCGATAACGATCCCTCCGGCGGAGTTCGCCTGGCCGGCGGCGTCCCGCAGCTCCGTCCGCATGGCGCGCGACCTGGCGGTCGAGGATTTCGCCGTGCCCGCACCGCCGGGCGCCAATGCCGCCCGTGCCCGTGTCATCGGCGTGGTGGAGAACCAGGCACCCACCAAGGCGCTGGAGGCGGAGCTGCCCGTCGCCGACGGCCAGGTCGCCCTGACCGGCGACATTGCCCGGATCGCGCTGGTTGAGCGGCACCGGGCGACCGGCGGCGTCAGCAACGGCTTCGTCGCGGGCTTCGGCTACGACCTGCCCTGCGCGCTCGCCTCCACCGTCGCCCATGACAGCCACCACATGATCGTCGTCGGCACGTCGGAGGCCGACATGGCCGCCGCCGCCAACCGCCTGGCCGAGATCGGCGGCGGCGTGAGCCTTTGGCGCGAGGGGGAGGAGATCGCCTGCGTGCCGCTGCCCATTGGCGGCCTGATGTCGGACGCCCCGGCGGCCGAGGTCGCTGCCGCCGCCGATCGCCTTGCCCAGGGCATGCAGGCCTGCGGCGTCCGCCTCAACAACGCCTTCATGCAGCACTCGCTGCTCGCCCTCGTGGTGATCCCGGAGCTCCGCATCTCCGACCTCGGCCTGGTGGACGTGACCCGGTTCGAGACCACCGACGTGTTGATCGGAGCGGGCTCATGAGCATGCGCCGACCCGCCGCCGCCGAGCTCGCCATCGAAGCGCCGGAGACGCCGGCGCCGGTCAGCCTCACCTCGGCCGACGCTGCGGTCGCCGAGATCAAGCAGCGCTACGACGCGGGCGTCGGCTTCCTGCGCGACCGCTTCCAGGCCGTTATGCAGAGCGGCGCGGGCAACGCCCGCTACCGCGCCTTCTATCCCCAGATCACCCTGTCGGTCGCCACCTACTCCCCCGTCGACACCCGCCTCGCCTATGGCCATGTGTCCGAGCCGGGGATCTACACCACCACGCTCACCCGGCCGGATCTGTTCGCCAACTACCTCCGCCAGCAGATCGGCCTGCTGCTGGAAAACCATCACGTGCCGGTGGAGATCGCGACCTCCACCACGCCGATCCCGGTGCATTTCGCCATGGGCGACGAGGCCCATGTCGACGGCGAAGTGACCCAGACGCTGGAGCGTCCGCTGCGCGATCTGTTCGACGTGCCGGATCTTACCTCGACCGACGACCGGATCGTGAACGGCGTCGGCGTGCTCGGCCCCGACGGCGCGCGCCCGCTCGCCCCCTTCACGGCCCAGCGCATCGACTATTCGCTGCAGCGCCTGGCGCACTACACCGCCACCCGGGCGGATCATTTCCAGAACTACGTGCTCTTCACCAACTACCAGTTCTACATCGACGAGTTCCTGGCCTTCGCCCGCCAGGAGCTGCAGGAGGGTGACGGCACCTATGCCAGCCTGGTCGAGCCCGGCAACGTGATCACGACCCGGGACGGGACGGAGGGGCGCCGCCCCGACCGCCTGCCGCAGATGCCGGCCTATCACCTGACGCGCCCCGACGGCTCCGGCCTGTCGATGGTCAATATCGGCGTCGGGCCGTCGAATGCGAAGACGATCACCGACCATATCGCCGTGCTGCGCCCCCATGCCTGGCTGATGCTCGGCCATTGTGCGGGGCTGCGCCATTCCCAGTCCCTCGGCGATTATGTGCTGGCCCACGCCTACCTGCGGGAGGATCACGTCCTTGACGACGATCTGCCGGTTTGGGTGCCGATCCCGGCGCTGGCTGAGATCCAGGTGGCGCTGGAGCAGGCGGTGGCGGAGGTCACGGGGCTGTCGGGCTACGAGCTGAAGCGCATCATGCGCACCGGCACCGTGGCCACCATCGACAACCGCAATTGGGAGCTGCGGGATCAGGCGGGCCCGGTGCAGCGCCTCAGCCAATCCCGCGCCATCGCCCTCGATATGGAGAGCGCGACGATCGCCGCCAACGGCTTTCGCTTCCGGGTGCCCTACGGCACGCTGCTCTGCGTCTCCGACAAGCCGCTGCATGGCGAGCTGAAGCTGCCGGGCATGGCCACCGCCTTCTACAAGCGTCAGGTCGCCCAGCACCTGGAGATCGGCATCCGGGCGATGCAGGCGCTGCGCGGCATGCCGCTCGAACGCCTGCACTCCCGCAAGCTCCGCTCCTTCGAGGAGACGGCGTTTGTTTGAGGTCACGCTTTCCGCGCGAAATCGCCTGAGGGCGCGTAATGCGTTGTGATTTGGCACATCTTCGGCTTGATTGTCGCTCAGCTTCTGGCCAAGACCGATTCACACGAAGGACAGGGAGGTAAATTTAACATGTCCAAAAAGCCTATGACCAAAACAGAGCTCGTCGGAGCCATGGCTAACGAGATGGGCAGCGACAAGGCCACGGCCAGCCGCGCGCTGGATGCCGTTACCAAGATCATCTCGGGCGAGGTCGCCTCCGGCGGCGCCGTCACCATCCCCCAGATCGGCAAGTTCGCGCTGCGCGAGCGGCCGGAGCGCATGGTGCGCAACCCCGCGACCGGTGAGCAGTTGCGCAAGCCAGCCGACAAAGTCGTCAAAGTCACCATCGCCAAGGCGTTGAAGGACGTGGTGAACTCCTAGCACCGCATCCCCTTGGCCTCCGCTGCATTCAGGAGCGTGCGCCGGAGGCCACACTTGCCAAAGCAACGCCGGAAGTTCGCCGCCTAAACCCCTGCAACCATTGTCGAGACCCTGCATGGCTGGCAGAGTGTCGCCAGCGTTTGCAGCGGAAGGTTCGGCAGATGAGGATCAGTGCGGCCCTGGGCATTCTGGCGCTTGCCAGCACGGCGGCCTGCGCCGTCAATCCGCAATTGCCCGAGATGATCGTGGCGGATGAGACGGTGGTGGAGGTGCCGATCGGCACGCCGCTGGCCAACCGGATCTTCGTGGGCGACGTGGTGAACGCGGCGGAGCAGTCGTTCTCCCAGGTCAGGCCCCAGCTCAACAACAAGTCTGTGATCGCAGCGCTCGAGCAATCGCTCGCCGCCTATGGCATGCAGGATCTCAACCGCTCCGAGATCCGGGTCGACGTCGATGTCCTCTCGACCGGCCAGGCGCCGTTTTCCGAACCGCTCGGCACCGTGCGGGCCGAGTACCGGCTGAGCACCAAGGCAGGCGTGCCGATCTTCCAGGAGACGATCGAGACGCCTTATCGCGCGCCCACCGTGGGCGCGCTCACGCCCGATCGCTTCTCCCGCCGGGCGTTGGAGCGCGGGGTGCGGGACAACATCCAGGCCTTCATCGACCGCCTCCTCGACCTGCAGCAGCAGAACCCCGAGCTTTTCGGGCCGCCCGGGCCGACGATCGCCGCCGGCTGATCGTCCGCCGCAAGGCTTGACACCGGCGGCAGGACTGCGCCTATCGGCGCGGCCGATCGCCGTTCGCAGCAGTCAGGAGACGACAGGATGCACGCCTACCGCAGCCATACCTGCGCGGCGCTCAACAGCGCGCATGTGGGGGAGACCGTTCGCCTCTCCGGCTGGGTGCATCGGGTGCGCGACCATGGCGGCGTGATCTTCATCGACCTGCGCGACCATTACGGCATCACCCAGGTGCTGGCCGACCCCGACAGCCCGGCCTTCGCAGCGGCCGAGGGGGTGCGGTCGGAGTGGGTGATCCGCATCGACGGCGTGGTGAAGGCCCGCGATGCGTCGCTCGTCAACGACAAGATCCCGACGGGAGAGATCGAGGTCTTCATCCGCGAGCTCGAAGTGCTGAGCGAGGCCGACGAACTGCCACTCCCGGTCTTCGGCGACCAGGAGTACCCGGAGGAGACGCGCCTCACCTACCGCTTCCTCGACCTCCGCCGCGAGCGCCTGCACGAGGCGATCGTGCTCCGCAGCCAGGTCATCGCGTCGATCCGCCGGCGCATGGTGGAGCAGGGGTTCACCGAGTATCAGACGCCGATCCTCACCGCCTCGAGCCCCGAGGGGGCCCGCGACTTCCTGGTGCCCTCGCGCCTGCATCCGGGGAAGTTCTACGCGCTGCCGCAGGCGCCCCAGCAGTTCAAGCAGCTCTGCATGGTCGCGGGCTTCGACCGCTACTTCCAGATCGCCCCGTGCTTCCGCGACGAGGACCCGCGCGCCGACCGCTCCCCCGGCGAGTTCTACCAGCTCGACATGGAGATGAGCTTCGTCGAGCAGGAGGATGTGTTCCAGGCGATCGAGCCGGTGATGCGCGGCGTCTTCGAGGAATTCAGCGGCGACCGGCCGGTGACGCAGGACTTCCCCCGCATCCCCTACGCCGAGGCGATGCTGAAATACGGCAGCGACAAGCCGGATCTCCGCAACCCCATCGAGATGCAGATCGTCTCCGAGCACTTCGCCGGTTCCGGCTTCAAGATCTTCGCCTCGCTGCTGGAGGAGGAGGGCACCGAGATCCGCGCTATCCCGGCCCCGGGCGGCGGCTCCCGCGCCTTTTGCGACCGCATGAACTCGTGGGCGCAGAAGGAGGGGCTGCCAGGGATGGGCTACATCTTCTGGCGGGAGCGGGGTGCTGAGGAAAAAGAGCGGCAGTTTCGCGAGACGATGAGATCAGTCCTGACCGGAAAGCCCAAAAGCGCAGCTACAGCGCTGCTACAAGAGGGTTGGGAAGACCGTCAGCGAGAACGAATTGCCCAGCAGGTTGCTGATGCGATTAGTGCAAATGAAGTCGATCGGGCACGGCTACTTTTGGATGCACACTTTGGGGATCACGAACCGGCTGGCCCCCTCGCCAAGAACATCGGACCGGAGCGAACTGAGGAGCTTCGCAAGCAGCTCGGCCTCAAGGCCGGCGACGCGGCCTTCTTCCTCGGCGGTCGTCCTGCCTCCTTCGTCGATGTGGCGGGGCGGGCCCGGAACGTGATCGGCGAGGAGCTTGAGCTCACCACCAAGGACCGCTTTGACTTCTGCTGGATCGTCGATTTCCCGATGTACGAGCAGGACGAGGAGACGGGGGAGCTCGATTTCTCCCACAACCCGTTCTCCATGCCCCAGGGCGGGCTCGCGGCGTTGGAGGGCGACGACCCGCTCGCCATTCTCGGCTACCAGTACGACATCGTCTGCAACGGGGTGGAGCTCTCCTCCGGCGCGATCCGGAACCACAAGCCCGAGATCATGTACAAAGCCTTCGAGATCGTCGGTAAGGACCGCGCCTTCGTCGATGCCAATTTCGGCGGCATGATCAACGCCTTCCGCTACGGCGCGCCGCCCCACGGCGGCATCGCCCCGGGCATCGACCGGATCGTCATGCTGCTCGCCGACGTCGACAACCTGCGCGAGGTCATCATGTTCCCGATGAACCAGCGGGCCGAAGACCTGATGATGGGCGCCCCGTCCGAGGCCACCAACGCCCAACTCCGCGAGCTTGGCCTCCGCGTCATCCCCCAGGACTGAGCCGCAGAGGTGCGTGGCGGCGCCGACGCGCTATAGTGCCTGCGCAGATCGCAGGGAGGAGGTGGCGATGGGCAATGCGCATGGAGAGATCCATTGGACCGAGCTCAACAGCCATGAGCCGGCGAAGGCGGCGGCCTTCTGCACCCAGGTGCTCGGCTGGCAGGTCCAAGAGGTCGACATGGGCGGCGGCCAACCCTACCGCCTGGTGATGCGGGGGGAGGAGATGGTGGCCGGCATCTTCGCCATGGAGGGGCCGGAGTTCGAGGGGGTGGCCGACCAATGGGTCACCTATTTCGCCGTCGACGATGCCGACAAGTCGGTGGCGGAGATCACGGCGGCTGGCGGCAAGGTGCTGCGCGCACCCTTCGATGTGCCCGAGGCCGGCCGTGTCGCCATGGTGATGGATGCGACAGGTGCGATCTTCGGCGTGATGACACCGGCGGAAGGCGCCTGAGCGTGCCGGATCGTCGCGCGCCATGAGCTACGTGATCGGCGTGGACGGCGGCACCGAGTCGCTTCGGGCCGCAATCTTCGACCTCGCAGGACATCCCGTCGCCTCGGCCGCCGTGGCCTATGCCACGCGGTTCCCCGAGCCCGCCCAGGCCGAGCAGGATCCGGAGGATTGGTGGCGCGCCCTCGGCGGCGCGGTGCGCGAGGCGCGCGCCAAAGCCGGCGTCGCCCCGGCCGACATCGCGGCGATCGCGGTCGACACCACCTGCTGCTCCGTCATCGCGCTGGATGCCGCCGACGCGCCGGTTCATCCTGCGCTCATCTGGATGGACGTCCGTGCGGCGGAGGAGGCGGCGCGGGTCGGCGCCACCGGTGACCCCGCGCTCCGCGTCAACGGCGACGGGGCAAGCCCGGTCTCGGCCGAATGGATGCTGCCGAAGGCGCTCTGGCTCAAGACCCATCGGCCGGAGGCCTGGGCTCGCGCCGTGCGCGTTGGCGAGTATCAGGACTACCTCAACCTCCGCCTCACCGGGCGCTGGGCCGGGGCGCTCAACAACGCCGTCATCCGCTGGCACTACCAGACCGACCATGGGGGCGTGCCCACCAGCCTGCTCGCCGCCCTTGATCTGGCGGAACTGGCGGAGCGTTGGCCGCAGCCCTTCATTCCCCCGGGCGGCATCGTCGGCGGCCTGACCGGGGCGGCGGCGGAGCATCTCGACCTTCGACCGGACACACCGGTGGTGCAGGGGGGCGCGGACGCGCTGATCGGGGTGATCGGTCTTGGTGTGACCGAGCCGGGGGAGATGGCGCTGATCACCGGCTCCTCCCACCTGCAGCTTGGGGTGGCGCGCGGGCCGCGCCATGCCGCGGGGTTCTGGGGCACCTACAAGGATGCGCTCTACCCAGGGAAGTCGATCATCGAGGGCGGCCAGACCTCCACCGGCTCGATCATCGCCTGGTTCAAGCGCCATTTCGCGGCGGAGACCGACTACGAGACGCTGAACGCGCTGGCGGCCGACCGCCCGATCGGTGCGGATGGATTGATGGTCCTCGACCACTTCCAGGGCAATCGCACGCCCTACACCGACGCAGCCTCTCGCGGGGCGATCACCGGGCTGACGCTCGCCCATGACGAGGGGCATGTCTTCCGCGCGATCATGGAGGGGATCGCCATGGGCACGCGGGTGATCGTCGATGCCTTTGGCGATGCCTTCTCGGCCGAGCGGATCGTGGTGGCGGGGGGCGCCACCAACTCCCCCCTCTGGCTGCAGATCCATGCCGATGCTCTTGGTGCGCCGATCGAACGGACCGAGGTGGCGGATGCGCCGCTCCTCGGCTGCGCCATCCTCGCGGCCCACGGGGCCGGGCACTATGCCAGCATCGAGGAGGCCGTCGGCGCCATGGTGCGCACGGCCGAGACGGTGACGCCGAACCCCAAGGCCGTCGCGGCTTATGAGGAGCTGTTGCCGCGCTACCGCGCGCTCTACCACGCGCTTGCCGATATGCGCCGCGCCGGCGGTTGACCCGAGCGGCGGGAGCGCTGATGTAAGACCTCTCGACACGAGGCGCGCCATGACCGTCGATGCCCCCTTTGCCTTCGACAACAGCTATGCCCGCTTGCCGGAGCGGTTCTTCGTGCGCCTCGACCCGACAAGGGTGGCCGCGCCCGAGATGGTGCGCCTGAACGCAGCTTTGGCGGAGGAGCTCGGCCTCGACCCCGCCTTCCTGGCAGGCCCGGAGGGGGTAGAAATCCTCGCCGGCAACCGCCTGCCGACGGGGGCGGAGCCGCTCGCCATGGCCTATGCCGGGCACCAGTTCGGCAACTGGGTGCCGCAACTGGGCGACGGGCGGGCGATCCTACTTGGAGAGATCGTCGATCGGGCGGGCCGGCGCCGCGATCTGCAGCTGAAGGGCTCCGGCCCCACCCCGTTTTCCCGCATGGGGGACGGACGCGCGGGGCTCGGCCCGGTGCTGCGGGAGTACATCATCAGCGAGGCGATGGCGGCCCTTGGCGTGCCCACCACCCGCTCGCTGGCCGCCGTCAAGACAGGCGAGGCGGTGATCCGGGAGGTGCCCCAGCCCGGCGCCGTCCTCACCCGGGTTGCGGCGAGCCACATCCGCGTCGGCACCTTCCAGTTCTTCGCGGCGCGGGAGGATCACGCCGCACTTCAGGTGCTCACCGACCATGTGATCGCGCGGCACTACCCCGATCTTGCGGACAGCGACCGCCCCGCCCTCGCGCTCATCGAGCGGCTGGTCGATGTCCAGGCCAGGCTGGTCGCTCAATGGATGGGCATCGGCTTCATCCACGGCGTGATGAACACCGACAACATGTCGATCGCGGGGGAGACCATCGACTACGGCCCCTGCGCCTTCCTCGACGCCTATCACCCGGCCACCGTCTTCAGCTCGATCGACCAGTACGGTCGCTACGCCTTCGCGAACCAGTCTCGGGTCGCGCATTGGAACTTGGCGCAGTTCGCCGCCGCGCTCCTCCCCCTGATCGACGAGGATCGGGCGAAGGCGACGGAGGCTACGCAGGCCGCGATCGACGGCTTCACGGCCCGCTTCACCGCGGCGTATCTGGCCGTGATGCGGCGCAAGCTCGGCCTGGCGACGGCGGCCGACGGCGACGAAGCACTCGCCGCCGGGCTGCTGAAGGCGATGGCGGAGGGGCTGGCGGACTTTACCCGCACCTTCCGCGCCCTCGCCCATCTGCCGAACGCCCCGGGTGAGGCCGATCAGCAGATCCTGGCGGAGACGGAGGATCCGGCGGCGCTCGCTGCCTGGCTGAAGCTCTGGCGCGCCCGCCTGGCGGAGGAGGAGCAGACCGAGGAGACGCGCCAGCAGCGGCAACGGGCTGCGAACCCCGCGGTCATCCCGCGCAACCACCTGGTTGAAGAGGCGCTCGCCGCGGCCACCGTCGGCGATCTCGCCCCGTTCGAGGCGCTTCTGGCGGTCCTTGCAGACCCCTACGCCGATCCGCCGGCGGACAGCCGCTACACCCGAAAGCCTGTGCCGAGCGAGGTCGTCCACCAGACCTTCTGCGGGACCTGAGGGCGCGGGCCATGACGGACATCCTCTGTCTCGGTGAGGCCATGGTGGAGCTGAACGCCCAGCCCGATGGCCGCTACCTCCGCGGCTTCGGCGGCGACACCTCCAACACCGCCGTCGCGGCGGCGCGCCAGGGCGCCGAGGTCGGCTACATCACCCGCCTCGGCCGCGATGGCTTCGGCGATGCGCTGACGGCGATGTGGCGGGAGGAGGGGGTGGCGAGCGACCTCGTCATCCGCGATCCGGCGGCGCCGACCGGCCTCTACTTCGTCGATCATGGACCCGATGGCCATGTCTTCAGCTACCGCCGCGCCGGATCGGCGGCGAGCCTGATGCGGCCCGAGGATCTGCCGGTGGACGCCATCCGATCGGCCCGCATCCTCCACGTCTCCGGCATCAGCCAAGGGATCTCGGCGAGCGCCGCCGACACCGTCTTTGCCGCGATCGAGGTGGCGCGGGCGGCGGGCGTCCGCGTCTCCTACGACACCAACCTCCGCCCCGCCCTCTGGCCGCTCGCCCGGGCCCGGGCGGTGATCCACGCGGCCGTCTCGTCCTGCCAGATCGCCTTGCCCGGCCTCGACGATGCCCGGGCCCTGACCGGGCGCGCGGAGCCTGACGCGATCCTCGACTTCTATCTCGAGCTTGGGGTCGAGGTCGTGGCCCTCACCCTAGGCGCCGAAGGCACGCGGGTCGCCACCCCCGAGGTGCGGCGCCATCTCCCCCCGCACACAGTGACCGCGCTGGATGCGACCGGTGCGGGCGACACGTTCGACGGCGCCTTCCTGGCCGAGCTCGCCGCCGGCCGCGATCCCTTCGACGCCGCCCGCTACGCTAACGTCGCCGCTGCCCTCTCCACCCAAGGCTACGGCGCCGTCGGCCCGATGCCTCGCCGGGTGGAGGTCGAGGCGGCGATGGGTTAGGGGTGGCTGAGGCCGCAGGGGGCGCTGCCCCTCTTGCTCCTCGGTAGCAATTCACCCCGGGATACTTTCGCCAATGCGAAAGGGGCCCGCCTTCTTTCTGGGGCAAGTTATTCCTGCCGGAAGCATCTGGTCGCCGGCCTGCTGCGGGTCCGCGCTACCGATCCGAGACCTCCCAGCGCGGATTGATCCAGGGCTGCCGGTTTGCGCGGGGGAGCGGCGTTCGGCCGAGGATATGGTCCGACGCCTTCTCCCCCACCATGATCGACGGGCCGTTCAGATTGCCGTTGGGGATGCGCGGAAAGATCGAGCTGTCGGCGACCCGTAGGCCATCCACGCCGATCACCCGGCATTCGGGATCCACCACGGCCATCGGGTCGTCCGCCCGCCCCATCCGGCAGGTGCCGCAGGGGTGGTAGGCGCTCTCGACGTTCTCCCGGATGAAGGTGTCGAGCGCCGCGTCGTCCTGCGCCGCCTCGCCCGGCTGGATCTCCCGCCCGCGATAGGGGGCGAAGGCGGGCTGGGCGAAGATCTCCCGCGTCAGGCGGATGCAGTGGCGAAAGTCGGTCCAATCCTCCGCCGTGCTCATGTAGTTGAAGCGGATGACCGGCGGCGCCTCGGGCTCGGCCGAGCGCAGCGTCACCGACCCGCGGGAGGCGGAGCGCATCGGCCCGACATGGGCCTGAAAGCCGTGCCCCTCGGCCGCCGCCTGGCCGTCGTAGCGCACCGCGATCGGTAGGAAGTGGTACTGGATGTCGGGATAGCGCACCCCGGCGCGGGAGCGTACGAATGCCGCCGCCTCGAACTGGTTGGAGGCGCCCGGTCCCGACCGCATAAGCAGCCAGCGCGCGCCCACATAGGCTTTGCCGAGGAGCGACCAGTAGCGGTAGAGCGTGATCGGCTGGCGGCAGGCCTGTTGGATGTAGATCTCGAGATGGTCCATCAGGTTCTGGCCGACCCCGGGCCGGTCCGCCAACACCGCCACCCCGTGCTCCGCCAGGTGCGCCGCGGGTCCAATCCCTGAGAGCATCAGGAGCTTCGGCGTGTTGAAGGCCGATGTCGCGAGCACCACGTCCCGCCGGGCCGTAAGAACCATGCGCTTGCTGCCCTGGCCCACCTCGACCCCGGTCGCGCGTCCGTTCTCGATGACGACGCGGCTGGCCAGACCCCGCACCAGATCGACGCCGGACCGTCGGAGTGCCGGGCGGAGATAGGCGTCGGCCGCCGACCAGCGCTCCCCGTCCCGGACGGTTTGCTCCATGGGGCCGAAGCCCTCCTGCTTCTCGCCGTTATAGTCCGGGGTGGCCTCGAACCCCGCTTCGATCCCGGCCTGGATGAAGGCGTCGAACAATGGATTATCCCGCCGCCCGCGGCTGACACGGAGCGGCCCGTCGGTGCCGCGCCAGGTGGGATCGCCGATCTCCTCGCCCGGCCGCCAGCTCTCCATCCGGTCGAAATAGGGCGCCACGTCGGCCCAAGCCCAGCCTGTCGCGCCGCTTTCGGCCCAGTGGTCGTAGTCGCCGGCATGGCCGCGCACATAGACCATGCCGTTGATGGAGGAGGAGCCGCCGACGACCCTTCCGCGGGGTGCCGCCAGCCGGCGTCCGCCGAGATGGGGCTCCGGCTCGCTCCAATATCCCCAGTCGTAGCGCGGCATGTTCATCGGGTAGCTGAGCGCCCCCGGCATGCGGATGAGCGGCCCGCGGTCTGAGCCGCCGGCCTCCACCACCAGCACCGAATGCCGGCCGTCCTCGCTCAGCCGTGCGGCCAGTGCACAGCCGGCCGAGCCGGCCCCGACGACGATGAAATCCGCCTCCATAGCGCTCGCCTAGCCGGTTCCGGGCGGCAAGGAAAGCGGCGCTTCAGCGATCCGCGCCGTGGGCCGGTCCGAGCAGATCCCAACGGTTGCCGAACGGGTCGCGAAAGACCGCGACGTGCCCATAGGCCTCAACCCGCGGCGGCCCCTCGAAGGGCACGCCCGCTGCCTCCAGCCGCCGATGATCGGCGGCGAAGTCAGTGCTCTCGAGGAAGAAGCCCACCCGCCCCCCCGCTTGCCGCCCGATGCTTGCCCGCTGCTCTTCCGTCACCGCCCGTGCGAGCAGCACGCGGGCTCCACCATGGGCCGACGCCAAGACGACCCATCGCTTACCCCCGCCGAGATCGCTGTCTTCGACCAGATCGAAGCCCAGGATATCGCGGTAGAAGGACAGCCCCGCCGCATAGTCCGGCACAAGGATCGTCACACAGCCAAGCCGCAAGACACCCACCCATTGGTCACGTTGGCGGAGGGTCAAGGGTCGCACCAGCGACCGCGCCACCGGCGCGGCTTGCCCTTGATGCTCCCCCAACGTGGCCGAACGCTCGATCAGGCGCGTTCAGGGGCAGACCCGCCCCTGAACCGCCTCTCAGCAAAAGGCGCCACACCCCGCCCCAACCCGGACGTCGAAAGGTCAGCTCGTCGCCACGTAGCTGTCGTCGACCAGCGTCC
Source organism: Pseudomonadota bacterium (assembly GCA_039180875.1). Classification (GTDB taxonomy): domain Bacteria; phylum Pseudomonadota; class Alphaproteobacteria; order Rhodobacterales; family Rhodobacteraceae; genus JBCDCY01. Next base: position 68,796 of record JBCDCY010000007.1, on the reverse strand, counting down.
CGAGCGCGATCTCAGGGTCGATCAGCCCTTCCGCCTGGAACCAGGAGAGCTGGCGCCCGACCGACGTCATGTTGAGCGCCGCCTCGGCACTGATCCGCATGGCACCGTTGCGGATGGCGGGTGCGGCCCGCTCGTACTCCCGATCGGTGTAGACGTACTTGTGGATCAGGCGGATCATTTCCTCCGCCGCGTCCTCGCCGGCCGTGTTGTCGACGAGGGCCGCGTTGAAGTCCGCCGCCCCGCGGGAGAAGGCGGCGAGGAACGCCTCGGTCTTCGACCGTTCGTTCGCCGCGTTGTCGGCCGAGGTGAAGACCGTCGTCACCTGATAGTCGGGCAGATAGTCGGCCACCCAGCCGATATGGTGCACCTCGTCCCCGGCTGCGAGCGCCTTGCCGATATGGGGCACGATGGTCCAGGCGTCGATCTGACCCGATTTCAGCGCCCCTATCACCGCCGGCACTTTCTGCAACGGCCGGAAGGTCAGCTCCGCCCCCTCAGCAGCAGCGATCTCGGAGCCCATGTAGTGGAAGGAGGAGCCGGGCGTCGTCACACCAAAGCTCCGCCCGTCAAGCGCCGCGGGCGAGGTCAGGCCATCGGCATGGGCGGCGGCGGACGCCAGGATCATCTGCCCGTCGATCCCCGGCTCTTCGGTCAAGGCGCCGCCGACCACCCGGGCCGCCCCCTGGGCTGCCAGGTTGATCAGCCCGCCGGTCACTGCCGTCACGCCGAAATCGACATCGCCCGAGGCGATGGCGACGGCCATCGGCTGGGCGGCCTGGAAGAAGGTGAACTCCACATCCAGGCCGGCATCGGCGAAATAGCCACGCTCGAACGCCACAAAGCTCGCCGCATGGCTGGTGAAGCGGAGCGCGCCGATATTGACCGGCGTGCTGGCCCGGGCCGGGGCGCCAAGGCTGTTGGCCGCCGTGGTGGCGGCAAGGGTGGCGAGGATCTGCCGCCGTGTCATACGCGCGATCATCGAGCGTTCTCCCTGTTGGACGCAGTCGAGAGCGCTCTATCGGCGCCTGCCGCCACCGTCCGATCAGGCGCCGCCGCTGTCAAGTTGCACGCCCCGGCAAGGCCAGCCTCAGGCCTTGTGATGCACCTCCTGCAGACCGTAGACCGGGGTGTCGAGCCCGACCTCGCGGGCCTTGAGTTGCAGGGCCAGGAACTGGGAGTAGTGGCGCGACTGGTGCAGGTTGCCGCCGTGGAACCAGAGCGCCTCCTGCTGGGTGGGCTTCCACATGTTGCGGAGCTCCCCCTCCCACGGGCCCGGGTCCTTGGGCGTGTTGGAGCCGAGGCCCCAGACCTTGCCGACCTTGTCCGCCACCTCCTGGTTGATCAGCGCCGCCGCCCAGCCGTTCATCGAGCCGTAGCCGGTGGCGAAGATCACCAGATCGGCCGGCAGCTCCGTGCCGTCCGCGAGCTTTAGGCCGGTCTCGGTGAACTCCGTCGCCTGGCCGTGGGCGAGCTTGATCTCGCCATCGGCCACCAGCTCGGAGGCGCCCACGTCGATGTAGTAGCCCGAGCCGCGGCGGAGGTATTTTAGGAACAGCCCAGTATCGTCCGCCCCGAAGTCGAGCTGGAAGCCCGCCTTCTCCAGCCGCGCATAGAAGTCCGCATCGCGCCGCCGTGTCTCGTCGCATTGCGGCTTCTGGATCGCCGGCAGCACGGCATAGGGGATCGAGGCGAAGATCAGATCGGCCGTGTCGGTGGTGATGCCGTTCGCCACCGCCTCCTCGGAATAGAGGGCGCCGAGGGTGAGATCGAGCAGCGTCTCCGACTTCACGATATGGGTGGAGGAGCGCTGCACCATGGTGACGTCGACGCCGGCCTCCCAAAGGGCGGCGCAGATGTCGTGGGAGGAGTTGTTGGAGCCGACCACCACCACCTTCTTGCCGGCATAGGCGTCCGGCCCGGGGTGTTGAGAGGAGTGCTGCACCTCGCCCTGGAACCGCTCCCGCCCCGGCAAGTCCGGCATGTTCGGCACCCCCGACATGCCGGTGGCCAGCACCAGCTGCTTGGGCTTCAGCACGACCTCTTCGCCGTCGCGGTTGACCCGGATGGTCCATTCCTTGGCCGCCGGGTCGTAGCTCGCCTGCTCCGCCGTCGACTTGGTCCAGTAGGTGAGCTCCATCACCTTGGTGTAGCTCTCCAGCCAGTCGCCGATCTTGTCCTTGGGCGAGAACACCGGCCAATGGTCGGGGAAGGGCAGATAGGGCAGGTGGTCGTACCAGACCGGGTCGTGCAGGCAGAGCGACTTGTAGCGCTTGCGCCAGCTGTCGCCCGCCCGCTCGTTCTTCTCGAGGATGATGGTGGGCACGTTCAGCCGCCGCAGCCGGGCGCCGAGGGCGATGCCGCCCTGGCCGCCGCCGATGATGACGACGTAGGGCTGCCGGGTGGTGCCGAGCTCCGCCATCTCTCGCGCCCGGGCCTCGCCGTAGGTCTCGCGCTCCCGGAAGGCGCCGTGCACGACGCCCGGCTCGCGGTGCGGGGCGCGGGGCTCCTCGTGGCCCTTCAGCTCCTGGGCCGTGGTCAGGATCGTCCAGCAGCCCTCGTCGTTCAGGCGCACATGGCCGCGGCCGCGGAAGGCGTCGGTCTCGAAGCTGAACCAGCCCTCGGTGATGCCGTCGGCGTCCATCGCCTCGCCGTCGAGCACGAAGCCCCTCGGGTTGACGTGATGCAGGGTCGCGGCCGCCATCTCGCTGATCGCCTCCCGCCCCTCCATCGTCTTGATGTTCCAGGTAAAGGAGATCAGGTCGCGCCAGTAGCAATCGGTGGCGAACAGGCCCTTCAGCTTCTCCTGTTCGCGCTCCTCCAGCGCTTCGGCGAACCGGCTGAGCCAGGTCGCCACCATTCCCGTCGGCGTCGCGACATCCATGTTTCTCTCCCAGTCGACTGTTTTTGTGCGGCTTCGCGCGGGCCGGGTCGGAGCCTAGCACAACTCTGGCGTGTCGTCCCTATTCGGGCCCGCCCTTGCAATGGCGCGATCGCCCGGGCAGTTAGGCGGATCAACCCACGCCGCTGCCTTTGGAGGCGTCGCGCGATGCGCCGATTGTTCCACCAGCCCCTCTCCCCATTCTGCCGCAAGACGCGTCTGGTCTTGTCGGAGAAGCGGCTCGAGGTGGAGCTGATCGAGGAGAAGCCGTGGGAGGAGCGGATGGACTTCCTGGTCCTCAACCCCGCCGCCCAGGTGCCGGTGCTGCAGATCGACGGCATCGCGCTCTCCGACAGCGATGCGATCTTCGAGTATCTGGAGGAGACGCGCCCCGATCCCCCCCTCCTGCCGCAGAAGCCGGCGGAACGGGCGGAGGCACGGCGCCTCGTCGCCTGGTTCGACGACAAGTTCCATCGGGAGGTGACGTCGAACCTGCTCTATGAGCGGGTGAACCGGAAGCTGATGAAATCGGGCTATCCCGACAGTGCCAAGATCAAGGCGGGCCTGCGCAACATCAAGTTCCACATCGACTATCTCGGCTGGCTGGTCGATGAGCGGCGCTGGCTGGCGGGCGAGGTGCTGACCATCGCCGATTTCGCCGCCGCGGCCCATCTGAGCGCGCTCGACTATATCAACGACGTGGATTGGGAGCGGAGCCCGTCGATGAAGGACTGGTATGCCCGGCTGAAGTCGCGCCCGGCCTTCCGCTCGCTCCTCGCCGATCACCTTTCGGGCTTTACCGCGCCGGCGCACTACGCCGATCTGGATTTCTGATGCCGGACGGCAGCCCACCCCCAAGCCTCGCCGATCGGGTGAAGGCGGAGGCAAAGGCGATCGGTTTCGCCGCCGCCGGCATCTGTCGGCCGGACGCCATCCCGGGGGCGGCCGACGCGCTCGCCCGCTTTGTAGGGGAGGGGCGCCACGGCGATATGACCTGGATGATGGAGCGGATGGCCTGGCGGGGCGATCCGACGGCGCTGTGGCCCGCGGCGCGCTCGGTCATCATGCTGGCCGATGCCTACACGCCGGACGCCGACCCGACCGCGCCCCTGGCGCTCAAGGATCGGGGCACGATCTCCGTCTACGCCCGCGGGCGCGATTACCACGACATCGTCAAGAAGCGGCTGAAGCGGCTCGGCCGCTGGCTGTTGGCCGAGGTGGAGCCGGGGGCGGAGATCAAGGTCTTCGTCGACACCGCCCCGGTGATGGAGAAACCGCTCGCCCAGGCCGCCGGGCTCGGCTGGCAGGGCAAGCACACCAACCTGCTCAGCCGCGCCTACGGCAACTGGGTCTTCCTCGGCGCGATCTTCACAACGGTCGAGCTGCCCCCAGACACAGCGGAACGGGAGCATTGCGGCAGCTGCACCCGTTGCCTCGACGTCTGTCCGACCGATGCTTTCCCGGCGCCCTTCCAGCTCGATGCCAGGCGCTGCATCAGCTATCTCACGATCGAGCATAAGGGCCCGGTCGCGCCGGATCTGCGCCCGCTTCTCGGGAATCGGATCTACGGCTGCGACGATTGCCTGGCGGCCTGTCCCTGGAACAAGTTCGCCGAAACCGGGCGGGAGGCGCGCTATGGCGCCCGCACCGACCTCGAGGCGCCGCCGCTGGCCGAGCTTGCGGCCCTCGACGACGCGAGCTTTCGCACGCTCTTCGCCGGCACGCCGATCAAGCGCATCGGCGTGAACCGGTTCCTCCGCAACGTGCTCTACGCCATCGGCAATTCCGGCGATCCGGGCCTCCGCCCGGCGGCCGAGGCGCAGCGCGAGCATCCCGATCCGGTGGTGCGGGACGCGGCCGCATGGGCCCTGGCCGCCCTCGACGAGGCCGCCTAGTCGCACCAGATCTTGCGCATTTCGCGCCATTCGCCGCCAAATCGTGGGTTCCTGAGTTGACAGGACCCCCCTGCCGGCGGGACTCTGCGCCCGGGGAATCGCACAGGCCGCGCCGCGCATGCAGTTCAGCAAACTCCGCCTCGTCGGGTTCAAGAGCTTCGTCGACCCGACCGAGCTGCAGATCGCGCCGGGCCTCACCGGCGTCGTCGGGCCGAACGGCTGCGGCAAGTCCAACTTGCTGGAGGCGCTGCGCTGGGTGATGGGCGAAAGCCGGCCGACGGCGATGCGCGGCGCGGGGATGGAGGATGTGATCTTCGCCGGCGCGGCCGCCCGTCCGGCCCGGCATTTCGCCGAGGTGATGATCTCGGTCGAGGCCGGCGACACGCTGCCCCCGGCGATCTTCGCCGGGGAGCGCAAGCTTGACATCGTCCGGCGGATCACCCGCGACGCCGGCTCGGCCTACAAGACCAACGGCAAGGATGCGCGCGCGCGCGACGTGCAGATGCTGTTCGCCGATGCCTCGACCGGCGCGCACTCTCCGGCGCTGGTCCGGCAGGGCCAGATCTCCGAGCTGATCAACGCCAAGCCCAAGGCGCGGCGGCGGGTGTTGGAGGAGGCGGCGGGCATCTCTGGCCTCTACCAGCGCCGCCACGACGCCGAGCTGAAGCTGAAGGCGACGGAGACCAATCTGGCGCGGATCGAGGATGTGCTCGAGGCGATGGAGGGTCAGCTCGCCAGCCTCGGCAAACAGGCCCGCCAGGCAGCGCGCTACCGCACGATCACCGAGGATCTGCTGCGGTTCGAGGGCATGCTGCTCTACCGCCAATGGCAGGAGGCCGATGCGGCGCGATTGGAAGCCGAGCAGCACCTGGCCGCGGCGCTCGCCCGGGTGGCCGAGGCCGAAGCCGCCGCAAGTGCTGCCAGCCGCCACCGCACCGAGCGGGAGGAGGCGGTGCCGCCACTTCGCGAGGAGGACGCCATCGCCGGCGCCGTCCGCCAGCGCCTGCAGGTGGAGCGCGACGGCCTAGATCGGGAGGAGGCCCGGGCCCGCGCCGCGATCGAGGATCTGGCCACGCGCCTCGCCTCCGACCAGGCCGATCTCGCCCGGGAAGGCGACCTGGGCCACGACGCCGAAGAGATGATCGCCCGCCTGACCTGGGAGATCGCCCAACTCGAAGAGGCGTCGGAGGGTCAGGACGCGTCGCTTGCCGAGGCCGAACAGGCTGCGCATGAGACCTCGACGACGCTGCTCGCCGCCGAAGAGCATCTCGATGCCCTGACCGCTGAGGCCGCCCAACTCGCCGCCCAGCACCAGGAGGTTGCCCGCCAGCGGGAGGAGGCGGCGAAGACCGCCAACGCCCTCCGCGCCACGCTGGAGGAGGACGAAGGGCGCCAGCACAGCCTGACGGCGGAGAAGGCCGAGGCGGCGCAAGCGCGGGAGGCGGCGGGCCAGGCGCTCGATGCCGCCCACAGCGCTGCGACCACCGCCGAGGCGGCGCTCACTGCGGCGGAGGCCGAGCGGGCCGCGCAGCAAGCGATGGAGGCCGAGGCCCGCGCCCGCCGCGCCAGCACCGACGGTGCCCTCCGCGCCTTGGAGGCGGAGACAAAGGCGCTCCATGACCTGCTGGCCCAACCGGTGGAGGCGGGCGCACGGGCGCAGATCCTCGACGCCGTAGCTGTCGCGCCGGGCTATGAGGCGGCCCTTGCCGCGGCTTTCGGCGATGACCTGAGCCTGCCCCGTTCAGACCCAGCGGCGGCGACGGGCTGGACCGGCCATGCCTCCGCCGAGGCGCCCGGTGATCTGCCGGCGGACGCGACTCCGCTCACTGCTCAAACGAGCGCGCCAGGGGAGCTTGGCCCCCGCCTCGCGGCCATCGGCGTGGTGACGCGGGAGGACGGCGCGCGGCTGCAAGCCCAGCTCCGCCCCGGCCAGCGCCTGGTGAGCCGCGAGGGCGATCTCTGGCGCTGGGACGGTTTGCGCGTCGCTGCGGGAGAGACCCCGTCGGCCGCCGCGAACCGGCTGCGCCAACGCAACCGGCTGGACCAGCTGCTCAGCGATCTCGACATGGCCCGGGGCAATGCCGAGGCGGCCGAGACCGCCCACGCGGCCGCCGGGGCCAAGCTGGCGGCGGTCGAGGACGCGGAGCGCACCGCCCGCGCCGTCCGCCGCGCCGCCGAAAGCGCGCTTGCCGACGCCGCCCGAGCCCAGTCGCGGAGCGAGGCGGGTGATGAGCGCCTCGCCCTCGCCCTCGAAGACGTGGCCGCCGGCCTCATCCGCCGGGGCAGAGAGCTGGAGGAGGCGACAGCGGCGGAGGATCGCGCCCGTGCCGCCGCCGACGCGCTCGACGATCTCGAAGCGCGCCAGGCCGCGGTCGAAGCCCAGCGCACCCAGGTGGCCGAGGCGCGGAGCGAGATGCTCGCCCGCCGCGCCGCCGCCGAGGATATCCGCCGCGAAAACACCGCCCGCACCCGGCGCCTCCAGGACGCAGCGGAGGAGCGCGCCGGCTGGCACGCCCGACAATCCAATGCCAGCAGCCGGGTGGAAGCACTCCAGACCCGCATCGCCGAGACCATGAAGGCCCAGGCCAAGGCCGCCGGAGAGCCCGAGGCCATCGCCGCCAAACGGGCCGAGCTTGCCGACGCCATCGCCGAGGCCGACGCCCGGGTCCGCGCCGCCAGCGACGCCCTCACCAGCGCCGAAGCCGCGCTCAAACAGGCCGAGGAGGCCGAGCGCGGCGCCGAACGCCAGGCCGCCGACGCACGGGAGGTGCGCGCCCGGGCCGAGGCCACCGCCGATGCCGCCCGCGCGCGGGTGGCAGAGGCCGCGGAGAAAATCCGCGACGGCCACGATCGCAGCCCCGAGGCGCTGCTCGAGGATCTGGCGACACAACCCGAGAACATCCCGCCGAGCGCGACGCTCGAGATCGACATCGCCCGTCTCCGCCGCCAGCGCGACGCCCTCGGCGCCGTGAACCTCAGGGCGGAGGAGGACGCGCGGGCGATCAGCGAGGAGCGGGATGGCTTGCTGTCGGAGAAATCCGACCTGGATGCCGCGGTGGCGAAACTCCGGAGCGGCATCTCCGCCCTCAACCGGGAGGGGCGCCAGCGCCTGGTCACCGCCTACGAGCAGGTGAACGCCAACTTCTCCACCCTCTTCAAGACGCTGTTCGGCGGCGGCGATGCCAATCTGGTGATGGTCGAAAGCGACGATCCATTGGATGCGGGGCTCGAGATCATGTGCCAGCCGCCGGGCAAGCGGCTGGCCAGCCTCTCGCTCCTCTCGGGAGGGGAGCAGACCCTGACGGCGCTCTCGCTGATCTTCGCCGTCTTCCTCGCCAACCCCTCGCCGATCTGCGTGCTCGACGAGGTCGACGCGCCGCTCGACGATGCCAACGTCAACCGCTTCTGCGACTTGCTCGACGAGATGACGAAGCGGACCGACACGCGCTTCCTCATCATCACCCACCATGCGGTGACGATGAGCCGGATGGACCGGCTCTATGGCGTCACCATGGTGGAGCAGGGCGTCAGCCAGCTGGTCTCCGTCGACCTCCGCCAGGCGGAGGAACTGGTCGAAAGCTGATCCGAGCGGGTGCGATCGCTCAGGGGACGCCCAGGCGGCCCGGCGCGCGCGCTCACTCTGCCGCCGGGCGCAACGCGATCGCGGCCAGGGTCACCACGAACAGCCGCAGCAACCACGCCGTTCCGGTGGCAACCAGCACAGCGATCGCGCCATCCGTCCCCCCGAGCCCGATCGCCGAGGGCACCAGTGCCAGCAGCAGCAGACCCGAGAGGAGACAGGCGACCGCATCGAGCCACGGCTTGCCCTTCAGCACCGCGAGCTGCAGGTAGCCCTGCGGCGCGACGAGGACACCCGCGATCAGGACGCAGGGCGCGAGCAACATCCCGGCCGTGCGGAACTCCGGCCCGAGGAGGAGCGCGACCAACGGCTCGCCGAAGATCCACAGAACCCCGAAGCCGACGGCGAACAATGCCAGCGTCAGCAGTGCCGCCGCCCCGCCGTACTGGCCGAGCCGCGCGTCCCCGCGGTTGTGGGATCGGCTGACCACCGGCGCCGCCGCCGCGAGGAACGGCTGCGTCAGCGCGGTCGCGATAAATGCCGCCTGAAAGGCGATGGCGATCTGGCCCAGCATCTCGAGGTTTCCGTCGACGTGGCGGTAGAGCAGCAGCGGGCCGTTACGCAGCCAGTGTATCAAGAACGCTGCGAAGCCGAGGAGGGCCCCCTGGCGCAGCAGCCAAAGCGCCTCATCCCGGCTGAAGCGCAAAAGCGTCAACCGGGCGCGCACCAGGCGCAGACCGATCAGGGCCTCGACGATCCAGCTCGCCGCGTGCAGTGCGAAGAGCGCCAGGATGCCCGCGCCCGACAGCAGCAGCGCGCCCCCGACCGCCATCTCGAGCGCGCGCATGCCGACGGCGAGCGGCGTGTAGGACCCGGCCCTTTCGTGGGCGGCAAAGACGGTCTGGCACCAGAACGCGACCCCCCGCCCGAGCAGGGCGACGCCGCCGAGCATCAGCGCCGTGGCGATCATCGGGTTGGGTTCGAGCAGCAGGGCGTAAAGCACGAGCCCCGGCAGCAGCGCCGCCAGGCAGACCAAGCGGAGCGCCAGGGCACTTCCGGCCGCCCACTCGGCCCCCTGCTTGTTGCCGCCGATGCGCAGCGGCAGCAGCAGATCGAGGCCGAAGCCGGAGAGGTGCATCAGCAGCATGTAGCTGGCCAAGGCATAGGCCCAGATGCCGTAGTCGGCGGGTCCGAGGAACCGGGTGATCAGCCAGATGTAGACGAGCCGGACGACGGCGTTGCCCGCGACCACCGCCGCGAGCTGCGTGCCGTTCGCGAGGGTGGACCGGAAACCGCTGCCGACCGTCATCGTGCCCCGCGCGCCCTAGGGCGCGGCGAGAGAACAGGTAGCCCCGTCCCGCGCGCAACCCGGAGACGTCATCGGCTGAGGCCCGCGACTGTCCGGGAGGTCGCCTGACGGCCCGTCACGCCGTGGAGATCCAGTCGACAGCCTCGTCCCAGGTGATGACCGGGAGCTTCGGCAACCACTCGCAAAAGACGTCGTACTCGGCGTCCGTAAGGGTGTCCGTCATGTCGACGAGATGGACCTCTTCCGAAGTCATGCGCAGGACGCCCACCCCGCGGTCGATACTGATGATTCGGAAATCAATGCCCTCGGTCTGGGAGAGCTCGACCGCAAGCTTCCAGCAATCGCCCGCCCAATGGCGGTTGAGCCGCGGCACGTGATGCTCTTTCCAACTCGCCGGCAGGAGGTCGTGAAACGCGATCCAGCCGCCCGGCGCGACGGAGGAGAGCGAGTTTATCGCATCTTTCCTGACCTGGCCGTAGCTGTGCAGGCCATCGACGAAGATGACGTCGAAGGTGGCGTCGGGGTGTTCCGCGAAGTATCGGTCCGAGGTCATCCGATGGGTGCCGCCGGACTTCGGGTCGAGGCCCACCTTGTGCGCGCAGGCGACCGCATCGAAAAGCACATTGCCCTGGCAGCCGATCTCCAAGTACCGGGTCGCATATTGCCGGGATTTTTGCACGAGAAGACCGACCAGCGCCGATCGGTTGTAGCGCTGGGCGTCCCAGTCCCAGGAGAACGACGTGTCGACTGCGGCTTTCCGGTAGATCTGCTGCCGGACCACGTAGGAAATCTCGTTGAGCAGCGCCTCGCTATATTTCGCCGCGATTCTCCTCATGCCGCCTCACTCCGGGTTCTCAACGATCCGTCCCGACGGTATCGTCGAGCGCGCTCTCGGCGGCAACCCTCTTGGGTCGTGGCGGCTCGATTGGTCGCGCATGAACAGGGTTAGGGGACAAGAGTGTTGCAAAGATACGGTGCCGGACGGCCGAGACTGCGCGTCGCTGTCGCTCACGTCGCAGAAATGCCGAACGCGGCCCGCGCATCCCGCCCGTGACGGCGTCCGCCGACAGCCCTGCGCCGAGCGATCGCCAGGCCGTGGCGCATCCGCCACGTGTTCTCGTTTCAGTGCTCAACTGGAACGGCGCGGAGAAGACCCTCGAATGTGTGGCGGGTTTGGCGCAGAGCACCCATCGCAACCTCCAAATCGTTGTGGTGGACAACGCGTCCCGCGCAGCCGATCTTGCCCGGCTCCGCCAGGCGGCTGCCGCGCGGGGCTTCACCCTGATCGAGAACGGCGTCAACGGCGGCTACGCCGAAGGCCACCGGCGAAGCGTCGAGATGGCCCTCGCGGAGGACGCCGACTTCGTCTGTCTGCTCAACAATGACCTCCACGTCCCGCCGGAGACGGTCGCCAAGTTGGTTGCCGCGCAGCGCACGCAGGGCGGCATCGTCGGGGGGGCACCGGTCGACGTGCCGCTCGCCGGCGTGCATCCCGACCTCGACGCGGTGGAGGCGCCTGCGGATGCGCTGCTCCAGATCCACCGCAAGTACCTGGGGCGGCATTTCCGCCAGATGATCTTCGCACGCGAGCAGTTCCTGCCTTACCTGCAGCTTCGTCGCGAACGCGGCCCGATCACCGAGGTGTCGGGGTTGAGCGGCAGTTGTCTGCTGCTGCCGATGCCACTGATCCGCGCCCATGGCTTCATGGATCCGGGGTTCTTCCTCTACTTCGAGGAGATGGACTATCTCTTCCGCCTTTCCCGTAGCGGTGTCCGGCTGTGGCTCTGCTGCGATGCGCCGGTCTGGCACGAGCGTGAGGGCAGCTCCTCCGGCCAGTCGAGCCGGATCGGTGCGATGATCCAATACTATCGCATCCGCAACCAGATCCACTTCATCCGACGCTACGGCTCCGGGCGCGAGGTGGCGATGGCCCAGGTCAAGAACCTGCTGCTCGCCGGCGCCGCACTGCTGCGCGGACGGTGGCGCCGCGCCGCATACGTTCTGCGCGGGGCCTGGGACGGTCAGCGCGGGATCTTCGGCAAGACCGTGTCGCCCGAGGACGCGTTGGATCCCTAGCGGGCGAAACCTGAGACATCCGGTGCGCGCTTGCCTTGAAAGGGTCCAGATCGGGGGCTATGAGGTCAGTCGAGCGCCAGGTGCACGCGGGGGTTGAGATGAGCACCGCAATCTACCCGATCTCCATCGACGATCACGCCATCGACGCGAAGACGGCGAAGACCGCTGCCACGCCCTATGCAGAGGCCTATCGCAGCGCGGTCCCGTACAACCACATCTGTATCGATGGCTTCCTGCCCGAGGCCGTGCTGGAGCGGGTTGAGCGCGACCTGGCCGAGCTGGACGACGCGGAGACGGAGACCAGCTTCGAACGTGCCCAGGAGAGGTTGAAGTCCAACTACAACCCCGAGCGTCTGCCGGTCTATACCCGGAGCCTCTTCCAGGCCTTCAACGCCCGCCCGTTCCTGCTGTTCCTTGAGGAAATGACGGGCATCGAGGGCTTGATCCCCGACCCGTATTTCGCTGGCGCCGGCATCCACGTGGTGGCCAATGGCGGACATCTCGACATCCACGCCGACTTCAACGTGCACGGCAAAATGCACGTGGAGCGGCGGCTCAACGTGCTGCTCTACCTCAACCGCGACTGGCGGGAGGATTGGGGCGGCTCCTTCGAGGTCTGGGACAAGGACATGACGGAGAAGCGGGCGAGTTTCGTGCCGCTCTTCAACCGCATGGTCTGCTTCTCGACCGGCTCCGACACCTTCCACGGCAATCCGATGCCGGTGGCGCACCCGGAGGGGGAGCCGCGCCGGTCCATCGCGCTCTACTACTACACGGCGACTTGGCGGGACGATCGCAAGGCCCACGGAACGCTCTTCAAGCCGCGTCCCGGCAGCGCCGACCGCGCCGACCGCCGTGGCTCGATGCGGGGGCTCGCGCAGGATCTGTTGCCGCCGGTTATCTACCGGCGCATCGCCGGCGGCCGGTAGCCTCCGGCCGGCGCTCCCCGCGGCTGCTGCCGGAAGAGCCATGAACATCCTGCTCGACCTGCTGCATCCGGCCCACGCGCACGTCTTTCGGCTCTTCGTCGAAGAGATGCAGGCCCGCGGCCATCGCATCCGGATCCTGTCGCGGCAGAAGGATGTGCTCTGCGATCTGCTCGACGATTGGGGGTGGGAGCATCATTGCCTGACGGCCCAGGCCCGTGGGTCCGTCGGCCTCGCGACCGAACTTCTCCTGCGCGCGCGCGGTATTCGTTGCCATGCGCGGGAGATGAAGGCGGACGTGATGGCCGGGCTCATGGGGCCGGCGATCGCGCTCGCCAGCCCTTTTGTCCGGGCGCCGGCGGTCGTGCTCTACGACAATGAGACCACGGCGCGCCTCAATGCCCTCGTCGCACGGGTGGCGGAGGCCTGGATTTCGCCCCGCGGCTACAGGCTGTCCCATGGCGCGCGCCACCTGCGCTACGACGGCTACCACGAGACCTGCTATCTGCACCCCAACCGCTTCACACCGGATGCGGACCGGGTGCGCCAGGCCGGCCTCGATCCGGACAAGCCCTATTCGGTCGTGCGCTTCGTCGGCTGGGAGTCGATCCACGACGTCGGCGAAGGCGGCTTTTCTGCCGCGGGAAAGCGACAGCTGGTCGAGACCCTGAAACGCCTCGGTCCCGTGGCCATCTCGTCGGAGAAACCGCTGCCGAGCGATCTCGAACCCTATCGCCTCAAGGCGCCGGTTGCCGGCATTCATCACATCTTGGCGTTTGCCCAACTCTTCGTCGGCGAAAGCTCGACCATGGCGTCGGAGGCTGCGTGCCTCGGCACCAAGGCATTGTTCGTGTCGTCGACGGGACGCGGCGTGAACGACGAGCAGGAGGCGCGCTACGGCCTCGTCACCTGTCTGCACGATCGGGACGAGGCGAAGGCGCTGGCGTGGGTGAAGGCGGCTGTCGAGGATCGCGACCTCACCGCCAAGGCGGCCGAGGGCTACGAACGCCTAAAGGCGGACACCGTCGACGTGACCGGATTTCTCGTCGACTTCTTCGAGACGCGCTACGGGCGCGCCAAGACGTCGGCAGCCACCTAGAGGCCGACCTCGGAAGCCCGCCCGCGTCGCGACCGCCTACCGCGCCTACCCAGCGCACCGGACCGTCAAGACCGACCCCCGCCTTCTTGCTGGCTCAAATATCCCCGCCGGAGGCATAGCTCCCTTCCGGCAGCACGCCTCAGGCCGCCTCCGCGTAGGTCGCCCGCTCGAACGCTTCGTATTGCTTGGCGTAGCGCGGCTCGACGAAGGGCAAGGACTGGGTCATCAGGACCGCCGCCACATCCCGCGCCGGATCGAACCAGTAATGGGTGTTGAGCACACCGGCCCAGCCCTGGGCGCCGGCGCTGCGCATGCCGGGCACATCCGCCTCGGTCCGCAGGAAGCCGAAGCTGTGGGTCTTCTCCGTCCCCGGGAAGAGCTCGCAGTCGGCGGTGAGGGCAGGCACCACGGTCTCCATCCGCGGCACCCTGAGATCGCCGATCTGGTTTGCCAGCATCCGGTCGACGGCGCCTTCGCTCAGCACCCGGTTGCCGTCCAGGCTACCGCGGTTGAGGAACATGCGCAGAAACCGCAGGTAATCGGGCGCGGTGCCGTAGAGGCAATGGCCCATGCCGTAGACCTCGGGGTTCGGCGGCGGGGAGATCTCATGGTCGGCGAACTGGCCGTCCTCGCCCCGGATCTTCGGCTGGGCAAGGCGGGCGGTGCGACCGGCGTCGGGCTCGAAGACCGTGTCGGTCATGCCGAGGGGGCCGAAGATCTCCTCCTGACAGAACTGGTCGATTCGCCGGCCGTCCACGGCCTCCACCACCTGGCCGAGCCAGTCGATGCCGATGCCGTAGTCCCAGCGCGCACCGGGATCGAACATCAGTGGATAATGCAGCCCGGTCTTCAGCCCGGTCAGGATCGTCGGATGCTCCGTCGCCTCCAGATAGCGCGGCATGTCGGCGTTCCAGAACTCGTAGACCAGGCCCGAGGTGTGGGTGGCGAGGTGGCGCACCGTCGCCTCTTCCTTAGGGGCGCGGAGGCGGGGATTCTCCCCCTCCCAGCCCTCCAGCACCTGCATGTCTTTCCAAGCCGGCAGCACCTCGGCCACCGGCGTCTCCATCTTCAGCGTGCCGCGGTCGATCAGGATCATCGCGGCGGTCGATCCGATGGCCTTGGTCATAGAGAAGATGCGGAAAACGGTGTCGAGGCCGGCGGCCTTGCCCGGGGCCGCCTCCCCCGCGGCGCCGGACCAGGTGGTCCCGGCGGCGTTGCCGGTCATCGCCACGGCAAAGGGCAGATCGCCCTCGGCCACCATTCGATCGAGCAGGGTCTGCAGCGTCGACATCTTGATCCTCCCTTGGCTCGCGTCTGTGCGCGATCTTGGCAGACTAACCGTCCGGGCGGGCGGGGGACAGGGCATCGTCGTCGTCCAGCACCTCCGCCAGATAACGCTCCAGCACGTCGAACGCGTCGGCCTCGAACGAGCCGAAGCCGGTCATCCAGAGCGCCGCCTCTTGCAACGCCGCGGGCTCCAGCCGGCAAGTGCGGCTCCGCCCGCTGCGGAGCTGGCTGATCAGGCCGGCCCGGGCCAGGATGGCCAGGTGCTTGGAGATGGCGGCGAGCGACATCTCGAAAGAGCCGGCCAAAGCCCCGACCGTCCGGTCGCCTTCGAGCAGCAGCGACAGCAGCCGGCGCCGGGTCGGATCGCCCAGCGCCAGAAAGACCGCGTTCAATCGCTGCTCGGCCATCTCGTCCATTCCGGGAGGCTACCGTCTGCCGGCGAATTCTCAACCGATCGGTTGAGTTTTGTCGCCCTGGAACTTTTTTCGAGACCGGCTGCGCCTGCACGCCGCACGTCCAATTTTCTCATTTGAAAACAGAGAGATAGCTTCAGGGATACAGCACCCTTCGATGCTTGACACGCCCCAGGCGCGACCATAACGTCCGCGCGACTTCAGGAGTGAGGAGACGCGTCTGACGACCAGTGACCACCGCGCCGGAGCCCGGCCAGATCCGAAGGCTCTGAGCGATCTGGGGGACCGGATCGAGCGGGCGCGGGCGACCACCATCTCCGCAAAATCGGGCGGCGCGAGGCCCGGGGCCAACAAGTACGTCCAGGCCAACATCGCCTGGCGCATGGTGACGGAGCTTGTGGTGGGCATGTTGATGGGCCTCGGCATCGGTTGGGGCATCGACGCGGTCGCTGGGACGTTGCCAGTCTTCTTGGCCTTGTTCGGCCTGCTGGGTTTCGCCGCCGGGGTGCGCACGATGATGCGGACGGCGACGGAGATGCAGGGGCGGAAAGACGCGACGGACCCCGCCGAGCGCGGGGCGGAGATGGGAGAGGGCAAAGGTGGCTGACGTTCCGGCCGATGGCGGTTTCGCGATCCACCCGATGGATCAGTTTGTCATCACGCCGTTGCTCGGCGGGGACACGCTGCGCTTCTTCACCATCACCAACCAGACGCTCTGGATGGCGCTGACCGTCCTCGTCGTCTTCCTCGTCCTAGTCGTCGGCGCCCGCGGCCGGGCGATGATCCCCACCCGCAGCCAATCGGTGGCGGAGCTCACCTACGGCTTCATCCGCAAGATGATCGAGGATGTGGCGGGGCAGGAGGGGCTGAAGTATTTCCCCTACATCATGACGCTCTTCACCTTCGTGCTGGGCGCTAACCTGCTGGGCCTCGTGCCCTACAGCTTCACCTCGACCTCGCACTTCGCGGTGACGGGCGCCCTGGCACTGGCGGTCTTCCTGACGGTCACGGCCATCGGCTTCATCAAACACGGGGTGGGCTTTCTCGGCCTTTTCTGGGTGTCGAGCGCGCCTGCGCCGCTTCGCCCGGTGCTGTTCGTGATCGAGCTGATCTCCTACTTCGTGCGGCCGGTCAGCCACTCCCTGCGTCTCGGCGGCAACATGATGGCGGGCCATGCCGTCATCAAAGTCTTCGCAGGCTTTGCCGGCGCCCTCGGCGTCGGTGCGGTCGTGCCGATCTTCGCCATCACGGCGGTCTACGGGCTGGAGCTGCTGGTCGCGGTCATCCAGGCCTACGTCTTTACCATTCTCACTTGCGTCTATCTGAACGACGCCCTGCACCCCGGGCACTGAGGGCAGGGTACCCACCGACATCTATCGAGGAGTGGAACTATGGAAGGCAGTCTCGCACATCTGGGCGCCGGTCTCGCCTGTATCGGCATGGGCGGCGCCGGCATCGGCGTGGGCCATGTCGCCGGCAACTTCCTGGCGGGCGCGTTGCGCAACCCGTCGGCGGCGCAGGAGCAGACGGCGACGCTCTTCATCGGTATCGCCTTTGCCGAGGCGCTCGGCATCTTCTCCTTCCTCGTCGCGCTTCTCCTGATGTTCGCGGTCTGAGACGGTTCGGGGTCGCGGTCGCGGCCCCGCCGGTGACAGGCGAGAGGAGACGGCCATGGCGACGGACGCCGACGGAGGGGCCGAGGAAGCGGTAGGCATGCCGCAACTCGACTTCTCGACCTTCGAGAACCAGCTGTTTTGGCTGCTGGTCACCATCGTGGTGCTCTATCTGATCATCAGCCGCGTGGCCCTGCCGCGCATCGGCGCCGTGATCGAGGAACGCCATGACGCCATCGCCAACGACTTGGAACGCGCGGCCGAGTTCCGGCGCCGGGCGGAGGAGGCCGAGCGCTCCTACGAGAAAGCCCTGGCCGATGCCCGGGCCGAGGCGCAGCGCATCGCGGCGGAGAACCGCGCGGCGATCCAGCGCGAGGTGGAGAAGGCCCAGGCGGAGGCCGACGCCCAGATCGGTGAGCGCCTGCAGGAGTCCGAAGCGCGGATCGAGGAGATCCGCCAGAACGCAGCCGAAGCGGTGGACGAGGTGGCCCGAGACGTCGCGGCCGAGATCGTCGGGGCGATCCTGCCGAGCCAGGCCGACAACTCCGCCATCGCCGCCGCCGTGTCGGCGCGCACCGGCGGATAGGGGGAGCCCATGGACATCCTCTACGATACTGACCTGGTCGTCGCCATCGGCTTCGTGCTGTTCATCGGCGTCCTGGTCTACTTCAAGGTACCGACCTTCATCACCCGGCGGCTCGACGATCGGGCGGAGCGGATCCGCTCCGAGATCGACGAGGCCCGCTCGCTCCGCGAAGAGGCGCAGACGTTGCTCGCCACCTATGAGCGGCGCCACAAGGAGGTGGAGAGCCAGGCCGAGAACATCGTGCAGCAGGCCCGGGACGAGGCGCTGGCGGCTGCGGCCGAGGCCAAGGAGGCGATTGCCGACGCGATCGAGCGCCGTTTGGAGGCTGCCAAGGACCAGATTGCCTCGGCCGAGGCGGCGGCGGTGCGCAGTCTCCGCGACCGGGCAATCTCCGTCGCCGTAGCGGCGGCCGGCGACGTGATCGCCGAGCGGATCTCTGGCGATGAGCGGGCCAACCTGGTCGACCGCTCCATCGACGATGTGAAGAACAAGCTGCGGGTCTAGAGCGTTTTTCGTTCAGACTGGATCACCAGTCGGAACGGAAAACGCAACAGTTGGATCGGCTTGTTCGGCTTGGATCTCGACCTGATTGACTCAGCCAGATCGAAGTCCGCGCTAATCCCCGCAGCCCGGACACCTACTTCAGCACCACAACCTCGACCCGCCGGTTCACCCGGCGCCCCTCTGCCGTCGTGTTGCTGGTGCGGGGCGCGAGGTAGCCGACGCCCTCGGCCCGGACCCGGGCGGGGTCGACGTCGTGCACCTCGATCAGGCGTTGGCGCACCGCCGCCGCTCGCTCCCGCGAGATGGTGATGTTGCTCGGCAGCGGACCCGTCGCGTCGGTATGCCCGACCAGCGCCACCCGCAGCGCCGGCTCCTCCGCCAACAGGGCCGCGAGCGCAGCGATGGAGGAGGCCTCCCCCGGCGCAAGCTGGGCGCTGCCGGCGGCGAAATCCACGCCCTCGAGCACGGCATAGCCGTTCTGGCTGAGCGCAGTGCCAAGCTCGCCGGCTCCTAGCTGCTCCACCGCGTCATCGGCCACCGGATCCGGTCCCGGCGGCGTGACCGGCGCGGCGATCGGCACGGTGACGACCACGGTCTGCACGAAGTCGGAGGCGCCCACCCGGCTGACCAGGGCGGTGGTGTAGATCTCCGACCGCCCCTCCCGCCCGACGGCGGAGAAGAAGCGGAAGTCGGAGAGGTTCACCTCCATCTCCGGCGGCCGGGCGACCTCCGTCCCGAAGCGGAAGTCGAAGCCGCCGCAGGCCCGCGCCTCGCACTCGAACAGGATCTCGAAATCGGCGCCGAGGGCCTGACCCCGGAAATGGTTGAGCAGCCCCTGGGTGGTCTCGAAGGTCTGGGCGCTCCGCCAGGTCGAGCGCGTCACCGCTCCCTCGAGCCGGCGCACCGGGGCGGCAAGGGTGGAGAACGGGCCGGTCGGCAGGGCGTAGGTGTCGAGCGCAGTCTCGCTCACCCCGGTCTGCACCGATCCCGGTGGTGCGGCGAACTCGAACCCTGCGGCCGGGGTCGCCGCGGCGAGGGCAAGGACCAGGGCGCTGGCTGCGATCCGCGCCATCGCCGGGCTCAGCGCCCCCGCGCGTGGTAGTCGGCGTTCGGCTGCATATCGACGGCCGAGGCCATGCGGTTCGACATGTTGTAGAAGGAGGCGACGGCGGCGATGTCCCAGATATCGCGATCGTCGAAGCCGTGTTGGCGCAGCGCCTCGCGGTCCGCCTCCTCGATCCGGTAGCTCGCCTCGGTCATCAGCACGGCGAAGTCGAGCATGGCGCGCTGGCGGGGCGTCAGGTCCGCCACCCGGTAGTTCATCACCATTGCCTCGCCCAGCTCGGGGCTTCCCGACAGCTCCCGCACCGCGGCGCCGTGGGCGACCAGGCAATAGTAGCAGCGGTTCACGGCCGAGACGGCGACGGCGATCATCTCCCGCTCGAGCTTGGTGAGGCGGCTCTCCCCCAGCATCAGATCATTGTAGAGCGCGGTGAAGGCGTTCAGCTTCTCCACGTCGAAGGCGTAGGCGCGCAGCACGTTCGGCACCATGCCGAGCTTTTCCTGGCAGATCTCGAAATAGCGCTGGGTCTCGGCCGGCAGCGGGTCGACCGCCGGCAGGTCGAGCGCAGTGGGCAGATCGGCGATGTCGGGTCGGGTGTCGGGCATGGAGGCCTCCTTAGGGCTCGCGCCGACGATAGTGGTAGTGTCCGACCTCTTCCATCCCCATGCCGACGTAAAGCACATTGGCCGCCGGATTGCCCCGGGCGACTTGCAGGGCGAAGTGGGTCGCACCCTGCTCCATGGCCCAGGAAGCCGCGCCGCCCGTCAGCGCTTGGGCGACGCCTTGGCGGCGGAAGGCGGGGAGGGTGACGAGCGCGTGGATCATGGCGATGTCCCCGGCCACGGCGACGAACACCACCCCGGCCGGCCGGTCGCCGGCGCGGCCAAGCAGGCAGAGCCGGGGCCCTGTCACCCGGTCGATCGCCGCGCGGCGTCCGGGGCCGATCCCGCCCGCCTCCCAGATCTCGTCCATCCGGGCGAGGCGGCCGTCGGTGCGGATGGCGGCGAGGCCCTTGCGGTCGAAGGCGGCGATCCGGGCAATGGGGGCAATGAGGAAGATCGACGGCTCCTCCATCACATAGCCCCGGGCGGTGAGCTGGGCGTCGAGCGCCTCCTCTCCGCCGCGCACCATGAAGAGGGGGGCGAGGCCGGCGTCGCGCATTGCGGCTTCCGCCTCCGCGACACTTTCCACTCCCGCCGGTTCCTCGAGAGTCGCGGCGCAGGTTCGCCGCCCGGCGCCGTCGCCGTCGCGCAGGGTCCAGGCGCCGACCCGCCAACTTCGCACCGGCGGCCAGGTGGCGTCGATCGCGGCCCAGGGTGTGGGCCCCGGCCCGGTCATTGGTGCTGCTTCAGCAGCCGCGCCTTCTGGCGATCCCAGTCCCGGCGCCGCTCCGTCTCTCGCTTGTCGGCGAGCTTCTTGCCCTTGGCGAGGCCGAGCTTCAGCTTGGCGATGCCGCGGTCGTTGAAGTAGAGGGCGAGCGGCACGATCGTCATCCCCTCCCGCCCGATGGCCTGCCAAAGCCGCGCAAGCTCCCGGCGGGAGACCAGGAGCTTCCGCCGCCGCCGCTCCTCATGGCCGAATGTCTTGGCCTGGGCGAAGGGGGCGACATAGCTGTTCACCAGCCAGAGCTCGCCGTCTGAGACGGTGGCGTAGCTTTCGGCGATGTTGGCCTGGCCCTGGCGGAGCGACTTGACCTCGGAGCCTTCGAGCACGATGCCGGCCTCGAGCTCATCCTCGATCTGGTAGTTGCGCCGGGCCTTGCGGTTCTCCGCCACCGGCCGGCGCGCGGGTTCCTTGCGCGCCATCTCGGCCCCCTAGTCCGGCAACAGCGCGAGGTCGGCCATCGCCTGGCGGATCGCGGCCTTGGTGGGTTCGGTGGCCTCGACCAGGGGGGAGCGCACGTCGGGCGCGGCCCGGCCGAGCAGCGACAGCCCGTATTTCGCCCCGACCAGGCCGGGCTCCAGAAACAGCGCCCGATGGAGCGGCATCAGCCGGTCCTGATAGGCCAGCGCCTCGGCATAGTCGCCGGCCGTCATCGCCGCCTGGAACTCGGCCAACAGGCGCGGCGCCACGTTCGCCGTCACCCCGATGCAACCGACGCCACCATGGGCGTTGAAGCCAAGGGCGGAGGCATCCTCGCCTGAAAGCTGTACGAAATCGGCGCCGCAGTGCTCGCGCTGCTCGGAGACGCGGGTGACGTCGCCGGTCGCGTCCTTCACGCCGATGATGTTGGGAAGCTTGGCAAGCTCCCCCATGGTCGCCGGCGCCATGTCGACCACCGAGCGGCCGGGGATGTTGTAGATGATGATCGGCAGGTCCGCGGCCTCGGCCAGCGCGGTGTAGTGCGCGATCAGGCCCTGCTGGGTCGGCTTGTTGTAGTAGGGCGTGACCACCAGGGCCGCCGTCGCCCCGACCGAGGCGGCGTGGCGGATGAAGCGGATCGCCTCGGTCGTGTTGTTCGATCCCGCCCCGGCAATCACCGGCACGCGGCCGGCTGCGGCCTCGACCACCAGGGCGACCACCCGCTCATGCTCCTCATGGCTCAGCGTTGGGCTTTCGCCCGTGGTGCCGACCGGGACCACGGCGCTCGACCCTTCGCCGATCTGCCAGTCGATCAATGCCGCCAGGGCCGCCTCGTCGACCTTCGCGCCGCCATCCCGGAACGGGGTGACCAGCGCGGGGATGGAGCCGTGGAACATGGCGGACCTCAGGACGCAAAGGGGCGGCGGCGATGTGGCGGCGGACCCTATGGCGATTTTTCCATGCCGACAAGCGCGCGGCGGAGACACGGGGGGCGAACGATGCTATGCTGAGCGCGAGGGGAATTCATTGACGGAGCAAAACCGGTGCGGGCAGTAGAACGCTGGGTCGTCCTTGGTCTTTTCGGGGTCACGCTTTCATTTCAACCAGCTCGGGCAGAGGACGCGGCGCGCGTCGGTGCCGGGCTCGTCGCGGCGCTCGAGGCGGCGGAACGCGACGACTGGTTGCGCGCCGGCTATCTGGCCGGGCGGACCGGCGATCCGGTGGCGGGCGATATCGTCACCTGGCTGCGCCTGCGCGACGGGCAGGGCACCTGGTCCGACTACCGGGCCTTTCTTGCCACCCGCGGCGCCTGGCCCAACCGGGCGCGGATCCGCATCCACGCCGAGCGCGCGATGCCCCGCGGTCTGCCAACCGCCGAGGTGAAGGGCTTCTTCACCGAAGGCGCGCCGCGCACCGGCACGGGCGCCTTGCGCCTGGCGGAGGCGCTGCGGGAAGAGGGCCGCGTCGGCGCGGCGCGGGAGGTGGCGGTCACCGCCTGGCTCAACCAACCGCTGACCCGGAGTGAGGAGGGCGCACTGCTCGCGGCCTACGGCGGCGCGCTCGGCGGGCATCACGCCGCGCGGCTCGATGCCATGCTCTGGGCCGGCCATACCGAGGCGGCGGAGCGAATGTTGCCCCGGGTCGGGGCCGGCCACGCGGCGCTCGGCCGGGCGCGGATCGCGCTTCTTGCCGGCGGGCGCGGCGTCGATGCCCTGATCGAGGCCGTACCGGCCAATCTGCAGAGCGATCCCGGCCTCGCCCATGCCCGCTTTGTCTGGCGGGTGCGCCGCGATCGCCGGGACGACGCGGTGACGCTGCTCCGCGCGCAAAGCGCGTCGGCCGCAACCCTCGGCCGGCCCGAGGCCTGGTCGAACCAGCGCCGGGCGCTTGCCCGCCGGGCGATGCGGCGGGGTGATATCGCCGGGTCCTACGCGCTGGCCAGCCAGCACCATCTGACGGAGGGTTCGGATTACGCCGATCTGGAATGGCTGTCGGGTTGGCTGGCGCTTCGCCGGATGAACGACCCCGACCGGGCGCTGCGCCATTTCGAGCGGTTTCGCGCGGCGGTCTTCACTCCGATCAGCCTCGGCCGGGCCGGCTACTGGCTGGGCCGGACGCATGAGGCGCTGGGCAATCGCAGCCGCGCGCGGGAGGCTTACGGGCTCGGCGCGCTCTACCAGACGAGCTTCTACGGTCAGCTCTCGGCGCTCCGCGGCGGATCGCCGGTGGATGCCGGTCTCGCCGACGACGCGGCGGCCGACTGGCGGCGGAGCGACCTGGCCGCCGATCCGGTGGTGCGGGCGGGGCTGCTCTTCCACCATGCCGGGGAGCCCGGGCGCACCTGGCATTTCCTCACTCACCGGGCGGAGAGCCTGAGCCGCGCCGGGGACTTCGCCGCCCTCGGGCATCTCGCCCTCGACATCGGCCGGCCGCACATCGCTGTGCGCATCGGTAAGGCGGCGGCGCGCCAGGGCTTCGTGCTGCCGAGCATCTACTACCCGATCACCGACCTCGCCGCCTTCCCCGGCGATGTGGAGCCGGAGCTCGCCATGGCGATCGCCCGGCAGGAGACGGAGCTCAATCCGACCGCGATCAGCCCGGCCGGCGCCCGCGGCCTGATGCAACTGATGCCGGGCACGGCCCAGGCGGTGGCGGGCGAGCTTGGCTTGTCCTATTCGCGGGATCGGCTGATCTCCGACTGGCGCTACAACGCCCAGCTCGGCACGGCGTATCTGTCGGGGCTGTTGGACGATTTCAACGACTCCTACGTCCTCGCCGCCGCCAGCTACAACGCCGGCCCGCACCGTTCGGCCCGCTGGATCGCGGCCTATGGCGATCCGCGACGCTCCGCCGACGTGGTCGATTGGATCGAGACCATCCCCTTCCGGGAGACGCGCAACTACGTGCAGCGGGTGCTGGAGGGGATACACGTCTACCGCCTCCGCCTCTCGGGAGAGGCGCAGCCGATCCAGCTCGCCCGGATGCTCGGGATGGAGCAGCGCTAGCGCACTTGGCGGACGGGTGCCGGGGTGGGGCCCTCCGCTCTGGCAAACGCGGTGGGCGCGGGGTAGAAGGCGCAGCCGTTCGCGGATGATACGCCATGACCGATCCGACCCGCCCCGTTCAGCCCCAGCCCGGGATCCTCGCGATCTCGCCCTATGTCGGGGGTGAGAGCCGCCTTGCGGGCGTGGCCGACGTCCTGAAGCTCTCCTCGAACGAGAACCCGTTCGGCCCGTCTCCCAAGGCCGTGGCCGCCTTTCGTGAGGCGGCGGGTGAGCTCGCGCTCTACCCCGACGGCCATCACAGCGCGCTCCGGGAGGCGCTGGCGGAGGTGCATGGAATCCCGGCGCAGAACATCGTCTGCGGCGCCGGGTCGGACGAGATCATCGCGCTGCTCTGCCAGGCCTATGCCGGGCCTGGGGACGAGGTGATCCACACCCGCCACGGTTTTGCGATGTACCGCATCTCCGCCCTCGCCGCCGGCGCGACACCGGTCGAGGTGGCGGAGGATCAGCGCCGCACCGACGTCGCGGCGATCCTCGCGGCGGTGACGGAGCGCACGCGCCTCATCTTCCTCGCTAACCCCAACAACCCCACCGGCACGATGATCGGGGAGGCGGAGGTGGCCCATCTGGCCGACGCCCTGCCGCCCCACGCGCTTCTGGTCCTCGACGGCGCCTATGCCGAGTATGTCGAGGGTTTCGACGCCGGCCGCGAGGTCATCGCGGCGCGCCAGAACGTGGTGATGACCCGGACGTTCTCGAAGATCTATGGCCTCGCCGCGCTCCGCGTCGGCTGGTGCTATGCGCCGGACCACGTGGTGGACGTGCTGCACCGGATCCGGGGGCCGTTCAACGTCGCGCTCCCCGCACTTGCGGCGGCGGAGGCGGCGGCGCGCGACACCGAATGGACCGCACGCTGCGCAGCCGCCAATGCGGAGTGGCGCGACTGGCTCGCTACAGCGCTGCGCGCAGCCGGCATCCCCTGCGACCCGCCCTTCGGCAACTTCGTCCTCGCCCGCTTCGCCACGCCGGAGGCCGCGCAAGCCGCCGACCGCCGCCTGCGGCAGGAGGGGGTGATCGTGCGCGGCGTCGCCAGCTACAACCTGCCGGCCGCGCTCCGCATCACCGTGGGGGACGAAACCGCCTGCCGCCGGGTCGCGGATATCCTCTCAGCGTTCATGGCGGACCAGGCCGCGTGAGCGAGCCCTATCAGCGGGTGGCGCTGATCGGCCTCGGCCTCATCGCCTCCTCCATCGCTTATGCTGTCCGCCGTGCAAAGCTGCCGGCGACCATCGTCGGCACCGACATCGACCCGGAGGTGCGCGCCGCCGTCGCCGAGCTCGGCTTTTGCGACGCTGTGACCGAGCGGGCGGACGAGGCGGTGGACGGTGCCGACCTTGTGATGCTCTGCACCCCCGTGGGTGCGATCGAGGATGTGATGGCGGAGATCGCCCCGATCCTCGCCCCCGGCGCGACCGTGACGGACGTGGGCTCCGTCAAGCGCTCCGTCATCGCTTCGGTTTTGCAGCACCTCCCGGCCGGCGTCGACTTCATCGCCGGCCATCCCCTGGCCGGGACCGAGCAAAGCGGCCCCCGCGCTGGCTTCGCCGAGCTTTTCGATCGGCGCTTCTGCATCCTCACCCCGGTCGAGGGCGCAAGCTCCGACGACGCCGTCGCCCGCCTCCGCAGCTTCTGGCAGAGCCTCGGCGCCATGGTGGAGGAGATGGACCCCGATCACCACGATCTCGTGCTGGCGGTGACCAGCCACACGCCGCACCTCATCGCCTACACGATGGTGGGCGTGGCCGACGATCTCCGCCGGGTCACGAACTCCGAGGTCATCAAGTACTCCGCCGCCGGTTTTCGCGACTTCACCCGGATCGCGGCATCAGACCCGACGATGTGGCGCGATGTGTTCCTCACCAACCGCGATGCGACGCTGGAGATCCTGGGCCGCTTCACGGAGGAGCTCTTTGCCCTGCGGCGGGCCATCCGCACCGGCGACGGCGCGCTCCTCTCCGACTATTTCTCCCGCACGCGGGCGATCCGGCGGGGCATCATTGAGGCGGGCCAGGACACCGCCGACGCCGATTTCGGCCGCCGGGCGAAGACGGAGGAGACAGGATGACGGTGCGTGCGATCCTGGCGGCGGGCCTGGCGTTCCTCCTCACGGCGTGCGGTGGCGATGAGGCCGAAGAGAGCGCCGCGCCGGGTGTCGCCCAGATCTGCGGTGACCCGCGCCTCGCAGGCAATCGGGTCGCGCCGATCGGCGATGGCGGCGGAGACGGGGGCTGCGGCATCGCCGCGCCGGTGGCCGTCACCGGCGTGATGGGCCTGACCATGGAGGGGCGCGCGACGCTCAACTGCACGACGGCGCGCGCCCTTGCGGATTGGGTCGAGACTGGGCTGATCCCGGCCGACCGCCTCACCCGCAGCCGCGTCACCGGCTTTCGCGTCGCGGCGAGTTATGCCTGCCGCGGACGGAACCACCAGCCAGGGGCGCGATTGTCGGAACATGCTTTCGGCAACGCCATCGACATCTCGGAATTCAGCTTCGCCGACGGCTCCGTGCGGGACGTGCGCTCGGGCTGGAACGATGTGCGCCAGGACGACTGGTTCCGCCGGATCCACCGCGCGGCCTGCGGCCCCTTCGGCACGGTGCTCGGCCCGGAGTCGGACCGCTTCCACCAGGACCATTTCCACTTCGACGTGGCCCGGTATCGCAGCGGGCCGTACTGCCGCTAGCGCGGAGTCCGGCCCGACTGACGCATCTCGTATCGGAAAGTGCCTGCGTGATCGGCAGATCGCGCAGGCGGTTTTCGATTCCGCTCAGTTCAACCGGGGCGCATCGCCGATCGGCACGGGGCCGAGGCGCATCGTGCCGCCGGAGAAGCGCAGCGGTACCTCGATGGTGTCGCGGTCGCCGGAGATCAGGGCGATCAGGCCGAGCGCCTGCTCCACGGCATCGGCGATCACCGGATCGAGGGCGCCGGAATTGGCGGCGAGGCGGATCATCGTGCGCCAATTGCGCGCCGTGATGTCGAGCGCCCCTTCGGCCCGGCCGCTGGCATCGGCGACGACACGGCCGCGCAGGCCAAGCGCCACCTCGCCCCACTGGGCCTGAAACCGGCGGACGGCGAACCCGACGAGCTCCGGCCCCACGCTCTCCACCGCCTGCCGGTCCCAAGGGGCGTCGAAGGAGAGCGTGACGTCGAACTCGGCCGATTGCACCGCCTCGGGCATCAGATCGGCCGGATCGAGCAGATCCTTGAGCGGTGCCGGCAGGGTCAGGTCCCGCGCCCGGCTCAACGCCACCTCGTGCGCCGCGCCGGGGGCCGCGCCCTCGGCCGCCCGGCGGGTGTTGAGCTGGGCCTGGGCGAGCGTCATGCGCCAGCCCGCGGTGCTCTCGATCATCACGTCCTCGGCCTCGATCGCGCTCCGGTCGAGCGCCAGGGTCGCGCGATCCTCGAACACGACCGAGCCGCGGAGCGTCGCGCCCGTGACCGTCACCCGCTCCTCCGGCGAGCCGAAGGTCTGGGCGCCGGGCCAGGCCAGGATGTAGTGGCTGCGGTCATAGGCGAGCGACAGGATCTCGAAGGCCTCGGCCGACCAGGCCCAGCCGACATCCGGGTTGGCGAGCGACAGGTCCTCGATGCGGGTGTCGATGCGGTTGGGATAGCCGCTGGTGGCGATCTCACCGGCCTCGGCCACCCAACCCTCGGCGCTCCGCTCGGCCAGCCAGTCCGTCAATCCGGCCGTCCGCCCGTTCGCGGCGACGTACCACCAAACGCTCCAGCCCGCGACCGCGAGGCCGAGCGCGAGAAGAAGCGCCCGCATGGACCCGCACCTCGCCTTACCTGCTCGCGCCGACTATATCGGGGCGCGCGAGGAAAGCTCAATCTGGACAGGCGGCCAATGGCGGCGACGGGCGATCTTTGGGTCTTCGGCTACGGCTCGCTGATCTGGCAGCCGGGTTTCGCCTATGCCGAGCGCCTGCGAGGGCGGATCAACGGCTACCGGCGGGCCTTTTGCATGGCCTCCGTGCACTACCGCGGCACGGAAGAGGCGCCGGGCCTCGTGCTGGCGCTCGACGCGGCGGAGCGCGCGGTCTGCAACGGCCTTTGCTACCGCGTGATGGCGGAGGAGGCGGCGGATGTGCGCGCCTACCTGCGCGCGCGGGAGCTGGTGACCGACGCCTATCGGGAGATCGAGAGCCCGGTGGAGACCGAGGACGGCCGGCAGGTGACCGCCGTCACCTACATCGTCGATCCCGCGCACAGCCAATACCGCGGCACCCTCAGCCTCGAGGAGCAGGCGATGATCATCGCCCGTTCCCACGGTCGCGCCGGTCCGAACGACGAATACCTCTTCCGCACCGTCGAAAGCCTGCGGGGCCTCGACCTCTCCGACCCGGTGCTGGAGGCGCTGGCCACGCTGGTCAGCGACCACGGCGCCGAGGCGGAAAATCGGCCCTGACGCGCGATTCAGGCGGCGCGAAAGCGCTCCGCCTCCTCGATCACCGGGCTCATCTCCAGCGGCACGGCGAGCTGCATGGCTGAGCGCGCATAATCCAGCGCCGCCGACTGGGCCGTGGCCGGATGGCCCTCGGCCAGCTGCGCGGCGAGCAGGAGGAGAGAGGCCTCGTGCCCCCGCTCATGATGCGCGCGCACGGCCTTGAGGCCCCGCTCGACCTCCCGCCAGGCCTGCGCGTGGGCGCCTTGGGCGGCGTGCAGGCGGGCCAGGAAATGAGCGCGCCAGAACCACATGTAGCTGCCGGAGCTCTCATCGAGGGCCCGATCCTCGATCTCCGCCGCTACGCCCTCGGCCGCGTCGATATCGCCGAGCATCACCAGGGACCAGCCGAGCTTGGCCAGGATCGGCGCCAGGAGCTTGTGCAGCCGGCTGCTGCGGCAGATCTCCGCCCCTTCGATCAGGGCCGCCCGGGCGGCGTCGTGCTCGCCGCGGATCAACCGGTAATAGCCCTCAAAATCCAGCACCATGGCGCGGGAGTAGCTGTGCTGCATCGGGTCGCCGCTTTGCAGCGCCGCATCCAGATGGCGTCGGGCCCGGGGGAAATCGCCGATCTCGATGGAGGCGGCGGCGATGAAGGTGCAAAGCGTGAGCTTGGGGTGGCCCGGCCAGCTCCGCAACCAGCCGTGCTGCAGGCCGGAGCCGTCCTCGAGCAGGCGCTCATGGGTGTCGATGCAGCTGCGATATTCGCCCAGCGCATGCTGCACCATGCCGTAGACTGAGGTGGCGGCGAAGGCGAGCTTCGGCGCATCACCCGCCCGGGCGACGTCGAGGGCGGTGAGCGCTGCGTCGAGCGCCCGCTCGTGCTCGCCCGAGGCCCAGCAGGCGGAGGCGATCTGCACCTGGCAGGCGGCGAGCGTCAGCGGATCCTCGTCCCCCTTGGCCACCTCGACCGCCCGGTCGAGCAGCCTCCGGCGCCGGGCATGTTTGCCGAGGGGGAGGGAGACGGCGGCGGCCTGCAGATGCAGCCGTGCCTCCTCCTGCGCCGTCTTCTCCTCCGGCTCGAGGTTGTTCAGCGCCTCGAAGGCCCGGTCGAAGAGGACGAGGGCATCCTCGTTGCTCAGGTGATGGTCGGCCTCGCCGCAGAGCCGTTCGAGATAGTCGAGCGCGGTGCGCCAGCGCTCGGCATGATAGGCGTGCTCCGCCTTCAGAATGGTCCGCTCCAGCGTCTCGGGCGCCTCCTCGGCCTCGACCCGGGCGAGGATGGCGCCGTGCAGCGCCCGGCGGCGGGAGCGCAGGATGTTGCCGTAGACCACCTCCCGCGTCATCGCCTGGCGGAAGGTGTAGGTCTCGCTGGCGGCCCGGGGCAGGGGGCGGAGCAGGCGGGCATCGCAAAGCACCTGCAGGCGCTCGTCGATGGTCGCGGCCGCCTCCGGCATGGCGCCGAGGTCCGAGCGGGTGAACCGGTTGCCGAGGATGGCGCAGTATTCCAGCAGTGCGCGCTGCGGTGCCGTCAACTGATCGACCCGGGCGGAGATCACGGCGCGCAAGCTCGGCGGGTTGCCGCGGGCGTCCATCAGCGTGGTGAGCGAGAAGGGACCGGAATCCGCGCCCTCGTCGATGGCGCGGACTATGGCGGTCAGTTCCTCGATGAACAGCGGATTGTCGCCCGCCCGCTCCAGGATGAGTGGGATCATCGCCCGCAGATGCGGCTTCTCGCGCAGCAGCGCGGTGGCGAGCAGGCGGGCGGGCTCCTCTTCCAGCGCCTCCACGGGCAGGGCGCGGGCGTGGTGGGGCAGCTTCTGCGGCATCGCCTCGGGCCGGTAGATGCCGATCACCAGGATCGGTGAGGAGACCAGCTCGTCCGCCATCTCCAGCAGCAATTGCCGGGTCTCGACATCGGCCAGGTGCAGATCGTCGAGGATGATCAGGATCGGTCCGTCGCTGGCCCGAAGTGCGGCGAGCCGGATGATGATGCGCTGCACCTCGCGCCGCAGTTCGGCACCGTCGGTGCCCGCGATGCCGCTGCCGCCGGTGTCGAGGCCGAAAAGGAAGCGCAGGCCGCGCTCGGGCAGGGTCTCGGCCATCGCCGGACCTGCATGGCGGGCGAGATCGCTGCGCAAGGCCTCCAGTGCTTTGGTACGGGCCTCGACGTCGGCGGTGACGTCGAGGCGGGCGTTGAAGAGGACGAGGCGGCGGTAGAATTGGAAGGGCGTGCGCTGTTCCAGCACGTCGCCGGCGGCGATGCGGATGCGCCAGCCCTCGGCCCGTTTATGCTCGGCGAATTCATGGGCCAGGCGAGATTTGCCGATGCCCGGATCGCCTGTCAGGCAGACCAGACGCGGGGCGCCTTCGGCCACCGCCGCGGCGTGCCGCTCGAGCTCGGCCCAGGCGGCATCGCGGCCGACGAAGGGGGAGAGGCCCATCGCCTCGCGCATGCCGAAGCGGGAGACGTCGTGGTCGACACCGAGGAGGAGATGCGCCTTGAAGAGCCCGGCGATCCCCTTCAGTTCGATCGGTGGCTGGTCGCCGAGGATCAAACGGTCCCCGGCAGCGCGCAGCGTGTCGTCGGAGATCAGGATGCCGCCGGGGGGCGTGTTCTCCTCCAGCCGCTTGGCGATCGCCACCATGCCGCCGATCACGTCGTAGCGCTGGGCGAGCGCCAGGCCGAGATCCTTGCTCACCACCTCGCCGCTATGCACGCCGAGGCGCAGGTCGGTGAGGGTCGGGTCGTCGCCCACGTCGGCGATCGCGAGGGCGGCCGAGCAGGCGAGGAAGGCATGGTCCTCCAGCGCCTCGGGCGCGCCGAACACCGCTTTGATGCCGTCGCCCTCATGCTTCAGCACCTCGCCGCCGAAGGATTCGACGATCCGGGTCATGCGGTCGATCTGGGGGGAGAGGACGCGCGCCTCGGCCTCTTCCGGATCGAGGTCGACGATCCGGTTGGTCGACTTCACCACGTCGACATAGAGCACCGTTACATAGCGCCGATCGCGCAGGCCGCGTTCCATCGCAAAGCGCTCCCCACACCGCTGGGGAGTTCTTTACAGCAACAAAGCGCGCGGCGCACGCTCTACCGTCCCGGGTGTGCGTTCGAGGGCTGCCGGAGGTGTTGCCGCGAGCGGTGCGTCAGGGCGCGTGGGCCAGGGTCGAGGCGATGCAGCTTTTCAGGTCGGCCGCCCTGATCGGCTTGGCCAGATGCCGATCGAAGCCGGCCGCGAGATACTCCTCCACCTGGTGCGCCATGGCGTTGGCGGTGACGGCGATGGCCGGCACCGGCTGCACGCCGGCGGCCCGTTCGGCCGCGCGGATGGCGGCGAGCGCTTCGACCCCGTCCATCTCCGGCATCGAGATGTCGAACATCAGCAGATCGTGCGCCCCGATCTGGTAGCGCGCCACGGCCTCCGCCCCGTCCTCCGTCACCGTGACGTCGGCCTCGTGCGGGCTGAGGAGCGCGGTCAGGATCATCCGGTTCACCGCGTTGTCGTCGGCCGCCAGGATGCGCAGGCCCCGCGGCACCTCGGCCACGGCCGGCGCGGCCAGCACCGCGGCACTCGCCGGGCCCTCGACCACGGGCAGGGGCAGCGTCACTCGGAAGGAGGAGCCGAAGCCGAGATGGGTGTCGAGGGTGATTCGCCCGCCCATCGCCTCCGCCAGGCCGCGGATGATGGCGAGGCCGAGGCCGGTGCCGCCGTAGCGCCGCGTCGTCGAATCGTCGGCCTGCACGAAGTCGTCATAGACCCGCTTCGCCTGCTCCGCCGACATGCCGATGCCAGTGTCGCGCACCTCGATCACCACATGGCGGGCCTTGCGGCAGTCGATGGTGGCCGTGATCTCACCCTGCTCGGTGAACTTCACGGCGTTCGACAGCAGATTGTGCAGGATCTGGCGCACCCGGTGGGGATCGCCGCGGCGGAGCGCGGGTTCGGCCGGCAGCACCCGGACGGCGAGGGACACGCCGCGGGTGTTGCAGCGCAGCGTATACGTCGCCTCCAGATCCCGGGCGATGGCGTGGAAGCAGAACGGCACCTCCTCCAGCGTCATGTAGCCCGCCTCGATCTTCGAGAAGTCGAGCAGGTCGTTGATGACGTTCATCAGGATGGCACCGGAGTCGCCGATCGTCTTGACCAGCTTCAGATGTTCGGGATCGGTCACCCGGCCGGCCAGGGCATCGGCCATGGCGATCACGCCGTTCATCGGCGTGCGGATCTCGTGGCTGACTTTGGCGAGGAAGTTGCTCTTGGCCTCGTTCGCCGCCTCGGCCTTGGCCCGGGCGGCCTCCAACTCCTCCTGCTGGCGCTTCAACTCGGTGATGTCGACCCGCAGGCCGGCGCGGCCACCCTCCCTGGTCTGGCGCTCGACGATCTGCAGCCAGGTGCCGCCGTGCAGTTCCTGCTCCACTACCACATGGTCGGCGTTGTGAAAGGCGAGGCGCTCGGCGAGCCAGTCATCCTCCCGCCCCACGGCCTCGGGGTACTGGCCGTTCTCCAACCCGGCGCGCAGAATGTCCTCGAACCGGTTGCCGCGGCGCATCGCGTGGGCGCTGAGCTCGTAGAGCCCCCGATAGCGGGTGTTGCAGTGGACCAGCCGATCCTCGGCATCGTAGAGCGCGAAACCGTCCGGCAGCACCTCGAAGGCATCGAGCATCCGGGCATAGTCCGCCTCGGCCCGCTGGCGCGCAGCCCGTTCCAGCAACTGGCCGGCGGCGAGCCGGGCGATGGCGTCGAGCCGGGTGATTAGGAGCGTGTCCACCGGCATGTCCCGGGCCAGGCGCACGCCGACCACAGCGCCCGGCGCCCCGGGCAATGTGCTGCTGCGCACGATCCAGCCGTCCGCGGTGATCGCCGCGACCTGCAGCGCGGTCTCCGCGCCCACGCCGGCGGCCGCCAGCAGTCGCGGCCCGGCCGCGCCGCGTTCCGCGATGAAACCGGCGGCAATGCCCCGCTCGGCGCAGAGCACGTCGGCCAACGGCCGGAACTGCGCGTCGCCAAACGCCTGGCAAACGGGGACGTCGTCGCGGTCGGGGGAGACCCCGCCGTCCGCCATTTCGCCGCCTTCGGCCGTTCTCACGCCCTATCCCCCGCGTTCACCTGATTTGTTTCATCTCACACGAACCGTTAATGGGCCGTGAAGCCGCGCCGGCGGGCTTGGAGCGGCCGGGCCACGGGTCTATAACCCGCGAGTTTTTGAGGAGGAACCCGTGCGCAGCGCCGAGATCAAGCGCCAGACGTCAGAGACCCGGATCGAGGTCGGCCTGACGCTCGACGGCCAAGGCCGGTTCGAGGGTGGGACCGGTGTCGGCTTCTTCGACCACATGCTCGACCAATTGGCGCGGCACGCCCTCATCGACCTGCGGGTGGTGGCCGAGGGCGACCGCCAGATCGACGATCATCACACGGTCGAGGATGTGGGTATCGCCATCGGCCAGGCCCTCGTCGCGGCGCTCGGCGACAAGCAGGGCATCCGGCGCTACGGCCATGCCTACCTGCCGATGGACGATACCCTGGTGCGCGCCGCCCTCGACCTCTCTGGTCGGCCGTATCTTGCCTGGGATGTGGACTTCACCGCGGCCAAGATCGGCAGCTTTGATACAGAGCTTGTGCGCGAGTTCTTCACTGCCCTGGCGATGCGCGGCGGGGTGACGCTGCATGTCGCCTGCCTGGCCGGCATCAACAGCCACCACATCGCCGAGGCGAGTTTCAAGGCGGTGGCCCGGGCGCTCCGCCAGGCATTGGAGCCCGATCCGCGCCAGGCGGGGGCCGTGCCCTCCACCAAAGGCACGCTGACCGGGTGAGGCGATGACGACGGCGATCCTCGACTACGGCTCCGGCAATCTCAGATCGGCGGCGAAGAGCTTTGCCCGCATGGCTGCGGAGACCGGGGCGGGCGGGCCGATCGTGGTCACGGCCGAACCCGAGGCGGTTGCCCGCGCCGAGCGCATCGTGCTGCCTGGCGTCGGCGCCTTCGCCGACTGCCGGCGCGGGTTACTCGCCGTCCCGGGCCTGTTCGAGGCGATGGCGGAGCGGGTTGCGGCCGGGGCGCCGTTCTTCGGTATCTGCGTCGGCATGCAGCTGATGGCGACCCTCGGCCGCGAATACGGCGAGACGCCGGGCTTCGACTGGATCGGCGGAGAGGTCGTGGCCCTTACCCCCACCGATCCCCAACTGAAGATCCCGCATATGGGCTGGAACGCCCTGGCGGTCGAAGCAGAGCATCCGGTTCTGGCGGGCGTGGGGCCCGGCGATCACGCTTATTTCGTCCATTCCTACCATCTGCGGGTGCGCGATCCCGCCCTACGGCTCGTCCATGCCGACTACGGCGAGGCGGTGACGGCAGCAGTCGGGCGCGATGGCCTGTTCGGCACCCAGTTCCACCCGGAGAAGAGCCAGCGGACGGGGCTGCGGATCATCGCGAATTTTCTGCGCTGGCGGCCGTGACGGGCCGGGGAAGGGCGCTGCCCCTCTTGCGCCCTAGGGCGCAATTCACCCCGGGATACTTCTGCCAATGCGAATGGATTTGAGGGTCTGCTGCGGGGGCGTCGCCTGTTGGGAGTGAGCGCCCGTTCAGGCGGCCGGGACGGAGACGCGGAAGCTGGCGCCGGCGGCGGCGCGGGCGCGTAGGATCAGGTCGCCGCCGAGATTGCGCATGATCTGGCGGCTGATCGGCAGGCCGAGCCCGGCGCTGCCGGCGAGCGTCGCGGCGCTGGCCCGGGCGAACTTCTCGAAGATCCGCTCGCGCTGGTGCTCGGGGATGCCGGGGCCGTTGTCGGTGAAGTCCACATGCACCATCTCGCCACCGTTGGAGACCTCGATGGCCAGGTGCGGCGCGGCGCCACCGTATTTCGCAGCGTTCGAGATGAGGTTGATGAAGACCTGGGCCAGGCGATCCTCGTCGGTGGCGACGGCGATATCGGCCGACGCCCGGCGCTCCACGTCCATGCCGATGGCAGCCGTGATGCCCTCCGTGCTTGCGAGCGCGCGGTCGAGCACCTGATCGAGCGCCACCCGCTCCCGCCGGAGCGGCACGCCGCCCTGTTCGAGCACGGCGAGATCCAGGATCTCGTCGAGCAGCCGAGTAAGACGCAAGCTCTCCTCATGGATGATCGAGGCGAAGCGCCTTGCCTCCGCCGCGTCGATGCCGTTGCCGGAGCGCAGGATCTCGGCAAACGAGCGGATCGACGTCATCGGCGTGCGGAGCTCGTGGCTCACCTGGGAGAGGAAGGCGTCCTTCTGTTCCCCCAACTCCTTCAACTGGGCGTTGGCGCGGCGGAGCTGGGCCGCGGTCGCCTCCAGCTCCGCCGACTTCTCCTCCAGCTCGCGGGAATAGCCGACGATCTGGGCGGTCTCGTCGGCGATCTTCATCAGGGCATCGACAGAGACGGTGCCGCCCCCGGCGATCTGGCTCACCATCTCGTGCGCCGAGGCCGCGCCGACGGAGCCGGCGAGCTCCGTCTCCAGCCGCTGGGTGAGCTCCACCGTGGGTGCCGGCAGGCCGCCGGTCCGTCCCTGGGCCCGGGCCGTCTCCTCAAACATCGCATGGGCCCGGTTGCGCCCGAGGATGCGCTGAGCCAGCAGGAAGAGATCTTCCGACGTCGCCAGCCGGCTGAGCACCGGGCCCGGCACCGCCCCGTCGGCCCGGTCGACGGCAACGAACCACTGGGCCTGCAGACGCTCGAGCCAGCTCGGCCGTGTGGCGAGCGAGCCGAGCAGGAAGGCCGCGATATTGAACAGCATCGACCAGAAGACGGCATGGACCAACGGATCGGCGCCCTGCCAGCCGAACAGCGCCTGCGGGCGGAGCGCGGCAATCCCCCAGGGCCCGTCCCGCAGCAGGTCTGCCGAGAGCAGGAACGCACCCTCGAAGCTCGGCAGGAACAGGGTGTAGGCCCAGATGCTGGCCCCGGCCGACAGACCGGCGAGCGCCCCGATCCGCGTCGCGCCCCGCCAGATGAGGCCGCCGATCAGGCTCGGCACCAACTGCGCCACCCCGGCAAACGCGATCAGCCCGATGGAGGCCAGCGCCGTGCTGCCGCCGGTCAGGCGGTAGTAGATATAGCCGAGGAGCAGCACACCGGCGATCGCCGCCCGACGGCTGTTGAGCAGCACCATCCGCAGATCGCCGCTGGTCTGGGGCTGGTCCTGGGTGAGGCGCAGCCAGAGCGGCATGACGATGTGGTTCGAGACCATGGTCGAGAGCGCGATCGCCGCCACGATCACCATCGAGGTCGCCGCCGAGAAGCCGCCAAGAAAGGCGAAGAGCGCCAGCAGCTGCTGGCCTTCGGCCAAGGGCACGGTCATCACGAACAGATCGGGGTTGGCGCTCGCCGGCAGCAGCTCCAGCCCCGCCACGGCGATCGGCAGGACGAACAGGCTGATGAGGAAGAGGTAGAGCGGAAAGGCCCAGGAGGCGGTGGCGAGGTGGCGCTCGTCCACGTTCTCCACCACGATCACCTGAAACATCCGCGGCAAGCAGATGATGGCGGTGGCAGCGAGGAAGATCTGGGTCGCCCAGCGGGTGCCGAAAGCGTCCTCATGCGCCAGCATCTCGGCCGGGATGCGGGCCAGCATGTCGCCTGGCCCGTCGGCCACGCTGAAGACCACGAACATGCCGACGGCCAGCAGGGCGAGCAGCTTCACCACAGCCTCCACCGCGATGGCGGTGACGACGCCGTAATGGCGCTCGTTCACGTCGACATTGCGGGTACCGAAGAGGATGGTGAACGCGGCGAGCCCGACGGCGAGCCAGAAGGCGACGACGCCCGTACTCTCACCCTCTGCTGGATCGCCGCCGGCCGCGGCCAGCACCTCGAAGCTCAGGGTGAGCGACTGCAATTGCAGACCGATATAGGGCGTGGTCCCCACCACCATCAGCAGGGTGACGGCAACGCCAATCGTGGCGCTTTTGCCGTAGCGCGAGGAGATGAAGTCGGCGATCGAGGTGATGCGCTGGGCCCGCCCGATACGCACGATCCGGCGCAGCAGCACGAACCAGCCGACGAAGACCAGGGTCGGTCCGATATAGATCGCCGCGAAGTCGAGGCCGCCCCGGGCGGCGGAACCGACGGCGCCGTAGAATGTCCACGCCGTGCAGTAGACGGAGATCGACAGCGTGTAGATCAGCGGCGAGCGCAGCCAGCCGAGCCGGCCGAGCCGGGCCCGACGCTCCGCCATGAAGGCCACGGCGAAGAGGAGCGTCGCGTAGAGGATGCAGATGGCAACCGCGATGTTGCCCGACAGCATCTCAGCCCGCTCCGTCGTCCGGCTCTCCCGCCGCGCCGGGGCGGTCCTGCAGCCGGCTGAGGCGGCCGGCCAGCAGGCGGGCGGCGACGATCAGCAGCAGCCAGAGGCCGAAGAGGTAGACCACGATCAGCGGCGCCCCGAAGAGCCGGACATCGGCGGTAAAAAGCCCGACCAGCGGCGGCAGCACGCCCAGGCCGCCGAGCAGCGGCAACAGCACTGCAAGGTCGAGGGAGCGGCGCCGGCGCCAGACGCCGGTCAGCTCCTCCTCCGCTTCAAGCGTCAGATCGCGGCGAGCTGCCGGGCCCACTCGATGATCTCCCGGTTGGAATAGGGTTTGGTGACGAACCGGTCGGCGCCCAACTCCTCGGCCCGCTCGCGATCGCGGCTCTGACCCTTGGCCGTCAGCATCATCACCGGCGTGCGGCCGAGCGCCGGATGGGCGCGCAGATGGCGCAGGATGTCGAAGCCCGAGACGTTGGGCAGCATGACGTCGAGGATCACCAGATCCGGCTCCGCCGTCTCTATCTGGCCCATGGCCGCCGCGCCGTCGGCCTCTACCGTGACCTCAAATCCTTCCCGGTCGAGCAGGAAGACGAGCGACGCCGTGATATTGGGCTCATCTTCGACGATGAGGACCTTTTGCCCCAACTCGGGCTCCTCCCTCTCTGGCGAGCTTGGGCCCGCTCCTTGCTATTCTTGAAGACTAGCGGAGCGTCGGTGCTGCTCGCAACGGTGATTGTCAGGGCTGCGGCTCGGGCAGCGGTTCTGCCGCGGCGGGCCCGAGGATCGCCGCCTCGGCCCGTACGCCGCAGTCGGTGCGGGTGCAAAGCCGGCAGTTGGAGCCCACAGCGATCGCCGGGCTCGCGCCGGGGATGTCCCGGGCCAGGGCGAGGTCGGCCACGTCCTCGGCCCGAGCAAACAGCATCGCGGTCTCGAAGACCGGGTGGCGGCCGATCCCGGCGGGCAGGGCGGGGCTCGCCAGGGAGACGGTGAGGAACCGGCTGCCGTCGGGCATCGCCACCCAGTCGCGGAGCGGACGCCCGGGTTGCGACAGGGCCAGGAATAACGGCCAGCGCGGGCAGGCTGCTCCGTGCCGCGGCAGGGGAAAATCGGCCAGCGGTCGGCGGAGCCGAGCCGCCCCGGCTGCGTTGGCGATCACCAGCCCGAAGGCAGGCGCCGTCACCCCCGGCCGACGCAGCACCGCCAGGCGGCGAAAGACGGCGGCGAGGGGAACATCGAAGCGCCCAGCCAGCCGGTCGAGGTCGTAACGCCCCTCCGTCGCCTCTTCCAGGAACGGTGCGAACGGCATGGCGGCGGCGTCGGCGGCGTAGTCCGTCAGATGCCCGTGAGCCAGGCGCCTTGCCGCGTCGCTGGTCAGCTGCGCCGCGCCATCCACGATCTCGGCGATCCGGGTGGCAGGCTCGCCCGCCCCCATCGCCGCCCGGTCCAGCAGATCGAAGGCATGGCCATGCCGGTCGAGGAAACGGTCGAGCTCCTCCTCCGGCGTGGCGGGGGTGGCATCGGCGTCGCCCGCCCGGTCGAAATAGTCGGTCAGCGCGCCGGCCACGTCCGACAGGCGCCGGCTCTCCTCATGCACGATGCGGTCGAAGGCGCGGCGCTGATCGTCGGGCAGATCCTCCGTCGAGCTCAGGATCTGCGCGGTCGAGCGGATCGCGGTGATGTTGCTCAGCATCGTGTGCAGGCTTTCGGCCAGGAAGGGATCGTGGGTCAGGCGGTCTGAGAGCGCGCCGAGCGCCGCCGTCTGGTCGCGGTTGCGCCGGTAGAGGCCGGCGATCAGCCGGGCCCAGCCGGGGAAGCGGCCGATCAACTCCTCCACCGCCATGATCTCGGGCAGCATCTCCGGCGCCTGCTCGCCGAGTTCTCCCGCCGCCTCCCTCAGATCCCCGATCAGCGTCACCTCCGGGCCCTGCAGCAGCGCCTCCGGCGCGACGTCGAGCGCCTTGGCCACGGCACCCAGGGTGCGCCCGGCGATGCCCCGACGGTTGTGCTCGATCAGGTTGAGATAGGAGGCGGAGATGCCCGCTTTGCGTGCGAGTGCCGCCTGGGTGAGGCCGATCGTGCGGCGCCGCTCCCGTATGCGTGTACCTGCAAGCGATCTGGCCAAGCGGTTCTTTTCCTTAGGTAAACACCGGCGCGCTGCGGCGCAGTGTAACGAACTTTACAGTTTTGCAGCGCACAACAGTCAATACTTTACAAAAAAATCCATGGAAAGCAATGAGTTATTGCTGAATTGACTTCGTCGTGCGACAAGGCCGTTACCCCGCGACGCCGACATGTCGCCGTTGGGCAGCGAAATTCATCAATAATCGGGAGGTCACCCATGTCGGATTTCACCATCAGCCGCCGCGGTCTGTTGCGGACCGGCGCGGTTGTGGGCGCTGGCCTGGCGGCGCCGACGATCTTCACCGGCGCGGCGCGCGCCTACACCAACGAGCCGACGGGATCGACCGTTACCCTCGGCTTCAACGTGCCCCAGACCGGGCCCTATGCCGACGAGGGTGCGGACGAACTGCGTGCCTATGAGCTGGCGGTGAAACACCTGAACGGTGAGGGTGACGGCGGTCTTCTCAACACCTTCATGTCCGGCGGCTCGCCGACATCTCTCGACGGTTCGGGCATCCTCGGCAAGAGGGTAGAGTTCGTCACTGGCGACACCCAGACCAAGTCGGACGCCGCCCGCGCCTCTGCCCGCTCGATGATCGAGGCCGACGGCGCGGTGATGATCACCGGCGGCTCCTCTTCCGGCGTTGCGGTGGCGGTGCAGTCGCTCTGCCAGGACGCGGGCGTGATCTTCATGGCGGGCCTCACCCACTCCAACGACACCACGGGCAAGGACCGCCGGGCCAACGGCTTCCGCCACTTCTTCAACGCCTACATGTCGGGCGCCGCGCTGGCACCGGTGTTGCAGGGCGCCTACGGCACGGACCGCAAGGCCTATCACCTGACGGCCGACTACAACTGGGGCTGGACCCAGGAGGAGTCGATCATGGCCTCGACCGAGGCGCTCGGGTGGGAGACGGTCAACACCGTGCGCACGCCGCTGGCCGAAACCGACTTCTCCGCCTACATCGCGCCGGCGCTCAACTCGGGCGCGGACGTGCTGGTGCTGAACCACTACGGCGGCAACATGGTGAACTCGCTCACCCAGGCCGTGCAGTTCGGGGCGCGCGAGAAGCAGGTGAACGGCAAGGACTTCGAGATCATCGTGCCGCTTTACTCGCGCCTGATGGCGAGCGGCGCCGGGGCCAACGTGAAGGGCATCTTCGGCTCCACCAACTGGCACTGGTCGCTGCAGGATGAGGGCTCGCAGGCCTTCGTGCGCTCCTTCGGCCAGGAATACGGCTTCCCGCCGAGCCAGGCGGCGCATACCTGCTATGTCCAGGCCCTGCTCTATGCCGATGCCTGCCAGCGGGCCGGCACCTTCAACCCCTGCGGCGTCGTCGAGGCGCTCGAGGGACTGGAGTTCGACGGCATGGGCAATGGCCCGACGCTCTACCGGGCCGAGGATCACCAGTGCTTCAAGGACGTGCTCGTGGTGCGGGGCAAGGAAAACCCCGAGAACGAGTTCGACCTGCTGGAGGTCGTCGAGGTCACGCCGGCGGCTCAGGTCACCTACCCGCACGACCACCCGATGTTTGCGGGCGGCGCGCTGGGTGAGTGCAACCCCGGCGCCTAAGACCCCTGGGCCGGCCGCGATCCAAGCGGCCGGCCCGTTCCGGTTGGGAGAGCGACGATGGACGCGGTCTTTCTGCAGATCCTCAACGGGCTCGACAAAGGCAGCGCCTACGCGCTGATCGCCCTGGGCCTCACCCTGATCTTCGGCACGCTCGGCGTGGTGAACTTCGCCCACGGGGCGATCTTCATGATCGGGGCCTTCTGCGCGGTGGTGATGCAGAAGCTGGTGACGCTGGAGCAGGTCGTGCTCTCCGAGACCGAGACCACGGCCTGGGGCACGCCGCTCGAGATCAAGACGCCCTACGCCGAGATCTACTTCGGCAATCTCGGCGCGACCCTGATCGAATATTCAGTCCTGGCCGCCATCGTCCTGGCGATCCCGGTCATGATCGCCGTCGGCCTGTTGCTGGAGCGCGGGCTGATCAAGCATTTCTACAAGCGCCCCCATGCCGATCAGATCCTGGTGACCTTCGGCCTAGCGATCGTGCTGCAAGAGGTGATCAAGGCGTTCTTCGGGGCCAACCCGATCCCGCAGCCCTCGCCCGAGAGCCTGTCGGGTTCCATCGACATCGGCGCGCTGGTGGGCTTTGCCGAAGGCGCGGTGGTCTATCCGACCTGGCGGCTGATCTACTTCCTGTTCGCCCTCGTGGTGATCGGCTGCGTCTTCGCCTTCCTGCAGTTCACCACCTTCGGCATGGTGGTGCGGGCCGGCATGGCGGATCGGGAGACGGTGGGCCTGCTCGGCATCGACATCGACCGCCGCTTCACCCTGATGTTCGCCCTCGCCGCCATCGTCACCGGCCTGGCCGGGGTGATGTACACGCCGATCCTATCGCCCAACTATCACATGGGCATGGACTTCCTGGTGCTCTGCTTCGTGGTGGTCGTGGTGGGGGGCATGGGCAGTTTGCCGGGGGCTGTGCTGGCGGGCTTCGTGCTCGGCATCGTGCAGAGCTTCGCTGCGATGACGGAGGTCAAGGACTTCCTCTTCGGCTTCTCCATCGACCAGGTCATCATCTACCTCGTCGCCGTCATCATCATCCTGACCCGCCCCCGCGGCCTGATGGGCCGCAAGGGCGTCATGGAGGAGTGATCGCATGCTGCAGCGTATCCAAAACAGCGACCGGGTGCTGATGATCACGGTGATCATCGCGGTGCTCGCCGCGCCGCTCATCCTGGCGCCGATCGGCGCGGGCTATCCCGATCTGATGCAGCGCTTCGTGATCTTCGGGATCTTCGCCATCGGCTTCAACATCCTGTTCGGGCTGACCGGCTATCTCTCGTTCGGCCATGCCGCCTTCCTCGGCGTCGGCTCCTACTCCGCCGTCTGGATGTTCAAGCTGCTGTCGATGAACGTCATTCCGGCGATCCTGTTGGCCGTCCTGATCTCCTCGATCTTCGCTCTCGTGATCGGCTATGTCAGTCTCCGGCGCTCGGGCATCTACTTCTCGATCCTGACGTTAGCCTTTGCCCAGATGAGCTTCGCCCTCGCCTATTCGGTGCTGACGCCGATCACCAACGGCGAGACGGGGCTGCAGCTGTCGCTCAATGATCCGCGCATCCTCGACGGTGCGCCGAGCAGCGATCAGTTGCCGGTGCCGAGCCTCTTCGGGTTGGAGATGAACGACACCTGGGAGACGGCATTCGCCGGCATGACTCTGCAGTTCAACGTCGGCTATTACCTGGCCGGCATCATCATGATCGGCATGTTCTATCTGGCATTGCGGATCTTCCGCTCGCCCTTCGGCCTGATGCTGAAGGCGGTGAAGACCAACCAGAACCGCTTGAACTACACCGGCATCAACACCCGGCCCTACACGCTCGCGGCCTTCGTGATCTCGGGCGCCTATGCGGGGCTTGCCGGCGGTTTGCTGGCGGCGATGGACCCGCTGGCCGGGGCGGAGCGGATGCAGTGGACGGAATCGGGCGAGGTCGTGCTGATGACGATCCTCGGCGGCGCCGGCACGCTGCTCGGCCCGATCCTCGGCGCCGGCGTCATCCAGTACTTCGAGGCCGTGTTCTCCAAGGTGAACGACCAGGTCCTG
The DNA here is from genome assembly GCA_039180875.1 of Pseudomonadota bacterium. Taxonomy (GTDB): domain Bacteria; phylum Pseudomonadota; class Alphaproteobacteria; order Rhodobacterales; family Rhodobacteraceae; genus JBCDCY01. The sequence continues at coordinate 25,312 of JBCDCY010000007.1, read as the reverse complement.
GCCGGCTTCTTCTCCTTTTTGCCGGAGGGCCTGACCAATGCTATGGTCTGGATCACCAGCCCGTTCGTGGGCGACGGCTGGCACCTGACGCTCGGCCTGATCTTCATGGTCGTGGTGATCTTCCTGCCCGGCGGACTGATCGAGGGGGCCAATCGGATCCTGCGCTGGATCGGCGGGCTCGGGCGCGGGAGCGCGCGGGCCGAGGATGGCGCCCGCGCCACACCGGCCGAGTAGGGGGGCGCGTCATGGGCATTCTTGAAGTTCAGAACGTCAACAAGCGCTTCGGCGGTCTGCAGGCGCTCGACAACGTCAACCTCACGGTCGAGAAGGGCTCCGTCCATGCCATCATCGGGCCGAACGGCGCCGGCAAGTCGACGCTGCTCAACTGCTTCGTCGGCCGGCTGATGCCCGACACCGGCACCGTGATGTTCAAGGACAAGAGCCTGCTCGGGCGCAAGCCGCATGAGATCAACCAGCTCGGCGTCAGCCGCGTCTTCCAGACGCCGGAGATCTTCGACGAGCTCACCGTGATCGAGAACGTGATGATCCCCGCCTTCGCCCACCGCGACGGCGCCTTCGCCGTCAACATGCTCGCCCGGGTCGCCAAGGATGCCGAGATCCGAGATCAGGCGGAGCATGTGCTGAGCGATGTCGGCCTGGTCTCGAAGACCGAGATGCCGGCCTCCGCCCTCTCCCGCGGGGACAAACGTCGGCTGGAGATGGCGATGTGCCTGACCCAGGATCCGGAGCTGCTGCTGCTCGATGAGCCGACGGCCGGTATGAGCCGGGCCGACACCAACAACACCATCGACCTCTTAAAGCACATCGGTGAGAGCCGCGGCATCACCAAGGTGGTGATCGAGCATGACATGCACGTGGTCTTCAGCCTGGCCGACAAGATCAGCGTCCTGGCCCAGGGCACGGTGATCGTCGAAGACACGCCCGAGAACATCAAAGGCAATCCGAAGGTCCAGGAGGCCTATCTGGGAGGGGCGCATTGATGAGCCCAAGGGATCTAAGCATGAGCGACGAAGCAGCGACCGCAAGCGCCAGCGTGCAAGCCAATGTCGGGGCGAGCGCGCCGGCCTACTTCTCCGTCTGGGATGTGCACGCCTACTATGGCGAGAGCTACATCGTGCAGGGCATCAGCTTCAACGTGCACGAGGGGGAGATCGTCGCGCTGCTCGGCCGGAACGGCGCTGGCAAGACCTCGACCCTGCGGGCCATCGCCCGCACCGGCACGCCCGAGGTGCGGCGGGGCGAGATTTGGCTCGACCACCAGCCGGTGCACGAGATGAAGGCGTTCCAGGCATCCTCGGCTGGCATCGGTCTGGTGCCGGAGGATCGCCGCATCATCCCCGGCCTGTCGGTGGAGGAGAACCTGCAGCTCGCCCAGATCGCACCGCCCCATGGCTGGTCGATCGACCGCATCTACAACCTCTTCCCGCGCCTGGCGGAGCGGCGCAAGCAGGAGGGCGTGACGCTCTCCGGCGGCGAGCAGCAGATGCTCGCCATCGGCCGGACGCTTGCCCGGGACGTGAAGCTGCTGCTGCTCGACGAACCGTTCGAGGGCCTGGCCCCCGTCATCGTGCAGGAACTCGAGCGCACGCTCGAAGAGATCAAGAGCGTGGGCATGACCACCGTGATCGTGGAGCAGAACGTCATCGCGGCGCTCAACCTCGCAGATCGCGCCATTATCCTCGACATGGGCGAGATCGTCTTCGACGGCACCGCGAAAGAGGTGCTCGACAACGCCGATCTGCGGCAGGAATATCTGGCGTTGTAGCCGGCTGCGTGTGCCCTGCACCTAGGTGAGCGCACACGCGCGATCACTAGACCGGCGCTGTCCCGTCGACCGGCTGGGCCAGCGCGACCCCGAAGCCAGGACCTCGGACCCATGAGCGATCTTTTCCCCGTGACCGATGCGTGGAGCACCCGCGCCCATATCGACGATGCGACCTATCGCAAGATGTACGCCCGTTCCGTCGAGGATCCGGAGGGCTTTTGGGCCGAGCACGGCAAGCGCATCGACTGGATGAGGCCGTTCAGCCGGGTAAAGAACACGTCCTACGCCTACGAGAACGTCTCGATCAAATGGTTCGAGGACGGCACGCTGAATGTCGCGGCCAACTGCATCGACCGCCACCTCGCGACCCGCGGCGACCAGACGGCGATCATCTGGGAGCCGGACGATCCGAACGACGCGGCCGAGCATATCAGCTACAAGAAACTGCACGAAGAGGTCTGCCGCTTCGCCAATGTCCTGAAAAAGCTCGGCATCGGCCGGGGGGATCGGGTGGTGATCTACCTGCCGATGATCCCGGCGGCGGCCTACGCGATGCTCGCCTGCGCCCGGATCGGGGCAATCCACTCCATCGTCTTCGCCGGCTTCTCGGCCGAGGCGCTGGCCGACCGGGTGAACGGCAGCGAGGCGAAGCTGGTAATTACCGCGGACGAGGCGCCTCGGGGTGGGCGGAAGACGGCGCTCAAGTCGAATGCGGACGCAGCGCTGCTGCGCTGCGACGACCATGTGAAGTGTCTGGTCGTCGCCCGCACCGGCGGCGAGACCACCTGGGTCGACGGCCGCGACGTGCACTATGAGGAGGTCGCCGCCGACGTCTCCACCGACTGTCCACCGGAGGAGATGGGGGCGGAGGATCCGCTCTTCGTCCTCTACACGTCGGGTTCGACCGGAAAGCCCAAGGGCGTGGTGCACACCACCGGCGGCTATCTCGTCTATGCCGCGATGACCCACCAGTACGTCTTCGACTACCATGATGGCGACATCTACTGGTGCACCGCCGATGTTGGCTGGGTGACAGGGCACAGCTACATCGTCTACGGGCCGCTGGCCAATGGCGCCACCACGCTGATGTTCGAGGGCGTGCCGACCTATCCCGACGCCGGGCGTTTCTGGCAGGTTTGCGCCAAGCACAAGGTCACGACCTTCTACACCGCGCCGACGGCGATCCGGGCGTTGATGGGCCAGGGCGAGGAGTTCGTGAAGGCGCACGACCTCTCCTCCGTCCGGCTTCTCGGCTCGGTGGGCGAGCCGATCAACCCCGAGGCCTGGCGCTGGTACTACGACGTGGTCGGCCGGGGCGAGTGCCCGATCGTCGACACCTGGTGGCAGACCGAGACGGGGGGCATCCTGATCACTCCGCTGCCCGGCGCGACGGACCTGAAGCCGGGCTCGGCCACGCGGCCGTTCTTCGGCGTGCAGCCGGTGATCCTGGACGAGCAGGGGAACGAGAAGACCGAGACCGAGACCGACGGCGTCCTTGCCATCCGCGACAGCTGGCCCGGCCAGATGCGCACCGTTTGGGGCGATCACGAGCGCTTCGTCTCGACCTACTTCGAGATGTTCAAGGGCTACTACTTCTCCGGCGACGGCTGCCGGCGGGATGCGGACGGCTATTACTGGATCACCGGGCGGGTCGATGACGTGATCAACGTCTCCGGCCACCGCATGGGCACGGCGGAGGTCGAAAGCGCCCTCGTCGCCCACGCCGATGTGGCCGAGGCGGCGGTGGTGGGCTTTCCCCACGACATCAAGGGGCAGGGCATCTACGCCTATGTCACATTGATGCAGGGACGAGAGGCATCGCCCGAGCTGCGCAAGGAGCTGGAGGGCTGGGTGAGGAGCCAAATCGGGCCGATCGCCAAGCCCGACGTCATCCAATGGGCGCCGGGCTTGCCGAAGACGCGCTCGGGCAAGATCATGCGCCGGATCCTGCGCAAGATCGCGGAGAACGAGACGGACAGCCTGGGCGATACCTCGACGCTGGCCGATCCCTCCGTCGTCGATGATCTGATCGCCAACCGGGCTGGCGCCTAAGCGGTCGGGGCGCGATGCGCCCCGGCGACGTCTGGCTTCCGGGTCGGCCTGCGGCCGATCCTTCAGCGGTTGGGGGCCTCGGGGGCTGGTCTTGTTTGAGGGTCAGGGGATCTTTTTTTTGCTGAGACGCGCTTGAGGAGGCTTTCTGCCTCCTCAAGACGCCTGGTCGAGGGTGTGCGGTCCGGCGGCCGGGTCAAGCCCGAGCCGCCTTCGGCGGTCGCCTTTGGCGAGGCTTGACCCGGCCGCCGGACCGCGACGTGGCGCGGGTCTGCTGGCTACTCGGCGGCCTGCGCGGGCTTTGCGTCGTTGAGCCAGGACCACATGCGGACCGGGGTGAGGGGCATGTCGATGTGGGTGACGCCGGCCTCCCACACCGCGTCGAGGGCGGCGTTGGTGACGGCGGCGAGCGCGCCGACGGTGCCGGCCTCTCCGCAGCCCTTCATGCCGATGTCGTTGGCGGTCGAGGGTACGAGCTCGGCATGGAACGGGATCATCGGCACGTCGTCGGCCCGGGGCATGGCGTAGTCCATGAAGGTGCCGGAGAGGAGCTGGCCGTCCTCGTCGTAGACCACCTGTTCGGTGATCGCTTGGCCGATGCCCTGGGCCACGCCGCCATGCACCTGGCCTTCGGCCAGCATCGGGTTCATCAGCACGCCGAAATCGTCAACCACAGTGTATTTCACGCACTGCGTGACGCCGGTCTCGGGATCGACCTCCACCTCGGCGATATGGGCGCCGTTGGGGTAGGAGCGGCCGGGGACCGTGCTTTCCTTCTCCGTCATCAGAAGCTCGATCTGGCCGCCCTCCCGCGCCCGCGCGGCCAGGGTCATCAGGTCGACCTCGCGGTCGGTGCCGGCCACCCGGAAGGCGCCGGCCTCAAAGACGATGTCGGCGGCGGCGGCCTCCAACTCCTCCTCGGCGAGCGGTTGGAAGCGGGCGATCATCTCGTCGGCCGCGACGTTGATCGAGTTGCCCTGCATGGTGACGGAGCGTGAGCCGCCAGTGCCGCCGCCGGTGGCGATCCGGTCGCTGTCGCCCTGCACCATGCGGATACGCTCGAACGGGATGCCGGAGCGTTCGTGCAGGATCTGGGCGAACACCGTCTCATGCCCCTGGCCGTTCGACTGGGTGCCGACATAGAGGTTCACGTCGCCATCCTCGGCGAACTCGATCTTCGTGGTCTCGTTCTGGGCGCCGAGGATCGACTCGATGTAGTAGCTGAGCCCGAGCCCGCGCAGTTTGCCGGCCGCGGCGCTGGCCTTCTTGCGCGCGGCAAAGCCCGCCACGTCCGCCTCCGTCAGCGCCCGGTCGAGCACCCGGTCGAAATCGCCCACGTCGTAGAGTTCGCCCGAGGCGGTGCGGTAGGGGAACTGGGCCCTCGGGATGAAGTTCTGCCGGCGGAGCGCGAAGGGATCGAGGCCCAATTGCCGGGCTGAATAGTCCATCAGTCGCTCGAGCACATAGATCGCTTCGGGCCGGCCGGCGCCGCGATAGGCATCGACGGGGGTGGTGTTGGTGTAGACCCCCTCGACGTGGAAGAAGACCGTCTGCACGTCGTAGACGCCGGTCAGCACCTTGAGGGCCAGCTCGGATTGGATGAACTGGCCGAAGGGGCCGTTATAGGCGCCGAGGTTGGAGACGGTGTGGAAGCGCAGCGCCTGCAGCCGGTGATCAGCGTCGAACGCGGCCTCGGCCCGGGTGATCAGATCGCGCCCGCCATTGTCGGTCAGGTGGCTTTCACTGCGGTCGGCCATCCAGCGTACCGGCTGGCCGAGCAGGCGGGCGGCATGGGCGACGACGAAGTGTTCGGGGTAGTTGAAACCCTTCATGCCGAAGCCGCCGCCGACATCGGGGTTGGTCACGCGGATCGCCTCGGCCTCCAATCCCAGCTTGGCCGCGAGCTCGCTCTTTAGGCCCCAGACGCCTTGGCCGTTGACGCTGACATGCAGACGCGCGCCGTCCCATTCGGCGTAGGCGCCGCGGGGCTCCATCGGATTGGCGAAGACCCGGTTGTCGACGATGTCGAGGCTGACATGGTGGGCGGCGGCGGCGAAGGCGGCCTTCGTTGCGTCCTCGTCGCCGTAGGCCCAGTCATAGGCGCGGTTTTCCGGCGCCTCGTCGTGGATGCCGGCGCCACCTACGGCGACCTCCATATGTACCGGCAGATCGTCGTAGTCGACGACGACGAGGTCCGCCGCCGCCAAGGCCGCGGCCCGGTCGCGGGCGATCACCGCCGCCATCGCCTCGCCGACATAGCGCACCCGCTCATCCGCAAGGATCGGGCGCCGGGGCGTCGCGCCCTTGCTGCCGTCGCGGTTGCGCACGGGCGAGCTGTCGACGCTGTTCTTCACCGCGCCGTCAAGATCGGCTGCGGTCAGCACGGCGAGCACGCCGTCGGCCGCCCGCGCCTCCGCCACATCGAGCTCAGTGATCCGGGCATGGGCGACGGGAGAACGCACGAAAAGCGCGACCGCCGCCTCGGCCGGGGCGATGTCGTCGACATAGCGGCCGGTGCCATTGAGGAAGCGGATGTCCTCCTTGCGGCGGACGGGCTGGCTGACGCCAAATTTCTGCATCGACGGAGCTCTCCTTGCGCAGCGCTGGGTGGTGGTCGTTGCGACCCGGAACGATAGGCGCTTTCGCCGCGCTGTCTACGGCGACGGCGCAATCGGTCGCAACCCGGGCCTCAGACGTAGAAGGCGAACACGATTGCCGGCACGGCGATCAGGGCCGCCAGCACCGCCCAGGCCGACCAGATGATGGCGAGCGCGTCGTAGATGTCGGTGAAGTCCAGCTTTCGCCGGGCTTCGGCATTGAGGTAGGGATCGTCTGTCGCCACCCCATCGTAGACCCGCGGGCCGGAAAGCGCGACGCCGAGCGCCCCGGCCAGCGCCCCCTCGGGCCAACCGGCGGTGGCGGAGCGGTGCAGCGCCGCCTCGCTCACCATCACCTCGATCGCGTCGGCCGACCAGGCGCCGAGGGCGATCAGCAGGCCGGCGATCCGTGCCGGGGCGAAGTTCAGCAGGTCGTCGAGGCGGGCGGAGGCCCAGCCGAAGGCTTCCAGCCGTTCCGTCCGGTGGCCGATCATGCTGTCGGCGGTGTTGACCAGCTTGTAGATGGCGATGCCCGGCAGGCCGGCGACCAGAAACCAGAAGGCGGGCGCCACGACGCCGTCCGAGAAGTTCTCCGCCGTCGTCTCGATCGCCGCGCGGGAGACGCCGCTGTCGTCGAGGTTGTGGGTCTCCCGCCCGACGATCTGCCCCACCGCCCGCCGACTGGCGTCGAGACTGTAGGGCAGGGCCCGGGCCACCGCGCGGACGTGGTCGGAGAGGCTGCGGTGCGAGAGCAGGATGGCCGCGCCGATCAGCTCCAGAATGCCGAGGTCAGGGATCAGCGCGATGGCGAAGGCGATGCCGCCGACCAACACGATGAGCAGCAGCAGCGCCAAGGCACCCAGCAGTCGCGCTGCGCCGCCGCGGTTGAACCGAGCCTCGACCCACTCGATGGCGCGCCCCATCAGCACCACGGGATGCGGGATGCGCGACCAAATCCCCTCGGGCTCGCCCAGCACTGCGTCGAGCAGCAGGGCGAGCAACAGAATCTCTACGTTGCTCATCGAGGTCCCCCTCTCCAGACCCGATCGCGTCCTCTCGAACGCGGCCGATACCGGAGCCCAGGGAGGTGGGCCTCGTCAACTCCTGATTGCGATTTGAGACGATCGCGGTGGGTTCAGGCGGCCTTCAACACGTCGCGACCGTGGGGTTCGTGCCAGTCGATTTGCGGCCCGATGGGCACAATCCGGTGGGGATTAATCGAGGTGTGACTGGCATGGTAGTGGCGCACGATGTGGTCGAAATTCACCGTCGCCGCGACCCCGGGCCATTGGTAGAGCTCGCGGGTATAGGCCCAAAGGTTGGGGTAATCGACCAGCCGGCGCTTGTTGCACTTGAAGTGGCCGACATAGACGGGATCGAAGCGGAAAAGGGTGGTGGCCAGCCGCCAGTCGGCCTCCGTCACCCGCTCACCCGCCAGGTAGCGCTGGGTGGCGAGCCGCGCCTCCAGCCAGTCCATGGTGTCGAAGAGCGCGCCGACCGCCTCGTCGTAGGCCGCTTGGGTGGTGGCGAAGCCCGACTTGTAGACGCCATTGTTGACGCCGCCATAGACCCGGTCGTTTACCTCGGCGATGGCGTCGTGCAAATCGGCCGGGTAGAAATCGGGTCCCGTGGCGCCGAGCCCCTCGAAGGCTGAATTGAACATCCGAATGATCTCGGACGATTCGTTCGAGACGATGGTGTCGGTCGCCTTGTCCCACAGCACCGGGACGGTCACCCGACCGGTATAGTCGGCCTTGGCGGCGACATAGACCTCGCGCAGGAACGATTTGCCGAGCAGGGTGTCGCCGGTCGCCCCTTCATAATCCGCCTCGAAGGTCCAGCCGTCGTCGAACATGTCGGGATGGACGACGCTGACGGAGATATGCTCCTCCAAGCCCTTGAGTGCGTGGAAGATCAGGGCGCGGTGGGCCCAGGGGCAGGCGTGGGAGATGTAGAGGTGGTAGCGCCCGCTCTCCGCCTTGAAGCCGCCCGTACCGCTTGGCCCCGGGCTGCCGTCGGCAGTGACCCAGTTCCGAAACCCCGCGTCCTGGCGCACGAATTTCCCGCCGGTGGACTTCGTGTCGTACCAATCGGTCTTCCAAACCCCTTCGACAAGCAGACCCATGATCCGTCCTCCGGTTTCTCAGCCGTAATGTGCGGCCGAGGCTGCGGAAATAAAGCCGCAAGGAGGGGAGAGATCGTTGCTGAAAGGGAAACTGATCGACCGGCGGGTGAAGGCTGTTTCCTGAGCGCCTATTGCGTGGCGTCTTCCGCGATCGCCTCGAACTTCTGGTCGAGCTCGGCGGCGATCTCGCCCAGCTCGCGCCCGGCCTCTTCGATATAGGGGGCGAAGACGGTCGAGGGCTCCTTCCAGCTCAGCGTCGCCGTGCCGTCCTGGTTCTCGGTCACGTAGAACCGGATCGGCGCCTCGATCATCGCAGCCGTGGAGATGCGGAGAGTGCGTACCGCAATCACGTTGTTGAAGACGCCGAGCACGCGGTTGCCCGGGATATCCACCCCGCGATTGCGCGCCACGCCGGTCGGGCCTGCATTGGTGACGAGGCCCATGCGGTTCGCGGCGATCGCCTCCTCCATCCGGGCCAGCAGGTCCTCGTAGCTCATATCGGTCCGGATAACGCGCCAGCCCTCGCGCTCCTGCATGTCGGCGACCTCGTCTTGGGCGGCCGCCGGCAGGGCGAGGAGGAGGGCGAAGGCCAGGGGGAGAATGCGTCGCATCAGTGCGCTCCTTGCGGTTGCAGTCGAAGGGGTGGATCCATGGCAAGCCGGGCGCGCAGCCAGACGCCAAGGGCCGAACCGGCGAATCCCCAGACCAGCCACCAGACGCCGTGCAGGCTGCCGGAGACGAGCCCGCCAAGATAGGCGCCGATGTTACAGCCATAGGCGAGCCGGGCCCCGTAACCCATCATGAGCCCGCCGATCACCGCGGTCAAAAGATCGCGGCGGGAGAGCGCCCAGATCGGCGACCATTTGCCGGCGAGCGCCGCCGCGCCCATGGCGCCCGCGACAATCCCGATGTTCATCACCGAGGTGGCGGAGGCGAGAAGGCCGCCCTCCACATGCCCCTGGCGCCAGCCCGACCAATAGGTCCATTCCGTCGGCCTGCCGCCCAGCAGATCCACCGCCTGGGCGCCCCAAACGGCAAAGCCGTAGGTCACGCCCCAGGGCCGGCCGAGCACCAGGAAGCAGAGGATGCCGACGAGGGCGAGGGCGATCGCCCCGCTCCGAAGCGACCAGGGGCCTTGCAGCCAGCCGTCCTCGCCCCCGATCCGCTCCACCCCGCCATGGGCGCGCCGCTCGAGCCTGAGCGAGACCAGCCAGAGCGCGCCGAGCAGGGCAAGCAAAGCCGCCAGGCCGCCAAGCGCCCCGAACTCCCGAATGACGGAGGTGTTGGCGAAGACCCGCCCGGTCCCGGCCCAGAAATCCCAATGATACGTGGCCCAGACCGAGCCGGCGATGAAGAACACCAGCACCAGCATCATCCGGGTCGAGCCGCCGCCGGCGGTGAAGAGCGTGCCCGAGGCGCAGCCGCCGCCCAGCTGCATACCGACGCCGAAGACGAAGGCGCCGAGGGCCGAGGCGACGGTCATCGGCAGCACGTTGCCCCGGGCGGCCAGCGACCAGCTCTCGCCAAACATCTGCCACTCGATCTGACTGCCCCAGGCGATCAATGGATAGGAGACGACGCAGGTGAGCCCGATCAGCAGCAATTGCGCCCGCAGCCCGGCGCCCCGGCGTTCCCGCACCAGGCGCCGCCAGCCGCCGGTGAAGCCGAAGCGGGCATGATAGAGGGCAAGGCCGGCGAAGGCGCCGATCAGGGCGGCGCCAGCCTGGCGACCGCTCTCAAAGGTCCACGCGGCGATCGTCAGCAGCGCCAATCCGCCCAGGGCTGCCAGGAAGACCGGTTTGTTCATCGGCATCTCGGCAAGTCCTCGCCCATGGCGATCACCGCGACATTGTCGCTCTCTAGCTTCGCTGTAGGCTCGCACCATCTCACATCTCGGTGATGCACGGAAACGCGAGCGCCGAGAAAGGCGTATGTGGTTTAGTACAAGAAAAAACGTCAAATCCACCTGACATGCCTGATCGTACCGCTTGTTTTGAGGGCCCTCATGCTCGACGACCCGACCGGTCTTCCGAAGCCGTTGACCGATCCAGATGCCGCCGCGGCTTGGGAGGCGACACAACGCGCGTTCCTCGCCCATGGGGCGGCGACGCCGGACCATCTGGGCCGCACGCTGGCCGCCGCGCCCGACTTCGCCGTCGGCCATGCCGCGAAGGGGCTGTTCTATCTGCTCCTCGGCCGGGCGGAACTGCTGCCGACGGCACACGCCGCATATACCTCCGCCAAGCTCTGCGCTGAGGAGCCGCGCTGCCTCGCCTATGTCGAGGTGCTGGAGCACTACTTGAACGGTCGGCTTGCGGCCGCCGCCAAGGGGCTGGACGCGATCCTCGCCCGCTGGCCGGGCGATACCCTGGCGATGAAGCTCGCCCACCAGATCTACTTCGTGCGGGGCGACGCCAAGGGCATGCGCGCCTCGCTCGAGGCCGCATTGCCGGGCTTCGGTCCCGATCATCCGATGCGGGGCTACTTCCTTGGCTGCACCGCCTTTGCGTTGGAGGAGACCGGCGATTATCGCGCGGCGGAGGCGGCGGGCCGCGCCGGGCTCGAGATCAACACCGATGATGCCTGGGGCCTGCACGCGGTCGCCCATGTGCACGATATGACCGGCCGGGCCGATGCCGGGGTGCGTTGGCTCACCGATCGCACGGGCCAGTGGGAGCATTGCAACAACTTCGGCTTCCACGTCTGGTGGCACCTGGCGCTCTTCCATCTCGACAAGGGAAATTTCGGCGCGGTGCTCGATCTTTACGATCGCCGCATCCGCTGCAGCCCGACGGACGACTACCGCGACATCGCCAATGCCGCCTCCCTGCTCCTGCGCTTGGAGCTCGAGGGGGTCGACGTGGCCAGCCGGTGGGAGGAGCTGGCCGATCTCGCCCAAACCCGTATCGACGACGGCCAGGTGATCTTCGCCGATCTGCACTACATGCTGGCGCTCGTGCGCAGCGATCGCGCGGCGGAGGCGGAGCGGCTCTCGGCCCGCATCGCCCGGGACGCCCAGCGCCTTGACCACGATCAGCACGAGGTTGCGGCGATCGCCGGCCTGCCCGCGGCCCGCGGCCTCTGCGCCTTTCGCGCCGGGGAGAACGCCCAGGCCGTCGATGCGCTCGAGCAGGCCCTCGGCCAACTGCAACGGGTGGGCGGCAGTCACGCGCAGCGCGATGTCTTCTGGCGCCTGACGGTGGAGGCGGCCATCCGCGCCGGCGCCCTTGGCCGGGCGGAGGGGCTGCTGCGCCGGCGGGCGAGCGAGCGCGGGGCGGAGGATGGCTACACGGCCCGCACCATGGCCCGCATCGCCAATCTGCGCACCGATCTCAGCGCCGGCGGCGTCGCCGCGCAGTAACGATGAGCGACAAACCGACATCCGCCCCGACAGCTCCCGGTGCCGCCTCGCGCCCCCGGGACCCCCGGCTCGACTTCTTCCGGGGCCTGGCGATGTTCATCATCCTGTTCGCCCACACCCCGGGCAATTCCTGGACGCTCTGGATCCCGGCGCGCTTTGGCTTTTCCGATGCGACGGAGATCTTCGTCTTCTGCTCCGGCATGGCCTCCGCCATCGCCTTCGGCAAGATCTTCGAGAGCCGTGGATGGCTGCTCGGCACCGCCCGGGTCGCCTTCCGGGTCTGGCAGGTCTACTGGGCCCAGATCGGCGTCGTCTTGGTGACGGCGGGCATGCTGCTGCTGATCGACCGCCAGGGCTGGGGGTTGGAGGGCAAAGTCTATATCGAGACGCTGCCGCTGAAGCCATTGATCGACGATACGGCGGCCGCCCTCCTTGGCCTCTTCACGCTGACCTGGATCCCCAACCTCTTCGACATCCTGCCGATGTATCTGGTGATCCTGGCGATGATCCCGCTGGTCATGGCGCTGCATCGCTTCGCCGGATTTCCCGCCGTCGCCGTGGCGCTTCTCGCGCTCTGGTTGGCCACGCAAATGCAGTGGACCGATCTGCCGGGGCGGCCCTGGAACCCGGACATCCGCTGGTTCTTCAACCCCTTCGGCTGGCAGCTGGTGTTCTTCACCGGCTTTGCCTTCGGCATGGGCTGGCTCGGCGCACCGCCCCGGGACCGGCGGCTGGTCTACCTCGCCGCGGCTTTCGTGCTGCTCACCATCCCGTTTGCCTGGCACAAGATCCACGGGGCGATCTTCCTTCCGGACGCGTGGCTGCTGCACGATTGGATTTACTACGCGCGCCAGGGGATCAACTTCCTCTGGTGGAAGTCGGATCAGGGTTTCTTCCGCTGGCTGCATTTCCTGGCGCTCGCCTATCTCGCCTGGATGGCGGTGGGCGTGGCGGGGGAGCGGCTGCGCTCCGGCTTCCGGCCGCCGGAGCCGCTCGGCCGAGCCTGGCTGGTCCTGGCCGCCGTGGTGCTCGTCCTCACCTTCCCCTACACCTATGTCGAGACGATCCAGACGGTCCTCCCCGCCCTCCATCGCGGCATCGTGCATATGTTCGGCACCTGGGCGCCGGAGACGCTGGGCTTCTCGCTCTTCATCCAGGACGGGCGGATCGGGCTCGCTCATCTCGCCCATCTGGCGGCCGCGGTGGTGTTGGTCTGGGCGGCGATCGGGCCGCGTTGGCGGGCCTGGGTGGTGCAGGACGGCTTCACCGCGGTCGTGCCGATCATCCGCAAGGTAGGCACCCAATCGCTGGCCGTCTTCCTGATGTCGATCCCTCTGTCGCGGTTCAACGGCTGGGTGCTCGACATGATCGGGCGGGAGCCGGTGACCTGGGCTCTGGTCAACCTCGGCGGGTGTGCGGTGCTGATCGGCGTCGCCTATGGCGTCGGCTGGATCAAGTCCCAGCCGTGGCGCGGACCCAGGGTGGCGCCCAGTCCGCCGGCCCCATCGGCTAGCATCCGCGAGCCGGCCCAACCCCGGCCGGCGGAATGATGCGCATGTTCAAGTGCTTGGATTTGGCTGTCGTCGCGACGCGCGCTAAGCCAAAAGGCGCGCGGTGCGGAGTATGAGAGATGAACTACAATCCGGCTGAAACCCTGATGCCGCTTTTGCCGGTGCGCCCCCCGGGTGCGCCGCTGGTGGTGGCCCAGCTCGGCCAGACGCTCGACGGGCGCATTGCAACCGTGACGGGAGCGTCGAAGTACATAAACGGCCATTCCGCGCTCGATCATCTGCATCGGCTGCGGGCCCATGTGGATGCCGTGGTGGTGGGCGTGGGCACGGCGATCGCCGACAACCCGCAGCTGACCGTGCGCCGGGTGGAAGGGCGGCATCCCGCGCGGGTTGTCATCGACCCGACAGGGCGGATGCCGGGCTGCCTCAACATGCTGCACGACGGTGAGGCGCCGGTCTATGCCGTGATGGCCAAGGGCGGACGCCCGCCGCGGGGGGTGATCCCGGTCCACGTGGCGGCCGTGAACGGCCATATGGACCCGCTCGACATCGTCGCGGCGCTCAGCGATCTCGGCCTCACGCGCATCCTGCTCGAAGGCGGGGCCGATACGTTGGCTCGCTTCCTCGATGCTGATGCCATCGACTTGCTGCATATTCTCGTGGCGCCGATGATCCTCGGCTCCGGCAAGGCGGGGTTGGCGCTCTCACCCATCGACCGCCTGGACGAGGCGCTGCGGCCGAAGACCCGGGTGCATATGTTTGAGGACGGCGACGTGCTCTTCACCTGCGACCTGCGCGAAAGCTGGGAGCGGGCGGCGGGCTGAGCGCCTCTGGCCGGCGGCAGGCGATGGATATTTGAGCCACTGCGAAAGCCCTCGGGCTTTCTTGCTGGATCAAATATCCCCGCCGGAGGCCATCGTCGCGCTCAGTGCCGATGTGCGGCGGGGAGCCCCAAGACATCGACATGCCCGATCTCCACGTCCGTCGCCCGGCGGCGCGCCGCGAGCCAGGTTTGGCGTCGGGCGGCGTCCAGCGCGCCGATCTCCTCCACCGCACCATGCGCACCGTCGGCCAGGGCGGAGATCAGGGCCGCGTCGTCGGCACCGAGGCGCCAGGGGCTGGGCCCCGTGAAAACCTCGCGACCGCTCGCGCGCAGGATCTCGGCGAAGGCGCTTGCCGCATCCGGGCCGAGGGCCGGGCCGCCGAGGCCTTTGTCGCCGCGCTGATGGGCGTGGAAGGCCGCAAGGGCCTCGGCCTCGTCCGGCGGTGTGGGCGACCACGTCTCCTCGCCGTCATAGCTGAGCGCCATGTAGATCGCGGCGCTTGGCGGTGCTGCCTGGCAGAGCGCCGAGAGCCAGTCGCGCGCCGCCAGGTCAATCAGGGCGGAGCCGGTGACGATGTCGGCCCCGCGGAGGAGCGGTTCGAGGTCGCCGGCGAGATCGGCGACGACGGTTTCGACCGCTGCATCACCGCCGACATGCGCGAGCAGTGCGGCATCGCGATCGACCAGGCGCCAGCGCGCGCCGGGGAGGTGGGGTGAGAGGACGCGGTAGGTGCTGCCGGTCCCGGCGCCGAGATCGACGATCAAAGGCGCCCGCCCGCGCCCCCACGATGCAAGACGGCCGATCAGGCCCGCGTCCCGGGCCCGCCGGTCCGCCGGCTCCCGCAGGGCCAGCCAATCCGCGCTGAAGCTCATGCCAGCCGGCGGAGAACGTCGGCGATCCGCATCGTCGTCTCCTCCCAACTCGGCAGGGTGAGCGCGTGGGCCCGGGCGGCGCGGGCCGCACCGGTCGCGGCGTCCGGATCGCTGAGCAGCGTGCGGAGCGCGGTGCCGAGGGCCGCCGCGTCTTCCCCCTCGATCAACATGCCTGCGGTTGCGGGCACCAGCGCCTCCGCCGCTTCGGTCTTCAGCGCCACCACCGGCAAGCCCCGCATCATCGCCTCGGCAAAGACCATGCCATAGCCCTCATAGCGCGACGGCAGGCAGAAGAGGTCGGCGCGGAGATAGGCCGCCGCCACCTCCGTGTCGTCGGCCGTGCCCCTGAAACTCACCCGATCGCCGAGATCCGCCGCCTGCGCATAGATCCCTTCAGCCCAGCCGGCGTCGCGGGCCGGCCCGATGATCTCCGCCTGCCAATCGAGATCCGCGATCAGGGCGAGCGCGGCGATCAGCAGATCGTGCCCCTTTCGAGGTGTCAGGCTGCCGACCGAGAGGATCAGCGGCGGCCGGTTCCCCCGTCGTGCCTCCGGCGCTGGGGAGAGGCCGGGGGGCGCCACGCTGATGCGCGACGCTTGCACGCCGAGATCGCGTTCCAGGGTCGCGGCGGTCGGGGCGCTGGTGACGACGACGTGGGCGACCTCGGCCAGCGCCGCCGCCTCCCGCCGCAGGGCCTCGGCCGCCCTGCAGGGATCGAGGCCTGTTTCCAGCCCGATGGGATGGTGGCAAAGGGCGATCACCGGCCCGGGCAGCCGCGCCAGCATCTCCGCCGGCAGTGCGCCGCAGGCGAGGCCGTCGATCAGCAGGGGGCCGGCGCCCTCGCTTAGCGTCGCCTCGGCCACGCGCAGCTCCTCCGCGCTCGGCCAGGGAAAGCCGGCTGGCAGGGGCACGTGGCGCAGATCCACGCCGACAGCGGCGGCACCTTCCAGGATGCGGCGGTCGTAGGCATAGCCGCCCGTGGGGCTTTGCAGATCGCCGGGGATGGCGAAGCGAGCGAGAGGCGGATCGGCCGTCACACAGGCCCCTCGACCCAGGCCCGGGCGACGTGGCTTTCGCCGAGGGTCACGCGGATCGTGCTCAACCCCTCCGACCCCGGGCCGAGCTCCCCGGCGCGGGCCGCCGCCGCGATCCCGTTGTGGATATGCTGGCAGAGCCATTCGGTCGTGGTGTTCTCGCCCGGAAAGACCTCGTCGAGATTGGCGAAGCGAAGCGGCCCGAGGACCTTGCCCACCACCTCGTGCGCCCGGCCGATATCGACGACGATGCCATCGGCCGACAGCGCCTCGCGAAAGAAGGCGACGTCGATGACGTAGGTCGCCCCGTGCATGTTCTGGGCGGGGCCAAAGACCTCTCCCTGGAGCGAATGGGCGATCATCACGTGATCGCGGACTTCAACGGCGAACATGTTGCTATCCCTTGTTCAGATGGAGGGTCAGGCCCCGTAGAGCACGGTGGTGACGATGCCCGGCGCCTCCGCCCCGAAGAGCGTGGGGAGGGCCGAAGGCAGATCCTCGAACCGCACCTCGTCGGTGAGCAGCGCCTCGAGGCGTGGGTCGGTCAGCAGCGACAGCGCCTCGGCCAGGCGGTCGCGGCGGGTGGTGGTGGCCCGGCGGCTTGGGGCGACCTGACCCACCTGGCTTGAGATCAGGCGGAGGCGCCTGGCATGGAAGGCCCCGCCGAGGGGCAGGGCGATCTCGCGGTCGCCGAACCAGCTCATCTCCACCAGCGTGCCCTCGAACGTGAGCGACGAAAGGCCGTCGCGCAGCCCCTCCTCAGAGGCCGAGCAGTGGAAGATCACGTCGTATTCACAAGGATTTGCGCGAAACGCCGCCAGTGTTTCAAAGCTCACGTCAAGTTCAGCTGACGTGGCCTGCCGTCTGGCTAGTTTGTCCACGAGCGTAGTGTGACAGCCCGCGACGTGGGCGGCGAGGTAGGCAGTGAGACAGCCCACGACCCCAGCACCGATGACCGCGACCCGGCCGCCCGGGATGAGCGGTGCGTCCCAGATGGCGTTCAGTGCCGTCTCCATATTCGCCGCCAGCACCGCCCGCGACGGCGGTACGCCTTCTGGCAGCGGCAGCGCCGCCCGGCTCGGCAGGCGAAAGCCCGTCTGATGGGGATGCAGCGCAAAGACATGGCGGCCGGCCAGGCCCGGCGGCCCCTCCTGCGCCTCGCCCACCATGGCGTAGCCGTACTTCACCGGGAAGGGGAACGCTCCCTCCTGAAACGGGGCGCGCATGCGCTGATATTCGGCCTGGGGCACGCCACCGGCGCAGATCAGCCGCTCTGTCCCGCGGCTGATGGCGGAAAAGCGCGCATCGACGCGCAGATCGCCCTCCCCAGGGTGCGCCGGACGGATCTCCGCCGTACCTGGTGCCGTATACCAAAGCGCAAGCGGTGCCACCTGGCAAACCTCCGACGTTTTCGAGGCAGGACCATATCGAGATGACGACTGACGTCCACAATCGCCCGGTGATCGGGCTCGACCAACCGGCGGAGACCGGCTGGACCCCGGCAGGCTTTCAGCCGACGGCCCGGCTCGCCCGGCGGCGGGCCATCGTGCTGCTGCTCAACCTCGCGACCCTCGCCGGCCTCTTCTGGGGACTGGTGCAGGTTTTCGGCGCCAACGGCTTTGCGGTCTCTGACATCATCATCCTCGTCTGCTTCCTCGTGGGTGCGCCCTGGACGGTCATGGGCCTTTGGAACGCGGTGATCGGGCTTTGGCTGCTGCATGGGGTGCGGGACGGCCTGGCGCGGACCTCACCCTTTACCGAGATCGACCGGACCGTGCCGATCAGCAGCCGCATCGCGCTCACCATGTTCCTCAGGAACGAACCGCCGGAGCGGTCGCTGGCCAAGCTGGCCGAGATGCGCCGGGCGCTGGAGGCGGAGGGCGTGGGCGAGCATTTCGACGTCTTCGTCCTCTCCGACACCTCGGACCCTGAGATCGCGGCGGCCGAAGAGGCGCGGTTCGAGATGCTGCGCCCGCAACTCGGCCCCCGGGCGCTCTATCGTCGGCGGCCGGACAATCCCGGCTTCAAGGCCGGCAATGTCCAGGACTTCCTGCTGCAGCACGGCGACGGCTACGACTTCTTCCTGCCGCTGGACACCGACAGCCTGATGGGTGCCGGCACGATCGTTGAGATGGTGCGGATGATGGAGGCGCATCCCCGCCTCGGCCTGCTGCAATCCCTCGTCGTCGGCGCGCCGGCGACCTCCGCCTTCGCCCGGATCTTTCAGTTCGGCATGCGTGCGGGCATGCGGAGCTTCACCATGGGGGCCGCCTGGTGGCACGGCGATTGCGGGCCCTACTGGGGCCACAACGCCATCGTGCGCCTCGCCCCCTTCCGCCAGGCCTGTCGCCTGCCGCGGCTGCCGGGCACCCCACCCCTCGGCGGCTATATCCTGAGCCACGACCAGGTGGAGGCGGCACTGCTTCGCCGCGCCGGCTACGAGGTGCGAGTCCTGCCGGTCGAGACCGAGAGCTGGGAGGAGAACCCGCCCACCCTCATGGACTTCACCAAGCGCGACCTGCGCTGGTGCCAGGGCAACATGCAGTACTGGCGCATCCTCGGCTGGCCGGGCCTGCGCCCGATGAGCCGCTTCCAGATCTTTGCCGCCATCATGATGTATCTCGGCGCGCCGGCCTGGATGCTGATGACGCTCGCCGCCGCCTCGAAACTCGTCATCGGCGGCGATAGCGGGGTGAACGTCGCCTTTGCCATCGCCATGTTCTTCATCATGCTGGCCGTCAGTTTCGTCCCCAAGGTGGCGGGCTGGCTCGACGTGATGCTGACGCCGGGGGGCACCAGGCGCTATGGCGGCACGGCGCGCTTTCTGGCCGGGGGCCTGACGGAGACGCTGTTCTCCGTGCTGCTCGCGCCCGTGGTTGCGCTTCGCGTGACGCTCTTCCTCATCGGCCTCCTCTTCGGCCGCTCGGTGACCTGGAACGGGCAGGAGCGCGATGCCTACCGCCTGAGCTGGCGCGATGCGGCGCGGGGGCTCTGGCCGCAGACGCTCTTCGGTCTTGCGCTCGCAGCCGCGATCTTCGCCTTGGCGCCGAGCGTCTGGCCCTGGGCGGCGCCGGTGCTCGCGGGCATGACCTTCGCCATCCCCTTCGCGGTGCTGACGGCATCGCCTGCCGTCGGACGCTTCGTCACCCGGATCGGCCTTTGCGCCATTCCCGAGGAACGCGGCCTGCCCGAGCCGCTCGCCCGGGTCGCCGCGGCCGAGGCCTCCGCCCCCCTGCCGAGCCCGAGCGCCACCACCCGGGCCGCCTGATCGCCGGAGGCTCGCCCGCGGCACAGCGGGGCTTGCCGGGCCGGCGAATTGCGGCGACAGTCCGCGGCGCGCGCCCCGTCCGCGCGCCGTCACCGCGGGTGCCCCCTGATGATCGAGCGGCCCTATCTGCTGTTTCTTGGCGATGCGCCGGATGCCTTGGCCGCCAAGGTCGCCCAGGGCATCCGCGATTGGCGCTCCGACACCGTGGTCGGCCAGTTCCGGATGGAGGGTTGCCAGGCCGACATGAAGGTCCCCGATCTGACGATCGAGGAGGCGGCGGCCAAGGGCGCCCGCACCCTGATCGTCGGCGTGGCCAACCGCGGCGGCGTGATCTCCCAGGCCTGGACTGAGGTACTGGTGAGCGCGCTGGCGGCCGGTTTCGACATCGCCTCCGGCCTGCACAACCGCCTGGCCGATGTGCCGGAATTGGCGGAGGCCGCCGCCAAGCACGGCCGGACCCTGCATGACGTCCGCGTGCCCCAGGGACCGTTCCCGATCGCCAACGGCAAGCGCCGGACGGGCAAACGCTGCCTCGCCGTCGGCACCGATTGCTCCATCGGCAAGATGTACACCGCGCTTGCCATGGAGCGGGTGATGGCCGCACGTTCCATGCCCGCCACCTTCCGCGCCACCGGCCAGACCGGCATCCTGGTGACGGGTGCGGGCATCCCGCTCGACGCCATCGTCGCCGACTTCATGGCCGGTGCGGTGGAGCAATTGACGCCCGACAATGACCCGGAGCACTGGGACCTGATCGAGGGGCAGGGGAGCCTGTTCCACGCCTCCTATTCCGGCGTGACGCTCGCCCTGATCCATGGCGGCCAGCCCGATGCCCTGGTCCTCTGCCATGAGCCGACCCGCGGTCATATGCGCGGTTTGCCGGACTACCGCCTGCCGTCCCTCGATGCGCTCCGCGATCTGTCGCTGCAGATGGCGCGCATCGTGAACCCGGCGGCCGAGGTCGTGGGCATCGCCGTCAACACCTCGGCCCTCCATGAGGAGGCGGCGCTCGAATATCTCGAGGCGACGGAGGCGCGGCTCGGCCTGCCGACCGTCGATCCCTATCGCCAGGGCGCGGATCGCCTGGTCGACGCCCTCGCAGCACTCTGATGCAGATCGCGGTTGAGCGGGCCCGCTTCGCCCTCCGCGAGGTCTTCACCATCGCCCGCGGCAGCCGCGATGCGGCGGAAGTGCTGACCGTCAGCATCACCGACGGCCCGCATCGCGGCTGGGGCGAGTGCGTGCCCTACGCCCGCTACGGCGAGACGCTGGAGAGCGTTGAGGCGGCGATCCGGGCCCTGCCGACGCCGCTCGACCGCGACGGCTTGCAGGATCTGCTGCCCCCGGGGGCTGCGCGGAACGCCGTCGACTGCGCGCTCTGGGATCTGGAGGCGAAGCGGAGCGGTGCGCCTGTGCCCGTCGCGATCGGGGCCGGGCCGGTGCAGACCGCCTTCACCCTCTCCCTCGCGGCGCCCGAGGCGATGCGAAAGGCGGCCGCCGCCAACGCCCATCGCCCGCTCCTCAAGGTAAAGCTCGGCGGCGGGATGGAGGATGGCGCCCGCCTGCGCGCCGTCCGCGCGGGTGCCCCGGATGCCCGCCTGATCGTCGACGCCAATGAGGGCTGGACGGCGGAGAGCTACGGCGACCTGGTGGCGGAGATGGCCGCGCTCGGCGTCAGCCTGATCGAACAGCCGCTGCCCGCCGGGGCGGACGACGCGCTCGCCGATCTCCCCCGCCCGGTGCCGATCTGCGCCGACGAAAGCTGCCACGACCGTGCGTCATTGCCGGCGCTTGCCGGCAAATACGACATGGTCAATATCAAGCTCGACAAGGCGGGCGGCCTGACGGAGGCGTTGGCGCTTCGCGACGAGGCAAGGGCGGCGGGCTACGCCATCATGGTGGGCTGCATGGTCGGCTCCTCCCTCGCCATGGCGCCGGCGGTGCTGCTGGCCCAGGGGGCGGAGGTGGTGGACCTCGACGGCCCGCTCCTGCTGGCCGAGGACCGCGCGGTGCCGTTGGTCTACGACGCGGCCGGCGCGCACCCGCCGACGCCGGAATTGTGGGGATAGGGCATGAGCCGCATCGTCTACCTCAACGGATCCTACTTGCCGGAGATGGAGGCCAAGGTCTCCATCTTCGACCGCGGCTTCCTGTTCGCCGATGCGGTCTACGAGGTGACGACGGTGCTCGGGGGCAAGCTGGTGGACTTCCCGGCCCATATGGCGCGCCTTCGCCGCTCCCTCGGCGAGCTCGACATGGAGCCGCCGCTCGAGGACGACGACCTGCTCGACGTGCACCGCACCCTGGTCCGCCTGAACGAGCTGGAGGAGGGAGGCATCTACCTGCAGATCAGCCGGGGCGCGGCCGAGCGCGACTTCCTGTTTCCAGAAGAGGCAACACCCACCGTCGCGCTCTTCACCCAGGCCCGTAGCCTGGTCGATGCGCCGCTCGCCGCCCGCGGTGCCCGCATCGTCTCCACCCCCGACATCCGCTGGGGCCGGCGCGATATCAAGACGGTGCAGCTCCTCGCGCCCTCGATGTGCAAGACCATGGCCAAGGAAGCCGGCGCCGACGATGCCTGGATGGTGGAGGACGGCGCGGTGACCGAGGGCACCTCGAACAACGCCTATATCGTGACGAAAGAGGGGGTGATCGTCACCCGTCAGCTCTCCAACGCCATCCTGCACGGCATCACCCGCGCCAGCGTCCTCCGCCTCGCCGAAGAGGCGCAGATGCGGATTGAGGAGCGGCCCTTCACCATTCCCGAGGCCCAGGATGCGGCCGAGGCGTTCGTGACCGCCGCCACGTCGCTCGTCACGCCGGTGGTGGAGATCGACGGGGTCGCCATAGGCGACGGCGCCCCGGGCCCGATCGCGCGTCGCCTGCGCGAGATCTACATCGACGAAAGCCGGCGCACCGCGATCTAAGGTGCGGCCGGTGGCCGACCTGTCGGCGACCGCTCAGTGCCCTTTGGCCTGGGCCTCGGCGAAGGCCGCCTGCTGCGCGTCGCTCGCCTCGGTCTGGTGCGCAGCCCGCCATTCGGCGAAGGGCATGCCGTAGAAGACCTCCCGCGCCTCGTCCTTCGACATCTCGATGCCGCGTTCGTTCGCCGCCTCTTGATACCAGCGGCTGAGGCAGTTGCGGCAGAAGCCGCTCAGGTTCATCAGGTCGATGTTCTGCACATCGGTGCGCTCCAACAGATGGGCGCGAAGCTGGCGAAAGGCCGCGGCCTCGAGCTCGATCCGGGTCTGATCGTCGAGACGATCCATGGGGAGTCCTCCGTAGGGCTGGCGCTGTCTGGCTGTCTGCATAGGTGGGGGACCCGATCGCGGTCGTCCAGATCCGTCGCGTCCCCGGGCTGGCCGATAAAGTTCTTGCTGACCTTGCGCGCCTCCGCACTATACCACCCAAAAGCCCCGACCTGCCGCCCCCCGACAAAGGTCCACCATGAGACGACAGCGCAGCATCAAGGTGGTGGCGACCCTCGGCCCCGCCTCCTCCTCCCGCGAGATGATCCGGGAGCTCTTCGTGGCCGGCGCCGATGTCTTCCGCCTCAACATGAGCCACGGCAGCCATGAGGAGATCCGCCAGCGCCACGCCCGCATCCGAGAGATCGAGCATGAGCTGCAGCGCCCGATCGGCATCCTGGCCGACCTGCAGGGCCCGAAGCTGCGCTGCGGCACCTTCGCCGGCGGCACCGTGATGTTGGAGGAGGGGCAAGCCTTCCGCTTCGACCTCGACCCGGCGGAAGGCGATGCCAGCCGGGTGAGCCTGCCCCATCCGGAGATCTTCGCCGCCCTGCAGCCGGGTGCGACGCTGCTGGTGAACGACGGCAAGATCCGGGTCACGGTCACGGACTGCGATGCCGAGCATGCCAGCGTGCGCGTCGACGTGGGTGGAGAGATCTCCGACCGCAAGGGCGTGAACGTGCCCGACGTGGTCCTACCGCTCGCCGCGCTCAGCGAGAAGGACCGCACCGATCTCGCCTTCGTGCAGCGCCTCGGCGTCGATTGGGTGGCCTTGAGCTTCGTGCAGCGCGCCGACGATGTGGCCGAGGCGCGGGCGCTCGCCGGTCCCGACGTCGCCCTGATCGCCAAGATCGAGAAGCCGGCGGGCGTCACCGCCTTCGACGACATCCTCGAGGTGGCCGACGGCATCATGGTGGCCCGCGGCGATCTGGGGGTGGAGCTGCCGGTCCAGGCCCTGCCGGCGATCCAGAAGCGCCTGGTCCGCCGCTGCCGCGCCGCCGGCAAGCCAGTGATCGTGGCGACCCAGATGATGGAGAGCATGATCACCTCGCCGGTGCCGACTCGGGCCGAGGTCTCCGACGTCGCCCAGGCGATCTACGAGGGGGCGGATGCGGTGATGCTCTCTGCCGAATCGGCCGCCGGCGACTACCCGATCGAGGCGGTGACCACGATGAACAACGTCGCCGAAGCGGTGGAGCGCGACGACATCTACCGCCAGGTGATCGAAGCCTCCCGCACCCCGTCGCGCACCCGGGTGGCCGACGCCATCACCGTGGCCGCCCGCGAGGTCGCCGAGACCACCGAGGTGAGCGCGATCTGCTGCTTCACCCATGGGGGCACCACGGCGATGCTTGCCGCGCGGGAACGGCCGCGGGTGCCGATCCTTGCGCTGACGCCGAAGATCGAGACGGCCCGACGGCTCGGCCTGGTCTGGGGCTTGCATTGCGTGCTGGTGCCGTCGGTGGAGCGCTTCAAGCTCGCCGTCGTCTCCGCTGCCCGGGCGGCGTTGGAGGATGGCTTTGCCTCCGATGACGACCGGATCGTGGTGACCGCCGGCATTCCCTTCAACATGTCGGGCACCACCAACATCCTGCGCGTCGCCCCGGTGCAGGAGAAGCTGATCTACGAAGGCGAGCCGGAGTAGGCGGCGGTGACGCTCGTCGCCTGGCTGCTGTTGCTCGGCGGGCTCCTCTGGCTCGCAGGCCTTGCGGTCGGCCTCACGGCCATGGTGGCGCGCAACAGCTTTCGCCCGGCGCTGGTGCTGAGCGCGCTCGCCCTCCTGTTCCTCGGCTGGGCCGAGCTGACCGTGCCCGGCGGCGTCTCGGCCGATGCGGTGGCCGAGGCCATGATGGTGGCCCTCGCCTACGTGCTTTGAGCCGTCGCGCCGCCCCCTCGCTACCCTTGCATTTGCCCCGGTGTCGGGCTAGCAGACCGGCTTGATCTGGCGCGGCCGGCCAATACGGGCTGCCGAGGCGCGCCGCAAAAGCCCCTGCGGACAGGAGAGCGAAATGCCCAAGATGAAGACCAAGTCGAGCGCCAAGAAGCGCTTCAAGCTGACGGCCTCGGGCCGGGTGCGCCGGGCCCAGGCCGGCAAGCGCCACGGCATGATCAAGCGCACACCGAAGTTCATCCGCAACCGGCGCGGCACCAGCCTGGTCGCCAAGGCCGATGAGCGCACGGTGAAATCGTTCATGCCGTACGGCTCGTAGGGGGGATCAAAGATGGCACGCGTTACCAGCGGCAAGGTCACCCACGCCCGCCACAAGAAGGTCGTAAAGGCGGCCAAGGGCTATTACGGCCGGCGTAAGAACACCTTTCGGGTCGCCAAACAGGCGGTCGATCGAGCCCAGGAATACGCCACGCGCGACCGCAAGACGCGCAAGCGCAATTTCCGCGCCCTCTGGATCCAGCGGATCAATGCGGGCGTGCGCTCGCTCGACCCGGATCTGACCTACGCCCGGTTCATCCACGGCCTCTCGCGGGCCGAGATCGCGGTCGACCGCAAGGTGCTCGCCGATCTCGCGGTGCACGAGCCGGAGGCGTTCGCCGCCATCGTGCAGCGCGCCAAGGCCGCTCTGGACTGATCCATCCGAGGTGCTGCGTCGCTGCGATCGCCGGCCAGCCCGGCGATCGCAG
>JBCDCY010000006.1:0-227807 GCA_039180875.1 Pseudomonadota bacterium | reverse complement strand
GTCCAGTCGTCGCCGTCCCGGGTCACCCGCAGATATTCGGCCACGTTGCCCGGGATCGCCATGCGGAGCTGCATGGCGGAGGACCCGTTCTCGGTGGTGGCGGCGAAGGCGTAGAGCTTGTTGCCGTCGGAATAGGTGTCGAAGCGGATCCAGTTGCCGGCGTCCTGTTCGACCAGGATGCCCTGCAGCTGGTAGCGCTCGGTGGGGGTGGTCAGGAACCGGGTGGCGAGGGCGAAGTCGCCGTCGGTGGCGACGTCCTGCATGGCGCGGGCGCCGTTGTTGGCGTTCCAGGCGTCGTGGCTGCCGTCGGGGGTGACGAGCTCGAGATAGCCGTCGGTGGCCGTGGCGCCGACCGTGCCGGAGATCCCGCCCGGCCCCTCGATCGTCCACAGCGACCCCAGCGCCCCGGACGCAAAATCGTCGGACGTCATACTCAACGCACCCACTCCCACACCAGCAACACTACAACCACACCCGCCACAATGTAGCCAAGGTTCGGCTTCGGCGAAAGCGTCAAAAACGCGCCCGATGCCTCTGCATCAGCCGTGACGCAAAGCCGTCATGTCCTCCACACCAGTGGATCTCCGCGGGCATCTGAGCCGACAACCCGCCCCCGGCGCGGTCGGATCGCGCCGCTATCTATTTGAAAGCGATACCATATTCGGGCTCGGTTCTTTGCGGATCGGTGCCTTGCACTTCGGTCCGGTGCCCCGGGATGCGACGACGCCTTTCTGCATGGGAGGCGGCCGGGCGTTGCCGCGTGATCACAGAAAGATCGGATGTTACCCGAAGTGTGAAAAAGTCACTGACGCTCGCCATTCGCCACATTTCGAGCCCCGGCAAAGGCGGCTTTCGGTCCTCGGCACGCGGTGAGACTTGCCGGTGCCGCCCGATCAGGCGTCCCAGACCACCGGCACCGCAAGGGGCCCGCGGAAGGCCCAGCCGCCGAAGCGGGTTTCTCCCGTTTGGTCGAGGCGGAGGCCCGGTAAGCGCTCGAACAGCATCGGCAGCGCCACCTCGGCGATCAAAGCGCGGGAGGCCCAGGCGCCGGCGCAGAAATGCGGCCCAGCGCCGAAGGAGATGGCGGCGGAGCAGTCCTGGGTGATGTCGAATGCGTCGGGCCGGGCGAAGACCGTCTCGTCCCGGTTGCCTGAGCTGAACATCAGGAACACCCGCTCCTCCGGGGTGAAGTCCACGCCGTCGACCGTATCGGGCCGGGCCACACGGCGGGGCGACATGCCGATGGGGCTGATCCAGCGGGCATATTCCTCGAAGACCTGCAGCCAGGTCGCCTCGCCCGCCTGCACCAGCGCCAGCTGGTCCGGGTGGCTCAGGATTGCCCAGGCCGCCCCGGCGATGGCATCGCGCGGCTCGTTCTGCCCGCCGGAGATCGCGAGCTTGATGTTCGCCCGGACCTGCGCATCCGACAGCCCGGCCTGGCGCTGCACCGAAAGGAGTGACGGATCGGGCGCCGCGTCGATCACCGGGATCATCTCGTCGATATGATGGTCGATGGAGGCCGTGCAGTCGTGGCACTGCGCCTCGACCTCCGGATCGCCGGCATAGTTGGCGCAGCCGTCGATCATGCCCTGGCTCACCCGGTCCATCTCCCGCCAGGCCATATTGGTGAGCCCGGTGATGGCGCGCAGTGCGTGGGCCGAGACCGGCATGGCGTAGTCCGCCACCAGATCGCACCGGCCGGCAGGGGCGAGCTCCGCCAGCACCTCCTCCGTCGCCGCGCGGAACCGGTCGAGCCAGTGGGCCTTCACCGTCTTCGGCGAGATCGTCGGAAAGATCGCCTTCCGCTCCGCCATATGGGCGGCGCCGTCCTTCCGCATCATGTTCTGGCCCATCAGGACGGTCATCAGGCCCTCGGGCTGGTCGGAGGAGAAGACGTCGATGCGCTTCTCCTCGCGAAAGATCGTGTCGCGCCGGGTGATGAGCGTGGCGCCGAGCTGCGGCACGTGGGCGATCGGCGCCTCGGCCCGCATCCGGGCGAGGTCGGGATAGGGGTCGGCCCAGAACGCCTTGGGGTCGATCTCGTAGACCGGCGGGGCGGCCATCAGATCGACGTCATCCAATCGACGATGGCCGCGCCGATCTCGGCGCCCGAATCCTCCTGGATGAAGTGGCTGCCGGCGACCGTCACCTCGCGCTGGTTCTTGAGCTTGCGCGCGCTCTCCAGCATCGGGCCGATCAGGATCGCCCCGGGCTCGGCCGCAACCAAGAGCTTCGGCACGTCCGTCTCGGCGAGCCAGGCGGAGTACTCGGCAGCGATCCCGGCAACGTCGGCGGGCTCCCCGCCCAGGGGGATCTGGCGGGGCCAGGTGAGGGTCGGGCGGCGATCCTCGCCCGGCGTGGCGAAGGGGCGGATATACTCGGCCATCTCCTCGTCCGCGAGCTTGCGCAGGATCGAGGCCGGCAGGATGCGTTCGACGAAGAAGTTTTGCTCGAGCACCATCTCTTCGCCGGCGGGGGAGCGCAGGGCCTCGAAGATCGGGCGGATCTGTTCCGGCCATTCCTCCCACTCCATGGGCCGCACGATGCCTTCCATATAGGCGATGCCGCGCACGCGGTCGGGGTGGCGGGCGGCCCAATGGAAGCCGAGGGCCGAGCCCCAGTCGTGGATCACCAGGGTCACCGGCCCCTCCGGCAGCACGGCATCGAACCAGGCGTCGAGATGGTCGCGATGCTCGACGAAGCGATAACGCTCCGGCCCGCTGTCCGGCAATTTCTCGCTGTCGCCCATGCCGATCAGATCCGGCGCGAGCAGCCGCCCGGCGCCGTCCATTGCCGCCATCACATGGCGCCAGAGATAGGAGGAGGTCGGGTTGCCGTGCAGGAAGACGATCGGCGCGCCGTCGCCCTCCTCCACATAAGCCATTTGACGGCCCAGAACCTCGACAAAGCGCTTGCGATCCTTCCAGGCAGTCATTGCGAGGTCTCCGGTGCCGGGCTATCTGCCCCGGCAACATGCCCTGCGGTGGGGCGGAGCGGAAGGGGAGATCGGCCATGGGTGCGCTCGACGGGATCCGGGTGATTGATCTGACGCGTGTGCTGGGCGGCCCGTTCTGCACCCAATGGCTCGGCGATCACGGCGCCGACGTCATCAAGATCGAGCCGCCCCAGGGCGACGAGACCCGCCACTGGGGTCCGCCGTTCGAGGGGGAGGACGGCGCCGCCTCCTACTTCCTCGGCGTGAACCGGAACAAGCGCGGCATGGCGCTGGATCTGCGCCAGGAAGCGGGGCGGGAGGTGCTGCTGCGTCTGCTGGCCGACGCCGATGTGCTGGTGGAAAACTTCAAGCCCGGCGGCATGGAGAAGTGGGGCCTCGGCTACGCCGATCTCGCCCCGCGCTTTCCGCGCCTCATCCATTGCCGGATCTCGGGCTTCGGCGGCGAAGGCCCGCTCGGCGGCCTGCCGGGCTATGACGCCGTGGTACAGGCCCAGGCCGGCCTGATGAGCATCAACGGGGAGCCGGAGGGCGGCGCCACCCGCATCGGCATCCCCCTGGTCGACATCGGCACGGGGCTTTCGGCGATGATCGGCATCGCCATGGCGCTTTATGAGCGGGAGCGGTCGGGGGAGGGGCAGTACCTCGACCTCACGCTCTACGACTGCGCCATCTCGCTGATGCATCCGCACGCGGCGAACTTCTTCCTCTCCGGCAAGCGGCCGGGGCGGACGGGGAACGCTCATCCCAACATCACGCCCTATGACAGCTTTCCGACCGGCGGCGCGCCGATCTATATCGCGGCGGCCAATGACGGGCAGTTCGCCCGGCTCTGCCAGCATCTGGGCGCCGAGGCGTTGCTCGAGGATCCCCGCTTCGCCGACCACCCGGCCCGGAACCGCAACAAGGCGGCGGTGCGGGAGGCTTTGATCCCCTATCTGGCGACGCACGACGGCGAGACGCTCGCCTCCGAGCTGATGGCCAAGGGCGTGCCTGCGGGCCCCGTCCTCGGCGTCGACGAGGTGGCGGTCCACCCCCACACCCAGCACCGCGAGATGGTGGTGGAGGCCGAAGGCTTCCGCACCCTCGGCAACCCGATCAAGATGAGCCGCACCGCACCCGATCCGACCGGCCGGCGCCCCCCGGCCTTCGGCCAGCACACCCGGGCGGTGCTGGCAGAGGCGGGCTACGACCCGGCCGAAATCGAGGCGCTGATCGAGGCCGGCGCGGCGCTTGAGGGGCGTGGGACCTAATCCGCCGCAGGCTCGAAGTAGACCCGGCCGATCCAGTCGGCGGCGATGGCGGGGCGCTCCTCGCCCTCGATCTCCACCGTGACGGTGTAATGCGCGGTCATCGCCTCGGCGGTCTCCACCAGCCGCTCGAGGTGGAAGCGGCCGCGGACCCGGGCGCCGGCCGGCACCGGGGCGACGAAGCGGATCCGGTCGAAGCCGTAATTCACCCCATGGGCCGCGCCCTCCGCCTGGGGCACACAGTCATAGGCCATGGCCGAGAGGAGGGAGAGGGTGAGGAAGCCGTGCGCCACCGTGCCGCCGAACATCGTCTCGGCCGCGCGCTCGGGGTCGACGTGGACGAACTGGTGGTCCTCCGTCACCTCGGCGAAGGCGTCGATCCGGTCCTGCTCCACCGCGAACCAGCGTGAGACGCCGATATCGGTGCCGACGGCTGCCCGGATCTCCTCGCGCGGTTTGACGATGCGATAGACCATGGGCAGAGGATGACGAACCGGGCGATCCGGTGCAAGCTGCGCCGCAGCAAAGGAGGGTGCGATGGCCCGCGACGAGACGACGGCCGGCGGTGTGACCCGGGCCCTGGCGGGCCGTATCGTAGCCCTGCGCGGAGATGCGGTGCCGGAGGAGGCGCGTATCTGGGCGCGCCACTGCCTGACCGACTGGATCGCGGTGACGGTGGCGGGGCGGGACGAACCGATCGTCCGCGCCCTTCGCGGTCTGGCGGCGGAGGGCCCTCTGCCGCTCCTGGCCAGCGGCCGGCACGCGGCGCTGCGCGACGCCGTGCTGGTGAACGGTGCGGCGGGCCATGCCCTCGACTACGACGACGTGAATGCCGAGATGCGCGGTCACCCGACCGTGCCGCTCGCGCCCGTGGTCCTGGCCCTGGGGGCCGTGCAGGGCACCCCGGGCCGCGCGGTGCTGGAGGCGTTCGTTGCGGGCTATGAGGCCGCCTGCCTGATCGGCGCCATGACCGGCGACGGCCACTACGATGCGGGCTTTCACGCCACGGGCACCGTCGGCACTTTCGGTGCGGCCGCGGCGGCGGGTCATCTGCTCCAGCTCGCGCCCGAGGCGATGGAGCGTGCCTTCGGCCTCGCCGCGGCCCAGGCGGCGGGGCTGAAGTCGATGTTCGGCACCGATGCCAAGCCGTTTCATGCCGGGAAGGCGGCGGTGAACGGCCTCCTTGCCGCGCAACTCGCCGCCGGCGGCGCGACGGCGGCTGCCGGGTCGCTCGAAGCGCCCCAGGGCTTCTTCGCGACCCAGTGTCCGGGAGCGGAGGCCGTATTGCCTGGACCTCGCGCCGAGGGACGGCTGGCGGTAACGCAGACGCTCTTCAAATATCACGCCGCCTGCTACCTCACCCATTCGGTGATCGAGGCGGCGGCACGGCTCCGCACCGAAGATGGCGTTCGCCCAGAGGACATCGCGAGGTTGGAGCTGCACGTGGCCGACACCCTCCGCTCCGTCTGCGACTTGGCGGCGCCGGAGACGGGGCTGGAGGTGAAGTTCTCCGTCCGCCATCTCGCCGCCATGGGCCTCACCGGCCGCGACACGGCAGCGCTCGACGCCTACACTGCCGACATCGCCCGAGATCCGGAACTGGTGACGCTCCGCGAGCGGATCGAGCTGCATCCCCGCCCGGGAGGTTTCGACGCGGCCGCCCGCGTAGTCGCCCGGCTGGTCGACGGAACGGTACGGGAGGTGGCGCACGACGTGGCCATCCCCACCACGGACCTCGATGCGCGGGAGGCCCGGCTGCTCGCCAAGGCCCGCTTGTTGATGGCTCCGGTGATCGGTGAGGAGCGAACGGAGGCGGCGCTCGATCAGCTCTCCCACCTCGACGGGGCCGCGTCGATCGAGGGGCTGATGGAGGGCCTCGCCGCCCGCTGAACGCCGGCTTAGCGCGGCAGGCGCAGGGTCACCCGCAAGCCGCCGAGGACGCTGTCGCCCAGCTCCAACGCCCCGCCATGGCTGCGCGCGGCGTCGAGCGTGATAGCGAGGCCCAAGCCGACGCCGGCGCTGCGGTTCTGGTTGCGGGCGCTGTCGAGGCGATGGAAGGGCTGCAAGGCCGCCTCCCGATCGTCGGCGGCGATACCGGGGCCGTCATCCTCCACGACATATTCCAGGGTCTTGCCGGTCAGCCGGACGGTGAGCTGGACATGCTCGCCGTGCTCCGCCGCGTTCTCCACCAGGTTCTGCAGGGCACGGGCCACCGCCCCCTTGCGGACCCGTACCCGGCGGTCGGTCTCGGCGGTCTGCTGCACGGTGAGCTCCACTTCGGCTCCGCCGCGGCAGGCGCCTTCGACGATCTCTTCGGCCAGGGCGACGGCGTCGATGGTCTCGAACTCGTCCGCCGCCTGATCCCGGCCGAAGGCCAGGAACCCCTCCGCCACCCGCTCCATCGCCTCGACATCGCGGGAGAGGCCGTCGACCATGTCGGAGACATCGTTGCCGTCCGCCCCGTCGGCCATCGCCAGGGTGAGCTTCATGCGGGTGAGCGGGGTGCGCAGATCGTGGCTCACGCCGAGCAGCATCTGGGTGCGCTGCTCGATCTGGCGCTCGATCCGGGCGCGCATGGAAAGGAACGCCGCCCCGGCCCGGCGCACCTCCTCCGCCCCGGCCGGCCGGAACCGGTCGGAGCGACCCTTGCCGAACGCCTCCGCCGCCTGGGCGAGCCGCCCGATCGGGCGCACCTGGTTGCGCAGGAAGAGGATGGCGACGGCCAGCAGGGCGAGGGAGGAGACGGCCATCCAGACCAGCAGAAAGTGGGGGTTCGACGCGATCATCCGCCGGCGCGGGATGTCGGCCACCAGCACGCCCTTATCGGTCGGCACGCGCAGCTCCACCCGCTTGGTGTCGCTGGCGAAGTCGAGCGCGATCGGCTCGGCGATCAAGCGCCGAAAGGTCTCCGCCGCCGCACCGCCCGAGACGTCGAAATAGCGCCGCGCCTCGGCCGGGATGACGCGCCCGTCCGCCTCGATGGTGAAGCTGAGGCCGAGGGGAGCGGCGAGCGCGGCCAGCTCGTCCTCCGCCGCTGCCAGGCTCGGCGCCTGGTTGGTGAGCGCGATGGCGTAGCGCACCTGCTCGGCCACCGGCGAGGTCATTTGTTCGGAGATGCCGGCGAAGTGGCGCTCGATGAACACCGCGGCCACGACGATCTGGATGCCGATCACGGGCACCACCAGGATCAACAGCGCGCGGCCGAACAGGTTGCGCGGCAGGATCGGCTTGAGTGTCGCCAAGGCCATTGTGGCTTCACCGATACTTGGGCACCATGGTCGGTGCAAGAAGCGCCAAAAGCTTCGGTGGAGGAAGCGACCCCGGGGGAGCCATGGCGGAGGATCCGTTCCGCCGTGATCACGCCGTCACGCCCGGCGAGGTGGAGCACCTGGCGCCGGGCCTGCGGGTGGTCACCGCGGCGAATGCGAGCCCGATGACCTTTACCGGCACGCGCACCTACCTGGTGGGGGAGGGGCGCGTGGCGTTGGTCGATCCCGGGCCGGACGATCTCGGCCACATGGCTGCCTTGCGGGGCGCCTTGGCCGAGGGTGAGACGATCAGCCATATCTTCGTCACCCACAGCCATCTCGACCACTCCCCGCTCGCCCCGGCGATGGCGGCGCTTTACGGCGCGCCGGTGCTCGGCTTCGGCGATCACGCCGCCGGCCGCTCCGCCGTGATGCAGCGCCTGGCGCGGGAGCGGGTGGCGATCGGCGGCGGTGAGGGGGTGGATGTGGGCTTCCGCCCGGACCGCGCGCTTTCCGACGGTGAGACGGTGGAGGGGGAGGGCTGGGCGCTCACGGCGATCCACACGCCGGGGCACATGTCGAACCATCTCTGCTATGCGGTGGAGGGCACCGGGGCGCTGCTCACCGGCGACCACGTCATGGGCTGGGCGACCACGGTGGTCTCGCCGCCGGACGGCGATCTGACCGCCTTCATGGCAAGCCTCCGCCGGCTGCAGGGGCGGGAGGACGACGCGATCTACTATCCCGGCCACGGCGCGCCGGTGGATGCACCCCAGGCGCTGATCGCCCACATCCTCGACCATCGGTTGCAGCGAGAGGGGCAGATCATGGCTATCCTGCAGGACGGGGCTGCGACGCTCAGCCAATTGGTGGAGACGATCTACGCCGACATCGATCCGATGCTGCACCCCGCCGCATCGCGCAACGTCATCGCCCATCTGATCGACCTGATGGAGCGCGAGCTGGTCGCGGCGGGGGCCGGGCCGCTCACCTCGACCGCCTTTTCGCGCCGGGGTTGAGATGATGGGGCCTGGCCCGTTGATCTTCCTCACGGAGTTGGAGACCGACAGGCCGCCCGCACCGCCTGCGCTGGGAGGCGCCGGATATGGTCGCGGGGGTTGGGGCAGATGCGTTGGGGAAGGCGGCACCTCCGCGGGGATCCGGCACGGCTCGGCCTTCACGGCCCAAACCGATGCCCCTCACATCGCCTGGCCAGGATCCGAACCGGGATCGACCCGCGAAGGCTGTTGGGGAGTTTGGGACGCCCGGCCATGCTCGCAACGATTGCGGTGCGAAACGCACGGCGCATGGTGCGAACCGTTCGGCGCAGGGATGCGGATCGGACGGGCCGGCGCAGCGCCTTTCGCCCACGGTCGC
Organism: Pseudomonadota bacterium; assembly: GCA_039180875.1. Classification (GTDB taxonomy): domain Bacteria; phylum Pseudomonadota; class Alphaproteobacteria; order Rhodobacterales; family Rhodobacteraceae; genus JBCDCY01. The sequence continues at coordinate 218,979 of JBCDCY010000006.1, read as the reverse complement.
AAGGCAGGCGCTGAAGCGATTGAAAACGTGGGTTGAACCGTTTAGGCGGAGGGGACGTCGTCGCTCTCGGCCACGTCGATCTCGGCCAGGACGTCCGGCAGCCGCTCCCGACTGATCGGCACGGTACTGCCGTCCGAGAGCCGCAGGAGCTTGCGCCGGCCGTCCCGCTCCAATCCGTCGACGGCGTTCTGCGCCACCCAGTGGGAGCGGTGGACGACCAGGCCGGGCTCCGGCTGCGCCTCCTCCAACGCTTCGTGAAAGCGCATGCGCAGCAGGCTTTCGCCGGCGCTGGTGCGGACCAGGACATACTGATTCTGCGCCTGGATATGCAGCAGCGCGCCGCGCTTTTCCTGGGGCACCTGCTCAAGCAACGGGACCACCGGCAGCAGCGGCGCCGGGGCGGCCTCGGCCGCCGGGCTCGCCACCGGAGCGGGCGCCGTAGCAGGTCGCGAGACCCGCGCGACCGGCACGCCGCTGTCGATCAGCCAGCGGCCTAGCGAGGGCCGCATCATCAGCGTGAGCACGTAGCTCACCGTCAGCAATAGGATGGCCAGCACCACCCCGTCGCGCAGCATCGCGGGGGAGAGCTCGGCCCTTGGCGCGCCGGAGGCCACCAGATGGGCGCATAGCATCAGAAGCGCCGCCAGCAACAGCGTGGTCAGCAACGTCGCGTAGCTGACGTTGATCCTAAGTCGCAGGCAGAAGGCCACGGCGAAGCCGCCGAGCATCGGGCCGATCAACGCCAGGAACAGCATCGCGCCGCCGACGATGGCGAAGCGCTCCGCCACCACGAAGCGGTCGTAAAGCCCGATCGGGCCGGTGATGGCGATCAGCACCGCCAGCGGGATGACGATGGCCCGCACCTCGGCCGTCAGCAGAAAGCGATAGATGGCGAGGATGCAGGCCTTCGCCAGGGTGGCGAACGCCACGCGGCCCACCACTGGCTGTTCCCCCGACAGCGCAACCTTGAGCGCGTCCGAAACGGACGGATAGGTCGAGTACGCAACTGCCACGCGCTGTCCCCGGTCCCGTTTTCTTGTTGCCCCTCGTCGGACAAGCTGCCCGGCAAGTTGGGCGACAAAAAGGACGGTTCGTGACGCGGTGGCGGCGCTTGGGGCTGCGCCGGCCCTGCTCAGGCAGGCAGAATGGCGGCCCCGGCATAGGTGGCGGCCTCGCCCAAGGTCTCCTCGATCCGGATCAGCTGGTTGTACTTGGCCAATCGGTCGGAGCGGGCGAGGGAGCCGGTCTTGATCAACCCACAGTTGGTCGCCACCGCCAGATCGGCGATCGTGGTGTCCTCGGTCTCGCCGGAGCGGTGGGACATCACCGCCGCATAGGCCGCCCGGTGGGCCATGTCGACTGCATCAAGAGTTTCCGTCAACGTCCCGATCTGATTGACCTTTATCAGGATCGCGTTGGCCGCGCCGCGGGCGATCCCCTCCGTCAATCGCGCGGTGTTGGTGACGAACAGGTCGTCGCCCACCAGATGGCAGCGGTCGCTCAGCGCCTCGGTCAGCGCCACCCAGCCGTCCCAGTCGTCCTCCGCCATGCCGTCCTCGATCGAGATGATGGGATAGGCATCGACCAGACCGGCGAGGTAGTCCGACATCTGGCCGGCATCGAGGGTCTTGCCCTCCCCCGCCAGATGGTAGGCGCCGTCGCCGAACAGCTCCGTCGCCGCGACGTCGAGGGCGAGGTGCACGTCCTCTCCGGGCCGGTAGCCGGCCGCCTCGATCGCCTTCATGATCAGGTCGAGGGCGGCGGTGCTCGAGGCCACGTTGGGCGCAAAACCCCCCTCGTCGCCGACATTGGTGCTGAGGCCTTGGGAGGAGAGTTCCGCCTTCAGGGTTTGAAAGATCTCGGCCCCCACGCGCACCGCGTCGCGCAGGGTCGGTGCGGCGACCGGCATGATCATGAACTCCTGAATGTCGACCGGATTGTCGGCATGGGCGCCGCCGTTCAGGATGTTCATCATCGGCACCGGCAGGGTGCGGGCCACCGTGCCGCCGACATAGCGGAAAAGCTGCTGGCCGGTGGCCGCCGCGGCCGCCTTGGCAATGGCGAGGCTGACGCCGAGGATGGCGTTGGCGCCGATCCGGCCCTTGTTCGGCGTGCCGTCGAGGCTGATGAGCAGGCGGTCGATCGCCACCTGCTCCGTCGCGTCGATGCCGATCAATGCCTCGGCGATCTCTCCGTTCACCGCGGCCACGGCGTTCAGCACGCCCTTGCCGCGGTAGCGCGCGCTGTCGCCGTCGCGCAGCTCCACCGCCTCGTGCGCCCCGGTCGAGGCGCCGGAGGGGACGGCGGCGCGGCCCGACCAGCCGGTGTCTAGCTGCACGTCGACCTCGACCGTGGGATTGCCGCGGCTGTCGAGGATCTCGCGCCCGGTGATCTCTGCAATGGCACTCATGAACCCGTCTTTCCTTTCCTGCGCGCCGCCCCGGACCTGGCGATCATCGGCGCGGTCCGGGCCTGGTCCCCGTCGGTCGAACGATGCTGGGCGTGGCTGGCGGCGTGGCGTCGCCGGTCTGATAGCGCAGCGCCCGGCCCGGCGTAAAGCGCCCGGCGCGCCGGCCTCAGCCTTTGCCGGCCTTCGCCGGTGGGGATGCGGCGGCGTCCTGCCGCTCCGCCGCTTTCACCGCGTCCCAAAGCGCGTCCATCTCGGCCAGTGTGCTGCTTTCCGGCGCCTTGCCGTCGGCCGCGAGTTGCGCCTCGATGGCGCGAAAGCGGCGCTCGAACTTGGCGTTGGTGCGGCGGAGCGCGGCTTCGGGATCGACGTCGAGATGCCGTGCGAGGTTGGCGATGACGAAGAGGAGATCGCCGAGCTCGTCCTCCATGGCGTCGCGGTCGGCGGCCTCTGCGGCTTCGGAAAGCTCGGCGGCTTCCTCCGCCACCTTGGCGATCACGTCGCCCCGATCCGGCCAGTCGAAGCCGACGCGGGCCGCGCGGTTCTGCAATTTCAGCGCCCGGCTGAGGGCGGGCAGGCCGAGGGCGACGCCATCCAATGCGCTCTCCCGCGTCGCGCCCCGCGCCGCGCGTTCCTCCGCCTTGATTCGCTCCCAGTCGGCGACCTGTTCGGCCGAGGTCCGGTCGGCGGCATCGCCGAAGACATGAGGGTGGCGGCGCAGCATCTTCTCGGCAATCGCCCGGGTCACGTCGTCGAAGCTGAAGAGCCCTGCCTCCTCCGCCATTTGGGCGTGATAGACGACCTGAAGCAGGAGATCGCCGAGCTCGCCCTCCAGTTCGTCCATCGCCTCCCGGGCGATGGCGTCGGCGACCTCGTGCGCCTCCTCGATCGTGTAGGGGGCGATCGTCGCGAAGGTCTGCTCCAGGTCCCAGGGGCAGCCATCGCCCGGCTCCCGCAGCCGCCGCATGATCTCGCGAAGCCGCGCAAGGCCCGCCGTCTCATCATGCACCAGGGCGTCGGAGGCGGGGCGGGGCAGGGGGCGTGCGTCGGACATGGGCGCGACCCTAGCGACGACGGCCCGGGGCCGAAAGCTTGACGGCGGCCGGGGCGGGGCCTTTCTTCGGGGTAGCCCAGCCAGGAGAGCCCCATGCCCGTCCTCAACCGCATCGCCGAGTTCCACGATGAGATGAAGGAGTGGCGCCAATGGATGCACCGCCATCCCGAGCTGCTCTACGAGCTGCCGAAGACCCGCGCCTACGTGATCGAGCGCCTGCGGGAGTTCGGCGTGGACGAGATCGAGGAGGATGTGGCGGGCGGCGTCGTGGCGCTGATCGCGGGCCAGGGGGAGGGGCCGACCATCGGCCTTCGCGCCGATATGGATGCCTTGCCGATCGAGGAGGCGACGGGGCTGCCCTATGCCTCCACCCATCCCGGCAAGATGCACGCCTGCGGCCATGACGGGCACACCACCATGCTGCTCGGCGCGGCGAAGTACCTGGCGGAGACACGGAACTTCGCGGGTCGCGTGGCACTCCTCTTCCAGCCGGCGGAGGAGGGTGGCGCCGGCGGGCTTGCCATGGTGAAGGCGGGCGTGATGGAGCGCCACGACATCGCCCGCGTCTTCGGCATGCACAACTGGCCGGGGGGCGAAGCGGGTGCCTTCGCCATGCGGCCGGGGCCTTTGTTGGCGGCCGGGGACAGCTTCGACATCCACATCACCGGACGGGGCGCCCATGCAGCGTCGCCGGAAGAGGGGATCGACAGCGTCCTGATCGCGGCCCAGATCGCCCAGGCGCTCTACACAATCCCGGCCCGCAACGTCTCCGCCATCGAGTCGGTCGTCTTGAGCGTCACCCAGATCTCGGCCGGCAACACCCACAACGTGATCCCCGGCACGGCGTATATCTGCGGCACGGTCCGCACGCTGACGGCCGCGACCCGCGATCTGGCCGAGCGGCGCGTGGCCGAGATCGCCGAGGGCATCGCGGCGGCCCACGGCGCCAGCGCCCGCGTCGAGTACGACCGCGGCTATCCGGTGACGGAGAACGACCCCGACGCCGTCGCTTTCGCCGCCGATGTGGCGCGCCAGGTGGCCGGCGATGCGCGGGTCGACGATGCCACCGACCCGGAGATGGCGTCGGAGGACTTCTCCTACATGCTGGAGGCCCGGCCAGGCGCCTATGTCTTCATCGGCCAGGGGGAGAGCGCGGGGCTGCACCATCCGGAATACAACTTCAACGACGAGATCAGTCCGGTGGGGGCGACGTTCTTTGCACGGCTGGTGGAGACGGCGCAGCCCGTGGCGCGGTAGGGGATTTTTGCTGGGGAGGCGCTTGAGGGTCAGGCTGCCCCTCAAGGCGCGGCTTCCAGCGTGTGCGAGTCGGGGGCCGCGTCAAGGCCAAGCGGGGCTGGCGCCCCGTGCTGCGCAGCCTTGACCCGGCCCCCGACTCGCGCGGCTAGACGAGGTGGACGTCGAGGCGTTCGAGGCCGTGGAAGTGGTAGCGGTCGGCGTAGCGCGGTGGGGAGGCGAGGTGCAGGTCGGGGTGCCGGTCGAAGAGGATCGGCAGGGCGGTCGCAACCTCCAGGCGGGCAAGCGGCGCGCCGACGCAGAAATGGATGCCGGCGCCGAGGGCGTGGTGGGTCGGGCCCTCCCGCTCCGGCTGGAAGCTGTGGGGGTCGGCATAGGCCTCGGGATCGCGCCCGGCGGCGGCAAGCAGCAGGCCGACCTGCTCGCCCCGCCGGATCGGGTGGCCGGCGATCTCCACATCCTCGTAGGCAAAGCGCATGAAGAGGTGGAGCGGCGGGTCGAAGCGCAGGATCTCCTCCGCCACCTTCTCCGGCGCCTCCCGGAGGACAAGGGTCGCGCGGGCCTCGAGCAGCGCCTTCACGCCGTTGCCGAGGGCATGCACCGTTGCCTCATGCCCGGCATTGAGGAGGAGGATGACCGTGGCGATCAGCTCGTCCCGCGACAGCCGTTCACCCTCCGCCTCCGCCGCGATCAGATGGGAGAGCAGGTCGTCGCGCGGGGCCTTTTGGCGCTCCGCGATTAGGTCGGAGAGGTAGGCGCCGAAGGCCTCCGTCGCCGCGACCGCCGCATCCTCCACCGCCCGGTCGCGGCGCGCCTGGTACATCGCCACCATCGCATGGGACCAGGCGAGCAGCTGGTCGGCCATCTCGTCCGGCACGCCGAGCAGCCGGGCGATCACGATCACCGGCAGCCGCTCGGCAAAGGCGGGCAGCAGGTCGATCTCGGGCCTCTCGAACCGGTCGATCAGGGTGTGGGAGAGCGCCGCGATCTCCGGCGCCAGTCCCGCGATCCGGCGCGAGGTGAAGGCGCGCAGGACCAGGCTGCGGAGACGGGTGTGGGCCGGCGGCTCGCGCTCCAGCATCGAGTTCCGCTCAACCGCATAGAAGGGCACGAGACGAGCGGGCGGAGGCACCGGCGCCGGATCCTCCCGCCCAAACCGCCGATCCCGGAGGAGCTGCCCGACCAGCGCATGGCTGACCGCCATCGCCCGCCCATACTCCTCCCACCACACCAGCGGCCCGAGGGCCCGCATCCGGTCGTAGGCGGGATAGGGATCCTGCACGAACGCCGGGTCGCGGGGGGACTGGGAGACGGTGGGGAGGGTCACGGCAAGGTCTGAAGCCAGACTGATGCCATCTTGTAGATGCTAAGGACCGCCTCACGGACGACAACGAAGCCCGCCCCTCCGGCAGCAGCCCAGAAGCCGACCGCGAACTTCTCGGCGGGTTCGCGCGAAAAGGCGCCGATCCCTTCGAGCCACGCCCGCAGGGTTTCAACCTCCTTAGGCACGCGATCGACCGCAACATCGTCGTGGCGGTTCTTCGAGCTCTCCTCAGCAAGCGCTCTGATCGCCGTTGTGACCTCAGCCACATCACGGCGGAAGGTGTCCTCGGCGAGCGACTCCGGAGGGTTGTTGTCGCCGATCCCGCGCTCAATGCTCTCTAGTCGAACAATCGCTTCGTGAGCAGCGCTGCGCACCGCGGCACGGGCCTCCGGCTCAGCCTCCCGCTTGAGCCGCTCGATCTCGGCGGCGATGTGTGCTGGGCCCTGTTCCCAGTCTTCGCCGGGGAGAAGCGCGATGCGCCCGAGGAGCGGCCAGTTCTGCGGAGACCCGCGAAGGTGGCGTTCGTACCAGTCGATCCAAAACTGCCAATTGGGGCCGAGATGCTCAATATGCCGCCTTAGTGCGGACCAGCGTCGTTGGAGGGGGGAGCTGTTGCCGTGCCAAAGTGGGACATCGAAAACGGAACCTGGGCTCGGATTGCTCGCCAGTAGTCGTGCGTCAAAGGCGGTTGCTCGTTCCGCTGCTTCGCCGACGGGGGCACCCGCAATGCGCGTGGCCGCAATGCGAGCTGCACCCGTGGCGAGTGAAACCTCATTTGCACGGCCAGCGGCGGTGAAGCGAATGGCAGCGGAAGCTGCACCAGCGGCTGCTCGGGCGCCTGCCGTCGCGCGCCCGCTTGTCATAGTCACTGCGTCGGTCGCAGCATCTGCAGCCGACAGGAGAGGGTCGTCCCCAACTGCATCTTCTCTGGCTTCCAGCGGAGGCGTTCCAAAAACGCTCACCGAAGATGTGAGCAGCGCGCGGAGGAGAGGCAGCAGATTGGCCGAGGGCGTCTCAACACGTGCATGCACGTCGAACAGGTCACTCAGCGCAGGAAGTGACCTTAGAGCTGCCCGCGATGCGACTGCGATGGCGACCTCCCGGGGCCGACTCTGGAGCCATTCAGCAGTAGCAGCCTTGTCTTCGAAGTCAGGAACCTCACTCAAAGCGAGTTCTCCAACGCCCGCTCCAGGTCCGCGATCAAGTCCTCCACCGCCTCGATGCCCACCGACAGCCGGAGGAGGTTGGGGGCGACGGCGGAGTAGGGGCCTTCGACGGCCTTACGGTGCTCGATCAGGGACTCGACACCGCCGAGGGAGGTGGCGGGGGTGAAGACGCGGGTGGTGCGGGCGATTTGGCGGGCGGCTGCCTCGTCTCTTGCCAGCAAGGAGAGCATGCCGCCGAAGCCTCCCGTCATCTGGCGCTTGGCGATCGCGTGGCCGGGGTGGCTTGGGAGGCCGGGGTAGAGCACGGCCTCGAGCGCCCTATGCCCCTGGAAGTGCTCGGCGATGGCGAGGGCGTTGGCCGAGGCGGCGGCGTAGCGGAGCCAGAGGGTGCGGATGCCGCGGATCAGCAGCCAGGCCTCGAACGGGCCGAGGACTGAGCCCATCAGCGAGCGGATCCCGCGCAGCTCCTCGAGCCGGCTGTCTTCGCTGAGGCTCAGCACGCCGCCCACCAGGTCCGAATGGCCGCCGAGATACTTCGTCGCCGAGTGGAAGGCGATGTCGGCGCCGAGCTCAAGCGCGCGCGTCGTCGTCGGCGGGGTTGCGGTGCAGTCGACGGCCAGCAGCGCGCCGGCCGCGCGGGTCGCATCGGCGGCGGCTGCGATGTCGATGACCTCCCAATTCGGGTTGGTCGGCGTCTCGACCCAGAGGATGCGCGTCTCTCCCGGCTTGAGCGCCGCCGCAGGCGCACCCGGATCGGCGGCGTCGTACCAGGTGACGGCGATGCCTCGGCGCTCGGCCAATCGGTGCAGCCAGGTCTGCCCGCCATGGTACATCACGCGGGGCGCGGCCACGTGGTCGCCCTGGCTCAGCGTCTCGAAGAGCGCGACGATCGCCGCCATGCCCGAGGCGAAGGCGAGGGAGGCCGCCGCCCCGTCGAGATCGGCGAGCACCGCCTCCGCCTCCTCCACCGTCGGGCCGCCGTCCCGGCCGTAGACGTAGCGCTGGCGGGGTTCGTAGTCGGCGTCGCGAGCGAAGGTCGTGGCGGGCTCGATCCCCGGCACCAGCGCACCGGTCCGCTCGTCGATCCGGCGGAGGGCCTGGACCGCGCGGGTCTCGGGGGCGAGGTGCTTCAGAAAATCGTCGCTCATCACGGATCTCCGCCAAAGATTTCGCGTTCTCGCCCCGCCCCCAGGCTTTGGCAAGCGCTGCGGCGCCTCGCGCCGGCGTGAGGTGTCTTGAGGTTGCGCGCATTGGCCGCAGCCGGGCGGGCCCCCAGATATTGTGGCGTAGGGCGGCGGAGGACCCGCATGTCCACGGAACCAACGCAGTCGGGTGGTTATGGCCCGGCCACCAAGGATGGAGACGCCCCGATGTTCAAGCGACTTGCCTCAGCCGCCATCGTGTTCGGAATGCTGGCCGGTGCGCCGCCCGTTGCCGCCCAAGCGCAACACCAGATGCCGGGCCAAAGCACCTGTGCCGTGCGCGACCAGGTGGTCGACCGCCTGAGCGAACGGTTCGGGGAGACGCCGGCCGGCATCGGCCTCTCCAATCCCAACGCGCTGGTCGAGGTCTGGACCTCTGACGAGACCGGCACCTGGACGATCCTGGTGACCCGGGCCGACGGCGTGAGCTGCGTGGTGGCCTCCGGCTCAAACTGGCGCGACGCGGCACCTCAGATCATGGGGATCCGCGTCAACGGCTGAGGCCGGTCCGTCCCGGGCTAGACCCGGGACCTCGCGCCTCGGCGGTGGAGAGCCCCCGGCTCTGCGGCCGGGGCGAGCTGATCCTCCCGCCTAGCGCCGCACCCTTAACCCGTCGAGGGCCAGCGCCAGCACCTGTTGGCCAAAGCCTGTATCGAGAGGGGCGTGGCCGGCGACCAAGCGGTAGAAGACGGGGCCGAAAATCAGGTCGAGCGCGGTGTCGATATCGAGATCGGGGCGCAGATCGGGGCGCAGATCGCCGCGCGCCATTGCCTCAGCCAGATGCGCCCGCGCCCGGTCGCGGCTTTGGCCGATCACCTGATAGCGGAAGACCTTGGCGAGCTCGCTATCAGCCTCGGCCGCTGCCAGAAGCTGCGCCATTTGCCGGCCGCGCTTTGTCGCGAAGGTGGCGATCAATCGGTCGATCTCTGCCGCGAGGGCGGGCAGGGGGGCGGCCTGCTCCTCCGCCGCCGCCGCGGGCGCGCCGCTCTCCATCAGCGCCGCCATGGCCAGAGCCTCGGCATTGGGCCAGTGGCGGTAGAGCGTCGACTTGCCGACGCCGGCCCGGGCGGCGACCGCTTCCATGGTCACGCCGGCCCGCCCACGCTCGTCGAGCAGGGCCACCGCCGCGGCGAGGATCGCGCGCCGGGCGCGTTTGCTCGGCGGTCTTCCGGGTCGCTTCGGCGTTGACTCATCCATTACGAAACGATACGTATCGTATCTATCCGGCAAACGCAAGGGAGGCGACCATGGCCGAGCTCCAACAACTCACCGTCTACCTGGCCGTCAACGGCGCGGCGGAGGCCATCGCGTTCTACGAAAAGGCGTTCGGCGCCGAGGAAGTCTTTCGCCTCGCTGGCGCCGACGGCAGCAGCATCAGCCATGCCGAGATGCAGCTCGGGGCGAGCCGGCTGATGCTGTCGGACGAGCATCCCGACTTCGGCGCCCTGGCGCCGGAGACGGTGGGCGGCTCACCGGTGAAGCTGCATCTCGCGGTCGAGGATGCCGACGCCACCTTCGCCCAGGCCCTGGCAGCCGGCGCGACGGAGCTTCGCCCCCTCCGCGACCAATTCCATGGCGAGCGCTCCGGCCTCGTGGCCGATCCGTACGGCTATGCCTGGTTCATCGCCCAGACGGTGGAGGAGGTGAGCCCGGCCGAGATCGCCCGACGCTGGCAGGCCGTCTCCTCCGGCGCGGGCTGAGCCCCTGGACGCCACCCCCCGGCCTATGCGATCTCTCGCCCGTCACACATCGGAGGGCGGGCGCCCATGTCCATTCCCCAGCTTCTGGTCCACCACAAGGGCGATAATGTCGGCGTCGTCGTCGTCGAGGGCCTCGCGGCCGGCACCGAGATGCTCTGCGTCGTCACCGAGGACAACTCCGACTTTCGCCTGACCGCCAAGGCCGACATCCCGATCGGCCACAAGGTGGCCCTCGCCCCGCTGGCCGAGGGCGACACCGTGGTGAAGTACGGCGAGGATATCGGCCGCATGATCGGCCCGGTTGAAGAGGGCGGTCACGTCCACGTCCACAACCTCAAGACCAAGCGCTGGTAGCCGCGATGCCGGCGTTGATCCACGGCCCCGAAGGCGGGGAAGCGAACCGCGCCTTCAACCTGCGCCGCTGGTTTCGGGTGACGCCCGGCGACACGGACGGCGCCTTCGCGGTGTTCGAGGAAGAGATCCCGGAGGGAAGCGGCCCGCCGCTCCACATCCACCACACGGAGCATGAACTCTTCACGGTGCTCTCGGGCCGCGTTCTCTTCCATGCCGATGGCGAGGAGACGGCGGGAGATCCCGGCTACACGATCCTGATCCCGCCGGGCATCCCGCATGCCTTCAAGGGCCTCGGCCCGGGGCCATCGCGCGTCCTGGTGATGCTGTCGCCCGGGCGCGGCGAGGGTCTGTTCCGAGAGGTGGAGGCCGAGGGATTGCAGCCCGGCCGTGACACGGCGCGGATCGAGGAGATCGGCGCGCGCTACGACGTGGAGTTCGTCGGCCCGCCGCTTTGACGTCCGGGACCGCCAGAGGAGGCCAAGAGAGGACGGATCATGCCCTTTGATGCCACAAGCGAAACGGTGCAGGCCTGGCGGCGGGAAAACGGCCGCGTGGGCGTGAGGAACCACGTCATCATCCTGCCGGTCGACGACATCTCTAACGCGGCCTGCGAGGCGGTGGCCAACAACGTCAAGGGCACGATGGCATTGCCCCATGCCTATGGCCGGCTGCAGTTCGGCGAGGATCTGGACCTGCATTTCCGCACGATGATCGGCACCGGCGCCAATCCCAACGTCGCTGCGGTCGTGGTGATCGGCATCGAGCCCGAATGGACCCAGACCATCGTCGACGGTATCGCAGAGACCGGCAAGCCCGTGACCGGCTTCTCCATCGAGCAGAAGGGCGACTTCGAGACGATCCGCCAGGCGAGCTGGACCGCCAAGGACTACGTCCACTGGGCGACGGAGTTGCAGAAGGAAGACTGCCCGCTCACCGAGCTTTGGGTCTCCACCAAATGCGGCGAGTCCGACACTACGACCGGCCTCTCGTCCTGCCCGACCGTCGGCAACATGTACGACAAGCTGCTGCCGCATGGGCTCTATGGCTGTTTCGGCGAGACCTCCGAGATCACCGGGGCCGAGCATATCTGCGAGAAGCGCGCGGCGACGCCGGAGGCCGGCGCGAAGTTCATGAAGATCTTCCAGGCCTACCAGGACGATGTGATCGAGGCGCACAAGACCTCCGACCTCTCCGACAGCCAGCCGACAAAGGGCAATATCCTCGGCGGCCTCTCGACCATCGAGGAGAAAGCGCTGGGGAACCTGGAGAAGATCGGGCGCACCTCGACCTATATCGACGCCCTCGGCCCGGCGGAGGAGCCGGCGAAAGGCGCGGGCCTCTACTTCATGGACACATCCTCGGCCGCGGCGGAATGCGTCACGCTGATGGCGGCGGCGGGCTACGTCATCCACACCTTTCCGACGGGGCAGGGCAACGTGGTAGGCAACCCGATCGTGCCGGTCATCAAGATCTCCGGCAATCCGCGGACGCTTAGGACCATGTCGGAGCATATCGACGTGGACGTCACCGGCGTGCTGACGCGGGAGATGACGATTGACCAGGCAGGCGATGCGCTGATCGAGATGATCAAGCGGACGGCGAACGGGCGGGCGACGGCAGCCGAAGCGCTCGGCCATCGGGAGTTCGTGATGACCAAGCTCTACCGCTCCGCCTGAGCCGTCCATGCGCCCGCGACCCCGCACCGTCCCGGGCTTGACCCGGGACCCCGCCCTTCGAGGGGGAGAGGCCCCGGCTCGGGGGCCGGGGCGATGCGGTGAGGCGGGTGGTTCGGCTTTGCTGGGCGGCCCGCTGGTTTTGTCTCAGTGGGTCGGCGCGTGACGGGGCCCACGCGCCTGAGCCTCGACGCCGCCCAGGCCCTGCTTGCCCGGGCGCTTGAGCGGGCCGACACAAGCCCCGCGAATGCCGCGATTGTCGCCGCCGCGCTGGTGCGGGCGGAGGCGGACGGCCAGCGCGGCCACGGCCTCTCGCGCCTGCCGTCCTATGCGGCGCAGTCCCGGGTCGGCAAGGTGGACGGCCACGCCGAGCCCCGTGTCGAGGAGGTGCGCCCCGCCGCGCTCCGCATCGATGCGGCCCATGGCTTCGCCTATCCCGCCATGGCGGTTGCGCTGCCGGAGCTCGGCGCCCGCGCCCGGACCCACGGGATCGCGGCGGCGGCCATCCACCGCTCCCATCATTTCGGCGTGGCTGGCCACCCCTGCGAGGATCTAGCAGCGGAGGGCCTCGCCGCCTTCATCTACGGCAACTCGCCCCGAGCCATCGCGCCCGCAGGCGCCGCGCGACCGCTCCTCGGCACCAACCCGATCGCCTTCGCGGCACCAATGGCGGAGGGGCCGCCGCTGGTCATCGACCTGGCGCTCTCCCGGGTGGCGCGGGGTAAGATCCTCGCGGCCCAGAAGGCGGGCGAGACGATCCCGGAGGGTTGGGCGCTCGACCCCGAAGGCCAGCCCACGACCGATCCGGCGGCGGCCATCGCCGGCTCCATGATCGCCATCGGCGAGGCGAAGGGCGCGGCGCTGGCGCTGATGGTGGAGGTCATGGCCGCGGCGCTCGCCGGCGCGCAATTCGGCTTTGAAGCGAGCTCGCTGATGAACGCGGAGGGCGGTCCGCCGGCGATCGGCCAGACCATCCTGGCAGTCGATGTGAGCGCGCTCTCGGGCGGCGCGTTCGGCGCGAGGATGGGGGACCTCGCAGCGGCCTATGCGGAGGTGGGCGCCCGCCTCCCCGGCACCCGGCGGCTCGCGGCGCGGGCGGCGGCGGAACGGGAGGGCATCGCCGTCGCGCCGGCCCTGCTCGCCGAGATCCAGGCGCTCGCCGAATGAAGCTCACCGGCAAGATCGACGGGCGCGAGGTGCACGAGGCGGTGCTGGAGAGCGCCGAGGCCCGCCTCCACATCCTGAGCTACGGCGCCGTGATCCGGGAGTGGCGGGTGGGCCCGCGCGAGGTCCCCGTCACCCTCGGCTTTCGCGATGTGGCGGACTATCCCGAGCACTCCCGCTATTTCGGCGCCGTCGTCGGCCGTGTTGCGAACCGGATCGCCGATGGGCGGTTCCGCCTCGACGGGCAGGAGATCGTGCTGCCGGTGAACAACGGCCCGAATCACCTGCACGGGGGCCCGCGCGGTCTCGGCAAAACCGTCTGGGAGATGGAGGCCGATGGCGACCGCGCGGTTCGCCTCAGCTACCTCAGCCCCGACGGCGACCAGGGCTATCCGGGTGCGGTTGTGTTCAGCGTCACCTACCGCCTCAGCGGCACCCGCCTGACCTGCGAGATGGCAGGCCGCCCCGACAGGCCCACGCCGATCAATATGGCGCACCACAACTACTACACGCTCGGGGCGATCGGCGGGATCCGCGACCTCAGACTCCAGATGGATGTCGACCGGTATCTGCCTGTGAATGAGACACAAATCCCGACAGGTGAGCTCGCTTCAGTCGACGGTACCCGCTTCGACTTTCGCGCCGCGCGGACGCTGTGGGAGGCCGATCCCGAGGGGCTCGGCATCGACCATTGCCTGGTCTTCCGCGACGGCCGGGACCCGACCGAGCCCGCCGCGCGCCTGCGCTCGGACGAGACGGGCCTCGGCCTTTCGCTCTGGACCGAGGAGCCGGGCGTGCAGCTTTTCGACGCCCATCCGTTCGAGATCGCGCGCCCCGGTCTCTCCGGTGAGCGGCTCGGCCCCTATTGCGGCCTCTGCCTCGAGGCGCAGCACTTTCCGGACGCGCCCAACCAGCCGCACTTCCCGAGCATCATCCGAACGCCCGAAAACCCTTATTTCCAGCGGCTTGTGGTCGATATCTCAGAGAGCGCCGGGCGCTAGCCCAGGGCAGAGCGCACCTCCGCCCCGGCCTTGGCGAAATCCATCTGGCCGGCATAACGCTGCTTCAGCGTGCCCATCACCTTGCCCATGTCGCGGATGGAGGAGGCGTCGGTCGCGCGGATCGCCTCCGCCACCGCTTGCCGAACCTCGTCGTCGCACAGCTGGCGGGGCAGATACTCCTCGATCACCGCGATCTCGGCCTGTTCCTGTGCGGCGAGCTCCAGCCGGCCGCCTTCCTCATAGGCCCGGGCGCTTTCGCGGCGCTGCTTGATCATCTTGGCCAGGATTTCCCGGATCTCGGCATCGGTGACGCCATCCGCTCGGTCGGAGCCGCGGACGGCGATGTCGCGGTCCTTGATCGCGGCATTGATCAGCCGCAGCGTGCCGAGCCGGGTCCGATCCTGAGCTTTCATGGCCTGTTTGAGCGCCTTTTGCAGCGTCTCGCGCATGGAACTGGTCCTGTGTTGATTGGCCGGGATCCCTCATCCCGCACCGGGTGGAGATATAGGCGCTCAAGCGCCGACGTTCAAATTTCCAAGCCATTGAAAACACTGGAAAACGCAAATCGCCCGATGCTTGACCCCCTTCGGGCGCCTCACTAGGGTCCGGCAGCGCCAAGGGGGTGCCCAGGGGGGTGCGATGTCCAGCAATGAAACCACCGTCGCGCGGCTGACCGACGGGGCCGTGGCGCCCGAGGCGGGTCATGCGCCCACCGGCTGCATCATGCTGTCGGACGGCACGGTGTTCTTCGGCGCGGGCTTTGGGGCGGAGGGGGTCGCGGCGGCCGAGCTTTGCTTCAACACCGCCATGACCGGCTATCAGGAGATCATGACCGATCCCTCCTACGCCGGGCAGATCGTGGCCTTCACCTTTCCCCATATCGGCAATACCGGCGTGACGCTCGAGGATGATGAGCGGGCAGCCCCGGTGGCCGCTGGCATGATCGTGCGCTGGACACCCACCCGCGCCTCCAACTGGCGCGCCGATGGGGAGCTCGACGCCTGGCTCGCCGAGCATGGTCGCATCGGTGTGGCCGGCGTCGATACGCGGCGCCTGACGCGCACTATCCGGCGCCTCGGTGCGCCTCACGCTGCCGTCGCCCACGCGGCAGACGGGCGCTTCGACCTCGCCGCCTTGCAGGAGGCCGCGCAAGCCTTCGGTGGCCTCACCGGCGTCGATCTGGCGCGGGAGGTGACGGTGCCGGACGCCCATGCCTGGAACGGTGGACGCTGGACCTGGCCAGCGGGGTATGGGGAGCGCACCGCGCCCGGCCCCCGGGTCGTCGCGATCGACTACGGCGCCAAGCGTAACATCCTGCGCTGCCTGACCTCGGCCGGCTGCCAGATCGTGGTGCTGCCCGCCACCGCCTCGGCAGACGAGGTGCTGGCGGAGAAGCCGGACGGGGTCTTTCTCTCCAATGGTCCGGGCGATCCGGCGGCGACGGCGGAATACGCCGTGCCGATGATCAAGGCGGTGCTCGAAAAGACTGACGTGCCGGTCTTCGGCATCTGCCTTGGCCATCAGATGCTGGCCCTCGCCCTCGGCGCGCGGACGCTGAAGATGAACCACGGTCATCACGGCGCCAACCATCCGGTAAAGGATCTGGAGACCGGCAAGGTCGAGATCACCTCGATGAACCATGGCTTCGCCGTCGACAGCCAGACCTTGCCGGAGGGGGTGATCGAGACCCATGTCTCCCTCTTCGACGGCTCCAACTGCGGTCTGCGGCTGCGCGACCGCCCGGTTTTCTCGGTGCAGTACCATCCGGAGGCAAGCCCGGGGCCCCAGGACAGCTACTATCTGTTCGAGCGGTTCGTCTCGGCGATGACGACCCAGCGCGGTTAAGTCCCGTTTAACTCTAACTTAAGGCTCACGAAACAACCTTTACGCGAGTGAGGCGTGAGGGGACAGTTCGTGACCGCTCCGGGGGGAGAGCCGGCGTTCGCCATTCAGGCGCCGCAGGACGCGGCGCCGCCCCGCTTGGGCCGGATCCTCTGCGATCGCGGCCTGATCGGGCGGGCGGAGCTTGCCCGGGCGCTATGGCTGCAACGCCAAAGCGGGGTGCGCCTCGGCCAGGTGCTGGCGGCCAACGATCTGGTGCCGGAGGCGGCGATCATCGACGCGCTGGCGGGGCAGCACTTGCTGCCCACTGCCGATCTGGCGGCGGAGCCGTGCGATCCGACCCTGTTGGCGGGGCGCGATCCCGCCCTTTGCCTGAAGCACAGCTTCCTCCCCTGGAAGCGCCAGGCAGGCGTCACCTGGATCGCGATCGTCGATCCGGCGGAGATGGACGCCGTGCGGATCGCGACCGCCGATCTGCCGCAGCCCGTGGCCTTTGCCTTGGTCAAAGAAAGCGCGCTGCATGCGGCCGTCCGCGCGACCTTTGGTGCGGCGTTGGCAGAGCGGGCACGGCTGAGCTGCCCGGATGCCTATAGCTGCCGGGGATGGGAGGATCGCGGCCACGGCCGGCTTTTCGCCCGGCTGCTGACGGTCGCTGCCCTGCTCACGCTGATCTTTCCCGAGGCGGCGGTGGTGACGGTGCTGGTGGCGCTTCTCCTCAGCAACAGCGCGACGGCTGGGCTGCGCCTCCTGGCCTTGTTGGCCGGGCGAGGTGCGGCGCCCGCGCCGCCCGCGCCGCTTCCCGGTCGGCTGCCGGTGATCTCCCTCCTCGTGCCGCTTCTGTCGGAAGCATCGGTGCTCGATCGGCTGCTCCGGGCGCTCACGGCGCTCGACTACCCGCGGGAGCTTTTGGACGTGAAGATCGTGGTCGAGGCCGACGATGTGCTGACCCGTGCCGCGCTGATGGCCCGCACCCTGCCGCCCTGGATCGAGGTGATCGAGGTGCCGGTCGGCCGGCCGCGCACCAAGCCCCGGGCGCTGAACTACGCCCTGTCCTTCTGCCGGGGGGAGATCATCGGCATCTACGATGCGGAGGATCGCCCGGAGCCGCAGCAATTGCGCGCGGTCGCCGCGCGCTTTGCCGCCGCGCCCGCCCGGGTCGCTTGCCTGCAGGGGGCGCTGGATTTCTACAACAGCAGCCAGAACTGGCTCACCCGCTGTTTCACCCTGGAGTACTCGATCTGGTTCCGGGTGCTGCTGCCGGGCGTCGCCCGGATGGGTCTGCCGATCCCCCTCGGCGGTACCACCGTGTTCCTGCGGCGCGGCCCGCTGGAGGAGGTGGGCGGCTGGGACGCCCACAACGTGACGGAGGACGCCGACCTCGGCATGCGGCTCTGCCGCTTCGGCTACCGCACGGAGATCTTGGCGAGCACCACCTATGAGGAGGCCAACAGCGTCTTTCGCGGCTGGATCCGCCAGCGCTCCCGCTGGCTGAAGGGTTTTTGCATGACCTGGGCCACCCATATGCGCCGGCCCATGGCGCTTTGCCGCGATCTTGGGGTGCCGGGTTTTCTGTCCTTTCAGGTGCTGTTTCTCGGCGCCATGGCGGCCTATGTCGCGGTGCCGCTCTTCTGGGCGCTGCTCCTGGTGCTGAGCCTTGGCGGCGCCGCGGAGTGGTGGCAGGCGATGCCCGACTGGCTGCGGCAGGCGCTCACCGTCTCGCTGCCGATGGGGCAGGGGGTGATGCTGGTCGCCGCCTTTCGCGCAACCCGGGGTCGGCGCGGGCTGCTCCCCTGGGTGCTGACGCTGCCGGCCTATTGGCCGCTCGGCGCCGTGGCCGCGTATCGCGCGATCGCCGAGATGATCGTGGCGCCGTTCTACTGGAGCAAGACGGTCCACGGGCTGTGCCACGAGCCGGGCCGGGAGGAGGAGCCGGCCGCCGTCCCATCCATCGGCGAGGACGAGAAATCTCCGATCCTGGCCTCGATATCTCCCATCCCTGCGCCATTTCACCGCGCAACGGATCTGACATGGGAGATGCAGCATGATGAACCCGACCCGGCGGAACCTGTTGGCCACCGGCGCAGCCGGCGCGGCCCTGACCGCATTGTCGCCGCCGCTGCAGGCCGCGGCTCCCATGCTCGGCGCCGCGCGGCCGGGCTTTCAACGCATCACGCTCGGTGAATTCGAGGTGACGGCGCTGCTCGACGGCGTCACCGTGTTCGAGCAGCCCCAGGGCGTCTTCGGCACCGACCAGGGCGTCGCGGATGTGGAGGCGGCGCTGTCGGCCGCCCAGCTGCCGACGGCGGCGGTGGAGACGGGCTTCACGCCCACCGTGGTCAACACCGGCAACGAACTGGTCCTGTTCGACACCGGCAACGGCGCCGGCGGACGCCCGGGACGCGGCCAGTTGATCGAGCAGATGGCGGCCGCCGGCTACACCCCCGACATGGTCGACATCGTCGTCATCACCCACATGCACCCCGACCATATCGGCGGCATGATGGAGGACGGCGCCGCCGCCTTCCCCAACGCCCGCTACGTGACGGGGCAGGTAGAGTACGACTTCTTCAGCAGCGACAATCTGGTCGGCACCCCGGCCGAGCGGATCTACAACCTGGTCCAGGCCAACGTCGTGCCGCTGGCCGAGAACATGAGCTTCATCGCGCCGGGCGATCAGGTCGTCTCGGGCATCGAGGCGGTGAACGCCTTCGGCCACACCCCGGGCCACATGGCCTACCACCTGGAGAGCGGCGGGGAGCGATTGCTGATCACCGCCGACACCGCCAACCACTTCGTGCTGTCGCTGCAGCACCCCGATTGGCATGTGCTGTTCGACGCCGACAAGGAGGCGGCGGCCGCCACCCGCCGCTCGCTGTTCGGCATGGCGGCGGCCGACGGCGTGCCTTTCATCGGCTACCATATGCCGTTCCCGTCGATGGGCTATGTCGAGGCGGCGGGCGACGGCTTCCGCTACGTGCCGGCGACCTATCAGCTGACGCTGTAGCGCCGCGGTTCTCAGCCGGCGGGCGTGATGCGGTAAAGGCCGCCATCACGCTCGTCGGTGAGGAACCAAAGCGCGCCGTCGGGGCCGGTGCGGATGTCGCGCACCCGGCCGAACTCCTCTTCAAACAGCCGCTCCTCGCCGACGATCTCGCCGTTTTCCACGTCGAGGCGCACGACCAGCGCGAACTTGAGCGCGCCGACAAAGACGTCGCCCTGCCAGTCGGGAAAAAGTGCACCGTCATAACGGGTGAGGCCGGAGGGCGCGATGGAGGGGTCCCAGTAGTAGTCCGGCTGGGCCATGCCCGGCGCTTCCGTCCCGACGCCGATGCTCAGGCCGGAATAGTGCCGGCCGTAGGAAATTACCGGCCAGCCGTGGTTCACGCCCAGGTCGGGGCGGTTGATCTCGTCGCCGCCGCGCGCGCCGTGCTCCACCGTCCAGAGCCGGCCGTCGCTTGGGTCGAGTTCCGCGCCCTGCACGTTGCGGTGGCCCCAGGAATAGATCTCCGCCAATCCGCCGCCGCCGCTTGCGAACGGATTGTCGGGATGCGGCGTGCCGTCGGGCAGCAGCCGCACGATGGTGCCGTGGTGCGAGCTCGTCTCCTGCGCCCGGTCCGGATCGCCGCGGTCGCCGAGGGTGACAAACAGATCCCCCTCCGGCGCCACCACGATGCGAGAGCCGAAATGCCGCCCGCCCCGGGTCGCCGGGGTCATGACGAAGATCTCTTCGACATCGCGCAGGCTTGCGCCCTCCGCATCCAGGGTCGCGGCCGAGACGGCGGTGGCGGCCCCGCGCCCCTCCTCCTTGGCGTAGCTGAGGTAGATCCGGCCCGAGGCCGCGAAATCATGGGCGAGCGCGACGTCGAGCAGCCCACCCTGGGCCCGGGCATAGACGTCCGGCACGCCGGCGATGGCGGTCGTCGCGCCCGCGTCGGTCGCCAGCAGCAGGCGCCCGTCCCGCTCCGTCACCAGCATCCGCCCGTCCGGCAGGAAGGCGACGGCCCAGGGGTTTTCGAGATCGCCGACCACCCGCTCGACCTGGACCGGTCCGGCCGAGCTCTCGAAGGTCTGCGCGCCGCCGGGCGCCGCCAAAAGGGCGAAAGGGATCCAGGCGAGGCTCCGGGTCAGTCTAGCGATCATGCTCCGTCTCTCCGTTCGGGGTCGGGATGCGGCGGAGGTTCCACCACTGCCCCAAACTGGCTCGGATCTGTCCCTCGGCAATGTCGGAGACGGCGTTCTGCAAGGCAATCCGCCCAGTGGTATCGGGGGCGAAGTCCCGTGGGTCCTGCGCCGGAGCGAAGCGGAGAGTGAAGTGCGCACCGCGATCGCGCGTGATCAGGCCCGGGAGGATCAGCGCATCCGTGGCGCAGGCGAGCTTTGCCGCGATCACCAGGTTGCCGGCCTGGGCGGGCGGTCGCCCGAAGCGGGGCGCGGCGATCTCTCCGTCCTTTACCTCGTCGATCAGGAAGGCGACGTGGCCGGCCCTTGCCGTGAGGATCTGGCGCAAGCGGCGCGCTGTTGCGGTGCCGGGCGGAAAGGCGAGGCGGCCGTTCCGGGCGCGGAGATCGGCGGCGAGGCGCCGGCTGAACCGGTTGCGTGGCGGGCGGTTGGTGGCGGCGATACGCAACCCGCGGGCGGCGCCGATGCCGCCCCTGCCGCTCAGGGCCGTCAGGAACAGTTCCCAGTTCGAGAGATGCAGCGAGACGAAGATCAGCGGGCGACCCGTCGCGCAGGCCGCGTCGAGATGCGCCGCGCCATCGAGGACCACGCGCTCCTCCGCCACCAGCCGGTCGACCACCGCGTATTCGGCGAGCACCCGGCCGCGCTCGACATACCACGCCTGGGCAAAGCGGGCCGGGTTTGCATCGCCCGGCAAAAAATGGTCGATGTTGGCTGCGAGGCGGGCCCGCAGCGCCGGCTCCGGCACCATGGCGCGGGGAAAGGTCCGGCCGAGCGCCGCGCCGACGGCGGAGCACCAGTCGACCGGCAGCCATCGCAGGGACCAGAGGAAGAGCCGCGCGCCCCAGCCGTCGAGCCGGTCGGTCACATGGTCGCGCCACCAGGTTCGGCGCGCGTCGGGTCCATCCAGCAATGCACGATGCGGCGCGACGGGGACCGGGGGAAAGGGGATCGGCGCGAGGAGATCGGGCGCCGATCTGTCGGCATCGCTCACGCCAGCGCCTCGGCCGCCTCCCGCGCGAAATAGGTGAGGATGCCGTCGCAGCCGGCGCGTTTGAAGGCCGCGAGGCTCTCCATCATCACCCGCTCCCGCTCGAGCCAGCCATGGGCACTCGCCGCCGCGATCATCGAATACTCGCCCGAGACCTGGTAGGCGTAGGTCGGCATGGCGAAGGCGTCCTTCACCCGCCGGCAGATGTCGAGATAGGGCATGCCGGGCTTCACCATGATCATGTCAGCCCCCTCGGCCAGGTCCGCCGCCACCTCCCGCAAGGCCTCGTCGGAGTTGCCGCCGTCCATCTGGTAGGTCTTCTTGTCGCCGATCAAGGCGCCGGAGGAGCCGATGGCGTCGCGGAACGGCCCGTAGAAGCCCGAGGCGTATTTGGCGGCGTAGGAGAGGATGGCGACGTCGTGGTGGCCGGCCCGCTCCAACGCCGCGCGCATCACCCCCACCCGGCCGTCCATCATGTCGGAAGGGCCGAGGATGTCGGCGCCGGCCTCGGCCTGCACCAGGGTCTGTTTCTCCAGCAGCTCGAGCGTCTGGTCGTTCAGGATCTCACCGTCCCGCACGATGCCGTCATGGCCGTCGGAGTTGTAGGGATCGAGGGCGACGTCGAGCATCACCCCGATCTCCGGCACCGCGTCCTTCACGGCGCGCGTGGCGCGGCAGACCAGGTTGTCGGGGTTCCAGCCCTCCGCCCCGTCCGGCGTCTTCTTCGCCGGGTCGGTCTCAGGGAAGATGGCGATGACCGGAATGCCGAGGGCGGCGGCGCTGCGCGCCTCCACCACGATGCGGTCGACGGAGTGGCGCATAACGCCCGGCATTGACTCGATCGGGCTGCTTTCGTCCGTGCCGTCGGTGACGAAGAGGGGCCATAAGAGATCCGCCGGGGTCAGCACCGTCTCCCGCACCAGCCGCCGCATCCAGGCGGTCCGACGCAGGCGCCGCGGGCGGGACAGGGGAAAAGGCGCGGGGGGCTGGGACATGGACCGGGCTACGTCGTCGTTGCCCGGCGTTGATGCCACGCGGCGCCGGCGGGCTCAAGCGGGCGGCTTGCCCTCAGCGCCCCGCACCATCGCGGCCGATCTGAGGCTGGTGGATCGGCCGCTGTCCTTGCCCAACCTGCCCGAAAAGCGTATCGCGCCGCCGGGGCCCTTCGCCGCCACTTTGCTGCCAAGGTGGTGTGGTGGCGTCCCGGCCGCGCGGGGATTGCCGCGCATGTCCTGTTCGCACGTTGGATCCTGCTCATGCTCGAAGCGGTCAGACAGGGGTTGTTGGATTTTGGCGGTCTCGCGCTGCATTTCGGCAGCTTCAACGCCGTCTGGTACTGGATTTTCGTGGCCCTGAGCTGGAGCCGGGTCAGCCACTACACCCTCAGCGTGCCCCATGACGCGGTGCAGCGGGCGGAGCGGCTGGGCGGCGTGTTCATCGAAGACGTAGATCACATGGCCCATGCCTATGTCCGCCGGGCCATGCTGATCGTGCGCCACGGCGGTATGTGGGTGATCGGCGTCGGCGCGTTCCTGGTGACCATCGTGGTGGCGCTGGCAATCGTGCTGGATATGGAGTTCGCCCAGGCGATCGCCGCAATCGTTGTGCCGCGGCTCGGCGTGATCTACGGCACCATGGCGCTGGCGGAGCGGATCGAGCGGGAGAACCTGCTCGGCACGGAGCTCCGTCAGGCGCTCAATCGCCGGCGCTTCTGGAATCAGGTGCTTGGGCTCGCCTCGATCGTCGCCGCGACGCTGCTGGCTGTGCGCAACTACGCGCTGGAGATCGAAGCCGGCAATCCGTGGCTTTAAGCGCGCTTGCCTGCCCCGACCATGGCGCTTAAGTCGCGCGGCATGGACGGCACCCCGACCGCACCCGACCGTCGCCTGATCGGCGGCGTGCCGGAGGGCTTCGATGCCGCCCTCCTGCTACGGGAGGTCGAGCGGGCGGGCGGTCCAGTGCTGCACGTCGGCCGTGACGATGCCCGGGTTGCGGCGTTGACGGCGGCGCTCCGCTTCTTTGCAGCGGATCTGCCGGTGCTGTCGTTCCCGGCCTGGGACTGCCTGCCCTACGACCGGATCTCCCCCCGGGCGGAGGTCTCAGCCGCCCGGATGGCGACGCTCGCGGCCCTGGCTGAGGGCTTTGAGCGGCCGGCGGTGATCCTGACGACGCTCAACGCCGCGACCCAGCGGATCCCGGCCCGGGCCACGATTGCCGCGTCCAGCTTCAGCGCCGAGGTCGGCCGCCGCTTGGAAGAGCCGGCGTTGCGGCAGTTCCTGGTGCGCATGGGCTTCTCGCAAACCCCGACGGTGGTGGAGCCGGGGGACTACGCGGTGCGCGGCGGTCTGATCGACATCTTCCCCCCGGGCGCGGCAGAGCCCATCCGCCTCGACCTCTTCGGCGATGTGCTGGACGCGGCGCGGCGCTTCGATCCTGAAAGCCAGCGCACCATCGCCCCGATCCCGCGACTGGAGCTCGCCCCGGTCTCGGAGGTCATCCTCGACGCCCCGGCGATCCAGCGCTTTCGCGAGACCTACCGGATGGAGTTCGGCGCCGCCGGCAGCGACGATCCGCTCTACGAGGCGGTGAGCGCCGGGCGGAAAAGCCAGGGTTACGAGCACTGGCTGCCGTTCTTTCACGAGCGGCTGGAGACGCTCTTCGACTATCTGCCGGGCGCCACGGTCTGCCTCGACGATCAGGTGGAGGCAGCGCGCCTCGCCCGGCTCGAGACCGTGGAGGAGCACTATCGCAACCGGGTCGACGCCCTCGCCGCCAAGACGGCGCTTGGCACCGTCTACAAACCGGTGGCACCCGGGCTGCTCCACCTCGATGAGGCAGCCTGGGCCGAGGCGCTGGCCGACCGCCGGCTCTGCCAATTTGTGCCCGGCCAGACCCATTCCGGGCCGGGGGTCACAGATGCCGGCGGCCGGGCCGGGCGGAGCTTCGCCGCCGAGCGTCAGCGCCGCGACGTGAACCTGTTCGACGCGCTGGCCGAGCACATCAAGACGACCCGGCGCGAGGGCCGCGTCGTCGTCGCCAGCTACTCCGAAGGCGCGCGGGACCGTATGCAGACCCTCCTCGCCGATCATGGGGTGGAGGGCGCGGTGGAGATCGCCCGCCTCGCCGACCTGCCGGAGGAGACGGGCGCCGTCGGCGTCACCGTCTGGCCGATGGAGGCGGGCTTCGAGGTGCCGATGGGCGACGGTCGCCTCACCGTGATCGCCGAGCAGGACGTGCTTGGCGACCGCCTGATCCGGGCCCCGCGGAAGAGGAAGCGCGCCGAGGATGTGCTGACGGAGGCCGCCTCCCTCGGCGCCGGCGATCTGGTGGTGCACGTGGCCCACGGCATTGGCCGCTTCACCGGGCTCGAGACGGTGGAGGCCATGGGCGCGCCGCACGAATGCCTGGCGCTGGAATATGCCGGCGGCGACCGGCTTTACCTGCCGGTCGAGAACATCGAGCTGCTCACCCGCTACGGCCATGAGGAGGGCTTGCTCGACCGCCTCGGCGGCGGCGCCTGGCAGGCGCGCAAGGCCAAGTTGAAGGAGCGGATCCGCGACATGGCGGAGAGGCTCATCCGCGTGGCGGCCGAGCGTGCGCTCCGCTCCGCCCCGATCTTCGAGCCGACGGAGGGGGCGTTCCAGGAGTTCTGCGCCCGCTTTCCGTTCGAAGAAACCGAGGATCAGCTGACGGCGATCGAGGACGTGGTGGGCGATCTGGCCAAGGGCACGCCGATGGACCGCCTGATCTGCGGCGATGTGGGCTTCGGCAAGACGGAGGTCGCGCTCCGCGCCGCCTTCATCGCCGCGATGTCGGGCCAGCAGGTGGCGGTGATCGCGCCGACCACGCTGCTCACCCGCCAGCACGCCCGCGCCTTCGAGGAGCGCTTTCGCGGCCTGCCGGTGACGGTCCGCCAGCTCTCCCGCTTCGTCGGGGCGAAGGAGGCGGCGGAGACCCGTGCGGGCCTCGCCGATGGCTCTGTCGACATCGTCATTGGCACCCACGCGCTGCTGGCCAAGGCGATCAAATTCAAGCGCCTCGGCCTGCTCGTCATCGACGAGGAGCAGCACTTCGGCGTCTCCCACAAAGAGCGGCTGAAGAACCTGCGCGCCGAGGTGCATGTGTTGACGATGACCGCGACGCCCATTCCGCGGACGCTGTCGCTCGCGCTCTCGGGCGTCCGCGAGCTTTCGCTGATCGCCACGCCGCCGGTCGATCGCCTCGCGATCCGCACCTATGTGAGCGAGTTCGACGCGGTGACGGTGCGGGAGGCGTTGCTGCGCGAACACTACCGCGGCGGTCAGTCCTTCTATGTCGTCCCACGGGTCGCCGACATCCCGGAAATCGAGGCTTTCCTCACCGAACAGGTGCCCGAAGTCACCTTCGTGACGGCCCACGGCCAGATGGCGGCGGGGGAGCTCGATACCCGGATGAACGCCTTCTACGACGGGCGCTATGACGTGCTGCTCGCTACGACGATCGTCGAATCCGGCCTCGACATCCCGGCGGCCAACACGCTGATCGTGCATCGGGCCGACATGTTCGGTCTCGCCCAGCTCTACCAGATCCGCGGGCGGGTGGGCCGCTCCAAGGTCCGGGCCTATGCCTACTTCACCACCAAGCCGCGGAAGGTGCTGACGGCGACGGCGGAGAAGCGGCTGAAGGTGCTGGGCGGTCTCGATTCCCTCGGCGCGGGGTTCACGCTGGCGAGCCAAGACCTCGACCTGCGGGGCGCCGGCAACCTGCTTGGCGAAGAGCAGTCGGGCCATATCCGCGAGGTCGGCTATCAGCTCTACCAGGACATGTTGGAGGAGGCGATCGCCAAGCTCCGCGCAGGTGAGGTCGCGGCCTTGCCCGAGGACGGCGAGGCCTGGTCACCCCAGATCAACCTCGGCGTGCCCGTGCTGATCCCCGAGCCTTACGTGCCCGACCTCGACGTCCGCCTCGGCCTCTATCGCCGCCTCGCGGGCCTCGAGACCAAGGTGGAGCTCGAGGGCTTTGCGGCGGAGCTGATCGACCGCTTCGGCAAATTGCCGAAGGAGGTGGAGATGCTGCTCCGCGTCGTGCGCATCAAGGGGCTCTGCCGCCGAGCCGGGATCGGTCGCCTCGACAGCGGGCCGAAAGGGGCGACGGTCACCTTCCACATGGACAAGTTCGCCAATCCGGCAGGCCTCGTCGATTTCATCCAAGGCCAGAACGGCCTCGCCAAGATCCGCGACAACAAGCTGGTGGTGCGCCGAAGCTGGGAGGACGCGGATGCCCGGGTCAAGGGCGCCTTCGCCGTGGCGCGGGACCTGGCGAAGCATGCCAAGGTCGAGAAGACGGCTGCCTGACGGGCCTGCGTGCGACGGCGCCTAGGGGCTCTGCCCCCTTGCGCTTTCGGCGCAATTCACCCGGGATATTTGGGTCACTGCGAGGGGGCGATGTTGCGCGTGTGCTGGCGCGTCGCGCGCCGGCGCCGTGGTCGTCGATGGGTCGGAGCGCGGCGCCCCTAGAAGATGACGAGCACTGCCCCCAGCGTGGCGATCAGGCCGAACTCCGTCATCCGCAGCTTCCGATGGCTAGCGCGCAGACCATCGACGGCCAGGTCGTGCTTCGGCGTGCCGCTGTTGATGATCACCCGCTGTTCGCTGTCGCGGATGCCCTCGCGCAGGGGTTGGGTCAGGATGATGAAGATGCCGATCACGAACATCGCAAAGGGCATGATGCCCGCGTCCTCGAGCCGGGCGAGCTTGAAGAGACCGCCGACCGCCATGCCGATGCCGAGCAGCATGATGACGAGGAAGCTCACCGGGTGGCGGATGCCCTTCTGCAGCGCGGCCTGCGCCTGGCTCCGCAGATCGTCGTTCACGATCTTCTGGCTTTCGCCCCGGGCCAGCGGACAGACCGCCCGCTTGCCGACCGTCAGGCCGAGCCGCAGCAGCAGCAGGGCAAAGCACGCCCAGGTAACCGGATGGGTGCTGAGCCGCTCAAGGATAACCATGAAATCATGCATTTTCGCGCCCTCTCAGAGCCTTGTTAGGTGGGGACGGCCGCCAGTTCTTCAACCACGCGGGACCAGGTCTCCGCCTCCTGCGCCCCTTGTAACACATATTTGCCGGCGATGATGAAGGTGGGCACGCCGGTCACGCCCATCTGCCGGGCGGCGGTGTCCTCCTGGCGCACGGCCTCGACATCAGCGTCGCCCGCCAGCAGACGCTCGACGATCGGCCGCTCCATCCCGGTAGTCTCGGCCACGTCCAGCAGCACGTCGTGGTCGCTGATATCCTCACCGCGCTCGAAATAGCGGATGAAGAGCTGGGTCTTGACCGCGGTCTGGTTGCCGGTGCTCTTGGCCCAGCGGATCAGGCGATGGGCATCGATGGTGTTGGGCGTCTTGGCGATCCGGTCGAAATGCACGTCGAGGCCCGCCTCCTTCGCCGTCTCCTCGATCCTTGTGTAGAACCGCTCCGCATTCTCCGCCCCGAACTTCGCCTCTAGGTAGGCGGCGCGGTCCATCCCCTCGGCCGGCATATCGGGGTTGAGCTGGAAGGGCCGCCACTGCACCTCGAACGGGTCGTGATCGTGGCTCGCCAGCCCGGCGCGCAGCTTGGCCAGTCCGATATAGCACCAAGGGCAGATCGGGTCCGAGATGATGTCGAGGCTGATCATAACTTCTCCCCCGCGTCGCTGAGGCCGAGGTCGGCCAACGCCCTGCGGATCACCTTGCCGTTCGCCGTGCGGGGCAGGGCCGCCAGCGTGCGAAAGGCCTTGGGGCATTTGTACCGCGCGAGGTGCTGGGCGCAATGCTGGCTCAGCGCATCGTGATCGAGGGGCGTGGCGGGGTCTTCGACGACGAAGCCGGCAATGATGCGGACGCCGGGGCGCACCTCGACCTCCGCCACAGCTGCGTCACTGACGGCGGGATGCAGGGCCAGCACCCGCTCCACCTCGAGCGGGGAGACGCGGTAGCCTTGGGCCGTCATCACGTCGTCGGCGCGGCCGTGATAGGTGACGTAGCCGTCGCCATCCATCGCCGCCCGGTCCCCGGTGAGGAACCAGGGCCCGGGGCTGAGGGGGGTGAGCGCTCCCTTTTGGACATAGCCGAGGAAGAGGCCGGGATCGCTGGTCGCGACCGCCAGATGGCCGGGCGTGCCGATTGGCAGCGGCTTGCCCTCAGCGTCATCGACGATGGCGACCCGCCGGCCCGGCTGCGGCCGCCCGACGGTGCCCGGGCGCGTCGGCGTCTCGGGCCCGGCGGAAATGTAGGTCGAGATCTCCGACATGCCGAGCGCCTCGAAAAGCGGCACACCGGTCTCGCTCTCCCACCGCGCATGAAGATCGTCGGCCAGCTTCTCCCCGGCTGAAAGGGCCGCGCGGAGCGAGGCGAGGTGCGGGCGAAGCGGCCCCTCGGCGCGCAACATCTGGCGATAGATCCCCGGAACCGATGCGAAGAGCGTCGCGCCGAAGGCCGAGACCAGCCGGGGCCAGAGGTCCGCCGCACCGCCCTCCGGCGCGATGATCGCCGTCGCCCCGATGGCCCAGGGATCGGTCAGGCCGGCGCCAAGGGTGTAGGTCCAGTTGAAGGCCCCGGAATGCAGCACGCGATCGTCGGGGCCGAGGCCGTACCAGCCCCACCACATCATCCGTCGGGCCCAAGCCGCGCGATGGGCGTGCAGCACCCCCTTGGCCCGGCCGCCGGTGCCGGAGGTCATGACGAGAAAGGCCGGATCGTCGGCCGCGGTATCGGCCCAGTCGGTCGGGGGCTTGGCGCGGAAGGCGGCGAGATCCTCCGTCCCCAAGACCGGTAGATCGAGATCGGCCGGCAGCGCCAGATCTCCACCGGCAATGGCGATGTCAGGTGCGACCTCGAGCACCAGCTCGCGCACCTCCCGCTCCGTCAGCATCGGTGAGGTCGGCACCGCGACGGCGCCGAGGGCGACGGTCCCGAAGAAGGCTACCGGGAAGTCGGAGCTGTTGGGGAGGCGGAGGAGCACCCGGTCGCCCCGACCCACCCCGACTTGGCGCAACCCCGTCGCGGTGGCGAGCACCGCCTCCGTCAACGCGCCGTAGCGCCAGCTCTCCCGCGCCGTGCCAGCGGCGTCGGCGACGATTAGTGCGGTCTTTTCCGGATGCGCCCGGGCGCCCTCGGCCAGGGTGTGGGCCGCCATGTTGAAGCGCGCGGGCACGGGCGGCGGCGGGCCGATGTCGAAGAGGCTTTGGCTCAGCATCGCCAGCGGCGGCTCACGCCCGCGCCCGAAACAGGTACCCGGCTAGGGCGACGGCGAGCACGGCGCCGAGGATCTGGGCCAGGATGAAGGGCAGGGCATTGCCCGGCGCGATCCCGGCGAAGCTGTCGGTGAACGTCCGTGCGATGGTCACGGCCGGGTTGGCGAAGCTGGTGGAGGCCGTGAACCAGTAGGCCGCGGTGATGTAGAGCCCGACGAGCGCGGGCACCGCCGCCGGTCGCCAGTGGATGCCGCCGAGGATGGTGAAGACGAGGCCGAAGGTCGCCACCACCTCGGCAAAACCCTGGGCCGGCCCAGCGCGGACGGTGCTTGAGACCTGGAGGAGCGCCATTGCAAACATCCCATGGGCGATGATCACGCCGACCACCCCCGCCACGCACTGCACCGCAATGTAGAGGGCCGCGTGGGCGGCCGAGATCTCCCGCCGCAATGCGAAGGCGAGCGTCACCGCCGGGTTGAAATGCGCGCCCGAGATCGGCCCCAGGATCGTGATCAGCACGAACAGGATCGCCCCGGTCGCCACGCTGTTGGCCAGCAGCGCCACCGCGACGTTGCCGCCCGAAAGCTGGTCGCCCATGATGCCCGAGCCGACGACGGTGGCGAGGAGGACGGCCGTGCCAAGCCCCTCCGCCACCAGCCGTCGGGTCAGAGCGCCGTCCATCCGCCGTCGACGGAGATCGTGGTGCCGGTGATCTGATCGGCCGAGGTGGAGCAGAGGAAGGCGACGACGCCCCCCATCTGCTCCGTCGTGGCGAACGCCTTGGACGGCTGACGGTCGAGCAGCACCTCCCGGATCACCGTCTCCCGATCCATGTCGTACTCCTTCATGGTGTCGGGGATCTGCGCCTCCACCAGGGGCGTCAGCACGTAGCCGGGGCAGACGGCGTTGGCGGTAATCGGCTCCTCCGCCGTCTCGAGCGCCGTGACCTTGGTGAGGCCGACCACTCCATGCTTCGCGGCGACATAGGCTGACTTGTAGGGCGAGGCGGTCAATCCGTGGGCCGAGGCGATGTTCACGACGCGGCCCCAGCCGGCCTCGCGCATCAGGGGCAGGGCGGCCGCCGTGGTGTGGAAGGCCGAGGAGAGGTTGATGGCGATGATCGCGTCCCACTTGTCCGGCGGAAAGTCGGGCAGGCCGGCGACGTGCTGGATGCCGGCGTTGTTCACCAGGATGTCGACCTTGCCAAAATGCTCCGCCGCCTTCGTAACCAGGGCCCGGCAGGCGTCCCCGTCCGACATGTCGCCCTGGATGTAGGCCGCATCGCCTGCCTGCTCGGCCGAGATCTTCTTTGCCAGATCATGGTCCGCCGCATCGTCGGTAAAGGAGTTCAGCACCACGTTGGCGCCCCGCCGCGCAAGCTCCGTCGCGACGCCCAGGCCGATGCCGGAGTTCGAGCCGGTGATGACCGCGGTCTTGCCGCCGAGTTCCGCATCGTTCGACATCGCCAATGATTCCCTGCAGGTTGCGCCGGGCGCACCATAGGTGGGGGCTCACAGCGATGCGAGGCCGGCAGGATGGCGATCAGGGATGTGGGCGAAAAAAAACGCCCCCGACAAGCGAGGGCGTTAAGTTATTGAGGCAGGTTTCATACAGGCAAGAAACCTATCGAGCAGTGATGCGAGCATACGCAAAAACCGGCGCCAGCGCCAAGTCTAAATTTGCAGCCTGCGCTAGGGGATGGGCGCCGCTGTTGTTCGGGCTCGTCGCGCTCGGCTGGCTCACGGCCGGCGCCCTGGCGGAGGAGGTGGCGCCGCGTCACGGTCTGGCGATGCACGGCGCGCCGATGCTGCCGGCGGACTTTGCACATTTGCCCTATGCCGACCCGGATGCCCCCAAGGGTGGTACGATTGTGCTGTCGGAGGTCGGCGGGTTCGACAGCCTCAACCCCTACGTGCTGCGCGGTACGGCGCCCTGGGGCATGCGGCTCCATGTCTTCGAGTCGCTGCTCGCCCGCAACTGGGACGAACCCTTCGGCCTCTACGGTCTGCTCGCCGAATCGGTGGAGACGGCGCCGGATCGGCGTTGGGTCGAGTTCACCCTGCGGGAGGAGGCGCGATTCGCCGACGGCGCGCCGGTGACGGTCGAGGATGTGCTCTGGTCGATGGAGACGCTGGCCGCCGACGGTGTGCCGAGCTTTCGCATCACCCGGGACAAGGTGGCGCG
This sequence comes from Pseudomonadota bacterium, assembly GCA_039180875.1. Lineage (GTDB taxonomy): Bacteria > Pseudomonadota > Alphaproteobacteria > Rhodobacterales > Rhodobacteraceae > JBCDCY01. Next base: position 187,276 of record JBCDCY010000006.1, on the reverse strand, counting down.
GGCGGTGCAGACCGGCCCCCGCTCCGTCCGCTTCGAGCTGGCCGAACCCGACCGGGAGCTGGCGCTGATCCTCGGCCTCCGCCCGATCCTGCAGAAGGCCGCGTGGGAGGGGGTGAGCTTTCGCGACAGCGGCCTCTTCGTGCCCACCGGCTCCGGCCCTTACCGCGTCGCCTCGTTCGAGCCCAACGGCAACATCGTCTTCGCCCGCCGGCCGGACTATTGGGGCGCGGGGCTGGGCGTGAATGTCGGGCGGCACAACTTCGACACCATCCGCTACGAGTTCTTCGCCGACAGCGGCACGGCGTTCGAGGCCTTCAAGGCCGGGCTCGTCTCGGTCTATCGGGAGGGCGACCCGGTGCGCTGGGCCCGACAGTACGATTTCCCGGCCGTGGCCAATGGCGAGATCGTGCGTGCCGCGATCCCCCACGGCCGACCGTCCGGCATGCGGGGCTTCGTCTTCAACACCCGCCGGGCGCCGTTCGACGACATCCGGGTGCGCCAGGCGCTGCTGCACGCCTTCAACTTCACCTGGATCAACGCCCGGCTGAACGACGGTGTGTTTCCACGCATCACCAGCTACTTCGCCAACTCCGACTTCGCCTTCGACGGCGCCGCGAGCCCGGGGGAGGAGGCCTTGCTCGCCCCCTTTGCCGCCGGGCTGCCGCCCGACACGCTCTCCGGCCCGACTCTGCCCGCCGGCAGCGACGACCTGCGCAACCGCCGGGGCCTGCGCACCGCGCGCCAGCTTCTGGCGGAGGCCGGGTGGGAGATCGCCGACGGCCAGCTGAGGAACGCGGCCGGCGCGCCCTTCGCCTTCGAGATCCTGCTCCGCAGCCAGGCGAACGAGGCGGTGGCCAGCATCTACGCCGATGCGCTCGCCCGGCTCGGCATCGACGTCGACATCCGGGTGGTGGACGACGCGCAGTACGAGACCGAGCGCAATGCCTACGACTTCGACATGATCGTGAACCTCTGGGCGCTCTCGCTGTCGCCGGGGAACGAGCAACGCTTCTACTGGGGCAGCGACGGCGTGACGGAGCCCGGGACGCGCAATTATCCCGGCATCGACAACCCCGCGGTGGACGCGATGATCGATGCGCTGCTGGCGGCCGAGACGCCGGAGGACTTCCGCACCGCCGTCCGCGCCCTCGACCGCGTGCTGATGGCCGGCCGCTACGTCATCCCGTTCTGGTATGCCGAGGAAAGCTGGCTCGCCCACGACGTCCGCGTGACCTTCCCCGAAGCCCTGCCGCTCTACGGTGACTGGACCGGCTTTCTCCCCGACGTCTGGTGGTGGGACGGGGAGGCTGACTAGGCCGACTTCTTGAGCGCGCGGCCGTTCTTGCCGTTGCGCGAACCGTTCTTTGCGGCCGGTGCCGGGCGGACGCCGGCGGCCCGTTCCTCGGCGGTCGGGGGCACCACGAGGCCGGCGGAGATCACCAGCTTCGCCGCCTCCTCAACGCTCATGTCGAGCAGCACCACATCCTCCCGCGGCACGAACAGCAGGAAGCCGGAGGTCGGGTTCGGCGTGGTGGGCAGGAAGACCGACATCAGCTCTCCCCGCTCGATCCGCCCGGGCACCTCGCCCTTGGCCGTCGTGGAGACGAAGCCGATCGCCCAGATATCGCGCCGCGGATATTCCACCAGGCAGGCATGCTGGAAGGACGTGGACGACTGGCTGAGGATCGTCTCGGTCAGCTGCTTGATGGCATTGTAGATCGAGCGGACGATCGGCGTGCGATCCACCAAGCTCTCTCCATAGCGCACGAGCTGCCGTCCGAAGATGCCCTTGGTCATCGCGCCGACGACGGCCGTAAAGACAAGGAAAATGACGACGCCAATGCCCGGCACGTCGATGCCCAGGACCTCGTTGGGGTTGAAGCGCGCGGGGATCAGCGGCTCCACCTGGGCGTCGATGAAGTTCACCACAGCCCAGACCAGGTAGATCGTCAGAACGGTCGGGCCGACCACGGCCAGCCCGGTGAAAAAGTTGACGCGGAGCCGCTGGAACAGGCTCTGGCGCCGACGGCCGGTCGGTCGGGGTCGGCGGCGGGGCGCGGTGGACTTACGCTCTGACATGGGGCCCTTTGTAACGAACGCTCGGCAGATGTAGGGACGGATCGCGGGTCGAGCAACGCTCGGATCCGGAGTGTTAGGGCGCAATTTGGGGCAGAAGGTGGCGGATATCACGCTCTACGGTGTCGCGGTCTCCGCCTTCGTGGCGAAAGTGCGCATCGTGCTCGACCTGAAGGGACTGCGTTATGAGGAGCGGGAGCCGCCCGGCGGCTACGGCTCGGCCGACTATCGCCGGATCGTGCCGGCGGGCTCTGTCCCCGGGCTGGTGCATCGAAGGGCGGACGGCACGCTGGCGCTGCACGACTCGAATGCCATCGTGGAGTATCTCGATGCCGTTGCTCCCGAGCCGTCGCTCCGCCCGGAGGGCCCCGCGGATCTGGCCCGGATGCGGGCGCTCCTAGGCTTTCACGACACCCGGGTGGAGGCGGCGGCCCGGGCGCTCTTCCCCCTGGTGAAGACCGATTGGCGGGCCCGGCCGGGCGATGTCGACGCGGCTTTCGCCGGCATCGACGCGGCGCTGGAGCGTTTTGGCGCCCTGGCGGAGCCCGCGCCCTGGCTGCTCGGCCCGCGCCCGAGCCTCGCCGACTATGCCTATCCGGTGACCCTGCAGATGATCGCCCTGCTGGCGGTGGAGATGGGCCGCGATGTGGCCGTGCCCGCGCATCTGGCCGAGTGGCGTGCGGCGGTGGAGGAGGTACCGGCGGTGCAGCGCTCCCTCACCATCGCGGGCGAGGCGATGGAGGCGTGGCTCGCCGGGTTCAGGTGAGGCGGATGAACGGCACCTTGGTCCCGGCCTCGAGCGGGCCCTCGCCGGCCTGGCGCACCATCAGGGCGTCGGCCTGGCCGAGGACGGAGAGCAGGGCGCTGTCCTGGCGTTCGAACGGCGTGCAGATCCAAGTCCCGTCCTGGCGGGCGAGGCGTGCGCGCATATAGTGCTCCCGCCCACCATTGGGACCGAGATCGGCGCCGAGGGTGCCGTCCTCCCGCGCCAGTGCCGCTGCCGGCAGGCCGAGCATGCGATCGACCATCGGGCGCAGGAAGATATGCCCGCAAACCATTGCCGACACGGGATTTCCCGGCAGGCCGATGAGCGGCACGCCCTTCATCCTGCCCGCCGTCAGCGGCTTTCCCGGCCGCATGGCCACCTTATAGAAGGCCAGATCGAGGCCCTGGGTTCCGGCGACCGAGCGCACCAGGTCGTGGTCCCCGACGGAGGCACCACCTAGCGTGACGATCAGGTCGGCCCGGCGGGCGCGGCGCAGGGCCTCGCCGAGGCTTTCGTGGCTGTCCCGGGCGATCGGCATCAGGCGCGGTTCGGCCCCCACCCGCTCCAGCAGAGCATGGAGCCCGAAGTTGTTGGAGCAGACGATCTGGTCGGGGCCCGGCGTCTCCCCCGGCATGACCAGCTCATCGCCGGTCGGCACCAGGGCGAGCACCGGGCGGCGATGCACCCGGACCCGGGGCAGGTTCATCGCGGCCAGCAATGCGATGTCGGCGGGGCCAAGGCGCCTGGGCGCCTCCATCGGGTCGCCCTCGCTAAAGTCCTGGCCGGCGGCGCGGATGTAGCGGGCCTCGTCCCGGTCTTCGTGCACGGTGAGGGCGTCGCCGTCGCGCGTCGCATCCTCCTGCAACAGGATGTCGTCGGCGCCCTCCGGCACCGGGGCGCCGGTGAAGATCCGCACGGCTTGGCCCGGCCCGACATCGCCGTCGAAGCGACGGCCGGCCACCGCCTCGCCGATGACGCGCAGCTGGGCGCCGGGCCCGGCATCCGCCCGCCGGACCGCATAGCCGTCCATGGCCGAGGCGGAGAAGGGCGGCTGGGTGCGCCGGGCATGCACCGTCTCGGCCAACACCCGGCCGGCGGCGCGGTTGATCGGCACCTCCTCCACCTCGGTCGGGGCGACGAGGTCGAGGAGCGTCGCCAGCGCCTCGTGGACGCTGATCACGCCGGCGCCTCGTAGCGGCCCGAGGCACCGCCTTCCTTGAAACTTAGGTGGATCTCTGAGATCCGCATGCCCTTATCCACCGCCTTCACCATGTCGTAGACGGTGAGCGCGGCGACGGAGACGGCGGTGAGCGCCTCCATCTCCACCCCGGTCCGGCCGCTCGTCTTCACGGTGGCGGAGATTTCGACCCGGGGCGGATCCTGGGCGACCGAGAGCTCCACCGCGACCTTCGAGAGGGGCAGGGGATGGCAAAGCGGGATCAGCTCCGCCGTGCGTTTCGCCGCCATGATCCCGGCGAGCCGGGCGACGCCCAGCACGTCGCCCTTAGCGGCGCTGCCCGCGGCGATCAGTGCTGCCGTCTCCGCTGCCATGGTCACCTGGCCCCGGGCGATGGCGGTGCGGTCCGTCACCTCCTTCCCGCCCACGTCGACCATCTGGGCCGCGCCCGCTGCGTCGAAATGGGTGAGGCGACCCGTCATGCCACGGCGCGGGGCGCGGGCTGGGCCAGGAGCGTCCGGGTCGCCGCCGCTACGTCCGCCTGGCGCATCAAGCTCTCGCCGATCAGGAAGCTGCGGGCCCCGACCCGTGCCAGCCGGGCGAGATCGGCGGGGGCCGCGAGCCCCGACTCCGCCACCAGCAGCCGGTCGGCGGGGACGCGGGGGGCAAGCTCTTCCGTCACAGCGAGCGATGTCTCGAATGTCTTCAAGTTTCGGTTGTTAATGCCGATGAGCTCAGATTTTAGATGAAGTGCGCGGCCAAGCTCCTCGGCATCGTGCACCTCGACCAGTACCGCCATATCCCAGGCCTGGGCAGCGGCCTCCAGCTCCTGCGCCTGAGCGTTGGAGACGCTGGCCATGATGATCAGGATGCAGTCGGCGCCGAGGGCCCGTGCCTCCGCCACCTGCCAGGGATCGTAGAGGAAATCCTTGCGCAGGACCGGCAGGTCGACCGCCTCGCGCGCTGCCGTCAGATAGGCGTCGTCGCCCTGGAAGGAGGGACCGTCGGTCAGCACCGACAGGCAGGTCGCACCTCCGTCGGCATAGGCACGGGCGAGCGTCGGGGGCTCGAAGTCGGCCCGGATCAATCCCTTGGACGGGCTCGCCTTCTTGATCTCCGCGATCAAGCCATAGCCCCGCTCCGCCGCCCGGCGAAGATCGCCGGCGAAGTCGCGGACCGGGGGCGCCTGGCGCGCCGCCTCCTCGACCACGGAGAGGGGGCGGGCGGCCTTCCGCGTCGCCACCTCCTCCAACTTGTAGGCCTTGATCCGGTCGAGGATCGTCATGGTATCGCCCTTCCCGGCGCGGCCCAGTCGATGGGCGCGTGCCCTTTCTTCATAAGCCATTCGTTGACGCGAGAGAACGGGCGCGCGCCGAAGAAGCCGCGGTGAGCAGAAAGCGGCGAGGGATGGGCGGTTTCGACGAACAGATGGTCGGCCTGATCCAGCACGTAGCGCCGCTGCTTCTGGGCTGGTTTGCCCCAGAGGAGGAAGGCGCGGGGCTGGGCAGAGAGATGCATCAGCACCTCTCCAGCCAACTGCTCCCACCCCATATTGCGATGGCTGTTCGGGTGACCCCGCTGCACCGTCAACACGGTGTTGAGAAGCAGCACGCCCTGATCGGCCCAGCCCGACAGATCACCGTCCGGCGGCGTTCCGCCCACATCCTCCTCCAGCTCGCGATAGATGTTGGCGAGCGACTTCGGCAGCGCCACGCCGGGCGCGACGGAGAAGGCGAGGCCGTTGGCGTGGCCGGGCGTAGGGTAGGGGTCCTGCCCCAGGATCACCACGCGCACGGCGTCGGGTTGGGTCCGCTTCAGCGCGGCAAAGACGTTCTCTGGCGCGGGGAGGAAGGGCTCGTGGCTTGCCGTGATCAGGGTTTGCACCTTGGCGAGGGCATCGTCGCGAAAGAACGGGAGCGCCGCCCAGGCGCCGAGGCCGTCGGTCGGGATCTGCATCTCAGCCCGCTTGCGTCGCTGCGGCAAGCGCCGCGACCTTGCGCTGCGCTGCCCCGCTGTCGATGGCGTCGCGGGCCATGGCGGCCCCGGTGCGCAGATCCTCGACCTTCCCGGCGATGACCAGGGCGGCGGCGGCGTTCAGAAGCACGGCGTCGCGATAGGCCCCGGGCTCCCCCTGCAGCACGGCGCGAAGGGCCGCGGCATTCTCCGCCGGCGTGCCGCCCAGGATCGCCTCGAACGGATGGGTGGGCAGGCCGGCATCGTCGGGCGTGATCTCGAACGACCGCACCGCGTCGCCCTCCCACGCCGCCACGTAGGTCTCGCCGGCGATGGAGATCTCGTCCGTGCCGTCCGCCCCATGCACGACCCACGCGCGCTCCGCCCCGAGCATGCCCAAGGTCTCCGCCATCGGCTGGATCAGCTCCCGGGCGAAGGCGCCGGTGAGCTGGCGCTTGACGCCCGCGGGATTGGTGAGCGGGCCGAGGATGTTGAAGATGGTGCGCGCCCCAAGCTCCTGACGGGCGGGCATCACGTGGCGCGTCGCCGGGTGGTGCATCGGCGCCATCATGAAGCCGATGCCGGTGCCGGCGATGGCGCGCTCCACTACCGCGGGCCCCACCATCACGTCGACGCCAAGCTCGCCCAGCGCATCGGCCGCACCGGATTTGGAGGAGAGGTTGCGGTTGCCGTGCTTGGCCACCGTCACCCCCGCACCGGCGACGACGAAGGCCGTAGCGGTGGAGATGTTCAGCGTGCCCTTGCCATCCCCGCCCGTGCCGACGATGTCGATGGCATCGGCCGGCGCCCGGACGGCGGCGCATTTTGCGCGCATCACCCCGGCGGCGGCGGCATATTCCCCCACCGTCTCGCCCCGGGCGCGGAGGGCCATGAGGAAGCCGCCGATCTGGGCCGGCGTCGCATCCCCCTCCATGATCGTGGTGAAGGCGACCTCCGCCTCCGCCCGGGTAAGCGGCCGGTCGGCGGCCGTGGCGATGAACTCCTGCATCGGGGTCCTCACGCCGGCACCTTCGCCATCGCGAGGAAATTGCCGAGCAGCGCGTGACCGTGTTCGGAGGCGATGGATTCCGGGTGAAACTGCACACCGTGGATCGGCAGGTCGCGGTGGGAGAGGCCCATGATCGTACCGTCGTCGGTCTCTGCCGTGATCTCGAGGCAGTCCGGCAATCCCTCCCGCGCCACGGCCAGCGAGTGGTAGCGGGTCGCATCGAACGGGCTCGGCAGGTCGGCCAGCACGCCCTTGCCCTGGTGCGCGACCGCATCGACCTTGCCGTGCATGATCCGCCCGGCCCGTTCGACCCGGCCGCCGAAGGCCTGGCCGATGGTCTGATGCCCGAGGCAGACGCCGAGAAGCGGCAGCTTCGCCTCCGCCGCGGCCGTCGTCAGCTCGAGGCAGATGCCGGCCCGATCCGGATCGCATGGCCCGGGGGACAGGACGATGGCCGCCGGGTTCAGCGCCATCGCCTCGGCAACGCTCAGCGCATCGTTGCGCTTCACCAGCGGCGGCGTGCCGAGTTGGCCTAGATAATGAACCAGGTTGTACGTAAAGCTGTCATAATTGTCGATCAACAGGATCATTGTAGGCGCATTCCGGTCTGTTCTGACGCGTTGTGTTTGTGCGTTTTTTGCCTGTAACCAGCGGAAGATGCCAGTGTAGAAGCACGGCATCCACGCACTGGATCCATGCGCCGGATCCATGCACCGGGCGCGGGTCGTTGGCAGGGACCCCGTGGGAGCGAGCAGAGGCGAGGAGGGACAATTGGCAGGCGAACGGGCGGGCAAACGCGGCAGCACCGGTCTCGGTGCATTCCTGGGGCTATGTTTGGCGGCGATCGCGTTCGTCGGCTTCTCGGCCTTTTTCCCATTGTCCGACTATCCCGGCCCGGCGCCGGAGCTGCAGCGCCTGGCGGTGCTGACGCCCGACAACCCGGCAGAGACGCCTGCGGAGCAGGCTGAGGACGACCAACCGCCGGCCGGCGAGACGGCCGATGACCCGGCGGCCGACGATGACACCGCCACGCCTGACCGCCCCTCGGTGGAGCGTGTGGGCACCCCGCGGAGCGAGACGCCGCAAGTGCCGCCGCAGGCCAGGGCCCCTGGCGCCATCGCGCCGGCCACGCCCGTCGCGCCGTCGGTCCCGCGCAACACCGATGCCGGCGCGCCGCGCCCGACCGGTCTCGCCGTCGGTGGCGGCGGCGCGAGCCAGCCGGTGCCGGAGCAGGCCCCCGACGTGCGCACCACCGTCGTCGAGGACACGCCGGAGACCGGCGCGCCCGGCCGCTTCGCCGCGCCGAATGCCATCACTGACGCCCCGATCGCACCGCCTGCGCCGCCGATCGCGCCGCCGCTGGTGGTGGAGGAGGCCGACGCGCCGGAGGAGGCCGCCGCCTCTCCCCCCGAGGACGCAACCGCCGGCACCGATCCCGACTCCGATCCTGGGCCCGAGGCCCAGACCGAGATCGCGCCGATGGAAAGCGTCGCCGCGGATGAGGCCACGGTGACGCAAAGCCCCGTCGCCTCCGAAGTCGCCCCGGTCCAGGCGCCCGCCCCGGCAGCGGAGGAGGTGGCGATGGACGTCGCCGGCGACCTCGCCTCCGACGACCGCCCGATCGAGGCCACCCCGAGCGAAGCGCCCGACGTCGCCAGCACCAATGACAGCGCACCGGAGACCGCGCCGGACGCCAATCCGCTGCCGGTCACGACCCGGGATCCCGACACCAGCGCACCAGCCGAGACGGTGGAGGAGGCGCCGATCGACCTCGCCGCGAGCAGCGAGACGGCGACCGCCTCCGATCAGCAGCCGGCCCCCGCCTCGGCCTCCGCCACGCCCGGGAGCGAGGAGGAGGCCCTGCCGCCCACCCCGGTGGCCGACGGTCCCGCCTGGCGCGCCTTCGCGGCCGGCTTCACCCGAGAGAGCGAGCGCCCGCTGCTCTCCATCATCCTCATCGACGTGGGCGAGGAGGGCCTGCCGCTCGACAGCCTGATCGGCATCGACGCCGCCGCCCTGCCCATCACCTTCGCTCTCCGCCCCGGCGGTGAGGCCACGGCGCGGCGGGCCTGGGCCCTCCGCGATGCGGGGTTCGAGGTCGTCGCCCTGATCGACAGCGGCAAGGACGCGGTGGCCCCCGGTCGTTCGAGCGAGGAGATCGCCGCCGATCTCTCCAAGTTCGCGGCCGATGTGCCGGGCGCTGTCGGCTTCCTAGATGCGGAGGAGGGCGCGCTGCCGAGCGACAACCGCCTGGCCGAGACGGTGCTGGCCGCCCTCGCCCCCTCGGGCCACCTCCTCGTTACCCACGGCGGATCGGGGCTGATCAACAACGTGTCGGCCCGGGCCGCGGCCGCAGGCGTGCCGAGCGCCACCGCCGTGCGGATGATCGACGTGCGGCCGGAGGCGGGCAACATCAAAGCCCAGCTCGACGGGGCGCTCCGCAGCGCCATTACGGCCGGCTCGGCCGTGGTGGTTGGGCGTACGCGGCCCGAGACCGTCACCACGCTCTATTCCTGGTTGCTGTCGTCCCGGGGCCGCTCTATCGAGGTCGCCCCGATCAGCGGCCTGATCGCAGAGACCGCCGACGCGAGCTGACCACCGCCGGCGGATGGATCAGGAGAGATCGTACCGTGGCGCTTGCGCCGCGGTTCCGCTTAGCAGCACCCGCTTCCTACCGGCACCCAAGTCGCTCAGTTGCCGCCCGTGCGGAAGCGTTGTGCCTCGTCGGCGGCGCGCATCAGCGCCTTGGCCTTGTTGACGGTCTCTTCGTATTCGGCGCCGGGGTCGCTGTCGTGCACCACGCCGCCCCCGGCCTGCACGTAAAGCGTGCCGTCCTGTAGCACGGCGGTCCGCAAGGCGATGCAGAAGTCCATCTCGCCCCCGGCCGAGAAATAGCCGACCCCGCCGCCGTAGATGCCGCGCTTCTCCACCTCCAGCTCGTCGATGATCTCCATCGCCCGCACCTTGGGCGCGCCGGAGACGGTGCCGGCGGGTGAGCCCGCAAGCAACGCCGCCAAGGCATCCTGATCGCCCCGCAAGGTGCCGATGACGTTGGAGACGATGTGCATCACGTGGCTGTAGCGCTCGATCACGAACTGCTCGTCCGGCACCACCGTGCCGATCTCCGCCACCCGGCCCACATCGTTGCGGCCGAGGTCGAGCAGCATCAGATGCTCCGCCCGCTCCTTGGGATCGGCCAGCAACTCGGCCTCCAGCGCGCGGTCCTCCTCCGTCGTCTCACCCCGCGGCCTCGTGCCGGCGATCGGGCGCACGGTGACCACGCCGTCGCGTACCCGCACCAGGATCTCCGGGCTCGCGCCGATGACCTGGAAGCCGCCGAGGTTGAAGAAGAACATGAAGGGTGAGGGGTTCAGCCGGCGAAGCGCGCGGTAGAGCGCGAAGGGCGGCGCGGCAAAGGGCTTCGCCCAGCGCTGGCTCGGCACCACCTGAAAGATATCGCCGGCCGCGATGTAGTCCTTGGCCCGCAGCACCATCTGGCGATAAGCGCTCTCGCTGGTGTTGGAGACGGCGTCGCCCTCGTCGATCGCATCGGCCCGGCCGAGATCGCGGGTCTCGGCCGGCGGCTGCCGGTCGAGATCGGCGACGGCGTCCATCACCCGCTCCGCCGCCTGGGCGTAGGCCGCGCGGGCGGAGAGGTCGCTATCGGCCCAGGCCGGGCTCGCCAGCAGGATCTCGCCCTTCACCGCATCGACCACGCAGGTGACCGTGGGCCGCAGCAGCAGCGCGTCCGGCAGGCCGAGGGGATCGGGGTTCACGTCCGGCAGATGCTCGACCAGGCGCACCATGTCGTAGCCGAGATAGCCGAAGAGGCCCGCGGCGATCGCCGGCATGCCCTCCGGCAGGTCGATCCGGCATTGCTCCAGCAGGTTGCGGAGCGAAGTGAGCGGATCGTCGGCCTCCACATCGAAGGCCTCGGCATCGTAGCGCGCCTGGCGGTTGATCTCGGCCACCCGGCCGCGGCAGCGCCAAATCAGATCGGGCTTCATGCCGATGCCGGAGTAACGCCCGCGCACCTCGCCGCCGGTGACGCTTTCAAGGACGAAGCTGTTGGCCCGCGCCTGGGCGAGCTTCAGCATCAGCGAGACAGGCGTGTCGAGGTCGGCGACCAGCCGGGTCCAGACGATCTGGTTGCGGCCTGCCCCGTGGCCGGCCTCGAAAACGGAAAACTCGGGAAACAGCTCCACGCCGGCCAGGCCTCAGGGCAGGGTGGCGTGGACCTGGTCCAGCATGCTCTGGTTCACGGTCGCCGGATGCTGCGCCTGCAGCCCGAAGGTGAAATAACTGAAAATGTCGGAGGCGAGGCCCTGGTCAAAGTTCTGGGCCAGGATCTCCCGCCGACCACGTTCGGCGGGATCGTTCGGGTCGGCCTCGTGGATCGCACTGACGGAGAGGACGGCGAGGGTCTCGCCGTCCACCTCGACGATCTCGCTTTCCCCGGGGGCGAGGGCAAAGGCCGGCTCGATCAGGGCGGCCGGCACGGCGTCCGCTCCGTCGCGGGAAAGGCCCGCGAACCGCTCGAGCGCTAGGTCCTGATCGGCTGCCAATTGGGCGAGTGTTCGGCCATCGGCGAGCAGCGTCAGCACCCCCTCGGCCTCCTCCCGCGCCGCCGCCACTCGGGCGTCGTCGCGCCAGGCGGCCAGTACGTCATCGCGCACGTCGGCAAAGGGGCGGAGCGCCTCGGGCAACTCCTCGATCACCCGGATGGCGAAGCTGCCGCCGGCGGCCAGATCGCGGAGATCGCGGTCTTCGTCCACATCCGCCGCGAAGACCTCGGCGAGGATGGCGGGGTCGTTGAGCGCCGGCTCTTCGCTGCCGGCCTCGGTGACCGCGCCCTCGACCAGGACGAACGGCGTCTCATTGGCGAGCTCGGCCAAGGTGGCGCCGCCGGCGATCAGCTCCTCGGCATTCAGCGCCTCATCGACCAGCACCACGTTGGCCTCGGCCCGGGCGATCTCCAGCCGCAGCTCCTCGCGCACATCCTCAAAGCCGCGCTCGCGCGCCGGCACGATGGCGTTGACGCGAAAGACCACGGCGCCGAGGTCGGTGGCCACTGGATCGACCACGCCGGTCTGATCGCTGCCGAAGACGGCGTCGCGTTCCGCGCCGCGCAGCTCATCGGCCCGCACTTCGCCGAGGGCGAGATCGGCGGGGTCGAGGCCCCGCTCCTCCGCCAGCGCCTCGAGCGTCAACTCGCCGGCGCGGATGGTCGTCACCGCCTCCTCCGCCGCGGTGAGATCGGGGAAGGCGATGCGGTCGACGAAGCGCCGCTCGGGCGTCTGGAACTGGGCGAGCCGGGCGTCGAACTCGGCCCGCAGATCGGCCTCGTCCACCTCAAGCGTCGCCGCGAGGTTGTCGAGCGACAGGATCGCGGCGCGCACCTGGCGGGTCACCGGGCGGGTGAAGAGCTCCGGATTGTCGGCGTGAAAGCTCTGCAGCACCGCGTCGCCCGGATCCTCCGGCACGGCGTCGCGATCGACGGCGACGGGCACCCAAACGATGTCGCGGGTCTCGCCCAGGAACGCCAGCACCGTGGTGAGCGCCGTATCGGGCACCATCGCCCCGGCGACCACGGCGTCCTGAACCTGGTCCCGGGCAAGCTCGCCCCGCACCCGCTCCTCATAGGCGCGGCGGGTGAGGCCGCTGCGATCCAGCGTCAGGCGGTAGATCTCTTCGCTGAAGGCCCCGGGGCCGCCGAAATTCGGATCCTCGATCACCGCGGTGCGCACCATGTCGTCGGTGGCGGAAATGCCGAGATCGCGCGCCTCCGCCGACAGGGTGGCGGTGCGGATCAGCAGTTGCAGCACGTTGGCGTCGATGCCGTTGGCCCTGAGCTCCGCGATGGTCAGTGGGCGGCCGGTGCGCTGCGTCAGCAATCGCTGCTGGCGCTGCAGCTCGCGCACATAGTCGTCAAGCGGCACATCCTCGTCCCCCACCTCGGCCACCGTACCGCTGCCGAGGCCGCTGATGCCCACCGTGCCCACGGTGCCGAAGCCCACGAGCCCGACGAAGAGCAGGCCGAGGATCAGCCACATGAAGATCGAGGAGCCGCGCATTCGCTTCAGCATGGCATCTGTCCAACTGCCAGGGGACGCGCCGTTCTAGGCAGAGCGCTTTGGGAGGGCAAGGGCGCTCATGCCGCAAAGCCGGCCAGGCGCTCGACCATCTCACCGATCCCGGCCCGGTCGGCATTGGCGAAGGCGACGCGCAGCGTGCGCTCGGCCGTGCCGTCGCCACCCTCCTCAATCCGCGGGCCGAACATCGTGCCGGGGAGCGTGAGGATCGAGGTCTCCTCGACCAGCCGCCGGGCCAGCGTGTCGGAGGGCAGGTCGTCGAACGGATGGGCGAGGAAGGCGAAATAGGCGCCGCAGCCGAGCAGGCGCCAGGCGGGTAGGATGGCCATCCCCTCTGTCACCGCCGCGCGGCGATCCAGGATCTCCCGCCGCTCTGCCGCCACCCAGTCGGCGAGGGTGCGGAGCCCGGCAAGTGCTGCGATCTGGCCGATCTGCGGCGGGCAGATCGCCACGGTGTCGAGGAACTTCTCCGCCATCGCCAGGCGCGAGGGTGCGGCGATCATGGCGCCGACCCGGTGGCCGGTCAGGCGAAACACCTTGGAGAAGGAGTAGAGGTGCACCAGCGTCTCGCGCCAATCAGGCGACGCGAACAGGTCGTGGGGCGGTCCGACCTGGCTATGAAAATCGCGGTAGGTCTCATCGACGATCAGCGCCGCGCCCTGGCTCCGCGCCAGCTTGGCGAAGGCGGTCATCAGCTCCGCCGGGTACTCCGCCCCGGTGGGGTTGTTGGGGGTGACGAGGACGATGGCAGCGATGCGTGGGCTGCCTGGACGGGTGAAAAGAGTGGCGGCTGCTTCGGCGCTCGGCAGCATATCGGGGCCGCAGGGCAGCAGCACCGCCTCGATCCCCAGCATGTCGAGCCACATTTTGTGATTGAAGTACCAGGGCGTCGGCAGCATCACCGCCTCGCCCCGGGCGGCAACGGCGGTGATGGCGGCGCAGAAAGCCTGGTTGCACCCCGCGGTGACGCCGACATCGGCCGGCGCGATCTCTCCGCCATAGGCCGCGGACCACTGCGCCGCGATCTCCTCCCGCAGCGCCGGCAGGCCGAGGACGGGACCGTAGATGTGGGCGCTGCTGTCGCGGACGATCGCCTCGGCCATCACTTGGCGGAGGCTCTCGGGCGGCGGGTCGATCGGGGCGGCCTGGCTGAGGTTCAGAAGCGGTCGGTTGGCCGGGAACCGGGCGGCCTCGACCCAGCGGCGTGCCTCCATTACCGGGGGCGCGAAGGTGGCGTCGGCCATCGGCACGGCTCGGGTCGGCTTGTCCATCGCGGCAGGTCCTTCGGCCTCTCGCCTCGACGGTAACGGGGCGAGCGCCCGGCGCAAGGGGTGAGCGCCTTGACGGCGTCGCTGGGGCCGCGTTTAGGTCCGCGCCATGGCGACCGCCCCGCTCCTCTCCCTCACCGACGTGATGCTGACCCATGGCGGCCGGCCGCTGTTTTCCGCCGTTGATTGCCAGATCCAGCCGGGGGAGCGGGCCTGTTTGGTCGGCCGCAACGGGGCGGGGAAGTCGACGCTGCTTCGCCTGATGCAGGGCGCAGTGGAGCCCGACGGCGGCAGCCGCAGCCTGCGCGCCGATGCGAGCGTCGCCTATCTCGAGCAGGATCCGGAGCTCTCCGCCTTCGCCACCCTCGGCGATGTCGCGGCAGCGGACCTGGCGGCGGGGGAGGAGCATCGCGCGCTCCGCATCCTCGACGGCCTGGGCCTCGATCCCGGCATCGCGACCGAGACGGCCTCGGGCGGGGAGCGTCGTCGGGCGGCGCTGGCCCGCCTGCTCGCGGCGGAGGCCGATCTGCTGCTGCTCGATGAGCCGACCAACCACCTCGACATTACGGCGATCACCTGGCTCGAGGCGCATCTGACGAGGACCAAAGCGGCCGTCCTGGTGATCTCTCATGACCGGGCGTTCCTGCGGGCGCTCACCAAGGTCACCTACTGGATCGACCGGGGCGTGCTGCGCCGGCTTCCCGAAGGCTTTGCCGCCTTTGAGGATTGGCGCGACCGGGTCTATCAGGAGGAGGCGACGGCCGCCCACAAGCGCGACCGCCAGATCGCGGCGGAGGGGCGCTGGGCTGTTGAAGGCATCAGCGCCCGGCGCAAACGCAACCAGGGCCGCCTCCGCCGCTTGCAGCAGTTGCGCGCCGAGCGGGCCGAGGCGCTTCGCCAGCCGGGCGTGGCGCAGTTGGCGCTCGACACCGCCCCCCGCTCCGGCCAGCGGGTCATCGAGGCGGAGGCGGTGAGTAAGCGGTTCGGCGACCGCGAGATCGTCGCCGACTTCTCCCTCCGCATCGCCCGGGGGGAGCGGGTGGCCTTCGTCGGGCCGAACGGCGTGGGCAAGACCACGCTTCTCAATCTGCTGATCGGGCGGGAGCTGCCCGACAGCGGCCATGTGCGCCACGGCACCAACCTAGAGCTCGCGGTCTTCGATCAGGCCCGCGCCGCCCTCGACCCGGAGGCGACGCTGCACCAGGCGTTGGTCGAGGACCCGACGCTCCGCTCCGGCCAGGGCAACGACCAGATCCTGGTGCGGGGCACGCCGCGCCATGTGGTGGGTTACCTGAAGGACTTCCTGTTCGACGAGCGCCAGGTCCGGGGGCCGGTCCGTGCCCTCTCCGGCGGCGAGCGGGCCCGGCTGCTGCTGGCACGTCTGATGGCCAAGCCGGCCAACGTGCTGGTGCTGGACGAGCCGACCAACGACTTCGATGTGGAGACCCTGGACCTGCTGCAAGGGGTGCTCGACAGCTATGACGGCACCGCGCTGATCGTCAGCCACGACCGCGATTTCCTCGACCGCGTGGCGACCACCACCGTCGCGATGGAGGGTGACGGCCGCGCCACGGTCTATGCCGGCGGCTGGAGCGACTATCAGGCCCAGCGCGGGCCGGTTGCGGAAGTCGCGCCACCGAAGCGGACGCCCCGGCGCCCCGCTCAGCGGCCGGAGAGGCCTCAACCTAAGGTGAAACGCCTCTCGTCCCCCGACGTTGCCCGCCTTGCCGCGCTGCCTGAGGAGATCGAGCGCCTCGGCGGCGACATCCGCAAGGTCGAAGCGCTGCTCGCCGACCCCGACCTCTACCGTCGCGACCCGGAACGCTTCGAGAAGGCGACGAAAATACTGACGGCGCGCCAGGATGCCCTGCACGCCGCCGAAGAGGAATGGATGGCGCTGGAGCTCCGCCGAGAGGCCGCCGAAGCCGCCTCAGGCAGCGCTTAGAGCGCTTTCCGTTCAGACTGGATCACCACTCCGAACGGAAAGCGCAACGACGGGAACGGCTTGCCTGTCTTGGATGTCGACCTGACTGCTTCAGTCAGATCGACATCCGTCCTAGATCAGGCCACCGAGAGCGCGCGGGCGGCTGATGATCTCCCGCATCACCTGGTTGAGGTCGCCTTGCAGGTTCGACCCGCGCCGAAGCGTGGCGAGAGAGATCGTCGTGTCGCCGGTGCAGAACGCCACCGAGATCACGTCGCTCGCGCCACCGCTTCGCGGCTCGTCGCACAAGCCTCGGGGCGAGGCGTTGCCGAACGAAAATACCATCCGTGTGCCGTTGTCGTATCCGGTGCCCGACGGCACGAAGCGCGTCGGCGGGGCGTAGCCGGGAGAGCGCAGCATGTCGGTGAACTGCGCAGGCTCCAATCCCTCGGGGATGGTGCCGGCGAGCACGACGGGGATCACCCCGCCCAGCGGCATGAGTCCGACGCCGCGAAAGCCCTGGTTCACGTAGACGTTGTAGACCGATCCGGCACTGGCGATCGCGGGCGCCCCGCTCAGGATAAGCGCCAGGGCGAGCGTCGCGAGGCTGCGCTGCGTCCTCATGGTAATCTGCTCCTTCCATCTAAATCTGCGCATGGGAAAATTTCCCACGCGCAGAGAGGTAGGGCAGTCGCCGGCGCCGTCCAGGCCTCAGTCGGCGCTGCCGCCGGCCTCGGGCCGGAAGATCAGCGCCCGCATCACCTGGTTAAGGTCCCGCTGCATGTTGCCACCGGGGCGGAGGGTCGCCGTGGACACGGCGGTCGAGCCCACGCAGAACGCGGCCGAAAGCTCTCTCGAGCCGCCGGCCGATGGGCCACGGCAGAGCGAGGTGACGTTGCTGCTGCCGAAGGCGAAGACGATCCGGGTGCCGCCGACCGGACCGTCGCTCGGCACGAAGCCGGTGCGCGGGGCGTATCCGGGCGCGCGCAGCATCGCGGTGAACTGTTCGGCCGTCAGACCGTTCGGGATCTGGCCAACCAAAACCACGGGAATGACGCCGCCCAAAGGCTGGCTCTTGCCGACACGAAACGTCTCATCCACCCGGGTGTTGTAGAGGAAGCCCGAGAGGGCGGGCGTCGCCGTGAGCACCACGGCAGCGAACGCGGCGAAAAGTGCTTTCTTCATGATTATTCTCCCTTGGGGCTTCTTGCGGCTAGAGCGCGGATCCGCTGCTCCTTTTGGTCAGCAGAATGTGCAGCAGGTCGCTCAGGTCTCGATCCAGGTTCCGGCCGCGACGCATGGTGGCGCGGGACAATTGCTGATTGCCGGTGCAGACACTGGCCGAGACGGTGTTGGCCACGCCGCCCCCGAGGGGGGAGGTGGTGTCGCAGAGGCCGCTCGGGGAGGAGCGGCCGAAAGCGAAGACGATGCGGGTGCCGCTGGTCTCGGGCGGCGCCGGGACGAAGGCGGAGGAGCCGAAGCGGCCGCGCGCCTCAAGCATGGCGGCGAAGGCATCGGCACTCATGCCGTCGAAGATCGGGCCGACCAGCACCACGGGAAAATCGGCGCCGGCCGGAACGGTGCGGAGGGCCCCTGCGCTGCCGCGCGGATTGGCGTTGAAGATCACCCCGGCCGCAGTCGGGGTGGCGACGAAAAGCAGCGCGGTGGCGAGGACGGTGGCCGCGCGGGTGAAGGCGCGCATGCTCATAGCCGGGGGTTCCCGCCGCGCGGACGGAAGAGCACGTCCATCAGTTGACGCATATCACGCTCCAGATTGCGGCCCCGCCTCAGCGTCGCGCGGGAGAGCTCGCGGCCTCCGAGGCAAAACGCGGCCGAGACGACGCCGTTGGCACCCCCGCCCGACGGCGCGTCATCGCAAAGACCGGACGGTGAGGATTGGCCGAAGGCGAGCACCACGCGTATGCCGTCGATCCGGTTCATCTGCTCCGCCGGAACAAAGCGGGTCTCCTGAAAGCTGCCGGGGAGCGCGAGCATCGCGCCGAGCTCCCCGGCGCTCATCCCGTCGAAAATCGGCCCGGCAGTCACCAGCGGCACCGAGCCGCCGAGGGGCGCCCGTCCAGTGGTGCGCAGACTTGCGTCCTGAAACTGGTTGAAGACCGTCCCGGATGAGGCCGGTACCGCCATCGCGATAATCGCCACCAAGAAAACGCTCGCACGCAGCATTCGATCCCTCCGCCGACTTACGTCTTAACCAAGCTGTCTCTCTTCCGCCCCGCAGGAAGGCCTGCGCGCGCAAACGTGAAGTCGTGTGTTTCCGGAAGCTTCAGAGGCGATTGCGGCGCCGGTCGCGCAGCGAGAAGAGCTGATGCATCAGTTGGCTGAGATCGCGGTCGAGGTTGCTGCCGCGGGCGAGTGTCGCGCGGGTAACCTCAAGCTCGCCGATGCAGTGGGAGACCGAGACGACACCGTTCGCGCCACCGCCGACCGGCGGCACGTTGCAGAGCGAGGCGGGGGAGGCACGGCCGAAGGCGAAGACCAGCCGGACGCCGCGTGTGTCGTTGGGATCCTCCGCCGGCACGAACCGGGTGCGGGGAAAGCCGCCCGGCACTCGCACGCGGGAGGCGAACTCCTCCGCCGATAGCCCGTCGAAGATCGGACCCGCCGTGACCAATGGCACGTTGCCGCCCAGGCCCAACTCGCTCGGAAAGCGGAAACCGGGTTGGCGGAACTGGTTGTAGACCCGCCCGGCCAGCGCCGGGGCCGCCACCATCATGCCAAGGGCGACGATCAGCAGAAGACGTTGCAGCATGGCGGGCTCCCTTGTCTCCCCGCTCATATGGCCCATGCCCCCGCGCCCGGCAAACGCGACCTTGCCCGAGGTGCGTCCGACAGCACGGGGCCAGGGCTCGCTTTGGGCGCGACTATCCGCGCCGGAGGCACGCGGCCGCCGCGGACGGCCGTCCTAGATGTCGAGGGGCCCGGAGAACTGGGCGTTCTCGGTAATGTAGCGAAAGCGCAGCTCGGGCCGCTTGCCCATCAGCTGCTCCACCAGATCGCGGGTCTCGCCCGGCATGTCCTCCTGGGTGGAGACACGGATCAGGCTGCGCGTCGCCGGGTCCATCGCCGTCTCTTTCAATTGCTTCGGCATCATCTCCCCCAGGCCTTTGAAGCGGGAGACCTCGATCTTCGAGTTGCCGGAGAACTCCGCCATCAATGCGTCCCGGTGCGCCTCGTCCCGGGCGTAGAGCGTGTGCGGCCCCTGGCTGAGGCGGAAGAGCGGTGGCACGGCGAGGTAGAGCCGCCCCTTGTCCACGAGCTCCGGCATCTGGGTGAAGAAGAAGGTCATCAGAAGCGCCGCGATATGGGCGCCGTCGACATCGGCATCGGTCATGATGATGACCCGGTCGTAGCGCAGATCGTCGAGGTTGAAGCGGCTGCCGGTCTGCACGCCGAGCGCCTGGCAAAGATCGGCGATCTCTTGGTTCTGCATCATCTTGGAGGATGCCGCGCCGAGCACATTCAGGATCTTGCCACGCAGCGGCAGCACCGCCTGGATCCGACGATCGCGCGCTTCCTTGGCCGAGCCGCCGGCGCTTTCGCCCTCTACCAGGAAGATCTCGGAGCCAGCGCGGGTCGCCTCGGTGCAGTCGGTGAGCTTGCCGGGCAGGCGCAGTTTCTTGGTGGCGGACTTGCGCGCCGTCTCCTTCTCCTGCCGACGGCGCTGGCGCTCCTCCGCCCGCTCAATGACGTAGTCGAGCAGGCTGCCGGCCCGGCGCGGATCGGCGGCGAGCCAGTTGTCGAACGGGTCGCGGACTGAGGCTTCGACGAGCTTCGATGCCGCCTCCGTCGCCAGGCGGTCCTTTGTCTGGCCGACGAAGCTCGGCTCGCGGATGAAGATCGAGACCATGGCGCAGGCCCCGCCCAGCACGTCGTCGCGGGTGATCTGCGCGGCCTTGCGGTTGCCGACGAGCTCGCCGTGGGCGCGCAGGCTGCGGGTGAGGGCAGCCCAAAAGCCCGCCTCGTGCGTCCCGCCTTCCGGCGTCGGCACGGTGTTGCAGTAGGACGAGGTCATCGCGTCCCGCATCGGCGTCCAGGCGATGGCCCATTCGACCGAGCCGGTGGTGTCGGCGCCGAACTTCTCGGCGAACTCGACCCGGCCGGCAAAGGGCGCCTCCGTCACGGTGCTGAGCCCTTCCAGGGTCTCGCCCAGATAATCGGCAAGGCCACCGGGGAAGTGGAAGGTCGCTTCCGCCGGCGTCGGATCGTTCTCGGCCAACAACTCCGGCGCGCAGCGCCAGCGGATCTCGACGCCCGAGAACAGATAGGCCTTGGAGCGGGCCATGCGGTGCAGCCGCGCGGGCTTCAACCGGGCCGAGGGGCCGAAGATCTCCGGATCGGGGTGGAAGGTGACGGTGGTACCCCGGCGGTTCGGGGCCGGGCCCACCTCCTCCAACCCGGTCTCGGGCAGACCGCGGGAGAAGACCTGGCGATAGAGCGTGCGGTTCCGCGCCACCTCCACCGCCAGATGGTCGGAGAGAGCGTTGACCACCGAGACGCCGACGCCGTGCAGCCCGCCGGAGGTCTGATAGGCCTTGCCGGAGAACTTACCACCGGCGTGCAGGGTGCAGAGGATGACCTCGAGCGCGCTCCGGTCGGGGTATTTCGGGTGGGGATCGACCGGGATGCCCCGGCCGTTGTCGCGGACGATGGCCTGGCCGTCGGCGTCGAGCTCGATCTCGATGCGGCTCGCGTGACCGGCGACGGCCTCGTCCATGGAGTTGTCCAGGACCTCGGCCACCAGATGGTGCAGCGCCCGTTCGTCGGTGCCGCCGATATACATGCCAGGGCGCTTGCGGACGGGCTCGAGCCCCTCCAGCACCTCGATCGAATGCGCGTCGTAGCTGTCCTCCGGCCGGCTCTCGAAGAGATCCGTCCGGGGTTTCTTGGCGGGTCGGGCCATACGCCTCTCTCCCCGAATCCGGTACTGCTCTGGCGCGAGACTAGTGGCAAAAGCGGGCGCAAGGAAGGCGCGGTGGGTGTCTCCCGCGTTGCCGCCCCGGACTTGATCCGGGGCCTCCACCCCCTCGGTGGGAGGTCCCGGATCAAGTCCGGGGCGGTGCGGCGTCGGCTAGGGGGTGTCTTCGATGAACCGGCGGATGTGGCCGGCGACTTCGGAGGGTTTTTGGTGGTGCAGCCAGTGGTCGGCGCCGGCGATCTCCACCATCCGCAGATCGTCGCAGAGATCGGCGAGACCCTCGCGGCTTTCGGGCAGGAGGGCGGTATCGTTCACGCCCCAGATCACGAGATGGGGCATCGGGATGCGCAGACGCTCGGCCGGCAGGACCGGTGGATCGGCGAGTGGCTCGCCCGGCTTGGCCACGGCGAGGGGGGATGCCCGGTACCAGTTGAGCATGCCGGTGAGCGCGCCCGGTCGGGACCAGGCGGCGAGATAGGCCTCGCGGGTCGCGCCGGTCAGCCAGGACATGTCCATGTTGGCGGCGAAAAGCGCTTCGAGCTTGGCGAAGTTGTCGGCGGCCAGCACGTCCTCGACGCCCTCGGCGCGGAGCCAGGGGATGTATTGGCTCGCCGCCGTCTGCGGCCCGCCCGCCGCCAACGCCCGCTGGAACGGGATCGGGTGGACGCCGTTCAGGATGACCAGTCGGGCGACACGCTCCGGATAAAAGGCCGCCAGCGCATAGGCGACGGCAGCGCCCCAATCGTGGCCCAGGACGGTCACCCGGCGGCCATCCGCATAGCGGTCGAGGAAGGCCAATGCGTCGCCGACCAGGGGCCCGACGGCATAGTCCCGCACGTCGGCCGGCGTGTAGCTCCGCCCATGGGCCCGCTGATCCGGCGCGACGCAGAGGGCAAGGTCGGCGAGATGGGGCATCAGCTCGGCCCAGGCCAGACCGAATTCCGGGAAGCCGTGGAGGAGAAGGATCATCTCCGCGCCACTCTCACCGGCCAGCCGCACATCCGTCGGCGCGCCGTTCATCTCGATGGTTTCAGTGCGCATGAGCGGGAGCCTAGGCGAAGATGGGGCAGGGGCCGAGCCAAAAGAGACGATTGCCTCAGGCGGGGATGTTTGGGCCAGCAAGAAGACCATTTGGACTTCGCATTGACTTAAGTATCCAATCGCGCCGCCATCCAGTAGCGAGACGCTAGCCGTCGAGGTCTCGGATGAAACTGCGAATGGCGGCGAGGCCCGCCTCGGTCTCGTCGCCCATGATGCCGTGGCCCGCACCCACGAAACGTTGGAAGGTGATGGGGGCGTTCGTCAGGTGCTCGGCGATAACGTCGCTGAAGACGGGCGGGGTGATCGGGTCGAGCGTGCCGGAGAGGACGAGGACGGGGCAGGTGATGCGGGCGAGGTCGTTGCGAAAATCCATCCGGCCCTGCTCGTTCGCCGGACCGTTGAAGTGGATGGCGACGTCGTCCCGCATCTTCGCCCGACCCAGCCAATCGGGCGGGCTGTCGGCGGAGGCCCAGTAATAGGGCACGCAGATCTCGCGGTAGCGGGCGCGGCTTTCGCTCGACGGCGTGCGCCAGTAGCCCTCGGCCGCCGCCCGCACCTCAGGCCCGCCGAGGCGCTCGAAGGCGGCGAATGTCTCCTCGAAGTCGAAGTGGGCGGCCGTGCTGGCGAGGATAAGGGCGCCGGGGTGGTCCGGGTGGCGCGTGGCGTAGGCCTGGGCGACGAAGCCGCCGAAGGAGGTGCCGCAGACGACGGGCCGCTCGATGCCGAGCGCCTCGCAGAAGGCCCGCACGTCGTCGCCCCATTGCGCTAGTGTCCAGTCGGCTGGGTCGTCCCCTTCCGACCGCCCATTGCCGCGATGGTCGAGGTAAACGACCTGGGCGACGTCGGTCAGCGCGCTGAAGACCGGCTTGTGGATCGAGTGATCCGCCCCCGGCCCGCCGTGCAGGAGGAGGAGCGTCGGCCGCTCCCGCATCGCCGGGCCGTCGGGCACCAGGCCCGCGCCCTCCACATCGAAATAGAGCCGGGCGCCGTTGACGCTCACGAACATGGGCGATCCTCCCGCCGGCCACTCTTGCGCCGCACCGGGGGATGGGGCAAGCGGACCTGATGGACGAGGTCGCGACGCAGTACGAAGCCTATCCCTATCCCGAGCGCGATCCGGCGGAGGAGGCGCGGCGGCTGATCACCGGCTCGCCGTCCGACCCCCAGGAAATCGACCATCTCCTTTTCCGCGGCAGGCGGGATTGGCGCCAACCGTTTCGCGCCCTGGTGGCGGGCGGCGGCACGGGGGACGGGCTGATCATGCTGGCCCAGAAGCTCGCGGACGCCCGTTGCCCGGCTGAGATCGTCTATCTCGACCTTTCCGAAGCCGCGCGGAAGGTGGCGGAGGCGCGGGCGACGGCCCGGGGCCTGACATCCATCCGCTTCGAGACCGGAGATGTCCTGAGCGCACCGGATTTCGGGCCCTTCGACTACATCGATTGCTGCGGGGTCCTGCACCATCTGCCGGATCCGGGCGCGGGGTTCCGGGCCCTCGCTGCTGCCCTGGCGCCGGAGGGTGGTATCGGCCTGATGGTCTACGCCCCCTATGGCCGGACCGGGGTCTATCCGCTGCAGGCGGCGCTTAGGACGTTGACCGCCGACGATACGCCCGGGGCGAAGGTGCGGCTGGCGCGGACGGTGTTGGAGGGGCTGCCCGAGAGCAATTGGTTTACCCGCAACCCCTATCTCTCGGACCATCGCGCCTCCGACGCGGGGCTCTACGACCTACTGCTCCATGCCCGCGACACGCCGTTCGACGTGGCGGCGCTGATCGCCGCTCTGCGGGAGGCGGGGCTCGATCTGGTCTCCTTCGCGGAGCCGGCGCGCTACGATCCGATGCGCTACCTGCCGGCCTCAGATGCGGTGACTGACCGCCTGAAGACCCTGTCGGCGGAGGAGCGCTTTGCCCTGGCCGAGCAACTGGCCGGCGATATCCGGGTGCACGTCGCCTATGCCGCCCCCGGCAGCCGGGCCGGCAAGACCATTGCCAAGCCGGATGCGGAGGCCGTGCCCCGCCTTCGCGATCTGCCGGCGAACGCGCTCGCGACCCAGGTGGCGCGGCGCGGCCACCTCTCCATCGACTTCCGCGGCGCCAAGCAGACGGTGGAGATCCCCGCCAGCGCCGCGCCGCTGATCGGCGCCATAGACGGGCGCCCGCTCGGCGCCATGGCCAAGGCCCAGGGCCTCGACTGGTTCGCCTTCGCGGCCGCCTGGGCGCCGGTGCACAAAGCGCTGACCGGATTCAACCTGCTGCGCTATTCCCGCCAGCTCTCTCGCTAGCGCATCCGCCCGCCGGCAGATTGCCTTTGCGCCGGGGCGAGAAATCCGCCACACTTTTTTTAGGACTAGCTGACAGGTGAGCGTGTGAGTTTCGCTGACGATACCGCTCCGATCCTTGCGTCGCCGGACGACTGGCCGAGCGGCCGCGGCGACCGCTTGAAGCGCGACATCCTGCGCCTGCGCGCGAGGGCCATGCGCTACGGCTATGTCACCACGGCAGAGGCGCTGCACCTGGCGGCCGATGTGGTGGAGCTCGGCTCCGACGACGAGGGCATCGCCTTCGGTCCCGGCCCCGTCATCGCCGGCAAATAGTCGCGGATCGCAACCCAGCGCCGGGGCCTCAGCACCGGTTCCAGGGGGCGAAGCGGGCATCGTGTCAGACGCATTGATTCGAGAAAGTCTCGATCTGCACCCGTGGGAGGATCGGCGCCTCGCCCGGGCGCCCGGGATGCAGCCGCTCGCCGCCGGCGCCTGGTTGCAGCGCGATGACTGTTTCGCCGGGCAGATGCGGCTGCGCGACCATCTGATCGCCGCGCGGCCCGGTGAGGTGCTGGCCGAGGATCGGGGGCCCGCAGGCGCCGAGCTCCTCGCCCAGGTCTTGGAGGCGCTGTCGACCGACGCCGGCTACCGGCGCGGCCGCGACCGGACCACCCGCCCGGACGGCGTGACGGTGCCCGACGGCCCGCCGCTCGCCACCATCGGCCGGCTGGTGCAGGAGGACATGCTGATCCTGGAGCGGCCGGCCGGCACCGACGAGCATGTGCTGACCGCCGGCGTCCTCTGCTTTCCCTCGCATTGGAGCCTCGGCGAAAAGCTCGGCCGGCCGCTTCGCCGCATCCACCGGCCGGTGCCGTTCTACGACGACGATCTGGCGTGCCGGGTGCAGCGATTGTTCGATGCGCTTCGCCCGGACCAGCCGCTCTGGCGCATGAACTGGCTGCTGCACGATGATCCGGCGCTTTTCGCCCCAAGGCGAGAGGGGGCGACCCGCACGAAGACGGGCGCGCCGCGCTACCTCAGGGCGGAGCGTCAGACCCTCATCCGCCTGCCCAAAAGCGGCGCGGTGGTCTTCAGCATCAAGACCGACATCGTGCCGATCGCCGAGCTGCCCCGAAGCGCCCGCGACCGGCTGCGCCAGGCCGTGGACGAACTGCCGGAGCTCGAGCAGGCCTACAAGAGTGGCCTCTGAGCGTCCGTCAGAAGAAGCCGCGCCCCGCATCCTCGCGCCGCCGATAGTTGACGGCGGGATCGGGCGGCGTCTTCAGCACCCGCTCGATGTCGAGGCTGCGGATCGTCTTGGTCTCGCGCGAATGGCGGCCGCTGGCGATCTGCTCCGCCGGCAGGACCTCGCGCAGGATATGGCGGAAGGCCTCCACCGTGCGCCAGGCCTGGCCCGGGCCGGCGAAGGAGGCATCGGCCAGGGCGTCGTGATGGGTCTCGATCCACATCGCAGCGGTCGCGGCCAGGGCCGGGGCGGCGTAGGAGGTGCCGGAAAGGTCGTCGGGATCGCCGCCCTCATCCTTGGCATAGGTGGGGGTGATCGCGCCGTCGGCCTGGCGCAGGCCCGAGGCGCGGTTGAGCCCGACCGCCAGGGTCCAGGCATCGACGAAGACCGGCGCGTTGTAGCCGCCCCTCGGATAGTGCGTTTTCACCGCGCCCGACAGCGCATAGCCCCCCACCGCGATGGTCTGGGCGTAGCGCGCCGGATAGACCACCCGGTCGATGATCTGGCCGGCGGCACAAACGACGATCACGCCGCGGGCATAGGCCCGGGCGATGGCGCGGCCGACCTCCTTGGCCATGCCGAGGTCGCCACCCAGGAAGTTGATGATCGGTTGAAACGGCCCGAGCGCCCCGGGATTGCCCATGGAGATCGAGATCACCCGCGGCATCGGATCGAGGCTGAGGGCATGGTCGATCGCCTTGCCGATGGTCGCCGTCGCCTTCTTCGAGCGCGCATAGGGCCCGCCGACGCCGCTGCGAAACAGTGGCCCGTTCGAGACACGGTAGGGCACGATCGTCGTGCCGGGCGCGATGCCGCGGAACTCCTTGGTGTCGGAGAGGATGACCGACAGCGTCTTCACGCCATGATCGGGAAACTCCAACGCGTCGGAGAACAGGGTCGGATTGCGTGTGAGATCGGTCAGCGGCGCGGCGCCGAACGGGCTCTGCAGCGGGTCGTAAAGGTTGCGGCCGAGGTCGAGGCGGAGGTTGCCCGGCGGCGTCTCCCCGGAATAGCCGATGGCGGGGTGGGGGAAGAGCCCGGAATCGATATGGGCGATCCGTGTGCGGTCGGAAGCGGCGAGTTTCTTGGCCGCCGCCTTCCAGTTCCTGTCGCCGCCCGCAGGCCCCAAATCCTTATGAAATTCCATCGCTACCCCCGTCGGTCCAATCGCCGAGAGCCTGTCACAACCCCGGCGTCCGGGCAATCGAGGCGATGCTGCAGATTTTGCGCCGCCGCCGGTCCCGGCCGCGATACGTCAGTCCTTGCCGCCCTCGTACTCCAGCAGGTCACCCGGCTGGCAGTCGAGTGCGTGGCAGAGCTTCGCCAAAGTCTCGAACCGCACGCCCTTCACGTGCCCGCGCTTTAGGAGGGAGAGGTTCGCCTCGGTAATGCCGATGCGCGCCGCAAGCTCCTTCGAGCTGATCTTGCGCCGGGCGATCATCACGTCGAGGCGGACGACGATGGCCATCAAACGAACCGCGCGTTCTCGGCCGCGATGCCCCGGGCCACCGCCCAGAGATGCCCGAGCACCCAAAGCAACGCCCCGAACAGGATGGCGAGGACCGCGTTGCTGGAGAGTGCGATGGTCAGCACGCGCTGGCCGGGCCCGGCGTTGAGGCTAAGCAGCAGCCCGAGCAGCGTCGGCACCACGAATGCCAGAGCCCCCGAGACCATCAGCCACTGCCCCGCGAGGCTGAGCGCGCGGGGCTGGCGCGCCCCAAACCAGTCGCCCCGCGCGAAGCCGACGAAGCACTCCGCCACCGCAAACAGCGCGCGGGCAAGTGCCAGGGCAGGCAGAAGGCTGAGAAGTGCCGCGAGCACCAACTGGGTCGCCGTCAAGGCGTGATCGGCCGGCAGGTTGAGCCGCGCAAGCGCCGCGGCCGGGGCCTCGCCGAGCAACCACGACAACAGCAGCAGGGCCGGGATGGCCGGCCCGGCGATCCGGCAAGCCCAAGCCGCGAGCCGCGCCCGCCGGCGCAGGCGTTCGTTTTCATGCGACATATCGGGATCCATCGAATGACCTCTCGCCACACCAGTCTGTACCAAGGAATATCTTTCTGCAAAACAAAAATTAATTGTATAATTATAGAAATACAACACAGTCGGCACTCGCCCGCTGCGATGACCCATACCGATCGTCCGGACCGACATGGAGCTGTCCGGTCCCGCCTAGCCGCGGGCCCGGCGCCAGGCGCGAAGATCGCCGCGATGGTGGCGGATGGCTTCCAATGCCTCGACCACACGCCTCT
Organism: Pseudomonadota bacterium; assembly: GCA_039180875.1. Taxonomy (GTDB): domain Bacteria; phylum Pseudomonadota; class Alphaproteobacteria; order Rhodobacterales; family Rhodobacteraceae; genus JBCDCY01. The sequence continues at coordinate 159,280 of JBCDCY010000006.1, read as the reverse complement.
CGCCCGTCGGCGCCGTCTTCGCCCCGGCAACGTGTTGCGCGAGCATCCGCCGCCGCCCAGGCGGCAGCCCGTCCCAGATCAGTCGCACCGGCGCATCGGTCGCGATGGCACGGGCGAGTGCCGGCGGCACCTCCACATGGTCTTGATCGGCGATCCGGAAGCGCACCGTAACCGTGTCACCGGGCTTTAGGAGGGCGCCCTGCAGCACCTCCGGCGCGACGATCAGATAGTGGCGTCCGTCACCCGCGGGGATGAAGGCATTGGCCACGGGAATGTCGGCGATCTCTCCTTCGACCCGCAGGCGGGGATATTGCCGCAGGGGAAGCTGCCGGCCGACCTCACCGGGCAGGAAGACGACCTTGTACCAGATCTTTCGGGTCTTCCCGACGCCGAAGCGCTCGATCGGGGCCTCGAAACCGAACGGATACGGGCTGGGCAGGTTCATCGAGCGGGGCTCTCCAGCCGACCGGTCCGGATGAGGCCGGAGAGGTGAGGGGCGGAAGCGCGCGGCCCCGCCCCTCGATTGCCGCGATCAGCAGCTGTAGTACAGCTGGAACTCGACCGGGTGAGGCGTGTGCTCGTAGGCGTAGACCTCCTCCCACTTCAGTTCCATGTAGCCCTCAAGCTGGTCCATGTTGAAGACGTCGCCTGCCAGCAGGAAGGCGTTGTCCTCGGCCAGGCTGTCCAACGCCTCACGCAGCGATGCGCAGACCGTCGGGATGTCGGCCAGCTCTTCGGGCGGCAGGTCGTAGAGATCCTTGTCCGACGGCTCGCCCGGATCGATCTTGTTCTGGATACCGTCGAGGCCTGCCATCAGCATTGCCGCGAACGCCAGATAGGGGTTGGCCGTGGGATCGGGGAAGCGCGCCTCGACCCGCTTCGCCTTCGGGCTGTCGGTCCAGGGGATCCGGAAGGAGGCGGAACGGTTCCGCGCCGAATAGGCCAGCAGCACCGGCGCCTCGAAGCCCGGGATCAGCCGCTTGTAGGAATTGGTGGACGGGTTGGTGAAGGCATTCAGCGCCTTGGCATGTTTCAGCACGCCGCCGATATACCAGAGCGCCTCTTGGCTGAGATCGGCGTAGCGGTCGCCTGCGAAGAGCGGCTTGCCGCCCTTCCAGATCGACTGGCTGACATGCATGCCGGTGCCGTTGTCGCCGGCGATGGGCTTTGGCATGAAAGTCGCCGTCTTTCCATAGGCTTCTGCGACGTTGTGGATAATGTACTTGTACTTCTGCAGCTCGTCGGCCTGCTTCAGCAGCGAGCTGAAGATTAGCCCAAGCTCGTGCTGGCACGAGCCCACCTCGTGGTGGTGTTTGTCGACCTTCATGCCGACGCGCTTCATCGTCGACAGCATCTCGGAGCGCAGATCCTGGCTGTGATCGGTCGGGTTGACCGGGAAATAGCCGCCCTTCACGCCGGGCCGGTGGCCCATATTGCCCATCTCGTAGCTGGTGTCGCTGTTCCAGGCGCCGTCGGCCGCGTCGACCTCGTAGCTCACCTTGTTCATGGTGTTGGAGAAGCGCACGTCGTCGAAGACGAAGAACTCCGCCTCCGGCCCGAAGAACGCCTCGTCGCCGATGCCGGTGGATTTGAGGTAGGCCTCCGCCTTCGCCGCGGTGGAGCGCGGGTCGCGGCCGTAGGGCTCTCCGGTATCGGGCTCCACGATAGAGCAGTGCAGCGCCACCGTCTTTTCGGCGTAGAACGGATCGGTGTAGGCCGAGTCCGGATCGGGCATCAGCTTCATGTCGGACTGGTCGATCGACTTCCAGCCGGCGATGGAGGAGCCGTCGAACATAAAGCCGTCCTCGATGAACTCCTCATCCACCTGATCGGCCATGACCGTGACGTGCTGCAGCTTGCCGCGCGGATCGGTGAAGCGCAGATCGACGTAGTCGACCTCGTCGTCCTTCAGGGCCTTCACAACGTCGCTTGCACTCATGCGTTGAGCTCCTTTGTCTTACGCGGATGTGAGGGGCGGCGAGGGCGCTCAGAGCGCGTCGATATCCTCTTCGCCCGTGCGGATGCGGATCGCCGCCTCGACCGAGGAGACGAAAATCTTGCCGTCGCCGATCTTGCCGGTCTTGGCGGCGCCGACGATGGCCTCGACCGCGGGCTCGACCATGTCGTCGCCGAGCACCACCTCGATCTTCACCTTAGGCAGGAAGTCGACGACGTATTCGGCCCCGCGGTAAAGCTCGGTATGGCCCTTCTGGCGCCCGAAGCCCTTGGCCTCGATCACCGAGAGGCCCTGGATGCCGATCTCCTGCAGCGCCTCCTTCACCTCGTCGAGTTTGAAAGGCTTGATGATCGCCTCGATCTTCTTCATGTGGGCGCTCCCCGGCCAGCGGCTGCCCGTTCTCGGCCCCATGGGTTGCCATGGCCGGCGTGCAGTTCGGCGCGTGCCTAGCCTCGGCGCGGGAGAGGTGCAATTCTGTGACTTGGCGCCAGGCGAGGTCGCGCCGGGATTTCAGCGCGATTGCCCATTCCCTGCGCACTCTGCCCGCTTTCTAAGCAGCCTGAGAAGGAGCCGCCGTGACCGAACTGCTGACCGCCGCCCAGATGCGCGGGATCGAGCGCGCGGCGATCGAGAGCGGCGCCGTCACCGGCCTCGAGCTGATGGAGCTGGCCGGGCGCGGCGTGGTCGAGGCCATCCTCGCCGAGTGGCCCGAGATGGCCACGGCGCCGCAACGCGCCGTGGTGCTCTGCGGCCCCGGCAACAACGGCGGCGACGGCTTCGTGGTGGCGCGGCTCTTGCGCGAGCGGGGCTGGGAGCTCGAGGTCTTGCTCTATGGCGACGTAGAGAAGCTGCCGCCGGATGCGGCCGAGAACGCGCGGCGTTGGCAGGCGATGGGGGAGATCGCCGCCTTTCCGCCCCGTTTTTCGCTGCCGGAAGACGGGGTCGTCATCGACGCGCTCTTCGGCACCGGCCTCACCCGGCCTCTGGAGATAGAGTACGCCTTCTCGCTCAACTCCCAGGCCGAAGACGATCCGCTCCGCGTCGTCGCGGTCGATATTCCGTCGGGCATCTGTGCCGACAGCGGAAGGCCTCTTGGGCTGACCGGGGCGGCCCATCTGACCGTGACCTTCCATCGGGCAAAGCTCGGTCACTACCTGGCCCAAGGCCCCCAGGCGGCCGGTAAGGTTGTTGTGGCGCCGCTCGGCCTGCCGGTGTTGCGGCACAGTTCAGGTACGAAAGTGGCGAACGCAGAAAACTCGCCGGCCTCCGCCGGTCAGCGTTCGGGCGAGAAGCCGGCGAAGGCCGCCAATGGCCATAGTACATGGATTGAAACGGCGACGCGGATCGACGAGCCCTGGCCGTTCCTGTCCAAAGGCCGTGACGGCAGCCACAAGTATCATTATGGCCACGCTCTCGTCCTCGCCGGGGGCGTCGGTCGCGGCGGCGCCGCTCGCCTCGCCGCGCGGGGGGCGCTGAGGGTCGGGGCAGGGCTGGTCACTGTCGGCTGCCCACCTGCTGCGCTCATCGAGAACGCCGCGCGCCTCGATGCCATTATGCTGCGGCCTATCGGCGATGCGGCGGCGGTGACCGAGGCGCTCCAGGACAAGCGCATCTGGGCCGCCTGCGCCGGACCCGGCCTCGGCGTCGGCGAGGCGACCCGCGAGACTATCCTTGCGCTCCTCAAGGCCGATGTCGAAACGGTGCTAGATGCCGACGCCCTGACGAGCTTCGCCGAGAAGCCGGAGGCGCTGTTTGAGGCCTTGCACGCGCATGTCATCCTCACCCCCCATGCGGGTGAGTTCGCGCGCCTCTTCCCGGACCTCGCAGCCAAGCTCACCGAGCCGGCCACCACGGGCCCCGCCTATTCCAAGGTCGATGCCACGCGAGAGGCGGCGGCGCGGGCAGGCTGCACGATCCTCTTCAAAGGCGCCGATACCGTGATCGCTGAGCCCGACGGCCGTGCGCGCATCAACTCCGCCCACTACGACCGCGCTGTGCCCTGGCTCGCCACCGCGGGCTCGGGCGACGTGCTGGCCGGCATGATCACCGGCCTCCTCGTCCGCGGCTTCCACCCGACTGACGCCGCTGCCAGCGCCGCTTGGTTACACGTCGAGGCTGCTCGCCGCTTCGGCCCCGGCCTGATCGCGGAGGATCTGCCGGAGATGCTGCCGGCCGTCCTCCGCAACCTCGCCCCCTGATATTGCGCAGTGACTTAAACATCCCGAGGGCTTCGGAGGGGACCGTGGCGCCAGTGGCGCCGCGTAAGCCCCGGGGAACGGGCCGCAGGCCCAAGGGGGGCAGCGCCCCCACAGATTTCCCCTCGCGCCCCCCAAATCCCTCTGCTAGAGAGCGCGGGTTCCGGCGGAGCGGGCGCGGGCCCCTTCCACAGGCGGGCGTGGTGGAACTGGTAGACACGCCAGATTTAGGTTCTGGTGCCGCACGGCATGGGGGTTCGAGTCCCTCCGCCCGCACCACGCGCCGGACCAGGTGCAAATGACGGGATCGACGGGAAGATGCAGGTCACGGAGACGCTGAACGAAGGCTTGAAGCGGGGCTATGCCATCACGCTGACGGCGGCCGAGCTCGACGCCAAGGTGGACGAAAAGCTCGAGGCCGTGCGCCCCCAGGTCCAGATGAAGGGCTTTCGCAAGGGCAAGGCGCCCCACGCGCTCCTGAAGAAGATGTACGGCAAGTCCGTGCTCGGCGAGGCCATGCAGGAGGCCATCGACGGCGCGATGCGCGCGCACTTCGAGGAGACCGGCGACCGCCCGGCCATGCAGCCCGACGTCAAGATGACCAACGAGGCGTGGGAGGAGGGCCAGGACGTCGAGGTGGCCCTCGAGTATGAGGCGCTGCCCACCGTGCCCGAGGTCGATTTCGCCGCCATCACCGTCGAAAAGCTGGTGGCCGAGGTCGACGACGCCGCCGTCGAGGAGGCGCTACAGAACCTCGCCGCCGGCACCGAGCATTTCGAGGCCAAGACCGGCGCGGCGGAGGAGGGCGACCAGGTCGTGCTCGACTTTGAGGGCCGCATCGACGGAGAGGCCTTCGACGGCGGCGCGGCGGAGGATTTTCCGCTCACCCTCGGCTCGGGCCAGTTCATCCCGGGTTTCGAGGAGCAGCTGATCGGTGCGAAGGCGGAAGAGGCGCGGGACGTCACCGTGAGCTTCCCCGAGGACTACAACGCCGCGCAACTTGCGGGCAAAGAGGCGGTCTTCGCCTGCACGATCAAGGAGGTGAAGGCCAAGGCCGATGCCCCGGTCGACGATAGCCTGGCCACGCACTACGGCCTCGACGATCTCGACGCCCTGAAAGGCCAGATCAAGGAGCGTCTGGCGGCCGAGTATGCCGGGGCGGCGCGCACGGTGCAGAAGCGCCGGCTGCTCGATGCCCTCGACGGCGCGGTGAGCTTCGAGGTGCCGCCGACGATGTTGGAGAGCGAGGCGAAGCAGATCGCCCACCAGCTGCACAACGAGAACGAGGCCGAAGAGAAAGCCGAAGGCGCCGAGGCCGGGGCGGCGGAGGACGAGCGCGGCGACGATCACGATCGTGGTGACGACCAAGACCAAAACCAAGGGCCCATCGAGCCGACGGAGGAGCATCGTACCCTGGCCGAACGTCGGGTGCGTCTCGGCCTTCTCCTGGCCGAGATCGGCTCCCAGGCCGAGATCACGGTGACGGACGCTGAGCTGAATCAGGCCGTCGTCGCCCAGGCCCGGCAATATCCCGGGCAGGAGAAGGCGTTCTTTGAGTTCGTGCGCCAGAACGAAGGCATGATGCAGCAGATCCGGGCGCCGCTCTTCGAGGACAAGGTGGTCGACCATCTGTTCGAGCAGATCACGGTCAGCGAAAAGACCGTCAGCAAGGACGAGCTGCAGGAGGCGATCGAGGCGCTCGACGATGCGTGACGGACTGCCGGTGATCTCGCGTTAAGGAGTGCCGCGTTAACGAATCCGCAAGGCCCGCGCGCTATCGCCGGAGGGGTGTGAGGAGGCGCACTTGAACCTACCTGGGGGAGCAATTACGACTGGCTTATTGGACGTGCAGAGATGCGTCCCGCAGCTGAGGCATGCAGATGTTTGATCCCCTTTCGCGCATCACCGACTTCGTCATCCCCACGGTGGAAGAGACGAACGCGCGCGGCTCGATTCGCTACGACATCTTCTCCCGCCTGCTCAAGGAGCGGATCATCTTCGTCTCCGGCCCGGTGCAGGACGAGATGGCGACGGTGATCGTCGCCCAGCTTCTGTGGCTCGAGGCCGAGAACCCCAAGAAAGAGATCTCGATGTACATCAACTCCCCCGGGGGCGTGGTGACGTCGGGCCTCTCAATCTACGATACGATGCGCTACGTGCGCCCGACCATCACCACGGTCTGTGTGGGCCAGGCGGCCTCCATGGGCTCGATCCTGCTGGCCGGCGGCGCGCCGGGCATGCGCTTCTCACTGCCCAACAGCCGGATCATGGTGCACCAGCCCTCCGGCGGCTATCAGGGCCAGGCTTCCGACATCATGATCCACGCCCAGGAGACCCAGAAGCTCAAGGATCGCCTCAACCAGATCTATGTCGAGCATACCGGCCAAGACATCGAAACGGTGGAGAATGCGCTCGACCGCGACAACTTCATGTCTCCGGAAGAAGCCAAGGACTGGGGCCTGATCGACGAGATCGTCGAGAACCGCGCGCCGGAGGAAGGCGAGGACTGAAGGTGCCTCAAGAATGACGAAAAGCCGTGAAACCACATCGCTGACGGCTTGCAGTCCATCCGGTCGACATGTTGCAATGGCCGCAGCACGAGATCAGGACGACGAACGACATTTATGACGTGAGCCGATAGGGCGGCGGTGGCCCGGATCGGACGGGAATGCTGGGAGGGCGACGTGAGCAAATCGGGCAGCGGGGATTCCAAGAACACGCTCTATTGCTCCTTCTGCGGCAAGAGCCAGCACGAGGTCAGGAAGCTGATCGCCGGGCCGACGGTGTTCATCTGCGATGAGTGCGTCGAGCTCTGCATGGACATCATCCGGGAAGAGACGAAGTCGAACCTGGTGAAGTCCGCCGACGGCGTGCCGACGCCGCAGGAGATCTGCCAGGTTCTCGACGACTACGTGATCGGCCAGGCGACGGCCAAGCGCGTGCTCTCGGTCGCCGTGCACAACCACTACAAGCGGCTCAACCACGCCCAGAAGAATGCGGATGTGGAGCTCGCGAAGTCCAACATCCTGCTGATCGGCCCGACGGGTTGCGGCAAGACCCTGCTCGCCCAGACGCTGGCGCGCATCCTGGACGTGCCGTTCACCATGGCCGACGCGACGACGCTGACGGAGGCCGGATATGTCGGCGAGGATGTGGAAAACATCATCCTCAAGCTCTTGCAGTCGGCCGAGTACAACGTGGAGCGGGCCCAGCGCGGCATCGTCTATATCGACGAGGTCGACAAGATCAGCCGCAAGTCCGACAACCCGTCGATCACTCGGGACGTCTCGGGCGAGGGCGTGCAGCAGGCGCTCCTGAAGATCATGGAGGGCACGGTCGCCTCCGTCCCGCCCCAGGGCGGGCGCAAGCACCCCCAGCAGGAGTTCCTGCAGGTCGACACCACGAACATCCTCTTCATCTGCGGCGGGGCCTTCGCTGGGCTCGACAAGATCATCTCCCAGCGCGGCAAGGGCTCGGCCATGGGCTTTGGCGCTGACGTGAAGGACGTAGACGAGCGGCGCGTGGGCGAGGTGTTCCAGGAACTGGAGCCAGAGGATCTGCTGAAGTTCGGCCTGATCCCGGAATTCGTCGGTCGTCTGCCGGTGATCGCGACGCTCCGCGACCTCGATGCCGAGGCCCTGGTACAGATCCTCACCGAGCCGAAGAACGCCCTGGTCAAGCAGTATCAGCGGCTGTTCGAGATGGAGGACGTGAAGCTCACCTTCACCGAAGAGGCATTGACCGCCATCGCCAAGCGCGCGATCGAGCGCAAGACGGGCGCGCGCGGCCTCCGGTCGATCCTCGAGGATGTGCTGCTCGACACCATGTTCGACCTGCCGGGTCAGGACAGCGTGCGTGAGGTGGTGGTGAACGACGACGCCATCATGGGTGACGGCACGCCGTTGATGATCTATGCCGACCGTAAGGAGGAGCCGGCCTCGGCGAGCTGAACCGCCGACGGCTCCGGGAAACGGAGAAGGTTGGGCCGCGCCGCATGGGCATCCTCGCTGAGATCTTCACCTGGTGGAACGGCCAGACCCTCGGCACGCGCCTCTTCACCCGGCGCCGCGGCGTGAAGGTGGGCGAGGATGAGCGGGGCAACGTCTTCTACACCTCGAAGGATGGCGCAAGGCGCTGGGTGATCTACGCGGGAGAGGCCGATGCCTCCGTCGTCTCGCCGGCCTGGCACGGCTGGCTGCACCACACCTTCGACGAGATCCCGAGCGAAGCGCCGCTGCCCCGCAAAGCGTGGGAGAAGCCGCATGTGCCGAACATGACCGGCACCGTCGAGGCCTACCGCCCGCCCGGGTCCATCCTGACGCCGGAGCGGCGGCGGCCCGTCTCCGCAGATTATCAAGCCTGGCAACCGGACTAGAACATGGCAGAGAGCGCGGCTGAAACCATCGTCGGGGCGGTCGTACTGGCCGCCGCCGCCGGCGTCCTGATCTTCGCGGGACAGACCGCGGACCTGGCGGGCTCCGGGGACCGCACGGAGCTCGTCGCCCGTTTCCGCGCGGCCGACGGGGTTGCGGTGGGCACCGATGTGCGCATGGCGGGCGTCAAGGTGGGCGCGGTCACCAGCCTTGCCCTCGACCCCCAGACCTACCAGGCCGTCGCCTCCTTGGCGATCGACGGCGACATCCTGGTGCCGGAGGACTCCGACGCAAAGATCGCCTCGGAGAACCTGCTCGGCGGCACCTATATCGCGCTCACCCCCGGCGGCTCGGACTTCATGCTCGCCGACGGCGACGAGATCCTGCAGACCCAGGGCTCCGTCAGCCTGCTCGACCTGATGCTCCGCTTCGGGGGCGATCTCGGCGGAGAGTGAGCGTGTCCAGCGCCGATGTCTGGAGCGCCGAGCGCTATGAGCGGTCGGCCCGGTTCGTCACCGACCTCGGTGCACCCGTTCTAGCCCTGCTGGCGCCCCAGCCGGGCGAGCGGATCCTCGATCTCGGCTGCGGCGATGGCCCGCTGACGGAGCAGATCGCCGCCGCGGGGGCAGAGGTGCTGGGCGTCGATGCCTCCGCCGACATGGTGGCCGGCGCCCGGGCCCGGGGCGTGGCGGCCGAGGTGATGGACGGCCGGGCCTTGGCCTTCGACCACCCCTTCGACGCGGTGTTCTCCAACGCCGCGCTGCATTGGATGACCGAGCCCGACGCGGTGCTGGCGGGCGTCGCGGGCGCCCTCCGCCCTGGCGGTCGTTTCGTGGCGGAGATGGGCGGGCACGGCAATATCGCCGCCATCCGCACGGCGCTGATCGCCGTTCTGGCCCGCCACGGTGTGACCACTGATCTCTCGGAGATCTGGTATTTCCCGAGCGTCGAGGAGCAGACGATGCGCCTTCGCAAAGCCGGCTTCGAGGTCGAGACCATTACGCTCTTCCCGCGCCCGACCCCGGTTGCCGCCGGCATGACCGAGTGGCTGGAGACCTTGGCCGCGCCCGCGTTGGCGCTGGTCCCGAACGACATCCATCCGCAGGTGGTGGAAGAGGTCGGCGCGCTGCTCGCCCCGGCCCTCTGCGATGCGGCGGGGCACTGGACCGGGGACTATGTGCGATTGCGCTTCGCCGCGCGCCTCGGCGCATGAGACCGGCGTTCCTCATCGCGCTCTTCTGCGCCGCGCCGGCGATGGCCCAGAGCATTGGCGAGGATCACTTCCACCGCGCGCCCCCGCGGGAGCCGAGGGTGGAGACCGAGCTGCCGCCGACGGAGCGTCCGCCCTCCAGCACCGTCGCCGCCGATGGGGTGGAACTGCGCGGCCTCGACAAGGTGACGGGCCAGCGCACCGACTTCTCCGTCAATGTGGGGGAGACCGCGCGTTACGGTCGATTGCTCGTGCAGCTCAACATGTGCCGGCGCCCGCCCGAGGATGAAAGCCCCGACGCCTTCGCCCATCTCACCATCCGCGACACGCGGGAGGAGGAGGCGCGCTTCGACGGCTGGATGATCGCCTCGAGCCCGGCGCTCTCCGCCCTCGATCACGCGCGCTACGACGTCTGGGTGCTGAGCTGCAGCACCTCCTCGACCGAGGCGTCCTCGGGCAACGCCGACCAGTCCGACTGAACGGCGAGCGCCCGCTCGAGCTGGCGGTGGTAGTCGGCCCGGCTCACCTCCCGCGCGCCGAGCGACAGCAGATGGTCGGTGACGAACTGGGTGTCGAGCAGTTGGAAGCCGCCGCGCCGGAGGCGCGCCACCAGCCAGACCAGGGCGATCTTCGAGGCATCGGGCCGGTCCGAGAACATGCTCTCGCCGAAGAAAGCACCGCCCAGCACCAATCCATAGAGCCCGCCCACCAGCGTGCCCGCCCCGTCCCGCACCTCGATCGAATGGGCGGCGCCGAGTTGGTGCAGATCCATGAACAGCTGCCGGATCTCGTCGTTGATCCAGGTCTCGTCCCGGGCCGCACAGGCCCCGATCACGCCGCGGAAGTCGCGGTCCACCTGGATCTGCAACTCCGCCCGGCGGATGCGTTTGCGAAGCGAGCGGGAGACGTGCAGCCCGTCGAGCGGCAGCACGCCGCGGGTGCGTGGATCGACCCAGTGCATGGTCGTCGCATCCCGGCTTTCGGCCATCGGGAAGATCCCGGCGGCATAGGCCTGCAGCACGATGAGCGGCGTGATCTCGAAGGGATCGCTGTCCTTCGCCATGGCGGCAGTGTGACCGCCGCGGCCCGGCCGGTCCAGCGCTCTTCAGCCCTGCAGGCGACCTTCTTCCAGCCAGGCTTCAAGCCAGTGGATGGTGTAGTCACCGCGCTGGATCGCGGGTTCCTCCAGGAGCGCGAGGAACAGGGGCGCCGTAGTCTCCACCCCGTCGACGATCAGCTCGCCGAGGGCCCGGCGAAGGCGCACGATCGCGGCGGAGCGGTCGGTGCCGTGCACGATCAGTTTTCCGATCAGGCTGTCGTAGAACGGCGGGATGGCGTAGCCGTCGTAGATCGCACTGTCCATGCGCACCCCGAGGCCGCCCGGCGCGTGGTAGGCGGTGATCTTGCCGGGGCTCGGCTGGAAGGCCGGCAGGCGCTCGGCATTGATCCGCACCTCGATGGCATGGCCGTTCGGCACCAGATCTTCCTGGCTGAACGACAGCGGCTCACCGGCCGCGACGCGGATCTGCTCGCGCACCAGGTCGACGCCGAAGACGGCCTCGGTCACCGGATGCTCGACCTGCAGGCGGGTGTTCATCTCGATGAAATAGAACTCACCGTCCTGGTAGAGGAACTCGATGGTGCCGGCGCCGGCATAGCCCATGCCGGCCACAGCATCGGCGCAGACCTTGCCGATCTTGGCCCGGGCCTCGGCGTCGATCACGGGGGAGGGTGCCTCCTCCAGCACCTTCTGGTGGCGGCGCTGTAGGGAGCAGTCGCGCTCACCCAGATGCACGGCGTTGCCCTTGCCGTCGCCGAAGATCTGGATCTCGATATGCCGCGGGCGGCCGAGGAATTTCTCGAGGTAGACCGCGTCGTCGCCGAACGCCGCCTTGGCCTCGGCCCGGGCGGTCGACATGGCGTGCTCCAGATCGGCGGCGGTCTCGGCCACCTTCATGCCTCGGCCGCCGCCGCCGGCCGCGGCTTTTACCAACACGGGATAGCCGAGCTCCTCGGCCACGCTGCGGGCCTCCTCGAAGCTCGCCACGCCGCCCTGAGAGCCGGGCACGCAGGGCACGCCGAGGGCCTTCATGGTCTCGCGCGCCGCGATCTTGTCGCCCATCGTGCGGATGTGCTCGGCCGAGGGGCCGATGAAGGTGAGGCCATGGTCGGCGATCACCTGGGAGAAGGCGGCGTTTTCCGAGAGAAAGCCGTAGCCCGGGTGGATCGCCTCCGCCCCGGTGATGTCGCAGGCCGAGATCACGGCCGGGATCGAAAGATAGCTCTCCCGCGCCGGCGGCGGGCCGATGCAGACGCTCTCATCAGCCAGGCGGACGTGCATGGCGTCGCTGTCGGCGGTGGAGTGCACCGCGACGGTGCGGATCCCCATCTCCTGACAGGCGCGGTGGACGCGGAGCGCGATCTCGCCCCGGTTGGCGATCAGGATCTTCTGAAACATCGCGCTGACCTAGTCGAGGATCACCAGGGGGGCGCCGTATTCCACCGGCGCGCCGTCGTCGATCAGGATGCGGCGCACCGTCCCGGCCCGGGGCGCGGGGATGGCGTTCATGGTCTTCATCGCCTCGATGATGACCAGGGTCTGGCCCTCGGTCACCGTATCGCCGAGCTGGACGAAGGCGGGGGCGCCGGGCTCCGGCTGCAGATAGGCCACACCCACCATGGGCGAGGTCACGGCCCCGGGATGGTGAGCCAGATCGTCTGGCGCGGCCCCGTCGCCTGCCGGTGCGGGGCTGGGGGCGGCCGGGGAAGGTGCTGGCGCGGCCGCCGCCGGTGCTGCTGCGGGGGCAGGGGCGGCGACGGCGGGGGCGGCCTGCACCTCGACCACATGGCCGGCGCGGGCCACCCGAACCTCGAGCGCGTCCTCCTCCCCGAAGGTGCGCTTCACTTTGATTTCGCTCAGATCGCTGTCGGTCAGGAGGTCGGCGAGGGCGCGGATGAACTCGGCGTCGTCGGCGTATCTTTTCATGGGTTTGGCTTTCCGCGATCCGGGTCGAGCTTGGCCGACGCACCGGCCGGCGGGACCGGCGCACGCCGCAGGATGCGGCGCTTATAGACCGCCGGATCGGGAAGGGAAAGCGGCGAAATCGCCGTCCGGCCGCCGTGGTTCAGCCGCCGCCCACTCAGCTGCCGCCCGCTCAGCCGCCACTCACTCAGCCGTCGGTGCGTGCCACCTGCCGGGCGAGCGACACGATCTCCTGCATCCGCTCCGGTGGCACGTAGCCGCGGACGACAGTCTCACCCACGATGAAGGTCGGCGTGCCAGAGACCTCAAGCAGGCGGGCGATCGCCTGGGTCTGGCCGAGCCGGGCCGTGATGCTGTCGCTCTCCCGCTCCATGGTCGCCCGCATCGCCTCGGGATCGGCGCCGGAGCGGCTGGCGAGCCGGTCGAGCACGGCGTCGGTGAAGCGGCCGCCGAAGGTCATCAGCCGGTCGTGGAAGGCGAAGTAGACCTCCGGCCCCTCGTTCATCATCACGGCCATAGCAGCCCGGGCGGCGGCCATGCTTTCGGGGCCGAGAATGGGGTATTCCTTGATGACGTAGCGAATGTCGCCGTCATCGGCGAGCAGCGCCGCGATCTCTCGATGCGCCTGTTTGCAGAAGCCGCAGCGGTAGTCGATGAACTCGACCAGGGTGATCGAGCCCTCGGGATTGCCGCCGACATAGGAAAATCCGTCGTCGAAGATCGGCCCGGCATTGGCCCGGATGCTGGCCGTCACCGCCTCCTGCGCGGCCATCTGCTGGCGCTGTTCGAGCACCCGGATGGCCTGCATCAGCACCTCCGGCTCTTCCAGCAGAAAGCTCCGGATCTCGGCCCGAAGTGCTCGGCGGTCGACGTCGGAGAGATCGGCCCGCTCGTCCGGTGCGAGGAGCGAGCTACTGGAAAGGGTGCCGCCCGGCGTCGACATGGTTGGCGCGTCCGCCGCCGCCGCCTCCACCCGCTCCGGCGCTTGCCAGGTCGAGGCGACGATGCCGAGCCCGGCCGAGCCGAGGATCAGCACCCCGAAGGCGGCAAGCCAGAATGATTTCCCCATGGGTTTCGTCCTTTGCCTTACCGTCGCTCGGCGACGGCGAGTATGTCCTGGGCGCGCAACCAGCCGGGGCTGCCGTTGGGCAGCAGGGCCTCGGCGCGCCGGGCGTGCGGTTCGGCATCCTCGAACCGGCCGAGCAGGGCGTAGCGCTCTGCCGTGACCAGGGAGGCGTTGCCGGGTTGATCGGCCCGGTGATAGGCGGTGGCCAGACCGCGCAGGCTGGCTGGATCGGCGCTGTCGAGCCCGCGGGCGCGCTCCAGGATCGTCAGGGCCTCCCGATCGGCCTCGGCACTGTTCTGCGCCAGCAGGGCCCGGCCGAGCCCGGACAGGATCAGCGGCTCGTTCGGGGCGAGCGCCACAGCCCGGCGGTAGGGGCCGACGGCCGAGGCGGCCTGGTTGGTCTCGAGCAGCAGCTCGCCCTTCAGCTCGTGGTAGAACGCATCGTTCGGCCGGCGCGCGATCAGGGCGTCCAGCGTCTCGTTGGCGCGGGAGAGATCGGGCACCCGGGCATAGGCGATGGCCCGCGCCAGGAGGGCGGGCTCGCTGGTGTCCTCCTCCGGATATTCCCGAAACGTCGTGCGCGTGCTGCTGAGGAAGCCGGTGAACTTCGCCCGGGTCCGGGCGTACCAGTAGGCGATATCGTCCGGCACTTCCGCCTCCCGCGCCGGAGAGGTGGCGGCGCGGCCCTCCAGCAGGCGGATGCGCTCTTGGCTCAGCGGGTGGGTGAGCACATAGGGATCGGCCCGGCCGATGGCGAGTGCCTGCTGCCCGCGAAAGATCTCCAGCACGTCCAGCATGGCGCCGGGGTCGATGCCCGCGCGCTCAAGATATCCGATGGCGGCCTGGTCCGCGCCCGACTCCTCGGACCGGCTGTGGGCAAGAATGCCGCGCTGGGCGAGCTGTTGGCTGCCCGCGACGGCGGCCGCAGTGCCGCTGCCCGAGCCCGCGGCGGCGGCGGCGATGGCGACCAGCAGGCCGATCGCCGCAACCCCCTGGCCGGCCCGCAGTGCGGCGTTGCGCCGGGCCAGATGGCCGCCGGTGATATGGCCAAGCTCGTGGGCCAGCACGGCCTGCAGCATGTCGGCCCGCTCCAGCCGCATGACGAGGCCGGAGTTGATGAAGACGTTGCGCCCGCCGGCGACGAAGGCGTTCAGGCTGCTGTCGTTGACGATATAGAGGTTGACCGAATTGGCCGGCACGGCCCCGGCGGTCATCAGGGGCTGCATCAAGCGATCCAGCGTGCTCTCGATCTCGGCATCGCGGAGCAGGCCCTGGGCCGAGGCGATCTGCGGCGCGCTGAATGCCAGCACCGCGATCGCAGCACCGCCGATTGCCTGCCTGATGGCTCCGATCATCGCCCTCTGTCCGCTATGCGTGCTCGCGCCTTGCCACCACCCCCTGCGCGTGGCCGGCCCGCGCCTCTCCGGGTGCCTGGCGACCGCTTGACGTCGGCCCGGTGCCGGGGTCAAGACCACGCGAGGCGAGCTTAGAGGTATGGGGATGCGCAACGCAAGGCGGAGTAGGGTCGATCCCTTCATCGTGATGGACGTGATGGAGGCCGCCCGGGCGGCCGAGGCGTCGGGCCGCGACATCGTGCATATGGAGGTGGGTCAGCCCGGCACGCCGGCCCCGCGACGGGCGCGGGAGGCACTGGCGGCGGCCCTGGACCAGCCCCTCGGCTACACTGTCTCCCTCGGCCTGCCGGCCCTGCGGGAGCGGATCGCCCGGCTGTATCGGGAGTGGTACGATGTGGCCGTGCCGGCTGAGCGGGTGATCGTCACGGCGGGTGCGTCGGGCGCCTTCACCCTGGCATTCCTCGCGCTCTTCGATGCGGGCGATCGGGTGGCGGTCGGCGATCCCGGCTATCCGAGCTATCGCAACATCCTGCGGGCCCTCGACCTGACGGTCGACCGGATCGAGACCCAGGTCGCGGCCCGCTATCAGCCGACGCCGGGCGACGTGCATGGCGGGCTCGACGGCTTGCTGATCGCCAGCCCCGCCAATCCCACCGGATCGATGCTCGACCGGGGGCAGCTCGGGGCCTTGGTCGAGGCTTGCCGGGCCCATGACGTGGCGCTGATCTCGGACGAGATCTATCACGGCCTGCATTACGGCGACCGTGCCGTCTCGGCTCTGGAGCTGAGCGAGGACGCCATCGTCGTCAACTCCTTCTCCAAGTACTTTTCCATGACCGGCTGGCGGATCGGCTGGATGGTGGTGCCGGAGGGATTGGTGCGGACGGTGGAGCGGTTGGCCCAGAACCTCTTCATCTGTCCGCCCCATGCGAGCCAGATCGCCGCGCTGGCCGCGCTCGATGCAACGGAGGAGCTGGAGGCAAACCGCGCGGTCTACGCCGCCAACCGGGCGCGGCTTCTGGAGGCGCTGCCCGCCCTCGGCTTCGCCGACATCGCGCCGCCGGACGGAGCGTTCTACATCTACGCCGACATCGGCCATCTGACCGACGACAGCCGGGACTTCACCCGGCGGATGCTGGGCGAGGCGGGCGTCGCCGCCACGCCGGGCCACGATTTCGACCCGGTGCGGGGCGCGACGACGCTCCGCTTCTCCTACGCCGAGACCACCGAGCGGATCGAGGAGGGCATCCGCCGCCTCACCGCCTGGCGCCAGGGGAACGGCTGAGCCGCACGGACACCGCCGGGGCCGGGAGCGGAGCCCGTGGCTCCGGCGGGGCTTTGGATATTTGAACCACTGCGAAGGCCATAAGGCTCTCTTACTGGCTCAAATATCCCCGCCGGAGGCCCAGGGCTCTTTCAGTGCGTCCGCGACCTCGGGGAGCTCGCGCTCACGAGCCGCCGCCCAGCGCACGGGACCACCAGCCGCGGCGTTTCGGGCCTGACTCCGTGGGGCCCGGATCCGGATCCGTTGGCGCCGGATCCTCGGGGGTCGGCTCGTCGGGCGTCGCTTCGGGCGCTGCCGGCTCCGGCGCTGCGGCGCTCGGGGCGTCGGCGGTTGGAGCTTCGGTGGACGCGGACTCGGTGGTCGGGGGATCGGCCACGGGGGTGGGATCCTCTTGGACCTCCGCCGCGACTTGCTCCGGCGCCTCGACCGGCGGGGGGGCTGTCGCCTCGGCCTCGGCCTCGGCATCGGCGCCGTTCGCTGAGGCAGGGGGACGGACGGTCGAGGCGCGCTCACCCTCCGGCACGCTCACCATGTCGGGGCCACGCCGGTCCTCCGCCACGTCGAGCACAGGCAGCACCGCGTCGGCTGAAGGCGGCCGGCCGTCACCGTTGCCGGTCGCGGGCCTGGCATCCCCGTCGGCCTGGGCCTCTCCGCCTTGCCCATCCCCCGCGCCGTTGCGGTTGGCGGAGGAGGGCCGCCGGCGCCGCCGGCGCCGCTTCTTCTTGGTGCCGTCGCCACCATCGCCCTCGGCCGCGACCGGGGTCTCGGGCGCGTCGTCGCCTTCGCTCACGTCCTCATCCGCCATGCTGGCGGCGGAGCTGTCGATCTGGATCGGCGCCTTGTCCGGATCGGCGGTCACCTGGCGCAGCGCCGTCTTGAAGCGCTCGACCCGGTATTCCGGGCTGACCAGGCTCGGATCGGCCTCCAGCCGGACGGAGAGGCCGTAGCGCGTCTCGATCGAGTCGAGATATTCGCGTTTGTGGTTGATCAGGTAGTTAATCACCTCGACCGGTGCGCTCAGCAGCGCTTCGGCGCTGCGCTTGCGGGTGCCTTCCTCCTCCAACTCCCGCAGGATGGAGAGGGCGAGACTGTCGTTCGAGCGCAGCCGCCCGGTGCCGTGGCAATGGGGGCAAAGCGCGGTCGAGGCCTCCAGCATCCCGGTCCTGAGCCGTTGCCGCGACATCTCCAGCAGGCCGAAGGTCGAGATCCGGCCGACCTGCAGCCGCGCCCGGTCGCCCTTCAGCTTCTCCTTCAACATTTTCTCGACGGCGGAGTTATTGCGCCGCTCGTCCATGTCGATGAAGTCGATGACGATGAGCCCCGCGAGGTCGCGCAGACGCAGTTGCCGCGCGATCTCCTCCGCAGCCTCGAGGTTGGTCTTGAGCGCCGTCTCCTCGATCGAGCCTTCGCGGGTCGAGCGGCCGGAGTTCACGTCGATGGCGATCAACGCCTCGGTGATGCCGATGACGATATAGCCGCCGGACCGGAGCTGCACCGTCGGGTTGAACATCGCGCCGAGGAAGGTCTCCACCGGATAGCGCATGAAGAGCGGCATGCGATCGGAGTAGAGCTTCACGTTCTTGGCGTGGCTCGGCATCAGCATCTTCATGTAGTCCTTGGCCTCGCGATAGGCCTCGGGACCTTCGACCAGCACCTCGTCGATCTCGCGCCCGTAAAGGTCGCGGATCGCGCGCTTGATCAGGCTGCCTTCCTCATAGATCAGTGTCGGCGCGATGGACTTCAGCGTGACGTCGCGGATCTGCTCCCACTGGCGCATCAGGTATTCGTAGTCGCGCTTGATCTCGGTCTTGGTGCGCTTGGCACCGGCGGTGCGGATGATCAGGCCGGCCCCCTGGGGGACGGAGAAATCGGCCGCGATCTCCTTCAACTTCCGCCGGTCGGTGGCCGAGGTGATCTTGCGGCTGATGCCACCGCCGCGGGCGGTGTTGGGCATCAGCACGCAGTAGCGCCCGGCCAGGCTGAGATAGGTGGTGAGCGCGGCGCCTTTGTTGCCCCGCTCCTCCTTCACCACCTGGACCAGCATGATCTGGCGGACCTTCACCACCTCCTGGATCTTGTAGCGCCGGGGGCGACTGCGCCGGACCGGGGCGTCCTCGTCCACCTCGACGATCTCGGTGCTTTTGTCGGCGGACTTCTTCGCGGTGCTGCTGCGCGAGCGGGAGGTGGATTTCGCCGTCGTCTTGGCCGACGACGATTTCGATCCGCTGCCGGAGCTTTTGGAGGACGCGCTCTTCGAGGTGCTTTTCGACGCGCTGCTTTTCGTCGAGCTGCTCTTGGACGACGCGCTGCGCGAGGACGTGCTTCTCGAAGAGCTGCGCGATGAGCTCTTGGGCTTTGCCGCGGGCGCGTCCGGCGTCGCTTCGGCCGCCTCGGCCTCGGGCTTGGCCGCGTCGCCGTCGCTTGCCGGCTCCTTTGCCTCCACGGCGTCGTCGCTGCGGGTGACGGCGTCGTTGTCGGAGGGGCTGCCCTCCGCCGCCGCCTTTACGGCCCCGGGGTCGGGCTCGGGCTCAGGATCGGGAGTGATCTCTTCGACTGCGTCAGCGTCAGCCTCAGCCTCAGGTGCGTCGACTTCGGCAACTTCCGCGTCAGGAGCATCCTCCTCCGCAGACGATTGCTTCGCCGCGGCGGCCGCAGTCGCCTTCTTGGCCGACTTTTCCTCTTCCTCGGCCTGCTGGCGGGCGCGCGCCTCTTCCTCGGCCAACAGCGCCTCGCGGTCGGCCACCGGGATCTGGTAGTAGTCCGGGTGGATCTCCGAGAAGGCGAGGAAGCCGTGCCGGTTGCCGCCGTAATCGACGAAGGCCGCCTGCAGCGACGGCTCGACCCGTGTGACTTTCGCTAGGTAGATATTGCCGACGATCGGGCGGCGGGAGGCCGTCTCGAAATCGAACTCGTCGACCTTGTTTCCATCGATGACGACGACCCGCGTTTCCTCCGCATGGGTCGCGTCGATGAGCATTTTCTTGGCCATAGTGCCTCTCGGCCGCACCTTCGCGCGCGCCGGTCGGGAGCCGGCGGGCAAGGCGCTTCGGTGCGGGGGGTTCGGGCGATGGGGCCGCCGGCAGATGCCGCCGCGGCGCAGGCTGGCCCTGGGCCATCCCGGGCGCCGGATGAGGCGCCGCAATTCTGCCGGTCGAGAACCATCGCGATCCTATATGCCGCCACCGTCCGGCGGCGAAAAATGCGCCGGCCAACGACCGGCGTGCTTGTGTGGCGCGAACGCCTGAAGGCCGGCCCCTCGGCACGGCATGCGCGCCTCCGGGTGTGTCATCCGGCCATCAAATTTTCCGGTGCGAACGGGCCGAGTCCCGGACCGTTGCCCTGGCCGGACCATATCCACCAACCAGAGGTAAGTACAATTCATTTCTACAATCCTCGGACTATGCTAGGTCTCAAGCGAGGGCCGTAAGAGCCCGTGACGATGAGGCATCGATGCAGGATCCCGTCTCCTCCCTCGGGCAGGGCGTGCGCGCCGTGCTGCTGGCGCTGCTGCCCTTGCTGCTGCTTGCCGCTCCGCCGGCCGTGGCGGATACGGATGGCCCCCGCGCCATCGTCTCGGCGGAGGGCGACGGCCGCGGCCTGACGCGGCAAGGCTTCCGCCTCACCCTTGGGTTGAACGCGCCCGTCCGCTTTCGGGCCTTCACCCTAGAGGCGCCGCGGCGGCTGGTGGTCGATCTGGAGGAGGTGGCGTTCGATGCCCTCGACGCCGATCTGGCCGAGGATCTGCCAGGGGTCCGGTCTCTGCGCTTCGGCCTATTTGCGCCGGGCTGGTCGCGCATCGTCCTCGACCTCGAAGCGCCCCTGACCATCGCCAGCGCCCATGAGGACACCACGCGGGATCGGCCGCGCATCGTGATCACGGCAGAGAGGGTGTCGGCGGTGCGCTTCGCCGCTGCCGCCCGCGCACCCGGCGACGTCACCTGGGCCACGCCCGTGCCGGCGCCCGCCGCGGCGGGGGAGGCGACCCTGACGACGGTCGTCATCGACCCCGGCCATGGCGGCATCGACCCCGGCGCGATCCGCGACGGCCTGGCCGAGAAAGCCGTCGCGCTCACCTTTGCCGAGGAGCTGCGTCGCCGGCTCGAGGCGACGGGCCGCTACCATGTGGCGCTCACCCGGGCGAGCGACGTCTATGTCGGGCTGCGGCGCCGGGTGGAGATCGCCCGGGCCGCCGGCGCCGATGTCTTCCTCTCGATCCATGCCAATACGGTTACGGCCGGCGTCGCCTCGGGTGCGGCGGTCTACACCCTGTCGACCGAGGCGTCGGATGCGGAGGCGGCCGCCCTTGCGGCGCGCGAGAACCGCGCCGATCTCCTGGCCGGCATCGACCTGGCGGGGGAGGAGGATCTGCTGGCGCGCGTCCTCCTCGACATGGCCCAGCGGGAGACCAATGCCCGCTCCCTCCGCCTTGCGCGGGCAGTGGTGGCGGGGCTGCGTGATGAAGTGGGAGTGATCCGCTCCCGCCCGCACCGCTCCGCCGGCTTTCGGGTGCTGAAGGCCCCCGACATCCCCTCGCTGCTGATCGAGCTCGGCTTTCTCTCCCACCCCGACGATCGGGAGAACATGCGCTCCCCCGAATGGCGGGCCCGGGCCGCCGACGGCATCGTCGCCGCCCTCGACGCCTGGCAGGCCGAGGAGGCGGAGCAGGCAGCGCTCACCCACCCCTGAAGCGCCGCCGACAGGCAGGAAAGCGCCGGCACCTCTCCTCCGAGTCCACCTCCGCCATCGCTCTTACGTCGCGTTTTCGACCCGGAGTGCCCCAAAGAGCCCAACTCAAAGTCACAGACCGTGCATAGCTCGGGTCGCAGACTAAGCGGGAACTGGAACATGTCGACGCGCGGCCATTGCCTTTGCAGGAAAACCACTTGGGAATTTACCGGCGATGTAACGTGGGCCTGTTATTGCCACTGCGACGACTGCCGTCGTAACTGCGCGGCACCTATCGTTGGCTGGCTGGGCGTTCCCTTGAGGAACTTTAAGTGGACCGGCGACAAGCCTAAGACCTTTGAAAGTTCTGAGGGCGTTTTCCGTCATTTTTGCGGCGCGTGTGGTTCGCCGATCGGCTTTGAAGCCAATCATTACCCCGGGGGTATGCATCTTTATGCCGGTTCGATGGAGCGTCCGGAGGCGTTTGTTCCGACCTTCCATGTCAACTTCCAGAGCAAGTTGCCTTGGCTCAAAATCGAAGACGACCTCAGGAAGTACGAAGGCACGCTGCTGCACGCACCGGAAGACCTACGCGCCTATGAGGCGTGAGGCCGTTCAAGCTCTGCCTTGCGCGCAAACTCGCGGAAACGTGGGGGTGCCCACCTGACTCCCGAAATCGGCTCTGATATACCGGAGAGGTATCAGCGAATGGGTGAGACCGTGCGCATCTTTCTGCGCTTTTTCGGCTGGATTTTCAGTGGCTTGGTGATCGGCGCCATCATGGGCATGATCGGCCTCGCGGCCATCGTGCACATCTACGGCCAGGATCTGCCGGACCATGCGACGCTGGCGAGCTACGAGCCTGCGACGCTCAGCCGCGTCTACTCCAGCGAAGGCGCGCTGATGGATGAGTTCGTCAGCGAGCGGCGCATCTTCACCCCGATCGACGAGATCCCGGACCTGGTGAAGCACGCCTTCATCTCGGCCGAGGACGGCGAGTTCTACAACCATTGGGGTTTCGACCCGATCGGCATCGCCAGCGCCTTCCGCGACTATGTGCAGGGCGGGCGGCTGCGCGGCGCCTCCACCATCCCGCAGCAGGTGGTGAAGAACTTCCTGCTCTCGGGCGAGCGGGAGATCGAGCGCAAGATCAAGGAGATCATCCTTGCGGTGAAGCTCGAGCAGACGCTGTCGAAGGACCAGATCCTAGAGCTCTACCTCAACGAGATCTTCCTCGGTCAGAACGCCCACGGCGTGACTGCGGCCGCGCAGATCTACTTCGGCAAGACCCTGGAGGAGTTGACGCCGGGGGAGGCCGCCTATCTCGCCGCGCTGCCCAAGGCGCCGTCCAACCGCCACCCGGTCCGCAACCGCAGCACGGCGGTCTTCTGGCGCAACAACACGCTCCGCGAGATGGCGGAGAACGGCTACATCCCGTGGGAGGTCGCCCGGGCGGAGCAGGAGGCGGAGCTCGCCACCATCCAATCCGGCGAGCTTGAGGACACGCGGGAGGTCCTGCCCGGCCGCAGCTATTTCACCGACGAGGTGCGCCGCCAGCTCACCTCCCGCTTCGGGCGGGAACAGCTGTTCGGCGGCGGCTTCGCCATTCGCGCCACCATCGACCCCGATCTGCAGGCGGTGGGGGCGGCGGCGCTCCGCAACCGGCTCGAATCCTGGGATCGGGAGCGCGGCGGCTGGCGCGGCCCCGTGGCGACGCTTCCCGAAGAGGCGCTCGGGGACGAGGCAAGCTGGCGCGCCGCGCTCGGCGATCTCGACCTGCCGCGCGACATTCCGGGCTGGCACCCGGCGGTGGTGCTCCGCGTCGGGGAGAACTCGGCCCAGGTCGGGATCGAGGATGTGGCGGAGGATGAGGACGGCCACTACCTGCCGATCGCCGACGCCGCCTGGACCGGCCAGCGCCGGCCGGGCGACCTCTGGTCCGTGGGCGACGTGGTCTACGTCATGGCGATCGAGGAGGATGGCGCCTTCGCCCGCTGGTCGCTTCGCCAAATCCCGGAGATCAACGGCGGCTTCATGGCGATGGACACCCGCACCGGGCGGGTGCTCGCCCTGCAGGGTGGCTTCAGCTACGACGCCTCTGTCTTTAACCGCGCGACCCAGGCGCGGCGGCAGCCGGGCTCCGCCTTCAAACCTTTCGTCTTCGCCGCGGCGCTGGATCGCGGCTTCTCGCCGGCCACCATCATCCTCGACGCCCCGGTGGTGATCGACACCGGCGCGGGCGAGCCCTGGGCGCCGCGCAACTCCTCCGGCACCTTCCTCGGGCCGCGGCCGATGCGGGTGGCGATCGAGCAGTCGCGCAATCTGATGACCGTGCGGGTGGCGCACGACATCGGCATGGATGTCATCGCCGACTATGCCGAGCGCTTCGACGTCTATGAGGACATGCCCCACCACCTGTCCTATTCCCTCGGGGCCGGGGAGACGACGCTCTACCAGATGGTCGCGGCCTACGCGATGTTCGCCAATGGCGGGCGACGGGTGGAGCCCACGGTGGTCGACCGCGTGCAGGACGGCTACGGCAACACGATCTACCGCCATGATCGGCGCAACTGCCTGGGCTGCGAGACCGCCTTCGACGGCCAGATCGAGCCCTGGATCCGCAGCCACGCCCAGCGGGTGATGAACTCCGTCACCGCCTTCCAGCTCGTCACCATGATGCAGGGGGTGGTGCAGCGGGGCACGGCGACGCTGCTCCGCGATCTCGGCCATCCGATCGCCGGCAAGACCGGCACCACCAATGACGCCAAGGACGCCTGGTTCATCGGCTTCACCCCCAACATCGTGGCCGGCTGCTTTGTCGGCTACGATACGCCCCGGCCGATGGGGCGGGGTGCCTTCGGCGGAACGCTGTGCGCGCCCGTGGTGAACGAGTTCATGCGCACCGCGCTCGCCGAGCAGCAGCCGGTGCCCTTCCGCCAGCCATCGGAGACCGTTGTCATCAAGCTCGACGCCCTGACCGGAGAGCGACTGCCCGACGATGCCACGGGCGAGAACGTGATCGAGGAGATCTTCCGCCTCGACGAACTGCCGACGGTGTGGGCGGCATCTGGCGACATCATCATCGGCGACGCGAGCTGGGGCAATCTCAACGACCTCGACCAACTGCCGGAGGAGGTCGAGACCTCGCCGTCCCAGGGCGCCGGCAGCGTGCCGTCGGCGAGCACCATTCGCGACGACGATCTGAGCGGTGGCGGCCTGTACTGAGCCGCCCACTGGGACGCGCCACCCCGGCGCCTTTACCTCGGCCATCGCCGTCGCTACCTATCGCCCTCACGCAAATTGACCCCACCAGAATAACGCGGGCACCATGCGGGCAGAGACCCAATCCATCGTCTCCGAAATCGAGAAGTCCCTCGACCTCCTGCGCCAGCGCCTGGGGTGGGAGACGGCGGCGCATCGGCTGGAGGAGCTGAACGCGATGGCGGAGGATCCGGACCTCTGGTCCGATCCCGCGCGCGCGCAGAAGTTGATGCGGGAGCGTCAGCAGCTCTCCGACGCCATCGACCGCTATACCGGCCTCGGCCAGGAGCTTTCCGACAACGTCGAGTTGATCGAGCTTGGCGAGGCGGAGGACGACGCCGATGTGGTGACGGAGGCCGAGGCGGCGCTGCGCGACGTCCACACTCGCGCCGCCAAGGCGGAGATCGAGGCGCTGCTCGACGGGGAGGCCGACGGCAACGACACCTTCCTCGAGATCAACGCCGGGGCAGGGGGCACGGAAAGCTGCGACTGGGCCTCGATGCTCGCCCGGATGTATGTCCGCTGGGCCGAGGGCCACGGCATGAAGGTCGAAATGATCGCCGAGAGCCCGGGCGACGAGGCCGGCATAAAGTCGGTGACCTACAAGGTCGCGGGGGAAAACGCCTATGGCTGGCTGAAGACCGAGTCGGGCGTGCACCGCCTCGTCCGGATCTCGCCCTTCGACAGCTCGGCCAGGCGGCACACCTCTTTCTCGTCCGTCTGGGTCTATCCGGTGGTCGACGACAGCATCGAGGTGGAGGTCAATCCCTCGGAGATCCGGGTCGACACCTTCCGCTCTTCCGGCGCCGGGGGGCAGCACGTGAACACCACCGACTCTGCCGTGCGCATCACCCATATCCCTACCGGCATCGTCGTCACTTCGTCGGAGAAATCCCAGCACCAGAACCGGGCGAACTGCATGGCGGCGCTGAAATCGCGGCTCTACGAGCTGGAGATGCGCAAACGCACCGAGGACATCCAGGCCCAGCACGACGCCAAGGGAGAGGCCGGTTGGGGCAATCAGATCCGCTCCTACGTGCTGCAGCCCTATCAGATGGTGAAGGACCTGCGCACGAACGTGGAGACCTCCGACACCCAGGGGGTGTTGGACGGCGATTTGGATGACTTTATGGCCGCGACGCTTGCCCAGGATCTGACCGGTAAAGGACGGGACGAGACGTAAGCGTCGAAAAGAAAAAAGCCCCTGAAAACAGGGGCTTTCTCACACTAGTTTGTAGCGAGTGTGAAGTTTCAGCCGTCGGCCTTGGCCACCTGCGGGGCTGGACGTGCCGCCCCCTTGCCCTCGGCCAGGGGATCGTCGCGGCGCTGCACCGATCCCTCGAAATGTGCCCCGCTCTCGATGGCGATGGTCTTGTGGATGATGTCGCCCTCGACCCGCGCCGTGGCGGTCAGGCGGACCTTGAGGCCGCGGACCCGGCCAACGACGCGGCCGTTCACCACCAGATCGTCGGCCACGATCTCTCCCTTCACCGTGGCGCCCTCGCCGACGGTCAGAAGATGGGCCCGCACGTCGCCTTCGATCGTGCCTTCGACCTGGATGTCGCCGGTGGTCTCGAGGTTTCCGCTGATCGTCAGGTCGGAGGACAGCACCGACGGTGCCGGCTTGCCCTTCGAGGTGGACGGGGGCGGGGTGGCCGGCCGACTGCTTTCGGCCGCCGGGGCCGGGGTGCTGGGTGCCGCACTTTCCGGTTCGCCCGAACCCGGCTCGATCGGGTCGTTGATCTTGGTTTTAGAGAACATTTCGCGCAGCCCTTAGGTAGGTCATGGGGTTGGTCGGTATACCGTCGCGGCGGATCTCATAGTGGAGATGGGTGCCCGTGCTGCGGCCGGTATTACCCATATCGCCGATATGTTGACCGCGGACAACCTCGTCCCCGACTGAGACCCGGATCCGGTGCAGATGAGCATACAGCGTCTCAAGTCCCCAGGCATGTCTGATCTTGATCACCCGGCCATAACCGCTCAGCCGCCCGGCGAAAGTCACTTCGCCGTCCGCCGTGGAGACGATATCCGTGCCGTGGGGGCTGGCGAAGTCGACGCCGTTATGTGGACGAATGCGGCGGTTGATCGGATCGCGCCGCGGGCCGAAACCGCTGGTCAGGCGGGTGGCGCTCCGCACCGGATGGGTGAGCGGGATCTTCTGCGCCGCGATCTGCAGCATGCCGAGCCGCTCAAGATCGGTCATCAATCCGCCGAGGCGCTCCCCCTCCAGCAACAGCTCGGCCCCCGGGGCGAGGGCGGAGAGCGATAGGAGCGGCCCGCCGGCGCCGGAATAGTCGCCGCGGATGCTGGCGAGTAAGGCGTCCACGTCCTGGCCGGTTTCGCGCAGCATGTTCTCCATGGGCTCGAGGCTGACGATCACCGCCTCCTCCACCCGGTCGAGGATGCGCTCCTGACGCTGCGCGGTGATTTCCCGCTCGAACTCCAGCGAGGTGACCTCCGCCGTCAGCACATCGCGCTCGGCCAGCAGAGCATCGCGGGTCGCCGTGGTCTCGGCCAAGGCATCGGTCAGCATCGCTACGGTCTCAGAGAGGTCCCGCTCGAAGCCTTCGGTCGAGCTCATCGAGGTCTCGAGGCTGTCGATCCGGGTGCTGAGATGCGCCGCCTCCGCTTCCGCCGCCTCAAGCTCCCGACTGACATCGCCGTATTGCGTGCGCAGCGTGGTGAGGCCGGCGGTCAGGGCCGCCTGATTGTCGAGGGCCGTCATCTGGGCCGCCTGCTGGCGGCCGATCTCGTCAAGCGCGGCCTGGAAGTGGCTGCGAGCCCGGGCGGCCTCAGCCTCGGCCCGGTCGCGGGCGGCCAGCGCATCGGCCAGCCGCTCCTCGTAGACGGCCCGAACGTTGCCGCCGCCGCCCGAGCGCTCGTCAAAGACGCTCAGGGCCGCGAACGAGGTCGAGGCGATGGTCCAGCCGGCGAGGCAGAAGGCGGCCGCTGCCGTCACTGCCTGGCCGAGCGGCGAGATCCGCGCGTGCCGCACTTCCCCTGCGCCGCTGATCAGTACGCGACGCTCTGGAAAGACGTGCGCGAGTGCGGCATTGACGCCGTCTAGTCGCGAACTTCTGCTCACTTGTCCCTCCGTCACCGGCCAGCGCGCGGCCAGGTCTTTGCTTGCGCAAAGCAACTTTGGGTAGCCGACCTTCGTCCGTTTATGCAACCGCATTCGGCCCGGAGCGAGGCCCTTTGGCGATGATCCGCCGACGCTCCGACCGGTGACGTTAGGGCAGGGGAGGGGGCTCAACCCCCGCGGGAAGACGCGCCGTACCGGTCCTGCGCCGGCTGGCACGGCGTCGGGCGAATCGCGCATCCGCCGGGGCCGGCACGGTCCATCCGCCGGCCCCGAACGATCCCGCGGCGTTAACCTTCGCGCAGTGCCTTCAGCACCGCATCGACATGCCCCGGCACCTTCACCTTGCGCCAGGCATGGCGGATCTTGCCGGCCCCGTCGATCACGAATGTCGAGCGCTCAATCCCCATGTAAGTCTTTCCATACATGGACTTTTCGACCCACGTCCCGTAGCGCTCACAGACATCGCCCTCGGCATCCGAAAGCAGCGTGACCGCCAGATCGTGCTTGGCGACGAACTTCTCGTGCTTGGCGACGCTGTCCTTCGAGACGCCGAGAACCGCCGCCCCGGCGTCGCGAAATGCGTCCATCTGCGCCGTGAAAGCGATAGCTTCCTTGGTGCAGCCCGACGTATCATCCTTCGGGTAAAAGTAGAGGACGAGCATCTGCCCGGCATGATCGCCAAGGTGCACCGTCGCGCCGCCATTGGCCGGCAATGCGAAGTCCGGGGCCGGATCCCCGACATCTGGTCGAGCGTTCGTCATCAGTTGTTCCTTCTTTCGCGAGTCGAAAGGGGCTAGAGTTCCGCTTGCGAGATAACGCGCGCCGCCTGCGGTCAAGGCGGTAGGCCCGTGTCGATCGGATCGGCACGGAATAAACATGGGCAGAGCGTTCGGCCGACGCGCCGGACGGAGGGGCGAGTGGATGGGCAGCGCACCCCGCGGCAAAGGACGGCGTAAAGGGCCGCCACAGGCGGCCGCTCCCGTGGCAAGACCGCCGCGACAGCGGCGCCGGTCGGCATGGGCCGGGCGCCGGCTGAGCAACGCCGTCTCCGTCATGCTGACCGTCGCTCTGCTGACCGCCCTGGTGGGCGGCGGCGCGCTCTACCGCCTGCGCCAGGGACCCGTCACCATCCCCGGAGCCGCCGAGGTCGTCGAGCGCATGCTGCAGGCCCAGGTCCGAGAAGGCCGGGTCGGGGTGGAGCGCATCGTGCTCGCCCTCGGCGATGGCGAAATGCCCACCGGCATCCGGATGGAGGGCGTGACGGTCGAGGGTCGGGCCGGCGAGACGCTGCTTGCCGTGCCGTCGCTCGCCGCTAGTGTCGCTTTCACCGACCTCGTCCGGGGCGAGGTGGCGCCGAGCGAGATCACCGTGCGCGACGCCCACGGCAAGCTCTACCGAGATGCCGAGGGGCGCTTCAGCCTGGCCTTCGGCGGAGGTGATGCCGGGGCGGAGGACGGCAACGCCGCCCGCACCTCCGACGCCTTCATCGCTGCCCTGACGGGAGAGGCCGATATTCCGGCCCTCGCCGAATTGCAGTTCGTGGAGTTCACCGGCCTCAGGCTCGACTACGACGACGCGATCAGCGGGCGGAGTTGGAGCGCGGAGGACAGCTTTCTCAGCATCGAGCGCGACGGCGACGGCGCAGTCGTCGCCCTCTTCGTCCGCCTGATGCGGGAGGACGGCGTGATCACCAGCGTCGCCCTCGAAGGCGACCGCCGCCAGGGTGCCACGGCCACCGACATGCGGGTGGTCTTCCGCAACGCCGCCACCGACGACGCGGCCGACCAGTTGGCCGCCCTCGATGTGCTCCGCGGGGTCGATGCGCCGATCTCCGGCGCCTTCGATCTGCGGCTTGGCGATGACGGCCTGCTGCAGGCGTTCGCCGGCCAACTGCGCATCGGCAAGGGCGAAATCCAGCAGGTTGCCCCGACCCCGATCGCCGTCGAGCGGGCGATCGCCGACTTCACCTACGACGTCGTGGCCCGACGCTTCGACATCAGCCGCCTCGACGTCGCCACCGATCGCGCCTCGGCCCGGATGGACGGCTGGATCGAGCGCCACCCGGAAGCGGCGCCGCCGACCGCCCGCCTCGGCGCGGCGCCCCCCACCGTGGTGCAACTCAACCTTTCCGACGTTGTCATCGGCCAGAACGGCCTCTTTGCCGGGCCCGTGACCTTTGCCGGCGGCGCCGTCGCCGCCCGCATCCTGCACGATCCGCTGAAGATCGAGATCGGTTCGCTCTTCCTCACCACCGACGATCTGAAAATCCATGTCGGCGGCACGGCGGAGGCGGAGCCGGAGGGCTGGCGCGTCGCCCTCGACCTTGGCGCCGAGGACATCACGCTCCGCGAGATCCTCGCCCTTTGGCCCCCTGACGCGGCGCGCGGCGCCCGCTCCTGGGCCGAGCGCAACATGGATCCCGAAACCCGCCTCACCCGGTTGAGCGGCGGCGTGCGCCTGGTGCCGGGCGAGCGGGCGCAGTTCTCCAGCGACTTCGCCTTCAGCAACGCCCAGGCGCAGTATCTGCCCGCCATGCCGCCGATCCGCGACGGCAGCGGCATCGGTGAGCTGACGGACCGGCAGTTCTCCATCACCCTGCAGGACGCAACGGTGACGCCGGAGGCGCGCGACGCCATCGCCATCGCCAACGCCACCTTCATCATCGAGGATATTCGCGCCTTCCCGGCCCAGGCGGATGTGCGGTTGAACGGCGAGGGTCGGGTGCCCGACGTGCTCGCCCTGATCGACTATCCGCCGCTCAACTTCCTGTCGCGGCTCAACCTCACCCCGGACCTTGCCGACGGCCGGGCCGAGGTGAGCGCACGCCTGCGCTTCCCGACCCTGCGCGGACTGACCACGGCGGATGTCGAGACCCAGGTCTCGGCTGAGCTTTACGACGTCACCTCCGACAGCATCGCCCGCGGCCGGGATCTGCGGGCGGAGCGTCTGAGCCTCGCCGGCGACAACCGGCGCCTGGTGCTGAGCGGCGCGGCGGAGCTTGACGGCGTGCCCCTCGACCTGCGGTGGGAGCAGCGCTTCGGCAGCGCTCCGGCAAGCCTGGTGGTGGCTGACGTCACCCTGCGCCAAGAAACCCTGGCCGCCTTCGGCATTGCCTTGCCCGAGGGCGTGCTGGACGGCGCCGCGCCCGGCACGGTGGAGATCGACCTGCGCAGCCGGCCCATTCGCTTCGCCGCGACCACCGATCTCACCCCGGCCGACGTCACCATTGCCCCGCTCGGCTGGTCGAAGGCACCCGGCCAGCCGGGCACCCTGACCATCGAGGGCACCCTTGGCGCGCAGCCGGTGCTGGAGAGTGTGGCGCTCGCGGCGGAGGATCTGGCGCTGACCGGCGTCGTGGAGATGGGCGGGGACGGCCGGGTGAGCGCGCTCAACCTCTCGCAGATCGAGGTAGGCGAGTGGCTGGCGAGCAGCGGCCGCGTCGATATCCGCCAGGATCCCGCGCGCTTCGACATCAGCCTGACCGACGGCCGCATCGACTTACGCCGGCTGCCCACCAATTTCGCCCGACCGCCCGCTCGGCCAAGCGACGGGGAAGGGGACGCGGCCCGGCCCGAGCTGCACCTCAACCTCGCCCTCGATGAGATCGCGCTCGCCGACGGCGTACGCCTGACCTCGGCCGGCGGCACCATCGTGCAGAACGCCGACGGTCGGCGCGGCCGGGTGCGCGGCCGGATCAACGAGGGCACGCCGGTCGCCATCGACCTTGCGGGCACCGCCGATCAGATCGCGCTCTCGCTCTCGGCGGAAGACGCGGGGAGCTTCCTGCGCGATGCCGGTGTCTTCGAGACCGGTCATGACGGCGCGCTCACCCTGGACATCTCCCAGGTCGGGCGCGGGGTCTATGAGGGTGAGCTCCGCATCACCGACATCACCATCAAGGACACGCCGGTGCTGGCGGAGATGCTGCAGATCGCCTCCGTCGTGGGGGTGCTCGACTCGCTCTCCACCGGCGGGCTTACCTTCAACTCGATCGTCGCGCCCTTCGTGCTGCATCCCGACCGGTTCGAGCTGCAGCCGGCCCGCGCCACCGGCGTCAGCATGGGCATCACGATGGAGGGCGACTACGTGCCAGGCGAGGCCCGCATGAACATGCGCGGCGTCGTCTCTCCCGCCTACCTGCTGAACGGCATCCTAAGCGGCGTGCCGGTGCTCGGCGACATCCTGACCCGGCGGGAGGGGGAGGGGATCTTCGGCTTCACCTACTCCCTTCGCGGCCCGACAGAGGCGCCGCGGGTGCGGGTGAACCCGCTCTCCATCCTTGCCCCGGGGGTGCTGCGCGGGGTCATGGCCGGCGGCGACGTGCAGAGCGACGAGGCCGATGCTGTTGAGGCGGAGCGGGCCGAGCAGAGCCGCGACCGCTAGGCCATGTCGGCCCCCGGCCCGGGCCTGCGGCTCGACGACTTCGACTTCGACCTGCCCGAAGAGCTGATCGCCCTCCGCCCGGCCGAACCGCGGAGCGCGGCGCGCCTGCTGGTCGCCGTCGGGGAGCGTCTGGAGGACCGCCAGGTCACCGATCTGCCGAGGCTGCTGCGCCCTGGCGACCTGCTGATCTTCAACGACACGAAGGTTATCCCAGCCCGCCTCGAAGGCGTGCGCCGGCGGGAGACCAGCGACGGCCCGGGCGTCGCCCGGATCGAGGTGACGCTCCTCAGCCGCGTCGACGCCGAGACCTGGCAGGCGCTCGCCCGCCCGGCCAAGCGCCTTCGCTCGGGAGATCGGATCCGCTTCGCCGACACGCTCTCCGCCGAGGTGCTGGAGCGTGCGGGCGGCGACGTGACACTGCGTTTCGACCAGGCCGGCGCGGCGCTCGACGCGGCAATCGCGGCGGCCGGCCTCATGCCGCTCCCGCCCTACATCGCGACCCGCCGCGCCGCCGACGCCCGGGACCGCACCGACTACCAGACCGTCTTCGCCGAAGAGAGCGGCGCCGTCGCGGCGCCCACGGCGGGCCTGCACTTCGACGCCGCGTTACTCGACGCCCTCATCGCCGCCGGGGTCGAGACGGCCCGCGTCACTCTCCATGTCGGCGCTGGCACCTTCCGGCCGGTCACCGCGACCCACATCGCTGAGCACAAGATGCACGCCGAGTGGGGCAGGGTGCCTGCGCCGACCGTCGCCGCGATCGCCCGCACCCGCGCCGCCGGCGGCCGGGTCATCGCGGTCGGCACCACAGTGCTGCGCATCCTCGAGACTGCCGCGGCGCACCCGGGCGGCCTCGCGCCGTGGGAGGGTGAGACCGATATCTTCATCACCCCCGGCTTCCAGTTCCGGGCGATCGACGGCCTGCTCACCAACTTCCACCTGCCGCGCTCCACCCTGCTGATGCTGGTCGCCGCGCTGATCGGGCTCGACCCGATGCGCCGGATCTACGCCCATGCCATCGCCGCGCGCTATCGCTTCTTCTCCTACGGCGACGCCTCGCTGCTGCTGCCGGCGGTCCCACGCGACTGATCCCGGCCGACTGATCCCAAACGACCCATCGGCGTCGCGGGCGCGACAGATCGCAGCCGAGCAGCGCTGCTACCCCTCCCCCATCGAATCGAGCCATCGAAGCGGGGATGGGGCGAGATGCTTGGTGTGATCCGGAACGCGGCGGCGCTGCTGTTCGGCATGTTCCTGCTGCTGGTGGGCAACGGCCTGCACGGCACGCTGCTCGGCGTGCGCGGCGCCATCGAGGGCTTCGATGCCGCCACCATGTCCATCATCACCACCTGCTACTTCATCGGCTTCCTCTTTGGCTCCCGCGCCACACCCTACCTGATCCGCCGGGTCGGCCATGTGCGCGTCTTCGCGGCCCTCGCCTCCTTCATCTCGGCCGGCTTCATCCTGTTCCCCGCCGCGCCCGATCCGATCGCCTGGTCGGCAATCCGCCTGATGGTCGGCTTCTGCTTCTCCGGCGTCTACGTCGTCGCCGAAAGCTGGCTGAACAACGCCGCCAGCAACGAGACCCGGGGCCAGACCCTGTCGCTCTACATGATCGTGCAGTTCGCCGGCCTGATCGCCGCCCAGGGCATCCTGAACTTCGCCGACGCCGCCGGCTACACGCTCTTCATCATCATCTCCGTCCTCGTCTCGATCTCCTTCGCGCCGATCCTGCTGAGCGTCTCACCTGCGCCCTATGCCGAGGCGACGAAACCGATGAGCCTGCGCCAGCTCTACGGCATCTCACCGTTCGGTTGTGTCAGCGCCATCGCCCTCGGCGCGATCTTCTCTGCGATGTTTGGCATGGGCGCGGTCTACGGGACGGAGCGGGGGCTGTCGGTCGCCGACATCTCACTCTTCGTCGCCCTGATCTTCGCCGGCGGTCTGCTGCTGCAATTCCCGATCGGTTGGCTGTCGGACCGGATGGACCGGCGGCGGCTGATCACCGTGATCTTCTTCCTGGGCGCGCTCACCTGCCTTGTGGGCGTCACCATGGCCGACGGCCGGCTGGTGCTGATGACGGTCGCCTTCCTGATCGGCGCCTTTGCCAACCCGCTCTACTCCCTGGTCATCGCCTACACCAACGACTTCATCGAGTTGGAGGATATGGCCGCCGCCGCCTCCGGCCTGGTCTTCCTGAACGGGCTCGGGGCCATCGGCGGCCCGGTGGCGGTCGGCTGGCTGATGGAGACCTTCTCGGCCAGCGCCTACTTTGCCTTCCTCGGCACGGCCTTTGCGCTGATGGCGCTCTATGGTCTTTACCGCATGACCCGTCGCCCGGCACCGTCGGTGGCGGAAACCAGCTCCTACCCCCCGGTGCTCGCCTCCTCCTCCCCCTACGCGGTGGAGGCTGCGCAAGAAGTCGCCATCGAAATGGCACGGGAGGCGGCAGAAGGCGAAGAAGAGAGGGAAGTGTCACAGACACAACCGCTCGTTTCTTGACAACACACCTCCAACAGTTTCCCCTTGAGACAAAGGGGTGCCGGAGGGGAAGGGGCCCGCGATGTCACCTGATCAAGCGTCCTACGAAGCGGTCGTTACGTTCTGGGTGAAGGAGACCGGCCCGGACGGCTGGTATGCCTCCGAGCCCGCGCTTGACGCCACGATCCGGGAGCGGTTCGAGGATCAGGTCATCGCGGCCCGCTCCGGCAAGCTCGACTGCTGGACCTGCAAGTCGGCGGGCACCCTGGCGCTCCTCATCCTGCTCGACCAATTCCCGCGCAACATCTACCGCGACGATCATCGCGCCTTCGCCAGCGATGCCAAGGCGCTGTCGGTGGCCAAGCAGGCCATCGCCCGCGGCCACGACCTGCACGTGGCGGAGCCGGAGCGGCAGTTCTTCTACCTGCCGCTCATGCACGCCGAATGTCTGCCCGATCAGGACCGCTGCGTGCGCCTGATCGCCACCCGCATGCCGGCGACCGGGGCGGACAACATGGTCCACGCCCGGGCGCATCGCGAGGTGATCCGCCGCTTCGGCCGCTTCCCGCATCGCAACGCCGCGCTGAAGCGCGCCACGACGCCGGCGGAGGAGGCCTTCCTCACCGCCGGCGGCTATGGCGGCGTGGTGCGCGCACTGCAGGCCGCCTGAGGCCTTTCCCGCCCTGCAAGGCCGCCATGCGGCCCGCGCCTATTGCCGCGGCGGTCCTGACCGCTAGGGTATCCTAAAGGACGGCAACGGGAGGGCGGCGGATGGCCGAGCAAGCCTATGACGTGGCGGTGATCGGCGCGGGGCCGGGTGGCTATGTCGCCGCGATCCGGGCGGCCCAACTGGGCCTCAAGGCGGTGATCGTCGAGCGCGAGCATCTCGGCGGCATCTGCCTCAATTGGGGCTGCATCCCGACGAAGGCGATGCTCCGCACCTCCGAGATCTTTCACCTGATGCACCGCGCCAAGGAGTTCGGGCTGAAGGCCGAGGGCATCGGCTACGACCTCGACGCGGTCGTCAAACGCTCCCGCGCTGTGGCCAAACAGTTGAACCAGGGCGTCGGGCATCTGCTGAAGAAGAACAAGGTGACGACCATCATGGGCGCGGCGACGATCCGCGCCAAGGGGCGCGTCACCGTCACGACGGAGAAGGGCAGTGAGGAGATCGCGGCCAAGTCCATCATCCTCGCCACCGGCGCCCGTGCCCGGGAACTGCCGGGGCTGGAGGCCGACGGCGACCTGGTCTGGACCTACAAACACGCGCTGCAGCCGCCCCGGATGCCGAAAAAGCTCCTGGTCATCGGATCCGGCGCCATCGGCATCGAATTCGCCAGCTTCTACAATGCCTTGGGCGCCGAAACAACAGTTGTCGAAGTGATGGACCGGATCCTGCCGGTCGAGGACGAAGAGATCTCAGAATTCGCTCGCAAGTCCTTTGAAAAGCAGGGAATGACCATCCTGCAGAGTGCCAGCGTGAAACAGCTCGACCGCGGCAAGGGCAAGGTCACGGCCCATATCGAGATCGGCGGCAAGGTCGAAAAGCGCGACGTCGACACCGTGATCTCCGCCGTCGGCATTGTTGGCAATGTCGAGGATCTCGGGCTGGAGGCCCTCGGCGTGAAGATCGAAAAGAGCCACGTGGTCACCGACGAGTTCTGCCGCACCGGCGTCGAGGGCCTCTACGCCATCGGCGACGTCGCCGGCGCCCCCTGGCTGGCCCACAAGGCGAGCCATGAGGGCGTAATGGTCGCCGAACTCATCGCCGGCAAGAACGATGTCCACCCGGTGAAGCCCGAGAGCATCGCCGGCTGCACCTACTGCCAGCCCCAGGTCGCCAGCGTCGGCTATACCGAGGCCGAAGCCAAGCAACACGGCCATGAGGTGAAGGTCGGCCACTTCCCCTTCATCGGCAACGGCAAGGCCATCGCCCTCGGCGAATCCGAAGGCATGGTGAAGACGGTCTTCGACGCCAAGACCGGCGAGCTTCTCGGCGCTCACATGGTCGGCGCCGAGGTCACGGAGTTGATCCAGGGCTACGTCGTCGGCCGCCAGCTCGAGACCACGGAGGAGGACCTGATGGCCACCGTCTTCCCCCATCCCACGCTTTCGGAGATGATGCACGAAAGCGTCCTCGACGCCTACGGCCGCGCCATCCACTTCTGACGAGACACACGTCGCGGGCGGCGGTCTCTGGATATTTGAGCCACTGCGAAAGCAATGGAGCTTTCTTGCTGGCTCAAATGTCCCCGCCGGAGGCATCCGCTGCGGGCGCCCGGCCCGGTGGCCGCTCAGATCGCGCTGAAGTCCCCGGACCGGCCGAGGCCGTCGCGAAAGCGGCCGGCCCCCGCATGACCTTCCGCCCGGAAAGCCGCGGTGCTGACCCACTCGCGCCGAAGCGCCGCCGCGAGCTCCGCCGGGGCCGGCTGGGCCGACGCCAAGTCGGCGCGTAGGCAGGCCTGGGGAAAGCGGATGAGGTCGCGGGCGAGGGCAATCGCCCCCTCCAGCGCCTCGCCCGGCGCAACCAGGCGGTCGACCAGGCCCATCGCCAGCGCCTCCTCCGCCATCACCTTGCGCCCGGTGAGGATCAGGTCGTTCGCCCGCCCCTGGCCAAGGATGCGCGGCAGCCGCACCGTGCCGCCGTCGAGCAGCGGCACCCCCCAGCGCCGGCAAAAGACGCCGAGGAAGGCGTCTCGCGCCGCCACCCGCATATGGCACCAGGCGGCGAGCTCCATGCCGCCGGCCACCGCGGGCCCCTCGATCGCGGCGATCACCGGTTTGACCGGCATCAGCCGCGACGGGCCCATCGGGCCGGGCAGGGGATCGCTGACCGGGTCCGACCAGTCGTCCGGGATGTCGTGGCGGGCATACCAACCCTCATCCAGACCGGTCGCCGCCTGCTTCAGGTCGAAGCCCGCGCAGAACGCCCCGTCGGTGCCGGTCAGCACGATGGCCGCGATCGCATCGTCGCGGTCGGCCGCCAGCACCGCGTCATAGAGCAGGGTGGCCGTCGCGGGATCCACGGCGCAGCGCGCAGCGGGCCGGTCGATGCGCAGGATGCGGACCGGCCCGTCGGCCTCGACGGTAACGCTCACGCTGCGCCGATCAGTTTGTGGTCAGCGAGGCGACCCCGAGCGGTACCGAGAACTGCTCGCACCAGATCCAGATCTCGTTGTACTGCGTCGGGTCGATCGTGGCCGGGATCTCGTATACCTGGGCGCCGGCATTGGCCTTCAGCGGCTCGAGCAGCGTATCCGCGTCGTAGCCGTCATTGCCGAGCGCCACCTTGGGATCCGGCGCGCCGTCGAAGACGAAGTCGTCGGCCAGGCTGATATACCACTTGCCGTCGGCCTGGATCAGGCTGCCGGTTCCGGTGGTGACATGGCCGCTTTCCCCAGCGAAGCTGCCGGTCGCGGCCTCCGTGCCCTCGATGGCGTGGCCTCCGCCGGCATAGGCAGCACCGGCGAGACCGGCGGCGAGGGCGAGGGCGGCAATAGTCCTGAACATGGATTTTCTCCCGAGATTTCAGGCCGTTCCAGACCCGGACAGCTTAACCGATTGCGCGGCGTTGTCATGGCCGCCGCTGGTTTTGTGAACGCGCCTCGGCTGTTGGCCGCGCAACCCGGCTTTGCATGAAAGAGAGGTTGATGCCCTTCCCCCCAGCCCTTTATCAATGAGGAAAGGGAGCCATCCATGCCTCGCGACCTCTCCAACCGCGCCGAGCGCCATCCGGAAAAGGCACACCGGCCCGACGCCCCGGTGCTGCGCAAACCAAGCTGGATCCGGGTGAAAGCGCCGACCAGCGAGGGCTACCGCGAGACGGCCCGCATCATCCGGGAGAATCGCCTGGTCACCGTCTGTGAGGAGGCGGGCTGCCCCAATGTCGGTGAGTGCTGGTCCCAGGGCCACGCCACCATGATGATCATGGGCGAGATCTGTACCCGCGGCTGCACCTTCTGCAACGTGGCCACAGGCCGGCCCGACGCGCTCGACGTGTTCGAGCCCGGCCGGGTGGCGGCGGCGGTGGCGAAGCTCGGCCTCTCCCACGTGGTCATCACCTCGGTCGACCGGGACGATCTCGGCGACGGCGGGGCGGAGCATATCGCCCAGACCATCCGCGCCGTCCGTCGCCAGGCGCCGGCCACCACCATCGAAGTGCTGACGCCGGACTTTCTGCGCTGCGGCCCGGAGGCGCTGGAGACGGTGGTCACGGCCCGCCCCGACGTCTTCAACCACAATCTCGAGACCGTGCCGGGGCTCTATACCGAGGTGCGCCCCGGCGCGCGCTACTTCCACTCCCTCCGCCTGCTGCAGCGAGTGAAGGAGCTCGACCCGCGGATGTTCACCAAATCCGGCATCATGGTTGGCCTGGGTGAGCGCCCGGAAGAAGTGCATCAGGTGATGGACGACATGCGCGCGGCCGACGTCGATTTCATCACCATCGGCCAGTACCTGCAGCCGACGCCCAAGCACCATGCGGTGGCGGAGTTCGTGACGCCGGAGATGTTCGACGCCTACGCCCGCACGGCCCGCGGCAAAGGCTTTCTCATGGTCTCGGCCACCCCCCTCACCCGGTCGTCTTACCATGCCGGCGAGGACTTCGCCGCACTTCGCTCGGCTCGCGAGGCACGACTCGGCGCTTAAGCGGCGGCCGCGGCAGCCCGCATTTTCTCGATTTTCTTGCGGGCCCCTCGGAGCCAGGAGCGATCGTAGCGCCCCTCAAGCTCCGCCGCGATCGATTCGAGTTGGTGGGTTGGCATGCCGCCGAACACGGTCAGCATCGCTAGCCAAAGTGGCATGCGGCGGGCGCTTGAAAAAAACGTAATGCGCACCTTGTCACCAACGGGTTCGACCGACACCTCACCGGCCGGCGCGTAGTCCTGAAAGACTGAATCAGACGTCTCAAATCGGGCCGCGGAACGGAATGCCCGGCCGGGCTCGACGATCTCGACCCGATAGACGAGGACCGCTGGGCGATTTCTGTACGCGAGTCTGGTCTGGTCGCGGAATACGTTTGGGTCGTTCGGATCGACGGTACGTTCTTCGACCATCCACTCCCATGGGGCCGGTGTCGGACCTGGTAGCAGGCGGCGGAAGATCTCGTCGGCGAGACTGTCTTCACCAAAGGTCGTGACCGGCCCCCGCCCGACCAAGGTGGAGGTTCGCGAGGTGACGCGAAACGGGACGCGGATTGTCAGGAGACCAAAGCGCCGCGAGATGTACGAAACAGCAGAGACGGCGAGACCGACCTGGAGAACCATGTCACCAGACGACGTCCAAGGCGACGTCCCGCCCAAGTGCTCGTAGTGAAGGACCGCCACAATCGCCAAGATGATCCAGATGAATGTCGTGACCGCGGTCCTGAGCAAACCGGCGAGTAGCGCGAGGAACGTCCCGATGATTGCACATCCCAGGACGAGCGCGCCGGGGGCTACGCCTCGGAAAAGGCCTGACACAAAGACGATCAGCAGACAGGTCGCGATGGCGCGCCATTGCACGCCGATCTGCCAAAGGCCGGCCATGAACCAATTCACCATCGCGCCCGATCTCGCCCTCAATAGCGGCCGCCTTAAGGCATCCCGCCCTGCTCGCCGGTCTGCAATCATCCCGTGCGGGACCGCACTGATATAGGAGAGGTCGCGGTTTCGTTGGGCGTCGTCAATGCCATAGCCGACGCCCAAGCACCACGCGGTGGCGGAATTCGTGACGCCGGAGACGTTCGACGCCTACGCCCGCACCGCCCGCGGCAAAGGCTTCCTGATGGTATCGGCCACCCCCCTCACCCGGTCGTCCTACCATGCCGGCGAGGACTTCGCGCAGCTCCGCGAAGCGCGGCTTGCCAAACTCGAACGGGCTTAGCGCGGGCCGCGCGGCGGATCGGAGCCGTCGCTCAGTCCCGAGCGCGCATCCACTTGGCAATCTGGTCATGCTGGACCCCGGCCTGGGCGGCCTGGCGGTAGAAGGCGATGAGCTCGCGCAGCGGGTTCGACATACGCTCGAACCCCGACAGGAAGGCGACGATGACGCCGACCGTCGCTGCATCCTCGATGACGAGATAGCCGCCCCAAAGCAGAATGCCGAGCGGCGCCAGAAGGTTGAGGGTGTTGAGCACGCCTTTCATCAGGGTCTTCCAGAAGGCGAACTGGATGCGGTTGCGGTAGATGCGGCGCAGCCGATTGCCGGTGTCGGTGATCGCGGTGCCCGACAGGTCCTCGCCAAAAAGCCGCAACATCCGCACCCGCCGCTCAACCAACCGATTGAGGCGGCGCTGGATCAAAGGCACCAGCAAGACCTGCGGCAGCAGCAAGCCGATGGACAACGCGGCAATCTCCGGCGCGACCCACAGCATGTAGATCAGGATCCCCACCAGCATCGCCGCATTGGCGACCGCCTGGCTGATGGCCTGGCCTGCAAAGCCGCCGAGACGCTCGACCTCGGCATTGATGATCGACACCGCCTCCCCCGATTTGCGGCTTTGCGGGGACCGTTCGCCGTAGATGCCGGTCAGATGTCCGCGGGTGTAGAGCACCGCGCTTTCGGTCAGCCACGCCTGACCCATCGCCAGCCCGAACTTCAACAGACGATGAACCAACACGACGCCGAGGTAGATCAGGCTCAGCATGAGCAGACCGTCAAGACTACGATCGGTGATCGGCCCGTCGATGATGCGTCGCTGCAGATCAATGGGCACAAGGCCTATGGCTGAGACCATAGCGGCGAGCAGGCAGAGCCACAGCTGCGATACGCCGGTCATTCGGCGCACATAG
Source organism: Pseudomonadota bacterium (assembly GCA_039180875.1). Taxonomy (GTDB): domain Bacteria; phylum Pseudomonadota; class Alphaproteobacteria; order Rhodobacterales; family Rhodobacteraceae; genus JBCDCY01. The sequence goes on along the minus strand of JBCDCY010000006.1, from coordinate 118,208 downwards.
CCGGTCACTGAGCCTGCGGGAGAATCGTCGCCTGTCTGGACGACACTGCGCGGCGGCGGCATCCACCGCGATCGCCTCATGCCCCGAACCGGACCGCGCCGATATGGGGGAGGTTGCGGTTTCGCTGGGCGTAGTCGATGCCGTAGCCGACGACGAAGCGATCAGGGATCTCGAAGCCGGTCCAGCGGGCCTTGATGTCGACCTCGCGCCGCGTCGGTTTGTCGAGGAGGGCGCAGACCTCGAGCCGGCGGGGCTGGCGACCCTTCAGCAGGTTCAGCACTGCGTGGATGGTGTGGCCGGTGTCGACGATGTCCTCCACCAGCAGCACGTCGCGGCCTTCGATCTTGCCGCGCATATCCTTCAGGATCCGCACCTCGCGGCTCGATTCCATGCCGGAGCCGTAGGAGGAGGCCTCGATGAAGTCGACCTCCACCGGCAGGTCGAGCTCCCGCACCAGATCGGCGATGAAGATGAAGGAGCCGCGGAGCAGGCCGACCACCACCAGCTTCTCGGTGCCCGCGAAATGTTCGGAGATCTCGCGGGCCAGGGCCTCCACCCTGGCGGCGATGGCCTTGGCCGAGATCATCTCGTCGATCTCGTAGCGTTCGCCGCCCATCACATCCTCCGCCCGCGTCTCGCACCCACCGGGCTTTTGCCGGGGCGCGCGAGGCTTGACAATATCCGCGACAAAACGGCTGGTCGTGCAACAATCCGCCGCCACGCATATATCCCCGCCATGCCGACCCACGCTGAGACCCGCCGCATGCCCCATTCGGCCGAGCAGATGTTCGATCTGATCGCCGATGTCGCGGCCTATCCCGAGTTTCTGCCGTGGTGCGCCGCGGCGCGGATCCGCAGCCGGACGCCGACCGATGATGGGGAGGTGATCGACGCCGACCTGGTGATCTCCTTCAAGGTGTTTCGCGAGCGCTTCACCAGCCGCGTCACCCTGCATCCCGAACGGCGCACCATCGACGTCGAGTATCTCGAGGGGCCGTTTCGCTACCTGAACAACCACTGGGTGTTCAAGCCGCTCTCCGACGACAGTTGCGAGGTCGATTTCTTCGTCGACTTCGAGTTTCGCTCGCGCACCCTGCAGGCGGTGATCGGCGCCGTCTTCAACGAGGCGATGCGCCGGATCGTGCGGGCCTTCGAGCAGCGGGCGGCGACGCTTTACGGCGCGACGGCCTGAGGGTCGTTGCGGAGCCGGGCGAGCAGCAGGGCGAGCGCCACCGTCACACTCTCTCCCCGCACCCGGTCGCGGCCGAGGGCGCCGAAGCGTCGGACCTCGGCCTCCGTTCCCAGCGGCCCCGCGGTGGCGAACCAGACCAGCCCCTCCGGCTTGCTCTCCGACGCCCCGGGGCCCGCAACGCCGGTGATGGCGACCGCGAACCCGGCATAGGAGGCGGCGAGCGCCCCCTCGGCCATCTGGCGCGCCACCGGTTCCGACACCGCGCCATGGTCACGCAGCATCGCCGACGGCACGCGCAACAGGTCCGACTTCGCGGCGTAGGAGTAGGTGACGAACCCGCGGTCGAAGATGTCGGAAGAGCCGGGGATCGCCGTCAGCGCTGCACCGACCAGGCCGCCGGTGCAGCTCTCCGCCGTGGCGATCGTGGCGTCGCGAGCGCGGGCGACCGCCAGGATCTCGGCCGCCAGCTCCCGATCCCGCTCCGTCATCCGAGCACCAGGCCGTGATAGACGATGCCAAGAAGGGCGCAGACGACGCCGGCCAGGACCCCGGCGATCGCGTCGTCCAGCATCACCCCCATCGGCGTCTTGATCCGGTCGGCCCAGCCGACGGGTGGCGGTTTCACGATGTCGAAGAAGCGGAAGGCGAGGAACGGGAAGACCCAGGCGGGCCAGGGCAAGACCCGGATGCTGTCGTCGCGCAGCCAGAAGGCCAGTGACATCGGCAGGATGGCGATCCACTGGCCCATGACCTCGTCGATCACGATCTCTGACCGATCAGGATCGGCCTCGTCCCGCGTCATCTGCCCGACGGCCCAAAGCCCAAAGACGAAGGATGCGGCGGAAAGGCCGGCCAGCGCCGGAAAGCCGCCCAGCCAGTGCAGCCCTAACGCTGCGGGAACGGCGGCCAGCGAGCCCCAGGTCCCGGGCGCCGCCGGCAAATAGCCGATGCCGCCCACGGTCGCCACGGCCCTGGCCACCCGACCGGGCATCGCTCAGCCGAGCCGGATGGTGGCGGAGGCCATGGCGGCGATCCCTTCGCCTCGGCCAGGAAAGCCCAAGCGCTCCGTCGTCGTGGCTTTAATGCTGACGCGGTCGGTCTCGATACCGCAGATCTCCGCCACCCGGGCGCGCATCGCGCTGGCGTGGGGGCCGATCTTCGGACGCTCACAAATGAGCGTGCAGTCGAGATGCACGATGCGGCCGCCGCGGGCCGCCACGCGCTCCACCGCTTTCTCCAGGAAGATCCGGCTGTCGGCGCCCTTCCATTCCGCCTCCGACGGCGGGAACCAAGTGCCGATATCGCCCTCAGCCAGCGCACCGAAGACGGCGTCGGTAATGGCGTGGAGGCCGACATCGGCGTCCGAATGGCCGCTCAAGGCTCGGTCATGGGCGATCTCGACACCGCAAAGGGTGACGCCCGGCCCCTCGACCAGGGCATGGACGTCGAAGCCCGTGCCGGTCCTGTGCTCCATGAACGCGCCCAACTGCTCTTCCGCCCTGAGGAAATCCTCCGGCGTGGTGATCTTGAAGTTCTGCGCCGAGCCCTCGGTGATGGCAACCGTCCAGCCGGCGGCGTGGGCGATGGCGATGTCGTCGGCGGCGCTGCCGGCATGGGCGGCGTGGGCCTCCAGGATCGCCGGGAAGTGAAAGCCCTGGGGCGTCTGGGCCCGCCAGAGCCCGGCGCGATCCTCCGGCCGCAGAAAGCTGCCATCGGCCCCGCGCCAGAGCGCATCGACGACGGGGAGGGCAGGGAAGGCGGCCGGCGCGGTCTCGAGCCCCGCCAGCACGCCGTCGATGATCTGCCGGGTGACGAAGGGCCGGGCCGCGTCGTGGATCAACACCTGCGCAGGCGGGGCCGGCAGCGCGGCGATCCGGGCAAGGCCCGCGTGGACGGAGGCCGCCCGATCCGCGCCGCCCGGCACCGGGTCGAGGATGCGGGGATCGCTCCACTCCCCCAAAACCTCGGCCAGCAGATCGGCATCGTCGGGATGCACCACGACGGTGAGCGCCGCCAGATCGGGGTGGGCGAGAAAGGGCCGCAGCGTCCGCGTCAGCACCGCCGCACCGCCGAGCGCGCGGTACTGTTTCGGAATGCCGCCGCCGGCGCGCTGGCCACGCCCGGCCGCGACGATGACGGCTGCGAATTGCATGGTCCACCTCGACGCCCGATCAGACCGTCTATCGCCGGGCCTTGCCATGGACAAGACGCTCCGCTAACCGGGAATAGGGCTTTGAGGGTTGGGCACAGTCCATATGCCGTTTCAGATCGGGCCAGTGATGCTGAGCGATCCGGTGCTGCTTGCACCGATGGCCGGCATCACCGACGCTCCGTTCCGGCAAATGGTCGGCCGGTTTGGCGCGGGCCTCGTCGTCTCGGAGATGATCGCGAGCCGAGAGATGGTGACGGCCCGGGCCGCGACCCGCGCCAAGGCTTCGGTCGGCGCCGCGGCCGTGCCGGAGGCCGTGCAGATCGCCGGATGCGAGGCGCACTGGATGGCAGAGGCTGCGCGGATCGTCGCAGACCAGGGCGCGCCGATCGTCGATATCAACATGGGCTGCCCGGCGAAGAAAGTGACCTCGGGCTGGTCGGGCTCTGCGCTGATGCGCGCGCCGGACCATGCGCTGCGCCTGATCGAGGCGGTGGTGGCGGCGGTCAACGTGCCGGTGACGCTGAAGATGCGCCTCGGCTGGGACGCGAGCAGCCTCAACGCGCCGGAGATCGCCCGCCGGGCGGAGGCGGCGGGCATCGCCATGGTCACGGTCCACGGCCGGACCCGCGCGCAGTTCTACAAAGGCCAGGCCGACTGGCCGGCGATCGCGGCGGTGGTCGAGGCCGTCTCCATACCCGTCGTGGCCAACGGCGATATCGTCGATGCGGCTTCCGCCCGGGCGGCGCTCGCGGCCTCCGGCGCTGCGGCGGTGATGATCGGGCGCGGCGCCCAGGGCGCGCCCTGGAGGCCGGCGGAGATCGCGGCGGCGCTTGCGGGGCGCCCCGCTCCGGCGGTGCCGACGGGCGAGGCCCTCGCCGATCTGGTCCTCGACCATTACGACGCGATCCTGGCGTTCTACGGGGCCGAACTCGGCAGCCGGATCGCGAGGAAGCATCTCTCCTGGTACCTCACCGAGCGCCCCGGGGGCCGGGCGTTGCGGGCGGCGGTGATCGCGGAGCCGGAGGCCGCCAAGGTGCGCGCCACCCTCGCCGCCGGCCTGCGCGATCTCGGCGCGCCCGAACCGTTGCGGGACGCCGCATGACCGTGCCCGATTTCGAGACGGTCTGGGCCGCGCTGCCCCACCCGGCGATCATCATCGACGCGCGCGACCGCATCGTCGCGGTGAACACCGCGGCCGAGGTCTTCACCTCCCGCAGCCAGCGGCGGCTCGAGGGCCGCAACCTCTCGATCCTGTTCGAGGGGGAAAGCCCGGTGCGCGAGCTTGTGCAGCAGGTCCGCCGGGACGGGGTGCTGCACGCCCAGCACGGCATCGAGATCCAGCCCGCCGACCATCCGCCCCGACCCGCGGACGTGCAGGTCATGCCGATCGGCGATGAGGCGAGCCATCTGCTGCTCACCATCCAGCCCCGGGCGATTGCCGAGAAGATGACCCGCAGCCTCAGCCACCGCGCCTCGGCCCGGGCGGTGATCGGGATGGCGGAGATGCTGGCGCACGAAATCAAGAACCCGCTCGCCGGGATCTCCGGCGCCGCGCAACTCCTCGCCATGGGCCACGGTGCCCATGACCGCGAGCTGCTCGACCTGATAGAGGCGGAGACGCGGCGCATCACCCAGTTGCTCGAACATGTGGAGCAATTCGGCGATCTGCGGCCCGTCACCCGCCAGCCGGTCAACATTCACGACGTGCTCGACCGCGCACGGCTCTCCGCCGTCTCTGGCTTTGCCGATCATGTGCGTTTTCGCGAGACCTACGATCCCTCCCTGCCACCGACGGTGGGGGATGCGGACCAGCTCATCCAGGTGTTCCTCAACCTGCTGAAGAACGCGGCCGAAGCGACGCCGCCCGCCGGGGCCGAGATCGAGATCAAGACGGCCTTCCGGCCCGGCGTGAAGCTCGCGTTCCCCGGGGGGCGGCGCGAAAGCCTGCCGCTCGAGATCTCGGTGACCGACAACGGTGCGGGCGTGCCGGACGACCTGAAGCGCGACCTGTTCGACCCCTTCGTCAGCGGTAAGGCGGCGGGCAGGGGCCTCGGCCTCTCCCTAGTCTCCAAGATCATCGCCGATCACCGCGGGGTGGTGGAGTGCGAGTCGGAGCCCGGCCGCACCACCTTCCGCGTCCTCCTGCCGCTTTGGGAGGAGCGGGTGGACGCCCACGGCGCCGCCGCCGTGCGCTCCGAAGTGGTCTAGGCGATGGAGGGCACGATCCTCGTCGCCGACGACGACCGCTCGATCCGCACGGTGATCAGCCAGGCGCTGACGCGAGCCGGCTGCCGGGTGCGCTCCACCGGTTCGATCTCCACCCTCTGGCGTTGGGTCGAGGAGGGGGAGGGCGATGTCGTCGTCTCCGACGTGATGATGCCCGATGGCGATGCGCTCGACCTGCTGCCGCGGATCCGCCAGCGCCGCCCGGACCTGCCGGTGATCGTGATGAGTGCCCAGAACACCGTGATGACGGCGATCCGCGCGGCCGAGGTGGGCGCCCACGAATACCTGCCGAAGCCCTTCGATCTGCGCGAGATGCTGAACCAGGTGCACCGGTGCCTGGAAAAGGCCGCTCAGCCCCGCAGCCGCGACGACGAGGAGGGGGAGCCGGCGACCGGCGACGCCGATCTGCCGCTGATCGGCCGCTCCGCCGCCATGCAGGACGTCTACCGCGTCATGGCGCGGCTGATGAACACCAACCTCACCGTTCTGGTGAGCGGCGAAAGCGGCACGGGCAAGGAGCTCGTGGCGCGCGCCTTGCACGATTTCGGCCAGCGCAAGCAAGGCCCGTTCGTCGCCATCAACATGGCCGCGATCCCGCGGGAGCTGATCGAGAGCGAGCTTTTCGGCCATGAGAAGGGCGCCGTCACCGGCGCCGTCGACCGCCATATCGGCAAGTTCGAGCTTGCCGGGAACGGCACGCTTTTCCTCGACGAGATCGGCGATATGCCGATGGAGGCCCAGACCCGCCTCCTGCGGGTGGTGCAGGACGGCGAGTTCACCCGCATCGGCGGCCGCGCCTCCATCCCTGCCGATGTGCGCATCATCGCCGCCACCCACCAGGATCTGCCGAGCCTGATCGACGCCGGCCGGTTTCGTGAGGACCTCTACCACCGCATCAACGTGGTACCGATCCGCCTGCCGCCGCTGCGCGAGCGCCTGGACGACATCCCCGACCTCGCCCGCGCCTTCCTGCGCCGGGCGGCGGAGGAGGGGCTGCCCCGCAAGCGGATCGAGGCCGATGCCCTCAGCCTGCTGGCGGAGAAGACCTGGTCGGGCAATGTGCGCGAGCTCGAGAACCTGATGCGCCGCCTCGCCGTGCTCTGCCAGGACGAGGTGATCAGCGCCGCGGCCGTGGCGGCGGAGATCGCGGCGCGCCCGATCTCCCCCAACGCCGCTGCGGGCAGCGAGACCCAGCGCCTCGGCGAAGCGGTGGAGTTGCATCTGAAGCGCTATTTCGACGGCCATGGCGGGGCCTTGCCCCCCGCCGGGCTCTACGACCGGATCGTGCGGGAGGTGGAGATCCCGCTCATCGCGCTGTCGCTCGCCGCGACCCGGGGCAACCAGGTCAAGGCGGCCGATCTCCTTGGCATCAACCGCAACACGCTGCGTAAGAAAATTCGCGAGCTTGACATTCCCGTCACGCGCGGGAAGAAGTTGATGTAAAGCAGCAACAGTTCGGGCGGGGCTTTTGTGATTTCCCTGCAACGGCGCGCCTTCGGGGCGGGGCGGCTAGAGGACGGGCGGCGGCTTCCGCGGGGGCTTTTCGCCCGCCTGCGCCCGCAGCGCTTTCAGACACTCCTGACGCTCGCGCTCGTGGTTCTCGGGCCGGCGCTCGCGGTGCTGACCTACTGGTCGTTCGGCCAGATCTCGGAGCTCTCGCGCTCCACCTTCTTCCGCGCCGTGATCATGGCCGATCTGGTCTATGTGATCGTGCTGATCGCGCTGGTGGCCAAGCGTGTCGCCCGGATGATCGCGGCCCGGCGGGCCAAGTCTGCGGGCTCGCGCCTGCACCTGCGCCTCACCGGGGCGTTCGTGCTGATCGCCCTGGCGCCGACGATCCTGGTGGCGATCTTTGCCACCGTTTCGCTGAACTTCGGGTTGGAGGGCTGGTTCTCCGACCGCGTGCGGCAGGTGCTCGGCAACTCCCTCTCGGCCGCGGAGGCCTATGAGAGCGAGCATATCCGCGACCTCACCACGGATGCGGAGCGCCTGGCCGACTATCTCAACCGCAACAAGGCGCGCTATCCGCTGATCTCCACCGCCGAGCTCCGCGAGCTGCTCACGGGCGGCCAGCAGCAGATGCAGCGCGCATTGCCCGAGGCCTACATCATCGACGGGGCCGGTACGCTCCGCGCCCGGGGGGATCGCAGCTACCTCTTCAGCTACGACGCGCCGAGCCCTGAGCAGATCGAGGAGGCGCGCGCCGACGGCCCGGTGATCATCGAGGATTTCGGCAACGATGAGCTGCGCGCCCTGGTCTATCTGCCGGCCTTCGCCGACCGCTACCTCTACGTCACCCGCCAGGTCGATGGCGAGGTCCTGGGCTTGCTCGACGAAACCCAAGAGACCGTGCGCCTCTATCAGCAGTTGGAGGAGGATCGCGGCCGGCTGCTGCTGGACTTCGCGCTGATCTACCTGGCCTTCGCCGCCATCGTCATCCTGGCCGCGATCTGGGGCGGGCTCTGGTTCGCCGAGCGCCTGGCCCGGCCCGTCGGGCGGCTGGCGGGGGCGGCGCAGCGCGTCGGCGCCGGCGATTTCGACGTGCGGGTGAAAGAGGAATCCGGCGACGACGAGATCGCCGTGCTGGGCCGGGTCTTCAACCGCATGACCCAGCAGGTGAAGGGTCAGCGCGATGCCCTGATCAGCGCCCACCGGGATACGGAGAACCGCCGGCGGCTCTTTGAGGCGGTGCTCTCCGCCGTTACCGCCGGCGTCATCGGCCTCGACCAGGAGGGCCGGATCGAAGTGATGAACCGCGCGGCCTCCGACCTGCTCGGCCTCGACGACGACCGGGCGACCGGTCTGGCGATCGGTGAGGCAGTGCCGGACTTCGCGCGGCTTTTCGACCGCATGCGCGCAGACGGCCGCACGGCGGTCGAGGACCAGGTCCAGGTCGCCCACAGCGACCGGGTGGAGGACCTGCTGGTGCGCTTCGCCACCCGCCGGCCCGGCGACAGCTCGGAGGGCTATGTCGTCACCTTCGACAGCGTCACCGACCTGCTGTCGGCCCAGCGCATGGCCGCCTGGGCAGACGTCGCCCGGCGCATCGCGCACGAGATCAAGAACCCGCTCACCCCGATCCAATTGTCGGCCGAGCGTCTGCGGCGCAAGTTCGGCCCGGCGCTGGCCGAGGACCGCGACGCCTTCGAGCAATATGCCGAGGTCATCATCCGTAAGACCGGCGATCTGCGCCGGATCGTCGACGAGTTCTCCCGCTTCGCCCGCATGCCGGCGCCGGAGCGGACGCCGCAGGATCTGCTGCGGGTGATCACCGATGCGGTCCATCTGCAGGAAACCGGCGGGCAGGGCATCACCTACACCGTCGAGCTGCCGGAAGGGCCATTGATGGCGGTGATCGACGCCACGATGATTGGCCAGGCCTTCACCAACCTCCTGAAGAACGCGGCCGAGGCGATCGAGACGCGCCAGGCCCGCGGCGACAGCTTCATGCCGGAGATCCGGCTGTCGGCGCGCGAACGGGGCGGCGCCCTACTGATCGCCATCCGCGACAACGGCATCGGCCTGCCCAAGGGGCCGCGGGCGCGCCTGTTCGAGCCCTACGTCACCCATCGCGAGAAGGGCACCGGCCTCGGCCTGCCCATCGTCAAGAAGATCGTGGAGGAGCACGCGGGCACGCTCGAGCTCGGCCACGGACCGGCCTTCGCTGAAGACGGCCATCGCGGCGCCGAGGTGCGCCTGATGCTGCCGTTGCCCGAGGGCGCCGAGGCCATGAAGACCGAGAACACGCAAGGACCAGAAAAACCCGAAAGAGAAGGGGAAGAGGTGGGGCATGAGGAAGCAGGAACAGCCGCTGAGTGACATTCTGATCGTCGATGACGAGCCCGATATCCGGGACCTTGTCGCCGACATCCTGGTCGATGAGGGCCACGGCACCCGCACGGCCTGGGATGCCGACAGTGCTTTCAAGGAGATCAACGCCCGGGCGCCGGATCTGATCATCCTCGACATCTGGCTGCAGGAAAGCCGGATGGACGGAATCGAAATCCTGAAGACGGTGCAGCGCGACAATCCCGATCTGCCGGTGGTCATCATCTCGGGCCACGGCAATATCGAGATCGCGGTCGCCGCGGTGAAACAGGGCGCCTACGACTTCATCGAGAAACCCTTCAACATCGACCAACTTCTGGTCACGGTCGGCCGAGCGCTGGAGGCCTCACGCCTCCGCCGAGAGAACACCGAGCTCCGCCAGGCGGAGGCGCAGTCGGCCGAGGTCGTGGGCGACTCGCCCGCCATCCGCACGCTGACGGCGCAGCTCGCCCGGGTCGCCCGCACCAACAGCCGGGTGCTGCTGAGCGGGCCACCCGGTGCGGGCAAGGAGGTCGCGGCCCGCTTCCTCCACGCCAACTCCGAACGCGCCGACGGCCCCTTCGTCACGGTCAACTCCGCCTCGATCGAGCCCGACCGGATGGAGGAGGTGCTGTTCGGGCGGGAGCATGCCGACCGCGCCCACGATCCGGGCCTGTTCGAGCGGGCCCATGGCGGCATCCTGTTCTTCGACGAGGTCGCCGACATGCCCGTCGGCACCCAATCGAAGATCCTGCGCGTCTTGGTGGATCAGAGCTTCACCCGGGTCGGCGGCTCCGACATCGTGCGGGTGGATGTGCGAGTGATCTCCGCCACCACCCGGGACTTGGCCGCGGCCATCACGGCGGGGCGATTTCGCGAGGAACTCTACCACCGCCTGAACGTTGTGCCGATCAGCGTGCCGGGTCTCGACCAACGGCGAGAGGACATTCCCCATTTGATCGAGCATTTCATGCGCCGCCTGAACGTCGAGCAGGGCTTGCCGATCCGCGCCGTCTCCGACGACGTGCAGGCGATCCTGCAGACGGTCGCCTGGCCGGGCCATGTGCGCCAGCTGCGCAATCTGATCGAGCGCATCCTGATCCTCGGCACCGACCGCGGCGCCATCGGCAGCGACGAGTTGCCGAGCGATCTGATCGGGGGAGAGGGCGACGGCGGCTCCGACGCCCTGTCGGCCGCCCTGGTCAGCCTGCCGCTGCGCGAAGCGCGCGAGGTGTTCGAGCGGGAGTATCTGGTGGCCCAGATCAACCGCTTCGGCGGCAATATCTCCCGCACTGCGACGTTTGTCGGCATGGAGCGCTCCGCCCTGCATCGCAAGCTGAAGTCCTTGAACGTCGTCACCACCTCCCGCGGCGGCACCCGCATGGCCACCCTCGAAGAAGTCGGCGCCGCGGAATGACCCCGGCGGGCCGACGAACGAAGTCCCTGCCGGCGCGGGGCAGGGACCGGATCCGAAGATGAAAGTCATCGTCTGCGGGGCGGGGCAGGTGGGCTGGCAGATCGCCCGCCATCTGTCGTCCGAAGCGAACGACGTGACCGTGGTCGACACCAATCCCGGCCTGGTGCGCCGCATCACCGACAGCCTCGACGTCGGCGGCGCCACCGGCTTTGCCTCTCATCCCGATGTGTTGGAGCGGGCAGGGGCCAGGGACGCCGACATGATCATCGGTGCCACCTTCTCCGACGAGGTGAACATGGTGGCCTGTCAGGTGGCGCACTCGGTCTTTGCCGTGCCGCGCAAGATCGCCCGGATCCGGGCGCAGAGCTATCTCGACACCGAATGGTCGGACCTGTTCCGCCGCGACCATCTGCCGATCGACGTCATCATCTCGCCCGAGCGGGAGGTGGCGGAGGCGACGCTCCGCCGGCTCGCCGCCCCCGCCGCCTTCGACATCGAGACCTTTCTCGACGGCCGGGCCGAGTTGATCGGCCTCACCCTGGGAGAGGATTGCGCCGTCCTCGACACACCGCTTCGTCAGTTGACGGAGCTCTTCTCCACCCTCCGCGCCTTCGTCGTCGGCATCCGCCGGGGCGGCACGCTGCGCATCGCCGACAGCGACGACCAGCTGTTTGCCGGCGACCAGATCTATCTGTTCGTCACGGCGGAAGATCTGGCCCGCACCATGGAGATCTTCGGCAAGACCGCGCGCCAGGGCGACCGGGTGCTGCTGATCGGCGCCGGCAATGTCGGCCTGACCGTCGCCCGCCATCTGGAGGCCCCAAACGGCCCCAACGCCCAGCGGGTGCGGGCTAAGGTCATCGAACGCTCCCGCGAGCGGGCGGAGTTCGCGGCCGATGCGCTCGAGCGCACGATCGTGCTGCACGGCGACGGCCTCGACATGGATCTGCTCGAGGAGGCTAACATCTCCAGCATGGACGCATTGGTGGCGCTGAGCGACGACGACAAGACCAACCTCTTGTCCTGCGCCCGGGCCAAGGCGGCGGGCTGTCCGCTGACCATCGCGCTGATCAACGACGGCTCCCTCGCGGCATTGATGGAGCCGCTCGGCATCGACGCCTATATCAACCCGCGGGCCACCACCGTCTCCTCGATCCTCCGCCATGTGCGCCATGGCCGGGTGCGGGCCGTCTACTCCGTCGGCGATGCGGAGGCGGAGGTGTTCGAGGCCCAGGTCCTCGGCACCTCTCCGATCGCCGGCAAGCGCATCCGCGACACCGATTTCCCGGAGGGCGCGATCATCGGCGCGGTGCTGAAGGGCACCCGCATCCACGTCCCCCGGGGCGACACCCTGATCGAGGAGGGCGATGTGCTGGCCGTCTTCGCCCTCAGCCCCGCCGTGCCCAAGGTGGAGCAGTTGTTCCGGGTCTCAGTCGACTTCTTCTGAGCCATGAACTGGCGCGACGCCCCGCTCTTCGTCTTCTTCCTCGGCATGGCCGGCCTGGCGATGCTGGCGCTCGCCACCTATGCCGCCTTCGCCGGGGTTTGGGATATCTCGCGCAACTTCTTCTATTCCGGCCTCTTCGTGCTGTTCCTCACCACGCTCGTCGCCCTGGCTCGCGCCAATGCCAGCCACACCGTCTCGGCCCGCTCGCATCTTCTGGCGCTGTTGCTCGCCTTTCTGCTGCTGCCGGCGGTGCTCGCCGTTCCCCTGGCCGCCTCGGTGCCGACGATCACCGGGGCGGAGGCGTATTTCGAGATGGTGTCGAGCCTGACCACCACCGGCGCGACGCTGTTCGTCGATCCCGCGGCGATCGACCCGTCGCTCCACCTCTGGCGGGCGCTGGTGGCTTGGCTCGGCGGATATCTGACGATCTTCGGGGCATTGGCGATCATGGCCCCGCTCAACCTCGGCGGGTTCGAGATCCGCTCCCTGGTCTACGGCGCCCGGCCGGGGGAGGGCGGGATGCGCGCCGGCTCCCCCCGCACCGCCGATCGGATGATGCGCACCGCCCGGCGGATCGCGCCGATCTATGCCACCATGACGCTCGCGCTGGCGCTCGCCCTGGTGATCGCGGGGCAGGCGCCGCTCTCTGCCGTGATCCACGCCATGTCGATCGTTTCCACCAGCGGCATCAGCGACAGTGCGGCCGGCCTCGCCGGACCGGCCGGGCGGATCGGTGAGGCGATCATCGTGGTGTTCTTCCTCTTGGTGATGACCCACCGGGTGTTCGAGCGGGCGCCGTGGCGGGAGCGGGTGGCCCAGGTCGCGGCGGATGCGGAGGTGCGCCTGCTCCTGCTCATCGTGCTCGGCGTCACGCTTCTGCTCTTCGTCCGGCACTGGATCGGTGCCATCGAGGTCGACGCGGGGGAGGATCTGGAGCTTGGTCTTCGCGCCCTCTGGGGGGCGATCTTCACCGTGCTCTCGTTCCTCTCCACGACCGGGGTGGAGAGCGCGGACTGGGAGGCGGCGCAGACCTGGTCGGGTCTCGGCACGCCGGGTCTCGTGTTGCTCGGCATCGCCGCGATCGGCGGCGGGGTGGCGACCACGGCGGGGGGCGTGAAGCTCCTGCGGATCTATGCGCTCTACAAGCACGGGGTGCGGGAGATGGAGCGCCTGGTCCATCCCTCCAGCGTCGCCGGCGCAGGCTTCACCGCCCGGCGGATCCGGCGGGAGGGGGCGTTCATCGCCTGGATCTTCCTGATGGTGTTTTTGTTGCTCCTGGCGCTTACGCTGCTCGCCCTTTCGCTCACCGGCCTCGACTTCGAGCCGGCGATGGCTCTGGCCGTCGCGGCGCTCAGTACAGCGGGCCCGGCGGCTCAGGCAGTCTCGGCCGATGTGCCGGCCTACGCCCTGCTCGATCCCGCCGCCCACGCCATCCTGGCTGTCGCCATGGTGCTCGGCCGGCTCGAGGTGCTGGCCGTGATCGCGCTCCTCAATCCGGGATTTTGGCGGCGATAGCGCCTTTGCAGAGCCGCGTTAACCCTCTAGGCTCCGCGCCATCACGGGCCGGAACGCCCGGCTGGATGCGCACGTCGAGACCGATCACTCTTGCACTGCTGAAAAAACCCGTCGGTCCAGCCGATCCCGGCGAACAAAAAAACAGGGAGCCACGATCACATGGCCTCGGAACGACAAAACTTGCAGGACATTTTTCTCAACCACGTCCGGAAGGGCAAGATTCCCGTCACCATATTCTTGGTGAACGGCGTTAAGCTTCAGGGTGTGATCACATGGTTCGACAATTTCTGCGTCCTGCTGCGCCGGGACGGACAGTCTCAACTGGTCTACAAGCACGCGATCTCGACCGTTATGCCATCGCAACCGATCAGCCTCTATGACGGAGACGAAGCAAGCTGAGATAACCACGGCCGGGCGCCCGATGCGCACGGCCGTGCTCCATCCGGCGCTGACGGGCCGGGCAGGGGGCGCAAACGGTGCCGCCCGCCCGCGCCGGGCGCCGGCCCATGCCTTGGCCGAGGCGGTGAACCTTGCCCGGGCGCTGTCGCTCGACATCTGCCTGGCAGAGGTCGTGCGGGTCGACGCGCCCCGGCCGGGCATGCTCTTTGGCCCCGGCCGGGTGGAGGAGCTGGGCACGCGCCTCAAGGCCGACGAGGTGGGCCTGGTGATCGTCGACGGCCCGCTCAGCCCGGTGCAGCAGCGCAATCTGGAGCGGGCTTGGAAGCTCAAGATCCTCGACCGCACCGGGCTGATCCTGGAGATCTTCGCCGACCGGGCCCGCACGCGAGAGGGGGTGCTGCAGGTCGACCTGGCGCACCTGACCTACCAGAAATCCCGCTTGGTGCGGAGCTGGACCCACCTGGAGCGCCAGCGCGGCGGCCTCGGCTTTGTCGGCGGCCCCGGGGAGACCCAGATCGAGGCGGACCGCCGCGCCATCTCGGCCGAGATCGACCGCATCAAGCGCGCCCTCGGTCGGGTGGCCAAGACCCGCGCCCTGCACCGCCGGGCGCGCGCCCGGGTGCCGTATCCGATCGTCGCCCTAGTGGGCTACACCAATGCCGGTAAATCGAGCCTTTTCAATCGGTTGACAGATGCATCGGTGCCCGCCAAGGACATGCTCTTCGCCACCCTCGATCCGACGATGCGGGCGGTGAAGCTGCCCTCCGGCCGGCAGATCATCCTCTCCGACACCGTCGGCTTCGTCTCCGACCTGCCGACGGAGTTGGTGGCGGCCTTCCGCGCGACGTTGGAGGAGGTGCTGGAGGCCGACCTCATCCTGCATGTCCGCGACATCGCCCATCCCGAAAGCGCGGTGCAGGCGGCCGATGTGCGCGACATCCTGGCGACCCTCGGGGTCGATGTCGATGGTGAGCGCATCGCGGAGATTTGGAACAAGATCGACATCTTAGCGCCGGATGTGCTGCGCGATCTGCGGCTCGAAGCCCCGGGCGCCATCAGCGTGAGCGCAGCGACGGGCGAGGGGATCGGCGACCTGCTCGCCGCGATCGAGATGACGCTCGCCGAGCCGACCTCGACCGTGCAGCTGCGGATCCCGTTCGCCGACGGCGCCGCCCGGGCCTGGCTGCACGACCGCCACCTGGTGCTGGCCGAGCGCGCCGGGGCGGGTGGCATGCGCCTCGACGTGCGCTGGTCGGCGGCCGAGAGGGCGCGGTTTTTCGCGGCTCATCCCAGCATCTCGGCCCAGGTAAAAGTCCAATAATGAGTATTATGTGTTTTCTAGATCTAGCGGTTGCCGTGCCTGGTTGACACAAAACGGGAACCAACGTAGAACGTTTGGCGACAGCAAAGCATAACGATGTGATGAGGCACGGCATGCTGACCAAGAAACAGCTTGAGCTTCTGGTTTTTATTCAAGAGCGCCTAAAAGCCAATGGTGTCTCCCCGTCGTTCGACGAGATGAAGGAGGCACTCGATCTGCGCTCCAAGTCCGGCATCCACCGCTTGATCACGGCGCTCGAGGAGCGTGGTTTTGTGCGCCGCTTGCCGCACCGCGCCCGGGCAATCGAAGTCCTGCGGATGCCGAACGGTGCTGAGCCGGCCCGCACCTTCCGGCCGGAAGTCATTCCAGGCGGCGTCACCGATCCGCCGGCGTCGTCGCTGCCCGTCTCGGCAACGGCGCACGAACTGCCGGTGATGGGCCGGATCGCCGCCGGTACGCCGATCGAGGCGATCCAGCATGTCTCCCACACGGTCTCCGTGCCGGGCGACATGATCGCCTCGGCCAGCAAACACTTCGCGTTGGAAGTCAAGGGCGACTCGATGATCGAGGCCGGCATCCACAACGGCGACGTCGTGGTGATCCGCGAGCAGACCGATGCCGAGAACGGCGACATCATCGTCGCTTTGGTCGAGGGTGAAGAGGCCACGCTGAAGCGTCTTCGCCGCCGTGGCTCCGCCGTCGCACTCGAGGCGGCCAACCCGGTCTATGAGACCCGGGTCTACCGCGCCGATCAGATCTCCATCCAAGGCAAGCTGGTCGGTCTGATCCGGAATTACTAGTCGGATCAGCACCTTCTGAGAAATTATTGCCAAAGTCGCGTGGACTGATCGCGTGCGCCGTGGATGCGCCATTCACGGCCCGTCCAGCGCACGGCCAACGCCCCCCGCCGCTCTAGATCGCTGCGGGCGATGGCGCGACACGGCAAGCCGGGATCGGCGTCGGCGAAGAGCAGCAGATCGGTGGAGGAGCAGTCTCCGGACGGGGCGCCATGGTAGATCGTCCCGCCCCCCGCATGGGCAATCTGCCACGCTCGGTCCGTCGGACCACGGGCGGCGGCGCCCGCCTGATCCGCTTCGTCGCCGTCGTTTTCGAGCCAAGTTCGGGCGGCAAACCCCTCTCCGCGCTTACGATTTAGCGCCCGGACGCCGTCGTTCAGAACCCCGACCAGGCGCCCGGTCTCGGTGATCAGCACGTCCGGGCGCGGCGTTGCGAGCCAGAGCGCGGCGGCCGACAGCATCGGCGCCAGGCCGAGCCAGCGGAGCCGCCCCCGCCAGAGCAGGATGAAGACCGCGCCGAGCGTGAGGCATGGCAGCACGGCGCCGCTGCCCGCCTTGATCCGCAGCACCGAGCCTTCCCAACTGGCCACCAGATGGGCGATGGCGAGGATGGCGTCGATCCCCTGCCCCATCACCCAAAGCGCCAACGCCTCCTGCCCGAGCGGCGTGAGCAGGCCGGCGATCACCGCGGCCGGCATCACCAGCATGCCCATCAACGGCACGGCGATCAGATTGGCGATCAGGCCGTACTGCGCCATCGTGTTGAAGTGAAAGGCCGAAAACGGCGCAGTCGCCGCCCCAGCCACGGCGGAGGTGATGACCAGCGCGAGCACTGGGCGCAGGCGGCTCACCCAACCCCGCCCCTCGTCCCGCCACCAGGCCTGGTGGCGCAACAGCTCGAACGTGGCGACGAGCGCCGTGGTCGCTGCGAACGACATCTGAAAGCCCGCGCCCATCATACTCTCCGGCCGCACGACCAGGATGATGGTTGCCGCCAGGGCCACGGCGCGCAGCGTCACCGCCGGGCGGTCGAGTAGGATCGCCACCAGCACGACGGCCGCCATGACGAAGGCCCGCTGGGTCGCCACGCTGGCGCCTGAGAGCACCAGATAGAAGAGCCCCGCCGCCATGGCCGCGATTGCGCCGATCTTCTTGATCGGCAGGCGGAGCGCGATCGCTGGCACGACCGTCAGACCATAGCGCACCAGGGCGAAGACGAAGGCCGTGAGCAATCCCATGTGCAACCCGGAGATCGCCAGGAGATGGGCGAGGTTCGAGGCGCGCAGGTCTGAGAGCGTCGCGGGATCGACGCTGGAGCGGTCCCCGGTCAGGATCGCTGCTGCGAAGCCGCCGGAGCGTGCCTCCATCCGCGCCCGGATACCGTCGGCGATGGCCATCCGTAGCCGCACGATGCCGAGGTCGATGCCGGGTGCCACCGCCGGCCCCGGCCGCTCCAGCTCCACCGCCGGCGTGCGGGAGTAGCCGACGGCGCCCAATCCCTCAAACCAGGCCATGCGGCGGAAGTCGAAGCCGCCAGGCTCCACCGGCGCACCCGGCGGGCTGAGATCGGCCATCAGCATGATCTCCTGCCCCGGCGCGAGCGTCAGATGCGCATTGTCGGCGATCAGGCTCACCCGCACGCGGGTCGGGGCGGCGGCACCGCTCAGGCGCACCTGGTCGAGCAGGACCCGCGGATAGTTGCTTTGGCTGCGGCTCAACTCCACGATCCGGCCGATCACCGGGCCGCGATAGCTCTCCTCCAGCACCGGGGCCGCCACCAGATGGGCGCGCAATGTGGCGAGCCCGAAGCCCAGCATCAGCACGAAGCCGGCGAGGCCGAGGGTGCTCGCCAGCAGTCCGCGGCGCCAGAACGCGATCGCCGGCAGCAGCGCCACGGCGACGCCAACGCCGACCCAGTAGGGCGGCGGCTCCACCGGGCTGAGGAAATAGAGCCAGATGCCGATGCCCAGGCCCACCGGGGTCCAGAGGACCAGGACACTCCGCTGCGGTTCCAGCCAGGCCGACACCATCACCCCTGCGCCACCTTTTCGGGGCGCGCGCGATGGCCTAGAACCGCCCCAGGGCTCCATCTCTCCCATTCCTGGTGAACGAAGGGTTAAGCGCGATGGCGATCGGCGCGGGCAACGACGGGCAGGTGGTGACGCGGTTCGCCCCCTCCCCCACCGGTTTTCTGCACATCGGAGGGGCGCGCACGGCGCTCTTCAACTGGCTGTTCGCGCGCCATCATGGCGGGCGCTTCCTGCTCCGGATCGAGGACACCGACCGCGCCCGCTCGACCGAGGAAGCGACCCAGGCGATCTTCGACGGGCTGCGCTGGCTCGGCCTCGACTGGGACGGTGAGGCGGTGAGCCAGTTCTCCCGGGCCGGCCGTCACCGCGAGGTGGCAGAGCAACTGCTCGACCGGGGCCTGGCCTACAAGTGCTTTTCCACGGCGGAGGAGATCGCCGCGGCGCGGGAGAAGGCAAAGGCGGCCGGCGAGGCGCCGATCTTCCTCAGCCCCTGGCGCGAGCGCAGCGATCACCCCGATGCCCCCTACGCCATCCGCCTGAAAGCCCCGCGTGAGGGCGAGACAGTGGTCGAGGACGCCGTGCAGGGCCCCTGCACCTGGCAGAACGGCACGCTCGACGATTTGATCCTGCTGCGCTCGGACGGCACGCCCACCTACATGCTGGCCGTCGTCGTCGACGACCACGATATGGGCGTCAGCCACGTGATCCGCGGCGACGACCATCTGACCAACGCGGCGCGGCAAAGCCTGATCTTCCAGGCGATGGACTGGCCGGTGCCGGTCTTCGCCCATATTCCCCTGATCCACGGACCGGACGGCGCCAAGCTCTCCAAACGTCACGGCGCCCTCGGCATTGAGGCCTATCGGGACATGGGCTTTCCATCCGCCGCCTTGCGTAACTACCTGGCGCGCCTCGGCTGGAGCCATGGGGACGAGGAGTTCTTCAGCACCGAACAGGCCGTCGCCTGGTTCGGTCTCGAGGCCATCGGCAAGTCGCCGGCCCGGCTCGACCTGCAGAAACTCGCCTCTCTCTCCGGTCAGCACATCCGGGCGATGCCGGACGCGGCGCTGGTCGAGGCGCTGGTCGAGCACGCTGCGGCGCAGCAAAGCCCGATCGACGATCCGACACGGCGCGAATGGTTGTCGGTCGCGATGCCTGCGCTGAAAGAACGTGCGAAGACAGTGGCAGAATTGTACGAAAACGCCTACTTTATTCTTGCCGAACGCCCGCTCGATTTCGATGAAGAAGCCGCGGCCACCCTGGCACCCGACAGCCGCACCGTGTTGTCGGAGTTGACTTCGCACCTGCAAAAAGTAGATTGGTCGCGTGCCGAGCTAGAGGCTCAGCTACGGCAATTTGCGGAGGATCGAGACCTGAAATTCGGCAAGGTTGCCCAGCCCGTCCGCGCCGCGCTGACGGGTCGTGCCGCCTCCCCCGGGGTCTTCGATGTCCTGACAGTTCTCGGCAAGGACGAAAGCATCGCGCGGCTTGAGGATGCACTTCGCGTGCCCTAGCGTTCGCGCTGCCCACCCCGCCATCGCGCCGGGGATCGGGCCAGACACACCACCGCCACCGCGGGACCGGCCGCATTCGGGCGACCAGACAGGGGGTCTTCCATGACTGACACGGCGAAACTCCAGCTCGGCGAGACCACCCTCGATCTGCCCGTCCATAGTCCGACGGTGGGGCCCAAGGTCATCGACATCACCAAGCTCTACGCCCAAGGGGACGTGTTCACCTACGACCCGGGTTTCACCTCGACCGCGGCCTGCGACAGCAGCATCACCTACATCGACGGCGACAAGGGCGAGTTGCTGTATCGCGGCTACCCGATCGACCAGCTGGCAGAGAAGAGCCACTACCTCGAGGTCTCCTACCTGCTGCTCTACGGCGAGCTGCCAACGGCCGAGCAGCTCGAGGATTTCGAGATGCGAGTGACGCATCACACGATGCTCCACGAGCAGATGACGAACTTTTTCAGGGGGTTCCGGCGCGACGCTCACCCGATGGCGATCGTCTGCGGCGTGGTCGGCGCGATGTCGGCCTTCTACCACGACTCCACCGACATCAACGATCCCTGGCAGCGCGAGGTCGCCTCGATCCGGCTGATCGCCAAGCTGCCGACGATCTGCGCCTGGGCCTACAAATATTCGATCGGTCAGCCGTTCATCTATCCGCGCAACGATCTGGATTATGCGGCGAACTTTCTGCACATGTGCTTTGCGGTGCCGTGCGAGACCTACGAGGTCGATCCGATCCTGTCGCGCGCCATGGATCGGATCTTCACGCTGCACGCCGATCACGAGCAGAACGCCTCGACGTCGACAGTGCGTCTGGCGGGCTCCTCCCAGGCCAATCCGTTTGCCTGCATCGCGGCCGGGGTCGCCTGCCTCTGGGGCCCGGCCCATGGCGGCGCGAACCAGGCCTGCCTCGAGATGCTGCGCGAGATCGGCACGGTCGACCGCATTCCGGAGTTCATCGCCCGGGCCAAGGACCGCGACGATCCGTTCCGCCTGATGGGCTTCGGGCATCGGGTCTACAAGAACTTCGACCCGCGCGCGAAGGTGATGAAGGAGAGCGCGGACGAGGTGCTCGGCCTGCTCGGCATCGACCACAACCCCGCGCTGCAAGTGGCAAAAGAGCTTGAGAAAATCGCGCTCGAGGATGATTACTTCATCGAGAAGAAGCTCTACCCGAACGTCGACTTCTATTCCGGCGTCATTCTCGATGCCATGGGCCTGCCGACCTCGATGTTCACGCCGATCTTTGCGCTGTCGCGCACCGTCGGCTGGATCGCCCAGTGGAAGGAAATGGTGGCCGATCCCAAGCAGAAGATCGGCCGGCCGCGCCAGCTCTACACCGGCGAGACGCTGCGCGATTACGTCGAGGTGGAAAACCGCTGAGTGGAGTTGGCGCTACCGAGGGAGGCGCGTGGCTGCGGGTAGGGACACGTCCACTCGCAGCAAACCTCAACGGCTTTCCTGTTGGTCCAAGTATCCCGGGGTGAATTGTGCCGAAGGCGCAAAAGGGGCAGCGCCCCTTCCGGATCACCCCAGCGCCCGCAACACCGAGTGCGCGGCGCGGAGCCCCGGCGCCTCTCCGCCTCGCCCGAGGGCCTGGAGCGCGCGGTCGAAACCGTCGCTCTGGTGCACGCGCGCCGGTCCCGCCACAAGCAGCGGCCCGAGCGCCGCCAGGATCTGCTCCGGCGTGCAGTCCTCCTGTAGGCATTCCGGCACGAGGCGCTCCTCCAGCACCAGATTGACCAGGTGCGCAGTGTCGATCTTGAGGAGGCGCCGGACGATGGCGGCTGTGAGCGCGCCGGTCCGGTAGCAGGAGACATGGGGCGTGCCGGCCGCCGCCATCTCCAGCGCCACGGTGCCCGAGGTGACGAGGGCGGCATCGGCGGCGGCGAAGGCGAGGCGTTTCCGGCCCTCCCCCTCCTCCGGCAACAGGGTGTGGATCGCGGGACCGAGCGCAGGGAGGCGCGTGAGCAGATCGCTCCGCACCCCCGGTGCCACGGGAACGCAGACATGGAGGTCTGGCGCCCCGGCCCGGAGCCGCCGCACAACCTCGGCGAAGGCCGGCCACATCCGGGCGATCTCTCCCCGGCGCGAGCCTGGGGCGAGCAGCAGCAACGGCCCCTCACCCAGGCCGAGCTCGGCGCGAAAGGCGTCGCAGGCCGCCGGGTCGGGCTGGGGCCAGGCGGCGACGGGGTGGCCGACGAAATCGCAGGTCATGCCGGCGGCGGTCATATAAGGTGGCTCGAAGGGCAGCAGGGCCAGGACGTGGTCGATATGCCTTGCCATGCGCGCCGCGCGGCCGGGGCGCCAGGCCCAGACCGAAGGGGCGACGTAGTGGATCGTCGGCAGGCTGGGCTGGCGCGCCTTCACCCGCCCGGTGACCCGTAGACTGAAGTCCGGCGCGTCGATGGTGATGAGCGCGTCCGGTCGGGTCGTCAGCACGTGCTCCGTCGCTTGGCCCAGGCGCCGGATCAGCCGTGGCAGATGGGGCAGCACCTCCGCCAGGCCCATGACGGAGAGATCCTGCATCGGGAAGAGGCTGTCGAGGCCCTCCGCCGCCATCAAGGGCCCGCCGACGCCGGAAAAGGTGGTGCCGGGGCGGAGCGTCGTCAGCCCCGCCATCAGGGTGGCGCCGAGCTGGTCGCCAGAGGCTTCCCCGGCGATCAGGGAGAGGTGGAGCGGCGCGCTCATCGCATGCTGGGGCTGAGCTCGACAGCCCAGAGGGCAAGGCCATGGGCATTGGCCCGCGCCACCGTCTCTGCCCGGTCGAGCAACAGGATATCCTCCGCGGCCACGGCGATGCCGGAAAGGCCGGCCGTCGCGGCCGCCTCCACCGTCGCCGGCCCGATGGTCGGCATATCCAGCCGCCGGTCCTGGCCGGGCTTCGGCGCCTTGGCGAGGACACCGCCCGCAATCCCCTCCGGCCGGGTCTCGGCCACGAAGACCAGGAGCGCGTCGGTGCCCTGGAGCGTCTCGAGCCCGAGGCAGAGCCCGCCGGCCACCACCGCCCCTTGCCCCACGTCGACCCGGCCGAGCGCGGCTACGATCTCGAATCCACGGGCCGCATCGTCCCGATCGGCGTCGCTCGGCTGCTTCTCTGACAGAACGCCCGCCCGGACCGCCAGATCGCCGAGCAAGCCATCGGGGGGCACGACGCGAAAGCCCGCATCCTCGAACACGGCCGCCAGGGTGCGGAGCAGCGCGTCGTCGCCGCCGCCGATGGCGGGCAGCACCTTCGGCGCCAGGCGGAGCGCCGTGAGGTCGAAGCGCCTTGGATCGAGATGCGGCCGCGTCATGCCGCCGGCAAAGCTCACCCGGTCGCAGCCGGCGGCGCGCAGCGCCTCGAACAGGCGGCCCGGCTTCTCGAATGGCACCTCGATCACTGGATGGTCCTCGACCCAGTCGAGCGAGACACCGGCGAAGCGCACCACGCGGTAGGGCCGCCCGGCAGCCCGCTCCGCCTCGGCGATCAACCGCGGCAGCGCCCCGGAGCCGGCGATCAGGCCAAGGCCGCCGGTGCCCGCCATGCCTCAGCCCGGAACGCAGAAGCTGCGTTGGCTGTCGCTCAACAGAAACGCCGTCAGCTCCTGCACCAGCGGCGGAGCGTCCGGGTGCGCCGCAACCTCGGCCGCACGATCCGCCAGGGTGCCGTCCTCACCGTGAAAGATCGTGTCGTAGGCGGTGCGGAGGGCCGCGATCTGCTGCCGGTCGGCGCCGCGACGCTTCAGACCGACGAGATTGAGACCGCTCAGCCGCGCCCTGTCCCCGGTCACCGTACCGAAGGGGATGACGTCGCGCTCCACCCCCGTCATGCCGCCCACCATGGCGCCGCGCCCGATGCGGCAATACTGATGCACGGCGGAGAGACCGCCGAGCACCGCCTGATCGCCGATGCCGACATGGCCGGCCAGCGTCGCGTTGTTGGCCAGGATGACCCCGTCGCCTACCCGGCAATCGTGGGCGACATGGGCCCCCATCATGAAGAGGCCATCGTCGCCGATCATCGTCGCCCCGCCGCCGCCGGAGGTGCCGGGGTTCATCGTCACATGCTCCCGGATCATGTTGCGCGCCCCGATACGAAGCTCGGTCCGCTCGCCGCCGTATTTCAGATCCTGGGGCGCATGGCCGATGGAGGCGAAGGGCCAGATCCGGGTCTCCGCGCCGATCGTCGTCCATCCCGCCACCGCGACGTGGGAGATCAACTCCACCCCGGCGTCGAGGCTCACGTCAGCCCCCACCACGCAGAACGGGCCGATCCGCACACCGGGGCCAAGCTGGGCCCCCGGCTCGATCACCGCGCTTGGATGAATGCTGGCGGGGGCCGGATCGGCCATGGACGTCAGCCTTTCGCTGCCGCTTCTTCGGGGGTGATGATCATGGCGGAAAACTCGGCCTCTGCCACGATCTCGTCCGCCACCTTGCCCTCGCCCCAGAACTTCCAGATCTTGCCGCGCCCGCGCAGCACCTTCAGGTGCAGCTCCAGGCGGTCGCCCGGCATGACCGGCCGCCGGAAGCGGGTCTTGTCGAGCGTCATGAAGTAGACGAGGAGGTTGTTTTCGCCGACATCCAGGGTGTGGATCACCAAGACGGCGGCAGTCTGGGCCATCGCCTCGACGATCAGCACGCCGGGCATCACCGGACGGTCCGGGAAATGCCCCTCGAAGTGGGGTTCGTTCACGCTCACGTTCTTGATGCCGACGGCGGATTTGCCGGAGTCCAAGGCCTCCACCGCGTCGATCATCAGGAAGGGAAAGCGATGCGGGATCATCGCCTTGATGCCAAGGATGTCGACACTGGGCAGCGTTTCTGCGGCGCTTTGCTCGGGCATTCTGCTCTCTGTCCTTCGTCGTCGGTCCGGGGCGTCGCGCCTGGGTAAAGTTGCGCTGAAAGTCCGTCAAGCGATGGGCGGATCAGGGCTCGCTCGGCGTCTCTGGGGGCTCTTCGGTCGGCTCGGCCGGCGTCTCTCCCAGCCGGGCGATGACGTCGTCGGTGATGTCGAGCGCCTGGTCGGTGATCACCACCATGCGCCGTTCCAGGACGAGGGAAGCGCCGTAATCCTGCATGATGTCGGCCATGACCGCGCGCAGGCTGTCGAAGAAGGCGCGGCGCTGTGCCTCGATCCGCCGGGCGAGCGCGGCGGCCTTTTCGTCCTGGGTGCGGCGGGCCCGGACCACGCGCTCATCGAAGGCGGCGGCGAGCGGCGCGAAGTCCTCCGGCGACATGGTTTGGCGCTGTTCGCTGAGCGCCCGCTCCTCCGCCTCCAGCGTGCGGGCAAGGGCTTGGCTTTCCTCGAGCAGCTCGGCCTTCTCCCGCTCCTCGCGATCAAGGAGGGAGCGCCCCGGGGCGGAGTTGTTGAGGACGGCATCCTGGTCGACCACCAGCACCGGGCGATCACCCAAGCGCGGCTGCGCCTCCACCGCCGGCGCGGCCAGCATCAGGGCGGCGACAAGCGCCGTGGCGAGCCAGCGGGCGGTCACGGCGGCCCGGCCGGCCCGACCTCAGAAGCGGGTGCCGGCAGAGAAGCGGAAGATCTCGTCGGAGTCTCCGTCTTGCTGCACCACCGGCAGGGCCAGATCGAAGCGCAGGGGGGCAAAGGGCGAATCCCAGAACAGAGAGATACCGATCGAGGCGCGAAGCTTGGCCGAGTCGTCGATGGTGAAGGCACCGGAGTCGCCGACGAACGTCGTCTCGTCCAAGCCGAAGATCGTACCGACATCGCTGAACACGCCGCCGAAGATGCCGTACTCCTCGGGCAGGCCGATGGGGAAGCTCGCCTGGAAGCGGCCGACGGCGAAGAAGTTGCCGCCGACGGAGTCGTTTGTCGTGGCACTCGTCTGGAAGAAGTCGCGGGGCCCGATCTCACCGAACTCGAAACCGCGAAACGACGCGCCGCCAAGGAAGAAGCGGTCGGTGATCCGCGAGTCGCTGCCGAGCGAGAACAACGCGCCGCCCTCGACCTCACCGCTGATGATCACGTCCTCGCCGAAGAAGCTGCGGAAGGCCCGGGCCCGGGCCACCGTCCGCACGAAGGTCTGGTCGCCGCCGATGCCGGCGAAGTCCTGGCTGAGGCGGACGATGTAACCGCTGGTCGGCTCGATCGGGCTGTTTCGCAGATCGAGGGTGTAGGTGTAGCCGAGAAGCGAGGTGATCTCCGTCCCCTCGTCGCCGATGACGACGGCGGAGGCGTCGTCGGGCACGTCGGAGATCTCATCGCTCGAGAACCGGTATCGCAACGAGAGGCGCGAGTTGTCGCTCAACGGGAAGGACACTCGCGGCTCGAAGCCGATGGAGTTCAGGTCGAAGGATGACTCGTCCCGGTCCGCGTCCTCGAAGAACAGGTCGATGCCGGCCGCCAGATCCCGGTCCAGCAAACGCGGCTCGGTGAAGCCGAAGCGGAAGAGCCGGTCATCGCCGGAGATCGAGAAGGCGAGGTTCACCGTCTGCCCGCGGCCGAGGAAGTTGCGCTCCGTCAACTCGAGCGAGCCGATCGGACCGTCGGCCGACGAGAAGCCGACACCGAAGGCGAGCGAGCCGGTCAGCTCCTCCTCCACCTCGACGGTAATCACCGCCCGGTCGTCGGCCGAACCTTGGGCGACGTCGACCTCGACGGTGGAGAAGTAGCCGAGACCGCGCACGTTGTCGGTGGCGCGCTGGATCGCGCGGCGGTTGAAGGCATCGCCCTCGACGAACTCGAACTCCCGCCGGATGACCCGGTCGAGCGTCGCGGTGTTGCCGACGATGTCGATGCGCTCGACGAAGACCCGCGGTCCTTCCTGCAACTCGTAGGTGATGGAGATCGTGCGCTCTTCGGCATTGCGGTTGACCCGGGGCACGACCTCGATAAAGGCGAAGCCCTCGACGCCAGCCTGGAAGACCATGCGGTCGATGGTCGTCTCAACCCGGTTGACGTTGTAGATGTCGCCGGCCTCGTGGGCGACGACGGGGAAGAAGGTCTCCGGGTCGAGGCCCGGCGTGTCGGAGATCACCTCGACCTCACCGAAGGTATAGATCTCGCCCTCGTCCACCTGGAAGGTCAGGAAAAAGCTGTCGCGGTCGCGGGAGAGCTCGGCCACCGCCTCACCGACGGAGATGTCGGCATAGCCCCGCTCCAGGTAAAACTGGCGCAACAGCTGCTTGTCGAGCTCGATCCGGTCGGGATCGTAGGTGTCATCAGTGAAGAAGAAGCTGAGGAGGTTGGCCTCCGACGTCTCGATCGCACCCCGCAGGCGCCGGTCGGAATACGCCTCGTTGCCGACGAAGCTGATCGAGGACACTTCGGTCACGTCGCCCTCGAAGATCTCGAAGATCAGATCGACCCGGTTGTCGGGCTGGCGGATGATCACCGGCTCGACCTCGGCCGCGTAGCGTCCGGTGGCGCGGTAGCTGTCGATGATGACCTGGGCGTCGGCCTCCGCCGCGGAGCGGGTGTAGGCGCGGCGCGGGCGAAGTCGGATCGACGAAAGCAGGATGTCGTCATCGACGACGTCGTTGCCCTCGAAGCTGATGCGGTTGATCGTCGGGTTCTCGACCACCTGGATCTGCACCACGCCGCCTTCTGGCACGATGTTGACCGAGGAGAAAAGGCCCGTCGCGAAGATCCGCCGCACCGCGCGGTTGAGGTCGGAGGGCGTGGCGCGCTCCCCCGCCGAGAGGCCGGAGTAGATGCGGATGGTCTCCGCCTCGATCCGCCGGTTGCCGGAAACCTCGATGCCCTGGATCGACACCGCGCTCTGGGCGAGCGCTGGCGGCGATGCCAGCGGCATCGTCAGCAGAACCAGCAGGGATAGGAAAAACGTCGCGGCGGACCGCCTGAAGCCCGCGCTACGCCCAGTCAGCGTCACCATACCACTCTTCTCCGCCCTCGCCGGTCTGTTTGACCGATCTCAGTTGCGTGCCTGCTCGAGTCAGAAGAGCCTGCTCAGGTCGTTATACGTTGCGAATACCATCAGCAACAAGACCAGGGCCAGGCCGACCGACATCGCAAGGCTCACCCAACGCTCCGCCAATTGTCGGCCAAGCGCGCCTTCGATTGCGTAGAACACCAGATGGCCCCCGTCGAGCACCGGAATCGGGAAGAGGTTCAAAAGTCCGATAGCGGTGGAGATCGTCGCCACCAGGGCGATGAAGCTGGCGATCCCGACCTTGGCCGACTCGCCCGAGACCTGGGCGATGCCGATCGGGCCCTGCAGGTTGGTGGCGCTCACGTCACCCGCGATCATGTGGTAGAGGCCGTTGATCGAGCCGGTGATGACCTGCAGCATGCGCTGCACCCCGAACCAGAGCGCCGTGAACGGATCGGGGGTCTCGCCCAGCGGGGTGAGGACCGGGCCGATGGTCACACCGATGATCACCCGCTTCTCGAAACCGTCTTCCACCTGCACATCGGAAAGCTCCGGCGTCATGGTGAGGCTGAGGGTCTGGTCGTCGCGGTAGACCTCGATGGTCACCGGCTCCCCTTCTGAGGCGCCGATGCGGGTCTGCATCTCTTCCAGCGAAGTGATGGAGGCGCCATCCACCGTCAGGATCAGGTCGCCCGGCAGGATGCCCGCCTGGCTCGCCGGGCTGAGCGGGCGGAGGCCGCCGATGAACGGGCGATTGAGGTCGGTGGAAGTGAGGCTCAGCCGCTCTTCGTCCCGCACAATGTCGAGCGCGACCTCGCCGTCCGCTCCGCGGAGCGCGTCGTAGACGTCGGAGAAGCGCGTGATCTCCACCCCGTTGACGCGCTCAATCCGGTCACCCTCGCGCACCGGCAGCAGGGACTGCAGACCCTCCGGCATCTCGCCCACCACAGGCTCGTCCGTGGCGATGCCGCCGTAGATCGCGAGGCCTGCAAAGACCACGATCGAAAGCAGGAAGTTGGCCACGGGCCCGGCGGCGACGGTCGCGGCCCGGCGGCTCAGCGAGGCCTGGAAGAAGCTGCGGGCCCGATCCTCTGCCGACAGCTGATCGACTGCGGCCTTATCCGGCCGGCTCGCCCCGTCTGCGTCGCCCACGAACTTCACGTAGCCGCCGAGCGGCAGGGCGGCGATGCGCCAGCGGGTGCCGCGCTTGTCGGTCCAGCCGGTGAGCTCCGGCCCGAAGCCGATGGAGAAGACCTCCGCCCCGATGCCGCACCAGCGTCCGACGATGTAATGGCCGTACTCATGCACGAAGACCACGATGCCGAGCACGATGATGAAGGGGATCGCTGCCCCGAGGAAGCCGCCGACAATCGGCAGACTGGTGATGAGCTCCATTCCGGTTCCCTACATTGGCCGCACCCGCCATCGGGCCGGCCGTGTCAAACGTGCGCGCCTAGGCCACCGCCGCCGCGACCCGGGCATCGACGGCGTCGCGCGCCGCCCGGTCGGCGGCCAGGACGCCCTCCAGCCCGACCGTCAACGGGTCGTGGCGGCCGATCTCCGGCATCGCGTCGAGCACTTCGCCCACAAGCGTGGCCATTTCGAGGAAGCCGATCTGGCCGGCTATGAAGGCGTCCATCGCCGCCTCTTTCGCGGCGTTGAACACCGCGCCGGAAAGGCCCCCGGTCGCCAGCACCCTTTGCGCTAGGGCAAGCGCCGGGAAACGCTCGTGAACCGGCGCCCGAAAGTCGAGGCGGGCGACGCTGGCCAGATCCAGCCGCTCCACCGGCAACGGCCGCCGCTCGGGCCAGTTCAGCGCATAGCCGATAGCCCCCCGCATGTCCGGCGGCCCGAGCTGGGCGATCAGGGAGCCGTCGCGGTAGCCGACCAGGGAGTGGATGATCGACTGGGGATGCACCACAACCTCCACCTGATCCGGCTCGAGATCGAAAAGCCACTTTGCCTCAATGACTTCTAGCGACTTGTTGAACATCGAGGCACTGTCGATCGAGATCCGCTGGCCCATGTCCCAGTTGGGATGGGCCACCGCCTCCGCCACCGTAGCTGCCGCCATCCGCTCGAGCGGCCAATCGCGGAACGGGCCGCCCGAGGCGGTGAGGATGACGCGGTCCACCTCGTCGCGCCGCTCGCCCTGCATGGCCTGGAAAAGGGCGGAGTGCTCGCTGTCCACCGGCAGCAATCGGGTGCCGTGGCGGGCGCAGACCGCCTGGAGAAGCGCGCCGGCGCAGACCAGGCACTCCTTGTTGGCGAGCGCCAGCGTCGTGCCCTGCTCCGCCGCGCGCAGCGTCGGTGCCAGGCCGGCCGCGCCGACGATGGCCGACATAATCCAATCAGCCGGCCGCGCCGCCCCCTCGACCAATGCCTCTGGCCCAGCGGCGGCCTCGACCTCCGATCCGGCGAGCGCCGCCTTCAGCGCCTCCAGCCGGTCCGGGCGGGCGGTGACGGCGAGATCGGCCTTCAGGCGGATCGCCTGCTCGGCCAGCAGGGTCACGTTGCCCGCGCCGGTCAGCACCACGACGTCGAACGCCTCGGCCCCGCCCTGGCGGTCGATCAGGTCCACCGTGTTCTGGCCGACCGAGCCGGTGGCGCCGAAAATGCTGATCCGCCGTGCCATCGCCCTCACCATATAAAGACCGACTGGCCGCGCGCAAATGTCAGGGCGGCAACCACGATCGCGGCGGCGGAGAGGCCGTCGAGCCGGTCGAGCAGGCCGCCATGGCCGGGCAGCAGGCGCCCGGAATCGTCCGCCCCGAAGCGGCGCTTCACCCCGCTCTCCAACAGATCGCCCGCCTGGGCCACCAGGGCGGTGAGGGCCGAGACGCTCGCCACCTCATGCACGAAGGTGCCCGTAGTCGCGGCGGAGAAAGCCGCGCCGATCAGCGCCGCCAGGATCACGCCGGCGAGTAGGCCGGACCAGGTCTTGCCTGGGCTTACCCGGGGCCAGAGCTTGCGCCCGCCGATCAGGCGCCCGCCGAAATAGCCGCCGACATCGGAGGCCACGACGACCGTGATCAGCCAGAGGACCGCGAGAAAGCCGTAGGTCGGATCGGTGCGCAGCCCGTCGAGCGAGCCCATGGCGGCGACGATGTAGAGCGCGCCGAGCCCGGTCCAGAGCCCCGGCCGGTCCCGCCAGATCAGCCAGAGCGCCGCGAGCCCGCCGGTCACCAGGCCGTAGCGCAGCAACGACGCCTCCGTCACCAGCACGGCCAAGGCGACCAGGGGCACGGCGAGCCAGCCCAGCCGATCCTCGGACCCCGTGATCTGGCGCAGCTCCACCACCATCCAAGCGGCCGCCACCGCCAGCAACGCGGCCGACCACCAGCCGCCTAGCCAGAAGAGCGCCAGCGCCAGGGCGCCGAGGGTGAGCCCGGTGCTGGTCCGCCGGGAAAGATCGGTGAACCGCCCTGCCCCCTTCGGCCCGGCTGCAGCCATCATCCGCTGACCGCACCGTATCGCCGCTCCCGCTGGCCGAAGCCGTGCAGCAGGCCGCGCAACTGCTCCGCCGTGAAGTCGGGCCAGCATTCGTCGACGAAGGCGAACTCGGCATAGGCCGCCTGCCAGAGCAGGAAGTTGGAGATGCGCACCTCGCCCGAGGTGCGGATCACCAGATCCGGATCGTCGATGCCGGCAGTCCAGAGCGTGTCCGTCACCGTCGCCTCGTCGATCGCCGCGGGATCGAGCCGCCCGGCCGCGACCTCCTCCGCGATCCGGCGCACCGTGTCGGTGATCTCGGCCCGGGCGCCGTAGGAGATGGCGACCTGGATGGTCAGGCGGCGGTTCTCCCTCGTGCGTTCCTCGGTCTGGCGCATCAGGCGCTGCAGATCGGCCGGTAGACGCTCGCGCTGGCCGATGAAGCGCACGCGGATCTCGGCGCCGTCGAGCTCATCGACCTCGCGCACGATGTAGCGGCGAAAGAGCGACATGAGGACGGAGATCTCGTAGTCCGGTCGCCGCCAGTTCTCTGTCGAGAAGGCGAAGAGGGTGAGGATCTCCACCCCCTCCTCGGCCGCGGCGCGCACGATTTCGCGCACCCGCTCGACGCCGCGCCTGTGGCCGACACTGCGCGCCATGCCCCGGCGCGCGGCCCATCGGCCGTTCCCATCCATGATGATCGCGACATGCTTGGGGACGCCGCGACCGTCCACCCGGTCTTGCATTTGCACTGCCTCTCTCTGCCGCTCCCCAAAGCGGCCCCGTTCCCTCAGACCTGCATGATCTCGGTCTGCTTGGCCTCCAGCGCCTCATCTATACGGTGGATCGCCCCGTCCGTCAGGTCCTGGATTTCGTCGTGCCAGATTTTCTGGTCGTCCTCGCCCATGCCGGCGCCCTTGGCCTTTTTGATCTGATCCATGCCGTCGCGGCGCACGTTGCGCACGGCGACCCGGGCCTGCTCGGCATATTGGGCGGCGACGCGGGCAAGCTCGCGCCGGCGCTCCTCGTTCAGTTCAGGGATCGGCAGGCGGATGATGGTGCCGTCCACCACCGGATTGATGCCGAGGCCGGAGCTGCGGATCGCCTTCTCCACCGCACCCACCAGGCCCTTGTCCCAGACATTGACCGTGACCATCCGCGGCTCTGGCACGTTCACCGTGCCGCACTGGTTGATCGGCATCTGACTGCCGTAGGCGTCCACCACCACAGGGTCGAGCATGGCGGCCGAGGCGCGGCCGGTGCGCAGCGTCGCGAACTCGGAGCGGAGCGCGTTCAGCGCACCGTCCATGCGGTGGGAGAGATCGTCAACGTCGATCTCCAGATCATCTTCCGACATGGCTCCGTTCCCTCGTGCAAGCGGCCGATCGGGACGTCAGCCTTGGGCTCCGACAATGGTGAATTTTCCTTCCCCCCTCAAGACCCGGGCCAGGGCCCCATCTTCGTGCAGCGGGAAGACCACGATCGGCAGATCGTTGTCGCGGGCGAGCGCGATGGCGGAGGCATCCATCACCCGCAGATTCTTGTTCAACACGTCGTCGTAGGTGATTCTATCGAAGCGAACCGCGTCGGCGCTTTTTACCGGATCGCGGTCGTAGACGCCGTCGACCTTGGTGCCCTTGAAGATCGCTTCACACGCCATCTCAGAGGCGCGCAGCGTGGCTGCGGTGTCGGTCGTGAAATAGGGATTGCCGGTGCCGGCGGCAAAGATGCAGACCCGCCCCTTCTCCAGGTGGCGCACGGCCCGGCGGCGGATATAGGGCTCGCAGATCTGGTCCATCGGGATGGCGGAGATCACGCGGGTGAAGACGCCCCGCGCCTCCAGCGCCGATTGCATGGCGAGCGCGTTCATCACCGTGCCGAGCATGCCCATATAGTCGGCCGTGGTGCGCTCCATCCCCTGGGCCGAGCCCTGCAGGCCGCGGAAGATGTTGCCGCCGCCGATCACCATGCAGATCTCGATCCCCATCTCGCGGATCATCTGCACCTCTTCGGCGATGCGCTCGACGGTGGGGGGGTGAAGTCCGAAAGACTGATCGCCCATAAGGGCTTCGCCGGAAATCTTCAGAAGGACACGATGATAGAGCGGCTGCGTCGTTGCATCCGGCATGGGGTGCGTGTCCCTCCGTTTTC
Source organism: Pseudomonadota bacterium (assembly GCA_039180875.1). Taxonomy (GTDB): domain Bacteria; phylum Pseudomonadota; class Alphaproteobacteria; order Rhodobacterales; family Rhodobacteraceae; genus JBCDCY01. The sequence continues at coordinate 84,961 of JBCDCY010000006.1, read as the reverse complement.
GTCGGCGGCACATAAGCCGAAAGCCGGGATGGGCGCAATTGCCAATCGGCGGCGCCGCGCATTGCCTTGCTGTCGCCAAGTTGCGCGGCTACCCCTAGGGCATGAGGGGTGTTCGGAGTGTCTCCCGCGCGCTGTGCGGGCCGGTCGTGGCGGCTGTTCTTTGCGGCTTGCCGTCGGCGGTGATGGCGGAGGAGTGTCCCGTCGACGCCGAGACGCTGGAGATCTTCGCCGAAACCGGCGAGGTGCCGGTGCATTTCAAGGTGATCGGGGCGGAGGCGATGGTGTCGGGCACCATCACCAATGCGCTGCCCTGCAAGTTGGCCCGGCTCATCCGGGACCATCCCCAGGTCGAAACCCTGGTCTTTCGCCACATGCCCGGCTCGGTGGCCGAAGCCGACAACCTGCGGGCCGGGCGGCTGTTGCGGGCGGCCGGCCTCAACACCCGGGTGAAGGGCGACAGCGACATCGCCTCGGGCGCCGTGACCTTGTTCCTGGCCGGCGTGAAGCGGGAGGGGGCGCCGGGCGCACGGCTCGGCGTGCACACCTGGTACTACACCTACGGCCAGGCCGGCAGCGACTACACACCGAGCGCGGCGGAGCATCGCGATTATCTCGACTACTACGCCATGCTCGGCCGCTCAGCCGCGTTCTACTGGTTCTCGCTCAAGGCCGCGACGCCGGAGGAGATGCACTATCTCAACTCCGACGAACTGGACCACTACGGCATCTTCACCGAGTAGACGGCTTGAGCGGCCAGGGGGCGCCTGGGGCTAAGGCCGGAGAGCGCCTGCAGCTAAGGCTCGTGCGCCCTAGCCCACCATCTTGGCGACTTCGCCGGCGAAATCGTCGCCCGGGCCCTTGTCGATGCCCTCGCCCACGGCGAAGCGCACGAAGCCGGTGATCTCCACGCCCGCGTCCTTGGCCGCCTGGCCGACGGTGAGGTCCTGGTTGACCACGAATTCCTGGTTGAGGAGCGTCACCTCCTCATAGAATTTCTTCATCCGGCCGACGATCATCTTCTCGATGACATTGTCGGGCTTGCCGCTTTCGCGCGCCTGCTCGGTCAGCACCTGGCGCTCACGCTCCACCACAGCCGGGTCGAGATCGGCCTCCGACAATGCCTGCGGCGCGATGGCGGCGACGTGCATGGCGATCTGCTTGCCGATGCCGTTGTCGGCACCTTTGAGCGCGACGAGTACGCCGATCCGCCCAAGCCCGTCGGCCGCCGCGTTGTGGACGTAGGCGGCGACGCTGTCCCCCTCAATCTTCGCCATGCGGCGGAGCGTCAGGTTCTCCCCGATCGTCGCTACCTTGTCCGTGACCACGTCGCGCACCGGCTTGCCGCCGAGGTCCGCCGCGGCGAGCGCATCGACATCGGCGACGCCGAGCGCTGTTTGGGTGACGGCGGCCACCATCTCCTGAAACTCGGTGTTGCGGGCGACGAAATCGGTCTCTGAGTTCACTTCGACGGCGACGCCCGTGCCGCCGGCGACGGCGACGCCCACCAGGCCCTCGGCCGCGGTCCGGCCGGCCTTCTTGTCGGCCTTGGCGATGCCCTTGGTGCGCAGCCAGTCCTCGGCCGCGGCCATGTCGCCGTCCACCTCGGTCAGCGCCTTCTTGGCGTCCATCATGCCGGCGCCCGTCTTGTCGCGCAGCGCCTTCACCATCGCGGCCGTAATCGCCATCGTCGTTCTCTCCTCGTCGGGGCCGGTTGGTCGGAGCTGGTCCGCCGGCCGCCTGTGCTTTACGACGCCGGCCGGGCTGTCGCCAGGTCGGGCCGCGTCATCCAAAAGCGCTTGAGCGCGGGTGGCTCAGCTCGCCTCGGCCGGCTTGATCTCGGCCTCGTCCGCTTTCGCGTTGGGCTCTTCCGGCTTTGCCTCGGGCGCTTCCGGTTTCACCTCGGCCTCGGGCGTGCTCTCCGCCTCGGCCTTGGCCTCAGGCTCTGCCTCAGCTTCCGGCTTGGCCTCAGCCTCCGGTGCCGGAGCCTCCTCGGCCGGAGCCTCTTCGGCCGCCGCCTCGACCGCATCGGTCTCTTCGATCTCGGCCATGCCGGCCTCGGCCATCTCGCCAAGGTCGAAGCCCGCCGCGCCCATCTGCTCGGCCATGCCGTCGAGCGCCGCCCGGGCGACCAGATCGGCGTAAAGCGCGATGGCCCGCGCCGCATCGTCGTTGCCCGGGATCGGGAAGTCGATGTCGTCGGGCGCGCAGTTGGTGTCGACCACCGCCGCCACCGGGATGCCGAGCTTCTTGGCCTCGGCGATCGCCAGCGCCTCCTTGTTGGTGTCGATGACGAACAGCAGATCCGGCAAGCCGCCCATGTCGCGGATCCCGCCGAGGGAGGCCGAGAGCTTGGAGAGCTCTCGCTCCAGGCTCAGCCGCTCGCGCTTAGTGAAGCCGCCCGCACCGTCGGCCAGCTGCTCCTCCAGCGTCTTCAGCCGGGCGATGGAGTTGGAGACCGTCTTCCAGTTGGTCAGCGTCCCGCCCAGCCAGCGGTGGTTCATGAAGTACTGGGCCGAGCGCTCCGCCGCCTCGGCGATCGGGCGCTGGGCCTGGCGCTTGGTGCCGACGAACAGCACCCGGCCGCCCTTGGCCACAGTGTCGCGCACCACCTGCAGCGTGGCGTCGAGCAGCGGCACGGTCTGGGTCAGGTCGATGATGTGGATGCCGTTGCGGTCGCCGTAGATGAACGGCGCCATGCGCGGGTTCCAGCGGTGGGTCTGGTGGCCGAAATGCACGCCGGCCTCGAGAAGCTGGCGCAAAGTAAATTCTGGCAGAGCCATCTGCGTCTGGTCCTTTCCGGTTTCGCCTCAGCGGGGGAGAGAGGCTGCGCCCCAACCGGCGGACCGATGAGATGTCTCCTCACCCGGCCCATCCCCGCCTGTGGATTACGAGGCGGCGCCATAGCGCGCCGGCGGCGCCGATGCAAGGCCCGACGCAGCGTCCGGCCGTTCTTTGGCGCGACCGCGAACCACCTTGTGACCGCTCGGAAATCCTGCTCACTATGGCGCCGAAGAAACGACGAGACCCAGGTGCGGCGCAGTTCCAGATCCGCGGCAAGGCCGGCATGAACGCTCCCGCGCGCCCCATCCTCTGCATCGGTGCGGCCCATTGGGACATCATCGCCCACGCGCATGAGGCGTTGCACCCCGGCGCCGACGTGGCCGGCCATGTCGAGCAGCGCCCGGGGGGCGTGGCGCTCAACATCGCCTCGGCGCTGGCCAGCCGTTCCGTCCGCCCGATCCTCCTGAGCGTGGTGGGAGAGGACGCGCCGGGCCGCGCGTTGATCGCAGCGGCAGAGGCGCGCGGGGTGAACTGCCAGTTCATCACCGAATTGCCCCACGCCACCGACAGCTACATCGCGATCGAGACGGCCCAGGGAGAGCTCTTCGCCGCGACCGCCGATTGCGCCCTGCTCGAGGCGGCCGGGGCGGCCTTCCTCGAACCGCTTCGGGACGGGCGGCTCTCGAGCTTCGGCAATCCCTTTCCAGGCATGGTGATCGTCGACGGCAATCTCGGCGCGATGGCGATCCAGGAATTGGCGGAGAGCGATCTGCTGGCCGAGGCCGATATCCGCCTCGCGCCGGCCAGTCCCTCAAAGGCCCGGCGCCTGCTGCCGTTGCTCGCCGGCGGGCGGGTCACGGTCTACGCCAACGTTGCGGAGGCGGAGGCGCTGGCCGGCACACCCCTGCCCCATGCCGACGCGGCGGCCACGGCGCTGCGTGAGCTGGGCGCCCGGGCAGCGCTGGTCACCGACGGGCCGCGCCCGGCCGCCTATTGCCGGGGTGATCGCACGATCTTTGCCCTGCCGCCGCCGGTGCGAGCGCGCACGGCGACGGGGGCGGGCGATGTGCTGGTGGCGGCCCATATCACCGCCGAGACGACGGCCGCGACCGATTGGGACGCGCTCCGCCGCGCCTTGCGGGTCGCGGCCTGGCACGTCGCGGGCCCGCGGGGATGAGCGCGCTCAGCTGGTCGGCGGAGGCGGCCGCGGCGCGGGACGCCGGCCAGCCGCTCGTCGCGCTGGAAAGCGCCATCGTCACCCACGGCATGCCCTGGCCCACCAACCGCGACACCGTCGCCGCGGTGGAGGCAGAGGTGCGGGCCGCCGGCGCCGAGCCCGCCACCATCGCGGTGCTGGAGGGTGAGGCGCGCATCGGCCTGACGGCGGAGGAGGTCGCCGCCCTCGCCCAGCATCCCGAGCGGCGCAAGATCAGCGTCGCCGATCTCGGCCATGCCCTCGCCACCGGGGCCACCGGCGGCACCACGGTCGCCGCGACCCTGCATCTGGCGGCCGCGGCCGGGATCGCGGTCTTCGCCACCGGCGGCATCGGCGGCGTGCACCGGGGGGCGGAGATGGATTGGGACATCTCCGCCGATCTGGCGATGCTGGCCCGCGCGCCGCTCATCACCGTGGCCGCCGGGGCCAAGGCGATCCTCGACCTGCCCCGCACGCTGGAACTGCTCGAAAGCCTCGGCGTGCCGGTGATCGGCTACCGCACCGATCATCTGCCGGCCTTCTGGAGCCGGGGGAGCGCCCTGCCCCTCACGCTCCGCGCCGAGACGGCCGGCGAGATCGCCGAGAGCTTCCGCCATCACCGCAACCTCGGCCTTCCCGGTGGGCTCCTCATCGCCAACCCGATCCCGGCAGCGGACGAGATCCCGGCGGCGCGCATCGCGCCCTGGATCGACGAGGCGGAGGAGGCGGCCCGGGCCGAAGGCATCACCGGCAAGGCCGTCACCCCGTTCCTGCTCGACCATATCGGCCGGCGGAGCGATGGCGCGGCGCTCACCGCTAACGTCGCATTGGTGCGCAACAACGCCCGCCTCGCTGCCGAGATCGCCGTGGCCCTGGCGACCGAGACAGGGCGGCTGGACCGCCCGGGGGCGCATCGCTAAGCAGGGCCGATGCAGTGGATGACCCTGACGGAAGCGGAGTGGGAGGTGCTGTTCCTCTCCCTCCGCGTGGCGGCGACGGCGACGATCATCGGCCTGCCCATCGCCTTTTGGGCAGCCTGGTCGCTCGCCCGGCGCCGGGTGCCGTTTCGCGGCCTGGTGAAGGCCATCATCCAACTGCCGCTGGTCCTGCCGCCGGTGGTCGTCGGCTATCTTCTGATCGTCACCTTCGGCCGCCAGGGCTGGATCGGCGGTCCGCTCTACCAGGCGACGGGGATCTCCATCGCCTTCACCACCACGGCTGCGGTGATCGCCACGGGCATCGTCGCCTTCCCCTTGATGGTGCGGGCCTGCCGCCTGTCGATCGAGACGTTGGACCCGAAGCTGGAGGCTGCCGCGCGCGTCCACGGCGCCTCCCCCACGCGCGTCTTCTGGACACTCTCGGCTCCGCTTTGCCTGCCGGGCATCTTGGCGGCCACGACCCTCGGCTTCGCCCGGGGCTTCGGTGAGTTCGGCGCCACGCTGATCTTCGCCGCCAACATTCCGGGGGAGACGCGGACCCTGCCGATCGCGATCTACACCGCCCTGCAATCGCCGACCGGGGGGGAGGCTGCGGCGCGGCTCGTGGTGATCTCCGTCACCGCGGCGGTGGGGGCCTTCCTGATCTCGGAATGGCTCGAGCGGCGCACGCGGGAGCGGCTCTCGGGCGAGAGCCGGTGACGCGCCTCTCCGTCGACATCGTGCGCACCCTGCCCGGTGCCCGCTTTCGCCTGCGCGCCAGCTTCGCCGCGGGCGACGGCACGACTGCGATCCTCGGCCCCTCCGGCGCCGGCAAGACCATGCTGCTGCATGTCATCGCAGGTCTCGCCCGGCCGGAGACCGGCACGATCAGCCTGGACGGGCGCGCGCTTTACGGCCCGGGCGTCGATCTGGCGCCGGAGGTGCGGGACCTCGGCATGGTGTTTCAGGAGCCGCGGCTCTTCCCCCATCTCTCGGTCCGGGCGAACATGCTTTACGGCGCGCCCAAGGGCAGCGACCCCGAGGCGGCGATCGCGCTCCTCGGCCTCGGCGATCTGCTCCGGCGCCGCCCGGCCGACCTCTCGGGCGGCGAGGCGCAGCGGGTGGCCATCGCGCGGGCGTTGCTGCGTCGGCCGAAGATGATCCTGATGGATGAGCCGCTCTCCGGCCTCGATCCGGCGCGGAAGGGGGAGGTGCTGCCCCATCTCCGCAGCTTGAGCGCGGCCGAGGCGACGCCGATCCTCTACGTCACCCACGTGGCGGAGGAGGCCGCGGCGCTCGGTGCCCGGATCCTGACCATCGACGACGGCGTGATCGCCGATGCCGCCTGAGGCCGGGCCGGCCGGGCCCCGCGCGATCTTGATCGCCGGCCCCACCGCCTCTGGCAAATCAGCGCTCGCCGTCGAGATCGCCTGCGCGGTGGGGGGCGAGATCGTCAACGCCGACGCGCTGCAGGTCTATGACTGCTGGCAGGTGCTCACCGCCCGGCCCGATGCGCGCCAGCAGGCCGAGGTGGCGCATCACCTCTACGGCATGGTCGCCCGGCGGGCGCCTTGGTCGACGGGCCATTGGCTGCGCGCCGTCGCGCCCTGCCTGACGGCGATCCGGGAGCGCGGGCATCACCCGATCATCGTCGGCGGCACCGGCCTTTACTTCCGGGCTTTGATCGAAGGATTGGCGGACATCCCGGCCATCCCTCAGGCGGTCCGGCAGCGGTCGGAGGCATTGCTGGCCGAGGGCGGTGCGGAGGCGCTGCGCTCTGCCCTCCGCACCCGCGACCCGGCGACGCTCTCCGGCCTCGATATGGATAACCCCCGCCGCCTGCAGCGCGCCTGGGAGGTGTTGGAGGCGACGGGCCGGGGCCTCGCCGACTGGCAGGCCGCGACCCCGCCGCCGCTCCTGCCGCTTGAGGCGACGCTGCCGCTCCTCCTGATGCCATCAACCGACGCGCTGGCGGAGGCCATCGCCGCCCGCTTCGACGCCATGCTCGCCGCCGGCGCCTTGGCGGAGGTCGAGGCGGCGCTGACCGACGGCTGGGACCCAACCCTCCCCTCGTCCCAGGCGCTCGGCGCTGCGGCCTTGGTCGCCCACTGCCGCGACGGTCTGGCGCTGAGTGAGGCGCGAGAGCGCGCAATCGTGGCCACCCGCCAGTACGCCAAGCGCCAACGCACCTGGTTCCGCGCCCGCATGGCAGCCTGGCAGATCGTTGCGCAAGCGCCAGCCGCGCGCGCCGACTTGCTTGCCAAGATCACCCGACGGCTGACGGCCGAATAGACCCCCGCCCAGGCCCGGCTTCGGAACGATTACCGGTATCTCCGGTTGACGCCGATCGGATTTTTTCCTGCAATGAGACAATTGCGGCGCGACAAGAACAGCAAGACTGCGCGCCAGACCGGGCCCCGTGGCCTGGATAAGGGGACTATGCCGGCGATCCCGTGCCCGCGGAGGCGCGAAGTGGATCGCACCCGATAGACCTCCTCACTCTTCGATCAGGGAGAAGAAGCTCATGCACGACACGATCAATGGAAAGCCGCTGCATCCCGCCATCCCGCGTCTCGCGACCGAGGCGCGTTCGGGCACGCTGGATCGGCGGGAGTTCCTGGCGACGGCGACCGCGCTCGGCGCCACAACGGCGGCGGCCTACGCGGCCCTCGGCCTCGCCGCGCCCAAGGCCCGGGCCGAGGGCCAGGGGACGCCCGGCGGCGTGCTGAAGATCGGCATGCAGATCAAGCCGATGCAGGACCCCCGGGTCTACGACTGGGGCGAGATGGGCAACACCTCCCGCGGGTTCCTCGAGACGCTGGTGCGCTATACCAACGACTTCACCTTCGAGCCCTGGCTGCTCGAGTCGTGGGAGGCGAACGACGACGCCACTGAATACACGCTGAGCGTCCGCCAGGGCGTCACCTGGTCAAACGGCGACAACTTCTCCGCCGACGACGTGATCTTCAACATCACCCGCTGGTGCGAGAAGAACGTCGAGGGCAACTCGATGGCCGGCCGCATGGCCTCCCTGATCGACGACGCGACGGGGGAGCTGGCCGATGGCGTGCTGCAGCGGGTCGACGACTATACCGTGCGCATCGTGCTGCCGAACCCCGACATCAGCATCATCCCTGGCTTCGCCGACTATCCGGCATTGATCGTCCATCCCTCTTTCGACACGGCTCAGTCGGTCGATCAGCAGCCGATCGGCACCGGGCCGTTTGCGCTCACCGAGTTCGAGGTGGGCGTGCGCGCGGTGCTCGAAAAGCGCCCCGACGGCTCCTGGTGGGGCGGCGACGTTTATCTCGATGGGGTGGAGTTTATCGACTACGGCGTCGATCAGTCGGCCCTGGTGGCGGCCTTCGAATCCGAAGAGGTCGACGCCTGCTACGAGACCCTCGCCGATTTCGTGAACATCTTAGACGATATCGGCCTCACCAAGTACGAGACGGCGACCGCCAACACCATCGTCGCCCGGATGAATGTCGAGCAGCCGCCCTACGACGACAAGCGGGTGCGCAACGCCATCCAGTTGGCCGTCGACAACGCCGTGGTGCTGGAGCTTGGCTATGCCGACCGCGGCCAGGTGGCCGAGAACCACCATGTCGGTCCGATGCACCCGGAATATGCCGAGATCGCGAAGATCGACCGCAACCCGGAGGCAGCCCAGGCCCTGCTGGCCGAGGCCGGCCAGGCCGAAACGGAGTTCGAGCTGATCTCCATCGACGGCGACTGGCGGACCACCACCACCGATGCCATCGCCGCCCAACTGCGCGATGCCGGCATCAAGGTAAAGCGCACGGTCATTCCGGGGGCGACCTTCTGGAACGACTGGACGAAGTATCCCTTCTCCACCACCAACTGGACCCAGCGCCCGCTCGGCGTGCAGGTCCTTGCCCTCGCCTACCGCTCCGGCGAGGCCTGGAACGAGACGGCCTATGCGAGCGAGGAGTTCGACAGCCTGCTGACCGATGCCTTGGCCATCCCCGACGCCGATCAGCGCCGGGAGGTGATGGCGCAGATCCAGGCCAACCTGCAGGACGCCGGCGTGATCATCCAGCCGTTCTGGCGCTCCGTCTACCGCCATACCCAGGCTTGGGTGCAGGATTACGGCGTGCACCCGACCTTCGAGATCCATCTCGAGAAGGTCTGGATGGAGACCTGAGGGCCCGCCGCCCGGTCGAGGGGGCTGTCACCGGCCCCCTCGAAGACGCCGCATAAGCTCCGGGCCGGTCTGCGCCCGTCCACCCCTGCCCTGGCCGCCCGAGGGAACCTCCGATGTTGATCTTCATCCTCAAGCGGCTGGGCGTGATGCTGCTGACGATGTTCGCGCTGACGGCCATCGTCTTCTTCCTCACCAACCTGGAGCCCAATCTCATCAAGCTCGCGAAATCCGACGGCAATATGCGGATGACGGACGAGCAGACGGAGCAATGGCTGGTCAACAACGGCTACCGCCGGCCGTTCCTGGTGCGCTACGGCGAATGGATCGGCGGCGTCGCCACCGGCGATTTCGGCCATTCCGTGCGCTACAAGAAACCGGTGGGAGAGCTGGTGGCGGAGCGGTTGGGCGCCACCGGTATCCTGATGTTCTGGGTGATGCTGGTGATGGTGCCGGCCGCCCTGCTGGTCGGTGTGCTGGCCGGGATGCGCGAGGGCTCCCGCACCGATCGAAGTCTCAGCACGTTCTCGATCGCCACCACGGCCACGCCCGAGTACGTCTCCGGCATCATTCTGACGGTGCTCCTGGCTTCTTTGCTTAAGGACTTCAGCGCCGAGATGCATGCGAACTACCCGTGGTGGAGCGAGGGCTGGCACCTCAACGGCTCGGCGGCTTCGGCCAGCGGACGGGCCGGCCCGACCATCGAGAACTTCACCCTGCCGGTCCTCACCATGGCGCTCTACGGCATGGGTTATATCGCCCGCATGACCCGGGCCTCGATGACCGAGGTGATGACTGCGCAGTACATCCGGACGGCCCGGCTGAAGGGCGTGCGCTTTCGCACCGTCGTGCTCCGCCATGCCCTGCGAAACGCGCTGATCGCGCCCTTCACCGTGATCATGCTGCAGTTCCCCTGGCTCTTGACCGGCGTGGTGATCGTCGAGCGGATGTTCAACTACAAAGGCTTCGGCGACGCGCTGGTGGAGAGTGCCGAGACCAACGACATCCAGCTTCTGCTCGCCTGCTCCCTGGTGTCGGTGGCGGTGGTGCTGCTCACGCAGCTGATCTCCGACATCGGCTACGCCGTCCTTAACCCGCGCATTCGGGTGCGCTGAGACCCCGGAGCGCGCGGTATGGAGCCTATCGGTTTCGCGGAGATCTTCGCCCGCGCCGCCGGCCTGATGGCCCCGGTCTGGCTCGCCCTGGCTGCAGTGCTGCTGCCGAGTTTCCTGCTGCGCCAACGCCTGGGTCTCTACGGCAAGCTGTTCGAGAGCGGGCTCGGCATCGTCGGGCTCTTCCTGGTGCTCTTCTGGATCTTCACGGCCCTCTTCGCCGAGGCGATCGCACCCTACGATGCGGTGGAGGGCGTGGTCTCCGGCATGAAGCAGGCGGTCCCCGGCACGCCCCTGCCGGAACGCGAAGGCGAATACTACCTCTTCGGCGGGGACAACCTCGCGCGGGACGTCTTCTCCCGCCTCATCGTCGGCTCCCAGACCGTGCTGGCGATCGCGCCGGCGGCCACGCTCTTCGCCTTCATGGTCGGCATCACCCTCGGCCTGCCGGCGGGCTATTTCGGCGGGCGCTACGATACGGTGCTGTCGTTCTTTGCCAATCTGGTGCTGGCCTTTCCGGTGATCCTGCTCTTCTACCTGCTGGTCACCCCGGGGATCCGAGAGACGCCGATCCCGATCGTCATGGCGGCGGTGCTGTTCGTCTTCCCCATCGTCTTCTTCGTGGTGCTGTTCTATTCGCGCTATGCCACGCGCCCCCAGGTACTCGCCGTTCAGCTCGCCATCGTGCTGCTCGTGGGCGGCTGGCTTTATGCCGGGCTCGCCTTCAATGCTGATCCGTTCGGGATCATCCGCATGGATCCCAACATGCTGATCATCTTCGTCTCGGTGGTCTTCGTGAACGCGCCGACGGTCTTTCGCATCGTCCGCGGTCTCGCCATGGACATCAAGACGCGGGACTATGTGGCCGCGGCCCAGACCCGGGGCGAGCGACCCTGGTACATCATGCTTTGGGAGATCCTGCCGAACGCCCGGGGCCCGCTGATCGTCGACCTTTGCCTGCGCATCGGCTACACCACGATCCTGCTCGGCACGCTCGGCTTCTTCGGCCTCGGCGTGAGCCCCGAGAGCCCGGATTGGGGCCTGTCGATCAACGACGGCCGCCGCCTCTGGCGCTCCGTCGAGCATATCGCGCTTCCGCCCGCGCTCGCCCTGATGAGCCTCGTGCTCGGCCTCAACCTGCTCGCCGATGCGCTGCGGGAGCAGTCGCTTAAGGACTGAGCACCCCCAAACTATCGCCGATAGTGGGTGACCAGCCGGTAGTCCTTGCGCGGTCCCTCGACACGCCACTCGGCCCGCCAATGCCTCGGTTCCTCGAAAATATAGCGCACTTCGTAGAGGTCGGGGTCGCAATAGTGGCTCGCCTCGGCTTCGACTTGGCTGGGGTCGAAGGCGTGGAAGAAGCTGCCGTCCTCGAAATAGACATCGACGCGGCCGGGATCGGGAAAGCACCAGGTGTAGCGGCGGGTGGCCTTCAGGGCCGTCAGGCCGCCGAGGCGCAAGACGCCCGTCTCCTCATAGGCCAGCGCGTCTTCGGCCGGGGAAAAGACCCCCTCGCCGTCGAAGCGGCCAGCCCAGCGGCTGTCGAAGTCGTGGATGTGGCGTTCGACGGCCCAGGCGCCCTCGAACCGTGCCGCCACCTCGCTTGCAAAGCCCATGGCCGCTTGCTAGCCCGGCCCCCTGCCCCGGGTCCAGAGGTCTGCCGATGATCCCCCGCTATTCCCGGCCTGAGATGGCCGCGATCTGGTCGCCGGAGACCAAGTTCCGCATCTGGTTCGAGATCGAGGCGCATGCCTGCGACGCCCAGGCGGCCCTCGGCGTGATCCCGGCGGAGGATGCCGCGGCCGTCTGGCGGGCGGCCGACAAGGACTTCGACATCGCCCGCATCGACGCGATCGAGGCGGAGACCAAGCACGACGTCATCGCCTTCCTCACCCATCTGGGCGAGCTGATCGGCAGCGATGCTGCGCGGTTCGTGCACCAGGGCATGACCTCCTCCGACGTGCTCGACACCTGTCTTGCCGTGCAGCTTTCCCGCGCGGCCGACATCCTGTTGGCCGATCTCGACGCCCTGCTCGCGGCGCTGAGGCGGCGGGCCTTTGAGCACAAGCTCACGCCCACCATCGGCCGCTCCCACGGCATCCATGCGGAACCCGTGACCTTCGGCCTGAAGCTGGCCCAGGCCTATGCCGAGTTCGACCGGGCCCACGCCCGCCTCGTCGCCGCCCGGGCAGAGGTTGCCACCTGCGCGATCTCGGGCGCCGTCGGCACCTTCGCCAATATCGAGCCGGCGGTGGAGGCGCATGTGGCGGAGAAGATGAGGCTGACCCCGGAACCCATCTCCACCCAGGTGATCCCGCGCGACCGGCACGCGATGTTCTTCGCCACCCTCGGCGTCATCGCCTCCTCCGTCGAGCGGCTGGCGACCGAGATCCGGCATCTGCAGCGCACCGAGGTGCGGGAGGCGGAGGAGTATTTCGCCCCGGGGCAGAAGGGCTCCTCGGCCATGCCGCACAAGCGCAACCCGGTGCTGACGGAGAACCTGACGGGCCTCGCCCGGCTGGTGCGCGGCATGGCGCTCCCGGCGATGGAGAACGTGGCCCTCTGGCATGAGCGCGACATCTCCCATTCCTCGGTCGAGCGGATGATCGGGCCGGATGCGACCGTCACCCTCGATTTCGCCCTCGCCCGCCTCACCCGCGTCATCGACCAACTCGTCGTCTATCCAGAGGCGATGCAGGCCAACCTCGACCAGCTCCGCGGCCTGGTGCACAGCCAGCGGGTGCTGCTGGCGCTCACCCAGAAGGGCCTGAGCCGGGAGGCCGCCTACGCTGCCGTGCAGCGCAATGCCATGAAGGTTTGGGAGATGGGCGCCGATTTCCGGGCCGAGCTCGGTGCCGATCCGGAGGTTGCCGCCGCCCTCTCGCCCGTAGAGCTCGACGGTCTCTTCGACCTCGCCTACCACTTCGCCCAGGTCGACACGATCTTTGCCCGGGTCTTCGGATCCGCGACCGGCTGACCCTGGATCAACAGCGCGCGATCCAGTGCGAAAACGCACAGCCGCGTCTTGGCGCCGCATCCCCCGATAACCATATCGTAACGACGGGCGGTCGGGCCCCGGGAGAATGGGTATGAAGGCGTATCATTGTATTTTGGTTGGAGCGGCATTCGTCATGCTTTGGGGCGGCCTGACGGTCGCGAGTGCTGTCTCTGCGCTGAGCGGATTCTAATCCACCCTCGCCGACGGTGCGCGTCCCGACATTGACGGTCGCGCACCGCGCGTTATAGCTGCCCGCGCCCGGGCCAGGATGGACGAGGACGCCATCCCGCCCGCCGATACGGAGCAGCCGGATGCCCCAGGATCAGACCCCGGCCGTGGCCGCCACCTGCCACGGCGTCAAGGTGCCCGCCTCGCCCCATGTGAGCGAAGCCCGGGCCGCCCGGCTCGAGGCCGGCCGCTATGAACGCCAGGAGATCAACGGCGCCCTGCAGCTCGTCGGACCCGAAGACCGCGTGCTCGAGCTCGGCGCCGGCATCGGCGTGGTCGGCGCCGTCATTGCCCACAATCGCAAGCCGGAGCGGGTGCTGTCCTTCGAGGCAAACCCGCGCCTCATCCCGCATATCGAGGCGCTCTACGCCATGAACGGCCTGAGCGACCGGATCTCCGTCCGCAATCAGGTCGTGCTGGCCGGCGAGGAGCGGCCCGAGACCATCGAGTTTTTCTTTGGCAAGAGCTTCCTCGGCTCCGGCATCGACAAGCCCAAGCGGGGAAGCGGCGCTTCGGTGGACGTGCCGACCGTCGCCTATGCCGACATCGTGGCCGAGCTAAAGCCGACGGTCCTGGTGATCGACATCGAAGGCGCGGAGCATGACCTGCTTCGCCACGCCGACCTCAGCGGGGTGCGCGGCATCGTGGTGGAGCTGCATCCCGCAGTCTACGGGGTCGAAGGCATGCGGGCCTGTAAGCGCACGATGCGCAAGGCGGGCTTTCGCCGGATCGAGGAGGCGTCGACGCGCACCGTCTACGTGACGCGCCGCGATCCTTAGGGACCTTCGCGCCGCCCTCCGGCGATCGCGGCAGGGCTCGGCGGAGAACCTGGCGCCGCGCGCCGAGAGCCCGGCCCCGCCCCAGGCCCTCGCGCCCTATTCCGACGCCGTCATCGTGCCCACGGGCATCGGCGGCTATCGCCGTTGGGGCGGCGCCCAACGCAGCGACGGCAGCGTCATCCCCGAAAGCCGCCATGTCCGCAACGCCCCCCTTCCCGTGCGTGGCAGCGACGTCCCGGTCGAGGCGGTCGACCATCTGCCCGGCCGCCATCTGTTCGCCGGCCCGTACCTCTCCCACTTCGGCCATTTCTTCGCCGAGGGCATCTCCCGCCTGCACGCCTATCGGGCACTCCGCGCCGACATCGACGGCATCGTCTTCATCGGCCGTCAGCGCGGCGGCGACAGCGAGGTCGGGGAGCGGGCGGCCGAGGTGCTGCAGGTGCTCGGCGTCAACCATCCGGTGCGCATCATCGCCCAGCCGACCCGGGTCGACGCGTTGTTCGTCCCGGACCAGGGCGCCGGCCTCGGCCTACTCGCCGGCGGCACCCCGGCGACCCATGCGATGTTTCGCGAGGCCTATGCCGAGGTGACGGCGCGACCGGACGGCGCGGCACGGGTGCTGATCTCCCGCCGCTACTACGGGCGGATGCGGGGCGGCGTGGTGCTGGGCGGTCTGCTTGAGGAGAACCTGGAAGCCCAGGGCTATCAGAGCTTCGCGCCGGAGCGGCATTCCTTTGCCGAGCAGGTGGCGACCTACAAGGCGGCGCGCCAGATCGTTGGCCTCGACAGCTCGGCCTTTCACGTGATCGCCACCCTCGGCCGCGCCGATCTGGATGTCGGCGTCATCCTGCGCCGGGCCGACGGCACCAAGGATCTCGGCCCGCAGTTGCTCGGCTTCACCGGCCGCCTGCCGACGATCATCGACGCGATCGAGGAGGAGTTTGTGCGGGAAGGTGCCGGCCAGCGGCGCACTTGGTCGCGCTTTGCCGAGCTCGACTTCCCGCGTCTCGGCCGGGAGTTGCAAGAGGCGGGCTTGATCGACGATCTCAGCGTCTGGCAGCTGCCGACGCCACCGCTCCGCCAGCATTTCTTTGACCGCTATGCCAAGCGCTTCGGCAAGCCGCTGGTGCCCTATCGGCCGGCGATGGCCGGGGACGGCGAGTAGGTCCGCGGCTACGCGGACCCGGCCTCGGTCAGATCGGCGCCGCGCCACATCGCCGTCAGCTGCGCCAAGTGGCTTTCGGTCGGGGCCCCGGCGCCCTGGACCTGTTCCAGCGTGGCCTTGGAGAACACATGCTCGAGCCGCGGCCCCTCCGGCACCTCGGCTGCGTGGCTTGAGAGGGTTTCGGCCAGCGCCAGGCCGGGGAAACGCTGATCGAGGAGCGCGTTGCCTGGGTCGAAGCGGGCGGCGAACGCCGCGCGAAGCTCAGGGCCGAGGCGCACCCGCAGATCGCCCAGTAGCGCGTCGATCGCGGCCAGATGCTCGGCCGGCGGCGCCTCCTCCCCCAAGGCGTTCCGCGCGAACTGGGCGATGTTGCCGGCGCGCCTGGTCGGATTGCGCCGCACCGCGGCCGCCGTATCCTCCGCCAGATCGCCCTGACCCAGAAGGTCCAGCATGTCGGAGGCGGTGGAGCCGCCGACCAGCCGGTGGTAGCTCCGCACCCGCACCTCGAAACCCTGCGCCTCGAGCCCCGCCACCACGGCTTGGTAGTCGAAATGGTAGCACCAGCGCCGCCAGCGCAGCGTGCCTGTGTCGAGCACCGCCGCCAGCGCCGCGTCGGCGGGGTCCGGATAGCCCATGCGGAGCGACTGCAGATAGAGCGACTCGGCATATTCGATCTGGCTTCTGAGATAGAGCACCAGGACGAGCGCCGCCCCGGTCGCCTCTGCCAGCTGCTTCAGCCGTTCGAGCGCCGGGGCCTCGCCCAGGATCGCTTCGAAGTCCTCGCTAGAGAGATAGGCCGCCTCCCCCTCGAACGCCGCAATCTCAGCGGCCAGCGCCCGGTAGCTCTGCTCTCGCGCCGCGAAACGCCGGGCGCTTGCCACGTGATGCGCCAGCCCGTGATGCACCCCCCGCCGGCCGTGCCGGCCCGAGGTGAGCGGCAGCAGCACGCCCCGCTCAGCTAGCCTGTCGGCCAGGCGTGACATCTGGTGCTGCAGCGCGGTCGAGCCCGTCTTGTGCAGCCCGCAATGGATGTAGAGACGGCGGGCCACGGCCTGCCCTATCCGCCCCGCCGGCTCAGCTGGTTTCCGAGAGGATCTGCTGCTTGGCCACGACCATCAGCTCCGCCATCTTGGTGCGCAGATCGGTCTCGCTCACCAGATCGCCGAGATCGCCGGACACCTTGCGGTAGACATCCTCGTCCCCCGCCTCTTCAAAATCGGACTTGATGACCTCCTTGGCGTAGCCGTCGGCCTCTTCCGCCGATTTGCCGAGAAGCTCGGCCGCCCAGAGGCCCAGCAGCTTGTTGCGCCGCGCCTCCGCCCGGAACTGCATCTCGGCATCGTGGGCGAATTTCTTCTCGAAGGCGGCTTCGCGCTCGTCAAACGTCGTCATGCCGGTCTCCTTGCGTTCGTGCGTCGTTGGCCTCTATCTACGGTCGGCACCGGAGCCTGTATAGGGTTCCTACGGCGAAACTTGCCCCGTTTGGGCAATACCCCTATAGAGCAGCGTCCGGTGGATGGGGCCGGTCCGCATCGCTCATGTCTGGAGAAACGTATGGCGCGCCGCCGTCTGGTCTACGAGGGCAAGGCCAAGATCCTCTACGAAGGGCCGGAGCCGGGGACCCTGATCCAGTACTTCAAGGACGATGCCACGGCCAACAACGCCGAGAAGCATGCGGTGTTCGAGGGCAAGGGCGTGCTCAACAACCGGATGTCTGAGCATTTCATGGTCGGGCTGAACGGCATCGGCGTGCCGACCCACTTCATCCGTCGTCTGAACATGCGCGAACAACTGGTTCGCGCAGTTGAAATTATTCCGCTCGAAGTGGTCGTGCGCAATGTCGCCGCCGGCAGCTTCTCCAAGCGCCTCGGTATCGAGGAGGGCACGTCGCTGCCGCGCCCGATCATCGAGTTCTACCTCAAAGACGACAAGCTCGGCGATCCCCTGGTGACCGAGGAGCACATCGTCGCCCTCAACTGGGCCGGCCAGCAGGATATCGACGACATGATCGCCCTGGCCCTGCGGGTGAACGACTTCCTTTCCGGCATGATGCTGGGGGTGGGCATCCGCCTGATCGACTTCAAGATCGAGATCGGCCGGGTCTATGAGGGCGATTTCCAGCGCCTGATCGTGGCCGACGAGATCAGCCCGGATAGCTGCCGCCTCTGGGACATCAAGACCGGCGACAAGCTCGACAAGGACGTCTTTCGCCGCGATCTTGGCAACCTCACCGATGTTTATTCCGAGGTGGCGACGCGGCTCGGCGTGCTGCCCAAGAACAACGGCCGCGCCACCGGGCCGAAGCTGGTGCACTAGGGGCGCCGGGTGCGGGCGCGCATGATCGGGCGGCGAAACGGCCCCTTCGTTCGTGTGCTGCTTTTTCTCATCCCGCTCGGCTTCCTGGTGGCGGGCGGCTATCTGCTCCTCGACGCCTATCGCTTCAGCCAGACCGCCGTCAGGGTGCAGGGCGAAGTGATCGCGTTGGAGGAGGCGACCCGGCGCCAGACCTCGAATGGCGAGAGCTTTCGGCGGACCACCACCACCTATCGCCCGACGATCCGCTTCACCGATCGAAGCGGGCGGGAGCGGGAGGCCACAACCCATATGAGCTCCAGCAACTACGACTATCCGATCGGCACCCGGCTCGACGTGCTCTACGATCCGGCGGCGCCGGACGAGCTGCGAGTCGACGGTCCAATGTCGCTCTGGGGTCTGCCGGCGATACTCCTCGGCGGTGGGCTGCTGGCGCTTCTGGTCATGGGCTACGGCACTAGGAAGCGTCGCCCGGACTATGCCGACGGCCCGATCGAGACGCTCCGATGATTGCCCGGGTCCACATCACCTTGAAGGACGGTGTGCTCGACCCCCAGGGCGCCGCGATCCGCCATGCGCTCGCCAGCCTTGGGTTCGAGGGGGTGGAGGACGTGCGCCAGGGCAAGGTCATCGACCTGACGCTGGCCGAGACCGACCCGGATCGCGCCGAAGCGGCCGCCCGCGAGATGTGCGAGAAGCTGCTCGCCAACACGGTGATCGAAAGCTTCGCGGTGGAGATCCTGTGACCGGGCCCCAGCGATGAAGACGGCGGTCGTCGTCTTTCCCGGCTCCAACTGCGACCGCGATCTCTTGGTGGCGCTGGAAGGCGTGACCGGGCGCCCTGCCCTCCGCCTCTGGCACAAAGAGACGGCGTTGCCCGTCGGGATCGACCTGGTGGCCCTGCCCGGCGGCTTCTCCTTCGGCGACTATCTGCGCTGCGGGGCGATCGCGGCCCGGGCGCCGATCATGCAGGCGATCCTCACCTACGCTGGCCGTGGCGGGCGGGTGCTGGGCGTCTGCAACGGCTTTCAGGTGCTGATCGAGATGGGGCTGTTGCCGGGCGCGTTAATGCGCAATGCCGGCCTGCGCTTCGTCTGCCGACCGCAGCCATTGGTCGCCCCGGCCGGCGGGGTTTTCGCCGGCGCCTTCCCGGACGACCGGATCGTGCTGCCGATCGCTCACCATGACGGCAACTACCTCGCCGACCCCGATCTGCTGCGTGCCCTGCAGGACGAAGGGCGCATCGCCCTCCGCTATGCCGATTCCGACGGCGCGGTGACGGGCCGAGGCAACCCCAACGGCTCTATCGACAACATCGCCGGGATCACCGCGCCCGGACACCGGATCCTCGGCCTCATGCCCCATCCGGAGCGGCAGGTGGACCCGGCCCATGGCGGGCGCGACGGGGCGCGCCTGCTCTCAGCCTTCCTGGGCGTGGGGGCGGAGGTCTGAGGGCAGCTCGAGCGGCTGGCGCAGGACAATGGCCAGACGGTGCGCCGATGGATATTTGAACCACTGCGAAGCTCACGGGGCTTTCTTGCTGGCTGAAATATCCCCGCCGGAGGCATGAGTCTCCGTCGGCGCGACGTTGGCAGGGTGTGCCCTAAGCCTCGGCCAGTATCGCCTTTACCAGCAAGCTGCCGGCCTCTGCCAGATCGTCGATGACGTCGAAATGGTGCCGATCGGGGGTCTCGGTCAGGGCCGTCTCGACCGGGAAGCCGGACCAGATGTTGGCGATCAAGGCGGACTGGCGGCGGAACTCCGGCCGCTCCTCCGCCCCTACCCAGGCGTGGAGCCGCAGACTGTCGCGCGGGGTGGCGAGCGCTGGGCTCTCTGCCGCCGCCTCCTCCGCATCGAGGCGCAGGTCGTCGCTCATTGCGGTGCGGAGGAGCGGGCGCAGGTCATGCACGCCGCTGATCGAGGTGGCGCTGCGGACCCGCGCCCAAAGCTCCCCCGGCAGGGCGATGTCGGTCGAGGCCATACGGCAGACCAGATGGCCGCCTGCCGAGTGTCCGGCGAGGGCGATCGGCCCTGCGACCCGAGCAGCGATGGTCTCGAAGGCGGCCGCGATCTCTCCCGTGATCTCGCCGATGCGCACCTCAGGACAGAGGGTGTAGGAGGGCATTGCCACGGCGTAGCCCCGGGCCAACGGGCCGGCGGCGAGATGGGACCAGCTGCCCTTGTCGAAGGCCCGCCAATAGCCGCCGTGGACGAAGATCAAGACACCCCGCGTCGCGCCATCTGGATGGAACAGGTCGAAGCGATGGCGCGGTCCGGGTCCGTAAGGCTGGTCGAGTTCCGCCCGATCGCCGAGCCCGGCGCGAAAGGCCGCGGCCGCCGCCGCCCACCTCGGCGGATAGGTCCCGGCATCGGCGATATGGGCGCCGTTGGCATAGGCATCGTCCCAGTCTTCGATCACGCCTCGCACTCCTTAAACGCCGCGCGCACCTCGACAGGGCGCAGCCCCGCCCTAGCTCCGCCCAAACGCCACAGGTGCTTAGGGGGGAGCCCATGACCATCGTAGCGCTCTATGTCTCGGCGCTCATTGCCTTTCTGGTGCTCGACATTCTCTGGCTGCAGAACGTCACCTATCCGATCTTCGAGCGGGAGGTGGGCGAGATGCTGGCCGATCCGCCCCGGCTGGGCGTCGCCGTGGGCTTCTACCTCTTCTACGTCGCCGGGGTGGTCTACTTCGCGGCGCTGCCGGCCCTCCGCGACGGCGGGCTCGGGGCCGCGGCGCTGAACGGGGCGCTGCTCGGTCTGCTGGCCTATGGCACCTACGAGATGACTAACATGGCGACGCTCAAGGACTGGACCTGGACGCTCGTCGTGATCGACGTGCCTTGGGGCGTGGTGCTGACATCGGCGACGGCGGTCGCCTCGGTCTGGGTGACCCGCGCGCTGGGCCTCGGACCCGGCTGAGCGCCTTGCGGCCTCGCCACAAGGTTGCGATGCTCAAGCCGAAGCGGGCGAAGGCAGCGGCATGACGGCGCCGACGGTTGAGGTCGAGGTTGGGGAAGGCAGAGCCGGCGGGCACCAGGTGCGGCTGGCCGGCCAGGTGGTGATCGCCGGTCTCGGCGCGCTGGAAAGGGCCCTGGCCGAGGTCCGTGGCCCCGGCCCGATCCGGGTGGATCTCGGTGCGGTCGAGGCGTTGGACACCGCCGGCGCCTGGGCCCTGGTCAACCTCGAGCGCCGCCTCCAGGCCGAAGGGGCGGACGTCGAATTCACCGGCGCCGGCCCGGATCGGCAGGCCTTGATCGACGCGGTCGCTCGCAATCTGGTGGAGAAGCCCGAGACCGGGGAACCGCCCCATGGCCTGACCGTCTGGCTCGCCAACGTGGGCGCGCGCACGATCGCCGGCTTCGACACCGGCCGGGCGATCCTGAGCTTCCTCGGCATCGTCATGGTGCGCCTACTGCAAACGGTCGTGCGGCCCTGGCGGTTGCGGGCCACCTCGCTCTTTTTCCACATGCAGGCGGTCGGGCTGAACGCCGTGCCCATCGTCGCCCTGATGGCGTTCCTGATCGGCATCGTCCTCGCCTTCCAGGGCGCCACTCAGCTGCGCCAGTTCGGGGCGGAGGTCTTCGTCGTCGACCTGATCGCCATCTCCATCCTGCGCGAGCTCGGCATCCTGCTCACCGCCATCATTGTTGCTGGCCGCTCCGGCTCCGCCTTCACCGCGGCCATTGGCTCGATGAAGATCCGGGAGGAGATCGACGCCATGCGCACCCTCGGCCTCGACCCGGCCGAGGTCCTGGTGCTGCCCCGAGTCATCGCGCTCATGATCATGCTGCCCGTGCTCGGCTTCATCGCCAATATCGTCGGGCTGTTCGGCGGCGCGATGATGAGCTGGATCGAGCTCGGCGTCTCCCCCGGCATGTTCCTCACCCGATTGCGCGAGGGGACCGACCTTTGGCATTTCGGCGTCGGCATGATCAAGGCGCCGTTCTTCGCCATCATCATCGGCGTGGTCGGCTGTTTTCAGGGTTTTCAGGTGGCCGGCAGCGCCGACAGCGTGGGCCAACGCACCACCGCCTCCGTCGTCTTGTCGATCTTCCTGGTGCTGGTGACGGACGCGATCTTCTCCATCTTTTTCGCCGAGATCGGGGTATGAGCGCCGGGGATGAGGTGGTGATCGAGGTGCGCGGCCTGCGCAACGTCTTCGGCCCCACGGTGGTGCACGATGGCCTCGACCTGGACGTGCGCCGGGGCGAGGTGCTAGGCATCGTCGGCGGCTCCGGCACCGGCAAATCGGTGCTCTTGCGCACCATCGTCGGTCTGAACCGGCCGAAGGCGGGGTCGATCCGGGTCCTCGGCGTCGATGTGCTGAACGCGGCGGAGGCCGAGCGGCGCCAGGTCGAACAGCGCTGGGGTGTGCTGTTCCAGGACGGCGCGCTCTTTTCCTCGCTCACCGTCTTGCAGAATGTCGAGGCGCCGATGCGGGAGCATCTGAGCCTGAGCACCGAGACGCGCCGCGCCCTCGGCAACCTCAAGATCTCCATGGTCGGCCTGCCGTCCGATGCCTGCGGTAAGTTCCCCTCAGAGCTGTCGGGAGGCATGCGCAAGCGCGCGGGACTTGCCCGGGCCCTGGCCCTCGATCCCGAGATCGTCTTTCTCGACGAGCCGACCGCGGGGCTCGACCCGATCGGCGCGGCGGCCTATGACGAGCTTATCGGACAATTGCAACGATCGCTCGGCCTCACGGTCTTTATGGTGACGCACGACCTCGACAGCCTACATGCGATCTGCGACCGTATCGCCGTCCTGGCGGAGAAGAAGGTGCTGGTGACCGGATCGATGCAGGACATGATGCGCGTGGACCATCCCTGGGTTCACGAGTATTTCCACGGGCCGAGGGCGCGGGCCGCCGTCGACGCCGACGGGGGCTGACCCCCGGCGTCTGGGGACGCGCTGCATAGGCGGAGCAGGATGGAGACACGCGCAAACTACGCCATCGTCGGGCTCTTCACTGTGCTGGTCATCCTGGGCGGGCTCGGCTTCTTCCTCTGGCTCGCGCAGTTCGAGGCGGATCGGCGCTTTGCCTACTACGACGTGCTCTTCACCGGGGTCTCCGGCCTCGGCGAGGCGGGGGACGTGCGGTACAACGGCCTGCCCGTGGGCAGCGTCGTCTCCCTCGGCATCGACACGGAGAACCCGAGCCTGGTGCGCGTGCGGATCGAGGTGACGGAGGAGACGCCGGTCAAGACCGACACCGTGGCGACGCTGGAACTGCAGGGCGTCACCGGCGTCTCCTACGTCGCGCTCTCCGGCGGCTCGCCCGACAGCGCCTTCCTCTCCGAGACGACAGACGGCATCCCGGAGATCATGGCGAGCCGATCGGCCGTGGAGAGCATCTTCGAGGGGGCGCCGCAGCTCCTGGAGACCGCGATCCAGCTGCTGGAGGACGTGAACCGGGTGGTCGACGACGAAAACCTGGCGGCCGTCGACAACATCCTCAGCAATGCCGAGCGGGCGACGGCGACCCTGGATACGGTGCTGACCGACTTCGCCGGCCTTTCCGGCGATCTCTCACTCGCGGCCCAGGAAATCGCAGAGTTCACAGGGCAGCTCGACGGCCTGGTGGCGACCGCAGACAACACCCTGCTGACGGCGGATGAGACGCTGACGACGGCCACCGCCGCGTTGCAGCGGGCGGAGACGACCATCGACGGGGCGACGGAGACGCTCGAGGTGGCACGCGATGCCTTCAGCGCGGCCGACACCCTGCTGACCGGCGATCTGCCGGCGATGGTGCAGCAGTTCGATGCGACGGCCGCCATCCTAGAGACGGTGGTCAGCGATCTCGGCAGCCAGACCGGCGATCTGGTCGGCCGTTTCGGTACCCTGGCGGACACAGCGACGGCGCGCCTCAGCGAGGCCGAGGGCACGCTCAGCCAGGCCGAGGCGACGCTGAGCGCCGTCGAGGGTACGGCCAACGTCGCCACCGCGCGCCTCGCCGAGGCCGAGCAGACCATCGCCGCCCTCGATCAGGGCGTCGCCCAGGCCGAGCGGACGCTCGCAGCGCTCGAGAGTACGGCCGGCACCGTCGACACATTCGTGCAGACCGACGGCGCCGCGCTTTCCGCCGGGGCGCAGGCCGCCCTGTCCTCCGTCACGACGGTGCTCGACCGGGACGTGCCCGCCCTGGTGCAGGAACTGACTGCGACGGCCAGCGCGATCCGCCAGGCGGGCGATGCCGCCACGCTCCGCCTCGGCGCCATGGAGGCGACGCTCGCGGTGGTGGAGGATGCGGTCCGGCAGGCCGACACCACGCTGGCCGCCATCGGTGAGGCCGCGACGACGGCCGACACGCTGCTCGCTGGGGAGGGCGCCGCGCTGGTGGCCGATGCCCGCACGGCGGTCGTCTCGGCCAACACCGCGCTTGCCTCCGTCAATCGGATCCTGGAGGAGGACGCCACCGCGATCTCCGCCGATATCCGCAACGCGGCCGCCACTGCGAACCGGGTGATCACCGAGGTGGGGGCCGACGTCACCACCCTGACCAACGACCTTGCCCCCCTTGGCGCTGCGGCGAACGACGCGCTTGCAGCCGCGACCGAGACCTTTAGCAACGCTAACGAGACCCTGGTGGCGATCACCGAGGCAATGCTGCTGGCCGACGGCGCCTTGAGCGCGGCGGAGCGGACGTTCAACGGCGTGAACGAGATTCTGGACGAGGATGTCGACGCCATCCTGCTGGACGTGCGCAACACCGTGCAGACATTCGACCGCGCCGTGGCCGCGGTGGCGGAGGATGCCCCCCAGATCTCCGACGAGGTGCTCGTGGCCCTGCAGAGCGCCAGCGCCTTCCTCGGCAATCTCGATCAGGTGGTGGCCGGCAACCGTGCTGAGATCGACGGCTTCCTGCAGGCCGGTCTGCCGCAGTTCCTGCGCTTCATCAGGGAGGGGCGGGAGCTGATCGCCTCGCTCCAGCGCGTCACCGCCCGGTTGGAGCGCGATCCGGCGCGCTTCCTGCTCGGCACCCAGACACCGACCTTCCGCCGCTGATGTCGGGCCCCCTCCTTCCCCGCCGCACGGCGCTGCTTGGCCTGGCCGGACTGCTCGGCGGTTGCACCGGGCTTGAGACCATCGGCAACGTGATCTCGCCGGGCGATCTGTTCGATCTTTCGCCCAAGAGCACCTTCGACGAGGATCTGCCGGAGGTCACGGCCCAGATCGTGGTGGAGGAGCCGATCGCCGCGAGCTCCGTCAACACCGACCGGATCGCCATCAAACCCACGCCGCTGCAGGTGCAATATTTCGCCAATGCCCGCTGGGTCGACCGCGCGCCCCGGCTGGTGCAGACCCTGATGGTCGAGAGCTTCGAGAACACCGGCAGGGTCGCCGCCGTGGGGCGCCAGGCCATCGGCCTAGTCTCGGACTACACCCTGATCACCGATCTGCGCGAGTTCACCGCCGACGTCTTCGGCTCGCCCAACGGCGACACCCGGATCGTCGTGCAGATCAACATCAAGATCGTGCAGGAACCCCAGGGCCAGATCGTCGCCTCCCGCTCCTTCGGGCAGGAGCTCACCTCATCGAGCGATGCCGTCGCCGATATCGTGCGGGTGTTCGACGAGGCCCTCGGTTCCTCCATGCGCGACGCCGTGGAGTGGACGGTGCGCGAGATCGCGACGCTCGAGGCTCAGCGGCGGTTCTGAGATCCCTGATTGAGTTAAGGAGCCAAGGCGTGGCCGAGACGACGGTCTCTCACCTGATCTGCGAGGCGCTGATCGCGGCGGGCATCGACACGCTCTATTGCCTGCCAGGCGTGCAGAACGACGACTTCTTCGACGTGCTGCTGGATTTCGGCGGGGCGATCCGGCCGGTGGTCGCGCGGCACGAACAGGGCGCGGCCTACATGGCGACCGGCGCGGCGCTCGCCACCGGGCGGCCCCAGGCCTATTGCGTCGTGCCGGGGGAAGGCGTGCTGAACGCCGCGGCGGCCCATGCCACGGCCTGGTCGGTGCACGCCCCCGTTCTGGCGCTGCACGGCCAGATCGCCACGCGGGCGCTCGGCAAGGGCCATGGCCTGCTGCATGAGGTCCCGGCTCAGGGGGCGACCGTCGGCGCGATCTCCAAGCACATGGCAGAGCTGCGCACGGAGGAGGAGGCGCCGGACCAGGTGGCTGACGCGCTCTCCGCGCTCCTGCATGGCGCGCCGCGACCGGTGACGATCGAGGTGCCGATGGACCTCTGGTCGCAGCCCGTCCGCTTCATGCCCGGCGATCTGCTGCGGCGTGGCGAGGGCCCGATGCTCGACCGCTCCCGGCTGGCGGACGCGGCGGCGGCGCTCGTCGGGGCCGAAGCGCCGCTGATGATCCTCGGCGGCGGGGCGCATGGCAGCGCCGGTCCGATCCAGGCCCTGGCCGAGCGCCTGTCGCTGCCGGTCACCGCGCAGAAGCAGGGCAAGGGCGCGCTCGATGCCCGCCATCCGCTCTTCGTGCCCTACCCCGTCGGTCATCGCCTCTGGACCGAGGCCGACGTGGTGCTCGCCGTGGGCTCTCGCCTGCAGGTGCCGGAGATGGCCTGGGGCACCGAGGGCGATCTCACCCTGATCGCCATCAACGCCGACGGGAAGGAGCTGAACCGCCGGGGCCGCACCACCATCCCCCTGCATGCCATGGCGGAGGAGGCCCTGCCCGCCCTGCTTGAGGCCGTCCAAGAGGCGCTCGCCGACCGCGCGCCGCCCGACCGGCGGGAGCGGCTGGCAGCCCTGCGGACGGCGCATGCGGCGGAGATCGCGGGGCTCGAGCCCTCCCTCGGTCATCTCGGCGTCATTCGCGAGGTGCTGGGCGAGGACGGCATCTTTGTCGAGGATCTTACCCAGGTGGCCTTTACCGGGCGCTTTGCCTATCCGACCTATAAGCCCCGCACCTATCTCTGCAGCGGTCATGCCGGGACGCTCGGCTGGGGCTATCCGGCGGCGCTCGGCGCGGCGCTCGCCGCGCCCGGCCGGCGGGTGCTGAGCGTGCAGGGCGACGGCGGTTTCCTCTACTGCGCGAACGAGCTTGCCACCGCGGTGAAGTACGCGGTGCCCCTGGTGGCGTTGGTCTACAACGACAACGCCTTCGGCAACGTGAAGCGCATTCAACAGACCCGGTTCGGCGCCAACCGCACCATTGCCGCGGATCTCTCGAACCCCGATTTCGTGGCGTTCGCCGAGAGCTTCGGCGCGCTTGGCCTGCGCACCGACGGCACGACCGACGGCCTGCACCAGGCCCTGGAGACCGCCTTCGACAGCGGCCGCCCCGCCGTCGTCGAGGTGCCGGTGGCGGAGATCTATCCGAGCCCCTGGCCCTTCATCCAGCTCACCGGCGGCCGCGGCGGCGGGCCGTTCCTGGTCTGAAGCGGGATGGAGGGGGCGCTGCCCCCTCTTCGCTCCGCGAATTCACCCCCGGGATATTGCTGCCAGCAAGAAAGGGGCCCAGCTTTCTAGCTGGTGAAAATATCCCGCCGGAGGCACTCGTCGCTTCGACCAACGCCTAAGCCAGCGCCAGGATCTCCCGCATTGCCTCGGCCAACTCCGCCGTCGGCGCAGCGGAGAGCTCGCGCTGGCGCCAGGCCACATGGCCGTCGGGGCGGACGAGGATACAGCCCGCGTCGCTGACCTCGGAGGCCAGCGCCCAGTCGCCGAAGGTGTCCGTCACCTCGCAGCCCGGGCCGATCTGCCAGACCCGGATGTCGACGCCCGTGTCTGCCGAGACCCGGGCCGCCGCCTCGACCCAGGCCGCGCCCGAGACCCCGGTGAAAAGGCAGAACCGCCCCCGCCCCACCAGGTCGAGGGTAGAGATCTGATGCTGCCCGTGCTCGACCCAGACATGCGGGATACGAGCGCCGGGCCAGGTGGTGGCGTGATAGTAAAGCTCCCGGTCGCGGGTATAGTCCGGCTCCGCCGTGCCGTCGGGGACGATGGCGGCAGAGCTGTAGCGCTGGCCGAGCTCCACGCCATGGCAATTGAACTCGTAGCTCTTCTGCCGGATGTAGGTGTTGAGCGCCTTTCGCCGCGCCTCCGCCTCCACCGTCGGCTGCTTGCGCATCTCCATGCGGCGGCGGACCTCCTCCGGTGAGCCGGGCTGGGTGAGGCCGAGGGTCTCGAATATCGGCGCGTAGTCCTGGATCGACTTGTTGGCCCGGCCGACGATCTGCTTGCCGACCGGCTGGCGCTCCTGATCGTAGGTCTCCAGCAGGGCCGGCCCCGCCTTGCGCCGCAGCACCAGCGCAAGTTTCCAGGCAAGGTTGTAGGCATCCTGGATCGAGGTGTTGGAGCCGAGGCCGTTCGACGGCGGATGGCGGTGCACCGCGTCGCCCATGCAGAACACCCGCCCCTTGGCGTAGCGCCGCGCCACCATGTTGTTCACCGTCCAGAAGGAGAGCTTGTCGATCTTGATCGGGATCTCGTCGTCGCCGATCAATTGGCGCACGATCTTCTCGGCCTCCGCATGGGTGATGTCGGGCGGGCCGTCCTTCACATCATAGCCGTAGATCGAAAGCCATTTGTGCCAGGGCCGGACCATGCGCACGACCCCTGCCCCGATCCCGCCGATGTCGGCGCCGGGCTGAAAGATCCAGTAGAGCACCGAGGGCCGGTGCGCGACGTAGCGGGAGAGGTCGCACTCGAACTCGATGTTCATCGAACCTTCGAGGCCCATCTCCCCGTCCATCGGCAGGCCCAGATCCTCCGCCACCTTGGAGCGAGCGCCATCGGCACCGATCATGTACTTCGCCCGGATCCGGTAGGTCTGATCCGCCACCCGGTCGCGCACCGTGGCGACCACGCCGTCGCCGTCCTGGGTGTGGGAGAGGTATTCGGTCTTGAACCGCGCGATGGTGCCATTGGCCATCGCGTTGCCGACAATGATCGGCTCCAGCAGCGTTTGCGGGATGTCGCAGATCCGGCAGGGGCTGGCGAGGTCGTAGTCGGCCTTCCGGCTCGGGTGATTGCCCCAGGTGAGCAGACGCCCGATCTCCTCTCCCGCCAGGCTGGTGCAGAAGACGTTGTTGCCCATCAACTCCTGCGGCACGGATTTCTCGACCGCATCCTCCTCGAGCCCCAGCTCCCGCAGGATCTCCATCGTTCGCTGGTTGGTGATGTGGGCCCGCGGGGTGTTGGCGAGCCAGGCGTATTTCTCGATCATCACGTTGGCGATGCCGTAGCGGGAGAGGAGCGCGGCCGACGCGCCGCCGGCCGGCCCGGAGCCCACGATCAGCACGTCGGTCTCGATATCGAACATGGGTTCCTCCAGCCGGATCTCCGCCCCGCTCACCCCTTGGGGTGCGGGCTCGGCGATCTCTTGCACCGGGCGGGTGTAGTCGGGCACCGGCGTGTCCGGCCCGATCACCCGCCGTCGTGTGGGAAAGACCGAGAAGTCGAAGCGATCGCGCACGAAGCCCCAGATGCCCCGTGGCGCCACCAGCATCACCGCAATGGCGATGGCGCCGAGCAGCATCAGGTACCAGGTGCCGTACTCCGACAGCCAGTTCTGCAGAAAGAACAGGATGAGCGCGCCGATGATCGGCCCCTCGAGCGTGCCGATGCCGCCGATCACCACGATGAAAAGGACGTAGGCCGTCCAGTCGATGACGGAGAAGGCGCTGTCGGGCGTGATCGAGGCCTTCTGAAAGAAGATCAGACCGCCCGCCAATGCCGCGCCGAGGGCGGCGAAGAGATAGACGGCGAACTTCGCCCGGCCGGTGTCGACGCCGACGCTCGCCGCCGCCCCGGGATTGTCGCGGATGGCCGAAAGGGCGAGGCCCGACCGGGTCCTGAGAAAGGCATAGATCGCGCCGACGATGGCCACGGCGAGGATCAGGGCGAGCCAGTAGGCGATCATATCCCGGGCGGCGGAGGTGCGGAGGTCGAGCGCGTCCTTCAGCGTCTCGATCCCGGCGATGCTGCGCGCGACGTCGGAGGGGAGCGCCGTGCCCGTCCCGCCGCCGAGCGCGCGCCACTGGGCGAAGCTCAGGCGAAAGACCTCCGCCGCGACCCAGGTGCCGACGGCGAAATAGGCGCCCTCCAGCCGGAAGACCACATAGGCCGTGGGGATGGCGAGCAGCACCCCGGCCAGTCCCGCCGCCAGGATCGCCAGCATCGGATCGACGCCGCCGAGGATCGCCATGGCGAAGGCAGCATAGGCGCCGATGCCGACATAGGCCTGCTGGCCGATGGAGACGAGCCCGCCATAGCCCGCCAGCAGGTTCCAGCATTGGGCGAGCGAGATCATGGTGAGGACGAAGAACAGATCCTGCACCAGGGAGCGGGAGACGAAGAGCGGTGCCACCGCCAACAGCACCACGACGGCGGCGAGCAGGCCGAGCGCCACGCGGCTTTCCCGCGTCGACTTGGCGACCGTGTAGCGCGTGCTGTCGATGGGCGCCGCCATCCTCAGTCGACGGCCCGGGGGAAGAGGCCGCGGGGCCGCAGCACCAGCACGATCAGAAAGACGATATGGCCGGCGAGGATCTGAAACTGCGGGTCGATCCGGGCACCCACCGTCTGGGCCACCCCGAGCACGATGCCTCCGGCGAGCGTCCCCCAGAGGCTGCCGAGCCCGCCGATGATCACTGCCTCGAACGCATAGATCAGCCGCCCGGGCCCGATCAGGGGATCGAAGGTCGCCCTTGCCCCGAGGAACAGGCCGGAGAGGGCGACGACCACCATCGCCATGGCCATGGCGAGGGCGAAGATCCGGTTGTTGTCGATCCCCATCAACTGCGCCGTCACCGGATCGTCGGAGGTGGCGCGAAAAGCCCGCCCCGCCTCCGTCCGATAGAAGATCCAGGAGAGGACCAGGATCACCAGCACGGCGGCGACGAAGGTCAGCAGCGGCATCGCCCCGATCGCCAGGCTTTCGGAGAGCCGGATCGAGACCTCCTCAAACCCGCCGGCCTTCAGGCGCTGGGTGTCGGCCGAAAAGCCCTCCAACATCCCGTTCTGCAGGATGATGGAGAGGCCGAAGGTGACGAGGAGCGGCGGCAGGATGTCCCGCCCGAGGGTGCGGTTGAGCAGAAAATACTGCAGCCCGTAGCCGAGGGCGAACATGAAGACGGTGGCGACGATGGCGGAGATGACGATGGGCATCCCCAGCGCCTCGATCCCCACCAGGATGGCGAAGGCACCCACCACCATGAAATCGCCATGGGCCAGATTGACCAACCGCATGATCCCGAAGATCAGCGACAGCCCGGTGGCGAAAAGCGCGTATAGACCGCCGAGCAGGATGCCCTGGATCAGGGTGTCGAGCCAGATCATCGCGGGACCTCCTGGCTGGCGCGCCGGGCGCGGGCGGGGATCTGGGGCACCTCTATCCTCCGAAATAGGCCGCGCGGATCTGATCGTCGCTCAGGCCACCCGGGCGACCGGAGAGCGTCACCCGCCCCTCAAGGAGGCAATAGACCCGGTCGGCGACCTGCAAGGCCTGGGTGATGTTCTGCTCGACGACGACGACGCTCACGCCCTCGTCTCGGATGCGGTCCAGGGCGGCGTAGATGTCCTTGATGACGGCAGGCGCGAGGCCGAGGCTAAGCTCATCGCAAAGCAGAAGTCGCGGGTTCGACATCAGCGCGCGTCCCAGCGCCACCATCTGCTGCTGTCCGCCGGAGAGGGAGCCGGAGGCCTGGCGCGCCCGCTCCTTCAGGATGGGAAACAGCCCGTGCACCGCCTCGATCGACCAGGGCCCCCGCACCTTGCGCCCGTAATTGCCGATCTGCAGGTTTTCTTCCACCGTGAGCGAGGGGAAGAGGCGCCGCCCCTCCGGCACCAGCGCAATGCCGGCGGCCAGGATACGCGCCGGGCGGGCCCCGCCGATGGCCCGGCCGTCGAAGCGGATCATCTCCGACGGCGCCGGCACCAGACCGGTGAGCGCCGAGAGGAAGGTGGACTTGCCCGCGCCGTTGGCGCCGATGAGCGCCACCGTCTCCCCCTCCTCCACATGGGCGTCGATGCCGTAGAGCGCCTGGAAGTCGCCGTAGAAGGCGGTGAGGCCATGGGTCTCGAGCAATGCCATCAGTCGACGCCGAGGTAGATCTGCTGCACGGCGTCGGAGGCCATGACGGCGGCCGGCGGCCCCTCGGCGATGATCCGGCCGAAGTCGATGGCGATCAGCCGCTGCACCACGGCGAGGAGGGCGTGGGTCACATGCTCGATCCAGACGATGGTCGTGCCGCTGGCGTTGATGTCCTGGATCGTGGCGATCAACGATTGGCACTCCGCCTCCGTCAATCCACCGGCGATCTCGTCGAGCAGCAGCAGGCGCGGCCGGGTGGCCAGCGCCCGCGCCATCTCCAGTCGCTTGCGCTCCAGCAGGCTGAGGGCGCCGGCCGGCAGGTTGGCCTTCGGCAGCAGACCCGTGCGGTGGAGGATGTCGATGACGTGGTCCTTCACCATCTCCTCCTGCGCGCCGTCGCCGTAGCAGGCGGCGACGGCGGCGTTCTCGAACACCGTCATCTGCACGAAGGGCTGCGGGATCTGGTAGGAGCGGCCGATCCCCGCCGTCACCCGGGCCCGGACGGGCGCCCGGGTGATGTCGTGGCCGTCCAACGCGATGGTCCCGACGTCTGCCTTAAGATTGCCGGTTATCAGATTGAAAAGGCTAGACTTTCCGGCGCCGTTCGGGCCGATGATGCCGAGCGCTTCGCCCTCCTCCACACCAAGGGTGATCTCGTCGGCGACGACGACGGCCCCAAAGCTCTTCTTCAGCCCGCTGATCTCAAGCAGCATCTGCGTCGGACCGGGTCATGCCGCCTCCGCTCGCCGTTCAGGCGATGGCCTCCATCTCTCCGCCGAGGGGGATGTCGGGGAAGGTCTGGTTGTCGACGATGACCAGGCGGAAGAGCCCGTCGTCCGATTTCCGCCACTGCCCGCCGACCAGGGGCGTTTTGGCCACGTTCTTTTGTGCGGGCGGCGGCAAGCCGGCGCCGTCCCAAGCGATGCGGCCGACGATGGTCTCGAGCTCTGTGGCGGCGATGGCGGCGGAGACCTCATCCGGGTCGCGCACGCTCTCGACTCGCTTCACCACGTCGACCGCGACCTCGAGCAGCGCGTGCACGAAGCCGAGGGGCTGGGTCCATTGCCGGCCCGCCGTCGCCTCGTAGGCGTCGCAGACCTCGGCCGCCGAGGCGCCGGTCAGCGAGGAGCGGAAGGGATGGACGTTCGACCACCAGACCTCCGACGACAGGTTCTGGGCGCTGTCGCCGATGGCGTTCACCGCCGAGGGGAAGAGGATCGCCTTGCCGATGGAGGCCGCCTTGGGTGCATACCCCTGCTGGCGCGCCTGGTTCCAGAAGGTCGCGAAGTCCGGCGGCAGCACCACGCCGGTGACGATCTCGCACTCCCCGTCCTTGAAGGCGTTGATCTGGGCGGAGAAATCGTCGGTCAGGTTCTGGTAGCGCCCGGGATCGGTCAGGCGGAATCCCATTTCGTCGAGCGCTGGCGGCATGCCGAGATTGGGATCGCCCCAGGCATTGCCGTCGGCGTCGTTGGGAAAGAGGCCGCCCACCGATTTGTTGGTCTCAAGCTGGTTCCACATGTTCGTGAAGACCGCGATCAGATCCTCGAGCCCCCAGAGGAAGTGGTAGGTGTAGTCGAAGGTCGACCAGCTCGCCGGATCGCCCGGGTTGCCCTGCCGACCCACGAACCAGGGCTGCCAAGGCGCGAGGGTGGAGATACAGGGGATCTCCTCGATCTCGCAGATCGTGGAGACCGGATTGGTGGTCTCGGGCGTGTGGGCAACGACCATCAGGTCGATCTCATCATCGACGATCAGTTCCTTCGCCACTTCCGCGGCGCGGTTGGGGTTGGACTGGCTGTCCTTCACCGCCACCTCGAACGACAGCGAGCGCCCGCCCGCCTGCACCCCGCCCGAGACGGCCTCGAGAAAGCCGTTGATGATGAAGTCGTCGACCTCGGCAAAGGCCGCGAGGGGGCCCGATTGCGGGCTGACATAGCCGATGGTGATGGTCCGGGACTGGGCATGGACCGCCGGGGCGTAGAGCCCCGCCGCCGCCGCGGCACCGGTGGCCGCGCCGAGTTTCAGCATGCCGCGCCGGCTCAACGCCTCTCGCTTGATGGTCGCCATCGTCTCCTCCCACTTTCGTTCGCTCTCAGCCATGGCTGGCCGGGCCCTTCCGCGATAGTGCCCGGTCGCGGTGAGCGGTCAAGTTCTCAGATACGAAACAGTCTGTGGGACAGGGGCCGCGCGTCGATGCCGAGTTGACAGAAGCAGGGGACCCGGCATCATCGCTTGTGGGCTGGGCAAGAAAAGGATCCAGCCGCGAAGGAAGCGTCTAGCCGGGGGTATGATGGCTGAGGCCAGCCTGAGCCAGATGGTGGCGGCGGCGAATGCGCCGCTCCTCGATCCGGAGCGCAATCGCCAGATCGGCACGGGGCCGGCGCGGTTCGAGCTCTATCACTTCGCCCTCTCCGTCTGTTCCCACAAGGTGCGCACGGTCCTGGCCGAAAAAGGCGCATCCTACCGCAGCCACGACATCCAGATCCTGCCGCCGGGGATGGAGAACTATCACCCCGACTATGTGCGCCTGCGCATGCAGGGCGGTCGGGGGCGGGAGTTCGTGGCGGGCTATACCGGCCGCTCCTCGACCACGACGGAGGGGTTCGATCCCTGCGTCGTCCCTACCCTCGTCGATCTGGAGACGGAGGAGGTGCTGGTCGACTCCAAGCAGATCTGCGCCCACATCGACCGGGTCTGGGACGGGGGCGAGAGGCTGCTGCCGGCGAACCTCACGCGGGAGATCGAGCGCGAGCTCGCCATCGTCGACGGCACGCCCCACGTCGCCGTGCTCTACGGCGCTCATCCCGAGGGCGACTTCCGGCCGGAGATGCTGCGCCAGAACATGCCCGGCATCCACGACTACAAGATCATGAAACTGATGGAGGGCCGCTCCCTTGCCGTCGGCCATCCCCGGCTGATCGCGGCCTATGATGCCAAGATCCGAAAGGAGGCCTCTGCCAGGGCCTATGTGGCGACGCCCGACCTGATGCGCTCCGCCACGCGGGAGATCCTCGCCGTCATCGCCGAGCTCGACGGCCGGCTCGCCGACGGCCGGCGCTGGATCTGCGGCGAGGCCTTCACCATGGCCGACGTGCAGTGGGCCGTCAGCCTCTTCCGCCTGAAATGGCTCGGCATGGGCTTCGCTTGGGAGGGGGGGCACAAGCTGAACGACGAGGCCCACGGCCATGTCGCCGCCTATGCCGGACGCCTGTTCGAGCGGCAGAGCTTTCGCGACGCGGTGATCTACTGGCCCGGCAATCCGCCGTCCGAGTACGTCTCGGAGTTCTACGCCAAGACCAACGGCCACGATCCGGCGCCGATGCCCGAGCGCCCGCCAGGCGCCCATGGCCGCGATATCCGGGAGGAGAACCTGACCGGCGTCGTCCTCGACACCATGAAGGGCGCCCGCACCCCCCGGGCGCAGAAGGTGCTGAACGCCTTCACCCGCCACCTTCACGCCTTCCTCGAGGAGGTCGAGCCGACGGAGGAGGAGTGGGAGCAGGCCATCGACTTCCTCACCCGCACCGGCCATCTCTGCACCGGCGGCCGGCAGGAGTTCGTGCTGCTTTCCGACGTCATGGGCGCGACGGCCCGGGTCGACATGATCAACCATCGCTGGCCCGATGGCGCGACGGAGAACTCGGTCCTCGGCCCGTTCTTTGTCGAGGATCGCCCCGCCTTTCCGAACGGCGCCGATATCTCGGCCGGCATCAAGGGCGAGCCTCTGGTGGTGAGCGGCCGGATCCTCGACCTCGACGGCGCGCCGATCGGCGGGGCGCGGGTCGATGTCTGGCACTCCGACGACCAAGGCTCCTACGACATCATGATGGCGAATGTGGACGGGGCGGCGATGCGCGGGCTCTTTCGCAGCGACCATGACGGGCGGTTCTGGTTCACCTCGATCTTGCCCACATCCTACCCCATCCCGTCAGACGGCACGGTGGGGGAGCTTCTGCGCGCCGCCGACCGCTCCATCATCCGCCCGGGCCATGTGCATGTGCGGGTGGAGGCGCCGGGCTATCACCGGCTCACCACCATGCTGTTCGTCGACGGCGATCCCTACCTCGACAGTGACCCGGTCTTCGGCGTGAAGGACAGCCTGGTCGTGCCCTTCGAGAAGCGGAGCGATCTGCGCCTGCCCGATGGCCAGCGCGCGCCCTCACCCTGCTATGCTGTGGACTACGATTTTGTGCTGACGCGGACGGCCAGCCGGCGCGCGTGAACGGAGGAAGGCCGGATGTCGACATTCTGGACCACGTTGATCGTCCTCATCATCGTCGCGGTGATCGCCGTCGTCGTGCTCGCCCAGCTCTATCGCAAGGCGACGCGGGAGGTGAGCCTGATCCGCACCGGCATCGGCGGCCAGCGGGTGGTGATGGCCGGCGGCACCATCGCGTTGCCGTACTTCCACGAGGTCTCCGAGGTGAACATGCGCACCCTCCGCCTCGAGGTGCGGCGCACAGGCGAGGAGAGCCTGATCACCCGCGATCGCCTGCGCATCGACATCGGCGCGAGCTTCGCCATCGCCGTCGACGGGACGGAGGAGGCGGTGGCCCGCGCCGCCCAGACCCTCGGCGAGCGGACTTTCGATGCCGGCAAGGTGCGCGAGATCATCGAGGGCAAGCTGGTCGACGCGCTCCGCGCCGTGGCGGCGCAGATGACCATGGACGAGGCGCATGAGGGCCGCGCCGACTTCGTGCGCCAGGTGCGCGAGCTGATCGCCGACGATCTGGCGGAGAACGGGTTGCGGCTGCAATCGGTCTCCCTCACCTCCCTTGACCAGACGCCGTTCCGCGATCTCGACGAAAACAACGCCTTCAACGCCGTCGGCATGCGCAAGCTGGCGGAGGTGATCGCCACCTCGAAAAAGGAGCGGGCGCAGATCGACGCCGATGCCGACGTGGCCGTGCGCCTCTCGGCCATGGAGGCGACGCGGCGCACCCTCGAGATCGAACAGGATGAGGAGGAGGCGCGGATCGCCCAGGAGCAGGAGATCGCTACCCTCCGCGCCGCCCAAGCCGCCGAGATCGCCCGCCGCCGGGCGGTGTCGGAGGAGGAGACGGAGGCCGCCCGCATCGCCAAGGACCGTGCCGTGCGGGAGGCCGAGGTGGCCCGCGAGCGTGCCGTCCGAAGCGCCGAGATCGCCCGGGATCTGGAGGTCCAGGCTTCCGAGATCGCCAAGGAGCGTGACCTGCAACTGCAGCAGCAGGACCGGATGATCGCCATCGCCAAAAAGGCGGAGGCCGAAAGCGCCGCCCAGGCCGCCGCCGATCGGGCCAGGGCCGATGCGGCGGATGCGGCCGAGGCGATTGCCACCGCCCGCCAGCTCGCCGAGGCGGAGCGGGAGAAACGCCTCGCCCTTCTCGCCGCCCAGAAGACGGCGGAGGCGGATGGGGCCCGGATGACCGCGCTCGCCCGGGCGGAGAAGGACGCGGCGGGCGACCATGCCTCCGCCCGCCTGCAAGCGGCCAAGGCGGAGGCGGATGCGGAGCGCGAGCGGGCCGAGGCCAAGCGCGCCGCGCTGCTGGCCGAGGCCGATGGCCAGCGCGCCCTGCACGAGGCGGAAAACACCCTCGACGCTCGCCACGTGCAGATGCGGGAGGAGCTCGCCCGGATCGAGGCCCTGCCCAAGGCTATCGCCGAGATGGTCCGCCCGGCCGAGAAGATCGAGACGATCAAGATCCACAACGTCACCGGCCTCGGCGGTGGCGCGGGCGGTGGTGGGGACGGCGGCAAGACCCCGGTCAACCAGGCGCTCGACTCGATCCTCGGCATGGCCGTGCAACTGCCGGCGCTCAAGACCCTGGGCGACGAGCTTGGCCTCTCCATCGGCGACGGCCTGCGGCAAGTCACGGAGGACGGCGACGACAAGAAATCGGACAAGACACTGCCACAAAAGGACTAGTCTTCTCAAAGCGTTATTGCGCAAATGGCAACAGCGGGCTTGACCTTGCGTGTGATATCCTGAGACTCAGCGTCGAATAACAACCGACAAGCAATGACGCCCCAGGGAGATCCCGATATGACTGCCATGAAGCGCCGTACCGTCTTGAAGACGGCGGCAGCAACAGCGCTTGTGTTGCCTGCTGCCGGATCGCTCCGCGCCGCGCCCCAGCGGGGTGGCACGTTCCGGATGGGCAAGGCCCACGGTCAGACGACCGACACACTGAACCCCGCGACGTGGGAGAACGGCTTCACCATCGCCATGGGCTTCGGCATCCACAACTTCATGACCGAAGTTGCGGCCGACGGCTCGCTGGTCGGTGAGATTGCCGAAAGCTGGGAGGCCTCTGCCGGTGCCACTGTCTGGCGCTTCAAGATCCGCCAGGATGTGACCTTCCACAATGGCCGCGCGGTGACGGCGAACGACGTGATGGCCTCGCTCAACCATCACCGGGGGGAGGACTCCGCCTCTGCCGCCAAGCCGCTGGTGGCGCCAATCACCAACATGGTGGCCGAGGACGATAACACGCTGGTGGTGGAGCTCGACGCCGGCAACGCGGACTTCCCCTTCATCGTCTCCGACTACCATATGCCGATCCTGCAGGCGAACGACGACGGCTCTGTCGACTGGCAATCGGGCGTAGGCTGCGGCGGCTATGTGCTGCGCAACTTCGAGCCGGGCGTGCGCGCCGATTTGGAGCGCTATGACGGCTACTGGAAGTCGGACCGGGCGCATTTCGACGCGATCGAGATGATCTCCATCATCGACCCGACGGCGCGCACCAATGCGTTTACCTCGGG
This sequence comes from Pseudomonadota bacterium, assembly GCA_039180875.1. Classification (GTDB taxonomy): domain Bacteria; phylum Pseudomonadota; class Alphaproteobacteria; order Rhodobacterales; family Rhodobacteraceae; genus JBCDCY01. The sequence goes on along the minus strand of JBCDCY010000006.1, from coordinate 46,555 downwards.
CGAGGTGGACGCCATCGACCGGGTGGATCTGAAGACGGTGAGCCTGCTGCAGCGCCAGCGCGGCGTGAACATTCACTCCGTCGCCGGCACGCAGCACTACACCTATGCGATGCACACCAACACCGCGCCCTACGACAACAACGACGTACGCCTGGGGCTGAAGTATGCCATCGACCGCGAGGAACTGGTCCAGAAGATCCTCAAGGGCTACGGCGTCGTCGGCAACGACCATCCGATCGGGCCGGGCCAGCGCTTCCACGCCTCCGATCTGGAGCAGCGCACCTACGATCCGGACCGCGCCAAGTTCCATCTGGAGCAGGCCGGGCTCTCCAGCCTCGATGTCAAGCTTTCGGTCTCGGATGCCGCGTATGGCGGTGCGGTGGATGCGGGCGTGCTCTACTCCGAAAGCGCCCGGGCCGCGGGCATCAACCTCGAGGTCGTGCGCGAGCCGAACGACGGCTACTGGTCCAACGTCTGGTTGGTGAAGCCCTTTAGCGCCGTCTACTGGTCTGGCCGGCCGACGGAGGACTGGATGTTCTCCACCGCCTATGAGCGGGGCGTCGACTGGAACGACAGCTACTGGGACCACGACCGGTTCAACGAGTTGCTCTACGCCGCCCGGGCCGAGACGGATGAGGCGCAGCGCCGGCAGATGTACTTCGACATGCAGGAAATCTGCTCGAACGAAGGCGGCGTGATCGTTCCGATGTTCGCCTCCTACGTCTTCGCCACCTCCGACAAGGTGGGCTTCGAGGATCAGTTCGCGTCGAACTGGGATATGGACGGCGAGCGCTCGTTCGAGCGCTGGTGGTTCGCCTGATCGGCGCGCAAGCGATGCGATTGAGATGAGACGCGGCGGCCCCGGACATCCCGTCCGGGGCACCCGACGGTGCTGCCCGGCCTCGAGATCGGGCGGGGGGAGGGCAAATGTCTCCGCTACTTTCGATGGTCTTGAGGCGTCTAGGGCTGGGGCTGCTGACGCTCTGGGCCATCTCCCTCATCATCTTCTTCGCGTTGGAGCTGCTGCCCGGTGACCTGGCCCAGCAGATCCTCGGACAGTCCGCGACGCCGGAGACGGTGGCGGCGCTGCGGGCCGAGATCGGCCTCGATCGGCCCCCGCTGACCCGCTATCTCGACTGGCTCGGCGGCGCCCTGGTCGGCGATTTCGGCGTGTCGCTGGCCAGCCAGCGCGAGATTTCGGAGTTGATCGGCGTCCGGCTCTACAACACGCTCTTCCTCGCCGCCTATGCCGCGATCATCGCCATCCCGCTCGCGGTGTCGCTCGGCGTGCTGGCCGCGCTCTACCGGAACTCGCTCTTCGATCGCGGCGTGAACGTCTTCACGCTCACCTCGATCTCGACGCCGGAGTTCTTCGTCTCCTACATCCTGATCATCTGGTTGGCGGTGCAGCTCGGCGCCTTCCCCTCGATCTCCAATATCGGGCCGGACACCACGTTTTGGCAGCAGGTGGATCGCACGTTCCTGCCTGCGCTTACCCTCACCCTGGTCGTCACCGCCCACATGATGCGCATGACCCGGGCGGCGATCATCAACCTGCTCGCCTCGCCCTACATCGAGATGGCGCGACTGAAGGGCATCCCGCGGAGCAAGGTGATCGTGCGCCATGCCCTGCCGAATGCGCTGGCACCGATCATCAACGTGATCGCCCTCAACCTCGCCTACCTCATCACCGGGGTGGTGATCGTCGAAGTGGTGTTCGTCTATCCGGGGCTCGGCCAGCTGATGGTCGACTCGGTCTCCAAGCAGGACATTACGGTGGTGCAGGCCTGCTGCCTGATCTTCGCCGCCGCCTATATCCTGCTCAACCTCACTGCGGACGTGCTCTCGATCGTCACCAATCCGCGCCTCCTCCACAAGAAATGAGGCGCGCGCCATGCTGCTGATCGACTTCGTCGCCTACGCCGTCGCCGCCGTGGTCCTGATGAGCGTCGGCGCCTGGGTGGTCAAGCGCGGTCTGGTGGCGGTGACGGCCGACCGGCGCCAGCATCTGCTCCGCACCACGCCGCTCTCGGCCTATTTCGGGCTGCTCACCATCGCGACCTACGTCCTGGTGGCGATCTTCGCCGATCTGGTCGCGCCGTTTCCGGAGCGTGACGTGCTGGGCGCGGAGTATCAGCCCTGGGGCGAGGCCCATATCCTCGGCACCGACAATCTGGGGCGCGACATGCTCTCGCGCCTGATCTATGCGGCGCGCAACACCGTGGGGATCGCGTTCGTAACGACGGCGCTCGCCTTCCTGCTCGGCGCCTCGATGGGATTGCTGGCGGCGGTCGTCGGGGGCTGGGTCGACCAGATCTTCTCCCGCGTCATCGACATCCTGATGTCGATCCCGCAGCTGATCTTCGCGCTTCTGCTGCTCACCATCTTCGGCACCTCGATCCTGTCGGTGGTGCTGGTGATCGCGGTGCTCGACTCGACCCGGGTCTTCCGCCTCGCCCGGGCGGTGGCGATGAACGTGGTGGTGATGGACTATATCGAGGCGGCGCGGCTCAGGGGCGAGGGGCTCGGCTGGATCATCAGCAGGGAGGTGCTGCCGAACGTCACAGCGCCGCTGATTGCGGAGTTCGGGCTGCGCTTCTGCTTCGTCTTCCTGTTGATCTCCGCCCTCTCCTTCCTTGGCCTCGGCATCCAGCCGCCTACGGCCGATTGGGGCTCGATGGTGCGGGAGAACGCGACGCTCATCACCTTCGGCGACCCAACCCCGCTGCTGCCGGCGCTCGCCATCGCGCTCCTGACGGTGGCGGTGAATTTCGTCGTCGACTGGATGCTCCACCGCTCCTCCGGCTTGAAGGACTGAGATCATGGCGCCGTCCAATGAGACCCTTCTCCGCGTCCGGGGCCTGAAGATCGAGGGGCGAGCCGACCACGAATGGCTGGAGATTGTGCACGGCGTCGACTTCGACCTGAGGAAGGGCGAGGTGCTCGGCTTGATCGGCGAATCCGGCGCCGGCAAGTCCACCATCGGCCTCGCCGCCATGGGGTTCACCCGCGACGGCTGCCGGATCTCGGCCGGCACGGTGGAGTTTGACGGGATGGAGTTGACGAAGGCCTCCGACGAGGCGCGCCGCAAGCTCCGCGGCTCCCGCATCGCCTATGTCGCGCAGTCGGCGGCGGCCTCGTTCAACCCGGCGCACCGACTGATCGACCAGTATGCCGAGGCGCCGGTGGAGCATGGCGTGATGGCTCGGGCGGAGGCGACGACCGATGCCGTCGATCTCTACCGCCGCCTGCAACTGCCGAACCCCGACGAGATCGGCTTTCGCTATCCCCACCAGGTCTCCGGCGGCCAGCTGCAGCGGGCGATGACGGCGATGGCCATGTCCTGCCGGCCGGATCTGATCATCTTCGATGAGCCCACCACCGCCCTCGACGTCACCACCCAGATCGAGGTGCTGGCCGCCATCCGCGACGCGGTGGAGCAGTTCGGCACGGCCGCGATCTACATCACCCACGACCTCGCCGTCGTGGCCCAGATGGCCGACCGAGTCATGGTGCTGCTCAAGGGCGACCCGGTGGAGGAGGCCGAGACGCGGCAGATGCTGGCGAACCCGAAGGAGGACTACACCAAGACCCTCTGGGCCGTGCGCACCTTCCGCACGGAGCCGAAGCCCGTGCCGGCGGCCGACGCCGTACCCGCCGTCAGCCTCCGCAACGTTACGGCGGCCTATGGCTCCGTCCCCGTGCTGCACGAGGTGTCGTTCGACATCCACAAGGGGCGCACGGTGGCAGTGGTGGGCGAGTCGGGTTCCGGCAAATCCACGACGGCGCGCTGCATCACCGGCCTCTTGCCGCCGGTCTCCGGCCACATCTTCATCGACGGGGAGGAGCCGCCGGCCGACTATCGCCAGCGCAGCAAGGATCAGCTTCGCCAGGCCCAGATGATCTATCAGATGGCCGACACGGCGCTCAATCCGCGCCAACGCATCCGCGACCTGATCGGCCGGCCCATCGAGTTCTATCTCGGCCTTAAGGGTAAGGCGAAGGAGGAGCGGCTGCGCGCGCTCCTCGCCGAGATCGAGCTCGAGCCCGACCAGTTCATCGACCGCTTGCCCTCCGAGCTTTCAGGCGGCCAGAAGCAGCGCATCGGCATCGCCCGGGCGCTGGCGGCCGAGCCGCAGTTCATCATCTGCGACGAGGTGACCTCTGCCCTCGACCAGCTCGTCGCCGAGGGGATCCTGCGCCTCCTCGACAAGATCCAGAAGGAGTTCGGCCTCGCTTACATGTTCATCACCCACGACCTCGCCACCGTGCGCTCGATCGCGGACGAGGTGGTGGTGATGAAGGAGGGCAAGGTGGTCGAGCAGGGCCCGAAGGCGGAAATGTTCACGCCGCCGCACCACGCCTATACCGACCTCCTGCTCTCCTCGGTGCCGGAGATGGACCCGGACTGGCTCGACCGGCTGCTGGCCGAGCGGGCCGCGGGCGGGGCCGGCGCCGCTGCCGCCCCCGCTGCTGCCGCCCCCGCCGCTGCCCGTGGCGTCAATCCAGGCGAGTGACGCGGCCCTCCGCCTCCGGCGCCACGGTGCCGGCATTCTCGATATAGCGGATGACCTGGGCCGCCATCAGCGCGCCGGAGTTAGCATCGACGATCCGCGGCTTGTCGGCGAACATGGCGTAGCCGTCGCCGCCCTTGCCCATGAAGTCGTTGGTGGCGAGACGGTAAGTCTTGGCCGGATCGAGCGCCGCGCCGCCCACCATGATATCGCCCACCCGCTCACCCGCGGGCTTCGAGGCATCGAAGCTGAACGTCATGCCGGCGACATGGGGGAAGCGGCCGCCACCCTCCTCGATCTCGCTCACGCCGTTCTCAAGCGCCGCGCGGATGTCGTCGCCGCTCACCTCGATCAGGATGGTCTTGTTGCCGAAAGGCAGCTCCGACATCACGTCGCGGCGGGTGAGCTCAGTGCCGGCCTCATAGGTGCGGTCAGCCCGGATACCGCCGCCATTGGTGATGGCCACATCGGCCTCCGTCGCCCAGGCCATGGCGTCGACGATCAGGTTGGCAAAGCCGGTCTCGGTCGAGCGTACGGTGGTGCGCCGCGTGTCGAGGTCTACGTCCGTGCTGCCGATGGTGACGTCGAGCGCCTCTGAAAGCTGCGCCTCATAGACCGCGACCGCCGCCGCGAGCGTCTCGTCCGGCGTCACGTCGGCGGTGTTGACCAGGCGGAACGACGGCTCCCAGGTGAACTCCGGGCCGCGCCGGCCCTCGACCGTCGCCATGTCGAGGGTGATGACGGTGACGAACTCGGCTTGGGAGCCCGACTCGATCAGCGCCTTCCGTCCGTCGTACTGCACCCGCACGTCATGGTCGTCGCCGGAGAGGATCAGATCGACCGGCGCGTCCTGGTAGAGCTCGGCATCCTCGCCCAGATCGGTGTGGGCAAGGGCGATCACCATATCGGCCCCCTCCCCCTGCAAGGTCTCGGCCATCTCGGCCGCAATCTCGACCGGATCGCGGAAGGTGACGGGGCCGGGGGAGGACTTCACCGCCGTGCTCGCGGTCGTCAGACCGAAAAGGCCGACGGTATGGTCGCCCACCTCGATCATCAGGTGCTCCGTGACTCCGTCGAGCAGCGTGCCGTCTTCCTCCATCGCGTTGTTGGAAAGCACGGGAAAGTTCGCCTCGGCAATCCGCGCCTCGGCCACGTCGGGGCCGAAGTCGAACTCGTGATTGCCGAGCACCATGGCGTCGAGGCCCACCTGGTTCAGCAGGTCGATCATATGGGCGCCCTGGTCGAAGCCCGAGAAGAGGGAGGGAGAGATCGAGTCGCCCCCTGAGGTCACGATCACAGTGCCACCCTCGGCCCGCACCTGGTTCACCACGGTGGCGAGCCGCGCCACGCCGCCGGCATCGCCCGAACCCTCCATCCGGTCCAGGTCGTTCACATGAACGATCGTCAACGTGTCCGCGCCCGCGGGCAGTGCCAGCAGCGCAGCCAGCGCCGTGGCGGAAAGCAGATGTCGCATCTTGATACCTCTTGGTCCCTGCTGGTCAGTGCGGGTTGACCCGCCTGGCCTCAGCCTCGCGGCTCTTACCGGCGATGTCTAGGGCCGTCAGAGGCGATGGATGCGGACCCCGCCCTTGGAGGCCGCCAGGGCGATCTCTCCACGGCGAAGCGCCAGGGCGTCCTCGCCGAAGATCTCCCGCCGCCAACCCTTCAGCACCAGAAGATCGCCGTCCGCCCCGTTGGCCAGATCCTCGAGATCGGCGCTGGTGGCGATCAGCTTCTGGGCAACGCCGGCCTGATCGGCCCGGGCCTTGAGCAGCACCTTGAGAAGATCGCTGAGCGCCTGGGAGCCGCTGCGCTGCGGCCGTTGCGGCGCCACCGCCGGCAAGGCGTTGTCGGGGCAGGCCATCCCTTCCGCCACCGCGGCGAGCAGACCGTCGGCCGTCGCGCCCTTTCGCGCCTCGCGCAGCAGCAGCCGGGCCCGGCCGAGCTCCTGCGGCGTGCGGGGCTTCAGCGAGGCGAGCTCCAGCAGCGCATCGTCCTTCAGGATCCGGTTGCGCGGTACGTCGCGGCTCTGCGCCTCACGCTCGCGGAAGGCGGCGAGCGCCCGCACGATGGCCAGGAAGCGGCCGGAATTGCTGCGGGTCTTGAGCCGTCGCCAGGCCTCTTCCGGTACCACCTGGTAGGTGTCGGGATCGGTGAGGATCGCCATCTCCTCCTCGACCCAGGCGGTGCGCCCGCTCTCCGTCAGGCGCTGGGACAGGGTCTCGTAGATCTGGCGGAGGTGGGTGACGTCGGCCAGGGCATAGGTCTTCTGGGCGTCGGTCAGGGGCCGGCGCGACCAGTCGGTGAAGCGGGAGGATTTGTCGAGGTCGGTGCGGGCGATCTTGCGCACCAGGGTCTCGTAGCCGACCTGCTCGCCGAAGCCGCAGACCATGGCGGCGACCTGGGTGTCGAACAGCGGCGCCGGCACGGCGGCGTTGCGGTGCCAGAAGATCTCGATGTCCTGGCGCGCGGCGTGAAAGACCTTCACCACCGACGGGTCGGCCAGCAGGGCGTCGAGCGGTGCGAGGTCGAGCTCGCCGCCCAGCGGATCGACGATCGCCGCATCGCCCTCGCCACCGCCCGGAAAGGCGAGCTGTACCAGGCAGAGCTTGGGGTAGTACGTCCGCTCCCGCAAGAACTCGGTGTCCACGGTGACGTAGGGGTGCTCGGCCGCCTTGGCACAAAAGGCGGCAAGCGCTGCCGTTTCGTTGATCTCAATCATCAACGGCGTCTAGCGCGCCCTCGCGGCAGGCACCAGCCCCCTGTCAGAGGCGGGTGGGTGGGTGGGGCCTCTGACAGGGGGCTGGGCCCATCACTGGCGCGTCATCGGCCGCGAACGCGCGGGTCGAGCGCATCGCGCAGACCGTCGCCCATGAAGTTCACCGACAGAACGGTGAGGGAGATCGCCAGACCCGGCCAGAACACCCGCTCCGGCGTCAACTGCAGGAAGTCCTTACCGTCGAACAGCAGCCGCCCCCAGGTCGGGAAATCCGACGGAAAGCCCAAGCCCAAGAAGGACAGGGCCGACTCGGTGATGATCGCCGTCGCCACCCCCAAGGTGGCCGAGACCATAATCGGCGAGAGCACGTTCGGCAGGATGTGCCGGCCGATGATCAGACCCTCGCTGGTGCCGATGGACTGGGCGGCCAGCACGAATTCCCGCTCTTTCACCGCCAGCACGTCGCCCCGCACGATGCGCGCCGTCTGCATCCAGGAGGTGATGCCGATGATGAAGACGATCAGCATAAAGATGCCGACCTCCGGCCCGAAGGCGTTCCTGAGCGTGTCGCGGAACAGCATGATGATGACCAAGAGCAACGGCAGCAGCGGCAGGGCCAGGAACAGATCGGTCAACCGCATCAGCGGGCCGTCGAGCGCCTTGAAGTAGCCGGCGAGCACGCCGATCAGCGTGCCGAGAAAGATCGACAGCAGCATCGCCGTGACCCCCACGGCGAGCGAGACCCGGCCGCCGGCGATCACCTGGGCCAGCATGTCGCGGCCGAGATTGTCGGTCCCCATCGGATGTTCCCAGCTCATCCCCTGGTTCTTGTTGGCGATGTCGAGGAACTGTGGGTCGGTCGTGTGGACATACGGCCCGAACAGCACGATCGCGACGATCGCCAGGAACACCCCGGTGCCGGCCAGGGCGCCGCGATGGGCCCGATACTGGCGCCAGACATCGCCCCAGAGCGAGCGATGGACGCCCGGCCCGTCAACCGCCGCCGCGGCGCCGTCGGCCACCCGTGGGTCGTTCGGTACGGCGTCAGTCATAGCGGATCCTCGGGTCCAGGATGCCGTAAAGGATGTCGGCGATCAGGTTGAACAGCACGATCAGCACCGCGAAGATGAAGGTGAGGGTTTGCACCAGCGGAATGTCGGCGCCCTGAATGCCCGAGATCAGCAGCTGCCCCAGGCCGTTCACCCGGAAGATCTGTTCGGTGATGATGGCGCCGGAAAAGATCTGCGGGATCGACAGCGCGATCACCGTGACTACCGGGATAAGCGAGTTCCGGAGCACGTGGATCAGAAGCACGATCCGCTCCGACATCCCCTTGGCCCGGGCGGTGCGCACATAGTCCTGATTGAGGTTGTCGAGCATCGAGGAGCGCATGAAGCGTGAGAGCTGGGAGGCATTGAACAGGCCCAGCACCATCACCGGCATGATCATTTGCTGGATCTGGAAGACGAAACTGTCGAAGTCTCGCACCTCGTGCGTGGTGTCGTAGACCGACGGGAACCAGCCGAGGAAGACCGAGAAGACGACGATGAAGACGATGCCGGTAAAGAACGTCGGCACCGAGAAGCCGATCATCGCGATGAAGGTGCCGATCTGGTCGAACCAGGAATACTGCCGATAGGCCGAGATCACGCCGATCGGAATGGCGATCAGGATGCCCACGACGTAGGAGAGCCCGACGACCCAAAGCGTCTGGGGCGTCCGCTCCACGATCAGGTCGACCACCGGAGAGCGGGTGGACCAGGACGAGACGCGCAGCCGGTTCTCGCTGTCGCCGATGGTGATACCGAAGGCCTGCTCGATGATGTTGAGCGGCTCGTTGACGAAGAACTGCTCTAGCCAGCGGACATAGCGGATGTGGAAGGGCTGGCCGAGGCCGAGGCTTTGGCGGATCTGCTCGCGCACCTCCGAGGGGATGGTGAGCGGCAAGTTCCCCGTCGGATCGTTGGGCGCGAGGTCGAGGATTGCGAAGATGATGAAGCTGATGACGAGGAGCGTCGGGACGGCAAAGAACAGGCGTCGCAGCGTATAGCGAAACACGCGTCTCTCCCCCTTTTTTGCTCGGTCGACCGGGGGCGCGCAGGGCGTCCCCGGTCAGGATCGTTAAGCCGGACTTACATCCGGTGCCAGTCGGCGATGTTCCAGAGCTCGCTGTCCCAGGAATTCATCCGCACGCCGCCCAGCGTCAGAGCGTGCGCCGAGACGTCGCCGCGGTGGATCAGCGGGATCATCGCGCCGGCCTCCATCAGCATGTCGTTCAGCTGCTTGGCGATCTCGGCGCGCTCGTCGAGCGCGGCCGTCTTCGCGAACTCGGCCACCAGCGCGTCATAGGCCGGGTCGCAGTAGCGCGGCATGTTGTTGCCGAGCCAGTTGTTCTCCGGCTGCGGCGCCTGCGAGCACACCCAGCTGCCCATATACGCCTCCGGATCGGTGCCGGAGAAGTTGTTGGTGTACATCTCGATGTCGGCGAAGAACTTCTGGAAGGTGTCCGGGCTCGACTGATCGCCGCCGAAGAACACGGCCGCGTCGATGTTCTTGAGCTCGGTCTCCACACCGATCTGGTCCCACCACTGCTTGATCAGCGCTTGGGTGCCCTGGCGGACGGAGTTGGTCGAGGTCTGGTAGAGGATCGAAAGACGCACGCCGTCCTTCTCCCGCACACCGTCGGAGCCACGCTCCCAACCCGCTTCATCGAGCAGCTGGTTGGCCTGCGCGATGTCCTGGGTGAGGCACCAGTCGTTGTTGGTCGAGGCATAGATCGCCGGCGCCGGCAGCACGTTGCAGGTCGGACGACCCGCCTCGCCGTAGCCCGCATCCACCAGGACCTGACGGTCGATGGCGAGCGACAGCGCGCGCCGCACCGCCGCGTCGGTCAGGAACGGATGCGGATGCGCCACCGTGGCCCGCTCGTCACCCAGCGCCGGATCGGGATTGGTGAAGTTGGTGTGCAGACGCTCGACCGAGGTGCCGAAGGAGGAGACCACCTGCCCCCGTCCGGCCGCGGCCATCTGGGTCAGGATCTCGGGCTCCACCTGCAGGTTCCAGGCATAGTCGAACTCGCCGGTCTCGAGCACCGAGCGCGCGGCCGAGGCCGCGTCGCCGCCGCCCTTGAAGACCACGGTCTGGAAGTGCGGCTTGTCGGCCTCGCGATAGTTCTCGTTGGCCTCGTAGACCACCACGTCGTTGGCGCGGAACTCGCTCACCACGAACGGGCCGGTGCCGATCGGGCCGAAGTTCTCATCGGTGCACTGCGGGGCATTGGCACCCATGCAGTCCGCGAACTGCGCGGCCTGGATGATCGGGGCCTCGGTGCCGACGAACGGGCCGTAGGGGAAAGGCTTCGGCACGCTGAAGGTGATGCGCACCTCGCGATCGCTCAGTGCCTCGACGCTCGCCACATCGGTGAACTTCTCGGACTGCTGGCAGCCGCCATCGGGGTTCATGCAGTAGTCCCCGGTAAAGACCACGTCCGCGGCCGTCAGCGGCGTGCCGTCGGACCACAGGATGCCCTCGCTCAGCGTCCAGGTGATCTGGGTCAGATCTTCCGACACCCCGCCGTTCTCCACCGTCGGGATCTCGTCGACCAGCCAGGGCACCATGTTGCCGTTCTCGTCGTAGCGCGCCAACGGCTCTAGGATGACGGAGGCGGCCTCGACATCCTTGGTCCCGCCGGAGAGGTAGGGGTTCAGGATGGAAGCGGCCTGCCAGTACAGGATGTTGACTTGGCCGTCCGCGCCGCGCTCGGCCTGGGCGGCGCCGGCCACCAGGGCCGCAGCGGCCGAGGTGCCGATCAGAAGTGATCGCAAATGCATAGTAGACTTCTCCTCTGTTGGTCGTCTGACGGGGCCGGTTCGGCCGGCCCCACGTTTGTCTCTCAAGCGCACAGAGCCCGGGCGCCGCAGCCTCCCGGCGCCTTCGCGCTGTGTCCTTGGATGCCGGACAGGATCGCCGGTAGCGCGGGTAGACCTGTCAGGCCCCTGCCCCGCTCTGCCGACGATGCGATGAAACCCGGGGGTGCGGCGGCGGTCCGCTCAAGGCGAACATCTGGAAGCTCGTGCGCCGCGATCACCTGTTGATCCATATATCTCCGGGCCTCGGGCAGCCTGAGTGCCGCCGCTTACGAATTAAAGAAGCAACCGTTGCAAGGGATCAACCGAATTGTGCGCTTGACGTCGCGGAGCGCCCGGCCGACATCTCGGGGTCTCCCGAACCGACCATAAGGACAGTGCGATGCCGCTCATCAACCGATTTGCCGATCTACATGCCGAGATCACCGAGTGGCGACGCGATTTCCATGCCCATCCCGAGTTGCTGTTTGATGTTCAGCGTACCGCCGGCATCGTGGCCGAGAAGCTGCGGGAGTTCGGGTGCGACGAGGTGGTGGAGGGGATCGGGCGGACCGGCGTCGTCGGCGTGATCCGCGGCAAGAGCGACACCCAGGGCCGCACCATCGGCCTCCGCGCCGATATGGACGCCCTGCCGATCTATGAGGCGACGGGCGTGCCCCATGCCTCGACCACCGAGGGCAAGATGCACGCCTGCGGCCATGACGGGCACACCGCCATGCTGCTCGGTGCGGCGAAGTATCTGGCCGAGACCCGGAATTTCGACGGCACCGCCGTGGTGATCTTCCAGCCGGCCGAGGAGGGCGGCGGCGGCGGCCGCGAGATGGTCGAAGACGGCATGATGGACCGCTTCAAGGTCCAAGAGGTCTACGGCATGCACAACTTCCCCGGCCGCGCGCTCGGAGAGTTTGCGATCCGGCCCGGGCCCTTGTTGGCGGCGGCCGATCTCTTCTCGATCGAGGTCACGGGCCTCGGCGGCCATGCGGCGCGGCCCCAGGTCTGTATCGACACTACGCTGGCCGCCTCGCAGATCGTCGTGGCGTTGCAGCAGATCGCCAGCCGCAACGCCGATCCGCTCGATTCCGTGGTGGTCTCCATCACCTCCTTCCAGACCGAGAGCGACGCCTTCAACGTGATCCCCGAGACCGTGCATCTGAAGGGCACGGTGCGCACGTTGACGCCAGAGATGCGCGACCTAGCCGAGCGGCGCATGGGCGAGATCATCGAGGCGACGGCCCGGGCCCATGGAGCGAGCGCGGTGCTCGACTACCAGCGCAACTACCCGACAACGGTGAACAGCGCGACCGAGACGGCCTTCGCCGCCGGTGTCGCCAAGTCGGTGGTCGGCGACGGCAAGGTGGAGGACGACACGCCGCCGGTGATGGGGGGCGAGGACTTCTCCTTCATGCTGAACGCCCGCCCCGGTGCTTTCATCTTTATGGGTAACGGCGACACGGCGGGGCTGCATCACCCGAAATACGACTTCAACGACGAGGCGATCCCGTTCGGCTGCTCCTACTGGGCGACGCTGGTGGAGACCGCGATGCCGTCGGCCTGAAGGTCGGTGGCGGCGAGGGAGAGGTCCCGGACAATCGGCTTGGCCGATTTCCGGGACGGTGCGGGTCGCGGGGGCGCTAGCCTGGGAAGTCGGGGTAGTTTGCGTCGCGCGGGTCGATGACCTGGGGCGGCGCCGGCCAGTCGATGGCGAATGCCGGATCGTTCCAGCGCGCGCCACGGCCATGGCCGGGGGCGTAGAGCCGGCCCATGTGGTAGAGCACGTCGGTTTCCGGCTCCAACGTCAGGAAGCCGTGGGCGCATCCCTCGGGGATGAAGAGCGCCTCCATTCCTGCGGCATCGAGCCGCCGCGCCACCCAACGGCGGTAGGTCGCACTGTCGGGGCGCAGGTCCACCGCCACGTCCCAGATCGCGCCCCGCACTACATGGACGAGCTTTGCCTCTTCCTCGGGCGGGTCCTGCCAGTGCAACCCGCGGAGGGTGTGCCGCGCCGCGTTCCGGCTGAGATTGACTTGCAGGGGCGTGAAGGCGCCGAGGCCTGCTTCGGCGAACTCCTCGGGGCAATAGAGCCGCGCCAGCGCGCCCCGGGCATCGCCATGGGGCTCCGGCACGATATGCACCACCCCCGGCAGATCGGTCTGCCGAAACTGCATCAGAAGATCCGCAACTCCGGTGCCGCGACCACGAACTGACCGCCCCAATCGCGCAGGATCGCCTGCTGCGCCATCACCTCGTCGGCGATGTTCCAGGGCAGGATCAGCAGATAGTCTGGCCGCGCTTCGGCAATGCGCTCCGGCGGATGGACGGGAATGTGGCTGCCGGGCAGCAACATCCCCTGCTTCTCGGGGTTCCGGTCGACGGTGAAGGCGATGTCGGCGGCGGTGAGGCCGGCGACGTTGAGGAAGGTGTTGCCCTTGGCTGGGGCGCCATAGCCCGCGACCGTATTGCCCGCGTCGCGCGCTGTCCGGATGAAGTCGCGAAGGCCGCCCGTCAACGCCGCGACCCTTGGCGCGAACTGGGCGTAGGGCGCGGGGCTGGCGAGGCCCATCGCCGCCTCCTCCGCCCGCAAATCGGCGACGGCTACGGTCGGCGTGTGCGCTCCCGCATGGCCGACAAAGAGGCGGAGAGAGCCGCCATGGGTCGGCAGCCGCTCCACGTCGAAGACCTCGAGCCCCACCTCGCCGAACAGGCGCTCCACGAAGACGAGGGAGAGGTAGGAGTAGTGCTCATGGTAGATCGTGTCGAACTGGCAGTCGCGGATCAGGCAGGCGAGGTGGGGGAACTCGAACGTCGCCACCCCCTGCGGCTTCAGCAGCACGGCGAAGCCCTGGGCGAAGTCGCGGATATCGGGCACATGGGCGAGGACGTTGTTGGCCGCCATCAGATCGGCGCCATGGCCCTCCGCCCGCAACTCTTCCGCCGTCGCCTCACCGAAGAAGGCGACCCGCGTCGGCGCTCCCTTCTCCTCGGCGAGCGTTGCGGCGTGGGCGGCGGGTTCCACGCCAAGGACCGGGATGCCGGCCTTCACGAACCATTGCAACAGGTAGCCGTCGTTCGAGGCGATCTCGACGACCTTCGATCCCGGGCCGAGGGAGAAGCGCGCCTGCATCGCCTCGGCATAGGCGCGGGCATGGGCGACCCAACCGGAGGAGAAGGAGGAGAGATAGGCGTAGTCGGGGGCGAAGATCTCGTCCGCCGGTACCGTCTCCGTCGTCTGGACCAGCCAGCACTCGGTGCAGACCATGACGCGGAGGGGGAAGGACTTCTCGGCCGCCCGGGCCTCCTCCGTCATCGGCAGGTAGGAGTTGGCGAGCGGCGTGGCGCCGAGATCGACGAATTCGAACGAGAGCGGCGCGGCGCAGAAGCGGCAGCTAGGCATCGGTCAGCGCCCCTGCCCGCCCCACAGCGCAGACATCGGCGCTCATGTCCAGACCTTCCATGGCGCCTTACCGCTCGCCCAGATCGCCTCAAGCTGGGTGCGGTCGCGGAGCGTGTCCATCGACTGCCAGAAGCCGTCATGGCGCCAGGCCATCAGTTCGCCGTCCTCGGCGAGGCTGATCAGCGGGGTGCTCTCCAGCGCCGTCGTGTCGTCCTCGATGCGGTCGATCACGGCCCGGTCGAGCACGAAAAAGCCACCGCTGATGGGGCCCCCGTCGCCGGGTGGCTTTTCGGCAAAGCGCGCGACACGCCCATCCGTGCCGAGCTCCAGCGCGCCGTAGCGCCCCGGGGGCACCACGCTCGTCACCGTGGCGAGGCGGCCGTGGCGCTCGTGAAAGGCGATGGTGGCGCTCACGTCGATATCGGCGACACCGTCGCCGTAGGTGAGGCAGAAACGCTCGCCCAGATAGTCGGCCACCCGCTTCAGCCGTCCGCCCGTCATCGTCTCGAGCCCGGTGTCGACCAGGGTGATCGTCCAGGGCTCCCGCGCCGTCTGATGATAGGTGATCTCGCCGCGGCCGGTGTCGATGGTGACGTCGGAGGAGTGCAGCACGTAGTTGGCGAAGTACTCCTTTATGACATAGGCCTTGTAGCCGCAGCAGATGACGAAATCGGTGAGGCCGTGATGGGCGTAGATCTTCATGATGTGCCACAGGATCGGCCGCCCGCCGATCTCGATCATCGGCTTGGGTCTCAGATGGCTCTCCTCGGCGATCCGCGTTCCGAGGCCCCCTGCCAGAATGACGACCTTCATCCGCAGCCTCCCCTGCCCACCCGGCTTGCATAACGGCATCGTCTGGGGAACAGAAGCGGGCAGTCACGCGGACCACGGGGGCCCATGGCCGGACCACAGTTCAGCATCGTCATCCCGACGCGGTCGCGTGCCGTCTACCTCGCTTCGACCCTGGCGACGGTGGCCGAGGCGGTGAGGCGGCTGGGCACGCCGGCACAGGTCGTCGTCGCCGACAACGCGAGCGACGACGAGACCGAGGAGGTGGTGCGGTGCTCGCCCCTCGACATCAGCTATTCGCGAGCGGCGAAGCGGCTGTCGATGCGCATGAACTTTGAGCGGGCGCTCGACCTGGCAAAGGGCGACTACGTCCTCTTCCTCGGCGACGATGATGGCCTAGCGCCGGACGGGCTGCGGCAGCTTTCCGAGATCCTGGCGGCGCGCCCCGTCGATATCGTCAACTGGCGCCTCACGAATTACACGTGGCCCGGCGAGGGCGATGCGACCCAGGCGCATCTGACGCTGAAGTATCGAAGTGTCTTCGGCCCGGTGCGTTGGATCTCACCTAAGACGATCCTGGCCAAGTTCCTCGCCGGCACGGCCCGAAACCATCGGGCGGGCGGCAATATCTACCATGGCCTGGTCAGCCGCCGACTGATCGATCGGGCGCGAATTGGAAACGATGGGGTCTACTTCGGGGGGATTAGCCCCGATGTCTACGCCAGCATCACCAACCTCGCCTTGACCGACGATCCGTTGGCCTTCGTACGCCATCCCATCAGCCTCGGCGGAACCTCGCCTCGCTCCAACGGAGAGGCTGGGCGGCGGGCCCAATCGACCGGGCCGTCGGGGGAGTACCAGCGATTTATCGACGAGGTCGAGAGCGATCCGATCCGCGGCAAGATCGGGGCGGAGATCCCCTCGGCCGAGCTGCATCTGCTCGATGCCGTCGACAGCGTTTGCCGCGACCACGGCCTCGATCCGGATCGGATCGACAAGGCCCGCTGGGGCGCGCGCGTTACGCGCGAGCTCGGGCGGATGGGCCGCGACCAGGTCGAGCGTTCGGCCGACGCTGCGCTGGCGTTGCTCGGCAGCCGGCCAGTAGTTCAGCCCCGCAGCGACGAGGCCGGGGGTGGCGCTCCGAGCCGGCGGTCACCGTCGAGGATCTCTGCCACCCAGATCAGCCTCTCGGGCAACGGTGCTCCGCAGACGATTGCCGAGGCAACCGGTGTCGTCGGCCATCTGCTGTCCGGGGGATATGCGCCGCTCTCCACGGGCGGGCTACGCCGTCCGCTCCACTGGATGCGGGCTCTGCGCGCGGCGCAGCGGCACTTGGCAGCACGCCGGAGCTAGCCCTTAGGCAAGGAAGCGCAGGGCGACGTTCGACGGAAGCCAGTCGGGGCTGGGCGCGAACGCATCGGCCGCGATAGCCGGGTTGAGAGCGACGATGAGGGTCTCGACCTCCGCCGGGATCGCCTGGGGCGCCAGGATCTGGGCACCGAGATGATCGGTGCTTTGCAGGTGGAGGTTGCGGTCCAGAAAGCAGCGTGGTGGAGACGGCAAGCGCGTTGCCACGAGAGAGCCGTAGAAGCCGGCTCCGTAGATCGCGGTCGTCGCGGGATCGACGTCGGCGCCGAGGGCATCAATGGTTGAGAGGATCCGGCCCCAACCCCTGGCCAGCGATGCGGTGGTCGCCGCCATGTCGGCCGCGTCGTCCGACGGCGCGGCGCTGCCCCGGCCCGCCGTGACGGTCCACGCGCCGCGGAAGGCGGTATCGTCGATCCCGAGCGCGACGAGCCCCGCTTTGCCGAGCGCCGCCTCGATCGACGGAAGCGTGAAGTGGTTGATGTGGTCGACGACCAGCAGATCGCCCGAGTTGCTGGCGGCATTCGGGATCAGGAAGAAGAGCTTGCCGTCCTTGGCCAGCAGCCGCTCCAAGCCGCTGAGGAGCGCGACTGGATCGGCCACATGCTCGAGCACGAAATGCGCCGTGATCAAGTCGAAGCGTCCGTGCCAGGCCTCCGGCACCTCGTATGTCGCGCAGGCCTCGGCCGGCAGCCAGGACTGCCAATGCTCGACATAGTCGCGGGAGACATCGAAGACGTGGGGGATGAGATCCGGGCGCAGCGCGCACATCCGCTGCAACGTCTTCGCCTTGCCCGCGCCGAAGTCGAGCACCCGGGCCCCTTCCCGCGGTGCGGTCGCAAGGGCAAGGCGCGCTTGATGCTCCGTCCGGTAGAGCGGCCCGTCCGGCGTCATGTCGTAGAGCTGGTCGTGCGCCTCCGACTGCAGCGAGATCCGGTACTCGCGGTCGTAGAACCGCGCGAGGTCCGGCAGATCCGGCGCTTGGGCATGGGAGCAGGCCCGGCAGACGAACACCTGCGTCGGCAGATCGAGCGGGGTGGAGAGCGAGCTCATCGCCGGTGGCCCGATGTCCAGCACCGGATCGCCGAGCGGGCTGGCGCAGATTCGGCAGTGCCGCATCAGGGGGACTTCGCCGCAAGCTCCGGCATCACATCGCTGAAGTCGACGCCGGCTGCGAAGGAGCCTTTCCAGGAGAGGCGCCGACCCACCGGATCGGCAAAGTTGAAGTACCGAAATTGCATGGACCAGCGCGGCACGGAGGCGACGTTGCGGCCCGATTGGTGCAGCGTCATGAAATCCATCAGAATCAGATCCCCGGGTCGGCTGAGCGGAGCCACATGGGCATATCGCGCGAGCCGCGCCTCCTCATCCGTCAGGCGCAGCGCATAGGCCCCGGACTTACCGACGCCGCCATCGTCCTGATACACCGGCACCAGCCCCTCTGCATGGGAGCCCTCGCAGATCTGCACTGGGCCGAGCTCAGGCGTGATCTCCACCAAAGGCGACCAAAAGACGATGCCATCGGGGCTGCGAAGCTGGGCCGGGAATTCCTGATGCCAGAGTGCGCGGAACGTCTCCTCTGCCGGCAGGTCGATGCGGATGCCATAGCCGCCGGCGGCGAGGCCCGCCTGGGCTCCGGGACGCAGGGCCTCAAAGATCGCCGCATTGCGCGGATCGGCGACCAGGGCCATGAACGCCGGGATCTGCTTCACCGCGTCATAGACCTCGCTGACATAGCGGCGGTCCGCCTGGCCGAGGGCAACGAGGCCGGGACCGAGCGCTTCTTCCACCGTCCCGGTAGATGCGGTGACGCCATACTTCTCTGCCAGAGCCTCGACGATGAAACGGATGCCCTCGTGGATCGGGGCGATCTGGGTCGCTGCGTCGTAGAACCCGGGCAGGACCGCGTATCCCTTGGCACAGAAGTGCTCCAACACCTCTCGGTCGAGCATCATCGTGTCGCTTCCAGATGCGCCCGCCAGGGTCGGGTCACGGGATTGAGGCAGGGACGTGCCTCGGCGCCGGGTAAAGCCGACAGCAGGTCGAGGGCGGTGACATAGGGCGAGAACGGGATGTCACCCTGGTCCCAGGGCCGCACCTGATAGTCCATGTAGGCTACCTCCACGCCCGCTGCCTCGAACCGCTCGTGGTCGAGATAGCCGGCCGCGCCGTGCCCTGTCACGTAGCGTGTGCCGCTAACGGCCCGGACCAGGGCCAGCACGCGCGCCGAACCGCTTCCGGCGACGTTCATTGCGCTGCTTTTGAGGATGCGGCTCGGCTGGATACCTAGGACCTCAGCCAAGCCCTCGGCCGAGCGGATCAAGAGATCGGAGAGCGCCCCCTCTTCCCCCGCAATCGCGCCATCGAAGCAGGCCAGCGCCGCCTCGAGCCGCGGCCGGCCTTGAAGAGCGCCGCGCAGGAGATCCCGGTGGGTGGCCGACCAACCCGGCGTGGCGGGCTCCAGGTCGTTGATGATCTGATGACTGCCCTTGCCCGCCAGCGGCACAGTCATCCACTTCACCGCGTCGCCAATGCGCACCTGTACCCGGTTGGTGAAGGAGCCCTTGGAGAACTGGGCGTCGTCGAGCCAGATGAAGACGTCTGCAAGAGCCATCTGGGCGAGAAAGCCCGGCCAGGGGAAATACATCGGTTGAGAGATGACCACGGTGGTCATGGGCCGGTCAGCTGCTTTTCCATGATGGCGACATCGACCCAGGTGCCGTCGAGCGCCCGGTAGTGCCCCTGCATTAGCCCGACCTCACGATACCCCATGCGGGCGTAGAGCGCGCGGGCTGACGCGTTATCGGATCGGACTTGGAGCAGCAGCTTGCGGAGGCCGTGAGTCCCTCGCGCCTCCTCCTCCAACGCTGCGAGCGCGGCAGCACCATGGCCCTGCCCACGCGCCGCCGGCGCCAGGGCCAGGGCCAACCAGCCGTGGGCACCCTTCCGGTGGACCGCGTGAAGCTGAACGAAGCCGAGCGCCGCCTGATCCTCGGCAATCACGTAGAGCGCCCCCTCCGCCTGCCGTCGGGCGAGCCATGCCTCGAACGCATCATCGGCCTCGGCAGCCTGCGGATAGGCCATGAGCTGATCCTGCAAGGCCCGGTCGACCCGCAGTGCGCGCAACATCGGTAGATCCCGCTCCTCGATGGGGCGGAGCCGCACGCTCACGCCGCGACGCAGCGCAGATAGCCGCCAGGGGAGGAGGAGAGGACGAGCTTGCCGTTGATCTCCTCGTCCACCACGAAGCGATCGGTCTCGGCCAGGTAGTCGTCCCGGGCCGACAACGGCTCGTCGCCGGCATACCAGAGCTTGGAGCGGCGCTTCGGCGCCGTCTCGGCCGTCACATGCCCGGCCAGGGTATCGGCGACGATCAGATAGCAGTCCTCCGTCACCAGCGCGCCATAGGCACGGCATTCGGCGAGGACGTGGTCGCGGCTGTGGTCGCTGTCGAGGATCGCCATGACGCGGGCGCCTTCGGGGATTTGGGCGCGGACTGCCGCTAGGGTGCCCTCGTCCACCGAGCCGCCCTCGATCAGATGGACGCGCTGGGCCATCGGATGGGCCTCGATCGTTGCGCGGTTGTGGGCGCGGATGTCGATGTCGACGCCGATCACCCGGCCGTCGAGGCCCATCATCTGCATCAATCCGGCGAGGAACAGGACGGAGCCGCCGCGGGCGACGCCGGTCTCGATGATCACGTCCGGGCGGGTGGCCCAGACCACCTCCTGCGTCGCCATCACGTCGGCCGGCATCTGAATGATCGGCACGCCCATCCAGTTCCAGAGGTAGGAATAGTCGTAGCGGTCCAGATCCAGCAGGGTCTCGAGGCTTCGGGAAAACGCGCCCTCATCCTGGCCGAGCGCCACGCTTTGGGCCCGCTGGTGCGCGGCGAAGGCCGCCCGATCGTCCCGCGTTGCCATCCTGCCCGGCTGCCCCTATCGCTGACGGCGGTTGCCTAACGTACTTGCAAACCGGAGAAAAGCGCGATGTCCGAGCCGGCGCGGATCCCCGTCGCCCATCCCTCCATCACCGAGCGGGAGGGGGAGTTGGCGCGTGAGGCGGCGCTCACGGCCTGGGGACCCGACCACTACCGCTTCAACGCGCGGTTCGAGGCGATGTTCGCCGCGTATTTGGGGGTGCGCCACGCGGTCTCGCTCCCCCATGCCACGGCCGGGCTGCATCTGGCGCTCGCCGCCGCGGGGATCGGGCCGGGCGATGAGGTGATCGTGCCCGACATCACCTGGATCGCCTCGGTCGCGCCGGTGAGCTATGTGGGCGCCCTGCCCGTCTTGGTCGACATCCTGCCCGACACCTGGTGCCTCGATCCCCGTGCCGTTGCCGCGGCGATCGGCCCGCGGACCCGGGCGATCATCGGCGTCAACCTCTACGGCTCGATGTGCGACTGGCCGGCGCTGCGGAGCCTGGCGGACGAGCACGATCTGCTGCTGGTCGAGGACGCGGCGGAGGCGCTTGGCTCCACCCTGAACGGCGGCCAGGCCGGCAGCTTTGGCGATCTGGGTGCCTTCTCCTTCCACGCCTCGAAAACCCTCGTCACTGGCGAAGGCGGGATGCTGGTGACCGACGACGACCACCTGCACGCCCGAATCCAGCAACTGCGCGACCACGGCCGGCCGCCCGGGGATCGGCGGTTTCAGAACAGCGAGGTCGCCTTCAAGTACAAGATGAGCGCCGTGCAGGCCGCCATCGGCATCGCCCAGATGGAGCGGATCGACAGCCTCGTGGCCTTTCGGCGCCAGCTTCTTGCCTGGTATCGCGCGGCCTTGAGCGATCTCGCCGGCGTGACGCTGAATGCCGAGCCGCCGGGGGTCGAGAACGCCTGCTGGATGATGACGGCGGTGCTCGATCCGGCGCTCGGCATCGAGAAGTTCACACTGCAGGACCGGTTGAGCGCGGCGGGCGTGGACAGCCGGCCGTTCTTCTCCCGTCTGTCGACCTTGCCGGCCTATGCCGATCTGCCGGAGGCGGCGCGGCACTTGCCGGACGTCCCCGTCGGGGCCCTGCCGGCGACCTACGGGGTGAACCTGCCCTCAGGCTATACGATGACGGAGCCGCTGGTCGCCCGGGTGGCTGAGGCCCTGCGCCAGGCGATCGCCACCGGATGATGATTTGGGATTTGAGGCCATGAGCGCCGCGGCCGGGCAGCGCGTCCTCGTCCTCGGCGCCACCGGCACCGCCGGCCGCGCGGCGGTCGCGGCGCTTCTCGCGCGCGGGCATGCGGTGACCTGCTTCGTGCGGCCTGGCTCCGCTGCCCGGGTTCCGGAGGGGGCGACGGTCCGGACCGGAGAGATCGCGGAGCCTGATGCGCTGCGCCGCGACGGCATTGGGGAGGAGCGTTTCGACGTCCTCCTCTCCTGCATGGCCTCGCGCACCGGGGCGCCGCGGGACGCCTGGGCCATCGACCATCAGGCCCATCTGACGGCGCTCGAGGCGGCCAGATCTGCCGGCATCGAGCATGTCGTCCTGCTCTCGGCCATCTGCGTGCAGAAGCCGCGGCTCGCCTTCCAGCACGCCAAATTGGCGTTCGAGGAGGCGCTCATCGCGTCGGGCCTGCGTTATTCCATCGTCCGCCCCACGGCCCTATTCAAATCGCTGTCGGGCCAGGTGGAGCGGGTACGGCGGGGCAAGCCCTATCTCCTCTTCGGCGACGGGCAGCTGACGGCGTGCAAGCCGATCAGCGACCGCGACCTCGGCGCCTATCTCGCCGACTGCATCGACGATCCAACGCGCTGGAATCGGGTGCTGCCCATCGGCGGACCCGGGCCGGCGATCACCCCGCGGGACCAGGGGAAGCGGCTGTTCGCCCTCCTCGGGCAAGCACCACGCTTTCGCTCCGTCCCCGTCGCGCTCTTCAGCGGGGCGGCCCGGGCGCTGGCCCTTGGCGGGCATCTCTTGCCCCGTTTAGCGGAGAAGGCGGAGTTCGCCCGCATCGCGCACTACTATGCCACCGAGTCGATGCTGGCCCTCGACCCCCAGACCGGGCGCTATGACCCCGACCTGACGCCCTCGACCGGCCACGACACGCTCTTCGACTTCTACGCCCAACTGATCGCCGGGGCCGAGGCGCCCGATCGCGGAGATCACGCGCTTTTCTGATCCGAGCTGTGCCGAAGCGCACTGTGATCCGAACAACTATCCGAATGCTGATTCGCTCGGTAAAGGTTACGCATAAGGGTGTTCGCCCGTTGGGGTCGTCATGGTTCGCGACGAAGAGCAAGCCACCGGGGCGGATCAGGCGCGTGGCGCGCTCTTCGATCAGCTTGAGGCGACGGTCCTGTTTATCGACATGGTCGAGTCGGTACGGCTGATTGAGCTCGACGATGTCGGCACTGTGAGGCGCTGGCTGGCCCTGAGCCAGGCGATCACCGCCGATCTCGCCGGACCGCTCGGCGGCCGTCTGGTGAAGCGCACCGGCGACGGCATGCTGCTGGAGTTCCCGACGGCCCACGACGCCGTCGACGCGGCCATGCGCATCCGCACCCACGCCGCTGCCCAGAACGAGGGGCTGGACCCGGATCTGCACCTGGTGCTGCGCTTCGGCGCCTCGACCGGTCCGGTGCTGCGCACCCGGCACGACCTCTACGGCAAGTGCGTGAACCTCGCCGCGAGGCTGATGCAGATTGCCCGGCCTGACGAGATCGTGGTGTCGGAGGCGACGCGCGACCAACTCGCCGACGGTCTGGATGCGGAGATCGAGGATCTGGGCGAGTGCTTCCTGCGCAACGTCCCCGACCCGATCCGGGCCTTTCGGCTGGGTCCACCGGGGGAGAGCCCGATGCCGCGGCTCGCGCCCGCCGCCGACTTCGCGGCGACGCTCGCCGTGCTGCCGTTTGCGCCGCGGCGCCAGAGCCATCCCCGCGACATGCTCGGTGAGATCATTGCCGAGGAGGCGATCTGGGGCCTCTCCAGCATGCCCGGCCTCTCGGTGCTCTCGCGGCTCTCCACCACCGCGGTCGCGGCCCGCCGGATGCCGGTCGACGCGGCCGCAACGGCGCTCGGGGCCGACTATGTCGTCCACGGGAGCTACGATGTGGATGGCAAGGGCCTGGCGCTGATGGTGGAGCTGGTGGATGTCGCCAAGGGCACCGTGGTCTGGGCGGATCGCCTGACCGGCTCCCTCGAGGGTTTCTTCGACCCCGAGGGCGGCTTCACCGTGGATCTGGTCTACCGCATCGCCTCCGCCATCGTCTCGACCGAGATCGAGCGGGCCCGCGGGGCGCAGATGCCGACGCTGAAGGCCTACACCCTGATCCTGGGCGCGGTCGCGCTGATGCACCGCCTCTCCCGCAGCGATTTCTACTATGCCCGCCTGCTGCTCGAGGAACTGGCGCACCGCCATCCGCGCCAATCCCTGCCATTGGCCTGGCTGGCCGACTGGCACGTGATGCAGGTGAACCAGGGCTGGTCCCAGGACCCGGCCCGGGATGCGGGCCTGGCCGAAAGCGCCGGCAAGCGGGCGTTGGAGGCCGATCCCGACTCGGCTCTGGCCATGACCATGTGCGGCTCCGTCAGCACCAATCTGCTGCGCCGCCTGGACGATGCCGAGCGCTTTTACGACGATGCGCTGGCGCTCAACCCCAGCGAGGCGCTCGCCCGCCTGTTCCGCGCCGCCCTCTACGCCTTCACCGATCGGGGTGGCGCCGCGGTGGCGGATGCGGAGGAGGCGCTCCGCCTCTCACCCTACGATCCCCATCGGTTTCTCTACGAATCGATCGCCGCCTCGGCCCATCTGACCGCCGGCGACAACGCGGAGGCGCTGCGCCTGACGGAGCGCTCGCTCCGCCGCAACCGGGCCCATGCCTCCAGCCTGCGCGTCAAGGCCGTGGCGGAGTGGCGCCTCGGGCGGGAGGAGACGGCGCAGCAGACGGTGGACGAGCTGATGCGCCTGGTCCCGGGCTTCACGGTCAGTGGCTATCGCCGGCGCTCGCCCAATGCCGACTCAGCCGTCGGTCGCGATATCGCGGAGATTCTGCAAAACTGTGGGGCCCCGGAGTAAATCCTGGGCGGGTTGGGAGAGGAGCGATTTCATGGCGGGAACGAGCGGTTTCGGCCCCGATCAGGGGCATCAGGGCCATCAAGGGCACCAGGGACACCAAGGCCATCAGGGGCACCAAGGGCATCAGGGCCACCAGGGCCATGGCGGCTATGACTTCGACGGCGCCGGCATCGCCTCGGCGCTGATCACCAGCCATGACGGCCTGATCGGGACCTTCGCACCGCCGCCGGAGCCTAATCACCTCGCACTCGGTGATCCGGCGCATCTGCAGCGCTGGTCGCCCCAGGTCCGCGCCCTGATGTTCGATCAGGAGCTCGCTGCGCGCCTGGTCTTCGACTTCACCGACCCCACGGCGACGGTCAGCTACCTGAACGTGACCGGCCCGGCGCTGCATCCGCTGGTGTCGATGACCCGCCCGACGGAGGCCACCTTCGCGCAGCAGCTTCCGATCGTGCACAACTACTCCGCCCTGCGTTCCGACCGGGCGAACGAGATCCTGGCCCAGTTGCCGGGGCCGATGGCGTTCCTCACGCCGCTCTCGATCCTGCGCCCGGATCGGACGCGCTGGATCCTGGAATTGCTCGGAGCCGTGCAGCGAATCGTCCAGTACGTCCAGGTTCGCTTCAAGCACGCCCTCGCCTGCCGGCGGCCGTCGGAGTATTCGGCCCAGCTCATGCCGATGATCCTGACGCCGGGCCACGGCACCCTGCCCTCCGGTCATGCCGGCGAGAGCTTCGCCATGGCCTATGTGCTGAGCGCACTGTTCGATGCGACGGCGTTCGATGCCGCGCACAAGGCACAGGTGCGCCGGCTCGCCTTCGACATCGCCGCCCGGGTGGCCCAGAACCGGATCGTCGCCGGGGTGCATTTCCCCGTGGACAACATCGCAGGCGCGACGCTCGGCATCACCCTCGGCGATCTTGCGGTGCGCCGGATGATGGCCGAGGAGGGCGCCGCTGCCGAGAATGTCGCGTCCTGGGCTTTCGACGGCACGGCGGCGCCGAACGCGGACTTCGATCTGCATGAGATGTTCGATGTCGCCGGCGCGACGCTGCAGGCGACGGCCTACCTCAGCACCCCCTCGACCAACGCGCTCAGCGATCTGCACAGCCCGATCCTCAACTACCTCTGGACGCAGGCGCGCGGAGAGCTCTCGTGACCGGCGAACAGGAAGAGGTGCCGGACGGCGACGGCGGCAAGATTCAATGGCGCCGCGCCGAGATCCCGGAGCGGTTCCAGGCCAAGGGCCTCGATCCGGCCGCCTGGTGGCTGCTCGGTAGCGGGCGACAGCAGTTCTTTCCGCCCGAGCCTCCAGCGCCGCCCCAGGACGATCCGGTCGATCCGCAATACGATCAAAAGCAGACCAGCGCAGGGAGTACGGCGGAGCAGGCCACACCCGGCGCCCGCCGCGCGCCGGTGCGCCTGCCGATCATGACGACCCTCCTCGAGGAAGGCGCGCGCGAGACCTTGCTCAAGCTCCTTGCCGAAGACAGCGACCAGATCTTCGTGCCCGGCTTCGTCCGGCGCTCAAGCGAGAGTTGGCCGGTGGCCGGACAGCCTTTCCCGATGTTTCTGGAGGAGGGACAGCTCCAGGCCCGACCGATCATCGATCTCCTCGCCTCCGGACAGCTTCGGATAAAACTCTCCCCGCCCCTGCCGTTCACGGAGACCGGGGTGGACGCGCCGACGGTGGTGACGCCGGTGCCGGAGGGTTCCGTCATCACTGCGGTGATCGACGACGGCATCACCGTGGGGCATGAGCGCTTTCGCTTGGCCGACGGCACCAGCCGGGTGCATCACTTCTGGAACATGGATCCGGATGTGGCCGACGCCGCCGCGCCGTTTTCCCTCGGCCGGGAGTGGTCGAAGGGCGGGCCGGGCGGCATCGACGACTTTCTGGCCCAGGCGACCAGCGGCGGGCATATCGACGAGGACCGCTTCATGCGCCTCGCCGGTATGGTCGATCCGGCGCGCTACCGTCCGGGGGGCGAGATGCGCCGCCTCTCCCACGGCACCCACGTGCTCGATTGCGCCGCCGGGTATCCGCCGGAGGCGAACGCCGCTGACCGCCCGATCATCGCCGTGCAGCTGCCGCGCCTCGCGGTGGAGGACACCACCGGCGCGACCATGGAGGTCTATCTGAGCGCCGCGCTGCACTACATCCGCGACCGGGCACGGGCGATCGCCATTGCTTCGGGCGGGGTACCGATCCCGGTCGTGGTGAACCTCAGCTACGGGTTCACCGCCGGGGCGCATGACGGCTCCTCCGACATGGAGCGGCTCTTCGACCAGTTCGTCGACGAGGCCAATCCGCCGATGCAGTTCACGCTGTCGGCCGGCAACGGTCATCTCAGCCGCGGTTACGCCGTGGTGCCGCCGCCGGATCCCGCGCCGGGGCCGGACTATGTGCTTGAATGGCGGGTTCTGCCGGATGACCGGACGCCGACGCTGATGCAGCTTTGGCTCGACGAACCTGTTGCCTCCGGCGACCGGATCACCGTGGCGCTTGAGACGCCGGGCGGGGAGACCAGCACCCCGCTCGGCGAAGATCCGACCGCCGCCCAGACACTCACCCTCACCGGCCTGCCCGGCGCGCCGGAGATCGCCTCGGTGCGCTACGCGGTCGATCCCGCCTCCGGCCGCGGCTACTTCGAGCTCCGCCTGGTCCCCACGGCACCATTACCCGAAACGGCTCCACCCCACGTGCTCGCCCCGGCCGGTCTCTGGCGGGTGCATGTCACCATCGTCGACCCGGCGGAGGTCACGGCGGCGCGGCCGGTACGGATCTGGGTGCAGCGCGACGACAGCATCCCGGGCTATCCGCTTCGCGGCCGTCAGTCGTTTCTGGAGCATCCTGCGCATTGGGATCCGACCTTCGCCGAATACGCCCTCGCGCCGGTGCAACCGCTGCCGGCCAACGCTGCGATTGCCGACGACGTGCCGGTGCGGCGCGAGTTCATGCTGAACGCCCTCGCCACCGGTCGGCGCCCTCTGGTGATCGGCGCCTACGAGAACAAGCGCCGGTTCGCCGAGCCCTACTCGGCCGGCGGGCCCCATGCGCGGCCCTGCTGGCGGTCGATCGCTCTGGTCGACGCGGCCGACGGACCGGCCCATCCCGGCAAGCTTGCCGCCGGAACCCGCTCCGGCAGTTGGGCCGCGATGAACGGGACGAGCGTCGCCACACCGCGCATGGCCAAGCTCGCCGCCAACGCGATCGCTGCCGGTTGGCCCGTGACGCAATTCACGGTGCGGGTCGCGGCCTCTCTGTTCGACGACCGGACGTTGGCCCGGGGCCGCACCGACCTGCCGCCCGATCGCGGCGGCTGCGGGCGGTTGCGCCTGGAGCGGACGGCGCCGGTCGCCCGCGGCGTGGCGCGCGAGACCTAGGATGGAGGAGGCGCCCGTTCAGCATGGCGGGCGCTCCGGGCCGGCGCCGCGGCCCGGCCGGCTCGGCAATTGACAGGACAAACCTCCTCCCAGAAGGTCGGACGCTGACAAAAAAACGGCGTCGGGAGGACCCATGAAACCGCTTCTCACCGCAGTGCTGGCCGCGCTGAGCCTTGGCGTCGCCGCAGGTCCTGGCGCGACGCAGGATCTGATCCGCGCCCAGGTCAGCGCCCCCGGCTCCACGGCTTATGTCGTCGCCACCCACGTCGCCTCGGTCCTCAAGCAGCGCCACGGCTACGAGATGGAGGTGGCGACCGGCTTTCCCGGCATCCGCTCGATGATCAACAATGCCAATGGCGAGGCGGACGTGACGCTCTACGCCCCCGCCCTCTCCAACTTCCTGGTGAACCGGGTGGGGCCTTACCGCGAGCTCGAGAACAACATGGAATTGTTCGAGCGGCTCCGCGTGCTCTTCACCTTCAGCGGCGACCTGTTCACCTTCGCCACCTACGATCCGGAGATCCGGACGCTCGCCGATCTCGAGGACAAGCGCATCTTCCTCGGCCCCCAGGGGGCGGCTTTGGTGCGCATCCAAAGCCAGATGATCGAGGACGCCACGGGCCTGGTCGCAGGCGAGGATTACGACCTGGTGAACGTCGATTGGGCGAGCTCACCGGCTCTCCTGCAAGACGGCACGGTCGATGTGCTCTTCCAGCTTTGCGGCCTCGGCTGCGCCACCTGGACGGAGCTTTCGGCGGGCCGACCGCTCTATTTCGTCGGCTATACGGAGGAGATGCTGGCCGCGCCGGAGTTCCAGAAGCACGTCGACTTCCCCGGCCGCTTCATCAAGGAGATCCCGCCCGGCACCTGGGGCGACGGCCAGGCCAATGAGGAGGTCGTGCGCTTCGTTGGCGTGACCACCGGCCTGCTGGCCAACGAGACGATGACCGACGAGGTCGCTTACAACATCGCCAAGGCGTTTTGGGAGACCAAGGACGACCTCGCCCAAGTGGCGCCTTTTGCGGCCGAATACGACGTGGAGAATGCGGGCTTCGGCGTGATCGGGGAGATGCACGCGGGCTCCCGCCGCTACCTGGTCGAACAGGGCGTCACGCTGGACTAGGTGCCGGCCATGCGCCTGGGCCTGATCGTGAGCGGCGAGGCCCACGGGCCGCGCGGCGCGGCGCTCGCCGTCGGGCTGATCGCCCTTCTGATGGCGGCGATCGTGATCTACACGCCGTCGCCGCTCTTCCCGGTGCTCTCCGACAGCGACACCTACCGGGCGCTGGGGTGGGAACGTGGGGGTGAGGGCGGCTGGAACGACTTTGTCGCCACGCTCCGCGCCTGGGGTCGGGGGCTCAACCGCGCGTTGCTCGATCCCGGCTTCATCCGGCCGTTCTTCGTCGGCGCCTGCTGTTTCATCGCGATCTGCGTGACGTTGCCCTGGACGCCGGGGAGCGCCCGGTCGCGGCGCCTCGCCCTCGGCGTGAACGCCGCCCTGATCGTCCTCCTCGCCTTCGCCATCTGGATTCTGGCGCGGAAGCTGAGCCTGGGCGCCGACTTCCTCTTCATCCCCGAACCGATCGACGTGGTCGCGGCCATGTGCGGCGTCGTGGTGGTGGCAGAGCTCGTCCGCCGCCTTGCCGGTTGGGTGATGTTCGCCCTGATCGTGCTCGCGGTCGTCTACATGAAGTACGGCGCGCCGGACTGGCTGTTCTACCAGACCGGGGTGAAGACCTGGGACGTCCTGGCGATGAACTTCTGGCTGGAGACCAGCGGCGCCATGGGCTTTGCCCTCTCGATCATGATCCAGAACGTGGTGATCTTCATCCTGTTCGGCGTGGTCATCCAGGCGACCGGTGCGGCGGAGGCGATCCTGAAGATCGCCCTGGCGGCGACAAGGCGCTTGCGGGGCGGACCGGCGCATGCCGCGATTGTCTCGTCGGCGATGTTTGGCACCTTCTCGGGCTCCGCCGCGGCGAACGTGGTGGGGACCGGCACGTTCACCATCCCGCTGATCAAATCCCGCGGCTTCTCCCCCCGCTTCGCCGGTGGGATCGAGGCGGCAGCCTCGACCGGCGGCCAGATCACCCCGCCGGTCATGGGCGCGGCGGCGTTCTACCTGGCCGAGCAGGCCCAGGTGCCCTATAGCCAGGTCGCCATCGCGGTGCTGCTGCCGGCGCTCTTCTACTTCGGCAGCCTCTTCACGGCGGTGGAGCTCCAGGCCCGCAAGGCCGAGATCCGGGTGAGCGTGGAGGAGGCATCCGCCACCCTTGCCCGCGCCGACTGGATCAAGTCGCTCGCCTTCTTCGCCCCGCTCTGCGCCATCATCTATTGCCTGGCGGCGGGCTATTCGGTGAACCGCGCCGGGTTCTGGGCCATCGCCGCCACCATCGCCTTCGGTCTGTTGAACGCTGAGTTTCGCCAGAACCCGCAGCGCCTGATCGAGAAGCTGGTACAGGGCAGCGTCGCAGTCGCCAAGCTGATCGCCATCGTCGCGGGGCTCGGCATCTTCATCGGCGTGGTGCAGGGCACGGGGCTCGGGCCGAAGATCGGCACTGACCTTGCGCTGCTGGTGGAGAACAACATCCTGCTCGCGCTGATCCTGACGATGATCGCTTCGCTCGTGCTGTCGATGGGGATGCCGACCCTGCCCGCCTACGCCACGATCATCACGGTGATGGGGATCTTCCTGACGCAGTTGAGCGGCGACAGCACGCCGGTCCTCGCCGTCCATCTCTTCGTGCTCTACTTCGGGGTGCTGTCGCCGGTGACGCCGCCCGTGGCCCTGGCGGCCTATGCGGCGGCGCCGATCGCGGGATCCCATCCGTTCCAGACCGGGCTCGCGGCGGTGCGGCTTTGCTCTGTCGCCTTCATCATTCCCTATGCCTTCTTCTTCCATCCCCAGCTTCTGGTCGGTCAGGTCGACTTCCAGCCGCTTGCCTTTGCCGAGGCGTTTCTGGTTCTCGGCCTCTCGGTCTGGCTGCTGACCACGGCCATGGTGGGCTGGGCCGGAGAGGTGCTGAGCCTGCCGTCGCGCACCTTGCGGACGGCCATCGGGGCGCTGATCTTGTCTCCCGATCCCCTGGTCTGGGTTGGGGCGGCGGCCGCGGTCGGGGCCGTCATCCTCTTCGACCTTTGGCGCATGCGCGAGCGGCGCCGGCTCGGCCCCGCATGATCTTCGTTCTGGTGCATGGCGGTTGGCACGGCGGCTGGTGCTGGCGGCCGGTGGCGGAGCGGCTGAAGGCGGCGGGCCACCAGGTCTTCGCCCCCACCCTCACCGGCCTCGGCGAGCGGCAGCATCTGTTGCATGCGGTCGAAAGCCCTGAGACCCACGTGGCCGACATCGTCAACCTGATCCGCTGGAACGACCTGAGCGACATCGTGCTCGTCGGCCATTCCTATGGCGGCATGATCATCACCGGCACGGCCTCCGCCCTGGCGGAGCGGATCCGGGCGCTGGTCTACCTCGACGCCTTCGTCCCGACGGAGAGCGGCCAGGCGGCGAGCGATATGGCCCCGCCCGGCCGCGCGGCAGAGATCGCGGCGGCGATCCAGCCCGACGGCACCATCACTCCCAATGGGTTCGAGCGCTGGGCGGCCTCGCCCGAGCGCATCGCCTGGCTCCGCCGGATGTGCACGCCCCACCCCGCCGCCTGCTTCGGCAAGGGCGTGGCGCTGTCGGGGCGGGAGCGGGAGGTCGCGTCGCGCTCCTTCATCCTTTGCGAGGCGCACAACCCCTCCCCGTTCTGGCAGTTCTACGAACGCTACGTCGACGATCCGGGGTGGCAGGTGCACCGCCTGCCCTGTCTGCACGACGCCATGCTGGAGATGCCGGAGGAGCTCACGGCCCTCCTGCTGAGAAGCGCTGCTTAGATCTCGAGCTCCGCGAGCAGCGCGGCCCAAGAGGCGCCGTGCATGTCCCGGTCGCGGATGCTGCCCTGCACCTCAGGCCGCGGCAGGCTGAACTTCACCACCTGCAAATCGGGCATATCGAAGCGGCGCAGGGCCTCGCCGTTGGTCCCTAAGGCCACTGCCACTTGGGCCGTGGCGAGGCCGCGGACGACGCGGGCATAGGCCTCCGCACTGCCGCAGAAGATGTCGATGGTCAGGCAGAACGGCCCAGCGTTCTTGCTCCGGATCTTCTCGGCGACCGTTCCGAGCCTATCCACCGGCAATGACCTCCAGCCGGAAGGCGTCCATCGGGTCGTCGAGGTGCAGGACGTGGTTCAGGCAGAACTCGAAGACCGGCCCGCGGTTGATCTCGGCCGGGGAGAACGGGAAAGCGAAGGTCGGCTGCTCCTCCTCCCGCGTCAGGGGATGGTGCAGGAGGTAGGGGTTGAGGATCCGCCCGATCTCCTCCGCCAGGGCCTGGGTCCCCGCGGTGACGATGCCGAGGACGCCGATCTCGCCGGCCGACGAAGCCTGGCGCTCCAGCGGGCCGAAGCTCGCGTCCTGGCCCATGAGGCGGAGCTCCACCGTGAACTCCCCAGGGGCGAGACCGAGACGCGCCGCGGCCTTCTCGGTGCAAAGCCCCTCGATTTCATCCGCCCAAGCCCGGGCCTGCGCGACGTAGTGCGGATCGCGGAGGAGCGCGATCAGGACAGTCTGGTAGCCGGCGAGGCGGGCGCCCTCGAGCTTCACGGTGTAGCGCTCCGCCGGCACCCAGCGCGATCCAGTGACCCGGACCTGGCGATCGTCGAGGGCGGTGTAGACCGCCCCGGTCACGTCTAAATGGCCGCCAGGCTCGTGAAGGATGAAGGGGTCGTTGTTCTCGTAGAGCATGTGGGCGGAGACGGTCCGGGGCGTGGCGTGGGCGCCGTCGGCAAGGGGGGTGATGGTGAACCCCTCCTCATCCACATCGACCAGGATCACCCCGGATTGGGGATTGCTGGCGCAGAGCGCCCCACACTCCCCGATCTTGCCGCCGTGCCAGGCGGCCCCCGGGGCGCACCCGCGCACCAACGGCAAGGCGGCGATGATCCCGGCATCCGTGGTGCGCCCGCAGATCACGATGTCGGCCCCGGTCTCAAGCGCCTTGGCCACCTGCTCCGCCCCCGCCAGCGCCACGATGTTGCGGCAGGCAGCGATCCCCGCCGCGTC
Organism: Pseudomonadota bacterium; assembly: GCA_039180875.1. Taxonomy (GTDB): domain Bacteria; phylum Pseudomonadota; class Alphaproteobacteria; order Rhodobacterales; family Rhodobacteraceae; genus JBCDCY01. Next base: position 13,404 of record JBCDCY010000006.1, on the reverse strand, counting down.
GACCTCGGGCGCGTAGCTGAGCGGTGTGATGCGCCCCGCCGCGAACGCCTCTGCCATTGCCGCGGGGTCCTGGGAGGAGCGGAGGACGGCGATGGTCGGGTGCGTGCCCATCTCCGCCGCGATCTCCTCGGTGATCTCCAGCATCCAATCCACGGTGCTGTCGGTGCCGCAGGTCCCCGCCGTGCCGATCACCAGAGGCACATCCGCCTCGGCTCGCGCCTCCATCAGCCCCCGCCATTCCGTCTTGGTCGAGGCGCGGGCGTATTTCGAGACGCCCTGCCCCAGATAGGCGGGCCCAGAGTCGGTGGAGCCTCCGTCGATCGCGATGATGTCTGGCCGCGCCGCGATCCCCCGTGCGAGGGCAGTCTTGTCGTAGTTGAGGCCGAGCGCGCCCGAGGGGACGAGCACCCGGACCATCTCAGTCCGTCACCGCCTGGGGCCGCTTCAGGAGCCCGCGCAGGAACATCGGCGCCACGAACCCCGCGATGGCGCAGATCCAGAGCCCGATGGAGATCGGCGTGGAGAAGAGATAGCCGATATCGCCGTCGGACAGCACCATCGCGCGACGCAGCGCATTCTCCATATGCCCGCCCAGCAGGATGCCGAGGATCACCGGCACTGTTGGGATGTCGAGCTTGCGAAAGACGTAGCCGAGGACGCCGAACGCCACCATCAGAAGCAAATCGAAGTAGCTGCCCGAGAGCGAGTAGATCCCGACGAACGAGATCATCGTGACCCCCGGCAGCAGCACCCAGGGCGGCACGGACAGCACTTTTACGAACACCTTCACCATCGGGACGTTCATCAGGAGCAGGACGACATTGGCGATGAGGAGGGAGGCGATGAGGCCCCAGACGACCTCCGGCCGGTCGGTGAAAAGCGTGGGGCCAGGGGTGATGTTGAGGGTCATCAGAAGCGCCAGCAGCACCGCGGTCGTGCCCGATCCCGGAACGCCGAGGGTGAGCATCGGCACGAGCGCCCCGCCGGCGGCGGCGTTATTGCCGGTCTCCGGCGCCACGACGCCCCGGGCGACGCCGGTGCCGAAGCCGCCCTTCTCTCCTGCCAGCGACTTCTCCGACATGTAAGCGAGGAACGAGCCGAGGGAGGCCCCTGCCCCCGGCAAGACCCCCGCGACGAAGCCGACGAGAGAGGTGCGCAGCATCGTCCAGCGGGTGGCGACGATGTCGCGCCAGGGGATGCGCACCCGCTCGAGCTTCACGCCGATCGAGGTGTTCTTGCCGTGGCTCTCGATGAAGAAGAACACCTCGGCAATGGCGAACAATCCGACGATCGCCACCAGGAAGTCGATTCCGTCGGCCAAGTGCAGATTGCCCCCGGTCAGCCGCGGCAGGCCGGAGGAGTTGTCGACCCCGATCATCGCGATGCCGAGCCCGACGCAGGAGGCGAACGCCGCCTTCGCCTGGTTCTTCGACGCCATCCCACCGAGTGTGCAGAAGGCGAGGAGGTAGAGGGCAAAGTACTCCGCCGGCCCGAAGTAGAAGGCGACGCGGGCCAGCAGCGGCGCCAGCAGCATCAGGCCGATGGTGGCGAGGAACGCGCCGACGAAGGAGGCGATGCCAGAGAGCACCAGGGCATCCCCTGCCCGCCCGGCCTTCGCCATCGGGTAGCCGTCGAGCGTCGTCATCAGCGCCGGCTCATCGCCCGGGATGTTGAGCAGGATCGACGAGATCCGCCCGCCATACATTGCGCCGTAGTAGACGCTGGTCATCAGCACGAGCGCCGAGGTCGCGTCGAGCCCTAGGGTGAAGGCGAGCGGGATCAGGATCGCCACGCCGTTCGAGGGGCCGAGCCCCGGCAAGGCCCCAATGATCGTGCCAAGGAAGCAGCCCGCGACCGCCAGCATCAATGTGTAGGGCGACAGCGCGATGGAAAAGCCGAGCGCAAGGTTGGCCAGAAGCTCCACCGCCCTGCCCTAACCGCTCAGCGCTTCGGGAAAGGCCACGAGCCCCAGGCCAAGCGCGTATCGGAACAGCAGGAAAAGGCCGATCGACAGGCCGAGCCCAGCCAGCACCGCCGGCCCGATCCGGCCGGAGATCTGATAGCTGAGACAGGCCGTCGCCAGCGCCGTCGGGATCAGAAAGCCTAGCGGCCGCAGGGCATAGGCGTAGGCGATCAGCACCACCACCGCAACCGCCAGCGCGCCCCAGGTCCGCAGCCCCGGCCAGGCCGGATCGCCGTCCGGCCGCAGGACCATCACCAGGGCGCAGAGCCCGGCGACCCCTGCGATCAGCAGCGGGAACGCCTTCGGTCCCACCGGATCGGACAGAAAGCTCGTCTGGATCTGCGTGGCGCTGAGGCCGTATCCCAGCGCCACCAGAAGCGCGACCAGACCGAAGATCCGGTCGCTGGCCACTACTGGATCACTCCGATGTCCTTCGACATCTGATTAATCTCCGCCACCAAGTCATTGACGTAGGACTGGAAATCGTCGCCCACTTTGGTGAAGGGGGCGAGGCCGTTATCCGCCATCGCCTGCTGCCACTCGGCGCTGTCGGCCACCATCTGCAGCTTCTCGGCCCACTCGGCGAAGCGCTCATCCGAGATGTCCTTCGGCACGTAAAGGCCGCGCCAATTGACGGCGACGACCTCGTAGCCCTGCTCGGTGGCGGTCGGGATGTCCTCGAACCCCGGTACCCGTTCCTCCGTCAGCACGGCGAGGACGCGGATATCTCCGCTTCTCAGGAAGCCGACGACCTCCGACATGTCGCCCGACATCGCCTGGGTGAAGCCGCCGACGGTCTGGGTGATGGCATCTGCGCCGCCGTCGACGCCGATATACTTGATCTCGGTGATGTCCTCGAGCCCGCCCTGCTGCAGGACCATGAGCGGCTTCATATGGTCGAAGCCGCCGACGGCGGAGCCTCCGGCAAAGGCGACGGAGCCGGGATCGGCCACCGCTGCCTCCACCAGATCGCCGAGGGACTGGAACGGGCTGTCGGCCGCCACCACGATGACACCCGGGTCGGCGCCGATCGCGCCCACGAAGCGGACCTCGTTCGCCGTCCGGCCGGCATAGGCGTTCTGGGCAAGCCGCGTGGTGGTGGCGGAGGAGGCGGCGACGATCAGGTCGGCGTCATCGCCGCGCTCGTTCACCACGTGGTTGTAGGCGAGGCCACCGCCCGCACCCGCCATGTTGGTCACCTGGATCGGCGCGTCGACCGCGCCGATGTCGTACATGATCTTGCCGATCTGGCGGCAGGTGAAGTCCCAGCCGCCGCCCGGATTGGCCGGCGCGATGCACTCGACCGCCAAGGCCGTGGTCGGCGCGGCAAGGGCGAAGAAGGCGCCCATAGCGAGCGCGTTGACACGTATGGTCATTTTCAGATCCTCCCTGGTGTTTTGTCCCAGTATTTTCCGACTTTTGTCGTCGGCGCTAGCCTGAAACAACCAACCGCTGGTTGGCGGCGTCAGCGGCGGAGCCCCCGGCGAGGCGTCCGAAGACCGCACCGTTCAAGAGCCCCGTGCCGCCCGGGTAGTTGAAATAGAAGACGCCGCCCACCAGCTCTCCCGCCGCAAAAAGCCCCGGGATCGGCGCGAGGTCGGTGTCGAGGACGGCCGCGCTTTCGGGCGCGATCCTGAGGCCGCCGAAGGTGAAGGTGATGCCGCAGCCGACCTGGTAGGCCTCGAACGGCCCCTCGTCGATCCGGTTGGCCCAGTTCGATTTCGCCACGTCGAGCCCCTCCGTGCAGCGCCCGTCCTTCACGTTGGGATCGAAGGCGATGTCGGTGCGGACGGCATCATTGTAGCGGGCGATCTCGGCCAGGAAGCCCGCCTTGTCGACGCCGTCGAGCTTGTCGGCCAGCGCCTCAAGCGTCGGGGCGCTCACCTTGGTCACCCGCTTGATGCGGTATTCGTCGCGCAGCAGCGGGATGACCTTTTGGTCGAAGATCTGCCAGGCCATGCCGTCGGGCTGCTCCAGGATCACCCGGCCGTACTTGGCGTAGGTGTAGTTCCGGAAGTCCGCGCCCTCGTCCACGAAACGGCGGCCGTGGGCGTTCACCATGATGCCCCAGGGATAGGAGTGCTTCTGAAAGCCGTCGCCCACGTCCAGATCGCCAAACTCCGGCGCGTTGTAGTCCCAGCCCACGGCATGGCAGCCCGACCAATTGCCGAAGGGCGAGGCGCCGACGTCGAGGGCCATCTGAATGCCGTCCCCGGTGTTGAAGCGGGAGCCGCGGGTCTTCGCCAGCTCCCACCCCGGGCCGAGATAGCGGGTGCGCCAGGCGGCGTTGGCCTCGAACCCACCGGACGCGAGCACGACCGAGCGCGCTGTCACGTCGTGCAAGGCCCCCTCATGGCGGAGCCGTACGCCGGTGACCGCGACCCCGTCGTAGAGCAGGTTCACCACCCGCGCGCCGTAGCGGATCTCGATCCCCTGGTCGCGGGCGATCTGCGTCTCGGCATCGACGAGGCCCGGGCCGCCGCCCCAGGCCTCCAGCGTCAGGCCGCCCCAGAAGGTGAAACGGCCGTCCACCTTGAAGGCCTGGCGCCCGTAGATCGGCAGGAAGCGGATGCCCTTCCCCGCCAGCCACCGCATGGTCGCCGCCGATTGGCCGACCAATCGCTCGCAGAGCGCGGGATCGGTGCGGTAGCGCGTGACGCGGAACATGTCGTCGTAGAACTGGTTCTCGTCATAGGTGCCGAAATCGGTGATGGCGATCTGATCTTTCGAGAGATCCGGGCAAAGCGCGCGGATGTCCTCCACACCTTCATAGGCGAACCGGATGGCGCCAGCGGTGAAGCGGGAATTGCCGCCGTTCTCCGCCTCCGGCGCGCGTTCGAGGACCAGGACCCTTGCCTCCCGCTCCCGCGCCGCGAGGGCGGCAGAGAAGGCCGCGTTGCCACCGCCGACCACGATCACGTCCCACTCCGCCATCCCGCGTCTCCCCGATCTGCGCTGTGCGTCAGGTCAGCCACCGGCATAGCCGGTTGTCCACAAAAAACCATGGCAACCGAACTGCACCGTCCGGCAGCCCTCATTTGACGTGATAATGCCGCGCGGGCGCGCTAAAGCCGGCGATCACGGCTGAACGACCCCAAGCAGGAGCTGGCGCATGGCTTTGACCGCTGAGACCATCCGATCGACGCATGCGGCGATCCGGTCCGCCACGATCATGACGCCGACGGTCAGTGCGACCCGGCTGTCGCTGCATCTGGGGATCGAGCTCTACCTCAAGCTCGAGAACCTGCAGCACACCAACTCGTTCAAGGCGCGGGGGGCTTTGGCCAAGCTGCTGACGCTGTCGGAGGCCGAGCGTGCCTCTGGCGTCATCGCCTGCAGTGCCGGAAATCACGCCCAGGGCGTGGCTTATCACGCGACGCGGCTCGGCATCCCGTCGACCATCGTGATGCCCGAGGGGACGCCCTTCAACAAGATCAAGCGCACCTCCGACTTCGGGGCGGAGGTGGTGATCCACGGCCATGCCTTTGACGCGAGCGTGCAGTTCACCCTCGATATGGCCGCGGAGCGCAACCTGACCCTCATCCACCCTTTCGACGACCCGGTGGTGGCGGCCGGTCAGGGCACCGTGGCGCTCGAGATGCTGGAGCAGGCGCCGGACCTCGACGTCATGGTCGTGCCGGTGGGGGGCGGCGGTCTGATCGCCGGCATGGCGGTCGCGGCCAAGGACGCCAAGCCGGGGATCGAGGTGATCGGCGCCCAGGCCACCCTGTTCGACGCGGTAAAGGCGCGCTTCGACGGCACGGAAACGAATTTCGGTGGCTCGACCCTGGCCGAGGGCATCGCCGTGCGGGAGCCGTCGGCGACGAACCTCGAGGTCATTGCCCGGCATGTCGACCGGGTCGACAGCGCCTCTGAGGCCGAGATTGAGGAGGCGGTCTTCGATCTGCTCTCCTACGAAAAGCTGGTGGCGGAGGGGGCGCCGGGTGCCGGGCTCGCCGTCATCAAGCGCAATCTCGGTGCGCTCCGCGGCAAGAAAGTGGGCCTGGTGGTCTGCGGCGGCAACATCGACTCGCGCCTGCTCTCCACCTTGATCCTGCGCGGTCTGGTGCGCGACGGCCGCATCACCCGCCTGATCTTCGAGATCGACGACACGCCCGGCCAGCTCTCCGACATCTCGCGCATCATCGGGGAGAAGGGCGCGAACGTCATCGAGGTGATCCATCAGCGCATGATGCAGACCGTGGCGCTCAAGCAGGCGGAACTGGAGGTGACGATCGAAGCCCGGGACAAGCACCATGTCGAGGACATCGTGGCGACGTTGCGGGCGAAGGGCTTCACACTCCGCACCCAGACGGGGATCTGACGGCTGCCGAGAGGCTCAATGCCTCCGGCGGGGATATTTAGGCCACTGCGAAAGCGGGCGACGTAGGAATCCCGGGGTTAGCCGACGATCATCTGTTTGAGCTGTAGCGCCTCGTGCTCCAGCTCTTTCAGGCGATAGTTCACCACATCGCCGATCGTCACCATGCCGGCGAGCTTGCCGTCGACCATCACCGGCATGTGGCGAAACCGACCGTTGGTCATGCGTCGGAGGACGGAGACCAGCGGCTCCTCCGGGGCGCAGACCTCGACCTCGCTGGTCATCACCTCTTCGACGCGCTTTGGCAGCGTGCGGCCGGGGGTGTCGGCGAGTTTGCGCACGATATCGCGCTCCGACAGGATGCCGAGAAGGGTGCCGGCAGCGTCCGTGACCACGAGGGCGCCGATCCGGCGGTCGCGCAGGATCTCGACGGCGCGGCCCAATGTCTCCTCTGGCTCGATGGCGAAGACGGCGTCGCCTTTGCCGTCGAGCAGTTTCTGCACGGTCGCGGTCTCGGTCGAGAGGTTGGTTGTCTTCGACTGGCTGAAGGTCCGCTTGTCCGCCGTGTCTCCGCGCATCGGCGGCTGGTATGAGCTCGGCATCGGCGTGCGCTCCCTGCTTGAGTGTCAGACCATCCTTGTGAGAGTGAGCCTAGACGACGAATCACCAACTGGGAAACCACCCCTGATTGTAGGCGGCCTCACCCTCACGCCGGTTTCCGCCACCGCCCTGTTCGTTCTGGCGGTGATCGCCGGCTATCGCTACCGCCGGGTCTGGAAGCAGCAGGGCCCGGCCTGGCAGGCCTGGCTGTTCGGCTCGGTCGCCGCCGCCTGCCTGCTGGCGCTTGGCTTCATTCCGCTGCGCGGCGGCTGATGCGGAAGGCTTCGCGCCCGTAGCGCGCGTAGAGCACGAGTGCCGTCACCACCGCGCCCGACAGCAGATAGAGCGCCGAGGCGCCGAGGCCGAAACCCGCGGTCAGGGCAAGCCCGACCAAAGGCGCGAAGGCTGCGCCGAAGATCCAGGACAGGTTGGTGGAGAGAGAGACGCCGGCATAGCGATATTCCGGCAAGAACCGGGTGGGCGCGATAGCGCTCGACTGACCGTGGGCGAGGCCGAGCAGCACGAAACCGAACAGGATGTAGATCCACGGCTGGGAGTTCAGCGTCGGGATGGTGAGGCAGAGGAGCGGCACGATCAGGGTGCAGAGGCCGAGCGTGCGCGGCCGGCCGTAGCGGTCCGACAGCACGCCGGAGGCGATCACGGCGAAGACCGCGAGCACCCCGCCGGCCAGTTGCAGCAGCAGGATCCCGGCGATGCCGTCGTTGGAATAGAGCAGCGCGAAGGCCAGCGGGAAGACCGTGACCATGTGGAAGAGCGCATAGCTCGCCAATGGCATGAAGGTGGAGATCAGGATCGGCCGCCACTGATCGCGCAAAAGCGCGCCGAGGGGGGCGTGTTGCACCTCCACTTTCTCCGCACCGAAATCGGTGGTGAGAAGGCGCAGCCTGGCAAAGAGCGAGACCACGTTCACCGCCAGCACCCCGAAGAAGGCAAAGCGCCAGCCGTAGGTGAAGAATTCCTCCTCCGTCAGGAAGTCGGTCAGCACGTAGAACAGCGAGGCCGCGACACAGAAGCCGATCGGCCCGCCAAGCTGCGGCACCATACCGTAGAGGCCCTTGCGCCCGTCCGGCGCGGCGTTCTGCAATTGCAGCGTGATGCCGTCCCAGGCGCCGCCGAGCCCGATCCCCTGGGCCACCCTCAGCGCGGCGAGCAGAGCGGGCGCGACCCAGCCGATGGAGCCGTAGCTCGGCAACAGGCCGATCGCCACGGTCGAGCTGCCGAAGATCATCAGCGCGACGGTGATGCGCACCGGCTGACTGATCCGGCGCTGGATCACGCCACCGAAGGCACTGCCGAATGGCCGGGCCAGAAACGCCAGCGAAAACACCGCGAACGAGAGCAGCGTTCCCGTGACCGGATCGAAGGTCGGGAAGAACAGGCGCGGAAAGACCAGGGCCGAGGCGATGGCGTAGACGAAGAAGCCGAAGAAATCGGTGACCCGCGCCATGATGACGGTGGTGATGACCTCGTCGATGGTCGCGGTCTGGGTCGGGACAGCTTGGGCGTCGGTCACGGGTTCAGTCACGGGCTCCTTCGGGGGTCAGGTCTGTCTTGTCTTCGCGCAAGGAGTGCCGCGAGGTTGGCACGTCGCGTCGCACCCTTGGCTGCGGCATCCTGTATCACGCGGCCTTTCAAGCGTACACAGAGTGCTGCAAATCGGTGTTATAGTCGAGCCAGCCAAAGCCGCCTCGGCGACTCGACCGAGGCCTATTCGCGGGGTCCAGCGATGCGTGGCGCGCGGATCTTGATACTCTCCATCCTGGCCGGCCTGGTCTCCGGCTGCGAGCTGATCGTCCTGCGCCCGGCTGGCGACGTGGCGGTGCAGCAGGGTCAGCTGATCGTCTACGCCACCGTGCTGATGCTGATCGTCATCTTGCCGGTGATGGCGCTGACGGTGTTCTTTGCGGTGCGCTATCGGGCGTCGAACAAGCGGGCGCGGTACGAGCCCGACTGGGACCACTCGATCAGTCTGGAGATCGTGGTCTGGTCCGTGCCGCTCGCCATCATCATCTGCCTTGCGGGTCTTACCTGGGTGGCGACGCACCGCCTCAACCCCTACGACCCGCTCCGCCGGATATCGGCCGAGACGCCGGTCGATCCTGCCGTCGAGCCCATGGTGGTGCGGGTGGTGTCGCTCGACTGGAAGTGGCTCTTCATTTACCCGGAGCACGGCATCGCCACGGTGAACGAGGCGGCGGCGATCGTCGATCGCCCGATCGAGTTCCAGCTCACCTCCGCCACCGTGATGAACTCCTTCTACGTCCCGGCGTTGGCCGGCCAGATCTACGCCATGGCGGGGATGCAGACGGAGCTCAATGCGGTGATGAACGTGCCCGGGGTCTATGACGGCTTCTCCGCCAACTACAGCGGCGCGGGCTTCTCCCAGATGCGGTTCAAGTTCCACGCCTTCGACGAGGCCGGGTTCGACGGCTGGGTGGAGCGCGTGCGGGGCGATGCGCCGATCATGGACCGGGCGGCCTATGTGGCGCTCGAAGAGGCCAGCATCGACCACCCGGTCACCTACTACGATGGGATCGAGGACGGGCTCTGGGATCGCATCCTCAATCTGTGTGTGGGTGAGGATGATCTCTGCCTGAACGACATGATGATGGTCGACGCCCTGGGCGGCGGCGGCATTGCTGGGCTCTACAACCGCGAGCTTTACCGGGGGCTTTGCACGGCCGACGATCCGCGGGCATTGTTCGCCGTGCTTCGGCCGTCGCTTCAGGGGCGCTCGGATGACATCCTCGCGGCGATCTCTCTCCTTCCCGACGCGCCGACCGGCAGCCAGGACCCCCCCTCCCCGCAAGCGAACTGAGCGAGCATGGCGTCACCGAACTCCCTCCACGGCACCGCCGGCGCCCCCGAGGCCCATCCGATCTTCGGCAAGCTCACCTGGGACGTCTTCCCGTTCTACGATCCGACGATCCTGGTGACCTTCATCGGCACGGTGATCCTGGGCATCGGCCTGTTCGCGGCACTTACCTACTACCGGCTCTGGGGATATCTCTGGCGCGAGTGGATCACCTCGATCGACCACAAGAAAATTGGGATCATGTACATGATCCTGGCCCTGGTGATGTTCGTGCGGGGCTTTGCCGATGCGCTGCTGATGCGGACGCAGCAGGCCCTCGCCTCGATGGGCTATGGCAGCTACCTCGACGCGCACCACTACGACCAGATCTTCACGGCCCACGGCGTGATCATGATCTTCTTCGTGGCGATGCCGTTCATCACCGGCTTCATGAACTACGTGATGCCGCTGCAGATCGGCGCGCGCGACGTCGCCTTTCCCTTCCTGAACAACTTCAGCTTCTGGCTGACGGTCTCGGGCGCCGTGCTGATCATGGCGTCGCTCTTCGTCGGAGAGTTCGCGAAGGTCGGCTGGCTCGCCTATCCACCGCTCTCGGGGCTCACGTTCAGTCCGGGCGTCGGCATGGACTACTACCTTTGGTCCCTCAACATCGCCGGCATCGGCACGACGCTCTCAGGCATCAACCTGATCGTCACATTGGTGAAGATGCGCGCCCCGGGCATGACCTGGATGAAGATGCCGATCTTCTGCTGGACGACGCTCTGCACCAACGTGCTGATCGTCGCCACCTTCCCGGTGCTGACCGCCACCCTCGCGCTGCTGACGGCCGACCGCTATCTCGGCACGCATTTCTTCACGAACGAGCTCGGCGGCAATCCGATGATGTACGTGAACCTCATCTGGATCTGGGGCCATCCGGAGGTCTACATCCTCACCCTGCCGATCTTCGGTATCTTCTCGGAGGTGGTGCCGACCTTCACCGGCAAGCGGCTGTTCGGCTACACCTCGATGGTCTACGCGACCTGCGTGATCATGGTGCTTTCCTACATCGTCTGGCTGCACCACTTCTTCACCATGGGCGCGGGCGCGGACGTGAACTCGTTCTTCGGGATCACCACCATGATCATCTCGATCCCGACCGGCGCGAAGCTCTTCAACTGGCTCTTCACCATGTACAAGGGCCGGATCCAGTATGAGGTGCCGATGCTCTGGGTCATCGGCTTCATGCTCACCTTCGTGATCGGCGGCATGACGGGCGTGCTGCTGGCCGTGCCGCCAGCGGATTACGTGCTGCACAACTCCCTCTTCCTGGTGGCGCATTTCCACAACGTCATCATCGGCGGCGTGGTCTTCGGCATCTTCGCGGGCATCAATTACTGGTATCCGAAGGCCTTCGGCTATCGCCTGGATCCCTTCTGGGGCAAGGTCAGCTTCTGGTTCTGGCTGATCGGCTTCTACCTCGCCTTCATGCCGCTCTACGTGCTCGGGCTGATGGGCGTCACCCGGCGCCTCAGCCAGTTCGAGGAGACGATCTACGGCGGCTACTTCCTGGTCGCGGCCGCCGGCGCGCTGTGCATCGCCGTAGGCATCGGCGCCTTCTTCGTGCAGCTCTTCGTCTCGATCCGCCGGCGCGAGGCCCTGCGCGACGAGACCGGCGATCCCTGGGACGGTCGGACATTGGAGTGGTCGACCTCCTCCCCGCCGCCCTACTACAACTTCGCTTTCACTCCGCGGGTTTATGAGATCGACGCCTGGACCCACATGAAGCGCCACGGCTATCGTCGACCGATGGAAGGCTTCCGACCGATCCACATGCCGCACTACACCGCCACGGGCGTCATCCTGTCGGCCATCATGACGGTGATGGGCTTTGCCTTGATCTGGCATGTCTGGTGGCTTGCCGCCCTCAGCTTCGTCGGCGCGCTGGCCTACGGGATCGGGCACACCTTCAACTACGACCGCGATTACTACGTGCCGGCCGAGGATGTGCGCGCCATCGAGGCAGCGCGGACCGAGGCCCGCGCGCAACCGGCCGAGTGATGACGACCCCACCCGCTGACGCCGCCTACACCCCAGACTTCGAGGCGCCGAAGCCCGCGCCCGACGGCCCCTTCGAGTTCCATGTGATCGAAGAGGCCCATGACGGCGAGGGCGATCATGCCCACGAGACGGGCACGATGCTGGGCTTCTGGCTCTACTTGATGAGCGACTGCCTGCTCTTCGGCATCCTGTTCGCCGTCCATGCCGTGCTCGGCCAGAACTACGCCGCGGGCCCTGCCCCGGTGGATCTTTTCGAGATCGAGATGATCCTAGTGGCGACCTTCATGCTGCTCTTCAGCTCGATCACCTACGGCTTCGCGATGATCTCGATGCAGGCCGACAACCTGCGCGGCTTGATCTTCTGGCTGGTCGTCACCGGGCTGTTCGGCCTCGCCTTCCTCGGGCTCGAGCTGATGGAGTTCAGCCATCTCTGGCATCTCGGCGCGACACCGATGGCCAGCGCCTTTCTCTCCTCCTTCTATCTGCTGGTGGGCACCCACGGTCTGCACGTGCTGTCGGGTTGCATCTGGCTGACGGTGCTGCTCGCCCAGCTGCGTCTGCACGGGCTGACGGCGGAGAACCGGCGACGCATCATGTGCCTCAGCCTTTTCTGGCATTTCCTCGATCTGATCTGGATCGGGGTGTTCTCGTTCGTCTATCTCGCGGGAGTGCTGATATGAGCGATCACGCCCACGCGGCCCACGGCTCCTACCGCTCCTATTTGATCGGCTTTGGCCTTTCGGTGGTGCTGACGGTGATCCCCTTCTGGATCGTGCTCGGCAAGCCGACCGACAGCGTGCCCCTCGCCCTCACCGTGATCTTCGTCATGGGGGCGGTGCAGATCATGGTGCACGTCTACTATTTCCTCCACGTCAGCGTGAAGGCGGAGCAAGGCTGGCAGGCGATGTCGCTGGTCTTCACCGGGGTGATCCTGGTGATCGTGCTCGCCGGGTCGATCTGGGTGATGTTCCATCTCGACGAAAACATGATGCCGGCGCACGAGCAGATCGAGCGGGTGCGCAACCTGCCATGACCCGGGACGATCGGGGGAGGAGGCCGCTCTGGCTCGACCTCACCCTGCTCGTCCTGGCCGGCGTGATCTTCGTGACCTTGATCGGCCTCGGCAACTGGCAGCTGCGCCGCCTCGACTGGAAGCTCGGGTTGATCGAGGCGGTGGAGGCGCGAGCCTTCGGCGCACCGGTCGCCCTGCCCTGGGAGGCATATACGCCCGAGGCGCACAGCTATCTCCGGGTCGGGTTGGAGGGCACGTTCCGCCACGACCTCGCCGAGCGGGTGAAAGCGGTGACGGAGCTTGGCCCCGGCCACTGGCTGATGACGCCGCTCACGACGGAGCGCGGGCCGGTCTGGATCAACCGGGGCTTCGTGCCCCAGGGCCTGCCAGACGCCGACCTGAGCCGGCCGGCAGAACCGGTACGGATCGAGGGATTGCTGCGCGTGACGGAGCCCGAGGGAACATTGCTCGAGCAAAACGACCGGGCGGCCGGCCGCTGGGTCTCCCGCGACGTCGCGGCCCACTACGCCCATGCGGGGCTGGATGCCTGGGCGCCGTTCATAGTCGAACCCCAAAAATTAGCTGGGCGGGATTCCAGGCCACCAGGCGGATTTAAGACAGTGCGCGTTAGC